>NZ_JNZZ01000007.1 GCF_000717645.1 Streptomyces californicus
CCCCGCCCCTTCCCGAAACCGGGGCTCCGCCCCGGACCCCGCTCCTCAAGCGCCGGAGGGGCTGGGGGGTGCGGGGTTTCGTTCCCGGGCCCGGCTCCTCAAGCGCCGGAGGGGCTGAGGGGTTCGGGGTTCTGGCGCCGTGCCCGGTCCTCAAGCGCCGGAGGGGCTGGGCGGTGCGGGTTTGGGCCCCCGGTCCGGCTCCTCAAGCGTCGGAGGGGCTGGGGGGTGCGGGGTTCGGCCCCAGGTCCGGCTCCTCAGGCACCAGAGGGGCTGGGGGATCGAGGGTTCGGCCCCGGGGCCGGCTCCTCAGGCGCCGGAGCTGCTGAGAAGGCCTCCTCAAGCGCCGGCGGCTACGTCCTGCGGGTTCTGGCCGCCGCTCCCGCGCAGACCATGCCCAGCAGTACCGTCAGTCCTCCGACGATGATGTTGTTGATCACGACTCCGGTGTCCGGGCTGCTGCCCACCACCCAGGTCGACACGATGATCCACGCACCCATCGCGCAGATCGCCCAGCTCAGGCCGTACATGCGCTCCGGCATCACGGTGAAGCCGAGGGCCAGTACCGCTACCGCGATGCCCATCACGAGATTGTGCGTGACCAGCGCCGGCTGGCTCGCCGTGAAGTGGAGCACCCACGGGGAGACGGCACAGTAGAGGCCGACCAGAAACACCGGCGCGTCCACCAGTGCCACATCGCGGCCGCCCATCACCCGGTCGTACCGCGCACGCATCTCGGAGGCGTCGGGGTGGCCCGACAGATCACTCCTCGCGTGTGAGACGTTGCTCATGAGATCTCGTCTCCTTCGGTCCTGCGAGCCCTACCGTCGTGCGGTTGGTGGCGGCAGGTGCCCGTACTCCCATAGTGCGCTTATCCAGTGCTTATGTGAACATTTCGGGCAGGGTTCTTCGGGGGATCGGTCAAGCCCCTCAGGGGGATCGACCAGACCCCTCATACCGGCCGAGGGCCCTCGGCATCCAGACGTTCCGCCAGGGCGGTCAGGTCCGCCGTGTCCAGGCGGCGGCCCGCCCAGCCGGGGAGCGGTACGTGCAGGGGCTCGGTCCACCGGGCCGGCACCGCGCCGATCCCGTACACCGCTCCGGCCAGGCCGCCCGTCACCGCCGCCACCGTGTCCGTGTCCCCGCCCACGTCGACGGCCGCCGCCAGCGCCCGCTCGAAGCCGTCGGTCGTCCGCAGCGCCCACAGGGCCGTGCCCAGACAGGGCCAGACCGCACCGTTGAACTCGGTCGCGAGGTCCGGGCGCCAGTCGGGGGCCAGCACCGTCGCCCAGCGGTCCCGGTGGTCGGCGTGCACCTCGGCCAGCGCCTTCGGCACGGCGGCGAGCGGGTCGCCGCCCGCCAGCGCGACCCGGACCAGCTCGTGGAGCACCGCCGTGCCCTCCCAGGCGGCCCGGTCGCCATGGGTCAGAGCGGCGATCCGGCGGGCCGCCGCCATCGTCGGCGTGCGTCCGGAGCGCGCGAAGTACACCGCCGACGTGGCGGCCCGCATCAGTGAACCATTGCCCGCGGCCCGCCCGTTGACCTGGAAGTGCAGGGCCGCGGCGCGGTCCCACGGCTCGCCGCCGGTCAGCACGTCCTCGGTCTGCAGGCCGATGTCCTTGGGCTCGCCCGCCGCCCACCGCCGGAAGCGGTCGAACAGATCCGGCAGGTCCAGGCCGGCGCGCTCCAGCAGCGACTCCCCGACCAGCACGGCCATCTGCGTGTCGTCCGTCGCCTCGCCCGGGTCCCAGCCGCCGCCCCCGCACATGGTGCCGACGCCGTCCGGGAAACGGGCCGTGAACACCCCGGCGAGGCCGAACTCGAAGGGTGCGCCGAGCGCGTCCCCGACCGCGGAGCCCACCACGGCTCCGGCCACGCGCTCGTCGCGGTCCGCGGATGTTCGCTGCGTCATGCCGTCAGCGTATGAGCCGCCGTCGCGCACGACGAGGGGCGGGGTCGCGGCGTGCGCGGCCCCGCCCCTCGTCGATGGGGGTCCGGTGCGGACTACTTCGGGGGCATCAGGACCGTGTCGACGATGTACACCGTCGCGTTGGCGGTCGGGACGTTGCCGCAGACGACCTTCGAGGAGTCGTTCACGGTGTACTCCATGCCGGAGCCGGCCGTCGTCACCTTGCTCTTCTCCAGGGTGTCGAACGACCCCTTCTCCAGCTGCTTCGGCGTCAGCTTCTCACCGACCACGTGGTAGGTGAGCACCTTGGTGAGTTCGGCCTTGTTCGCCAGCAGCGCGTCCAGGTCGGCCTTCGGGATCTTCGAGAACGCGTCGTTGGTCGGGGCGAACACCGTGATGTTCTGCGCGTTGTTGAGCGTGTCCACCAGGCCGGCCTGCTTCACGGCGGCCACCAGCGTGGACAGCTCCTTGTTGTTGGACGCGGCCGTGGCGACCGGGTCCTGCGCCATGCCGTCGAACGAGCCCGCGCCCTCCTTCGGCACCGACGAACAGGCCGGACCGAACGGCTTGTCCATGGTCATCGAGTCGTCGGCCGAGGGGCTGGCCGGCGCCGACGCGCTGGCCGTCGAGCCCGAGGCGGAGTCCTTGGAGGAGTCGTCCGACGAGCAGGCGCTCAGCGTCAGCGGCAGCACGGCGGCCACGGAGACGGCGAGAGCAGCGCGGCGGAAGAGGTGCGAGTTCATGGTGTTTCTCCTGAGTCGATGGTGTCGGAAGTGCGGAGAGTGTCGGGTGATGAGAGTCGAGTGATGCGTGGGGACAAAGAGACAAAGAGATAAGCGGTGTTCGCCCCCGGCGCGATGGAGGAGTGCCGCCCACTCAGCGCGCGAGGTGGCGTGCGGTCCGTCTCCCAGCCGCGGGAGACGGACCGCAAGACCGGGACGGCGCGGCGGCGTCCCCGCGACCGGCAGTGCTGCCGCCCGTCGCGGTGAGCTCGGCACCCACCGAGCGGGACCGCAGGGAGAGGCGTGTGCCGTTCGTCCGCGCGTCGTTCCGGTCTGTTCTCACGCAAGGGGTTCGGCGCCCGGCCCCCGGCGGATTGGTCGGATCTCCGCATTCACCCGTTCGGGGGTAAGCCGATCATCGACCAATCCTTCGGGACGGCAGCCACGAACCACTGGTGAAGGGGTGCTTCACCAGCGCTCCGGCAGGTGCGGGACGACCGGAGGGAGCCGGGAAATGGCAGGGCGACGGCGGACGGCCGTGGTGGGGGCGGGCGTGGCGGGACTGACCGCCGCGCATGTGCTCCGGGACGCGCACGAGGTGACCCTGTACGAGGCGGACGACCGCGTCGGCGGCCACGCCCACACGCACGAACTCGACGCCTCCGACGGCCGGGTGCACAGCGTCGACTCCGGATTCATCGTGCACAACCGGCGGACCTACCCGAACCTGCTGCGGCTCTTCGACGAACTCGGCGTCGCCACCCAGGAGTCCGAGATGTCCATGTCCGTACGGTGCGAGGGATGCGGCCTCGAATACGCCGGCGCGCGCGGCCCGTCCGGGCTCTTCGCACAGCCGCGTTCCGCCCTGCGCGGCCCCTACCTGCGGATGCTCGCCGACGTACCGCGCTTCCACCGCGCGGCCCGCGCGCTGCTGGCGCTGCCGGAGGGCGGCGCGAGCGAGATGACACTGGGGGAGTTCGCCCGGCGCGGCCGCTTCTCGCCGTACTTCCGCGCCCACTTCCTGACGCCCGTCGTCTCCGCCGTCTGGTCCTGCGACCCGGTCACCGCGCTGAGCTACCCGGCCCGCTACCTCTTCCGGTTCCTCGACCACCACGGGATGCTCTCCATCGGCGGCTCCCCGGTCTGGCGCACCGTCACCGGCGGCTCCCGCAGCTACGTCGACCTGATCGTCAAGCAACTCTCCGCCGTGCACACCGCGACCCCGGTGCGCGCCGTCGCCCGGCACCCGGACGGCGTCACGATCACCACGCGGGACGGCACGACGGCCTCGTACGACTCCGTCGTCATCGCCACCCACCCCGACCAGGCGCTGCGCCTGCTCGCCGACCCGACCGACGCCGAGCGCACCGTGCTCGGCGCGTTCCGGTACTCGCGCAACCCGACCCTGCTGCACACGGACACCACCCTGCTGCCGCGCGCCCGGGGCGCCAGGGCCTCGTGGAACTACCTGATGCCGTCCTGCGCCGCCGACGCCGACCACGTCACCGTCAGCTACGACATGAACCGGCTCCAGCGGCTTGACGCGCCCGACTCCTTCGTCGTCACCCTGAACGGCTCCGACCGGGTCGACCCCGCCTCGGTACGGGCCCGGATGGTCTACGAACACCCCGTCTACACGCCCGAATCCGTCGCGGCCCAGGCCCGGCTGCCCGCCCTCACCGGCCCCGTCACCGCCTACGCGGGGGCGTACCACGGCTGGGGGTTCCACGAGGACGGCTGCCGTTCGGGGGTCGAGGCCGCCGCCGCCCTGGGGGTGGCCTGGTGAACGCCCTCTACCCGTGCACCATCACCCACGTACGGAACCGGCCCACGCGGTACGCCTTCCGGCACCGCACCTACCTGTGGCTGATCGACCCCGACCGGCCGCCCCGGCTGCCCCGCGTCCTGCGCCCGCTGGCCCGGTTCGATCCCCGCGACCATTTCGGCGGCACCGCCCCCACCGTCCGCGAGGGTCTGGAGCGCTTCCTGCGGGCCCGGGGCGTCGAACTCGGCGACGGCGCCGTCACCATGCTCACCCAGGCCCGGGTGTTCGGACACGTCTTCAACCCGATCACCGTCTACTGGTGCCACCGCCCCGACGGCGGCCCCCTCTGCGCCGTCGCCGAAGTCCACAACACCTACGGCGGACGCCACGGCTATCTGCTGCGCCCGGACGAGAACGACCGGGCCACCGCCGCCAAGGAGTTCTACGTCTCACCGTTCTTCCCCGTGGACGGGGGCTACCGGATGCGGCTGCCCGAGCCCGGGGCCGCGCTCGACCTGACCGTCCACCTGGAGCGCGACGGAGGCCGCCCGTTCACCGCGACCGTACGCGGCGAGCGGCGCCGCGCCACGCCCGGCGCCCTGGTGCGGCTCGCCCTGCGCCACCCGCTGTCCCCCCTCGTCGTCTCCGCCGCGATCCGCCTGCACGGCATCCGGCTCTACCTGCGCGGGCTCCCCGTACGGCCCCGCCCCCCTCACCGCACCCAGGAAGGCATGCAGTGACCGCTCCCACCTCGGCGCTGTCGGCAGACCACACCTCCGGGCCCGACCCGGAACGCTGGCCCGACGTCGCCACCCCGCCCCGGGCCTCCCGCGCCCGGACCGCCGTCGCCGAACGCGTCGTCCGCCGCGCCCTCGGCCGGCTCCCCCTGCGCGCCCGCCTCGCGGGCGCCGAGGACATCGGCCTCGGCGGGCCGCTCATGGACGTCCGCGACCCCGACGCCTTCTTCCGGCGGATCGGCGCGAGCGGGCTCATCGGCTTCGGCGAGTCCTACATGGCCGGGGAGTGGGACGCACCCGACCTCGTCGGCGTGCTGACCGTGCTCGCCGACAACGCCGCCGACCTCGTGCCCCGCTCCCTGCAGCGGCTGCGCGGTCTCTGGGCGCTGCGCAGGCCCGCGGCGCAGCTCAACACCCCCGAGGGCTCCCGGGACAACATCAGCCACCACTACGACCTGTCCAACGAGCTGTTCGCCCTCTTCCTCGACGAGACGCTCTCCTACTCCTCCGCCGTCTTCCGCGGCTTCCCCGCCGAGTACGACCTGCTGCCCGCCGCCCAGCACCGCAAGATCGACCGGCTGCTGGACACCGCCGGGGTCACCGAGGGCACCCGGCTCCTGGAGATTGGCACCGGATGGGGCGAGCTGGCCGTCCGCGCCGCCGCCCGCGGCGCCCGGGTGCTCACCGTCACCCTCTCCGCCGAACAGCGCGACCTCGCCCGCGCCCGCATCCGCGCGGCCGGGTTCGAGGACCGCGTGGAGGTACGGCTGAGCGACTACCGCCAGGTCGACGGAGCCTTCGACGCCATCGTCAGCGTCGAGATGATCGAGGCGGTCGGCGCCGAGTTCTGGCCCGTCTACTTCCGGACCCTGGACCGTCTGCTCGCCCCCGGCGGCCGGGTCGCCCTCCAGGCCATCACCATGCCCGACGACCGGCTGCGCGCCAGCCGCTCCACGTACACCTGGATACAGAAGTACATCTTCCCCGGCGGTCTGCTGCCCTCCACCGAGGCCATCGAGCGGATCACCACCGGCCACACCGGCCTGCGCACCGCGCAGCGCGTCGGCTTCGGCGCGCACTACGCCGAGACGCTCCGGCTGTGGCGCGAGCGGTTCACCGAGCGGGCCGCGGAGGTCGACGCCCTCGGCTTCGACGCCGTCTTCCGCCGGATGTGGACCTTCTACCTGGCCTACTCCGAAGCGGGCTTCCGCTCCGGCTATCTCGATGTGCAGCAACTGCTGCTGACCCGCGAGGAGACCGCGTGAGCACCACCGACACCAGGCCCCCCGCCCGGCGCACCCCCACCGGGGCCGCCCAGCGCGTCGTACCGGTGATCGAACGGTTCCTCGGCGGCGCCCTGCCGGTCCGGCTGCGCATGTGGGACGGCAGCGAGGCCGGGCCCTTTGACGCCCCCACCGTCCACGTGCGCACCCGCAGAGCGCTGCGCCGCCTGCTCTGGCAGCCGGGCGAACTCGGCCTCGCCGAGGCGTACATCACCGGCGACATCGACCTCGACGCCGACCTCGGCGACGGGCTGCGCGCCGTGCGCCGCGCCGTCCGCGAACGCGGCCTGACCGCGCCCGCCCCCACCGTCGCCGACCGGATCGGAGCGGCCGGCCTCGCGCTGCGCCTCGGCGCGGTCGGCCCCCGGCCCCCGGTCCCGGCCGCCCGCGCCGGACTGCGCGGCGCCCTGCACAGCAAGGCCCGCGACCGGGCGGCGATCAGCCACCACTACGACCTGTCCAACGCCTTCTACGCCCTGCTCCTCGACGAGACGATGGCGTACTCCTGCGGCTACTGGACCGGCGACGGCGCCGACTACGGCTCCGCCGACGCCCAGCGCGACAAGCTGGAGCTGATCTGCCGCAAGCTCGGACTGGAGCCCGGCGCCCGGCTGCTGGACATCGGCTGCGGCTGGGGCTCGCTGACCCTGTACGCGGCCGAGCGCCACGGCGTCCACGTCACCGCCGTCACCCTCGCTGCCGAACAGGCCGCGTACGTACGGCGACAGGTCGCGGAACGCGGGCTGGACGACCTCGTCGAGGTGCTGAACATCGACTACCGGGACATCCCGGGGCGCCCCGGGACGCGGGGGGCGTACGACGCCGTGTCCACCGTCGAGATGGGCGAGCACGTCGGGGACGCCGAGTACCCCGCGTTCACGGCGATCCTGCACGACGCGCTGCGGCCCCGGGGCCGGGCCCTGGTCCAGCAGATGTCCCGGGGCGCGAACGCCCCGGGCGGCGGCGCGTTCATCGAGTCCTACATCGCCCCCGACATGCACATGCGGCCGGTCGGCGAGACGGTCAGTCTGCTGGAGGGGGCCGGATTCGAGGTGCGGGACGTCGAGTCGCTGCGCGAGCACTACGTCCTGACCGTCGAGGCGTGGCGGCGCACCCTGGAGGAGCGCTGGGCGGAGTTCACGGCGCTGGTGGGGGAGGAGACCGCGCGGGTGTGGCGGCTCTACCTCGTCGGCGGCGCGCTCGCCTTCGAGGAGCGGCGGATGGGCGTCGACCAGATCCTCTCCGTCCGGCCGGACGCGGTCGGTTCCGCCGCGATGCCCCCCACCCGGCGCGACTGGTACGCCCCGGCCCGGCCGGGGGAGGAGCGGTGAGCGGCTTCGCCTGGGCCGCGTTCGCGAGCGGGCTCGCGGGCGCGGCCGGCGCCGCCCTCGCCGTCATGCTCGTCACCTTCGCGATCGCCCTGAAGAAGGGCGTGCACCGCATCGTCGACGTCGCCTGGGGCGTCGGTTTCGCCGCCGTCGCCCTGGTGTCGTACGGCCTCTCGGCGGGCACCGGCGACGACGCCCGCCGGCTGCTGGTCACCGCGCTGACCGTGATCTGGGGGCTGCGGCTCGCCGTGCACATCGGCCGGCGCGGCAAGGGGCACGGCGAGGACCCGCGCTACGCGAAGATGCTGGCCAAGGCCCCCGGCGACCCCAAGTGGTACGCCCTGCGCAAGGTGTACCTGCTCCAGGGCGCGCTGGTCTGGCTCGTCTCGCTCCCGGTGCAGGCCGCGCAGTACCTGACCGCGCCCCTGGCCTGGTGGGCCTGGGCGGGGGCGCTGCTGTGGGCGGTCGGGCTCGCCTTCGAGGCGGTCGGGGACGCCCAGCTCGCCCGGTTCAAGGCCGACCCCGCCAACCGGGGGAAGATCATGGACCGGGGGCTGTGGTCCTGGACCCGCCATCCCAACTACTTCGGCGACTTCTGCGTCTGGTGGGGCCTGTTCCTCTTCGTCTGCCAGGCTCCGGCCGCCGCCGGCGCCACCGTCGTCGCGCCGCTGGTGATGAGCTTCCTGCTGACGAAGGGCAGCGGCGCGGCCCTGCTGGAGCGGCACATGGCCGACCGCCCGGGCTTCGCCGAGTACCGGGCCCGCACCAGCGGCTTCTTCCCGAGGCCGCCCCGCCGGGCGTGAGCACGGGGAAGGGCCTGCGCCGCGGCCGCGCGGAACAGGCCCTTCCCTCCGGCCGTACGGGTCAGTCCAGGCCGCGGGCCCGTTCGAAGCGGGCCCGCGCCTCCGCCAGGTCCACCAGCGGGTCGGGGTAGTCCAGGCCCGCCCGGTCCAGGCCCTCCGCCTTCCAGGGTTCGTGGATCGCCGCGCCGTCCAGTTCCGCCAGCTCCGGCACCCACCGCCGTACGTAGTCGCCCCGGGGGTCGAAGCGCTTGCCCTGGATCACCGGGTTCAGCACCCGGTTGGGGCGGGTGTCCGTGCCGGTGCCCGCCACCCACTGCCAGTTGAGCTGGTTGTTCGCCACGTCGCCGTCGACCAGCAGGTCCAGGAAGTGGCGAGCGCCCACCCGCCAGTCCACGTACAGCGTCTTGGTGAGGAAGCTCGCGGCCAGCATCCGGGCGCGGTTGTGCATCCAGCCCTCGTGAGCGAGCTGCCGCATCGCCGCGTCGACCAGCGGGTAGCCCGTCCGCCCGGACTTCCAGGCGTCGATCTCGTCCTCGTCGGAGCGCCAGCGGTCGTGGCGCGCCCGGTAGTCGGACCAGGAGGCGTCCGGGCGGGCCGCGAGGACCTGGTGGTGGAAGTCGCGCCAGGCCAGCTGGCGGACGAAGGCCTCGCCGCCGGAACCGCCCTTCTCCCGCGCGCGGTTGGCCAGTTCGGCGGCGGAGACCGTGCCGAAGTGCAGATGGGGGGAGAGCCGGGACGTCGCGTCGCCGGCCAGGTCGTCGTGGCCGTCCTCGTAGTCGGCCATCGGACCGTTCACCCAGGACGTCACCAGCTTGCGGCCCGCGATCTCGCCGCCCCTGGCCAGCCCGGGGGAGAGGTTCTTGATCGCGTCCCGGTCGGGGAGCTCGTCGCCGGATACGTCGTCCGGGACCCGCACCGTGCGGGGAGCGGTCAGTGTGCCCCGTACTCCCTCCGCCTCCCAACGGCGGAAGTACGGGGTGAACACCGCGAAGTGGTCCTTGCCGCCCGTCGGGACCACCCGGCCCGGAGCGAGCGCGGTGACCACCGCGTCATGGGCGCGCAGTTCGCAGCCGGTGCCCTCCAGGGCCTCCCGGACGCGTTCCTCGCGCTTGGCCGCGTACCCGCTGACCCCGGCCGCGATGTGCACGGAGGCCGCCCCGGTCCGCTCGACCACCCGTTTCACCTCACGGGCCGCGTCGCCCCGGCGGACGACCAGCCGGCCGCCCCGCTCCCGGAGCCCCGCGTCCAGGTCCGCCAGGCAGTCCGCGAGGAACGCCAGCCGGTTGGGCGCGTCGAATCCGGCGCGGTGGACGGCGTCGTCCCGGACGAACAGCGGGACGACCTCGTCCGCGTCCCGCAGGGCGGCACGCAGCACCGGATTGTCGTGCAGACGCAGATCGGAGGTGAACAGCACCACCGCGACACTCATGGAACACCGGCTCCCTTGCGTTGTACGTGATCGTGCGGGTCGGGCGGTCGGACGGTGACCGGGCGGTCAGGCGCCGGGGACGTCAGGCGGTCGGGAAGTCCATCAGCGCCACCGGGGACGAGGTCGGTTCGGCGGAGCCCCCGGCCGGCTCGACCGTGATCCCCATCCCGGACGCCCGGTCCACCGGTCCGTCCAGCAGCACCGCGTCGTCACTCGCCTTCGGGTCCATCAGGCCGGCCGAACGCATCGTGCCCGCGTCGTTGAACCAGAGCTGGTAGACCTTGCCGCTCGGCGGCCGTTCCATGCCCGAGGCCAGGAACACCGCCCGATTGCGGCTCTGCGAGACCACGACCGTGCCGTGCGCCCCGCCGGTCAGCTCACCCGACGACGTCTTGGCGTCCGGGGCCGAGATCACCTGCGCCAGCTCCTCGCTCTGCCGCTGCGCCCGGTCGGCCTCCTGGCGGGCGTCCTGCGCCACCTGGTTCTGCCAGACCGCGACGCCGCCGAACGCGGCGGCAGCCGCGACACAGGCCGCGAGCGCGTAGGCGTACCACCGTCCGGTGCGCCCGGAGCCGCCGGTCCGTTCCGGTCTGCCGTGCGCCGGCGCCTCCTGGCGTACGGTCGTGATCTCCCGCAGCACCCGGTCACGCATCTCGCGGGGCGGGGTCTCGGCCACGGCGAGGCCGAGCCGTGCGGCGGTGGCCGACAGCTCCCGTACCTCCTGGGTGCACGCCTCGCAGTCCGCCAGATGGCGTTCGAAGTCGCGCAGTTCGGTGTCCGGCAGCGCGTGCAGGGCGTAGGCCCCGGTCAGCGTGTGCAGTTCGGCCGTGCTCATGCGCTCACCCCCAGGCAGTCCCGCAGCCGGATGAGCCCGTCGCGGAGCCGTGTCTTGATGGTGCCCAGCGGCACGGAGAGCAGTTCGGAGACCTCACGGTAGGTCAGGCCCCGGTAGTAGGCGAGCGTCACCGACTCCCGCTGCAACTCGGACAGGGTGCGCAGACAGCGCCGCACCTGTTCCCTCTCCAGCCTGCTCTCGACCTGTTCGGTCACCTCGTCGAAGGCGGGCGTCCTCTCCAGCAGCGCCGCCTTGTGCTCCCGGGCGGCGGCGGCCTCGGCGGAGCGGACCCGGTCGACGGCCCGGTGGTGCGCCAGCGTCAGCACCCAGTTCATCGCGCTGCCCCGGGAGGGCTGGTAGCGGGGCGCGGTGCGCCACACCTCCACCAGCACCTCCTGGGCGACCTCCTCCGACTGGGCCGGGTCGCGCAGCACACTGCGCACCAGACCCAGCACCGGGCGGCTCACCGCGTCGTACACCGCGGCGAACGCGTCCTGGTCGCCCCGGGCGACCCGCACCAGAAGCTCCTGGAGATCGGGACCCGGCAAGGGCACCCCACTGATGTGTACGGCTTCCTTCACGCGGGTTTCCTCCCGGGACGATCGTGGCTTCCGGCAGTTATTCGGAGCCGGCGACCGTACGGATTGGTCGGATTCCGCGATCTTTCCAGAACGGGCCCGCGAGGGTGCGCGCGCCCCGGCCCCGGCGGGCGTTTCGCGCCGCCGCCCGCCGGGGGGAGCGGAGGCCCGGCACATCCGGCGGCCCGGCACACGCGGCGGTCCCTGACACCTCCGCCCGGAGTGGCAGCGGGCGCCGGGTGCGTCCCGCCGCTGCCCGCACCCCTCCCGGCATGCGCGGACCCCGCCCGCCGCGCGATGCGGCGGACGGGGTCCGAAGGTCCGGGGCGGGCGGGCGGAAGGCCCCGTCCGCTGAGCGCGATCGTCCGCTGAGCGCGACCGGCCGCTACGCGGCGGCCGTGCCGCTCTCCTGCTCGCGCTCCACCTGCTCGTTCCACTCGCGCTTGACGGCGCGCCAGGCGTCGTCGTTCTGGCCGAGCCGCCAGTAGCCCGAGATCGACAGCTGCGCCAGCGGGATCTGCCGCTCCACCCGCAGGTAGCGGCGGATCTCCTTCACGAAGCCCGCCTCCCCGTGCACGAACGCCTGGATACGGCCCTCGGGGAAGTCCAGCCCCTTCACGGCCGCGGTCAGCAGCTCGCCGACGGGGCGGTCGCCGCGGTGCAGCCAGGTCACGGCCACCCCGTCCGGCGTCACGATCTTCTGCTCCTCCGAGGCGTCCGGCACCTCGACGAAGGCGTGCACCAGCGCGCCCACGGGCATCTGCTCCAGCGCCGCCGCGATGGCCGGCAGCGCGCTCTCGTCGCCGGCCATCAGGTGCCAGTCCGCCGACGCGTCCGGGCCGTAACCGCCGCCGGGGCCGAGGAAGGTCACCTGCTCGCCCACCCGCGCCCGCTGGGCCCACGGCCCCGCGAGGCCCTCGTCGCCGTGCACGACGAAGTCGACGGCCATCTCCTTGGCGTCCGGGTCCCACGAACGCACGGTGTACGTACGGGTGGTGGGCCACAGCTCGCGCGGGTGGCTCTCCCGGATCGCGGCCATGTCGAACGGGTGGGCGTAGTCCGCGCCCTCCGGTGCGAAGCACAGCTTGATGTAATGGTCGGTGAAGCCGGAGAGGGCGAAGTCGGCGAGACCTTCACCGCCGAGGACCACCCGCACCATGTGCGGGGTGATCTGCTCGGTGCGCACGACCTGCGCCCCCTGGGCCTTGGGTCCCTGACGGGCCGGCCGCTCTGCCACGAGGTTCTCCCTGGTTCGATTACTTAGGCATACCTAAGCTAACACCTCGGGGGTCAGTGCTGAAGAGCGGTCAGGAGGCGTGACACCGCGCCGCCCAGTCCCCACCGCCCGGCCAGCGCCTCCAGGGCGGCCGGATCGCGCGGCTCACGCGGCAGCGCCGGGTCGAAATCGGGCAGGGGGACGTCGTCGGCCACCCGGACGACCTTCGGCGCCACGGCCACGTACGCGCGCGACTCGTCCAGCCGCTTGCGCTGTGAGGGGGTCAGCTTCGCCTTCGGGTCGTCCACCGCCGCCATGATCCCGTCGAGATCGCCGAACGCGTCCAGCAGCTTTGCCGCCGTCTTCTCGCCGATCCCGGGGACGCCCGGGAGTCCGTCGCTCGGGTCGCCGCGCAGCAGCGCCAGATCGACGTAGCCCGCGCCGTCCACGCCGTACTTCTCGCGGAGCCACGCCTCGTCGGTCATCTGGAGCGTGCCGACGCCCTTGAGCGGATACAGCACGCGCACCTCGCGGGCGTCGTCGACGAGCTGGTACAGATCGCGGTCGCCGGTGACGATGTCCACCGGGCCGGCCGCCCGCGCCGTCAAGGTCCCGATGACGTCGTCCGCCTCGTACGGCGTGGCGCCGACGCGGGCGATCCCGAGGGCCGCCAGCACGTCCTCGATGATCGGGACCTGCGGGGAGAGCGTGTCGGGGACCTCCTCCTCGTCGGTCTGCCCGGCGGGCGTCTCCTCGGCGACCCGGTGCGCCTTGTACGTCGGGATCAGATCGACCCGCCACTGCGGGCGCCAGTCGTTGTCCCAGCAGGCGACCAGGTCGTCCGGCCGGTGGTCCTGCACCAGCCGGCCGATGAAGTCGAGGAGTCCGCGCACGGCGTTCACGGGCGTCCCGTCCGGCGCGCGCACCGAGTCGGGCACCCCGAAGTAGGCGCGGAAGTACAGGGAGGCGGTGTCGAGGAGCATCAGGCGTCGCGTCACGGCTCCGATCATGCCCCACCGCGCCGACAGTCGCCGTCGGTAACCGCTTACTACCGCTCCGTGGCTGGCCAGTGAGCTGGATCACTCTCTTGTTTGAGTCGTGTAAGTACGGGCAGGCGCGCCATCGGAGCGAACCACGTCGCATTTTCAACTAGTGCATGTGCCACGCGGACGGAATCCGCATCGCTCCACGGTCTGCCGGAGGGGGTGGCAGACCGTTTTTCGGTTCAACGCGTGAGGTGTATGTGTCCAGGCTGCAAGCCGAGCACTTGTACAAAGTGTTCGGCAGACGACCCGATGAAGCCGTGCGGAAGCTCGAGAGCGGCTCCGACCGCGAAGAGTTGCGCGCCGACGGAACGACGGCCGCGGTGATCGACGCCTCGTTCACCGTGGAGCCGGGGCAGATCTTCGTCGTCATGGGGTTGTCCGGCTCCGGCAAGTCCACCCTGCTGCGCATGCTCAACGGCCTCCTCGAACCCACCGCGGGCCGCGTCCTGTTCGACGGCCAGGATCTGACCGCCCTGAGCCCCCGTGAGCTGCGGGACGTCCGCTCCACCAAGATCAGCATGGTGTTCCAGCACTTCGCGCTCTTCCCCCACCGGAGCGTCCTGGAGAACGCCGCCTACGGCCTGGAGGTGCAGGGCGTCTCGCGCGAGGAGCGCGAGGTGCGCGCCGCCGAGGCCCTGCGGCTCACCGGCCTCGAAGGCTGGGAGCGCTCCTGGCCCGACGAGCTGTCCGGCGGTATGCAGCAGCGCGTCGGCCTCGCCCGCGCCCTGGCCACCGACGCCGACCTGCTGCTCATGGACGAGTCCTTCAGCGCGCTCGACCCGCTGATCCGCCGTGACATGCAGGACCAGCTCCTGGAGCTCCAGAAGCGCCTGAAGAAGACCATCGTCTTCATCACCCACGACCTCAACGAGGCCATGCGCCTCGGCGACCGCATCGCCGTGATGCGCGACGGCGAGATCGTCCAGCTCGGCACCGCCGAGGACATCCTCGTCACCCCGGCCAACGACTACGTCGCCTCCTTCACCCAGGACGTCGACCGCTCCCGGGTCCTCACCGCGAGCGCGATCATGGCCGAACCGCACACGGTCATGGGCACCAGGGCGGCGGACGGCACGGAGCTGCGCACCCCGCAGGACGTCCTCGCCGCCGCCCCCGCCGCGGTCGAGGAGTCCACGCCGATCATCGACCTGTTCACGCCCTGCGCGCAGAGCGCGAACCCGGTCGCCGTGACCGACGCCAAGGGCAAGCTCGTCGGCGTCGTGCCCGGCTCCCGGCTGCTCGCCGTCCTCGGCGAGCCGATGACGCCCGCGGAAACCCCCCGCGACGCCGAGCCGGCGACCGCCGACACGAAGAAGGTGGCCGGTGTTTAGGCTCCCCCTCGGTGAGTGGGTCGACTCCGCGGTCGAGTGGCTGCAGACCCACCTCGCCTGGCTCTTCGACGCCATCAGCTCCCTCGTCAGCGGCATGTTCGACGGCATAGCCGCCGTCCTGTCCGCCCCCGCGCCCCTGCTCTTCGCAGGCATCGTCGCCGTCATCGCCTGGTGGCTGCGCGGCCTGCCCGCCGCCCTGCTCACCTTCGCCGGATTCGCCCTCATCGACTCCGTCGAACTGTGGGACGAGGCGATGGACACCCTCACCCTGGTGCTCGTCGCGACCCTCGTCACCCTGGTCATCGCCGTACCGCTGGGCATCTGGGCCTCCCGGTCCAAGACCGTCAGCGCGGTGATCCGGCCGGTCCTGGACTTCATGCAGACCATGCCCGCCATGGTCTACCTGATCCCCGGCGTCATCTTCTTCGGCGTCGGCGTGGTCCCCGGCATCATCGCCACGATCATCTTCGCGCTGCCCCCGGGCGTCCGGATGACCGAACTCGGCATCCGCCAGGTCGACGGCGAACTCGTCGAGGCGGCCGAGGCGTTCGGCACCACCTCGCGCAACACCCTGCTGCGCGTCCAGCTGCCGCTCGCCCTGCCCACGATCATGGCCGGCATCAACCAGGTCATCATGCTCGGCCTCTCCATGGTCGTCATCGCGGGCATGGTCGGCGGCGGCGGCCTCGGCGGCTCCGTCTACCGCGCCATCGGCAACGTCGACGTCGGTCTCGGCTTCGAGGCGGGCATCTCCATCGTCATCCTCGCCATGTACCTGGACCGGATGACCGGCGCGCTCGGCACCGTGGTCTCCCCGCTGGGCCGCCGCGCGGTCGCCAAGGCCCGCGCGATGGCCGAGGGCTGGAAGATCTGGACCTACCGCCCGCAGCCCGTGGTCGCGGTCGCGGCCATCGTCGCCCTCGCCCTCGTGGCCGGCGGCATGAGCGTCTTCGGCGGCGGCTCCAAGGACGACACCGCCGGCGCCGGCGCGAAGATCGGCGACGGCAAGAAGATCTCCATCGGCTACATCCCGTGGGACGAGGGCATCGCCTCCACCTTCCTCTGGAAGGAGATGCTGGAGCAGCGCGGCTTCGAGGTCGACGTCAAGCAGTACGAGGCCGGGGCGCTGTACACCGGCCTGGCCAACGGCCAGATCGACTTCCAGACCGACTCGTGGCTGCCGGTCACCCACGCCAGCTACTGGAAGAAGTACGCGGACCGCCTGGAGGACATGGGCTCGTGGTACGGCCCCACCTCGCTGGAGCTGGCCGTCCCCGCGTACATGAAGGACGTCCGGTCGATGGAGGACCTGAAGGGCCGGGCCTCCGAGTTCAAGGGCCGCATCGTCGGCATCGAGCCGAGCGCCGGTGAGATGGGCCTGCTCAAGGACAAGCTCCTGCCGGGCTACGGTCTCGACAAGGAGTACAAGCTCATCGACGGCTCCACGCCGTCCATGCTCGCCGAGCTGAAGCGCGCGTACGCCAAGAAGGAACCGATCGTCGTTCCGCTCTGGTCGCCGCACTGGGCGTACAACCAGTTCGACCTCACCAAGCTCAAGGACCCCAAGGGCCTGTGGGGCAAGGGCGACGGGATCCACACCCTGGCGCGCAAGGGCTTCTCGAAGGAGAACCCCGAGGTCGGCAAGTGGCTCAAGGACTTCGAGATGACCGAGGAGCAGCTCACCAGCCTCGAAGCCGAGATCCAGAAGGCCGGCTCCGGCAAGGAGCAGGACGCCGTCCGCACCTGGCTGAAGAGCAACTCCGACGTCGTCGACAAGTGGGCCCCCGCGCCGAAGAGCGCCCAGGCCGCCGGCGGTGACGACGAGCGCAAGCGCCCGGTCGAGGTCGCCTGGTTCCCCTGGGAGGAGGACATCGCCGCCACGTACCTGTGGAAGGCGGTCCTGGAGGAGCGCGGCTACAAGATCAACCTGAAGCAGTTCGAGATCGGCCCGATGTACGCCGCGATGTCGCGCGGTCAGATCGACGTCCAGTTCGACGGCTGGCTCCCGTACACCCAGAAGAATTACTGGGACAAGTACAAGGACAAGCTGACGGACATCGGATCCTGGTACGGGCCCACCTCCGTCGAGGTCGCCGTCCCGGACTACGTCAAGGACGTCAAGAGCCTCGCGGACCTCAAGGGCAAGGGCTCCGACTTCAAGGGCCGGATCGTCGGCATCGAGCCGGGCACCGCGGTCATGGAGAACCTCAAGAAGAACGTGCTGCCCGAGTACGGCCTGGACGGCGAGTACGAGGTCGTCGACTCCTCCACGCCCGGGATGCTGGCCGAGCTGAAGCGCGCGTACGCCAAGAAGGAGCCCATCGCCGTCCTGCTGTGGACCCCGCACTGGTCGTACAACGAGTACAAGCTCACCAAGCTCGCGGACCCCGAGAAGGTGTTCGGTGACGGCGACCGGCTGCACACCATCGCCTCCAAGGAGTTCCCGAAGCAGTACCCGCAGCTGACGAAGTGGTTCAAGGACTTCAAGCTCACCGAGAAGCAGCTCGGCGGACTGGAGAACGAGATCCAGAAGCGCGGCGCGGGCCACGAGGAGGAAGCCGTGAAGGCCTGGATGGACGACAACCCGGGCATCGCGGACACCATGGCACCCCAGTAGGGGCCCACGGGCACGAAAGCACAGGTCGCAAGGGGTGGCACCCGCCTTCGGGCGGGGCCACCCCTTCCGGCTGCCCGGGGTTCGTTCGCCGGACGTCGTGCGCGACCATGTGCGTATGGTGCTGGCAACCGCGAGGATGGCGTGGGTGGGAGGGAGCTGGGACATGGACGACAAGGACACACCGCGGGTGGGCGCCGCCGTCCGCCGACGGCGCAGAACCCTGGGCCTCACGCTGGCCGCGGTCGCCGAGCGCAGCGGGCTCTCCGTGCCCTTCCTCAGCCAGATCGAGAACGAACGGGCCCGCCCCAGCGCCCGCTCCCTCGACCGGGTCGCCGAAGCGCTGGAGACCACCACCAAGAAGCTTCACGCCGCCGCCGACTCCGCGCGCGCCGTGGACGTCGTACGGGCCGGGGGCGGCGAGGGCGTCCGGCGGCTGGTGCGCGGCCGGCACCAGCTCAGCGCCCTGGAGTTCAGCGGCGAACCGGACCTCGGGCGCGAGTTCCAGCACCGCAACGACGAGCTGATGTACGTCGTCGAGGGTGCCGTCGACATCGAGGCCGAGGGCCGGGCGCACCGACTGGAACGCGGCGACAGCCTCTTCCTCTCCGGCGGCGTCCGCCACCGCTGGCGCGCCACGGTGCCCGGCACCCGGCTCCTGGTGGTCTCGGTGGCGGAGCACATCGACGCCACGTTCGACTCGCGTCGCTGAGCGGCTGGAGGGCCCGTGCGCGTCGTCTCCCTGGTCCCCTCGCTCACCGAGGCCGTCGCCGTCAGCGCCCCCGGGCTGCTGGCCGGCGCCACCGACTGGTGCACGCACCCCGCCGGACTCGCCGCCGCCCGGATCGGCGGCACGAAGAACCCGGACGTGGCCGCGATCGCCGCCCTCGCCCCCGACCTGGTGATCGCCAACGATGAGGAGAACCGGGCCCCCGACCTCGACGCGCTGCGGGGAGCCGGGCTCGACGTCCTCGTCACCGAGATCCGCACCCTGGACCAGGCGTTCACCGAACTGCACCGCGTCCTCGTGGACGGCTGCGGGCTCGCCCGCCCCCGCTGGCTGGACGAGGCCGAGGCCGCCTGGGCCGCCCTTCCCGCACCCTCAGGGCCCCCGCGCCCCGCCGCCGTACCGATCTGGCGCAGGCCCTGGATGGTGCTCGGCCGCGACACCTTCGCCGGGGACCTCCTCGCCCGTCTCGGCGTCCGCAACGTGTACGCCGGCCACCCCGAGCGCTATCCGCGCGTCACCGTCGAGGAGCTGAACGCCTCCGGGGCCGAGCTGGTCGTGCTGCCCGACGAGCCCTACCGGTTCACCGCCGCCGACGGGCCCGAGGCGTTCCCCGGGCTGCCCGCCGCGCTCGTCGACGGGCGGCTGCTCACGTGGTACGGGCCGTCGCTGGCCGAGGCGGCACGGGTGCTGCCGTCAGCGCTCCGCTGACCACCCCGCGCACGGTGTGCGCGCCGGCCGCCGCCCACGCCACGACCAGGAACACGTACAGCGCCACGGACAGCCAGGTCAGTGCGGACAGGCCTGTGTGCCGGGCCAGCCCGGCGGCCCCCGTCACGCACGTGCCGACGGGGAAGGTGAACGCCCACCACGTCATCGCGAAGCCCATCCCGTTCCGCGCCGCCCGCACCACCATCGCGATCGCCAGGGCCAGCCACAGCAGCGCGAAGCCCATCACCGGCACCCCGTATAGCACGGCGAACGCGCCGAACGCGGCGGCGTACGGGTCCCCGACCGCCCCCGGGGCCACGTCGGCCAGCTGGTTCACGGCGGTCGTCGACTGGCCGAGCGGCCCCAGCACCAGGAACAGCGTCGGGGTGAGCGCGAGCGGCAGCGGACCGTGGTGGACCAGCCGGGCGAAGACCAGCGGCAGCATCACCAGCGTGGCCAGCAGCGACAGGCCGAACATCGCGTAGCAGGCCAGCAGCAGCGCCTCGCGCCCCTGCCCCGGGGCGAGGTGGGGCACCAGCAGCGCGCCCTGGGTGGCCGACACCATCGGGGCCACCAGCGGCAGCAGCCAGACCGGCGACGCGGTCCCCGGCGCGGGACGGTGGCGTACGACCATCAGGTACGGGACCGCGACCGCGGCCACCAGGCCGACCAGCGTGCCCGCGACGTACAGCACGACGTCCGCGGCGAGCGCCGCCCTCGCGCCCACCACGTCCGCGCCGACCGTCAGGGTGGCGCCGCCGACCGCCGTCAGAGCCATCGACAGGCAGCCGTAGAACGGGGCGACCGCCGGGTCCAGCAGATGGGCGCGGGCCTGGTCGCGGTGGTGGAGCCAGTGCCCGGCCCGCGCGGCGAGAACGGCCAGGAGGAGGACCGCCGAGAGCGCCCACACGAGGACGAACGCCGCCCGCGGCCCGGGAGCGTCCACGGGCAGCCCCGCCCCGGCGGAGGCGACGATCGCGGTGCCCATGACACAGGCGTACCAGTTCGGGCCGATGTGCCGCAGCGACGGCAGCCGGACGGACGCGCCGGGAGCCTCGGCGGAAGGGGGCTCCGGGGACCCCGCCTCCGCCGGCCGGTCATCCACCGAGCGGTCCGCAGTCGGCCGGTCCGCTGTCCGCCGGTCCGCCGCCGGGGCGGTCTCTGCGGGGCGGGGCGGTGGGGCGGTGGAGCGGGTCTGCGGAAAGATGGCCATGCCACGATTCTTCGCGTGCGGGCGCCGCCCCACCAGGGACCCCACCCCTATGAGGTCATAAGCTGACTTTATGACCGGCAATGACGACGTACCCCGCACCCCCCTCGCCCACCGGGTCCCCGACCTCGGGGCGCTGGAGCTGCTGCTCGCCGTCGCCCGCCACGGCAGCCTCGGGCGGGCCGCCCGGGACGTCGGCATCACCCAGCCCGCCGCCTCCAGCCGCGTCCGGTCCATGGAACGGCAGCTCGGCGTCGCCCTGCTGGACCGCTCACCGCGCGGTTCCCGGCTCACGGAGGCGGGCGCGCTCGTCACCGACTGGGCCCGCAGGGTCGTCGACGCCGCGGAGGCGTTCGACGCGGGCGCCCAGGCGCTGCGCGACCGCCGCGACTCCCGGCTGCGGGTCGCCGCCAGCATGACGATCGCCGAATACCTGCTGCCGGGCTGGCTGATCGCCCTGCGCGAGGAGCGCCCCGACACCGCCGTCTCGCTCCTCGCGGGCAACTCCGCCGCCGTCGCCCGCCGCCTGGTCACCGGCGAGGCCGACCTCGGCTTCGTCGAGGGGCTGTCGATACCGGAGGGCCTCGACGGCACCGTCATCGCCCACGACCGGCTCGTCGTCGTGGTCGCCCCCGGCCACCCGTGGGCCCGCCGCCGCACCCCGCTGCTGCCGGGCGAACTCGCCGCCACCCCGCTGATCCTGCGCGAACACGGCTCCGGCACCCGCCAGGTCCTGGACGCCGCGCTCGCCGTCCACGGCGGACTGGCCCAGCCGCTGCTGGAGCTCTCCTCCACCACGGCGGTCAAGGGCGCGGCGGAGAGCGGCGCCGGGCCGTGCGTCCTGAGCGAACTGGCCCTGGGGGAGGAGCTGTCCGCCCGCCGGCTCGTGCAGGTCCCGGTCGCGGGCGTACGGCTGCGCCGCCAACTGCGCGCGGTCTGGCCCGGGGGCCACCGCCCCACCGGACCCGCGCGCGATCTGCTGTCCCTGACCGGCCGCGGCGGCTGAGGCCCCAGGGCGCCGTGCACGGCCGAGGCCGGGGTGAGCGCGTCCGCGGGTGCGGCCCCGAGTGTTCCGGCCTTCCGTGCGCGGGCGCGGACCCGGGCATTCCGTACGTGGTGAGCCCCGCGGCCCCCGCGACCGCGCCGGAGCCGGTCTCTATGGTGGGCGCATGAGTTACGCGACGCCGCCCGGCTGGTATCCGGACACGGGCGCACCCGGTCTCGAACGCTGGTGGGACGGCACGGCCTGGACCGCGCACACCCGCCCGCTCGCCGCCGCCCCTCAGGCGCCGCCCCCGCCGGCGGGGTTCGGGCCGCCCTCGGCGCCGCTCCCGCACCGGCGCGGGCCCCACGACGGTCCCACGGGCGGCAACCGGACCAGGATCCTGGCGGTCACGCTCTCCGGCGCGCTGGTCCTGGGCGCGGCCGTCGCCGGAGTGATCCTGCTCGGCCGCGACGACGACGGCACGACGGCGGCCCCGACGACCACCACCTCGGCCCAGGCCCCCGCCACCAGCCCCGCCCCCTCCGCCACCTCCGGCGGCGCGCCCGCCCCGGACGCCGACCCGGCCGTCCTCGTCGACCAGCTCAACGGGATCACCCTGCCCGTCCCCGAGGGCTGGGAGAGGCCGGAGACCAGCTCCGCACGCGTTCCCACCATCCGCACCGAGCAGTCCTACGACTGCCCCGGAGGCTCGTCGTTCTGCTACCACGGCACGATCAGCACCCACACCGCCGCAGGCGGCGACACCCCCGAGGAAATCGCCGAGGCCGACATCGCCACCGCGGCGGACCTGGCCTACGAGGAGGACGGCATCGGCCGCCGCCTCCACGGCGGCATCCGGACCCACAAGGTGCTCGAAGCCCGGGAGACGGCCGTCGCCGGACGCACCGGCTACCTGGTGCGCTGGCAGGTCACCACCGGCAGGGGGCCCGGGGGATACGTGCAGTCCCTCGCCTTCCCCTCCTCGGTGGGCTCGGGGGCCCCGGTGATCGTCCGGTTCGCCTTCGACGCGGGCGTGCCGGACCTGCCGCTCTCCCTGATGGACACGATCACCCGGGGCATCCGCCCGGTCGGGGACAGCGCGACCAGCGGGGGCGTGGGCGCGTCGGTCGGCCCCTGAGCGACCGGGCGCGTCCCGGACCCCCGATCGGTCCGGGAATCCGCCTCAGAGGAAGGTCCGCCCCTCGCCCCGGTAGGTCGGAACGGTCGCCGTGACCCGGTCGCCCTCGATCAGCTGGAGCGCGTCGAAGCGCTCGCACAGCTCCCCGGCCTTGGCGTGCCGGAACCAGACCTTGTCACCGATCAGCAGGTCGTCGGCGGGGGAGCCCAGCAGCGGCGTCTGCACCTCGCCCGCGCCCTCCTGCGGGTCGTAGCGCAGCCCCTCCGGCAGGTACGGCACCGGCGAACGGTCCGCCCCGGCCGCGCCGGAGGCCGGATAGCCGCCGCCGAGCACCGTCACCACGCCGACGCCGGGCCGGCGCACCACGGGCTGCGCGAACAGGGCGGCCGGGCGGCCGGTGAACGACGTGTAGTTGTCGAACAGCCGGGGCACGTACAGCCCCGAACCGGCGGCGATCTCCGTGACCGCGTCCTCGGCCGCCGTGTGCTGCACGCTGCCCGTGCCGCCGCCGTTGACGAACTCCAGGTCCGGCACGACCGCCCGGACCGCCCGCACCACCTCGGCCCGGCGCGCGGCCAGCTCCTTGCGGGCGGCCGCCTGCATCAGCCGGATCGCCCGGGACCGCAGCGGCCGCCCGGCCACGGCGTCCCCGACCCCGGCCACATGGCCCTCGTACGCCATCAGCCCCACCAGCCGGAACCCCGGCCTCCGGGCCACCGAGCGGGCCAGCTCCGCCAGCTGTGCGGGGGAGCGCAAGGGGGAGCGCAGCGCCCCGACGCGCACCCGGCCGCCCAGCATCCGCAGCGAGGTGTCGAGCTCCAGGCAGATCCGGATCTCCTCCCTCCCGCCCGCCCGGGACGCGTCGATCAGCTCCAACTGGGCGTGGTCGTCGACCATCACCGTCACGGCGGCGGCGAGCTTCGGATCGGCGGCCAGCTCGGCGAAGGCGGAGCGGTCGGCCGAGGGATAGGCCAGCAGCACGTCGTCGAACCCGGCCCGCGCCAGCCACAGCGACTCCGCCAGCGTGAACGACATGATCCCGGCGAACCCGGGTCGCGCGAGTACCCGCTCCAGCAGGGTCCGGCACCGCACCGACTTGCTCGCGACCCGGATCGGCTTTCCGGCCGCCCGTCGCACCAGGTCCTCGGCGTTGGCGTCGAACGCCTCCAGATCGACGATCGCGATCGGGGCGTCGAGATGGGCGGTGGCCCGGTTGTAACGGGTCCGGTCAGCGGCACGGGCAGTCATGGCCGCAGCTTGCCAGAGAGCCGCTACCGCTGGGTAGGGGGATGATCGGGACAGATCCCCCGCCGACCCGGACGTCCCGTTGCCCGCCGTCCGCCCGCAGCCCGTAGAGTGACGTGCACGCGAGCGTCAACGGGCCCGTCAGCGGCGGTGATCCGTGGTCGGTACGAGGATGTGTATGCAGGGGGCCGGATGAGTACCGAAGCGCGGCGCCCCCCTGTGCCGCCCCGCCCGACCACCCCGCCGAAGCCGCCCGCCACGCCTGCGCCGCCGCCCATCGGAGCCCCGGCCTCCACGCCTCCGGCGCCGCCGTCCGCGCCCCGCGTACCGCCGTCCGTGCCCCGCGTGTCACCGTCCGCGCCTGCCGCGCCGCCGTCCGCGCCCCGCGTGCCTCCGTCCGACGGAGCCCCCGCCACGCCCGGGACGACGGCCTCGAACCCGGCCCCGCCCGGGATGACGCGCTCGATCCCGACGGCGGACCGACAGGCCCCGGCCGCCCCGGCACCGTCGCCCACGCCCTCCGGCGTGGCCCCGCCCGCCTCGTTCACGCTGAACGCCCCGCGCCCCCCGGCGACAGCCCCGGCTCGGACCTCCCCGCCTCAGGCGACCCCGGCCCCGGCTCGGACGGCATCGGCGGCGGCCACCCCTGCCCCGGCCCCGCAGGCCGCCCCGGCGGCCACCCCTGCCCCGGCCGAGGCCGTCCCACCCGCTTCCCGGACGCCCCCCGCGCCCCCCGGCGTACCACCGGGCGCGCCCCTCGCGCCGCCGCCCACCGCACGGCGCGGGCCCGTCGCGCCCGTCGGCAGCCCGCCCGCGCCGGGCCTCTACCCGCCGCCTCCGGGCGCCCCCCGGATCCCCCTCCGCCACGACGTCCCGGAGGCCCCCGCCGAGACCACCACCCGGCTGCGGCCCGTCCGGCCCCGGCAGCGGTGGCGCACCGTCACGGCCGCCGCCTGCGTCGTGCTCGGCCTCGGGCTGATCGGCGGGGCGGCCACCGGCGCCTGGCTGACCGGCGACTCCTCGGCCGAGACCACGAAGAGCCCCTACACCGCCGCACGCGCGGCCTGGCACAGCGTCCCCGTCGACACGCTGTTCCCGCGCACCCTGGAGGGCAGGGGCGCCGGTCCCGGCGGCACCCACCGCACCTGGACCCGGATCGCCGTCGCCGCCGACTCCCCCTGCGCCGACGGGCTCGACCCGCTGCTCCTCACCACCCTCCGGTCCGTCGGCTGCGAACGGCTGGTGCGCGCCACCTACACCGACGCCACCCGCTCCGCTGTGACCACCGTCGGCCTGGTCTTCACCGAGGCCGACGCCGCCGGCATGCAGGCCCTGCGCACCCGCTTCACCGAGCAGAAGCTCGGCGCGCGCAAGGACCTCATGCCCCGTACGTACGCCCCCGAGGGCACCCCCGCCGCCTCCTTCGGCGCCGGGCAGCGGGCCAGCTGGACGGTCGACCCGCTCACCGAATTCCCGGTCGTCGTCCTCGCCGTCTCCGGCTTCGCGGACGGGCGCGCCGTCGCCGAGCCGCAGCCCGCCGCCGACGCCATGGCGTCCGGGGCCGCCACGGACATCGCCCAGGCCGGACTCGGCCACGAGGCGAAGGGCGTCGCGGACCGGGTGGAGCGCGGACTGCGCGCCGCCGTCGCCGACCTCACGGAGCAGCCCGGATGACCCGACGACCCCACCGCGCCCTCGCCGCGGTCTGCGCCGCCGCCGTGCTCGCCCTCGTGTCCGCCGCACCCGCGCACGCGGACGCCATCCGCGACCAGCAGTGGGCCCTGGACGCCCTGCACACGGACCGGGCGTGGCAGACCACCCGGGGCGGGGGCGTCACCGTCGCCGTGCTGGACACCGGGGTGGACGACGCCCACCCCGACCTGGCGGGCCAGGTACTCCCCGGCAAGGACCTCATCGGCTTCGGCGCGGGCCGCGGCGACTCCTCCTGGGCCCTGCACGGCACCGCGATGGCCGGGATCATCGCCGGCCGCGGCAACGGCCCCGGGCGCACCGACGGCATCCTCGGCGTCGCCCCCGAGGCCCGCGTCCTGCCGGTCCGGGTCATCCTGGAGTCCAAGGACCCGGCCCGCGCCAAGGCCCGCAAGTCCCGGGGCGCCGCCCTCGCGAAGGGCATCCGGTGGGCCGCCGACAACGGGGCCGACGTCATCAACCTCTCCCTCGGCGACGACAGCGAGTCCGCCCATCCGGACCCGGGCGAGGACTCGGCCATCCAGTACGCGCTCTCCAAGGGCATCCCCGTGGTCGCGTCGGCCGGCAACGGCGGCGAGAAGGGGGACCGGATCTCCTACCCCGCCGCCTACCCCGGGGTGATCGCGGTCGCCGCGGTCGACGAGTACGGGACGCACGCCTCGTTCTCCACCCGCCGCTGGTACGCCACCGTCAGCGCCCCCGGCGTCGACATCGTGGTCGCCAACCCGGACGGGCACTACTACATCGAGTGGGGCACCTCCGCCGCCGCGGCCTTCGTCTCCGGCGCGGTCGCCCTGGTCCGCGCCGCCCACCCCGGACTCGACCCGGCCCAGATCAAGAAGCTGCTGGCCGACACCGCCCGCGACGCCCCCGCCGAAGGACGTGACGACGCCCGGGGGTACGGGATCGTCGACCCCGCCGAGGCCATCGACGCGGGGGGCCTGCTGCGGCCGGAGGACATGAGCGCCAAAGCGGCCCCGGCGGGACACCGGGGGCGGTACTTCGGCGACGGCCCCACCCCGGCCCGTACCGACGAGGGGACGGCCAACTGGGCCGCCCCGCTCGCCGGCGGCCTCGGCGCGGCGCTGCTGGCCGCCGCCGTCGTCCTGTGGCGCGGCCGCGCCCCCGCCCCCGGCCGCCGCTGACCACCGCGCCCGCCCACACCCCGGGGCCCGCCGGAAGCCGTTCGTCTGCGACCCGGCCCTTCCCACCCCGCGCACCATGCCCGCACTCCACCGCGCCCGCCCTGCCACGTCCGCTCTCCGCCCACCCGCTCCGGCGGCCCGCCGGAAGCCGTCTGCGACCCGGCCCTTCCCACCCCGCGCACCTTGCCCGCACTCCACCGCGCCCGCCCTGCCACGTCCGCTCTCCGCCCACCCGCTCCGGCGGCCCGTCGTCACCCGTTCGGCCCCACCCGCCCCGCCGGGATGCCCGAGGGCCACCTGCGGGCGGGCCGCCGGCGGCCAGGCACTACGCTCGTCCCGTGGAGCTCAAGAACATTCCGGACCCCGGTTTCCCCGACGACGACGGCTCGGCGTCGCCCGCCCTGTCCGCCGCACTGGACGCGTGGTCGCGCGACCGGAGCGCCGTCGGCCCGGTGCTCACGGCCCTGCGCGACGCCCGGCTCCTGGTCCCCGTCGTCGCCGTGCTCGGCGAGGTCGAGGAGGGCGGTCCGGAGGGGCACGACGCCCATGAGCGGGGCGGCGGGAAGCGAGGGGCCGGGCTGCGGCGCGAGAAGACCAGCGACATGGCCGTGCCCACCCTCAGCGCCGGCGACCGGCGTGCGCTCCCCGCCTTCACCTCGACCGCCTCGCTGGCCCTCTGGGACCCCCAGGCGCGTCCCGTCGCCGTACCGCTCCACCTGGCGCTCCAGGCCGCCGCCCACGAGAAGGCCGACACCCTCGTGCTCGACCTCGCCGGGCCCGTCGCCTTCGAGCTGAGCGGCCAGGCGCTGCTGGCGCTCGCGGAGAACCGCACCAGCATCGACCCGCTCCAGGACCCGGCCGTCGCCGAGGCCGTACGGGAGATCGTCTCCGCCGACCCCGCCGTCGTCCGCGCCCACCTCGGGCCGGGCAGCGCGGACGGCACCCTGGCGCTCGTCCTCGCGCCGGACGCGGTGCCCGCCGAGGCGGCCCGCCGCGTCGCCGGGGCACTGGCCGCCAGCGACGTCCTGCGGGCCCGGCTGGTGAAGGGGCTGGACCTCGCCCTCCTCCCGGCCGGCACGCCCACACCCGGGGAGCCCCTCTTCGCCCGCTGAGGCAGGCCGCCCCGGCCCGACGCGCGCGAACCGCACCCCGCGCCGAGAATGAATCGGTACATCGGAGAAATCCGACATACCGGCCTACTCGCGAGGTGGTTCCATGCAGAAGCGGATCGTGGCGTCAGAATTCCTCGGCACCCTGCTGCTGGTGTTCTTCGCCGTGGGGTCCGCGGTGGTCGCCGTCGAATACCTCGGCACGGTGGGCATCGCCCTCACCTTCGGTTTCACCCTGCTCGCGCTCGCCTACGCGCTCGGCCCGATCTCGGGCTGCCACGTCAACCCGGCGGTGACGCTGGGCATGTTCGTGGCGGGCCGGATCGACATCCGGTCGGCCGTCGAGCGCTGGATCGCCCAGTTCCTCGGCGCGATCGTCGGCGCGGCCCTGCTGTTCCTGCTGGCCCACCAGATCCCCGGCCTGGAGACCAGCGGGGAGTTCGGCACCAACGGCTACGAGGACCGCTCGGCCGTCGGCATCAACATCGGCGGCGCCTTCCTCGCCGAGGTGGTGCTGACGTTCCTGCTCGTCTACGTGGTCCTCGCGGTGACGCACAAGGTGGCGGTGGTCGGCTTCGACGGGCTGCCCATCGGCCTGGCGCTCGCCGCGATCCACCTGGTGGGCATCCCGCTGACCGGCACCTCGGTCAACCCGGCGCGCAGCCTCGGCCCGGCGCTCTTCGCGGGCGGCGCGGCCCTGACCCAGCTCTGGCTGTTCATCATCGCGCCGCTGGTCGGCGGGGCGATCGCCGCCTACGCCCACCGGCTCACCCACCCCTACCCCAACGTCCTGCCGGCGGAGCCCGAGGACGCCATCTGAACCGCGGCCCCGGCCCGCACGCACCGGAGCCCGCCGTCCCACGGGGGGACGGCGGGCTCCGTGACGTACGGGGGGAGAGGGGAAGGGCCCGGACGCGGTCAGCCGTAGACCGGGCCGGTGTACTTCTCGCCGGGGCCGTGGCCCGGCTCGTCCGGCACCAGCGACGCCTCGCGGAAGGCGAGCTGGAGGGACTTCAGGCCGTCGCGCAGCGGCGAGGCGTGGAAGGTGCTGATCTCCGTGGCGCTCGCGTCCAGCAGCCCGGCCAGGGCCTGCACCAGCTTGCGGGCCTCGTCGAGGTCCTTGTGGTCCTCGCCCTCCTCGGTGAGACCGAGCTTCACCGCGGCGGCGCTCATCAGGTTGACGGCGACCGTCACGATGACCTCGACGGCGGGGACCTCCGCGATGTCGCGGGCCATGTCGTCGAAGCCGGGGTTCTCACTGCTGGGGGTCGCGTCGCTCATGCCCACACGATACGGCCCGGCGCCCGCCTCCCCGTCCCCCGGGGGAGGCCCCGCGAGCGGCCGGGAGGCGCGATTAGCGCCGCCGCCACCGGGCTGCTAACCTTGTGTAACGACCGGCCGGACACGTGTGTGCCCGGCCCGCAAGTGGAGGCTCCGATCTCCCACCTGACCGTCCTCGCGGACGGCGGGTCACCGGTCAGACGGCCCCCATCGTTCCGTACGGACGATGGAGCCGTCCGATGCGCCCCGCGGTTGACCGCGGCGGTGTTCCGGTAGTTCCTGGAGCCCCGCCTGTGTCCCGTCCGGGGCATTTTCTGCTTCCCGGCGCGGTTGGTCTTGACGTTACAAGACGTTACGCGGCTGTCCGCCAGGCGGTCGCGTGGTGCTACCGAGGAGGATCCATCAGCGCCGAGCCCCGCATCAACGACCGGATTCGCGTTCCCGAGGTCCGACTTGTCGGTCCCAGTGGCGAGCAGGTCGGGATTGTTCCGCTTGCCAAGGCCCTGGAGCTCGCACAGGAGTACGACCTCGACCTGGTCGAGGTGGCGGCGACAGCCCGTCCGCCCGTGTGCAAGCTCATGGACTACGGGAAGTTCAAGTACGAGTCGGCCATGAAGGCCCGTGAGGCGCGCAAGAACCAGGCGCACACGGTCATCAAGGAGATGAAGCTCCGGCCGAAGATCGACCCGCACGACTATGACACCAAGAAGGGTCATGTCGTCCGGTTCCTCAAGCAGGGCGACAAGGTCAAGATCACGATCATGTTCCGTGGTCGTGAGCAGTCCCGCCCCGAGCTGGGCTTCCGACTGCTCCAGCGTCTCGCTTCGGACGTCGAGGACCTGGGCTTCATCGAGTCCAACCCGAAGCAGGACGGCCGGAACATGATCATGGTTCTGGGCCCGCACAAGAAGAAGACCGAAGCCATGGCCGAAGCCCGTGAGGCCCAGGCCGCCCGCAAGGCGGAGCGTCAGGGCACGACCGACGCACCGTCCGAGGGTGACACCGCTGAGGCTCCGGCCGCGGCGGCCGAGGCTCCGGCCGAGACACCTTCCGAGGCGTGACCTTCGGGGGCCGCCACCCAGGCGCCCCCAGGGTCTCCCCGGAACCCCATAGAGATCTGACGCCCCTGCAGTCCGGTGCCCGCACCGTGAGGGGCGCCACTGACGAGGAGAGAACGGCGCGATGCCGAAGAACAAGACGCACAGCGGTGCCAGCAAGCGCTTCAAGATCACCGGCTCCGGCAAGGTGCTCCGCGAGAGGGCCGGCAAGCGCCACCTGCTCGAGCACAAGTCGTCCAAGAAGACCCGCTCGCTGACCGGCACGGTCGTCGTGGCTCCGGCCGACGCCAAGAAGATCAAGAAGCTTCTCGGCAAGTGAGGCCCGCCCTCCGGACCGCTCCGGAGGCACGACCTCGATCACACCGGGACCAATTCGTTTCCGGGCCGTGTGCCGATACCCACGGCCCCGCTGCAAGGAGTTAACAAGTGGCACGCGTCAAGCGGGCGGTCAACGCCCACAAGAAGCGCCGGGCGATCCTCGAAGCCGCCAGCGGCTACCGCGGTCAGCGTTCGCGCCTGTACCGCAAGGCCAAGGAGCAGGTCACCCACTCCCTGGTCTACAACTACAACGACCGCAAGAAGCGCAAGGGCGACTTCCGTCAGCTGTGGATCCAGCGCATCAACGCCGCTGCCCGCCAGAACGGTATGACGTACAACCGCCTCATCCAGGGTCTGAAGGCCGCCAACATCGAGGTGGACCGCAAGATCCTGGCCGAGCTCGCGGTCAACGACGCGGGCGCGTTCGCCGCCCTCGTCGAGGTCGCCCAGAAGGCCCTCCCGAGCGACGTCAACGCCCCGAAGGCCGCCTGAGCCAGGCGCACCCTTCCAGGGACGTGAACCGGACCCGCAGGCGCACGCCGCCTGCGGGTCCGGTGCGTTGCCCCCGCCCGCCGACACCCCCCATCGCCACAGCCGTACGCAGAGAGGCTCGCCGCCGACCATGGGCACCCCCGAACTGATCTCCCCGCGTTCCCCCCGTGTCGCCGCCGCCCGCCGGCTGGCCCGCCGCAACTTCCGCGGCAAGGAGCGCAGGTTCATCGCCGAGGGGCCCCAGGCCGTACGCGAGGCCGCCGCCCACCGGGGCGGCGACGGCGAACCGACCCTCATCGAGCTGTTCGCCACCCCCGAGGCCGCCGACCGGTACGCCGACATCGTCGAGGCGGCCCACGCCGCCGGCGCTTGGGTCCACCTGGCCGACGCCGACGTCCTCGCCGACGTCTCGCAGACCGTCACCCCGCAGGGCCTCATCGGCGTCTGCCGCTTCCTCGACTCGCCCTTCCAGGAGATCCTGGACGCGAAGCCCGCCCTGGTGGCCGTTCTGGCCAACGTCCGCGACCCCGGCAACGCCGGCACGGTCCTGCGCTGCGCGGACGCGGCCGGCGCGGACGCGGTGGTCCTGACCGACGCCTCGGTCGACCTCTACAACCCCAAGTCCGTCCGCGCCTCGGTCGGTTCGCTCTTCCACCTGCCCGTCGCCGTCGGCGTCCCCGTCGAACAGGCCGTCCAGGGCCTGCGGGCGGCCGGGGTGCGGATCCTCGCCGCCGACGGGGCCGGATCGGACGACCTCGACGACGAACTGGACGCCGGCACCATGGGCGGCCCCACCGCCTGGGTCTTCGGCAACGAGGCGTGGGGGCTCCCCGAGGAGACGAGGGCGCTCGCCGACGCCGTCGTCCGCGTCCCCATCCACGGCAAGGCGGAGAGCCTCAACCTCGCCACCGCCGCCGCCGTCTGCCTCTACGCCTCCGCCCGCGCCCAGCGCCCCCGACGCGCCCCCGACGCGTAGGAACGTGTCCGGCCGGTCATGACCCCGCCGGCCCGCGCCGCCCCGGAACCCGGCAGGCGTCAGGCGCCGCCGCGCGCCCGGCCGGCGTCAGCGCACGATCCGGCCGAACCCGCGCCCCGTCCGCCGTTGCGCTCCCCTCCGCGCCCCCGCGGGGTGTCGCCGTCTCGCCGACGGCTAGTAGGGTGACGAACTCGGGGGCCCACTGCACCGGTTCGAGAGGTGGGATACGGGAACATGGCTGTCGGCATGAGCTCGCCGCGACCTGCGCGCACCGCCGCGCCGCACGCTGCGGACGGGGAACCGGACGGGCCCCCGACCGGTCCGGACGCCCTCGGTGCAAGCCTCGACCCCGATGACCTCCCCGACGGTCTCGTCGTCGCCGACGCGAGCGGACACGTCGTCTGCTTCAACGCCGCCGCCGCCCGCATCACCGCCACCGACCGCGCCGACGCGATCGGCCGCCCCCTGGAGACGGTCCTCCCGCTGGAGGACCTCAAGGGCAAACGCTGGTGGCCGCTGACCGACCCGTACAACGGCCTCGCCACCCGCAACGGCCAGCCCGAGCGCAATCTGCTGCTGCCCGGGGGCCGCGAGGTGCTGGTCTCCGCGCGCTATGTACGCGAGCACCCGACCGGACCGGTGCGGCGCGTCGTCGTCTGCCTGCGGGGGACCGAGGCCCGGCGCCGTACCGAACGCAGCCACGCCGAGCTGATCGCCACCGTCGCCCACGAGCTGCGCTCCCCGCTCACCTCGGTCAAGGGGTTCACCGCCACGCTGCTCGCCAAGTGGGAGCGGTTCACCGACGACCAGAAGCGGCTGATGCTGGAGACCGTCGACGCGGACGCGGGCCGGGTCACCCGGCTCATCGCCGAGCTGCTCGACATCTCCCGGATCGACTCCGGCCGCCTGGAGCTGCGCCGCCAGCCCGTCGACATCGCCGCCGCCGTGGCCCGGCACATCCAGGCGCTCATCACCGCGGGCCAGGCCGCCGACCGTTTCCTCGTCCGCACCCGCGGACCGCTGCCCGACCTGTGGGCCGATCCCGACAAGGTCGACCAGGTCCTCGGCAACCTCCTGGAAAACGCGGTGCGCCACGGCGAGGGAACCGTCACCATCGATATCGCCCCGGCACCCGCGCCGGGAGCGTGCGACGAGACGGGAACGGCTGTCACCGTGAGCGATGAAGGACCCGGCATCCCCGAGGAGTCGATGAGCCGCGTCTTCACCCGCTTCTGGCGGGGCAGCAAGCGCGGCGGCACGGGGCTGGGCCTCTACATCGTCAAGGGCATCGTCGAGGCCCACGGCGGCACCATCACCGTCGACCGGGGACCCGGCGGCGGAGCCGAGTTCCGATTTATTCTGCCTGTGAGCATGCCCGCCTACCTGGTGTGAGCGGCCCACAGGCGCCCCGACCGTCCTACGGCCTTTAGACTCGACCTTTGGCACCTTTGCGTCCAACGGTCTCGAGCCGGGTCACGGGGTCCGGGGTTTTCCCCGGTTCAGCGCAGTATCAGCCAATCGGAAGCACGGGAAGAGATGTCGGCACCGAACAAGTCGTACGACCCAGTCGAGGTCGAGGCACTGAAACCGGAAGAGATCGAACGCATGCGGGACGAGGCGTTCGCCGCCTTCGCCGCCGCCGGCGACCTCGACGCGCTCGCCCAGGCGAAGACCGCGCACACCGGAGGTACCTCGCCGCTGTCCCTCGCCAACCGCGAGATCGGCGCCCTGCCCCCGCAGGCCAAGGCCGAGGCGGGCAAGCGCGTGGGCCAGGCCCGCGGCGCCGTCTCCAAGGCGCTCGCCGCCCGCCAGGCCGAACTGGAGGCCGAGCGGGACGCCCGGGTGCTCGTCGAGGAGGCCGTGGACGTCACGCTGCCCTACGACCGTGTCCCGGCCGGCGCCCGCCACCCCCTGACGACCCTCATGGAGCGCGTCGCGGACGTCTTCGTGGCCATGGGCTACGAGGTCGCCGAGGGCCCCGAGGTCGAGGCGGAGTGGTTCAACTTCGACGCCCTGAACTTCGTGCCCGACCACCCGGCCCGCCAGATGCAGGACACCTTCTTCGTCCGGGGCACCACCGCGGACGGCAAGGCCACCGAGGGCGACGAGTCCGGCGTCGTGCTGCGTACGCACACCTCCCCGGTCCAGGCCCGTTCGCTCCTGGAGCGCACGCCCCCCGTCTACGTGGTCTGCCCCGGCCGGGTCTACCGCACCGACGAGCTGGACGCCACGCACACCCCGGTCTTCCACCAGATCGAGCTGCTCGCCATCGACGAGGGCCTGACCATGGCCGACCTCAAGGGCACCCTCGACCACATGGTCCAGGCGCTCTTCGGGCCGGACATGAAGACCCGGCTGCGGCCGAACTTCTTCCCGTTCACCGAGCCGTCCGCCGAGATGGACATGGTCTGCTACGTCTGCCGCGGCGAGTCCGTCGGCAACCCGGACCGCCGCTGCCGCACCTGCGGCAGCGAGGGCTGGATCGAGCTGGGCGGCTGCGGCATGGTCAACCCCAAGGTGCTCGTCGCCTGCGGTGTCGACCCCCAGAAGTACAGCGGATTCGCCTTCGGGTTCGGCATCGAACGGATGCTGATGTTCCGCCACAACGTCGAAGACATGCGAGACATGGTCGAGGGTGACGTCCGGTTCACCCGGCCGTTCGGGATGGAGATCTGATGCGCGTCCCGCTTTCCTGGCTGCGGGAGTACGTCGACCTGCCGGAGACGGAGACCGGCCGTGACGTACAGGCCAAGCTCGTCTCCGTGGGTCTGGAGGTCGAGACCGTCGAGCAGATCGGCGCGGGCCTCAAGGGCCCCCTGGTCGTCGGACAGGTCCTGACCATCGAGGAGCTGGAGGGGTTCAAGAAGCCCATCCGCTTCTGCACCGTCGACGTCGGCGCCGCCAACGGCACCGGCGAGCCGCAGGAGATCGTCTGCGGCGCCCGCAACTTCTCCGTCGGCGACAAGGTCGTCGTGGTCCTCCCGGGCGCGGTCCTGCCCGGCGACTTCGCGATCGCCGCCCGCAAGACGTACGGCAAGACCTCGCACGGCATGATCTGCTCCACCGACGAGCTCGGCATGGGCGACGACGGCACGCACGGCATCATCGTGCTGCCCCCGGAGCACGAGGTGGGCACCGACGCCATCGAGCTGCTCCAGCTCGTCGACGAGGTCCTGGACATCGCCGTCACGCCGGACCGGGGCTACTGCCTCTCGATGCGCGGCGTCGCCCGCGAGACCGCCACCGCCTACGGGCTGCCGCTGCGCGACCCGGCGCTCCTGGACGTGCCCGCGCCGAACGCGTACGGCTACCCGGTCAAGATCTCCGACCCGATCGGCTGCGACCGGTTCACCGCGCGCACCGTCACCGGCCTCCAGCCCGAGGCCCGCTCGCCGATCTGGATGCAGCGCCGCCTCCAGAAGGCCGGGATGCGGCCCATCTCGCTGGCCGTCGACATCACCAACTACGTGATGCTGGAGCTCGGCCAGCCGCTGCACGCCTACGACCGCAACCGGGTCCAGGGCGCCATCGGCGTACGCCGCGCCACGCAGGGCGAGAAGCTCACCACCCTGGACGGCACCGTGCGCGTGCTGGACGCCGAGGACCTCGTCATCACCGACGACCGCGGGCCGATCGGCCTCGCGGGCGTCATGGGCGGCGCCAACACCGAGATCGCCGACGCGGACGGCGAGCACGCGCTCACCACCGAGGTCGTCATCGAGGCCGCGCACTTCGACGCGATCTCGATCGCCCGCACCGCACGCCGCCACAGGCTGTCCTCCGAGGCGTCCAAGCGCTTCGAGCGCGGCGTCGACCCGCAGGCCGCCGCCGCTGCCGCGCAGCGCACGGTCGACCTGCTGGTCCTGCTCGCGGGCGGCACCGCCGAGGCCGGGGTCACCGAGATCAGCTCGCCCTCCGCCCCGCGCACCATCGCGATGCCGGCCGACCACCCGGACAAGGTGGCCGGCGTCGGGTACGGCCGGGAGACCGTCGTCCGCCGCCTCCAGCAGGTCGGCTGCGACGTCTACGGGCAGGACGAACTCATCGTCACCGTCCCGTCCTGGCGGCCCGACCTGAACGAGCCGAACGACCTGGCCGAAGAGGTCATCCGGCTGGAGGGCTACGAGAACCTGCCCTCCACCCTGCCGACGCCCCCCTCCGGGCGCGGCCTCACCGAGCGCCAGCGGCTGCACCGCCGCATCGGCCGGGTGCTCGCCGGAGCCGGCTACGTCGAGGCGCTGAGCTACCCGTTCATCGGCGACGCGGTCCTGGACCAGCTCGGCCTGGAGGCGGACGACGACCGCCGCCGCACGGTCACGCTGGTCAACCCGCTCTCCGACGAGGAGCCGGCGCTGCGCACCACGCTGCTGCCGGGCCTCCTCGGCGCCCTGCGGCGCAACGACGGGCGCGGCAGCCACGACCTGGCGCTCTTCGAGACCGGCCTCGTGTTCCGGCCCACGGGCGAGGAGACGGCCGCCGTCCGCCTCCCGGTCGACCGCCGGCCCACCGACGAGGAGATCGCCGGACTGAACGCGGCCCTGCCGCGCCAGCCGCGCCGCGCCGCCGTCGTCCTCGCGGGCGCCCGCGAGCAGGCCGGCTGGTGGGGCAAGGGCACCCCGGCCACCTGGGCGGACGCCGTCGAGGCGGCCCGGTCCATCGCCGCCGAGGCCGGGGTGGAGGTCACCGTCCGCGCCGACCAGCACGCTCCGTGGCACCCGGGCCGCTGCGCCGCGCTCTACGTCACCGTGAACGGCGAGGAGACGCTCTTCGGACACGCGGGCGAACTGCACCCGCGCGTGATCAAGGCGCTCCACCTGCCCGAGCGGACCTGCGCCGCCGAGGTCGAGCTGGACGTGCTGGAGCGGGCCGTCGACGGAGCGCTCCAGGCGCCCCGGATCTCCACCTTCCCGGTGGCGACCCAGGACGTCGCGCTCGTCGTCGCCGAGGACGTCCCGGCCGCCGACGTGGAGCGGGCGCTGCGCGAGGGCGCGGGTGAACTCCTGGAATCGCTGCGGCTGTTCGACGTGTTCACCGGCGAGCAGATCGGCGGGGGCAACAAGTCCCTGGCCTACGCGCTGCGCTTCCGCGCCGCCGACCGCACGCTGACCGTCGAGGAGGCGTCGGCCGCCCGCGACAGCGCGGTGGCCCTGGCCGCCGAGCGCACGGGCGCGGTGCTGCGCGGGGCGTAGCACCCCCTGGGCATCGAGAAGGGGCGTATCCGGCCACCGGATACGCCCCTTTCCCGTCCCCGCCGGGCGGCGGAGGACCACACACGGGGAGCGGAAGCGGGAACCGGGAGGAACGCGGTTCCGGCCGCCGCCCGCAGCCACCCTCCTTCGTCGTCGGTCAGTGGGCCGTGCGGTCCGGGCGCCGTCCGCGCTGCCTCGGAGTGTCGGGCAGGGCGGCAGTGCGGACGGCGCGGGTGCGGGTCGTCAGCCGTTACGAGGGGGAGCCGACGACCCGGCCGCCTCTTGCGAGGGAGTTCATTCAACCGACCCCGGGGACCTGCGCGGCAGAGTGCACGGCGGGACGGTTCGGGCATTCCGTTCACACCCCGTGTGAATCGTGCTCCACTAGGCTGATCGCGACACGCACCTGGGGGGACGATGGAGCCCAATGTCCTGCTCGAAGCCCTGATCGAGGAGGCCGGTGTCTCCCGCGCGGGCCTCGCGGGCCATGTCAACCGGGCGGGCCTCACCCGCGGGCTGGGCCTGCGGTACGAGCACACGGCGGTCTCCCGCTGGCTCAAGGGCCAGCGCCCGCGCGGCCAGGTGCCCGACCTGATCTGCGAGGTGCTGGCCGGCCGGCTCGGGCGGCCCGTCGGGCTCGACGACATCGGGATGGGCGCCTTCGCCGCGTCCGGGACGGAGACCGGCGCGGAGGGGGCCGCCCTCTCCGGGTTCGTCGAGCGGGCCACCGCCCTGTGGCGCTCGGACGAACAGCACCGCCCCGGCCTGGCCGCCGTGCCCGCCGTCACGGGGACCTCGGCGGTGATGCCGGTCTGGGAGTGGGAGAACCCCCCGGAGGACGTGGACGTCTCGCGCCCGGGGCCGGTCCGGGTGAGCGAGACGGACATAGCGATGCTCAAGGCGGCCCGCGACCACTACGAGCAGATGTACCGCAAGGCGGGCGGGGTCGCGACCAGGTCCCGGATCGTGCGCTTCCTCGACGCGGAGGCCGCGCCGCTGCTGCGCGGCGGCTACAGCGACGCCCTCGGCCGCGGCCTGCACCGCGCGACCGCCGGGCTGGTGGCGGTCGCCGGCATCTGCGCGTACGACTCCGACGCCCACGGGCTCGCCCAGCGCTACTTCCACCAGGCGCTGCGGCTCGCCAAGTCCAGCGGCGACCGGGGGCTCGGCGGCTATGTGATCGCGCTCCTGGTCACCCAGTCGCTGTTCCTGGGCGAGCACCGCCGCTCCATCGCCTTCGCCGAGGCCGCGCTGCGGGCCGCGGGCGACCACATCACCCCGGCCCTCGCCGCCGATCTGCACGCCATGCAGGCCAAGGCGTACGCCCGGCTCGGGGACGCGGCGAGCGCCCGCGCCTGCATCGGGCGGGCCGAGGCCCAGGCCGGCCGCGTCCACACCGGGCGGGAGCCGGACGAGACGGGGTACATCCAGCCGGGGCTGGTCGACGTCCAGGTGGCGGAGGCCCTGCTCGGCCTCGGCGACCTGCCCGCCGCACGGGCGCACGCGGACTCCGCCGTACGCGCCCCGGCGCACGACCGGGGGCGCGTGCACCGACTCGCCATGCTCAGCCATATCGAGCTGCTCCAGGGCGAGGCGGACCGGGCGGCCGTCACCGCTGCCGAGATGGCGGCCAGGGCCCGGGGCACGGAGTCCCAGCGGCTGCGCGACCGGCTGCGCGGGGTCCGGCGCGGGCTGGCCGCGAGCGGCTGCGCCGAGGCCGTACGGACCACCGATCTCATCGACGAGGCGCTCCGCGTGCCTCTGTGAGCTCCGGCGCCGCCCCCCGCCGCTCGTTCCTCCCGGCAGCCGAGCCTGTTGACATGTTGGCCCCGACATGTCGAAAGGCGGCGCCCCCGTGCAGTGGACGAACCTGAACGAACGGAACGTGTACCAGAACCCGTGGTTCCGGGTGAACCTGGCGGACGTGCGGCTGCCCGACGGCAGCCGCCTCGACCACTTCGTCATCCGGCAGCGCCCCGTCGCGGCCGCCACCGCCGTCAACGAGGCGAACGAGGTGCTGCTGCTCTGGCGCCACCGGTTCATCACCGACAGCTGGGGGTGGGAGCTGGCCGCGGGCGTCGTCGAGGACGGTGAGGACATCGCGGCGGCCGCCGCCCGGGAGATGGAGGAGGAGACCGGCTGGCGCCCCGGCGCGCTGCATCCGCTGCTCACGGTGGAACCGTCGAACGGCCTCACCGACGCCCGCCACCACCTGTACTGGTCCGAGGACGCGCACTGGACGGGCCAGCCGCAGGACGCCTTCGAGTCGTCCCGCCGCGAGTGGATACCGCTCAAGGTGGTCCCGGACATGATCGCCCGGGGCGAGGTTCCCGCCGCAAACATGGCGGCCGCGCTGCTGATGCTGCACCATCTGAGACTGGGCTGAGCCCGGCCCCCTGACGAAGCCCCCGTGCGTGGCCGCCTCCGAGGAGGACGATGCGATTCCTTGTCCGTGCCGACCGTGACATGACCGTGGTGTTCGAGCCCACGGCGGAGGAGGTCTCTCTGCGGCCGGGCGAGACCCTCACCGTGGAGTGGTTCGCCGAGAAGAGCGACGGGATGGTCTCGCTGGAGCGGGGGGACCTCGTCGTGTCGGCCCCGAGCGGCGGGTACACCCGCGTCTGGGCATCCGACGGAACGGAGATCTACGTCGGCCCCGACTCGGGCGGCGAGGCACGGTGAACGACGCCTCGGCCGTACTCGGGCCCTGACCGCCACGAACGCACTGTCGGGCCCGGCGGCTCAAGCGCCGGGCCCGACGATGGGGCGGCTCAGTAGGCGTAGAAGCCCGACCCCGTCTTGCGGCCCAGCCGGCCCGCGTCGACCATGCGCTGGAGCAGCGGGGGAGCGGCGTACAGCGGCTCCTTGTACTCGGCGTACATCGAGTCCGCGACCGAGGCCACGGTGTCCAGGCCGATCAGGTCCGCCAGCTTCAGCGGGCCCATCGGGTGGGCGCAGCCCATCTCCATGCCGTTGTCGATGTCCTCGCGGCTGGCGATGCCCGACTCGAACATCCGGATCGCGGAGAGCAGGTACGGGATCAGCAGCGCGTTCACGACGAAGCCGGACCGGTCCTGGGCGCGGATCGGGTGCTTGCCGAGCACGTCCTGCACGACGGCCTCGGCGCGCGCGATCGTCTCGTCCGAGGTGGTCAGCGCCGGGATCAGCTCGACGAGCTTCTGCACCGGGGCCGGGTTGAAGAAGTGGATGCCGATGACCTGGTCCGGCCGCGAGGTGGCGACGGCCAGCTTCACCAGCGGGATCGAGGAGGTGTTGGAGGCCAGGATCGCGTCCTGCCGGGTCACCACCTGGTCGAGCACCTGGAAGATCTCGGTCTTGACCTGCTCGTTCTCCACGACGGCCTCGATGACGAGATCGCGGTCGGCGAACTCCCCGAGGTCCGTGGTGAAGGTCAGCCGGCCCAGCGTCTCGTCCCGCTCCTCCGCCGTGATCTTGCCGCGTTCGGCGGCCTTCGAGAGGGAGTTGTGCAGGCGGGTGCGGCCGATCTCCAGTGCCTCGCCCGTGGTCTCGGCGACCTTCACTTCGAGGCCGCTGCGCGCGCACACCTCCGCGATACCTGCGCCCATCTGGCCACAGCCCACCACTCCGACGCGTGCAATGTCGGCCATAAGGTCCGTCACCTCGTGCCTTTCGCTGTTCTCCGTATCGCAGGGTCCCGTGTGATTCCGGTGCCCGCCTCGACCCCACGACGTTACTCCGCATGCCGACCCGAACGGCCCGCGGGTCACGACGGCTACGGATGGGAAGGATGCGGTTACGTGGAGCGAGTTCGGTCAGGTGCGGGATCACGGCGAGGAGAGGTGGGCCAGGATGCGGCGAACGGGCTTGGCGAGGAGGGCGTTCGTGCTGAGCGCGGCCGGACTGCTGGCGGCGGTGACGACGGGCGGTGACGCGGCGGCCGCCCCGGCGGGGAGAAGGAGAGGCGGCGGCCGTCCGGAGGCGGCGGCCGATCAGCTCCGCGGCATGTGGATCGCCACGGTCGCCAACATCGACTGGCCGTCCAAGCCGGGGCTGACGGCGGCCCGCCAGAAGTCGGAACTGCTCGCGTACCTGGACCGGGCGGTCGAGCTGCGGCTCAACACGGTGGTGTTCCAGGTACGGCCGACCGCCGACGCCCTGTGGCCCTCGCCCCACGAGCCGTGGGCCGAGTGCCTCACCGGCACCCAGGGCAAGGACCCGGGCTGGGACCCGCTGGGCACGGCGGTCCGCGAGGCGCACGGCCGGGGCCTGGAGCTGCACGCCTGGTTCAACCCCTACCGGGTGGCCAACCACACGGACCCGTCCCGGCTGGTCGCCTCCCACCCCGCCAGGAAGCACCCCGACTGGGTCGTGCCGTACGGCGGGAAGCTCTACTACAACCCGGGGCTGCCGGAGGTCCGCCGCTTCGTCCAGGACGCGATGCTGGACGCCGTACGCCGGTACGACATCGACGCGGTCCACTGGGACGACTACTTCTACCCCTACCCGGTGGCCGGGCAGTCCTTCGACGACGACGCGGAGTTCGAGCGGTACGGCGGCGCTTTCGCCGACCGGGCGGCGTGGCGGCGCGACAACATCGACCGGCTCGTCCGCGAGACCGGCGAGCGCATCCGGGCGCTCAAGCCGCGCGTCCGCTTCGGCGTCAGCCCCTTCGCGGTCTGGCGCAACGCGGCCACCGACCCCAAGGGCTCGGACACCCGGGCGGGCGTGCAGACCTACGACGACCTGTACGCCGACACCCGCGCGTGGGTTAAGAAGGGGTGGATCGACTACATCTGCCCGCAGATCTACTGGCACATCGGACAGAGCGCCGCCGACTACGCCAAGGTCCTCGACTGGTGGAGCCGGACGGTCCGGGGCACCGGCGTCGAGCTGTACGTGGGCGAGGCGCTGTACAAGGCGGGCGACCCCGCCCAGGCGCAGGCGTGGCAGGACCCGGCCGAGCTGTCCCGCCACCTCACCCTCGGCGAGAAGTACCGGGAGGTGGGCGGCCACATCTACTTCTCCGGCAAGAGCGTGCTGGCGGACCGGATCGGCGCGATGCGGCGCGTGGTGGCCGACCACTACACGGACCGCGCCCGCCGCCACCCGGACCGGGACGGCGCGTATCCGCGCAGGGGCAGGTGGTAGACGTACCCGGGGCGGGTCCGGGGGCTCGCGCTCCGGGCCCGCCCCCGGCGTCACCGGTCCTGCCGCCGCTCGTCCTCCGCCGTGCCGCGGTGCCGGACGACGCTGTCGGGGCCGGGTGACATCAGGGATTCATGGCCGTCGTCGAAACGGAGCCGGTACGGGGGAGCGCCCCCGTCACCGAGCACTTCGACGATCTCCGCGACCCGGTCGTGCTGTCCCACGGTCCTGCCGTGTGTCAGCAGCCGGTCGCCCTTGCGTGCCTCCATCGGGAGCGACCTCCTCGCAACGGGTGGCCGGGGCCCGTCGGGTGACGGCGTCCCCTTGTCGACAAGTCTATGACCGTACGGGCCGGGCTTCCCGCGCCGCCGCGACCGGACGTCCCGGGCCTCCGCTCCGCTACGGCCGCCGGGCCGGCGTCCGTACGGCCCGGGAGGTGCGCGCCCCGCGGCGGCCGGCCCGCTGGGTGGCGGCGATGCAGACGAGTACCGCCACCGCCGCGACCGGGGCCGCGGCCGAGATCTCCTCGCCGAGCAGCAGGAAGGACCACACGAGCGTCAGCAGCGGCTGGGCGAGCTGGAGCTGACTGGCGCGGGCGACACCGATCGCGGCCATGCCCCGGTACCAGACGTACAGCCCGAGGAAGGTCGACCCGGCGGCGACCCAGACCAGGCCGACGACGCCGTGCGCGGTCAGGCGGACCGGTTCGAGGGGCAGCGCGACCAGGCTGCCCGCGACCGCGAGGGGCAGGCACAGGACCAGCGCCCAGCCGATCACCTGCCACCCCGGCATCACCCGGGCCAGCCGGCCGCCCTCGGTGTACCCGGCCGCGCACACCAGCAGCGCGCCGAACAGATACAGATCGCCGGCCGCGAGGGCCCCGCCGCTCTCCCGCACGGTGAACACGATCACCACGGCCGCACCGGCCAGCGCCGCGCCCCAGAACAGGCGCGAGGGCCGTTCGCCGGTCCGCAGGGACCCCAGTACCGCCGTGGTCAACGGCAGCAGGCCCACGACCACGGCCGCGTGCGAGGTGGTGGAGGTCTGCAGGGCCAGCGTCGTCAGCAGCGGGAAGCCCACCACGACCCCGCCCCCGACCACCGCGAGCCCCGCCCAGTGGCGGCGCGCGGGCAGCGGTACCCGGGCGGCCAGCAGCACCCCGCCCGCGACCAGTGCGGCGAGCACGCTGCGCAGGGCCACCAGGGACCAGGGGCCGAAGCTCTCCAGCCCCCAGGCCGTGGCGGGGAAGGTGAGCGAGAACGCGACGACCCCGAGCCCGGCGAGCACGGTGCCGCTCCGGCCGGGGGCGGGCCCGGGCGAGGGGGCGGCGGCGGGGGGCTGGTGCGCGGGCGAGGCGGCGGCGGGCCCGTGTGCGGCAGCGGCCGGCGCCTCCGTCCGCGAGGCCGCCGAAGCGGTGGGCGAGGTGGCGGGCGGCTCGGCGACCGCTATCGGAGAAGATGCGGTAGCGCTATCCTGTGCTCTCATGCAAGAGCGTAGCAGCGTCGCCGAACTGGTCACTTCCCTGCGGGCCGAGCTCGACCGCTACTCACCGGGTGGAAAGCTCCCGTCGAGCCGGGCTCTCGTCGAACGGTTCCGGGTCAGCCCCGTCACCGTCTCCCGCGCCATCGCCCAGCTCGCCGCCGAAGGGCTCGTCACCACCCGCCCCGGCTCCGGCGCCTTCCGCGCCCGCCCCCGCACCGCGCTGCCCGCCCCCGGCGACACGTCCTGGCAAGAGGTGTCGCTGAGCGGCGACGGCGGGCCCGAGGTGGTGCCGCGTACGGTCGACGCCTCCGGGGTGCTGGTCACCCTCGCCGCCCCGCCGCCCGGCGTCATCGAGTTCAACGGCGGCTACCTCCACGCCTCGCTCCAGCCCGAGCGGGCCCTCTCCGCCGCGCTGGCCCGCGCCGGCCGCAGGCCGGGCGCCTGGGGCCGCCCCCCGACGGACGGACTGCCCGAGCTGCGGTCCTGGTTCGCCCGCGAGATCGGGCCCGCCCTCTCCGGCGCCGACGTCCTGATCACCGCGGGCGGCCAGAGCGCGCTGGCCACCGCCCTGCGCGCGCTCGCCCCGCCCGGCGCGCCGGTCCTGGTGGAGTCGCCCACCTACCCCGGCATGCTCGCCGCCGCCCGCGCCACCGGACTGCGCCCCGTACCCGTCCCGGTGGACGCCGACGGGATCCGCCCGGAGCTGCTCGCCGACGCCTTCCGGGCCACCGGCGCCCGGGTCCTCGTCACCCAGCCGCTCTTCCAGAACCCCACCGGGGCCGTCCTCGCCCCGGCCCGCCGCCCGGAGGTGCTGGCCATCGCCCGCGCGGCCGGGGCGTTCGTGATCGAGGACGACTTCGCCCGCAGGCTCGTCCACGACGACGCCGGACCGCTGCCCCCGCCGCTGGCCGCCGACGACCCCGACGGCGTCGTCGTCCACGTCTGCTCGCTGACCAAGGTCGCCTCGCCCAGCCTGCGGGTCGGCGCGCTGGCCGCCCGGGGGCCCGTGCTGGAACGCCTGCGGGGCATCCAGGTCGTCGACAGCTTCTTCGTGCCCCGGCCGCTCCAGGAAGCCGCGCTGGAGCTCGTCGGCTCCCCGTCCTGGGGCCGCCACCTGGCCGCCGTCGCCACGGAGCTGCGCCACCGCCGTACGGCCATGGCGACCGCGCTGGCCGCCGACCTCCCGGAGCTGACGCTGCCGCACCTCCCGGCGGGCGGCGGCAGCCTCTGGCTCCGGCTGCCCGGCGGCGGCACGGGGACGGACGCCGACGAGGCCGGTGTCGTCTCGGCCGCCCTGGGCGCCTCGGTCGCCGTCGCCCCCGGCCGCCCCTATTTCTGCGCCGAGCCCCCGGCCGGACACGTCCGCCTGAGTTTCGCCGCCGTCTCCGGGGCCGCCGAGATCGCGGAGGGCGTCCGCCGCCTCCGTACCGCCTTCGACCGGCTCCTCGGGCGCTGAAGGGGCGACGGGCGGGGCCGCTGAGAGGCCGGCTCTCCGGTGCGCGGGCGGCGGCTCCTCGGCTCGGAGGGGCCGGCTCCCCGGCGCCGGGGGAGCCTTCCCGGGGCGCAGGCCCTCTTGACCAAACAGGCGTTCGGCCCCACGATCCCGCCATGACGCTTCGGGTCACTCTGGTCGCAGCGGCACGCGGTTCCTTACGGCAGGCCGAACGCTTCGACGACGACCGGCCGCTCGACGCGGCCGGCCGGGACGAGGTGCGGTTCGTCGCCCACGCACTCGTCCCGCTCGGCGCGGCCGAGCTGCGCTACTGCTCGCCCACGCCGCGCAGCCGGGCCACCGGGAACGCCCTCGGCTTCGGCCCGATGGCCCAACCGGCCCTGCGTGACTGGGACATGGGGCGCTGGCGCGGGATGACCCTGGGCGAGGTGACCGCCCGGGAGCCCGCCGCCGTCGACCTCTGGCTCTCCGATCCGCGCAGCGCCCCGCACGGGGGCGAGACCATGCTCGACTTCATCGGACGGGTCGGAGGCTGGCTCGACACCCGCCCCGTCGACGACATCCTCGCCGTCGCCGTCGCCGAACCCGCCGTGATCCGGGCCGCTCTCGTCTACGCCCTGAGCGCCCCGCCCTCCGCGTACTGGAACGTGGACGTGCGCCCGCTGTCCACCGTCACGCTGACCGGCCTGCCGGGCCGCTGGAGCCTGTGCCTGGAGGCGGGCGGCCGCTGAGCCGGGAGGCGGACGGGAGGGCGGCGGAAGCCGTTCGTCCGGCGTGCCGACCCAACCCGGGTTTCGCCTGCGGTTGCCAGGAATGTGAGGATGTCACCATGACAACCAAGGTCTACTTCGACATCACCATCGACGACGCGCCCGCAGGGCGGATCTCGTTCAACCTGTTCGACGACGTCGTCCCCAAGACGACGGAGAACTTCCGCGCGCTCGCCACCGGCGAGAAGGGCTTCGGCTACGCCGGCTCGTCCTTCCACCGCGTCATCACGGACTTCATGCTCCAGGGCGGCGACTTCACCCGCGGTGACGGCACCGGCGGCAAGAGCATCTACGGCGAGAAGTTCGCCGACGAGAACTTCAAGCTCAAGCACGACCGCGTGGGCCTGCTCTCGATGGCCAACGCCGGCCCGAACACCAACGGCTCGCAGTTCTTCATCACCACGGTGCTCACCCCGTGGCTGGACGGCAAGCACGTCGTCTTCGGCGAGGTCGCCGACGAGGACAGCATGAAGCTCGTCCGCAAGATCGAGGCGCTCGGCTCCTCCAGCGGCCGCACCCGCGCCAAGGTCACCATCGCCGAGTCCGGCGTTCTCTGACCCCGCCTCCGGCCGGCCCTGGCCGGTCAGGTCTTCCCCGGGCCCGTGGCAGGACCGTTTCCCTCACGCGTACGCGTATGCGCGAGGGGGCGGACCGGCCGCGGGCCCGCGGTATGCGTCCACCCCAACTCCCTGACACCGGGCCCTCGTTCGGGCAGAATCGAGGGGCGGCGACGGGGGGATACGGCGATGCGGCGCACCGAGGCGGCACGGGAACTGGGCGGGTTCGTCCGCGAACACCGCACCGACGGCGGCAGAAGGCTGCGGACGGCCGGAGCCCTGCTGGTCACCGGCGTCGTCGGCCTGGCCTTCGGCATCCCGGTGACGGTCGCCTCGATCGGCACCACCGACGGGGCGCCGGAGCTGGCGGGCCTGCTGCTCGGCGTGGGGCTGATCGGACTGGGGCTCGGGGTGTGGCGGCTGACGCAGGCGCTCCGCACCCGCGAGCAGTGCTTCGACGTCCACGAGCGGGGGCTGACCCACCGGGTCGCGGGACACGCCACCCTCATCCCCTGGACGGACATCGAGGGCATCGGCGCCGTCACGGCCGACGACGGCCGCCTGCTGGCCGAGGCGCGAGGGATGGGGCTGCGCTACACCATCGCCCTGCGCGACGGTCGCGGCCTCCGGGTGGACACGTTCACCGAGGACGCGAAGGAGCTGGCCGAGACGATCCATCGCGCCGTGCACCTGGGCGAGCTGCCGAGGGGCCGGGGGCGCCGACCCTGACGGTCGGCCGCCGGGACGGACCGCCCGACCGGAGGGGTTCGACGCCCCCGCGGGCGTACCGCCCTGCCGGGCCCCTGCTCCTGGCCCCGGGTCGCTACTCCTGGCCGGCGGCGCGCGCGGCCCGCTCGGCGTTGCGCTCCTTGATGCGGGCGGCCTCCTTGCGCACCTCCGCCTGCGTCTCGCGCTCCTTGCGCAGCCACTCGGGCATCTCGTCCTTCAGCGCGTCGATCTGCTCGGTGGTGAGCGGCTCGGTGACCCCGCCGCGGGCCAGCCCCGCGATGGAGACGCCGAGCCTCGCGGCGACGACCGGGCGGGGGTGCGGACCGGTCCGGCGCAGCTCCACGAGCCAGGCCGGCGGATCGGTCTGGAGGGTGTTCAGCTCGGTGCGGGAGACGGCACCCTCCTGGAACTCGGCGGGGGTGGCCTGGAGGTACACACCCAGCTTCTTCGCCGCGGTGGCGGGCTTCATGGTCTGGGCGGTCTTGTGCGACGTCATGGGTCCAGGGTATCGACCACAGGACATACCTCCGACCACCGACCGGTAGCCTGGCCCCGTGACAGGCTCGGACATTCCCTCATCCTTCAGGCTCGCGTACGTCCCCGGCGTGACGCCCACCAAGTGGGTGAGGGTCTGGCACGAGCGGCTGCCCCACACCCCCCTGGAACTCGTCCAGGCCACCGCGGCCGACGCCCCGGGGCTGCTGGTGGACGGCGGCGCCGACGCCGGTCTCGTACGGCTGCCGGTCGACCGCGACGTCCTGAGCGCGATCCCCCTCTACACCGAGACGACCGTCGTCGTGATCCCCAAGGACCATGTGGCCACCGCCGCCGACGAGGTGGCGCCGGCCGAGCTGGCCGACGAGATCGTGCTGCACCCGCTGGACGACGTCCTCGGCTGGGAGGCCCTGCCCGGCCGACCGGCGTTCGAGCGCCCGGAGACCACGGCGGACGCGATCGAGCTGGTGGCGGCGGGCGTGGGCGTCCTGCTGGTCCCGCAGTCCCTGGCCCGGCTGCACCACCGCAAGGACCTCACCTACCGGCCGGTCCGGGAGGCCCCCGAGTCCCGGGTCGCGCTGTCCTGGCCCACGGCGGAGGAGACCCCGGACCTGGTGGAGGAGTTCATCGGGATCGTCCGGGGGCGCACGGTCAACAGCACCCGGGGCCGCGTGGCCGCCGCGCAGCAGCGGCCCACGGACAAGGCCAAGGAGAAGGCCAAGGGCAAGCAGCGGGCAGGTGGCGCGGGCGGCGCCCGCCAGAAGCCCGCGCAGGGCGCCCGGCCCGGCAAGCGCGCCGGCGGCCAGGGCGGTCAGGGTGGCAAGCGCGCGGGCGGCCAGAGCGGCAAGCGCGGAAAGCCGCGCGGCCGGTAGGCCCGCCCAGCGGCATCCAGCGGCATCCAGCGGCATCCAGCGGCATCCAGCGGCATCCAGCGGCATCCAGCGGCATCCAGCGGCATCCAGCGGTATCCGGAGCATCCGGAGCATCCGGCGTTTTCGGACGCACGGCACGCGCTGAACCGTGAACGCCACCCCGCGCCGGTTCGCTCGTTGACCGGGCAACCGCCGTCCGCAGGGGAGCGCCCGTCCGATGCCGCACATCCGCAGAACCCAGCACCTCGGCCTCGCCGGCCTGCTGGTCATCGCCGTCGCCTTCACCGCACTCCAGTTGACGGCGGTCACCGGACGGGCCTCGCCCGACTCCAAGAACTACCTCTCCTACGCCCTCAGCCTCAGCGGTGAGAGCCGCGCCGAGGCGGGCCGCCGCGCGATCGCGTACTCGTGCGAGAGCGGGCAGCACGCACCCTTGGACACCATCCCCTGGACCAGCAGGAAGGCGGCGGGGGAGACTGAGGCGCAGTGCGTACGCCGGCTCACCGACTCGGTCGCTTACTGGACCCGGAACGGCAACACGTCCGGGATGACGGCGCCGTTCGCCAACCAGCGGTTCATGGCCATCTTCGAGGCCAGGCCGGGCTATCCGCTGTTCCTGGTCCCCTTCGTGACCGCGTTCGGCGCGGTGTGGGGCCTCTGGCTGGCCGGGCTCCTCGTCGCGCTGGCCGGCGCCGTCTGCGTCCTGCTCACCCTCCGCGCGGCGGGTGCGTCCCGGCGCGCCGGCCTGGCGGGAGCGGCGCTCTACCTGGCCCTACCGACCGGCACCGTCGCGATGAACCCGCTGAGCGACGGGCTCTCCCTGGCGCTCGGCACCGTGGTCGTCCTCGGCTGCACGCTGCTGCTGCGGGAACGGCCCTCCGACACGTCCGGCGCGGGTGCCGGGCGAGGGGCGGAGGCCGCCGGAACCCGTACGCGCGCGGGGAGATGGGCGGAGGCCGCCGGGCCCCGGGTCGGCGCGGGGCGATGGGCGGACGCGGCCGGGACCCGTACCGGCGCGGCCCTCGTCGTGGGCGGGCTCGCCCTGATGTTCCTCGTCCGCTACTCCCAGGCCCTGCTGCTGGCGGCGGCGCTCGCGGGCGTCCTCGCCGTCCGGGCCGCCTGGTCGCACCGGAAGGGGCGCCGGTCGACTCCCGTACTCCGGGCGGCCGGGCTGTGCGCTCTGCTGGCCGCGCTCGTCTACGCGGGGGCGCACCTGCTGTCCTGGCCGATGGGGCAGGACAGCGCCCAGGACCTGCTGACCCACCACTACCAGCGCCCCGACCGGCCCGACCCCTGGCCCGAGTTCTTCGCCCGGGAACGGGTCTTCTGGTGGGCGTGGCTCAAGCGCCAGGCGACGTATCCGTTCCTGCCCGTCCTGCTCGCCCTCTCGGCCCTGGCCCTGGGGAAACGGCGCTCCGCCGTACTGCCGGTGGCCCTCGGGGCGGGAGTGGCGGGCCTCCTCAACCAGGCGGGCCACCCGAACCTGGACCAGCTGCTGGGCCACCGCCTCATCGTGTTCGTCTGGCTGCTGCCCGTCCTCGCGGTGCCGCTGCTCCTGGACCGGCCGCGGCCCGGGGGCCCCTCACCGCTCCCCGCGCAGCCGAAGAAGGTAGGCGGCGGTCAGCGCGACGGCACGGTCCGGGTCGTCCAGCAGGCCGGTGAGGGCACGTGAGGCCGTAGCCCCCGGGATGCCCGCCAGCGCCTGGGTCAGCCGCCCGCGCGCGGAAGCCCCGGTGGCCTCGTCGGCCAGGCGGCCGACGAGGAGGGACGCGATCCGGTCCGCCGCTCCGTCGTCACCGGCCAGGACGCCCAGCGCGTCGGCCGCGTCGGTGTCGTTCCGCCCGGCCACCACCAGATCGACCAGGGCCGGGGCCGCGTCCGCCTCGCCCCGCGTTCCCAGCGTCAGGGCCGCCCGGCCCCGGACCACGGCGTCGGGGCTCGCGAGGGCGTCCCGCAGCAGGGCGTCCGCCTCGCCGCCGGGCAGCTCGGCGAGAGCCCGTACGGCGCGGTCCCGTACGGCCGCGTCCGGCGAGCCGAGCCCCTCCGCCAGCGCCGCCGTACCGCCGCCCGACCGCGCCAGCGCCCACCGCAGGGCCCCCGCTACATACGGATCGCTCTCGCCGAGCGCCGCCTCGGCCAACGCCTCGGCCGGGACCTCGTCCACCGACGCCAGGGCCGCCCGGTGGCGGGCGGCGGCGTCATCGTCGCCGAGGCCCCGCAGCAGGGCGAGGACCTGGAGCACCTCCTCCCAGCCGGCCGGCTCCCGGGCGTGCACCCGGTGCAGCCGGGTGAGCAGTTCGGTCTCCGCCGCGATGCGTTCGCGGGTGCGGCGGATGAGGTCGTCGACGAGCGCCGACGGCGCGAAACCGGGGTCGTCGAGGGCGCGTCCGATCTCCCGCAGGGAGAGCCCCATCGCCCGCAGGCTCTCGATGTGGAAGATCCGCCGGATGTCCTCGCCCGCGTACTCGCGGTAGCCCGAGCCGGTACGGCCGGAGGGCCGCACCAGGCCGAGCGACTCGTAGTGCCGGAGCATGCGGGCGCTGACGCCGGACCGCCGCGCGACCTCACCGATCAGCACGTCTCACGTCCCTCCCGCGCCGTCGGCCGCCGGGCCGAGGGCCACCGTGCGCTTGGCCTCCTCCAGGGCGAACGCGAACCCGGTGTCCGGGTCGTGCCGCAGCCGTTCGGTGACGAGCGCGTGCGCGCGCACGACCGGGTCGGCGGCCCGCTTCGCGAGGTCCAGGGCCGGTGCCGTCGCGTCCCCCAGCGCGATCAGGGCCCGGCTCAGGCTGAGCTGCGTCGCGTGCCCGCCGCGCCCGAGCTGCGTCACCAGTACCGCCGCCAACGCGGCCTCCTCCTCTTCAGGTACGAGCAGGACCGACGCCCGCCAGGCGCTCCGCGCCACCTCGTCGTCGGCATCGGTCAGCACGCCCCGGGTGACCGCCCGCCACCCCCGGGGGTCCCCGACCTTGGACAGGGAGTGCAGCGCCTGGCTCCGTGCCTGCGCGCGCTCCGAGCGGGCCTCGTCGAGCAGCAGTGGCAGGGTGTCGGCGACCGGATGCCGGGTGAGCGCCCAGGTCAGCATGTCGCGGACGAAGAACTCCGGCTCGACCGCGCACCGCTCGACCAGCTCCGCCACGAAGCGCGGGTCCGGTGCCGAGCCGACCGCCAGAGCGGCGCGCAGCCGTACCGACGCGCTCTCGTCCCGCAGCGCCTCCAGCGCTCGCGCCCCGTCCGTTTTCCGTCGTCCCGTGACCGTCATCGAGACCACCTCCTCGACGGGCAGTGAAGAGCTTGCCACCGTGTCAAGGTCAAACCGGGAGCCGTGGCGGCCGGGCCTGGACGGGGCCGCGGACGAGTACGGACGGGGTCGTGGCGGCGCCAGGCCGGGGCCACGGGCCGCTCCCACGCTGGGTCCGGCCCGGACCCGCCCGGACGACCGCGCCCCGGCTCACCCCGAGGCCGCGCCCCGGCTCACCGGGTGACCGTGCCTCGGCTCAGCGATCGACCGCTGAGCCGGCTCAGGGCCCGCGCCAGACGTTGGCGAAGGCGGTGTTCTCGATGGTCCGCCGCTGCCGTACGGCCTCCAGCTCCATCACCGCCTCGTGGACGGTGGCGACCACCGTGGTCACCGTCTCGTCGCCGAGGCCGGGCTCCTCGCCCTCCGGCCGCTCGCCGTCGAGCCCCACGGCCGACGCGAGGGAGGCCAGCACCGGATCACCCTGCTCCCGGCGGGCCGTGGCGCGGCGGCGGGCGGGCGTGTCCACCAGCTCCACCTCCTTCGGGCCGAAGGGCAGCAGCCCGCTCCGCTTCCGCGTCAGCTCACCGTCCTCCTCCAACGCGTCCTGGTAGGCGGCGGCGAGGTCCCGGCCCCGGCGCCACAGCCAGTCCTCGACCCGCTCGTGCGGCGGCTGCCGGGTGATCTCCGCCGCGGCCGCGGCGAGCAGCCGGTCGTCCGGCACGGACGACCCGCCCGGTACGACGAGGTCGCCGTCCACGGTGACGGCCCCCGCGTCCAGGAGGTCGAGCAGTTCGGCGCCGGCGAGCGCGAGGGACAGGTCGCCCTGCCCCACCGTCCGCTCCGGCGCCGGGTCCATCGCGATGATGAACAGGTCTCTCGCCGTGGTCATGAACGGCTCCCCTCGAAGGCATCGACGCAACCGGTGCGGCCGGACCGCTACCGGGCCGCCCCGGACGGGGCGTGGCGGGTGGCGGGCGACTGCTACGACCAGTATCGCCTTCACCCCCGCCGGACCGGCGCCCGCCACAGGCCCGGAACCCGCTTCTCGGGCCGTGCCCGGCGCGACATGACGGCCGTACGCGCGAGCACGGGGAGAAGGCCGGGCGAGGCCGGGGGCGGTACCGGTTCACGGACGCGGAGGACGGTCACGACCGGGGAGCCTGCGCGGAGGTGGAGGGGCTGTACGGGGAGACCGGGCGCGAGACGTGATGTGCGGGGCGTGAGGCACGGGGGACTGGAGTGCCGGGGCCGGCAGCCACCGCGTCCGGCCCGCCGTCGGCCGGAGCCGGTCACCCCGTCGTCCGGTCCGTCGCCTCCTCGGCGCGGCGACGGGCCTCGTCGAGGTGGAGGTTGAGCCAGCGGACCAGCGTCAGCGGGTCCTCGGGGTTGTCGGCTTCGAAGCCGACGCGGCGCAGCAGGGTGGTCGAGTCGAGTGCGACGTCCTCCCGGGCGAGGACGAAGACCAGGGCGAGGAACGCGGACCGGGCGTTGCCGTCGTCGAAGGGGTGGAAGAAGCAGACGTCCAGGTAGGCGCGCGCGGCGCGCGCGGTCAGGCCGAGCGGCCGTCCGGCGTCGGGCGCGCTCCCGGCGAGGCACGCGTCGAGACGGGCCCGGGTGTCCGGTTCGATGCCGTAGCGTTCCCGGCCTCCCTTCGCGAAGGCGGGAGCGTCCCGGAACGGCGGTGGCCCGGGGGTGTCGAGAACGTGCCGCTGCCAACCGCTGAGCAGGGCGAAGTCGAGCCGTGCCCCGCGTTTCGCGTCGGCGCGGAGCAGGTCCAGGGCGCGGAGCAGCCCCTCGGCCCGCGCCGGGTCGATGGCGGCGTCGTAGTCCCGGAAGTCCTCCGCCGCACCGTCGCGGAGGGGGACCAACGGCCCCGGCGCACCGCTGTCGGGGACGCCGTCCCAGGCCACCGACGCGCGCAGATCGAGCCAGCGCCGCAGGTGGTCCGGGGGCGCCGCCGCGAGCGCGGGCACACGGGCGTCGGCCGGCTCCAGGGAGAGCGCCAGCCGCTCCGCGATGTCGTCGACCACCGGGGTCCTGGGACCGGTCCAGCTGTGGAACCGGCCGTCGATCGCCTGGTCGACCAGGTCCCCGGCCACATCGGGCGCGACTCCCCGGTGGTCGAGGAACCAGGTGAGCACCTGACGGCAGTGCCCGTACCAGCCGCTGCCGCACCCGGTGCGGTCGACGACGTGCAGGATGAGGCTTCTCGCCGTGCGTTCCCACAGGATGCGCTGCTCGTCGACGTCGGCCAGTTCGAGCGGGTACGTGTCGAAGCAGCGGGCCAGGAACTCCAGCCACTCGCGCCACTCCCGCAGGGCCGCCTCCACCCGGTCCAGCGTCTCGTCCGGCGTCGTGACCGAATCGCGCGGACAGCACCAGTGCCCGACCGGTCCGCCGTCGAAGTCCCCCTCGTCGTGAGCCCAGCGCCAGCCGAGGGTCCACGGCCCGTACCGGTCGACCAGGGCGTACGACATGGCGTCGGCCCAGGACCGCGCCTCCCCGTGGCTCCACTCGCTCATCGCGGGGTCGGCGAAGGGGATGTCCGGGCGGGTGGGCACACACCGGGCAGGTCCGAGGGAGCGCACCGTGTCCGCCAGCGCCGCCTCGTCGAGGGGATGCAGGGCGGGGTTCACATCGCCCCAGTTCAGGGTGCCAGGAACGAAGTCCGGTATCACCGCGCCAGCCTGCCACCCTCCTCGGGCGCGCCCCACCGGTTTTTTTCCTCTGCGACCGGGGAGCGGCCCACCGACCTTTGCATAAAACTGCATGCATGCGTATAGTCATGCCATCGATCAGGAGGGTTCACCGATGGTGGTACGAGCAGCAGTGGCAGGGGCGAGCGGATACGCCGGCGGGGAGCTGCTCCGTCTGCTGCTGGCGCACCCCGGCGTCGAGATCGGCGCGCTGACCGGGCACTCCAACGCCGGGCAGGCCCTCGGGTCGCTCCAGCCGCACCTGCGGCCCCTGGCGGACCGGGTGCTGGAACCCACCACCGCCGAGGCGCTCGCCGGGCACGACGTCGTCTTCCTCGCGCTGCCGCACGGGCAGTCCGCCGCCGTCGCCGAGCAGCTCGGGGACGACGTCCTCGTCGTGGACATGGGGGCCGACTTCCGGCTGAAGGACGCCGGGGACTGGGAGGCCTTCTACGGGTCCCCGCACGCCGGGACCTGGCCCTACGGGCTGCCCGAGCTGCCGGGCGCGCGGGCCGCGCTCGCCGGGGTGAAGCGGATCGCCGTGCCGGGGTGCTACCCGACCGCCGTGTCCCTCGCGCTCTTCCCGGCGTACGAGGCCGGCATCGCCGAGCCGGAGGCCGTCGTCGTCGCCGCTTCGGGCACCTCGGGCGCGGGCAAGGCGGTCAAACCGCACCTCCTCGGCTCCGAGGTGATGGGCAACATGACCCCGTACGGCGTCGGTGGCGGGCACCGCCACACGCCCGAGATGATCCAGAACCTCAGCGCCGCCGCCGGGGAGCGGGTCACCGTCTCCTTCACGCCCACCCTCGCCCCCATGCCCCGCGGCATCCTCGCCACGTGCAGCGCGAAGGCGCGGCCCGGCGTCAGCTCCGACAGTCTGCGCGCGGTCTACGGGAAGGCGTTCGCGGACGAGCCGTTCGTCGACCTGCTGCCCGAGGGGCAGTGGCCCGCCACCGCCGCGGTGTACGGCTCCAACGCCGTACAGGTCCAGGTCGCCCACGATCCCGCCGCCGGCCGGATCGTCGTCGTCTGCGCCATCGACAATCTCGCCAAGGGCACCGCGGGCGGCGCCCTCCAGAGCATGAACATCGCCCTCGGACTCCCCGAGGACACCGGACTTTCGACGATCGGAGTCGCACCGTGAGCGTCACGGCAGCACAAGGGTTCTCGGCGGCGGGCATCGCCGCCGGAATCAAGGAGAGCGGAAACCCGGACCTGGCCCTCGTGGTCAACCACGGGCCGCGCCGCGCCGCCGCGGGCGTCTTCACCTCCAACCGCGTCAAGGCCGCCCCCGTCCTCTGGTCCGAGCAGGTCCTCAAGGGCGGCGAGGTCACCGCCGTCGTCCTCAACTCCGGTGGCGCCAACGCCTGTACGGGCCCCCAGGGCTTCCAGGACACCCACGCCACCGCCGAGAAGGCCGCCGAGGTGCTGGAGGGCCACAGCGCGGGCGAGATCGCCGTCGCCTCCACCGGCCTCATCGGCATCCCGCTCCCCATGGACAAGCTGCTCCCCGGCATCGAGCAGGCCGCCGCCGCCCTCAGCGAGCACGGCGGCGAGAAGGCCGCCATCGCCATCAAGACCACCGACACCGTGCACAAGACGGCCGTCGCGGGCGGCGAGGGCTGGACCGTCGGCGGCATGGCCAAGGGCGCCGGCATGCTCGCCCCGGGCCTCGCCACCATGCTCGTCGTCCTCACCACCGACGCCGACGTGCCCTCGGAGCGACTGGACGCCGCCCTCCGCGAGGCGACCCGCACCACCTTCGACCGGGTCGACTCCGACGGCTGCATGTCCACCAACGACACCGTGCTGCTCCTCGCCTCCGGCGCCGGCGGCGTCACCCCGGACCAGGGCGTGTTCGCCGAAGCCGTACGGGCCGTCTGCGACGACCTCGCCCGGCAGCTCATCGGCGACGCCGAGGGCGCCTCCAAGGACATCCGGATCGAGGTGGTCAACGCGGCCACCGAGGACGACGCCGTCGAGGTCGGCCGGTCCATCGCCCGCAACAACCTCCTCAAGTGCGCCATCCACGGCGAGGACCCCAACTGGGGCCGCGTCCTCTCCGCCATCGGCACCACGAAGGCCGCCTTCGAGCCGGACCGGCTCAACGTCGCCATCAACGACGTCTGGGTCTGCAAGAACGGCCAGGTCGGCGAGGACCGCGACCTCGTCGACATGCGCTACCGGGAGGTCAGGATCACCGCCGACCTCGCCGAGGGCGCCGAGTCCGCCGTCATCTGGGCCAACGACCTCACCGCGGACTACGTCCACGAGAACAGCGCGTACAGCTCATGAGCGCCGCGCGGAAGCACACCGCACTCCCGAAGGCGCAGACCCTCATCGAGGCGCTGCCCTGGCTGACCCGTCACCACGGCAGGACCGTCGTCATCAAGTTCGGCGGCAACGCCATGATCGACGAGGAGCTGAAGGCCGCCTTCGCCCAGGACGTCGTCTTCCTGCGCCACGCCGGCCTCAAGCCCGTCGTCGTGCACGGCGGCGGACCGCAGATCAGCGCCCAGCTCGACAAGCAGGGCCTGGTCAGCGAGTTCAAGGCCGGGCTGCGGGTCACCACCCCCGAGGCGATGGACGTCGTCCGGATGGTGCTGGCCGGGCAGGTCCAGCGGGAGCTGGTCGGCCTCCTCAACCAGCACGGCCCCCTCGCCGTCGGCATGACCGGTGAGGACGCCCACACCATCACCGCCACCCAGCACCGGCCCACCATCGACGGCGAGTCCGTCGACATCGGCCGGGTCGGCGAGATCACCGCCATCGACACCGGGGCCGTCCAGGCGCTGCTGGACGACGGCCGCATCCCGGTTATCTCCTCGATCGCCCGCTCCGCCGACGACCACCACGTCTACAACGTCAACGCCGACACCGCCGCGGCCGCGCTCGCCGCCGCGCTGAACGCCGAAACGCTGATGGTCCTCACCGACGTCGAGGGGCTGTACGAGGACTGGCCCCACAGCGACGACGTCATCAGCCGGCTTACCGCGAGCGAGCTGGAGAAGCTGCTGCCCGAGCTGTCCAGCGGCATGGTCCCCAAGATGCAGGGCTGCCTGCACGCCGTCCGCAACGGCGTCGAGACCGCCCGCGTCATCGACGGACGCGTCCAGCACTCGATCCTGCTGGAGATCTTCACCGACGAGGGCATCGGCACCATGGTCGTGCCGGACGCCCCCATCGACGTACACACAGGGCCCGAACAGGGGGAAGCATGACGACCGGCACCAGCACCGGCACCGAGGCCGCGGGACTCACCCCGCGGTGGCAGGGCGCGCTGATGGACAACTACGGCACCCCCCGGCTGCCGCTCGTCCGCGGCGAGGGCGCCCACGTGTGGGACGAGGACGGCACCCGCTACCTCGACTTCGTCGGCGGGATCGCGGTCAACGCCCTCGGCCACGCCCACCCCGCCGTCGTCGAGGCCGTCTCCACCCAGATCGCCTCCCTCGGCCATGTGTCGAACCTGTTCATCGCCGAGCCGCCCGTGGCGCTCGCCGAGCGGCTGCTCCAGCTCTTCGGCCGCCAGGGCCGGGTCTTCTTCGCCAACTCCGGCGCGGAGGCCAACGAGGCGGCGTTCAAGATCGGCCGGCTCACCGGGCGCACCCACATGGTCGCCACCGGCGGCGGCTTCCACGGCCGGACGATGGGCGCGCTCGCCCTGACCGGCCAGCCGGGCAAACAGCAGCCGTTCGTCCCGCTCCCCGGTGACGTCACCCATGTCCCGTACGGGGACGTGGACGCCCTGCGCGCGGCCGTCACCACCGACACCGCCCTGGTGATCATCGAACCGGTGCAGGGCGAGAACGGCGTCGTCGTCCCGCCCGGCGGCTACCTGGAGGCCGCCCGGGAGATCACCCGCGCCACCGGGACGCTGCTCGTTCTCGACGAGGTGCAGACCGGGATCGGGCGCTGCGGCCAGTGGTTCGAGCACCAGGCCCACCAGGGCGTCGAGCCGGACGTCGTCACGCTCGCCAAGGGGCTCGGCGGCGGGCTGCCGATCGGTGCGACCGTCGCCTTTGGCCCGGCCGCCGACCTGCTGAAGCCGGGGCACCACGGCACGACGTTCGGCGGCAACCCGGTCGCCTGCGCCGCCGGGCTCGCCGTCCTCGACACCCTCGCCGCCGACGGCGTGCTCGACGAGGTCAAGCGGCTCGGGGAGCGGATCCGCGAGGGCGTCGAGGCGCTGGGACACCCGCTGGTCTCCCACGTCCGCGGCGCGGGCCTGCTGCTGGGTATCGTGCTCACCGGACCCCTCGCACCGCAGGTGCAGCAGGCGGCCCAGGGAGCCGGCCTCCTGGTGAACGCGCCCGCCCCCGATGTCGTACGGCTCATGCCGCCGCTGATCATCGGTGACGCGGAGGTGGACGCGTTCCTGGAGATCCTGCCGGGAGCTCTCGACGCGGCACACGGGGACGGACGATCCGGAGCATGACCTTCCGGAGAATGAGGCGACGACGATGACCGAGGCGCAGGAAACCGAGCACGGCGGGCCGTCCGTGCCGCAGACCCGCACCGCCCGCCACCGCCGGATCGTGGACATCCTGAACCGGCAGCCGGTCCGCTCGCAGAGCCAACTGGCCAAGCTCCTCGCCGACGACGGGCTGAGCGTCACCCAGGCGACGCTCTCCCGCGACCTGGACGAACTGGGCGCGGTGAAGATCCGCAACACCGGCGGCGAGCTGATCTACGCGGTGCCCAGCGAGGGCGGGTTCCGCACCCCGCAGGCCCCGCTGGGCGGCTCGGCCAAGGAGGAGCGGATGCGCCGCCTCTCGGCCGAACTGCTCATCTCGGCGGAGGCCTCGGCCAACCTCGTGGTGCTCCGCACCCCGCCGGGCGCCGCCCAGTTCCTCGCCTCGGCCATCGACCAGGCCGAACTGCACGACATCCTCGGCACCATCGCGGGCGACGACACGCTGATGCTCATCAGCCGCGATCCGGGCGGCGGCCAGGCGCTCGCCGACCACCTGCTGAGACTCGCTCAGAACGACCGCTGAACGCCCCCGTTCAGTAGCGCGTGATCGCGGTCGGGCCCGACGAGGTCCCGACCGCGATGTGCGGCCGCCGCCCCGGCTCCGCCCACGCCAGGATCTCCGCCATGGCGTCGGCGGGCACGGACACGCAACCGGCCGTCGCCCCGCGCCCGTTCACATGCAGGAAGATCCCCGCGCCCCGATGGCGCACCGGCCGCTCGTAGTTGAACCCGATCACCAGCGCCCGCGCGTACTGCGTTCCGTACGAGACCAGGTGCTCGGCCTCCTCCGCCCGGCAGTGGGCGGGGCGCGGCTCCACCCAGCGGTTGTACGCCGCCGACGCGTTGTCCTGGCACCACCAGGAGTCGTCGGTCACCTTCCGGTACGGGTACGTCGTGCCGGCCGGGGCGTGCTCGACACCGAAGGCGTACGGCAGGTCGTACAGCCCGGTCGGCGTGGTGCTGGTGCCCTGCTCGCGGGTCGCCCCCTCGGCCAGCCCGTTCTCCCCGAACCGCGCGGGCGCCGACCCGGCCTGTGCCCACCGGCCGCCGCGCCGCTCCCACCAGGTCACCGTGCCCGTCGTGGACGCGGCGTCCGGGGCCTCGGCGGTGATCAGCTGGGAGCCGCCGCCCGTGTCCGCCAGCCGCTCCGGCAGCGGCGGTACGCCGGTGGCGGGCCCGGCCCCGAGGGAGCCGGCCAGGGCGAGGAGTACGGCGGTGGTCACCAGTGGTCTGCGCATGCTCCGGACCGTACGGCGACCGGGGGCGACGCCCCACCGGACCTGCTCCGTACGGCCCAACGCGCCCGTCCCCGCGGCGGCGGCCGACCGTTCACGGCCGCCCGGGGCCCGGCCACCGGTGCCGCCTGGCCGCCCGCAGCAGCCGCTCCGCCGCCACCCGCACCGCCCGCGGCCGGTCCGGCGCGGTCCGCTCGCGCAGCAGCGGCTCCGGGATCCCGGCGGCGTCCGGCAGCAGGGCCCGGGTCGCCGCCCGCACCACGGCCGGGCTCGGGTCGTCCAGCAGCGGAGTCAGCCGCTCCCGTACGACCGCGTCCAGCGCGCGCAGGCCCGTGACCGCGTGCAACCGCACCGCGGGCGACGGGTGCTCCAGCAGGGCCCACAGCCTCGCGGCGTCCACCGCCCGGTCGCCGCACTCGCCGAGCCCGGCGGCCGCCGCCGGGCGCCCGGCCGCCTCGGCGCACCACGCCCGGTAGCGGGGGAGCGGGTCGTCACCGCCCTGCCGGAGCACGTAGCGCGCGCAGGCGCGTACGAGAGCGGACCGGTCGGCGAGGTACGGCTCGGCGTCCCGGCAGCGTCCGGCCCGCCGCAGCGCGGTCACCCCGGCCGAACGGACCCGGGGGGAGCGGGCCGTCAGCAGCCGGTCCAGCACGGCGGGATCCGGGGCCGGGCCGCCGCCCTCCGCCCGCACGGCGACGGCGGCGTCCGCGCACAGGTCCTGGAGGGTCACGTCCCCGCTGGTCGCCGCCGTGGCCGCCAGCTCCATCGGGGTCAGCAGCCCGCGCTCCACCGCGATCCGGTACGCGAGCCGGTACGTCGCCCGGTCCGGGCTAGCCGTCAGCGCCAGCACCCCGGCCGCCGGGCCCTCACGCAGCGCGGCCTCCAGCAGGGCGCGGGCGAAGCCGCCCCGCTCCCGCCGTGCCAGCCGCAGGACCAGCTCGGCCAGCGGGAACAGGGCGTCACCGGGCAGCTCGGCCAGCAGCGTCCGGGCCCGCTCCCGGACCGGCGTCGCCCAGTCCGCGCACCGCACCACCAGGAGCGGGCGCAGCTCCGGAGCGGAGCGGACCGCCTCCAGCGCCGCCTCCCGGACCCGCCCGTCCGGGTGGCACAGGGCGACGGCGGGCGGCGGAGGCGGGACCGGGGAAGCGAGCGGGGAGCCTCGGCGCCCGCGCAGGCGGTCCAGCAGTGTCGGAGCCGATCGCCCCGGTCGCCCCGGCGCCCCGGCCGGGGCGTGCGTCAGCCACGGCCGGTCGTCCATGCACCGCACACCGGCGTCGAAGGCGAGCCACGCTTCGGCCGACGCGGTGTCGAACGCCTCGGCGGGCGTCGCGCCCTCGCACACCCGCACCACGGCCCGTACGGCCTCTCCGTCCCAGCAGTCCCAGCCGTCCACCCCGGCCACCCCTCTCATCGGCTCCCGATGCTAGGGACATATCAGCCGAGGCTTCACGGCATTTTCCGCCCGCGTGGCCGACTCCACCGCCCTGACCTGCCGCTTTGACAAACCATACGGTCAACCGCATAGTTATACCCATCAGTGATTGCACCGTAAGGAGAAACCCGTGACCGAGCGCGTCGTACTCGCCTACTCGGGCGGCCTGGACACCTCCGTCGCCATCGGCTGGATCGCCGAGGAGACGAACGCCGAGGTCATCGCCGTTGCCGTGGACGTCGGCCAGGGCGGCGAGGACCTGGACGTCATCCGCAAGCGCGCGCTCGCCTGCGGTGCCGTCGAGGCCGAGGTCGCGGACGCCAAGGACGAGTTCGCCGACGAGTACTGCCTCCCGGCGATCAAGGCCAACGCCCTCTACATGGACCGCTACCCGCTGGTCTCGGCGCTCTCCCGGCCGGCCATCGTCAAGCACCTCGTCGCCGCGGCCAAGAAGCACAACGCCGGCATCGTCGCCCACGGCTGCACCGGCAAGGGCAACGACCAGGTCCGGTTCGAGGCCGGCATCTCCGCGCTCGGCCCCGACCTGAAGTGCATCGCCCCGGTCCGCGACTACGCGATGACCCGGGACAAGGCGATCGCCTTCTGCGAGGAGAAGAACCTCCCGATCGCGACCACCAAGAAGTCCCCGTACTCCATCGACCAGAACGTCTTCGGGCGGGCCGTCGAGACGGGCTTCCTGGAGGACATCTGGAACGCGCCGATCGAGGACATCTACGAGTACACCTCCAACCCCGCCACCCCGCGCGAGGCCGACGAGGTCGTCATCTCCTTCAAGGAGGGCGTGCCCGTGGCGATCGACGGCCGCCCCGTCACCGTCCTCCAGGCGATCCAGCAGCTCAACGAGCGGGCCGGCGCCCAGGGCATCGGCCGGATCGACATGGTCGAGGACCGGCTCGTGGGCATCAAGTCCCGCGAGGTGTACGAGGCGCCCGGCGCGATCGCGCTGATCACCGCCCACCAGGAGCTGGAGAACGTCACCGTCGAGCGCGAACTGGCCCGCTACAAGCGGCAGGTCGAGCAGCGCTGGGGCGAGATGGTCTACGACGGCCTGTGGTTCTCCCCGCTCAAGCGCGCCCTGGACGGCTTCATCGACGAGGCCAACCAGCACGTCACCGGCGACATCCGGATGACCCTGCACGCGGGCCGCGCCGTCGTCACCGGCCGGAAGTCCGAGGAGTCGCTGTACGACTTCAACCTCGCCACCTACGACTCGGGCGACACCTTCGACCAGTCCAAGGCGCAGGGCTTCATCGAGATCTTCGGCCTCTCCTCCAAGATCGCCGCCAAGCGCGACCTCGCCTGACGCGACCTCGCACCACACTCCCTCGTTGTACAGCCGCCTCCCCACCCACACCGCGGGGAGGCGGCCGCATATCCGCACCCTGCCTTCGCTTATGTCTTCGACGTCTTTGCCTGGGCCCTCGCCTTCCAAGGAGCACGCAGTGAGCAGCAACAACGGTGACGTCCGGCTCTGGGGCGCGCGGTTCGCCGACGGACCGGCCGAGGCCCTGGCCAAGCTGTCCGCCTCCGTCCACTTCGACTGGCGGCTCGCCCCGTACGACATCGCCGGCTCCCGCGCCCACGCTCGCGTCCTGAACAAGGCGGGCCTGCTCACCGAGGACGAGCTGACCCGGATGCTCGCCGGACTCGACCAGCTGGAGGCCGACGTCGCGGACGGCTCCTTCACCGGCACCATCGCCGACGAGGACGTCCACACCGCCCTGGAGCGCGGACTGCTGGAGCGGCTCGGCCCCGACCTCGGCGGCAAGCTGCGGGCCGGCCGGTCGCGGAACGACCAGATCGCCACGCTCTTCCGGATGTACCTGCGGGACCACGCCCGGATCATCGGCGGCCTCGTCGCCGACCTCCAGAGCGCGCTGACCGGTCTCGCCGAGGCCCACGCGGACGTCGCGATGCCCGGCCGGACCCACCTCCAGCACGCCCAGCCCGTCCTCTTCGCCCACCACGTGCTCGCCCACGTCCAGTCCCTCTCCCGGGACGCGGAACGGCTGCGCCAGTGGGACGCGCGCACCGCCGTCTCCCCGTACGGCTCCGGGGCGCTCGCCGGGTCCTCGCTCGGGCTCGACCCCGAGGCGGTCGCCGCCGACCTGGGCTTCGAGCACGGGTCGGTCGCCAACTCCATCGACGGCACCGCCTCGCGGGACTTCGTCGCGGAGTTCGCCTTCATCACCGCGATGATCGGCGTCAACCTCTCCCGGATCGCCGAGGAGGTCATCATCTGGAACACGAAGGAGTTCTCCTTCGTCACACTCCACGACGCCTTCTCCACCGGCTCCTCGATCATGCCGCAGAAGAAGAACCCCGACATCGCCGAGCTGGCCCGGGGCAAGTCCGGCCGCCTCATCGGCAATCTGACCGGCCTGCTCGCCACCCTCAAGGCGCTCCCGCTCGCGTACAACCGGGACCTCCAGGAGGACAAGGAGCCCGTCTTCGACTCCTGTGACCAGCTCGAAGTCCTGCTCCCCGCCTTCACCGGCATGATGGCCACCCTCACCGTCAACCGCGAGCGGATGGAGGAGCTGGCCCCGGCCGGCTTCTCGCTCGCCACCGACGTCGCGGAGTGGCTGGTCAAGCAGGGCGTCCCGTTCCGGGTGGCCCACGAGGTGGCCGGCGCCTGCGTCAAGGAGTGCGAGCGGCACGGCATCGAGCTGGACCAGCTCACCGACGAGCAGTTCGCGGAGATCTCCGAGCACCTCACGCCCGAGGTCCGCACCGTCCTCAACGTGCGGGGCGCGCTCGCCTCCCGCGACGGCCGGGGCGGAACGGCCCCCTCCGCCGTTGCCGTACAGCTCGCCGAGGTGAAGGAGGACCTCGCGGCCCAGCACGCCTGGGCCGCCGCCCGCCGGTAGGGCGCGCGTCCGGCGGATCCCGACCGGGCGCGCGCCCGGCTCGGAGGCGCACCGGATGGGCGAAGGGTGGCGCGGGCCGCGTTCACCTGGGTAGGAGTATCCGAAACCCGACCCGAGGAGCCCGCGATGCCCTTCGCCGCCCTGGCCGCCGCGACGACCCCGACCGCCCACATCGGACTGGGCCTGGCCGCCGTCGGGAGGCCCGGCTACATCAACCTCCACCGCGACCGGGACCTCCCCGCCGACCGCGACCCCGACGCCCTGCGCGCCCGCACCCACGAACTGCTGGACGCGGCCTACGCCCAGGGCGTCCGGTACGTCGACACGGCCCGCTCCTACGGCCGCGCCGAGGAGTTCCTCGCGGAGTGGCTGAACGCCCGGCCCGCCTTCACCGACCTCGTCGTCGGCTCCAAATGGGGCTACACCTACACCGCCGACTGGAGCACGGACGCCGAGCGGCACGAGGTCAAGGACCACAGCCTCGCCGCCTTCGAGCGCCAGTACGCCGAGACCCGGGAACTCCTCGGCGACCGGCTCAGCCTGTACCAGGTCCACTCCGTCACCCCGGACAGCCCGGCGCTCGCCGACAAGGAACTGCTCCACCGCCTCGCCGCCCTGGCCGCCGACGGCGTCACCGTCGGCCTCTCCACCAGCGGCCCCGCCCAGGCCGACGCGATCCGCGCGGCCCTCGCCGTCACGGTCGACGGCGAACCCCTCTTCCGTACGTTGCAGGCCACCTACAACGCCCTGGAGACCTCGGCGGCGCCCGCCCTCGCCGAGGCCCACGACGCCGGGCTCACCGTGATCGTCAAGGAGGGCATGGCCAACGGCCGCCTCGCCGGGGAGGAGGCCCCCGCCGTCTTCCAGGAGATCGCCGCCGACGCGGGGGTGGGCGGCGACGCGGTGGCCCTCGCGCTGGTCCTGCACCAGCCCTGGGCGGGGGTGGTGCTCTCCGGCGCCGCGACGGCAGCCCAGCTCTCCGGCAACCTGCACGCGGCCGTCGTCGACCTGGACGAGGAGCAGCGCGCGGGCCTAGACGCCCTGGTGGAGGAGCCGGAGGCGTACTGGCGCCACCGCGCGGGCCTGCCTTGGCACTGATACCGGGCCTGCCCCGGCACTGATACCTGCGAGGGCGGCGGGCCCGGCGCGCCGGAGCCCGTACGCCCCGCCCGGTACGGACCGCGCACGGGCCACGCCGGTACGCGGCCCGCCCGGTACGGCTGCCCCGGCGGGGCTCAGGCGCTCGTGAGGACCACGAGCTCCCGGGTCGCCCGGGTCATCGCCACGTACCGGTCCACCGCCCCCGCGACGCCCCCGCCGAACTCCTCCGGACCGACCAGCACGACCAGGTCGAACTCCAGCCCCTTCGACAGCTCCGGGGTCAGCGACCGCACCCGGGGCGTCGCCGGGAACGCGGGCGCGCCGATGACGCAGGCGGTCCCCTCGTCGTGCGCGGCGAGCCACCGCGCCACGACCGCCTCCAGCTCCTCGGTACGGCCGTGGGCGACGGGGACGCCGCTGCTGCGGACGGAGACCGGCACGTTGGCGTCCGGGAGCACGGCCCGGACGACCGGCGCGGCCTCCGCCATGATCTCCTCCGGCGTCCGGTAGTTGATGGTGAGGGAGGCCAGGGTGATCCGGTCGAGACCCACCCGCTCCAGCCGCTCCCGCCACGACTCCGGGAACCCGTGCCGGGCCTGCGCCCGGTCCCCGACGACGGTGAAGCTCCGGGACGGGCACCGCTGGATCAGCATCTGCCACTGGGCGTCGGTCAGCTCCTGCGCCTCGTCCACGACGATGTGCGCGAACGGCCCGGCCAGGAGGTCCGGCTCCACCCCGCTCGGCCGGTCGGCGGTGGCCAGCGTCTCCCGCAGATCCGCGCCGCGCAGCATCACCAGCGCGCCCTCGCCGTCCGCGTCCGCGTCGGCCAGCGTCTCGTCCGCGAGCAGGCTCTCGACGACCCGGTCCATCTGCTCCCGCTCGGCTGCCGCCGCCGCCTCGTGGCGACGGCGGCGCCGGGACGCCTCCGGGTCCCCGAGCCGCTGCCGCGCCGCGTCCAGGATCGGCAGGTCGGACTCGGTCCACGCCCGCGCGTCCGCCCGCTGCAACCGCCGCACCTCCTCCCTGCTCAGCCACGGGGCGCAGGTGCGCAGATAGGCGGGTACGGACCAGAGGTCACCGACCAGGTCGGCCGCCTCGATCAGCGGCCAGGCGCGGTCGAGGAGGGCGGTCAGCTCCCGGTTCCCCCGGAGCGAGGCGCGCAGTCGCTCCTCGGGCGCGTCGCCGTCGTGCTTGTCCACGAGGATCGCGATCAGCTCGTCCCGGATCTGGTCGCGTGCCTCGTTGTGGGGGGTGCCGGGCTCGGCCGCCCCGAACGCGGCGGCCCAGTCGGCGGGGCCCAGCCAGATGTCGGACCAGTGGGTCTCCACCCGTACGCCCTCGGCGGGCGGCTCCTCGTAGAACCGGACCGCCGCCTCGACGGCCCCCACCAGCTCCGCCGACGCCTTGAGCCGCGCCACCTCCGGATCGGTCTCGTCCCCGGCCGTCGCCCCCTCCGCGACCAGGTCCCGCAGGGTGCACGTCCGCACGCCCTCCTCCCCGAGGCTGGGCAGCACATCGGCGACGTACCCGAGATAGGGCTCGTGCGGGCCGACGAACAGCACGCCGCCCCGGCGGTGGGACAGGCGCGGGTCGGCGTACAGGAGGTAGGCGGAGCGGTGCAGGGCCACGACGGTCTTCCCTGTGCCCGGCCCGCCGTCCACGACGAGCGTGCCCCGGGAGCCCGCCCGGATGACGGCGTCCTGGTCGGCCTGGATGGTGCCCAGCACGTCGCGCATCCGGGGCGAGCGGGTCGAGCCGAGGCTCGCGATGAACGCGGACTGGTCGTCCAGCGCCGCGTGCCCGGCGAAGGCGTCCGGGGCGTACACCTCGTCCCAGTAGTCGCTGACCCGTCCGCCGGTCCAGCGGTAGCGGCGGCGGCCGGCCAGACCCATCGGGTCGGCGTGGGTGGCCCCGAAGAAAGGCTCGGCGGCGGGGGAGCGCCAGTCGACCAGCAGCCGGCGGCCCGAGCTGTCGGTCAGGCCGAGCCGTCCCACGTACAGCGGGCCGGAGCCGTCGGCGGGGTCCATCCGCCCGAGGCACAGGTCCAGGCCGAACCGGCGCAGGGCGCGGAGCCGGGCGGTCAGCCGGTGGATCTCCACGTCCCGGTCCATCGCCTGCCGGCTCGCCCCGCCGGGCGCCCGGCGCTCGGCGTCCAGCCGGTCGGTCAGCTCCGCGACCGACTCCTCCAGGCAGCGGGCGATGTCGGCGAAGTGCCGTTCGTCGTCGGCGATCAGCGCCGGGTCGGCCTTGGCGGAGAGGCGGTCGGGAAGGTCGAACGCATGGGTGGTCAGGGGGTTCACGTCGGCGGTTCCGATCTGCGGGAGTGCGGTGGGCGGCGTCCCGGCCCGGCTACGGCGGACGATTCTGCGGCAGATGGGGGGCCTTGCCGCAAGACCCCCCATGCGCTATAAGTTGAGAGTGGCGAGGAGGGGATTCACCTCCGGCCACTTTTCTCTTTCCGGCCCCTCTCGGGGCCCTTTCTCTTTCCCGCAGGCTTCCTGCGGCTTTCCCGTTCTCCTTCCCGCGGCCCCTGTCGTGGTCCGCGCGCCCTCGCGCTCCCCTCCCGTCCCGACGCGTACGCCGGCTCATGGTGACGCCGCTTCCGACCCCTCGATGAGACATTCATGTCTCACATGGTCTATGGTCGTCTCATGACTCTCGACCGTGAGCAGGTGCTGCGCAGCGCCGCCGCCCTGCTGTCCCGCAAATCGACCGCCACCATGGACGAGGTCGCCAGGGCGGCCGGTATCGGGCGGGCCACCCTCCACCGGCACTTCGCCGGGCGCGACGCGCTGGTGAAGGCCCTGGAGAGCCTCGGCATCCAGGAGTTCGAGGCGGCCCTTGACGCCGCCCGGCTCGACGAGGGCACCTCCGAGGAGGCGCTGCGCCGCCTCATCGCGGCCGTCGAGCCCAGCGCGGGCCTGATGTCCTTCCTGGTCAACGAGAACCAGCTCTTCGAGGGCGACGAGGTCGACGAGGGCTGGAACCGGGCCGACGCCCGGGTCTCCGCCTTCTTCCGCCGCGGCCAGGAACGCGGCGAATTCCGTATCGACCTGACCCCCGCCTGGCTGACCGAGGCCCTCTACGGGCTCGTCGGCACCGCGGCCTGGTCCGTCCAGGCGGGCCGGGTCGCCGCACAGGACTTCCAACACATGATCGTCGAGTTGCTGCTCGGCGGAGCACGCCGGAGCGTGGAGCAATGACCAGGACCGACCAGAACGCGCACACCACGGACGAGGTCCGCCGCCCGGGGCGGTGGATCGCGCTCGCGGTCCTCGTCCTCGCGGTGCTGCTGGTGGCCGTGGACGCCACCGTCCTCGGCCTCGCCACCCCGTTCCTCAGCGAGGACCTGAAGCCCACCGGAACCCAGCTGCTCTGGATCGGTGACGTCTACTCCTTCGTCATCGCCGGTCTGCTCGTCTCGATGGGCAGCCTCGGCGACCGCATCGGCCGCAAGAAGCTGCTGCTGGTCGGCGCCGTCGCGTTCGGCGCGGTCTCCGTGCTCAACGCGTACGCCACCACGCCCGAGATGATGATCGTCGCGCGGGCGCTCCTCGGTGTCGCCGGCGCCACCCTGATGCCGTCGACCCTCGCCCTGATCCGCAACCTCTTCCACGACCCGCGCGAGCGCAGCCTCGCCATCGGGATCTGGGGCGCGATGGCCTCGGCGGGCGCCGCCGTCGGCCCGGTGGTCGGTGGTTTCCTGCTCGAACACTTCTGGTGGGGCTCGGTCTTCCTCATCAACCTGCCCGTGATGGCCGTCCTCGTCGTCGTCGGCGTCAAGCTGATCCCCGAGTCGAAGAACCCGGCCCCCGGTCCCTGGGACATGCCCAGCGTCGGGCTCTCCCTGGTCGGCATGTTCGGCGTCGTGTACGCCATCAAGGAGATGGCCTCGCACGGCGCGGGCTGGGACTCGATCGCGGCCGCGGTCGTCGGCCTCGCCGCGCTGACCTGGTTCGTCCGGCGGCAACTGCGGCTGCCCGCGCCCCTGCTGGACATGCGGCTCTTCCACCACCGGGGCTTCTCCGGCGCGGTCCTCGCCGACCTGCTGACCATCCTCGGCCTGTCGGGCCTCGTCTTCTTCCTCTCCCAGTTCCTCCAACTGGTGCAGGGCCGCGGGCCGCTGGAGGCCGGACTCGCCGAACTGCCGGCCGCCATCGGCGCGGTGACCGCCGGTCTGCTGGCCGGTCTCGCCGCCCGCCGTTTCTCGGTCCGCTCCGTCGTCACCGGCGGCCTCGCCGCGGTCGGACTGGCGCTGGGCAGTGTGACCCTGCTCGACGAGCACACCGACTACCCGCTGCTCGGCTCCATGCTGCTGGTCGTCGGGCTCGGCGCGGGCTTCGCCTTCACCGTCACCGCCGACGTGATCCTCTCCAGCGTGCCGAAGGAGCAGGCGGGCTCAGCCTCCGCCGTCTCCGAGACGGCGTACGAACTCGGCGCGGCCCTCGGCATCGCCGTGCTCGGCTCCATCGTCACCGGCGTCTACCGGGGCTTCCCGACCCCGTCCGGCATCCCCGCCGACGTGGAGGCGGCCGCCCACGAGTCCCTGGGCGGGGCGGTCGAATCCGCCGCCGCCCTGCCCGCCGCCCAGGCGGGGCCGCTCGTCTCGGCCGCCCAGGATGCGTTCGTCGAGGGGCTGCGCTCCGCCGCGGGCGTCGGCGCCGCGGTGCTGCTGGCGGCGGCCGTCGCCGCCTGGTTCCTGCTGCGGGGCCAGAAGCTGGAGGACTCCGTCGAGCACCCGTGAGCCGTACGGCGGCAAGGGCCCGCACCCCGGTCTCCCGGGGTGCGGGCCCTTGTCGTGTCCGGTGGATCCTGACCGGGTCCACGACGCCCGGTGCGGCCCGTCCGGTCCTGATCCGCCGGACGCGCCCCAGCCGTTCCGTCGCGTCCCGCGCCGGTCAGGCCGCCTTCGCCTTGGTCGCGTACATGTCCACGTACTCCTGGCCGGAGAGCCGCATGACCTCGGCCATCACCGAGTCCGTCACCGCCCGCAGCACGTAGCGGTCGCGGTCCATGCCCTCGTAGCGCGAGAACTCCATCGGCTCGCCGAAACGCACCGTGACCTTGCCCGGCCGGGGCAGACCCGCACCGCCGGGCTGCAGCTTGTCGGTCCCGATCATCGCGAACGGGACCACCGGCGCGCCCGTCATCAGGGTCAGCCGCGCGATGCCCGTACGGCCCCGGTAGAGCCGGCCGTCGGGGGAGCGGGTGCCCTCCGGGTAGATCGCGAACGCCTGGCCCTCCTCCAGTACCCGGCGGCCCGTCATCAGCGCCGCGACGCCGCCTCGGCCGCCGTCCCGGTCCACCGGGATCATGCCGCAGCCGGTGAAGAACCAGGCCATCAGCCGGCCCTTGAACCCCTTGCCCGTCACGTACTCGTCCTTGCCGATGTAGAACACCGGCCGGTCGCAGCAGATCGGCATGATCATCGAGTCGATGAAGGTCAGGTGGTTGCCCGCGAGGATCACCGGCCCGGTCCCGGGGATGTTCTCGGCGCCTTCCACCTGTGGGCGGAACATCAGGCGCAGAATCGGTCCGAGCACTGCCTTGATGACCGTGAGACGGGACAACGGTTCCTCCGGTGTCGTGGCCGGGCCTGACGCGGTGGAACGGGTCCACCGGGCGGTGGCCGGTGCCGACGGATATGGGTCGGTGCAGGTGAGGACGATACTCGCGGGTATGGGCTGATCGCACATCGGGTTCACGGAGCGGATACGCGGTGTTGACGGGTGTTTCCGCCATGTTGGCCGAAGGTCCGCCCCGACGTACGGCTCCCAGCCTACGATCGGGCCTCGCTCGAACGGTCCCGGACATCACCAAGCGAGGAGCATTCATGACGGAGCGTGCGCGGACGACCCCCGGCCGGCGGACCCTTCTGGGCGCCGCGGTCCTCGGCACCGCGGCCCTGGGCCTGCCCGCCACCGCCCAGGCGGCCGAGCGGGGGCGCGGCCACGGCGGCGGCTCGCTGCGCGACCTGCCCGTACCCACGGTGATCGGCCACCGCGGGGCCAGCGGCTACCGGCCCGAGCACACCCTCGGCTCCTACCAGCTCGCCCTCGACATGGGCGCGCACATCGTCGAGCAGGACCTCGTGCCGACCAAGGACGGCCACCTCGTCTGCCGCCACGAGAACGACATCACCGGCACCACCGACGTCGCCGACCACCCCGAGTTCGCCGGCCGCAAGGCGACCAAGAGCATCGACGGCGTCTCCTCCACCGGCTGGTTCACCGAGGACTTCACCCTCGCCGAGCTGAAGACGCTCCGCGCGAAGGAGCGCATCCCCGCCAACCGCCCCGACAACACCCTCTACGACGGCCGCTGGACGGTCCCCACCTTCGAGGAGGTCCTGCGCTGGGCCGAGAAGGAGGGCCGCAGGCGCGGCAAGCCGGTCTGGCTGTACGTCGAGACCAAGCACCCCACCTACTTCCGCAAGCTCGGCCTCCCCCTGGAGGAGCCGCTCGCCCGCCTGCTGCGCCGCCACGGCCGGGACCGCAAGAACTCCCCGCTCATCCTCCAGTCCTTCGAGCCCACCTCGGTCCAGCGCCTCGCGCGGCTCGTCGACACCCCGCGCATCGTGCTGCTGTCCGGTCCGAAGACGCGCCCCTGGGACTTCGTCGAGTCGGGCGACCCGCGCACGGTGGCCGACCTGGTGAAGCCGGCCGGCCTGACGTGGATGGCCTCCTTCGCCCAGGGCATCGGCCCCACCCTCGACCTGGTCATCCCCAAGGACGCCTCGGGCCGGCTCACCGCCCCGACCACCCTGGTGCGGGACGCGCACGCCCGGCGCCTGCTGGTGCACCCGTACACCCTGCGCAACGAGAACGGCTTCCTGCCCGCCGACTTCCGGCGCGGCACCGACCCCAACGCCTACGGGGACGTCTTCGGTGCCTGCGCCGCCTACTTCGCCACGGGTATCGACGGCATCTTCGCCGACCACCCCGACACGGCCCTCCTGGCGGCTGCGGACCACGCCGGACGCTGACCGGCACGGCGGTACGGGGGCGGGCCCGGCGTGTCCCGGCGGCGCCTGCCCCGGACCCGGGCCTGCCCCTTACCCGGGCCTGCCCCTTACCCGGTGCCGTCCCGTACCCGGGTAGGGGACGCCGCGTCAGCCGCCCGCCCCGGGTTGCCCCGGTCGAGTGGTCCCTCACGTCCGGTGCAACCGCCGGCCCTCCCGCCACGTCCGCCCGGACATGACGCTTCTCGACCACGCCCCCGGCCCGGCGGCCGCCTCCGCCACCCACGTCGTCCGCGCCTTACAGCCCCTGGTGCGCGCGGAGGCGCGGGCCGAGGCGCCCGCCGCCGGGCTCGACCCCGCCGACCTCGAACAGAGCGTCTGGGTGCGGCTGCTGGAACGTCCGGCCGCCGGGCCGCCCGACGACGCCGCCCGCTGGGTGCGCGACACCGTACGGGCGGAGGCCCGCCGCGGCCGCCGTACGGCCCGGCGCGAACGCCCGTACGCCGGTACGGAACCCGCCGCCGGACCGGCCGACTGCCCGGAACGCGCCGCGCTCGGGGCCGCCGAACGCCTCGCCCTGCGCGCCGCGCTGAGCCGGCTCCCCGGCCGCTGCCCCCGGGTACTGGAGGCGCTGCTCGCCCCCGGTGACCTGACCTACCGGGAAATCGCAGGGGAGTTGGGTATGTCACAGGGCAGTTTGGGTCCGATCCGTTCCCGTTGCCTTGGATGTCTGCGCAGAATGCTGGCTGCGGAGGTTGTCGCTCCATCCGTGCGGGGATAGGGAGCGTGAGGCAACCGGCGGACAGGTGAGCGGGAGGCGTGCACACATGGGCATGAGCGTGACCATCTCGGCGGCGACGGCACAGGACGTCGAACAGATCTTCAGACTGCAGTACCTCTGCTTCCAGCGCGAGGCCGAGCTGTACGACAACTACCGGATCGACCCGCTCGTCCAGAGCCTCGACGCGCTGCGCGCCGAAGTCGCCGACGACCTGGTGTTCGTGGCCCGGCTCGGCGACGAAGTGGTCGGCTCGGTCCGCGGGTTCACCGATCCCGACGGCGCGGGGCAGATCGGCAAGCTCTGCGTCCACCCGCGCCTCCAGCGCCACGGCCTCGGCTCCCGGCTGCTGCTCGCCGCCGAGTCGGCGCTGGCGGCGGAGCGGGCGGCGACCCGGTTCCGGCTGCACAGCGGGCACCGCAGCGAGACCAACCTGCGGCTGTACCGGCGGGCCGGCTACGCCCGGGTCGGGGCGGTCACCGGAGCCGACGGGGTCCAGCTCATCCTGCTGGAGAAGGACGCCGCCGACCGGGACTTCGTGGCCAGCGCCTGAGCGGGCGCCGCGCGCGGCGGAGCGGACCGGCGGGCCCTCGGGACCGGTGGGGCCTGCGGGTCCTCAGGGCCTGCGGGTCCTCGGGACCGGTGGGCCATCAGAGCCGGCGGGTCCTCAGGGCAGTGGGCCGTCAGGACCGGCAGGCCCTCAGACCGCGACCGTTTTCGCGCGGCGCAGCCAGATCATCCCGGTGACCGGCAGGATCACCGGGATGAAGAGGTACCCCATCCCGAAGTCCGACCACACGGTCGCGTCCGGGAAGGCGGCCGGCTCGGCCAGCGTCCACGCGCCGACGACCAGCACGCCCAGCAGCTCCGCCGCGCAGCACACCAGCGCCGCCCTGCGGGCCTTCTCCCCGCCGCGCACCAGCGAGTACGTGATGAAGCCGTAGACCACCGCCGCCACCGCCGAGAGCGAGTAGGCGAGCGGGGCACGGTCGAAGCCCCGGGCCATCTCGACGATCGTCCGCGAGGCCGCCGCGACCGTGAACACCCCGTAGAACCAGACCAGGACCCGGCCGGGCCCGGTGCCCAGTTCGAAGGGCGGCTTCGGTTCCGTCGCCACCTCGGAGCGGTCGGTGTCGCTCACGTCAGTTTCCCCAGATGTCATAGAGCCGGACCTCCAGAACCGCCAGTACGACCGCGCCCGCCGCCACCGTGATCGATCCCCAGCGGGTCCGCTCGGTCAACGACAGGAATCCGGCCGCGGGCACGGCGGCGAACGAACCGATCAGATAGGCGATGAACACGGCCATCCCCTGCTCGGGCCGCTCCCCGCGTGCCAGCTGTACGACGCCCACCACCAGCTGCGCCAGCGCCAGCACGGTGACGACCGCCATCCCGATGAAGTGCCAGTCCTTCGTCGGCTGGTCCCGGTAGGCGGCGTGTCCGCACCAGGCGGCGAGGGCGAGCGCGGCCACGGCGACCGCGACCGTCAGGGCGTCAAGCATGAGTCGAGGGTATTACGGGCGGAACGCCCGCCCGCGTGCGGCCCCGAACGGCCGCGCGCGGGGCTCGGCGGCCGGTGCCGGGGCCGCGTCGCGCGGGGTGGCCTTGGCCACAACCGGTGGGCCTGATTCCGCTCCCGGACCCCTCGTTCCTCCCCGGCCCCACCCGCGCGCTCCCTCCGTATCGAGGATGTTTCCGCAGTTCACAGCCGTATGAAGCGGTTCCGTGGTCCACTCGTAGGGGGCTTCTCGGAGTGTCCGGCGCTGTCCGCTATGCGGACAGTCGGGCTCGGGGCGGCCTCACGTCTGTTTTACTTGGCCCATGACCACGACGAGCAGCCGCACCCTTGCGACCGAGGCGATCAGCACGCCCGGTGCTCGTTGTATGTGTCGAATGCGCGCCTTCTGAGGGCCCCCGCCTGAGCCTCGCGCCCCGAAGCGAGGCCGAGCCTGCGCCGTCCGCGTCCAGCGGAACGAGCGCGCCCGCGCATGTGCCACCCCGGCCGACCGCCGCGTACAGCCATGCCGAGACCCCGGCCGACCAGCCCGAAAAGTCTCTTCAGACGAATGCCCCGTGCCCGGCGGACACCGCGCCGCGCACTCGACAGTGACGGAAACCCCTGTGATCACCACGACGGGCCTCACGAAGGTCTACCAGTCGCGCGACCGTGAGGTCACCGCACTCGACGGCGTCGACCTCCACGTCCGCGAGGGCGAGGTGTACGGCGTCATCGGACAGAGCGGCGCCGGCAAGTCCTCCCTCATCCGCTGCGTCAACCTCCTGGAACGCCCCACCTCCGGCACCGTGACGGTGGCCGGCCAGGACCTCACCGCACTCGCCGGCCGCGGCCGCCGCGCCGGCGCGGAGCTGCGCCGGGCGCGCACCCGCATCGGCATGGTCTTCCAGCACTTCAACCTGCTGGACTCGCGCACCGTCCTGGACAACGTGGAACTGCCGCTGGAGATCCTCGGCGTCTCCGGCCAGGCGCGCACCCGCAAGGCGAAGGAACTGCTCGACCTGGTCGGCCTCGCCGAGAAGGCGAAGTCCTACCCGGGCCAGCTCTCCGGCGGCCAGAAGCAGCGCGTGGGCATCGCCCGCGCCCTCGCCGGCGACCCCCAGGTGCTGCTCTCCGACGAGGCGACCTCCGCGCTCGACCCCGAGACCACCCGCTCCATCCTCCAGCTGCTGCGCGACCTCAACCAGCAGCTCGGGCTGACCGTCCTCCTCATCACGCACGAGATGGACGTCGTCAAGACCGTCTGCGACTCCGCGGCCCTCATGCAGCGCGGCCGGATCGTCGAGTCCGGGACCGTCGGCGAACTCCTCGCCACCCCCGGCTCCGAACTCGCCCACGAGCTGTTCCCGGTCGGCGGCACCGCCTCCGGCCCGGACCGCACCGTCGTGGACGTCACCTTCCACGGCGAATCGGCCTCGCGGCCGGTCATCTCCCAGCTCTCCCGTACGTACAACATCGACATCTCGATCCTCGGCGCCGCGATGGACACCGTCGGCGGCAAGCAGATCGGCCGGATGCGCATCGAGCTGCCCGGCCGGTTCGAGGAGAACGTCGTGCCCATCGGATTCCTGCGCGAGCAGGGCCTCCAGGCCGAGGTCGTCGACGGCGACCCCGCCCCGAAGACCCCCGCCGGGGCCTCCGCGGCGACCGCCGGCCCCGCCGGGACCACCGCCGTACCGGAGCAGACCGCCCCGCCCGTCAAGGAGGCCGCCAAGTGACCTGGTCCGAAATGCAGCCCCTGCTGACCCAGGGCACCGTCGACACCCTCTACATGGTGCTGTGGTCCGCGCTGGTCACCGTTGTCGGCGGCCTGCCGCTCGGCGTCCTGCTGGTCCTGACCGACAAGGGCGGACTGCTCCAGAACACCGTGGTGAACAAGGTCATCGGCGTGATCGTGAACATCGGCCGCTCGCTGCCGTTCATCATCCTGCTGATCGCCCTGATCCCCTTCACCACCTGGGTCGTCGGCACCTTCATCGGCCCCACCGCGATGATCGTGCCGCTCGCCGTCGGGGCCATCCCGTTCTTCGCCCGGCTCGTGGAGACGGCGATCCGCGAGGTCGACCACGGACTCGTCGAAGCGGTCCAGTCGATGGGCGGCTCCATCCCCACGATCGTCCGCAAGGTGCTCCTCCCGCAGGCCCTGCCCTCGCTCGTCTCGGGCGTCACCACCACCCTGATCGTCCTCATCGGCTACTCCGCGATGGCCGGCGCGGTCGGCGGCGAAGGGCTCGGCTCCAAGGCCGTGACCTACGGATTCCAGCGCTTCGACAACCAGTTCATGCTGATCACCGTCGCGCTGCTGATCGTCATCGTCACCGTGGTCCAGCTCATCGGCGACCTCGTCGTCCGGCTGCTGGCCCGCCGTGGCCGCACCGCCTCCTGAGGCCCGGCCCCCCAGAACTTCCCGTCCCCACCGAGCCCGAACTCCTTGTCCGGGCGCACCACCACAAGAAAGAGGCACTTTTCGTGCGCAAGAACATCAAGATCACCGCTGCCGCCGCGTCCGCCGCCGCTCTCGCCCTCGGCCTGAGCGCCTGCGGCACGGACTCCGACCCCGCCGCCAAGGGCGAGACCGGAGCCAAGGCCGACACCTCCAAGGCGCTGGTCGTCGCCGCCTCCCCGACGCCGCACGCCGACATCCTGGAGTTCGTCAAGAAGAACCTGGCGGCGAAGGAGGGCCTCAAGCTGGAGGTCAAGGAGTTCACGGACTACGTCCTGCCGAACACCGCCACCCAGAACGGCCAGGTCGACGCCAACTTCTTCCAGCACAAGCCCTACCTGGACGACTTCAACGCCAAGCAGAAGACCACCATCGTGCCGGTGGTCAACGTGCACCTGGAGCCGCTCGGCCTGTACTCCAAGACGGTCAAGGACCTGAAGGACATCAAGGCCGGCCAGACCATAGCCGTTCCCAACGACACCACCAACGGCGGCCGCGCCCTCCAGCTCCTGGCCGAGAACGGCCTCATCACCCTCAAGGACGGCGTCGGCACCAGCGCCAAGCTGAGCGACGTCACCGACAAGAAGGGCCTGGAGCTCAAGGAGCTGGAGGCCGCCACCGTGCCCCGCGCCCTGAACGACGTGGACGCCGCCGTCATCAACGGCAACTACGCGATCCAGGCCGAGCTCTCCCCGGCGAAGGACGCACTCGCCCTGGAGAAGGCCGAGGGCAACCCGTACGCCAACTTCCTCGCGGTCAAGGCGGGCAACGAGAAGGACCCGCGCGTCGAGAAGCTCGCGGGGCTCCTCAACTCCGACGAGGTCAAGAAGTACATCGAGGACACCTACAAGGGCTCGATCGTCCCGGCCTTCGGCGCCCCCGCCAAGTCCTGACCCCCGCACAGCAGTTGACCCGGAGCCTCGCATCCGCCACCCGGCGGGCGCGGGGCTCCCGCGTGCGCCCCCGCCCATGCGCGCGACCACCCCGATGCTGCATGCTGTGCTTTTAACCGGTCTTCGGCATGGAGCTGCGCATGACTACCACCTTTCCGTCCATCTCCATCAGCACGGACAGGTTGGTGATGCGCCCCTTCGAGATGGCCGACATCCCCGCGCACATCGAGATGATGAACGACGAGGCGGTCATCGCCTGGATGGACGGACCGAACCCCTACACGCAGGTCGACGCCGAGCGCTGGGTCCGCAGGATCGCCCCCGCCGAGCGCACCGGCGGCCACGGCATCGCCCTCGCCGTCACCGAGTTCCTCACCCAGCGGCTCGTCGGCAGCGTCCGCCTCCTCAACACCGACTGGCGCACCCGCTCCGCCGAGGTCCGCTACATCACCGCCCCCTGGGCCCGCGGCGAGGGGTACGCCACCGAGTCCGTGCTCGCCATAGCCGAGTGGCTCTTCCGCGACCAGGGCTTCGAACGCATGGAACTGCGCACCCCCGCCGACAACACCGACTCCCAGCAGGTCGCCCAGAAGCTCGGCTGCATCAGCGAGGGCGTCCTGCGCAACGCCCGCATCGCCCGCACCCGGACCGAGAACGGCACCGACGGCGGCTGGACCGACATCCGCACCGACCTGATCGTCTGGGGGCTCCTGCCCGAGGACCTCGAAGGCGTCGCCGAGCAGCTCGCCGACGCCGGCGGCTACGGCACGTACAACGACTGGAAGTAGCCCCTCCGCTCCCACGCACGGCCGCCCGCTCCACCGAGGTACGGACCAGGTACTCTCACCCCTGCCCCGCGTACACCGAGCCCCGCCCCGCGTACGTCGGACACCCGCTTCCGCTCCCTCCGACACCCCCAGGAGACAGACGACGATGGCCGACCGGGTCACGGTGATCGGCTGGGACGGCTCGCCGCTGACCAGAGCGGCCACGGCCGCGCTCTCGGGCGCCACCCTCGTCGCGGGCGCGGCCCACCACCTCGCCCTGCCCGAAGTGCCCCCCACCGCCGAACGCGTCCGCCTCGGCAGCGTCGACCTCGCCGCCCGCCGGATCGCCGGACACCGCGGCAGCGCCGTCGTCCTCGCCGACGGCGACCCCGGGTTCTTCGGCGTCGTCCGCACCCTGCGCGCCCGCGAACACGGCCTGGAGGTCGAGGTCGTCCCCGCCGTCTCCTCCGTGGCCACCGCCTTCGCCCGGGCCGGCATGCCGTGGGACGACGCCCAGATCGTCGTCGCCCACCCCCGCACCCTGCGCCGCGCGGTCAACGTCTGCCGGGCCCACCACAAGGTGGCCGTCCTCACCTCGCCCGGCGCGGGCCCCGCCGAACTGGCCCTCCTCCTCGACGGAATCCACCGCACCTTCGTCATCTGCGAGGAACTCGGCACCGCCCGCGAGCGCGTCACCGTCCTCACCTCCGACAAGGCCGCCGACCACGCCTGGCGCGACCCGAACGTCGTCATCGTCGTCGGCAGCGGCCCCGAGACCGCCGCCGCCGGCGGCTGGATCGCCGGCCGCATGCCCGCCTACCCCCAGGGCATACGGGGCTGGGCCCTGCCCGCCGACGCCTACCGGGCCGCCGGGGCCGAGCGCATGCAGGAGTCCGGCGAGGGCGAGTTCCCCGGCCTGCGCGCCGCCCAGCTCGCCCGCCTCGGTCCGCGCACCGGCGACCTGCTCTGGGACATCGGCTCCGGCAGCGGAGCCCTCGCCGTCGAGGCGGCCCGCTTCGGCGCCGCCGTCTTGGCCGTGGACGACGACCCGGCCGCCTGCGCCCGTACCGAGGCCGCCGCCCGCGCCTTCGGCGTCCCCGTCCAGATCGTCCGCGGACGCGCCCCCCACGTCCTGGAACGGCTCCCCGAACCGGACGTCGTACGGATCGGCGGCGGGGGAGTGCCGGTGGCCCGGGCCGTGATGGACCGGCGGCCGGAACGCATCGTCACGCACGCCTCCAACCGGGACGAGGCCGAGGCGCTCGGCGCCGCCCTCACCGGCGACGGCTACACCGTCGAGTGCTCGCTCCTCCAGTCCGTCGACCTGGACACCGAGGTCTGGACCGAGCGGGAGAGGTCCGTCGTGTTCCTGCTCTCCGCCTGCCGTTCCGACCTCGCCCCCTGACCCGTTCGGCCCGGTACGGGAGGTAGGCTGGCCGATTGTTGTACCGCGCCCGGCCGTTCGTCGATTCATTCGCCAATGTCCGGAAAAGTGGAACGTTTTGGTCCGCACTGTGGTACGGCACAACCCGGGGGACGCGCAACGTGGCGCAGTCCACAGTGAGCCGTGGCGGAACTGCCTGCCGCGGCGGCGAACGGCCGCGAGAATGGGAAGTCGCGCGGGCGGTTCGTGCCGCGCGGCGAGCCCGCTCGTTCTTGAGGACGAGCACCGGCGTGCCGTGGTTCGGCGTCCCGGGCGAAGGGCCGAAGGAGCACTGACGATGGGCGAGGGGTACGCATGACTGACACCGGCCAGATCCCGGGTGAGGGACTGCCGGAGAACGCAGGCATGGTGGAGCAGCCGGGCGTCCCCGCCCCGGACGCGTACACCTACCTCGACCCCTCCGAGCACGCTCCCGAGGACGACGACCTCCTCCTGATGCCCGCCTCCCACGGGGCCTGGGGCGAGCCGCAGGCCGCCCCGGCCCCCGCGCAGGCGCAGCCCGCCGCCGTGGCGCAGCCGGCCCCCGCGCAGGGCGGGCCGCAGCACCAGCGGCAGACGCCCGCGCAGCAGGCCCGCCCGGCCCAGGCCCCCGCCGGGCCGCACACCACCCACGAGTCCGGCGGCCGCGACTCCGGCCACGTGGACCTCAACGGCGTACGCGTTCCCGCGCCCGCCCCCGCCCCGGTCGGCACGCCCGCCCCCGCCCGCCGCCCCCTGCACCGGGGCCCTGCGGCCCCCGAGGCCCCGACGTACGGCGGCACGCAGGGCGGCGTCGTCCGCTCGCTGGCCGACCGGGGGCCGGCCGGAGCCACCCGCACCGCGGCTCCGTCGCGCCCCGCCGGCCCGCAGGCCGGCGGCGCCGAGCGCCCCGAGGCCCCGGCCGAGGCGCCCTCGGCCCTGCCCGGCCCGCAGCTGGGCGAGATCCCGCCGCAGGCCGGCGCCCCGTGGGGAGCGCCGCAGCCGCAGCCCGAGGCGACGGCGACGCCGGAAGCCGCGCCCGTACCCGAGCAGCCGGTCGCGGAAGCGGGGCAGGCCGCCGCCGAACCGGAGCAGACTCCCGCCGAACCGGAGCAGACTCCCGCCGAACCGGGGCAGACTGCCGTCGAGCCGGGGCAGACCGTCGCGGAGCCGGTGGCCGCCGAGCAGACCGCGGCCCCGTCGACCGCCGTCGAGCCGTCCGCGGAGGAGGCGCCCCAGCCGGAGCAGGCCGTCGAGGCGGGCCGGCCCGTGGCCGGGCCCGCGCCGGTGGAACAGCCCGTGGTGGCCGACCCGGCGGCGGCTCCGGCCGAGGCTCCGGCGGCCGTCGAGGCCGAGCAGCCGGCCGGGGCGACGGAGGAGGACGTGACCGAGCGGCCCGCACAGTCCGCTCAGGCGGCTGCGCCGGAAGGTACGGCGGAGCCGACGGCCGCCCCCTCCCCGGCGGCCCAGCCGGAACCCGCCGCCGTGGCCGAGCAGCCGGAACCGGCGGGCGTGGCCGAGCAGCCGGAACCTGCCGCCGTGGCCGAGCAGTCGGAACCCGCCGCCGTGCCCGAGATGTCGGAACCGGCCGCCGTTGCCGAGCAGCCGGTGGAGCCCGCTGCCGATTCCCTGCCCGAGCAGCCGGTGGAGCTCGGCGTCGACGCCCGCCCCGAGCCCGCCGCCCCCGCCGTTCCGGCAGCGCCCGAGACGGGCCGGCAGGCCGTTCCGGCTGAGCCCGTTCCGGCAGAAACGGTCGTCCCGGAGCCGGTCGCCGGCCAGACGCCTCCCGCCGGACCGGCCGATGTTCCGGAGACTCCGGCGGACGCGTCCGCCCCGGCCCCGGCGGACGGCTCGACCGCTCCGGAGGCCGAGCACCCCGCCGTGGCCGCCCCGGCCGGATCGCAGCCCGAGCCGCAGGCCGTTCCGGTGGATCCGGCCGCCGTGGTGGCCGAGGGGCAGTCCCCGGCGCAGGAGCCCGTACCCGAGCAGCCGGCGACGGAGCCCGCCCAGGCCGAGCCCGTACGGGCGGAGCCCGAGGCCGAGGTCCGGCCCGATGCTCCGGCCCTGCCCGGCCAGGAGCAGGCCGTCGAAGCCGTCGCGGCACCGGCGGAGACCGCCGAACCCGCGCACGAGGAGCCGACCCCGGCCGCCGAGCAGCTCCAGGACGCCCCGGTGGCCGGGACCCCGGAGGCTGTCACGACTCCGGTGGCCGAGACCCCGGAGGCCGTCACGGCTCCGGAGACGGCCGTGGCCCCGGAAGCCGCTGTGGCCACGGAGGACGCCGTGGCGGAGCCGGCGGCGCAGCACGCCGCCCCCGTGGAGCCCGAGCCCGCCGCCGAGCCGCCCGCCGCGCCTTCCGCAGAGGGCGCGCGGGGAGAGGACGCGTCGGAGCCCCCGGCCGGGCAGCTCCCCGCCCCGGAGCCGGAGACCGCCCCCGTGGCCGCCGAGCCGGTACGGGCGACCGCGCCCGGCGACGAGGACGGCGCCGGCCCCGAGGCCGGCGCGCCGTCCGAGCTCCCGGAGCCGCTGGACGCCACCCGGCAGGACCGGTCGCCCGCCACGCCCGCCCCGGCGGAGCAGCAGGCGGAGACCGTCGCCGACCAGCAGGCGCAGACCGTCTCCGACGACCGGCAGGCGTCGCCGCAGGAGGCCGCGCAGCCGGCGGAGGCCGAGCGGCCCGAGGTGGCCGCGGAGCTCCCGGACGCGGCCGGACAGGCCGCTCCCGAGGAGGCCCCGGCGTCCGAGGAGCCCGCCGAGCCGGCCACTCCGCCCGCTCCCGGTTACGACGACGCCGAGCGCGAAGCCGTCCTGCGGGTGATGCGGGAGCGGCGGGACATCCGCAACGGCTTCCGCAGCGACCCCATCCCGCACGAGGTGCTGCTGCGCGTGCTGGAGGCGGCGCACACCGCCCCGAGCGTCGGCCACTCGCAGCCGTGGGACTTCGTCGTGATCCGCTCGGCGGAGACCCGCCGTTCCATGCACGAACTGGCCCAGCGCCAGCGCGACGCCTACGCCAAGTCGCTGCCCAAGGGCCGGGCGAAGCAGTTCAAGGAACTCAAGATCGAGGCGATCCTCGACACCCCGGTCAACATCGTCGTGACCGCCGACCCCACCCGGGGCGGCCGCCACACCCTCGGCCGGCACACCCAGCCGCAGATGGCGCCGTACTCCTCGGCCCTCGCCGTCGAGAACCTCTGGCTCGCCGCCCGCGCCGAGGGCCTCGGCGTCGGCTGGGTCAGCTTCTTCGACGAGCGGGAGATGGTCCGCGCCCTGGGCCTGCCCGAGCACCTCGAAGTGGTGGCCTACCTCTGCGTGGGATACGTCGACGAGTTCCCCGAGGAGCCCGAGCTGATGCAGGCGGGCTGGTCCAAGCGCCGCCCGCTGTCCTGGGTCGTCCACGAGGAGACGTACGGCCGCCGCGCGCTGCCCGGCGCCGAGCCGCACGACCTGCTCCAGGAGACGATCTCCGCGATCCGCCCGCTGGACGCGAAGGCGCTCGGCGAGGCGTGGGAGCGCCAGAAGCGGATGACGAAGCCCGCCGGGGCGCTCGGCATGCTGGAGATCATCTCCGCGCAGCTCTCCGGGCTCTCCCGGGCGTGCCCGCCGCCGATCCCGGAGCCCGCCGCCGTCGCGATCTTCGCCGGTGACCACGGGGTGCACGCCCAGGGGGTCACCGCCTGGCCGCAGGAGGTCACCGCCCAGATGGTGGCCAACTTCCTCGGCGGCGGAGCCGTCTGCAACGCCTTCGCCGCCCAGGTCGGCGCCGAGGTCTGCGTCGTGGACGTCGGCGTGGCGGCGGAGCTGCCCGCGACCGCCGGTCTGCTGCCCCGCAAGGTGCGGCCCGGCACGGCGGACTTCACGACGGGCCCCGCGCTCAGCCGGGAGGACGTCCTAGCCGCGATCGAGGTCGGCATCGAGACCGCGCGCGACCTGGTGGCGGCGGGCAACAAGGCGCTGCTCACCGGTGAGATGGGCATCGCCAACACCACCGCTTCGGCCGCGCTGATCTGCGTCTACACCGGGATCGACGCCTCCGAGGTGACCGGCCGGGGGACCGGCATCAACGACGAGATGCACGCCCGCAAGGTCGACGTCGTCCGCCGCGCCCTCGACCTGCACCAGCCGGATCCGGCCGACCCGATCGGCGTGCTCGCGGCGGTCGGCGGCCTGGAGCACGCGGCGATGGCCGGCTTCCTCCTCGGCGGAGCCTCCCTGCGTACGCCGGTGATCCTGGACGGTGTGAGCGCCGGCGCGGCGGCCCTGGTCGCCCGCGCCATCGCCCCCGAGGCGCTGGCCGCCTGCATCGCCGGCCACCGCAGCGCCGAGCCCGGCCACGTCGCCGCGCTCAACAAGCTGGGCCTGCGCCCCCTGGTCGACCTCGACCTGCGCCTGGGCGAGGGCACCGGCGCGCTGCTGGCGCTGCCGATCGTGCAGAGCGCGGCACGCGCGATGCACGAGGTGGCGACGTTCGACTCGGCGGGCGTGACGGAGAAGTAGCACGCCCCGCCCCCTCCGCCCCGCGCCCGGGCCGGAGGGGGCGGGACATCGCCCCGGCCCGACGACGGGCCGGGGCAGGCGGGAAGCCGGCCACCCGCCCCGGCCCGCCGCCCACCCCCACCCCGTATCGTGTTCCCACCCGGACCCCCGGGTCTTCGCACGTCACAGCCGCTCCACCGCCGCAGCGGCACGCAACGCAGCACCCGCACGAGGAGCCGTACCGCCATGGCCGAGCACGCAGAGCACGCCGACCGCTCAGGTCACGCCGACCACCCCGCGTACCCCGTAGGGCTGCGTCTGCACGGCCGTCGCGTCGTCGTCGTCGGCGGCGGGCAGGTCGCCCAGCGGAGGCTGCCGCAGCTCATCGCCACCGGCGCCGTCATCACCCTCGTCTCCCCGTCCGCGACCCCCTCCGTCGAGGCCATGGCCGACGCGGGCGAGATCCGCTGGGAGCGCCGCCGCTACCGGGACGGCGACCTCGCCGACACCTGGTACGCCCTGGTCGCCTCCTCAGACACCGCCGCCAACGACGCCGCGTCCGCCGAGGCCGAGCGCACCCGCACCTGGTGCGTGCGGGCCGACGACGCCGAGGCCGCCACCGCCTGGACCCCGGCCACCGGCCGCATCGACAACATCACCGTCGCCGTCCTCAACACGACCCCCCGGGGCCGCGACCCCCGGCACTCCGCCGCCCTCCGCGACGCCATCGTCGACGCCCTCCGCAACGGCACCCTCGCCGCCCCGCACCACCGCACCCGCGCCCCCGGCGTCGCCCTGGTCGGCGGTGGCCCCGGCGACCCGGACCTGATCACCGTGCGCGGCCGCCGCCTCCTCGCCGAGGCCGACGTCGTCATCGCCGACCGCCTCGGCCCCCGCGATCTCCTCGACGAACTCCCGCCGCACGTCGAGGTCATCGACGCGGCGAAGATCCCGTACGGCCGGTTCATGGCCCAGGAGGCGATCAACCAGGCGCTCATCGAGCACGCCAAGGCGGGCAAGGCCGTGGTCCGGCTGAAGGGCGGCGACCCGTTCGTCTTCGGCCGGGGCATGGAGGAGGCCCAGGCGCTGGCCGCCGAGGGCATCCCCTGCACGGTCGTCCCCGGCATCTCCAGCACCATCTCCGTCCCCGGCGCCGCCGGCATCCCCGTCACCCACCGGGGCGTGGCCCACGAGTTCACCGTGGTCAGCGGCCACGTCGCCCCCGAGGACCCGCGCTCGCTGGTCGACTGGGAGGCCATCGCCCGGCTGCGCGGCACCCTCGTCCTGCTGATGGCCGTCGACAAGATCGGCGCGATCGCCGCCGCCCTCGTCGCCCACGGCAAGGACCCGGCCACCCCGGTCGCCCTCGTCCAGGAGGGCACCACCGCCGCCCAGCGCCGGGTCGACGCGACCCTCGCGGACGTCGGCGAGCGCGCGGCCGCCGAGGACGTACGCCCGCCCGCCGTGATCGTGATCGGCGACGTCGTGGCGGTCGGCCCGGACTCCGCCCCGGGGGACGCCGAGACCGCCGCGGAGTAGTCCCGCCCCGCCACGGGGCCCGGGGTTCCGCCCCGTAACCCGTGGTTGCGCATCTTCATCCCAGGCGTTGGCACCACACACCGGACAAGGCAGTATCACCCTGTGGCAGAACTCATCACCATCGACGACCCCGACGACCCCCGGCTCAGCGACTACACCGGCCTGACCGACGTCGAGCTGCGGCGCCGACGCGAACCCGCCGAGGGGCTGTTCATCGCCGAGGGCGAGAAGGTGATCCGCCGCGCCCGGCAGTCCGGGTACGAGATGCGGTCCATGCTGCTCTCCGCCAAGTGGGTCGACGTCATGCGCGACGTCATCGACGAGGTCCCCGCCCCGGTGTACGCCGTCGCCCCCGAGCTGGCCGAACGCGTCACCGGCTACCACGTCCACCGCGGAGCGCTCGCCTCCATGCAGCGCAAGCCGCTGCCGGCCGCCGGTGACCTGCTCACCGCCGCGCGCCGGGTGGTGATCATGGAGTCGGTGAACGACCACACCAACATCGGCGCCATCTTCCGCAGCGCCGCCGCCCTGGGCATGGACGCGGTGCTGCTCTCCCCGGACTGCGCGGACCCGCTCTACCGGCGCTCCGTCAAGGTCTCCATGGGCGCGGTCTTCTCCGTCCCGTACGCCCGGCTCGACGCCTGGCCGAAGTCGCTGGAGACGGTACGGGAAGCCGGCTTCCGGCTCCTCGCCCTCACTCCGGACGCCAAGGCCACCAGCATCGACGAGGCGGCCCCGCACCGGCTGGAGCGGGTGGCGCTGATGCTCGGAGCGGAGGGCGACGGGCTGTCCACCCGGGCGCTCATGGCCGCCGACGCCTGGGTCCGCATCCCGATGGCGCACGGCGTCGACTCGCTGAACGTGGGCGCAGCGGCGGCCGTCGCCTTCTACGCGGTGGCCACCGGCCGCCCGGAGAGCTGAACGAGGCGGCTCCCGGGGCCGGCGTCAGGCCGCGGGAGCCGACGGGCCCGCGGGCCCGCCGGCGGAGCGGTGCCCCGCCCCGTGAGCGCCACCGGAATCGCCCCCGATCGCTCCGTCCCGTACGGAATCGGCCCGCGCCTGCGACACCCCGCCCGGCCGCTCGTTCCCGCCGAGGCCGCGCGCCGGCCCCTGGCAGCCCTGCGCCGCCGCGATGCCCAGCGCCACCAGCAGCGTCACGACGACGAACACCACGAGCCGCTGACGCAGCAGCCGCGGATTGGCCGGACGCCGCCCCGTCGAGGTCGTACGGCTCCCGGAGCGGGTGCTCGGCCGGCCGTTCGTCCCGGCCGGAGCCCCCGGCCGCTTCCCCGTCCGCGCGCCCGACCGCGTCGTGTCGCGCGACGCCTGCTGCGGCCGGGACCCACCGGTGCGCGGGGCGCCGGTCCGCGCGGACGGCGCCCCGCGCCGGCCCGGCTGGGAGCGGGGGCCGGACGGGCCCTCGGAGCGGCGGGTGTGCTGGTCGGCGTACGGGTCGGCCATCCGCCCCGTCGGCCGGTCGGCCTCCTGCGCGGAACGCTGGACGGGCGGCCGGCTCTCGTGCAGCCCCTGCGCCTCCCGCGCCGCGATCTCCTTGAGCCGCATGGACAGTTGCAGGGTGCTGGGCCGGTCCTCGGGGTCCTTCGCCAGGCAGGCGCTGATCAGCGGGGCCAACGCATCGTGCACACCGCGCAGTTGCGCCTCCTCGTGCACCACGCGGTACAGCATCACCTCGGAACTGCCGTGCCCGAAGGGGGAGTCGGCCATCGCCGCGTACGCCAGCGTGGCACCGAGCGAGAAGACGTCGGTCGCGGGCGTCACCGCCGCGCCCCGGACCTGCTCGGGCGCGAGGAAGCCGGGCGACCCCACCGCCGTACCGACGTGGGTGAGCGTGCTGGCCCCGGTCGCCCAGGCGATGCCGAAGTCGATGATGCGCGGGCCCTTGGGGGAGAGCAGGATGTTCGACGGCTTCAGATCGCGGTGGACCACGCCCGCCTCGTGCACCGCGACCAGGCCCTCGGAGAGCGCGGCCCCGATCGAGGCGACCTCGGCGGCGGCCAGCGGGCCCTCCTCGGCGACCTTGTCGTGCAGCGAGGGTCCGGGCACGTACTGGGTGGCGAACCACGGTCGCTCCGCCTCCAGATCGGCGGCGACCAGCCGGGCCGTGCAGCCGCCGCGGATGCGCCGGGCCGCCGACACCTCACGCGCGAACCGCGAGCGGAACTCCTGATCCTCCGCCAGGTCGGGCCGGATCACCTTGAGCGCGACCCGCTGTCCGCGCCGGTCGGAGCCGAGGTAGACCACGCCCATGCCGCCCGCGCCGAGCCGCCGGTGCAGCCGGAACGAGCCGACGAGACGCGGGTCCTCGCGCCGGAGCCGCATCATCGCCATCGTCTGCCCATCCCCGCTGCCTGGTCCGCCTGACGAGGCACAGCTTACGTACCCCGCGCCCGGCGCGCTCAGAGGCCGCGCCCTCGCCGGGGATTCGATTGCCCGCGGCGGGCCGGAGAGGTGAAGAGGGGTCAGGGGACGGCGGATCGGCGGCCCTCGGCCGGACGGCCCGCCCAAGGCGCCACCGGACAAGGGGGATTGGATCACCGGGGGAGGGTGCGGACGCGGTGACCGGGGCGGCCGTGACCACCGCGCCGGCATACGGGGTACCGGTGTCCCGGCGGTCCCCCGGCAGGGGGACGCCCGGCACCCCGAGCGCGGTCGACGTGAGTGAAGTCACCCGATTCGCACCACCCGGGGCCGATCGCGCACCCCGGTGCGGCCCCTGGGTACGCACCGGCCGTTGAACTCGTGGAGGCATGACGGGCCGGCCCCCGGGGAAGAGCGCCCGTCCCGTCCCCGGCGGCAGGCGTACGTCCCTCCACGGATCGGACACGTGTCGGCCGCTTCCGGGCGCCCCCTCCGGGATGCCCCCGACCTCCGAGGGTCCTTCTCCACCCAGGGGAGTACGCCGGTCGACGGCGGCTCATCCTCCGGGAGGCCCGGGAATGGGTCCGCGGGCATGACGCCCCGTGGGCGCCGGTTACCTAGTGTTGAGGCCAAGCGGTGGGCGAGATACTCGTCCCCCGAGGTCACACGCCCACCGCTCCCCATCGCGTCAGGAGAGGAACCATGGCGGACACGGCAACGCGGACGATGGCCCGTATGGGCGGACGCAAGGCGTACGCCGCGTTCGGCGCCCGCCCGTCCGGCACCCGTCACCCCTTGGTGGCGACGGCGATGGTCCTCCCCCTGGCGGCCCTGCTCGTGGTCGTCTTCGGCGGCTGGGAAGCGGTGGTCACAGAGGCGTCGTCCGTGGCGGTGATGCTGGGGCGCTGAGCGGCGCCCGGGGTCCGGAAGAGCGGTCCGGACCCGCACATCCGGCCAACAGCCCCGTGGGGACGGGGGTGCGGCGGACGGCAGCGACTGTCCGGTCAGCTGGGGAGCTGACCGGGCATCGCGCTGTCCGGGCCCGTACGGCCCGAGGGGGACGTGCCACCGGGCCCGGCGCCTGCCTCGTCCGGCCGGAGTACGGTGCCGCCCCCTCGGCCCGCCCCGCGTTACCCTCACGGCGGGACCGGTGCCACGGCCGGGCCGATCGCCGGGGGAGCCGTTGACCACCACCCACACCTCAGTCGTCCACGACCTGGGCGCCCTCGCGCACCGCCTGGCCCACCCCGCCGGCCCGCCCTGCGTGTGCGAGCCGCCCCGGATCCTCGCCGACCGTCCCGACGGCACCGTGGTCCGCAGCGGGGCGGTCGTCGCGAAGGCCCACGCCGCCGACACCGACCGCGAGGCGCTGGCGGCCCGGATCGCCCTGGCCGCCGCGCCCGGGCTCGCCGGCATCCTGCTCCCGCCCCTCACCGCCCCGGAGCACGTGGAGCGCGCCGACCGGGACGGCCGCCCCGCCACGCCGCACCTCGGCGTCGCCGCACCGTACGGAAGCACCACCGCCCCTGACGCCGGCGTCGCCACATCGGGCGGAAGCCCCGCCGCCTCTGACGCCGGCCTCGTCGCGCCCCGGGTCGGCGTCGCCGCACCGGCCGGAAGCCCCGGCGCCCCCGGCGGCCGGCCCGTCTCCCTCTGGCCGCTCGGCACCCCGGTGGACCCCACCGACCCCGGGGCCGCCCCCTGGGCCGAGGCCGCCGAACTGCTCGCCCGCCTGCACCGGACGGCGCCCCCCTTCCCACTGCCGCCGATGCGCGGACCGGCCAAGGCGGCCCGCGCCGTCGCCCGGATGAGCGCCGCCCGCCCCGGGGACCCGGCCCTCCTGCCCGTACTCGCCGGCTGGCGCACCCTCCCCGCCTGGGCCAGGGACGAGGCCGCGCCGCCCGCGCTCCGGAGCGGCTTCCTGTGCCACGGCGACCTGCACCTGGGCCAACTCGTCCGCCATCCCGTGCCGGACGGCCCCTGGCTGCTCATCGACGTGGACGACGCGGGGGTGGGCGACCCGGCCTGGGACCTTGCCCGCCCCGCCGCCTGGTACGCGGCCGGGCTCCTCGCCCCCGAGGACTGGTCCGTCTTCCTGCACGCCTACCGGTCCGCCGGAGGGCCGGCCGTCCCCGCCGACGGCGACCCCTGGCCCGTACTGGACGTCCCGGCCCGCGCGCTGACCGTGCAGACGGCGGCCGTCGCCCTCGCCAAGTGCGCCGCTGAGCAACGGGATCCGGACGCACACGAACAGCTGATGATCGAATCCTGTGCCCGAATCGCTACGTTGCCGCCCGAGTTGACCCCCGGCCCCGCGTCGTAGGGTGAACGGACCGCCGCCGGGCAGACATTCCGGCGACGGCACAACGAGGGCGAGGAGCCGAGTCGATGATGCAGTGTCCGAAGTGTCACGCACCGATGAACACGTACAACCGCAACGGCGTTCAGATCGAGCAGTGCAGCGGATGCCGGGGGATATTCCTCGACTACGGCGAGCTGGAGTCCCTGACCCGGCTGGAGTCCCAGTGGGCCCAGCAGGCGCCCCCCGCCCCGCCGCAGGCGTACCCGGCCGCTCCGCCCGCCGCCCACGCCCCCGCCTGGGGTGCGCCGCAGCACCACGGCGGGCACTACGGTCACCACCGCCAGAAGGGCTTCGGCCGGATGCTGTTCTCGTCCTGACCGCCCCCGTGGGCCGGGCTCTCGGTCCGCCCGGTCCACGGGACGGACCGTACGACGAAAGAAACCCCGGTCGTGGAGACGACCGGGGTTTCTCGCTGGTGCGCGATACTGGGATTGAACCAGTGACCTCTTCCGTGTCAGGGAAGCGCTCTCCCGCTGAGCTAATCGCGCAGGTGACCCTGCGTGTACTGCGTGCGCGATACTGGGATTGAACCAGTGACCTCTTCCGTGTCAGGGAAGCGCTCTCCCGCTGAGCTAATCGCGCGGGGATCCTTGCGGATCAGTGGACGATACTGGGATTGAACCAGTGACCTCTTCCGTGTCAGGGAAGCGCTCTCCCGCTGAGCTAATCGTCCTTGGAGGTGGAGACGGGATTTGAACCCGTGTAGACGGCTTTGCAGGCCGTTGCCTCGCCTCTCGGCCACTCCACCAGGGATGGGGGCTCGGGAAGAATCCCCCATCTGCTGCGAGCGGACGACCAGGTTCGAACTGGCGACCTCAACCTTGGCAAGGTTGCGCTCTACCAACTGAGCTACGTCCGCTTGTCTTTCCCGGTCCGCTTGCGCGTCCCGGCGACGTGTTGAACTCTAGCGGATTCCTGGGCCAGTACAAAAACGCGTTTGCGCAGCGTGCTGCGGTCGCCTCGCCCCGGCGCAGGTCATCGCGCACCGTCCTAGACTCATTCGTGTGTCCGACCTCGCCCCCTTGGCCCGTTTCGACGGCCTCACCGCCTCCGGTCTACGGGATGTGACCCACGATCCCGCGGCGCTCGACTCATCCGGTTTCTGGGCGGTTTCCGCCGATTTCGAGGGTCGTCTCGTCTGCGCCCGCTTCTCCGACGTGCGGAGGGAAGCGGTCCCCCCGCCCGTGCCCGGGGCCTGGCGCGGGCCCGCCGCCGGGGACTGGACCTCCTCACTGGACCGTGACACCTACACGGCGGGCGTACGGCGGATCCGTGAACACATCGCCGCGGGCGAGGTCTACCAGGCCAACCTCTGCCGGGTGCTCTCCGCGCCGCTCCCCGACGGCGGGGCCGGCGCCGACGTGGACGCCCTGACCGCCCTGCTCGCCCGCGGCAACCCCGCCCCGTACGCGGGAACGGTGCGGCTGCCCGGTCACGGGGTGGAGATCGCCACCGCGTCGCCGGAGCTGTTCCTGAGGCGCGACGGGCGGACGGTGGAGTCCGGGCCGATCAAGGGCACCGGCCGGACCGAGGCCGATCTGCTGGAGAAGGACCACGCGGAGAACGTGATGATCGTGGACCTGGTCCGCAACGACCTGGGTCGGGTCTGCGCCACCGGGAGCGTGAGCGTGCCCGACCTCTGCGTGGTGGAGAAGCACCCGGGCCTCGTCCACCTCGTCTCCAGCGTCCGGGGCCGGCTGGCCGACGGGGCGGGCTGGCCCGAACTGTTCGCGGCGGCCTTCCCGCCCGGCTCGGTCACCGGAGCGCCGAAGTCCAGCGCGCTGCGGATCATCGCCGAACTGGAACGGAGCCCGCGCGGCCCCTACTGCGGGGCGATCGGCTGGGTCGACGCCGACCGGGGGACCGCCTCGCTCGCGGTGGGCATACGGACGTTCTGGATCGACCGCACCGGGCCCGCGCCGCTGCTGCGGTTCGGCACGGGCGCCGGGATCACCTGGGGCTCCGACCCCGACCGCGAGTGGGACGAGACCGAGCTCAAGGCATCCCGGCTGCTCGCTGTAGCGTCGGGGACGCATCCGGAGACAGGAAGGACCGCATGATGAGGATCTGGGTCAACGGCGGGCTGCGGGACGCCGGCGACGCCCGGCTGTCGGTGCTCGACCACGGGCTGACCGTGGGCGACGGCATCTTCGAGACGGTGCGTACGAGCGAGGGGCGTCCCTTCGCGCTGACCCGGCACCTCGACCGCCTCACCCGCTCGGCCCGGGGCCTGGGACTGGCCGATCCGGACCACGACGAGATCCGGCGTGCCGCCGCCGCGGTCATCGAGGCCAACCCCGTCGCGCTGGGACGGTTGCGCATCACCTACACCGGCGGGCTCTCCCCGCTCGGCTCCGACCGGGGCCAGGACGGGCCGAGCCTGGTCGTCGCGCTCGACGGGGTGCACCGCCGCCCGGACAGCACGGCGGTGATCACCGTCCCCTGGACCCGCAACGAGCGGGGCGCGCTCGCGGGCCTGAAGACCACCTCGTACGCGGAGAACGTCGTCGCCCTGGCCCGGGCGCGCGAGCGGGGCGCGTCCGAGGCGCTGTTCCCCAACACCGCGGACCGGCTCTGCGAGGGCACCGGGTCGAACGTCTTCGTGGTCCTGGACGGCCGCGTCCACACCCCGCCCGTCGCCTCCGGCTGCCTCGCCGGGATCACCCGCGCGCTGACCGTGGAGTGGACCGGGGCCGAGGAGACCGATCTGCCGATGGACGTGCTCGCCGAGGCCGACGAGGTGTTCCTGACCTCGACGCTCCGGGACGTCCAGGCGGTGCACCGGATCGACGACCGCGAGCTGACGCCGGGGATCGGGCCGGTGACGGCGAAGGCGATGCGCGTCTTCGACGAGCGGGCGGGCGACGACCTCGACCCGTGACCGGCCCGCAGCGCCCCGGCCACCGGCCGGCAGGAGCCCGGTGACCGGGAAACGCGCGTGACGGGGCGGCGGCCGGGGGATACAACCCTGTGATGACCACGACACTCCGGCCGTCCGGGCCGCTTCAGCAGGGAGACGGCGGCGCGCGGTCCCGCCGCTACGACGTCTGCGACAACGGGCGGCCCGTCGGCGCCGTCGCGATCAGCACCGACGAGGCGTTCGGTCCGACCGCCGGGGTGCTGTCCTCCCTCGCCGTCGACGAGGACCGCCGCAGGCGCGGCCGGGGCACCATCGCCGCGCTCGCCGCCGAGGAGGTGCTGCGGGGATGGGGCTGCACCCGGGTACGGGCGGAGGTCCCGGCGGGCAACGACCCGGCCCGGCGCCTCGCGACCGCCCTCGGCTACACCGAACGCAGCCGCAACATGGCCAAGGACCTCGGACCGGACCCCGTCCCGCTGCCGGCCGGGCTCACCGCCCGCGCCATGAGCGAGGAGGAGTTCGCCGACTGGCGGCAGGAGGCGGTCCTGGCGTACGCCCGGAGCTGGGTCGAGCGCGGGGCGGAGCCCGAACAGGCCCGCCTCAAGTCCGAGAGGGACCACGCCGCCCTCCTGCCGGACGGACTGGCCACCGAGAAGGTGCGCTTCGAGGTGCTGGTGAGGGCGGGCGAGGCCGTCGGCCATGTGTGGGTCGCCCTGCGGGAACCGGAGCCGGGCGGTCCGGAGGCCGGGTTCGTCTTCGACGTGGAGGTGCGCGCGGAGCACCGGGGCCGGGGGTACGGGCGGGCGCTGATGCTGCTGGCCGAGGACGTCACCCGCGCCTGGGGCGCGGACCGGCTCGGCCTGCACGTCTTCGCGTCCAACACCCCGGCCCTCGGGCTGTACGAGTCGCTCGGCTACACGACGACCCGGTACAACCTGGCCAAGGCCCTGTAGCGGACTCCGGGGCCGGGCGCCCCGGGAGCCCGCGGGCCCCTCGGCTACCGCCCCCGCGCGGCCTGCGTGCCGTCGATGATCTCCTCGATCCGCTCGCGCAGTCCGTCCTGGCTCTTGCCGCCGTCCAGCCGCTCCTCGCCGATCACATAGGTCGGGGTGCCGGTGACGCCGATCGCCTTGCCCTCCGCGTGGTCGGCGTCGACGATCAGCAGATGGCGGCCGTCGATCAGGGCCGTGTCCAGCTCTTCGACATCCAGGCCCAGTTCGCGCGCCACGTCGAGGAGGACCGGCTCGCCCGTGCCCGAGAGGTCGTCGGTCCGGGCCAGCAGGGCCTCGATGTACGGCCAGCCCCGGCCCTGCTCGATCGCCTCCTCGGCGGCCTGGGCCGCGGCGTAGGCGTGCTTGTGCTTCTCCAGCGGGAAGTGCCGCAGCCGGATCTCGACGCGGTCCCCGTACCGTGCGCGCAGGGCGCGCACATCGTCGAGGGCTCGGTGGCAGTCGGGGCATTCGAGATCGCACCAGAGGTCGAGGACGACCGGCGCCGCGGGGGTGGAATCGCTCATGCGCCCAGTCTTCCAGGCCGTGCGGGCCTCCGGGCCGCGCGGGGGTGGGCCCGATCCGGACCGGGCCCACCCCCTGGGGAGGAGGTCCGGCCCTGAGATGTCCCTGAGGTGGACCGTCGTCGTGGCCCCATCGGTGGACGCCGGTGCAGGATGGAGGGGACGTACCCCCCTGCGCCTGGAGGCCGCCATGCTTGCCGAGACCATCTGTTCCGCGGTGTCGGCGGCCGGTGTGGGCATCGCCGCGGTGACCGCGTACCGCAAGCGGTTCCTCACGGCGACGCGGATCGCCGCCTACTCCCTGGTCCCTGTCGGGCTCGTGCTGACCGGCGTCGTCGAATGGGTTGCCGGGATCGCCTTCAAGCCGAGCGTCTGGGCCGGTTTCGGGGTGCTCGGCCTCTCCTGGCTGCTGTTCATGACCACCCGCGCCGTCGAGCGCCGCAGCGGCACCACCCGCGCGGAGCGCAAGGCCGCCCGCGCGGCCGGACGGAACGAGGCGGTCGCCCCGGCCGCCTCCGCCCCCTCGCTCGGCGCGGGCGCCGCGCCCGGACCCGCGGCGGCGAAGCCGGGGAAGAAGCGGGAGGCCGCGGCGCCCGCGGACGACTTCAGCGACATCGAGGCGATCCTCAAGAAGCACGGCATCTGAGGGGCGGACCGCTCCGGCCGGCGGCCGTCGGCGGCCCGCCATGTCGAACGCCTGGCGGAGATTCGTGTGCCGGAGCGATTACTGATGACCACGTGACGGTGAACTCCCGGGCAGATCACCCTGGTTGACCGTCGGGAGGGTCACCGGTGCGTCATGATCACCCCGAGATGGTGGACACTTCCCGGGGCGAAGCCCCCGCACGCACCGCCGAAGAGCCCCGCGGCTGCCTCTTCGCGCTGTCCCAGCCGCCGCTGATGATCTTCCTGACGGTGGTCGGGGGGCTGTTACTGATGGCCGCGCTGCACGACCTCTTCATGTTGTGAGCCGGTGCGCCCCGGGGCCGGCGCCCACGGGTGGCGGCCCCGGGTCAGGCCGAGGCTTCCTTGCGCCGGGCCCGGTAGGCGGCGACGTGGAGCCGGTTCCCGCACGTACGGCTGGAGCAGTAGCGGCGGGACCGGTTGCGCGACAGGTCGACGAAGGCGTGCCCGCAGTCCGGCGCCTCGCAGCGCCGCAGCCGCTCCTGCTCGCCCGCCACGATGATGAAGGCCAGGGCCATGCCGCAGTCGGCCGCGAGGTGGTCGGCGATCGAGGCGTCCGGCGCGAAGTAGTGCACGTGCCAGTCGTAGCCGTCGTGGTCGGTGAGCTGCGGAGTGGTCCCGGCGGCCGCGACGAGCCGGTTGACCAGGTCGGCCGCGGTGCGCGGGTCGGGCGCCGCGAAGACCTCGGCGAACCGTGCCCGGACGTCGCGCACGGCGGCCAGGTCCTTCTCGCCGAGCGCGCCGACCCCGCTGATGTGGTGCCGCTCCGCGAAGGCGTACAGCGCCGCGACGCCGTCAAGGCCGTCGGCGGGCCCGTCGGCGGTCTCCTCCCGGGGCGGCTCGCTCTCCGGTGCGGTGTTCACCAGATCGACCACCGTGTCGAGGGCGATCCGGGTGTCGTGGGGGATCAGCACGCTTCGCTCCCTGGCCTCCGGCGGGCGGGCGCCTGCCGATGGCGGCTGACTCTACTGGCTGCTCACGCCGCGGCCGGGGCCGGTGGCGCCCGGCGGTGAGCGGAACGAGGCCGTCCGGCGGCTCCGGCCGCGAAGGCCGCGGGCGCGAAGGCCCAGGCCGCGAAGGCCGCGGGCGCACCGACGCCGCCGCCGCGGTGGTGTCCGCGACGACGGCGCCGGTGTCAGCCCTATGCGGTTGTCGTGACGACGCCGTCGCCCCGAGTCGGACGGCGTCGTGCGGCTCTCTGCCTGGCTCAGCTCTCGGCCAGGATGTGGGAGAGCTCCGTGTCCAGATCGAAGTGGCGATGTTCGGTACCCGGCGGAACCGCTGCGTCGGTCCTCTTCAGGAACGACTCCAGGGCCCGCGCCGGAGCTTCGAGCAGGGCTTCGCCCTCCGGGGAACTCAGGGCGATGCAGACGACGCCTTGACCGTGACTACGAGATGGCCAGACGCGGACGTCACCGGTGCCGGTGGGCCTGTGCAGCCCCTCGGCGAGGAGGTCGCGGGCGAATACCCACTCGACCGTCTCCTCCGCTCCGGTGTGGAAGGTGGCGTGCACGGCATAGGGATCGGCCGTGTCATACCGCAGGCCCGCAGGTACAGGCAGTGAGGACTCGCTCGACACAACGAGGCGCAGGTGCAGCTCGCAGCTGACCGTGGTGTTCATAAGCGCCAGGGCCTTTCGCTCAGTGTGCGCTCGGGGATTCGCACGTCGGCGAAATCGACATGCCACCTACGGTGGCGTTGTAAACCCCTCTGACCCATTTGTGACGCTTCGGGTCCCCCGCTCAGCGGCGTGTAACTTTGAGTTATGCGCCCATTCCAGTGACGACGACGGGTCGGGTAAGTTGAGTCTCATGAACGCGGAGAGTGACGAGCGGACGAAGGTGGCCGAGCAGGCCGACCCGGCGTCCGCCACGGGGGAATCGGACCGGGAGGAACGCGAGCTGGGCTCGCGGGCCCCGGGTTTCATCAAGGCGTCGAAGGCGCTGCACCTGAGCTGGCAGGTCGGCGTCTTCGTCGTCGGGCTCGGCGTGGTGATCGCGGGTGTGCTCATGCTGGTCCTGCCCGGACCCGGCTGGCTGGTGATCTTCGGCGGCATGGCGATCTGGGCGACCGAGTTCGTCTGGGCGCAGCTCGTGCTGCGCTGGACCAAGCGCAAGGTCACGGAGGCGGCGCAGCGCGCGCTCGACCCCAAGGTCCGGCGGCGCAACATCATCCTGACCGCCGTCGGGCTCGTGATCATGGCGGTGCTGGTCGGGATCTACGTCTGGAAGTTCGGGCTCACCATGCCGTGGAAGATCAGCGAGTGACCTCGGAGTGGTCCGGAAGCACCGCTGACATGGGGTAATGTTTGCGGTGCGCCCGGGCGATTAGCTCAGTGGGAGAGCGCTTCGTTCACACCGAAGAGGTCACTGGTTCGAACCCAGTATCGCCCACCCGGACAGAGGGCCCGGGAAACGGATTCCGTTTCCCGGGCCCTCTGCTGTGCCCGTTTCCCTCCCGGTCCGGGGACCGCCCGTGCGGCGCGGCCCCCGGACCGGGAGGACTCACCGCATCCGGCCCAGCGCGTCCCTCAGCCGGCGGGCGTCCCGCAGCCGCTGCTCGTACGTCGCCCCCACCACCAGCAGGAGCAGCCCGGCCAGGGCCGGCGGCAGCCAGCGGGGGAGCGCCCCCGCCACCTGCACCACGTACGGGGCCAGCTCGTGCAGGCCGTCCACGGCCAGCACCGCTCCGCCGAGGACCAGCAGCGCCTGGAGGCGGTGGTGCGCGCCCAGCAGGGTGATCACCAGCGCCGCCGCTCCCAGCAGCAGCGGCCTCGGCCAGTCCGGATCGGTCCAGGCGACCGCCAGGCTCGGCAGCAGCGTCGCCGCGAGCCCCGGCCCGTACGCCGTCCACGACGACGCCCCGGGGTCCTCGCGCCGCCGCAGGAACCCGACCACCAGCGCGGGCACCGTCACCGGCAGCGTGTACGCCTCGACCAACGACACCTCCGAGGCCGCCAGCCGCACCCAGGCGGCCAGTACGAACAGTCCCGCCGCGAGCCACCCCGCGACCGGCCGCCGCTCCGGCCGCACCGCCGCGCCCGCCGCCAGCACCCCGCACAGCGCCAGCGTCAGCGCCAGGAACGGCGCGTCGGAGACCGCGAGCCCCACCGCCAGCAGCGCCCCCGGCACGCCCGCCAGCTCCACCGGCAGTGCCACCGGGGTTCGCCGCAGCCGCGCCCCCAGCCCCACCGTCAGCGCGGGCGCCAGGAGCAGCAGCGGCGTGGCCTCGTACGGGGCGAGCTCCAGGGACCGGCCGGCGAACCCCGTGAGCGCGGTGCCCCAGACCACCGCGGCGACCGCGAGCACCGCGCGCGGCACCCCGGCCCCCGCCCGGACCGCCGCCCCCGCGAACAGGGCCGTCAGCGCGACGAACACCGCGTAGGAAGCGCCCTCGGAGGCCAGCGACAGCAGCCCGGCGCTCACCGCCCCGGCCACCGCCACCACCAGCGCGGTCACCGGCACCGCGGCCGACTCTGCCCGGTCGCTCCCCCCGCCGCGTACGGCCAGGGCGAGCAGACCAGCCACCAGCAGCGTCTCCGCGACCGCCGCGAGGGCGTACGGCACGTCCAGCACGGCCCCGGCCACCAGCAGCGCGCCCCAGCCGAGCATCACCGCCCCGGCCCCGGCGGACCCGCGCAGCGCCGCCCCGGAAGGCCCCCCGCGCCCGCCCGCCCCGCCGACCGCGTGCCAGGGCGCTCCGGGCCCGTACGGCGGCAGGCCGCCGGGCTCGCCCGCTCCCGGCGCCGCGGCCTCCGGAGCCCCGGGGGCGCCCGGCTCCCGCGCGGTCAGCGGGGCGACGATCCGTACCAGCGACGGCCACCACCGGTACGCCGACCCCAGCAGCCCGGCCGTCAGGGCGAGCACCACCGGCGCCGCGCCCGACTCCGGCCACGGCGGCGTCGACCCCAGCGCGGACCGGAAACCGTCCGGCGCCCCGGCCCAGACGTCCTCCAGCAGCGTCACCGGGCCCAGCACCACCGCCACCACCGACGGCAGCGCCCCCACCAGCGCCCCGGCCGCCACCGCGGCCGACGCCACCAGCACCCCGCGCGCCGCGTCCCTCGGCAGCCGGGTCCGTACGACCCCGGTCAGCGCGAGACCGCACAGCAGGTGGGCGAGCACCGGCCAGGTCGCCGGTACCGCCGCCGCAGGGACTCCGCCCACCGCGGCCACAGCGGCGAGCCCCGCCACCAGGCCGCCCGCCGTCGCGAAGCCCTTCGGGGCGTGCCACGCACCGGCGAGGGCCGCCGCCGCTGCCGCCAGCAGCAGCGCGCCCGGCGCCAGCGCGCCGAGCGGCCCCGAGGCCGTCACGGACAGCACCAGCCCCACCAGCAGCGCCGAGAGGCCCAGCGCCGAACCGCCGAGGGCGGCCGTGATCCGCACCCCGAGGCCCCGGCCCCGCAGCGCGACCACCCCGTCCGCCACCGCCGTCGCCAGCAGCGCCCAGCCGACCACCAGCGTCGGCGCGCCCGCCGCCCACGCCCAGAACAGCAGCGGCCACTGCGCCAGCACCACGGCGGCCGGCAGCGGCATACGAAGCTTCCCGAGCGTCAGGCCGTACGCCGTCCACAACGCCGCCAGCACCGCGCAGGCGGCGGCCGTGAAACCGAGCCCGTCCGTGTCCGGGGCGGCCACCGCGTGGACCGCGTAGGCGTCGAGCAGGGTCAGCGCCAGCGCCAGCGCCGCCAGCGCCTCGGCGGTGGCGGTCAGCCCGCGCCGCAGCAGCACCGCCGGGGCGATCAGTGCCGCCAGGGTCACCACGGACAGCACGGCCGCCCGGCCGCCGATCCCCATCGAGCCCCAGCTCACCAGTGTGAACGCGACCGCCGCGACCGTCAGCAGCAGACCACCCAGCGTCAGCAGGACGTTCTGGGCGCTGCGCGGGGCGGCGGGCCGCCCGCCGGAGGCGTGGCCCCACGGTTGCGCGGGAGCGCCGGGCGGGGCGCCCCAGGCCGACGGGTTCCAGCCCGGGGCGGGGGCCGGCGCGGGCGGCCGCAGCGCGGCGAGCAGCCAGGCGCGCCGGGTCAGCAACTGGGCGCGGCGGGCGTCCAGCTCGGCCAGTTCGCGGTCGAGGCGGGCCAGTTCCTCGGCGGGCGGGGGCATAGGTTCCATGCAGGGGAGTGTGGCCCCGGCCGCCCGGCTCGTACATGCGCTCGGATACTCAGTTCCCGGCCACGGCGGCTCTGAGTAGAGCCCGGCCGGAAGCGGTTTGAACGAAGCCCGCGGAGCCCTGTATGGTTCAACCCGTTCCCGGGCGATTAGCTCAGTGGGAGAGCGCTTCGTTCACACCGAAGAGGTCACTGGTTCGAACCCAGTATCGCCCACCGGGGAAAGCCGGTTCGCACGTGTCACGCGGACCGGCTTTCGCATGTCCGGACCCCGTCCGGCCCGTCACGCCGCGGCGGGCAGCTCCGGGCGCAGCGGCCACGACGGGTCCACCGTCTCCGGCGTCCCGCTCTTGGCGAACCACGCCTCCAGGCCCCGGGCCTGGGCCGCGTGCCAGGTCGCCTGGAGGGTGTGCAGCTCGGCCGGGGACAGCCGCTCCAGCCGGGTCGAGAAGCGCCGGCACACCGCCCGCACCAGCTCCAGCGAGGCGGTCGCGTCGGCCGCCGCGTCATGGGCCCCGTCGAGCACCACCTCGTAGCGCGCGCACAGGTCCGTGAGCGTGCGGCGGCCCTTGCGGTAGCGGTCCAGATGCTTGTCCAGCACCCGCGGGTCCACCACCCGCATCGGCGTCCCGTCGAGGTACCGGGCCAGCGACGACGCCCGGTGCCGCCTCAACTCCCGGTCCAGCATCGTCAGGTCGAACGGAGCGTTCATCACGACGAGCGGCCGGCCCGACGCGCAGCTCTCCGCCAGCGCGCGGGCCATCTCGTGCATCACCGGCGCGGGCCACCGGCCGTTGCGCCGCAGGTGATCGTCGGTCAGGCCGTGGACGTCGGTCGCCCCGGGCGGGACCGGCACCCCCGGACTGACCAGCCAACGGGTGACGCGGACGCGACCGCCCGCGGTGTCCTGCGCGACGAGAGCGGCCGAAACGATCCGGTCCTGCTCGACGTCCACGCCTGTCGTCTCCGTGTCAAAAGCGGCCAGCGGCCCCTCGAACCAATGCGTCATCCCCGAACTCCTCGCACCCGCACGGCAGATGGAGTGATTCCCCTGCCCGATATCGGTGATACCCGGGCTGTTTGCCTGATACGCCGTTTGCGGGCGTTCCGATGCGGTGACAACACAGGTGTGACGCCGAGGAGTTGGCCCCGGCGTCCGGCGATCCCTCCCGCCCACGACACTCCGCCGGCAGGTCCTCTGCCGTCGATCGGCACGCCCGGAAGGCACGGAGCCATGGCGCTCGCGCAGCCCGACCCCGGGGGAACCGCCCGCGCCGAGGCCCCCGGGCCCCGGCCGCCGCAGCAGCCCGAAGCGCCACTGCGCGGCTCCCTCGCCACCACCGCCTGCATGGAGACCCTTCAGGTGGGCTACCTGCACGCCGTCGCGGCGGCCGCCGGATGCTCCCTGTCCCAGCCCTTCCCCGACAACGGCATCGACTGGCACGTCAGCCACGGGGCCGCCGCCCACACCGTCGACGACGAGGTGACCATCAAGGTGCAGCTCAAGTGCACCTACCAGATACCGCCGCACCCGGCGGGCGGGGCGTTCTCCTTCACCCTCGACAACGCCCACCTGGCCAAGCTCGCCCGCCACCCGGTGGCGGTGCACCGGATCCTCGTCGTGATGATCGTCCCCCGCAGCCGGGACGACTGGCTGCGCGCCGGGCCGGGCGGGCTCGACCTGCGCCACTGCTGCTACTGGACCAACCTGGCCGGCCACCCCGTGACGGGCCGGCAGCGCACCACCGTGCGCGTCCCGACCTCACGGATCTTCGACGACCGCGCACTCTGCGACATCATGGCCCGGGTCGGGGCCGGAGGGAGACCCTGATGCACCGGTCGATGGACGAGCCCACGGGCGCGGCGGGAGCCCGCGCCGCCCGCTCGCACCCCGCCCCCGCCCGCACCTGGGCCCCGCCCCTCGCCGAGGCCGGGGCGCAGCCTCCCGGCCCCGCCGTCCTCGGGGCCCTGCTGCTGCGCCACGGCTGGCAGCGGCGCGGGGGAGCGCCCGGACGGTACGGGCGGTGGACCCCGCCCGGGGCCGCCGACGCGGCGGGCGGCCTGCTGGTGCCCGAGAGCGCGGCCTTCCCCGACAGCGCGGAGCTGATGGAGGAGGCCCTCGCCGCCCTCGCCCACAGCCCCGCCCCCTCCGCCCGCGACATCCTCGTCTCCCTCGCCGTGCCCGGCGACGAGATCCGCTGGCGGCGCGAGATCCCCGAGTCGGCGGCAGCGGCGGCCGGGGCCTCGGGATGGACGGAGGCCGAGGAGCTGCGGTCGGCGGCCCGCCAGATCCTCCTGGCCGGCGCCCTCGCCGCGCGCGGCCGGGCCGGCTACCACGGGGCACGGCACCGCAGAAAGGCCCGGGCCGCCCTGGACGAGGTGCTGCTCGGGCCCGGGGCGGACGGCCGCGCCCTCACCGCGTACCTGCCCGCCGCCTCCGGGCGCGCGATCGCCGTCCGGCTCTGCCACGCCCTGCACGCCACCCGGGAGGCGGTGGACTACCAGCGGGCCACCGGCTCCATGGACGCGTTCGACAGCGCGGTCGCGGCGGGCGCCGGCCGCGAGCTGACGGAGGCGCTGATCACCTTGGTGCGCGGCTGCGAGGGGGCCCGCGTCGACCTGCGGTGGGCGCCCGCCGCAGGCGCCCCGGACGGCTGCCCGTCCCGCCCCGGGCCCGTCGAGTTCTCCCCGGGCGACCTGCCCGCCCTGCGCGCCGCCGGTGCCCGCTACCTCCGCGACGAACCCGCCGTCCGGGTGCGGCTGACCGGTGCGGTGGTCCGGCTGCGGCGGTCGGGGCCGCGCGGCGCCGGGATCGTACGGCTGAGAGTGCTGGCCGGGGCGGAGGTCGGGCACGTCCGGGCGGAGCTGGACGAGGAGGCGTACCGCATCGCGGGCCACGCCCACCTGGTGGGGCTGCCGCTGCGGCTGGAGGGGCGGCTGGAGAGCCGGGGCGGCTTCCGGCGGCTCACCGGGGCCTCGCAGGTCGCGCCCGTCCAGGTCGACGAGGCGGAGCGGGACCGGCTGATGAAGGCCCTCCAGGAGAACGTGGACTTCTTCGAGGAGGCGTGCGCGGGGGAGGAGTCGTAGGACCGCCCGGAAGGCGTTCGCATCGGGGGCCGGGGGCTCGGTACGATTCGCAGTGCTTGGCCGTACGAAGGCAGGCATCCCCCTCAGTCAGGAGAGACCGGTGTCAGACGTCCGTGTGATCATCCAACGCGATTCCGAGCGGGAAGAGCACGTGGTGACGACGGGCACGACCGCCGGCGAGCTCTTCCCCGGTCAGCGCACCGTCGTCGCCGCGCGCGTCGGCGGCGAGCTGAAGGACCTCTCCTACGTGCTCCAGGACGGCGAGAGCGTCGAGCCCGTGGAGATCTCCTCCCCGGACGGCCTCGACATCCTGCGCCACTCCACCGCGCACGTCATGGCCCAGGCCGTGCAGGAGCTGTTCCCCGAGGCCAAGCTCGGCATCGGCCCGCCGGTCAAGGACGGCTTCTACTACGACTTCGACGTCGAGAAGCCGTTCACCCCCGAGGACCTCAAGGCCGTCGAGAAGAAGATGCAGGAGATCCAGAAGCGGGGCCAGAGGTTCTCCCGCCGGGTGGTCTCCGACGAGGACGCCCGCGAGGAGCTCGCGAACGAGCCGTACAAGCTGGAGCTCATCGGCATCAAGGGCTCCGCCTCCTCGGACGACGGCGCGGACGTCGAGGTGGGCGGCGGCGAGCTGACCATCTACGACAACCTCGACCCGAAGACCGGCGACCTGTGCTGGAAGGACCTCTGCCGGGGTCCGCACCTGCCCACCACCCGGTTCATCCCGGCGTTCAAGCTGATGCGCAACGCCGCCGCGTACTGGCGCGGCAGCGAGAAGAACCCGATGCTCCAGCGCATCTACGGCACCGCCTGGCCCACCAAGGACGAGCTCAAGGCGCACCTGGAGTTCCTGGAGGAGGCCGCCAAGCGCGACCACCGCAAGCTCGGCAACGAGCTGGATCTCTTCTCCTTCCCCGACGAGATCGGCCCCGGCCTCGCCGTCTTCCACCCCAAGGGCGGCGTCATCCGCCGGGCCATGGAGGACTACTCGCGTCGCCGTCACGAGGAGGAGGGCTACGAGTTCGTCTACAGCCCGCACGCCACCAAGGGCAAGCTCTTCGAGAAGTCCGGCCACCTGGACTGGTACGCCGACGGCATGTACCCGCCCATGCAGCTCGACGACGGGGTGGACTACTACCTCAAGCCGATGAACTGCCCGATGCACAACCTGATCTTCGACGCGCGCGGCCGCTCCTACCGCGAACTGCCGCTGCGCCTCTTCGAGTTCGGCACGGTGTACCGGTACGAGAAGTCGGGCGTCGTGCACGGCCTGACCCGCTCCCGCGGCTTCACGCAGGACGACGCGCACATCTACTGCACCAAGGAGCAGATGGCGGAGGAGCTGGACCGCACGCTCACCTTCGTGCTGAACCTGCTCCGCGACTACGGGCTCACCGACTTCTACCTGGAGCTGTCCACCAAGGACCCGGAGAAGTACGTCGGCTCCGACGAGACCTGGGAAGAGGCCACCGAGACCCTGCGCCAGGTCGCCGAGAAGCAGGGGCTGCCCCTCGTCCCGGACCCGGGCGGCGCCGCGTTCTACGGCCCGAAGATCTCCGTACAGTGCCAGGACGCCATCGGCCGCACCTGGCAGATGTCGACCGTGCAGCTCGACTTCAACCTGCCGGAGCGCTTCGACCTGGAGTACACCGGCCCGGACGGCTCCAAGCAGCGCCCGGTGATGATCCACCGCGCCCTGTTCGGCTCCATCGAGCGCTTCTTCGCCGTGCTCCTGGAGCACTACGCGGGCGCGTTCCCGGTCTGGCTCGCCCCGGTCCAGGCGGTCGGCATCCCGATCGGCGACGCCCACATCCCCTACCTCCAGGAGTTCGCCGCCAAGGCGCGCAAGCAGGGGCTGCGGGTGGACGTGGACGCCTCGTCCGACCGGATGCAGAAGAAGATCCGCAACCAGCAGAAGGCCAAGGTGCCCTTCATGATCATCGCTGGTGACGAGGACATGGCCAACGGAGCGGTCTCCTTCCGCTACCGCGACGGTTCGCAGGAGAACGGAATCCCGGTCGACGAGGCCATCGCCAAGATCGCGAAGGCCGTCGAGGACCGCGTACAGGTCTGATTCCCCGGCGCCGGCACGGCCCCCGGAGCGTCACCCGCGCTCCGGGGGCCGTTTCTCGTCCTCCCGGGTGAACACCTGGATCAGCCACGACGAGAACGACCCCGTCACCGCCCCGAGCAGGGCGAGCCCGCAGGCCATCAGCCCCGCCGCGACCACCCGTCCCCAGAACGTGACCGGGGTGGCGTCCCCGTAGCCGACCGTCGTGAGCGTCGCGCACGCCCACCACACCGCGTCGCCGAACGTGACGATGGAGGCCCCCGGGGCCCGGTGCTCCAGGTGGTAGACGGCGAGGGAGGCGGCGAACCCGAGCAGGGCCGCGGTCATCCCCGCGTACGCCATCACCCGCGCGTACAGATCGAGCCGCGGCCGGTCGCGCCGGCGCTGGACCGCCAGGTACACCTTCACCATCCGCAGCGGGCGCAGCAGCGGCAGCAGCAGGACCAGGGTGTCCAGCCAGTGCGTACGCGGGAAGCGCGCGCCGAGGCCGCTCAGGCGCAGCCGGGCCGCGTAGTCCAGCAGGAAGAGCAGCCAGGTCGACCAGACGAGGGTCAGCGCGATGTCGTTCCAGGGCTCCGCCTCGTGCGGGGTCAGCACCCGGACCGCGTACCCCGTGAGGAAGACCAGCCCCGCGAGGAAGAGGGGGACCTCCGTGCGCTGCTCCCAGCGGGTCAGCCGGGCGGGCGGATCGGGGGAGGGGCGGTCGCTCATCGCCTCAGCATCGCGGGCGGCCGGGCGGCGCGGCCCCGGCGACACGCCCCGTCGGGGTGACGCCATATGCTGACGGGCATGACGAGTGAGCCGGAGCAGCAGATCGGGGTGGGCACGCCCGACGCATTCCAGCGCCTGTGGACGCCCCATCGGATGGCGTACATCCAGGGCGAGAACAAGCCGAGCGGCCCGGGGGCCGACGACGGCTGTCCGTTCTGCTCGATCCCCGCCAAATCCGACGAGGACGGGCTGATCGTGGCCCGCGGCGAGCACGTCTACGCGGTGCTGAACCTGTATCCGTACAACGGCGGCCACCTCATGGTCGTGCCCTACCGCCACGTGGCCGACTACACCGAGCTGAACGGCCCCGAGACCGTCGAGCTGGCGGACTTCACCAAGCGGGCCATGACCGCGCTGCGGACGGCCTCCGGGGCGCACGGCTTCAACATCGGCATGAACCAGGGCTCCGTCGCCGGCGCCGGGATCGCCGCGCACCTGCACCAGCACCTGGTGCCGCGCTGGGGCGGGGACGCCAACTTCATGCCGGTCATCGGCCACACCAAGGTGCTGCCCCAGCTGCTGGGCGACACCCGGGCCATCCTGGCCGACGCCTGGCCGACGGGGGACCTGCCGGTCCGCTGAGCTGTGTGCCGTGTGCCGTGTGCCCTACGCGTGTCGCCGGTCGTGCGGGAGGGGAGGCCCGGTCGCCGGGCCTCCCCTCCGCGTTCCGCCCTCCGCACCGGCCGACCCGTGCCGTACGGGCGCCGCGCCTACGCGTCGTACACGTCGGCCTTGCGCGGGGCCGGGTCCTGGACGAGGCCGCTCAGGACCATCGAGCGGTTGTCGAAGCGCTCGGTGTCGACGCCGTTCTCCGCGAGGACGCGCATCGCCGCCGTGTGCACGGCCCGCAGCACCGGAGTGGCGGCGCGCATCGCGTCGTCCGCCATGAAGCGGTGGTTCCACGGCTTGGCCGCCCACGCGTGGCGCAGCCCGAACGGCTCCGGCAGCACGATCTTGCCGCCCAGGTAGTCCAGCAGCGGCGGATACCAGGTGAGCGGTGCGCGGAGGGCGAGCCGGACGACCTCCTTGGCGTCCACCAGCGCCAGCTGCACGTCCCGGGTCTCCCAGAAGCGGACCGTCTTGTTGACCGTCTTCGTCTTCGCCGCGGGCTTGGAGAGGAACAGGCCGTGCACCGGCCCCAGCGCGTGACCGGTGACCTCGATGCGCAGCGTCTCGTGGAGGACGGTCACGGTGATCATCATCGTGATGACCAGCTGACCGTCCCACAGGGTGAACTGGACGCCCAGGTAGTGCCGGTCGCCGCTGCCGAACTGCTGGTGGTTGCAGATCCGCTGGATCTCGTGCGGCTTCACCTGGAAGGTGGCGACGTCCTCGCCGGCGGGGCGGGTGACGGAGTCGGCGTTCTCCCCGATGGGCGAGACGATCCAGTGCTTCACGGACGGCTTCGGGAAGCCGCCGGTGTTCAGCGGGCCGCGCTCCAGCATCTTCAGCTGGTCGTGGATGATCCGGATCAGGTCCCAGCTGCGGAACTGGTGGATCTCCTTGGTCTTGTCCTTGGGGATCAGCTCCTCGGCCAGCTGCCAGCTGCCCCAGCGGGTGCCCATCCCGAGGACGCCCTTGGGCCCGGCGTAGAAGACCGAGTTCGACTGCTGCTCGGCCGACAGCTTCTCCAGCCCCTGGCGCATCGCCTCGCGCGCGGTCTCGTTGGGGTTCTTCGGCACCGCCTCGGGGATCTTCGCGATCACGCCGCCGCCCGAGAGCAGCCCCTCCCAGCGGGCCCGCAGGTCCCTGGCCGAGGTCTCCGCGATCCGCTTGGCGATCACCCAGCCGATCACCGGGGCGATGAGCGCCCCCCGGACGTACAGCGCGAGCAACCCGTTCAGCGGGAGCTTGACCATCAGGACCAGCGCGCCGATCCCGAAGGCCGCCAGCAGGACCGTGCCGACCGCGCGGAACGCGGTGTCCTTGGACTTGTTCAGCGCGTCCCGGATCCGGAACGCGATCACCCAGGCCAGCATGCCGGGCAGGAACAGGACGCCGAACACCAGCGTGACCAGGGTGAGCCGGGTGTCCCGGGCCTTGCGGAGGTTGTTCGCCGACAGGCAGTGCTCCACCACCGTCTGCGGGTCCATGCCGAAGGACTGGATGAGCGCCGCACGCGCGCCGCCGAGCATCCGCTCCTGCACCGCACGGGCGAACGCCTCGCCGAGATTCGGCTTGAAGTAGTCCGACTTGAAGAGTTTGGACGAGCCCGTCTTCACCGTCGATTTGTGCCACTCGCCGTTGGCGTCGAGGATCGTCTCCACCGGACTGTCCCGGTACGCCGCCGAGGCCAGGGCGTTGGTCGCCACGGTCTGGCCGCCCGCGCCCTGGATCGGGACCTGCGCCCCGGGTGAGAAGTCGAATCCGTCGTTGGCCACCTTGTCGCCCCCACTCGCCGCACGTCTGCTCCTGCGGTGTGCCCAACTACCGTACGCGGCATACCTTCTGAGCTGCGCCCACAGCGTATCGTCCGGATCACGCCACTGCCCGTCACCGACGTGACCGAGGGCGGTGTGTGCGACAGTGCGCCGGTCACGCGCCGGGGGGTCGCTCCGCACGGAGCGGTGGCGGCGCCGCCCGACGTCGTCGTCGTGGCCGAAGACCGGTGACACCCGGCCGCGGGTGCCCGGCCGGTGGAAGGCACCGGCGGTGACTACGATGGGCCAGCCGGTGGCCGAATGGGCCGCCCGGTGAACCGAACCCTCGGGAAGGCCATGCTGAACAAGTACGCGCGTGCATTCTTCACGCGTGTCCTCACACCGTTCGCCGCACTGCTGCTCCGCCTCGGGGTCAGCCCCGACGCGGTCACGCTCATCGGTACGGCCGGAGTGATGGCGGGCGCGCTGGTCTTCTTCCCGATGGGGGAGTTCTTCTGGGGCACGATCGTCATCACGGTCTTCGTCTTCTCCGACCTCGTCGACGGGAACATGGCGCGGCAGGCCGGGATCTCCAGCCGGTGGGGCGCGTTCCTCGACTCGACGCTGGACCGGGTCGCCGACGGGGCGATCTTCGGCGGTTTCGCGCTCTGGTACGCGGGCCGCGGGGACGACGACATCCTCTGCGCCGTGGCGATCTTCTGCCTGGCCAGCGGCCAGGTGGTCTCGTACACCAAGGCGCGCGGCGAGTCGATCGGCCTGCCGGTCGCGGTCAACGGCCTGGTGGAGCGCGCCGAGCGGCTCGTCATCTCGCTGGTCGCCGCCGGTCTCGCCGGACTGCACAAGTTCGGCGTCCCCGGCATCGACGTGCTGCTCCCGATCGCTCTGTGGATCGTCGCCGTCGGCAGCCTCGTCACGTTGATCCAGCGCGTGGTGACGGTACGCCGCGAGTCGGCCGAGGCGGACGCGGCCGAGGCCGCCGCGCCTGCGGCCCAGGGGCCGGCCGGGGTGCTCCGCCCGGACGCGGACGCCTCCGGGCGGGACGGCGAGGGCGACCGGTGACCGGCTCCGACCTGAGGGGCCGCCTCACCGACGGGCTCTACGGACTGGGCTGGGGCGCGGTCAAGAAGCTGCCCGAGCCCGCCGCCGCCCGGCTTTTCCGCACCATCGCCGACCAGACGTGGAAGCGGCGCGGCAAGAGCGTGCTGCGACTGGAGTCGAACCTCGCCCGGGTCGTGCCCGACGCCACCTCGGAGCGGCTGGCCGAGCTGTCGCGGGCCGGGATGCGCTCGTACATGCGGTACTGGATGGAGTCGTTCCGGCTGCCGACCTGGACCCCGGAGCGGATCCGGGCGAGCATCGACGTCAGGGACGCCCACCTGCTGACCGAGGGCCTCGACGCAGGGAAGGGCGTCATCCTGGCCCTGCCCCACCTCGGCAACTGGGACCTCGCGGGCGCCTGGGTAACCACGGACCTCAAGGTGCCCTTCACCACCGTCGCCGAACGGCTGGAACCGGCCACCCTCTACGACCGGTTCGTCGCCTACCGCGAGGGCCTCGGCATGGAGGTCCTGCCGCACAGCGGCGGCGCCGCCTTCGGCACCCTGGCCCGCCGGCTGCGCGCGGGCGGCCTGGTCTGCCTGGTCGCGGACCGGGACCTGTCGGCGTCCGGCGTCGAGGTGTCGTTCTTCGGCGCCACCGCCCGGATGCCCGCGGGACCGGCGCTCCTCGCCCAGCAGACGGGCGCGCTGCTGCTGCCGGTGACGCTCTGGTACGACGGCACGCCGGTGATGGGCGCCCGCGTCCACCCGGCGGTCGAGAAGCCCGCGGAGGGCGCCCGCGCCGAGAGGACCGCCGCCATGACCCAGGCCCTGGCCGACGCCTTCGCCGGCGGCATCGCCGAGCACCCGGAGGACTGGCACATGCTCCAGCGGCTCTGGCTGGACGATCTGGACCCCCGGAGGGAACCGACGTGAAGATCGGCATCGTCTGCCCGTACTCCTGGGACGTACCGGGCGGCGTGCAGTTCCACATCCGGGACCTCGCCGAACACCTGATCCGGCTCGGCCACCAGGTCTCCGTCCTGGCCCCCTCCGACGACGAGACCCCGCTGCCGCCCTACGTCGTCTCGGCCGGCCGGGCCGTCCCCGTCCCGTACAACGGCTCCGTCGCCCGGCTCAACTTCGGCTTCCTCTCGGCGGCCCGGGTGCGGCGCTGGCTGCACGACGGCACGTTCGACGTCATCCACATCCACGAGCCGACCTCCCCCTCGCTCGGCCTGCTGGCCTGCTGGGCGGCGCAGGGGCCGATCGTCGCGACCTTCCACACCTCCAACCCGCGCTCCCGGGCGATGATCGCCGCGTACCCGATCCTCCAGCCCGCGCTGGAGAAGATCAGCGCCCGGATCGCGGTCAGCGAGTACGCGCGGCGCACCCTGGTCGAGCACCTCGGCGGGGACGCGGTCGTCATCCCCAACGGCGTCGACGTCGACTTCTTCGCCGACGCCGAGCCGAAGGCCGAGTGGCAGGGGCGGACCCTGGGCTTCATCGGCCGCATCGACGAACCCCGCAAGGGCCTGCCCGTCCTGATGAAGGCGCTGCCCGCGATCCTCGCCGCCCACCCCGAGGCCCGGCTCCTCGTCGCCGGACGCGGTGACGAGGAGGAGGCGGTGGCCACCCTGCCGAAGGAGCTGCGCGAGCGCGTCGAGTTCCTCGGCATGGTCAGCGACGAGGACAAGGCCCGGCTGCTGCGCAGCGTCGACGTGTACGTGGCCCCCAACACCGGCGGCGAGAGCTTCGGCATCATCCTGGTGGAGGCGCTGTCGGCCGGTGCGCCGGTCCTCGCCAGCGACCTGGACGCCTTCGCGCAGGTGCTGGACCAGGGCGCGGCGGGCGACCTGTTCGCCAACGAGGACGCCGACGCGCTGGCCGCCGCCGCGATCCGGCTGCTGGGCGACCCGGAGCGCCGGGCCGGACTGCGCGAGCGCGGCGGGGCCCACGTCCGCCGCTTCGACTGGGGGACGGTGGGCGCCGACATCCTCGCGGTGTACGAGACGGTGACCGACGGCGCCGCCTCGGTCGGGGCGGACGAACGCTCGGGGCTGCGGGCCCGGTTCGGGCTCGCCCGGGACTGAGGGCACGTCCCGGACCGGTCCACGTCCGGCGGATCCTGACCGGGTCCGCGGGCACGTCCCGGACCGGTCCACGTCCGGTCGTGAACGGGCCCCGGTGGTCGACGGGCCCTCCCGCCCGGGGGATGCGTTCCGGGCCCGCGCGCGAGGGTAGCGTGTGGGCCCGTGACCGTAACCCTCATCGTCTGGATCGTCGTCGCCCTCGTCGCGATCGGCGTGTACCTCAGCTGGACCGCCGGCCGGCTCGACCGCCTGCACTCCCGGATCGACGCCGCCCGCGCCGCCCTCGACGCCCAACTCCTGCGCCGCGCCTCGGTCACCCAGGAGCTCGCCACCTCCGGCGTCCTGGACCCGGCCGCCTCGATCGTCCTGTACGAGGCCGCGCACGCCGCCCGGCAGGCCGAGGAGGACCACCGGGAGGTGGCCGAGAGCGAACTGAGCGCCGCCCTGCGCGCGGTCTTCGGCGAACCGGCCCAGGTGGAAGCGGTGAAGGAGGTCCCCGGCGGCGAGGAGGCGGCCACCGAACTGGCCGCCGCCGTACGCCGCGTGCCGATGGCCCGGCGCTTCCACAACGACGCCGTACGCGCCGCCCGCGCGCTGCGCCGGCACCGTACCGTCCGGCTCTTCCGGCTGGCCGGGCACGCCCCGTTCCCGCTCGCCGTCGAGATGGACGACGCCCCGCCGGTGGCCCTCGCGGACCGTCCGGGCACCTGAGCCGGGGAACGCACCGGGCCCGGCGTCCGAGCGGGGAACGTACCGGTCCCCCCGGCCGGAGAACGGACCCGGGGAACGGACCCGGAGAACGGACCGGCCCGGCGTCCGAGCCGGACCGTGGGGCGGCCCGGCATCCGACACGGACAGCGGTCCGCGGCGCGGGCCCGGCCAGAACGATCCACGGCCTGCCCATTGGCCCTTGCTGTGGCCTGGTCCCGGAGCGTTTCCTCGGTGGTGCAGAGTTCAGCGTCTTTCACCGAGTGAGGTCCCGTGTCCACGCTTCCCAGCACCCCGCAGTCCGCCGGTTCCCCCGCCACCGGCACCGCCCGCGTCAAGCGCGGCATGGCCGAGCAGCTCAAGGGCGGCGTGATCATGGACGTCGTCGACGCCGAGCAGGCGAAGATCGCCGAGGACGCGGGGGCCGTGGCCGTCATGGCCCTGGAGCGGGTCCCGGCCGACATCCGCAAGGACGGCGGCGTGGCCCGGATGTCCGACCCCAACATGATCGAGGAGATCATCGGGGCCGTCTCCATCCCCGTCATGGCCAAGTCCCGCATCGGCCATTTCGTCGAGGCCCAGGTGCTCCAGTCCCTCGGCGTCGACTACATCGACGAGTCCGAGGTCCTCACCCCCGCCGACGAGGTCAACCACAGCGACAAGTTCGCCTTCACCACCCCGTTCGTCTGCGGCGCCACCAACCTCGGCGAGGCCCTGCGCCGCATCGCCGAGGGCGCGGCCATGATCCGCTCGAAGGGCGAGGCCGGCACCGGCAACGTCGTCGAGGCGGTCCGCCACCTGCGCCAGATCAAGAACGAGATCGCGCGTCTGCGCGGCTTCGACAACAACGAGCTGTACGCCGCCGCCAAGGACCTCCGCGCCCCCTACGAGCTGGTCAAGGAGGTCGCGGAGCTGGGCAAGCTGCCCGTCGTGCTCTTCTCCGCCGGCGGTGTCGCCACCCCGGCCGACGCCGCGCTGATGCGCCAGCTCGGGGCCGAGGGCGTCTTCGTCGGCTCCGGCATCTTCAAGTCCGGCGACCCGGCCAAGCGCGCCGCCGCCATCGTGAAGGCCACCACCTTCTACGACGACCCGAAGGTCATCGCGGACGCCTCCCGCAACCTGGGCGAGGCCATGGTCGGCATCAACTGCGACACGCTGCCCGAGTCCGAGCGCTACGCCAACCGCGGCTGGTAACCACCGATGAGCGACACCCCCCTGATCGGCGTCCTCGCACTCCAGGGCGACGTACGGGAGCACCTGATCGCCCTGGCCTCGGCGGACGCCCTGGCCAGGCCGGTCCGGCGCCCCGAAGAACTGGCGGAGGTCGACGGCCTGGTCATCCCGGGCGGCGAGTCCACCACCATGTCCAAACTGGCGGCGCTCTTCGGCATGCTGGAGCCGCTGCGCGCACGGGTGCGGACCGGGATGCCGGTCTACGGCACCTGCGCCGGCATGATCCTGCTCGCCGAGAAGATCCTCGACCCCCGCTCGGGGCAGGAGACCGTCGGCGGCATCGACATGATCGTGCGGCGCAACGCCTTCGGCCGGCAGAACGAGTCGTTCGAGGCCGCGATCGACGTCGTGGGCGTCGACGGCGGCCCGGTGGAGGGCGTGTTCATCCGCGCGCCCTGGGTCGAGTCCGTGGGAGCCGACACCGAGGTCATCGCCGAACACGACGGACATATCGTCGCCGTCCGGCAGGAAAACGCCCTCGCCACCTCCTTCCACCCCGAACTGACCGGCGACCACCGCATGCACGCCCTGTTCGTGGACATGGTGCGCGCGGTGAAGTGAGCCGACCCCGGTAGGATCTCTCGGGTTCGACTCGATTTTGGTGACGCGAAGGAGAAGGCAGATGTCCGGCCACTCTAAATGGGCTACGACGAAGCACAAGAAGGCCGTGATCGATGCCAAGCGCGGCAAGCTCTTCGCGAAGCTGATCAAGAACATCGAGGTCGCGGCCCGCTCCGGCGGCGTTGACCCCGACGGCAACCCCACGCTCGTCGACGCCATCCAGAAGGCGAAGAAGAGCTCCGTCCCGAACAAGAACATCGACTCCGCGGTCAAGCGCGGCGGCGGTCTCGAAGCGGGCGGAACCGACTACGAGACGATCATGTACGAGGGCTACGGCCCCAACGGCGTCGCGGTGCTCATCGAGTGCCTCACCGACAACCGCAACCGCGCCGCCTCCGACGTACGCGTCGCCATGACCCGCAACGGCGGCTCCATGGCCGACCCGGGCTCGGTCTCGTACCTGTTCAACCGCAAGGGCGTCGTGATCGTGCCCAAGGGCGAGCTGACCGAGGACGACGTCCTCGGCGCGGTCCTCGACGCGGGCGCCGAGGAGGTCAACGACCTCGGCGAGACCTTCGAGGTGGTCAGCGAGGCCACCGACATGGTCGCGGTGCGCACCGCTCTCCAGGAGGCGAGCATCGACTACGACTCCGCCGAGGCCAGCTTCCTGCCCACCATGCAGGTCGAGCTGGACGAGGAGGGCGCGCGCAAGATCTTCAAGCTCATCGACGCGCTGGAGGACAGCGACGACGTGCAGAACGTCTTCGCCAACTTCGACGTGTCCGACGAGGTCATGGAGAAGGTCGACGCCTGACGGCACGACCGGCCGATCCTCACGCGACGGGCCGACGGGGCACTCCCCGTCGGCCCGTCGTCCTGTGGTTACGACGGATTGTCGGTGCGAGCCGATAGCCTGCGGGAACAGATGATCGAGCGGGTGCGCGGAACGCGCCGGCGACGACGGAGGACAGGGGGGGGGCTCCATGCGGGTTCTGGGCATCGACCCGGGGCTGACCCGGTGCGGCGTCGGCGTGGTCGAAGGGGTCGCGGGCCGGCCGCTCACCATGATCGGCGTCGGCGTCGTCCGCACGCCCGCCGACGCCGAGCTGGGCGACCGGCTCGTCGCCGTCGAGCGCGGCATCGAGCAGTGGCTCGACGAACACTCCCCGGGCTTCGTCGCGGTCGAGCGCGTCTTCGCCCAGCACAACGTCCGTACGGTGATGGGCACCGCCCAGGCCAGCGCGGTCGCCATGCTCTGCGCCGCCCGCCGCGGCATCCCCGTCGCCCTGCACACCCCCAGCGAGGTCAAGGCCGCCGTCACCGGCTCCGGCCGGGCCGACAAGGCCCAGGTCGGTGCGATGGTGACCCGGCTGCTGCGGCTGGACGCGCCGCCCAGGCCCGCCGACGCCGCGGACGCCCTCGCCCTCGCGATCTGCCACATCTGGCGGGCCCCCGCGCAGAACCGGCTCCAGCAGGCCGTCGCCGCCCACCGCGCGCCCGGCACGCACCGGGCGGCCGCCCCCTCCCGTACGCCCGGTGTCCCGCGCACGCCGGGCTCCACCCGCGCGCCGGGACCGTCCGGCGCGACCGGCTCCTCCAGCGCCTCCGGCGCGCCCCGCACGTCGAAAGGCCGCACCGCATGATCGCCTTCGTCTCCGGCCCGGTGGCCGCCCTCGCCCCGACCACGGCCGTCATCGAGGTCGGCGGCATCGGCATGGCCGTCCAGTGCACGCCGAACACCCTCGCCGGCCTGCGCGTCGGCAAGGAGGCCCGGCTCGCCACCTCGCTGGTCGTCCGCGAGGACTCCCTCACCCTGTACGGCTTCGCCGACGACGACGAGCGGCAGGTCTTCGAACTCCTCCAGACCGCCAGCGGCGTCGGCCCCCGCCTCGCCCAGGCGATGCTCGCCACCCACAGCCCCGACGCCCTGCGCCTCGCCGTCTCCACCGGCGACGAGAAGGCGCTGACCGCCGTCTCCGGCATCGGGAAGAAGGGCGCCCAGAAGCTGCTCCTGGAGCTCAAGGACCGCCTCGGCGAACCGGTCGGCGCGCACATCGGCCAGCAGGGCATCGGCACCCCCGTCACCTCGGGCTGGCGCGACCAGCTCCAGGCCGCGCTGATCGGCCTCGGCTACGCGAGCCGCGAGGCCGACGAGGCCGTCAACGCCGTCGCCCCGCAGGCCGAGGCCGCCGCCGCCGAAGGCGCCGCACCCCCCGTGCCGCAGCTCCTGCGGGCCGCCCTGCAGACTCTCAACCGCGCACGCTGACCGGCACCGAACCACCGAAGAGGCCCCGAAATGAACTGGGACGAGACCGGATCCGAGACCGACGAGCCGACCGGCCCGGTCCTCGACGACCGGCTGGTCGACGCGGACGCGGACGGCGAGGACACCGCGGTCGAGGCGGCGCTGCGCCCCAAGGACCTGGACGAGTTCGTCGGCCAGGAGAAGGTCCGCGAGCAGCTCGACCTGGTGCTCAAGGCCGCCCGCGCCCGGGGCGCCACCGCCGACCACGTACTGCTCTCCGGGGCTCCCGGCCTCGGCAAGACCACCCTCTCGATGATCATCGCCGCCGAGATGAACGCTCCGATCCGGATCACCTCGGGCCCCGCCATCCAGCACGCCGGTGATCTCGCCGCGATCCTCTCCTCCCTCCAGGAGGGCGAGGTCCTCTTCCTCGACGAGATCCACCGCATGTCCCGGCCCGCCGAGGAGATGCTGTACATGGCGATGGAGGACTTCCGCGTCGACGTCATCGTCGGCAAGGGCCCCGGCGCCACCGCCATCCCGCTGGAGCTGCCGCCGTTCACCCTGGTCGGGGCCACCACCCGGGCGGGACTGCTGCCGCCCCCGCTCCGCGACCGCTTCGGCTTCACCGGGCACATGGAGTTCTACGCCCCCGCCGAGCTGGAGCGCGTCATCCACCGCTCCGCCCGCCTCCTCGACGTCGGCATCGACGCGGACGGCGCGGCCGAGATCGCCGGACGCTCCCGGGGCACCCCCCGTATCGCCAACCGGCTGCTCCGCCGCGTCCGCGACTACGCCCAGGTCAAGGCCGAGGGCATGATCGACCGGGAGATCGCCGCGGCGGCCCTCAAGGTGTACGAGGTTGACGCCCGCGGACTCGATCGGCTGGACCGTGCCGTCCTCGGCGCCCTGCTGAAGCTCTTCGGGGGCGGACCGGTCGGCCTGTCCACCCTGGCGGTCGCCGTGGGGGAGGAGCGGGAGACCGTCGAGGAGGTCGCCGAACCCTTCCTCGTACGGGAAGGACTGCTGGCCAGGACGCCGCGCGGCCGGGTCGCGACCCCCGCGGCCTGGGCGCATCTGGGGCTGGTTCCGCCGACCCACGGAGCAAAGGGACAACAGGGTTTGTTCGGGGCGTGAGAGGTCACAGGTTCGCGTGTACGGGAACCCGGGTGCCATGCTGGGCGTTGTTCCATCGATGCGGACTCATCTAGACTCCGCCGATGCCGCCCTAACCGGTCGGTGTACCCACCCCCGTAGATAACAGGCCGCATTCCAGCGCGGTCGTGCGAAGGAATTCCCGTCCCGTGGATCTCTTGACTTTCCTCCCCTTCATCGTGCTCATCGGGGCCATGTTCCTGATGACCCGCTCCGCCAAGAAGAAGCAGGCGGCGGCCGCGCAGATGCGCAACGACATGCAGCCCGGCACCGGCGTCCGCACGATCGGGGGCATGTACGCGACCGTCAAGGAAGTCCACGACGACACCGTCCTCCTCGAAGTCGCCCCCGGCGTGCACGCCTTCTACGCGAAGAACGCCATCGGCGCCGTCCTGGACGACGCGGAGTACAACCGCATCGTGCACGGCGACGACCCGGAGCTGGACACGGAGGGCACCGTCGTTCCCGACGACGCCTCCTCGCTGACCGGTGACGCCGAGGTGGCCAAGATCGACCTGGGCAAGGACGACGCGGACGACGACGCCGGCCCCGAGGACGCCCCGGCCAAGGACGTCAAGGACGCCAAGGACGCCAAGGACGAGGGCAAGACCGACGGCGAAGCCGACACCAAGTAGTTCACACGACCCCGGGGACGTCGCGCGCCCACCGGCGCGCGGCGTCCCCGGGACCGTGAGGTCGTCCGCGGGGGCGGGGTCCCCACTACATTTCGTGGCCGTTCCGACGCGTACCCGGCGCGGGGCGGTTGGACAGGGAGAAACGAGAAGGTGGCAGCAGCCAAGAAGGGCCGAGGGCCGTCCGGCGGTCAGGGCAGGCCAGGGCGTGCCCTGGCGCTGATCCTCATCGCCATGGTCGCGCTCGCCGGGGGGATGTTCCTGTCCGGGCACACCACGCCCCGGCTCGGCATCGACCTCGCCGGCGGCACGTCGATCACGCTGGAGGCGCAGAACCAGCCCGGCAAGCCGAACGCGATCAACAAGACCAACATGGACACCGCGGTCGGCATCATCGAACGCCGCGTCAACGGTCTTGGCGTCTCCGAGGCCGAGGTTCAGACCCAGGGCGATCGCAACATCATCGTCAACATCCCCAAGGGGACGAACTCCAAGCAGGCCCAGGAGCAGGTCGGCACCACCGCCCAGCTCTACTTCCGGCCCGTGCTGACGGTGCAGGCGAGCGGCCCCGCGCCGACGCCGTCCGGCTCCGCCAAGCCCTCGGGCAACGCCACCCCGAAGCCCGGCGAGTCCGCCGAGGGCGGCGACAAGGCCAAGGACGGGGACAAGGCCGAGGACGGCGACAAGCCCGAGGGCGAGGAGGCCACCGGTACGGAGGCCACCCCCTCGGCGAGCGCCACCACCCAGGGCCGCGCGGTCACCGGCGCCCTGACCAAGGACCCGACGCCCGGCGCCTCCGACAAGCCGAAGCCGTCCGACTCCCCGGCGGCGACGCCCTCCGCGGACCCGGCGACGGCCAAGCTCCAGGAGGAGTTCACCAAGCTCGACTGCACGGACCCCAAGCAGCGGACCGACGCGGGCAAGGGCGCCAAGGCCACCGACTCGATCGTCGCCTGCGGTTCCAACGTCCCGGGCAGCTACGAGAAGTACATCCTCGGCCCCGCCGAGGTCTCCGGCGGTGACGTCGACGACGCCAAGGGCGCCATCGACCAGCAGACCGGCGAGTGGATCGTGTCGATGGAGTTCACCTCCGCCGGCGCCAAGAAGTTCCAGACGATCACCGGCCGGCTCTCGCAGCAGCAGCCGCCGATGAACCAGTTCGCGATCGTCCTCGACGGCGAGGTCGTCTCCGCGCCCTCGGTCCGCACCGCGCTCAGCAAGAACGCCCAGATCTCCGGCAGCTTCACCCAGCAGTCGGCCGAGGACCTCGGCAACATCCTGTCGTACGGCGCCCTGCCCCTGACCTTCAAGGAGGTCAGCGTCACCACCGTGACCGCGGCGCTCGGCAGCGAGCAGCTCCGGGGCGGCCTCATCGCCGGAGCCATCGGTCTCGCCCTCGTCGTCGTCTACCTGGTGGTCTACTACCGGGGCCTCGCGTTCATCGCGCTCCTGAGCCTCCTGGTCTCCGGCGTCCTCACGTACACGATCATGTCGTTGCTGGGCCCGGCCATCGGTTTCGCGCTGAACCTCCCCGCGGTCTGCGGCGCCATCGTCGCCATCGGCATCACGGCCGACTCGTTCATCGTCTACTTCGAACGCGTCAGAGACGAGATCCGCGAGGGCCGTACGCTCCGTCCGGCCATCGAGCGCGCCTGGCCGCGCGCCCGCCGCACCGTCCTGGTCTCCGACTTCGTGTCGTTCCTGGCCGCCGCGGTGCTCTTCATCGTCACCGTCGGCAAGGTGCAGGGCTTCGCCTTCACGCTCGGCCTCACCACCCTGCTCGACGTCGTCGTGGTCTTCTTCTTCACGAAGCCCCTGATGACGCTCATGGGCCGCACGAAGTTCTTCTCCCGGGGCGGCCCGTGGTCCGGGCTGGACCCGAAGCGGCTCGGCGCCCAGCCGCCGCTGCGCCGCTCGCGCCGTGTCAACGCCCCCACCGAACCGAAGGAGGCGTGAGATGTCGCGACTCGGCAATCTCGGCGCCCGGCTCTACCGCGGTGAAGTCGGCTACGACTTCATCCGCAACCGCAAGATCTGGTACGGCATCTCGATCCTGATCACCATCACGGCCATCATCGGCGTGGCGGTCGGCGGGCTGCGGATGGGCATCGAGTTCAAGGGCGGCGCGGTCTTCACGACCGACACCAAGGCCCGGATCTCGACAGCCCAGGCCACGGACGTGGCGACCGAGGCGTCCGGCCACATGGCGATCGTCCAGGAGCTCGGCAACGGCGGTCTGCGCATCCAGATCACCGAGGTCGACACCGCCAAGGCCAACGAGATCAAGGAGACGCTCTCCGACGAGCTCGGCATCCCGGCCGACGACATCAACGCGGACCTGGTCGGCCCGAGCTGGGGCGAGCAGATCGCCAACAAGGCGTGGACCGGCCTCGGGGTCTTCATGGTCCTGGTGGTGATCTACCTGGCCATCGCCTTCGAGTGGCGGATGGCCGTCGCCGCCCTCATCGCGCTGATCCACGACATCACCATCACGGTCGGCGTCTACGCCCTGGTCGGCTTCGAGGTCACCCCGGGCACGGTGATCGGTCTGCTGACCATCCTCGGTTACTCCCTGTACGACACGGTGGTGGTCTTCGACAGCCTCAAGGAGGGCCAGAAGGACATCACCAAGCAGACCCGCTTCACCTACAGCGAGATCGCCAACCGGTCGATCAACAGCACCCTGGTCCGCTCCATCAACACCACCGTGGTGGCGCTCCTGCCGGTCGCCGGACTGCTGTTCATCGGCGGCGGCGTCTTCGGCGCGGGCATGCTGAACGACATCTCGCTCTCGCTGTTCGTGGGTCTCGCCGCCGGTGCGTACTCCTCGATCTTCATCGCCACGCCGCTCGTCGCCGACCTCAAGGAACGCGAACCGCAGATGAAGGCGCTGAAGAAGCGGGTGCTGGCCAAGCGGGCCGCCGCGGCCGCCAAGGGCGAGTCCCCGGACGACGGGTCCGAGGGCCGGCACGACGCGGCCGAGGCAGCGGGCACCGGGATCGGCCGCCCCCGGTCCCACGGCAGCACCCCCGGGAAGCGCTGAGCCATGACGAGCACCGCCGAATCCGTCCGCGAGCTGCTGCTCAGCCGGATCCGCGATGTCGCGGACTACCCGAAGCCGGGCGTGATGTTCAAGGACATCACCCCGCTGCTCGCGGACCCGGCCGCCTTCACGGCGCTCACCGACACCCTCGCGGAGCTGTGCGTACGGCACGGCGCCACGAAGATCGTCGGCCTGGAGGCGCGCGGCTTCATCCTGGCCGCGCCCGTCGCGGTCCGGGCGGGCATGGGATTCGTCCCGGTCCGCAAGGCCGGGAAGCTCCCGGGGGCCACGCTGAGCCAGTCCTACGAGCTGGAGTACGGCAGCGCCGAGATCGAGATCCACGCCGAGGACCTCGACCCGGCGGACCGGATCATGGTCATCGACGACGTGCTCGCCACCGGCGGCACCGCCGAGGCGTCGCTGGAGCTCATCCGGCGGGCCGGCGCCCGGGTCGCGGGCGTCGCGGTCCTCATGGAGCTCGGCTTCCTCGCGGGCCGGGCCCGGCTGGAGCCGCGTCTCGACGGCGCCCCGCTGGAGGCCCTGATCACGGTCTGATCCGCGGTCGCGGTCCGGCGACGGACACCGAGCACACAGGGACGGGCACCCGGGAACACCGGGTGCCCGTCGTGCGTTGTCCCGTCTCCCACCGTCCCCGGGCGAGGTCCCGCCGGGGGATCGATACCATGGGCTCTCCGGGTACCCCGGATCCGCACGAGGAGCGCTCTTGCCAGACGAGGCCCAGTCAGCCGCCGCCCCGCAGCCCGAGAAGCCCGTGGCGGCCCCCGCCACGCCGGAGAAGGCCGCGCCCTCGAACGCGCCGGAGCACGCTCCCGCCGACACCGAGCGTCCCCCGGGGACGCCGCCGGCCGGGAAGCCGGCCGCCCCCGAGGCCCCGCCGAACCCGGCCGGGACGACGGGCCCGGCGCAGCCGCCGGCCAGGAAGCCGGCCGCCGCCGCGCCCAAACCGCCGCCCCCCGGGCCTCCCGCCAGGTCCGGGTCCTCGGCCGGTTCAGCCTCGCGCTCCGGCGGCTCCTCCAACCGGGTGCGGGCCCGCCTCGCCCGACTGGGCGTACAGCGCTCCAGCCCGTACAACCCGGTCCTGGAACCCCTCCTGCGGACCGTCCGGAGCAACGACCCCAAGATCGAGACGGCCACGCTCCGCCAGATCGAGAAGGCGTACCAGGTCGCCGAGCGCTGGCACCGGGGCCAGAAGCGCAAGAGCGGCGACCCCTACATCACCCACCCGCTGGCCGTCACCACGATCCTCGCCGAGCTGGGCATGGACCCGGCGACGCTGATGGCGGGCCTGCTGCACGACACCGTCGAGGACACCGAGTACGGCCTCGACACCCTCAGGCGCGACTTCGGCGACCAGGTCGCCCTCCTCGTCGACGGCGTCACCAAGCTGGACAAGGTCAAGTTCGGCGAGGCGGCGCAGGCCGAGACCGTCCGCAAGATGGTCGTCGCCATGGCCAAGGACCCCCGGGTGCTGGTCATCAAGCTCGCCGACCGCCTGCACAACATGCGCACCATGCGCTACCTCAAGCGGGAGAAGCAGGAGAAGAAGGCCCGCGAGACGCTGGAGATCTACGCCCCGCTGGCGCACCGGCTGGGCATGAACACCATCAAGTGGGAGCTGGAGGACCTCGCCTTCGCGATCCTCTACCCCAAGATGTACGACGAGATCGTCCGGCTCGTCGCCGAGCGGGCCCCCAAGCGCGACGAGTACCTCGCCATAGTGACCGACGAGGTCCAGGCCGATCTGCGCGCCGCCCGCATCAAGGCCACCGTCACCGGCCGCCCCAAGCACTACTACAGCGTCTACCAGAAGATGATCGTGCGGGGCCGCGACTTCGCCGAGATCTACGACCTGGTGGGCATCCGCGTCCTCGTCGACACCGTCCGCGACTGCTACGCGGCGCTCGGCACCGTCCACGCCCGCTGGAACCCGGTCCCGGGGCGGTTCAAGGACTACATCGCGATGCCCAAGTTCAACATGTACCAGTCGCTGCACACCACGGTGATCGGTCCCAGCGGCAAGCCCGTCGAACTGCAGATCCGCACCTTCGACATGCACCGCCGCGCCGAGTACGGCATCGCCGCCCACTGGAAGTACAAGCAGGAGGCCGTCGCGGGCGCCTCCAAGGTGCGCACCGACGTCCCCAAGAACACCGGGCGCGGCCAGGACACCGTCAACGACATGGCGTGGCTGCGCCAGCTCCTGGACTGGCAGAAGGAGACCGAGGACCCCAGCGAGTTCCTGGAGTCCCTGCGCTTCGACCTCTCGCGCAACGAGGTCTTCGTCTTCACGCCGAAGGGCGACGTGATAGCGCTGCCCGCCGGCGCGACCCCCGTCGACTTCGCGTACGCCGTCCACACCGAGGTCGGCCACCGGACCATAGGAGCACGCGTCAACGGGCGGCTCGTCCCGCTCGAATCGACGCTCGACAACGGGGACCTGGTCGAGGTCTTCACCTCGAAGGCGGCCGGCGCCGGGCCGTCCCGTGACTGGCTCGGCTTCGTCAAGTCGCCGCGCGCCCGCAACAAGATCCGCGCCTGGTTCTCCAAGGAGCGCCGCGACGAGGCCATCGAGCAGGGCAAGGACGCCATCGCGCGCGCCATGCGCAAGCAGAACCTGCCGATCCAGCGCATCCTGACCGGCGACTCCCTGGTCACCCTCGCCCACGAGATGCGCTACCCGGACATCTCCTCGCTGTACGCCGCGATCGGCGAGGGCCACGTCGCCGCGGCCGGCGTCGTCCAGAAGCTGGTCCAGGCGCTCGGCGGCCACGACGAGGCCAACGAGGACATCGCCGAGTCCACCCCGCCCTCGCACGGCGGCCGCAGCAAGCGACGGGCCAACGCCGACCCCGGCGTCGTCGTCAAGGGCGTCGAGGACGTCTGGGTCAAACTGGCCCGCTGCTGCACGCCCGTCCCCGGCGACCCGATCATCGGCTTCGTCACCCGGGGCAGCGGCGTCTCCGTGCACCGCGCCGACTGCGTCAACGTGGAGTCGCTGTCGCAGCAGCCCGAGCGCATCCTCGACGTCGAGTGGGCCCCCACCCAGTCCTCCGTCTTCCTGGTCGCCATCCAGGTCGAGGCGCTGGACCGCTCCCGGCTGCTCTCCGACGTCACCCGGATCCTCTCCGACCAGCACGTCAACATCCTGTCGGCGGCCGTCCAGACCTCCCGCGACCGGGTGGCCACCTCGCGGTTCACCTTCGAGATGGGCGACCCCAAGCACCTGGGCCACGTCCTGAAGGCCGTACGCGGTGTCGAGGGCGTCTACGACGTCTACCGGGTCACCTCGGCCCGCAGGCCGTGACGCGGATGCCAGGGGGAAGCGAGTGACCGACCCGGGCCTGATCGACGGGCGCTACCGGCTGGTGCGACCGCTGGGGCGTGGCGCCATGGGCGTGGTCTACGAGGCCGAGGACGAGAACCTCCAACGCCGGGTCGCGCTGAAGAAGTTATCGGCGGTCGGCGGCATGTCGGCGGACGACGAGGCGCTGGCGAGGTTCAAGCGCGAAGCGGTGGCGTTGGCCCGCATCGACCACCCCGGCGTGGTCTCGCTGTACGACAGCGGGCTCCACGGGGACGTGCCCTACTTCGTGATGCAGCTCGTTGACGGAGTGGACCTCGCCACGCTGGTCGAGGCGGGGGCCCTCACTCCGGGTGTGGCCTGTGCCGTCGGCCTCGGGGTGGCGCGGGCGTTGGCGGCCGCCCACGAAGCGGGCGTCCTCCACCGCGACGTCAAACCGACCAACGTGGGCATCACACGCCAGGGCAGCGTGGTCCTGCACGACTTCGGACTGGCCCGGCTGGCGGGCGAGTCGGCCATCACCCGCACGGGCGTCACGATGGGGACGCCCCAGTTCATGGCGCCCGAGGTGATCATGGGGGCGGCGCCGGGGCCCACCGCCGACCTGTACGGACTGGGCGTCTGCCTCCACTTCATGCTCACTGGCAATCTGCCCTTCGGCCCGGCCGCCGAGGTGGGCGCCGTCGTCGACAGCGCGCTCGGGGCGGGGATCCGGCCGCTGAGCACCGGCCTGTTCCCGTTCACGCCGGTCAACCTCGCCCTCCTGGTGGACCGGCTGTGCGCGAGGGAGGCGTCCGCCCGTCCCCGGACGGCGGCCGAGGCCGTACGTCTTCTGGAGCCGTTCGGGGGAGACGACGGCCAGGCGGCTCTCGCGGAGCTGGTCGCGGCCAGTGTGCGCAACACGGCGATACTGCAGGCGTGCGAGACCCCCGCCGGGACCCGCGAGACCCCGCCGGAATCCGGGCCGGAGTACGAATGGGACGAGCACGCGCTGCCCGGTCCGCGCGTGCCGCGCCGCGACGTGTTCAGGCCGCTCACCCTGAGCACCACGACCAGGCGGCTGGTCCTCAGCAGCATGACCCCGCAGAACGCGGTTTCGCGGCAGCGCGAGGCCGTGAACCTGGTGCTGCGCGGAGAGCTCCAGGAAGCTGCCGAGATGCTCTCCTCCATCACCCAGGTCTGCCTGTCCTCGCTCGGCCCCGACCACCCCACCACCTTGGCCGCCCAGTTCTGGCAGGCCGTGTGCCTCGCCAGACTGGGCGCCGGGCCCAAGGCGCTCGAACTCTTCTCGAGCGTCAACCGGCACACCGACCAGAGGGGGAACGACAGTGATGAGTGAGTACGAGCTACGTCTGGCTCCGGACAGCGGCGAGGACGCCGAAGAACAGCTGCGGTCGCTGCTGCACTGGCTCAGGGAGGACGAGAACCTCGGCCCCGGAGTGCGCGGCACCCTCCGCAGTACCGCCCCGCCGGGCGCGGAGGACATGGGGGCGGGCCTGGACCTGGTGGCTCTGATCGCGGGCAGCGCCCTCTCCTCGGGATCGCTGGTCTTCTCCGTACTGGAATGGCGGGCCGGACGGCGCAGGGCGCCCGCGCTGGTCGTGCGGCGGGGCCGCGTGGAGGTGCGGATCCCCGCGGACGGGGCCGTGGACGCCGGGGAGCTGCGCCGTATCGTCGCCGCGCTCGGTGAGGACGACGGTCGGACGCGGGAGCCAGAGGGCGATGACGGGACTGCCTGACCCCGGCGCCTCCAGAGCGGTGCTGATCGGGACCGCGTCCTACCGCCACCTCCACGCGCTGCCCGCCGTCGAAGCGAATCTCGCGGACCTGCGGGCCGAGCTCTGCGACGCGACCGTCTGGGGTCTTCCCTCGCAGCACTGCGCGGTCGTCGCGGACCCTCAGCACGCGGCGGCCATGCTGGACCCGGTGCGGCAGGCGGGGGAAGAGGCGACCGACACCCTGCTCGTCTACTACGCGGGGCACGGGATGCGGGACGCGGACTCCGCCGACCTCTACCTCGGGCTGAAGGGGTCACGGGAGAACGCCGGATACACCTCCGTCGCCTACCAGCACCTACGGGCCGAGCTCAGGCTCGCCCGGGCCCGCCGCAAGATCGTGGTGCTGGACTGCTGTTTCAGCGGCAGGGCGGCCAGAACGCTGGCGGCCACGCAGAACGTGCTCGCCGCCCAGGCGGCCGTCGACGGCGCCTATGTGATCACCGCCTCCCCTCGCGACCGGATGGCGCTCGCACCGGACGGCGAGCGCTACACGGCCTTCACCGGCGAACTGCTGACGCTGCTGCGCGAGGGGCTGAAGGACGGGCCCGAACTCCTCGATCTGGACACCGTCTTCCATGTGCTGGAGGAACGGCTCCGAGGGAAGAACCGTCCACTCCCGCAGCGGTCCCAGGAGAACGGCGTCGGCCGTCTCGGACTGGTCAGGAACCGGGCGCGTGCCGTCCGCCGCGCGCCGGCGGGACCCGTCGTCGCGGCCGACGTCAGGGCCGCCATGGTGTCGGCGGGGCTGAGCCTGGCCCGGATGCTGCGGGCCGGGGGACGAGGCAGGGACGCCCTGCCGGTACTGCGGCTCGTCCTGCAGGAGCGGGTGCCCAACGGCGAGGGCAGCCTGCTCGCCGTGCAGATGGAACTGGCGGACATGCTCGCGGAGACGGGGCAGACGGGCGAAGCCATCGAAGTCCTCGAACTGGCCTTCCAGCAGGCGCACAAGATCTACGGCCCGGAAGCGGTGGTGGTCTGCAGACGTCTCGCCGACCTGCTCCAGGAGTCCGGGAACCACATCCAGGCGTGCGAGGTGCTCAAACACGCACTGGACCTGGCCGAGAACGGTGTCCGCGCGCAGGTGTGACCGCGGGCCGTGGCAGGCGGAACGGGGAGGCGCCCGGTACGCGGTGCGTACCGGGCGCCTCCCCGTCAGCGGCCTCTTCCTATCGGCCGCCGAACTCCTCCAGACCCTTCAGCGCCTGGTCCAGCAGCGCCTGACGGCCCTCCAGCTCCTTGGCCAGCTTGTCCGCGCGGGCGTTGTTGCCCTGGGCGCGCGCGGTGTCGATCTGGCCGCGCAACTTGTCCACGGCCGCCTGCAGCTGGCCGGTCAGACCCGCGGCGCGGGCCCGCGCCTCCGGGTTCGTCCGGCGCCACTCGGACTCCTCGGACTCCAGGAGCGCGCGTTCCACCGCCTGCATCCGGCCCTCGACCTTCGGCCGGGCGTCACGCGGTACGTGGCCGATGGCCTCCCAGCGCTCGTTGATGGACCGGAACGCGGCACGGGCCGCCTTGAGGTCCTTCACCGGCACCAGCTTCTCGGCCTCGTCGGCGAGTTCCTCCTTGAGCTTGAGGTTCTCGCCCTGCTCGGCGTCCCGCTCCGCGAAGACCTCGCCGCGGGCGGCGAAGAAGACGTCCTGGGCGCCGCGGAAACGGTTCCACAGGTCGTCCTCGGCCTCGCGCTGAGCGCGGCCCGCCGCCTTCCACGCGGTCATCAGGTCCCGGTAGCGCGCCGCCGTGCCCGCCCAGTCCGTCGAACCGGACAGCGACTCGGCCTCGACGACCAGCTTCTCCTTGGCCTTGCGGGCCTCCTCGCGCTGGGCGTCCAGCGCGGCGAAGTGGGCCTTGCGCCGCTTGGAGAACGCCGAGCGGGCGTGCGAGAAGCGGTGCCACAGCTCGTCGTCCGACTTGCGGTCGAGGCGGGGGAGACCCTTCCAGGTGTCCACCAGCGCCCGCAGCCGCTCACCGGCCGAGCGCCACTGCTCGCTCTTCGCCAGCTCCTCGGCCTCGGCGACCAGCGCCTCCTTGGCCTGCTTGGCCTCGTCGGTCTGCCTGGCCTTGAGGACCTTGCGCTCCTCGCGCCGCGCCTCGACCGTCGCCACCAGCGCGTCCAGCCGCTTGCGCAGCGCGTCCAGGTCGCCCACCGCATGGTGCTCGTCGACCTGCTGCCGCAGATGGTCGATCGCCGCCGTCGCGTCCTTCGCCGACAGGTCGGTGGTCTTCACCCGCCGTTCGAGGAGGCCGATCTCGACCACGATGCCGTCGTACTTGCGCTCGAAATAGGCCAGGGCCTCCTCGGGGGAACCGGCCTGCCACGATCCGACGACCTGCTCGCCCTCGGCTGTACGCACGTACACGGTGCCCGTCTCGTCGACACGGCCCCACGGGTCGCTGCTCACAGCGCCTCCTCCACCTGATGCCTGCGAGGGGGTTCACCCCCCGGGCATCGTCCACAGTTTCCTGGGGCGGGCACCGCCCGCCCTGCACAACGCCAACATAGGCGACCGGCCGCCCGGCTGTCCGCACTCCGCGAGGCCGAAATTATCCGCTCGGACGGGGAAGGGCCCTCGCCCGGGCGAAGGCCCTTCCCGGCCGGTCGCCGTCCCGCGCGGCTCAGCCCTTCTCGACGGACGCCTTCTCCACCGTCACGGCCTTCTTCGGGGCGCCGTCGCCGGCACCGCCCTCGACACCGGCCTCGCCGACCTTCTGGACGGCCTTGAGCGAGGCGTCGTCCATCGTGCCGAACGGGGTGTACGTGGGCGGGAGCTTCGTCTCCTTGTAGACCAGGAAGAACTGGCTGCCGCCGGAGTTCGGCTGGCCGGTGTTGGCCATCGCCACCGTGCCGGGCGGGTAGACGACGCTGCCGTCGGCGCCCGCCTTGCCGAGCGCGTCCAGGTTCTCGTCCGGGATGTTGTAGCCCGGACCGCCCGTGCCGTCGCCCTTGGGGTCGCCGCACTGGAGCACGAAGATGCCCTGCGTGGTCAGGCGGTGGCACTTGGTGCCGTCGAAGTAGCCCTTGTCGGCGAGCGCCTTGAAGGAGTTCACCGTCTGCGGGGTCTTCGCCGCGTCCATCGAGAACCCGATGTCACCCTGGCTCGTCGTGAGCGACAGCGTGTACTTCGCCTTCTTGTCGATCTTCATCGGCGGCAGCGGAGCCTTGCTCTCGCTCTCCGAGGGCTCCGGAGCAGGGCTCTGGCTCGCCGCCGCGTCGCTCTTCTTGTCCTTGTCGTCGTCCTTCTTGCCCGCCACGACGAACGCGCTCACACCCACGACGGCGACCACGGCCACCGAAGCGGCGACGATCGCGGTGATGCGCTTCGTCCGGCGGCGGGCCTCCTCCCGGCGCTTCTGCTGGCGCTCGAACTTCTCCCGGGCGAGCTGCCGCCGCCGCTGTTCGCTGCTGGACACCGGTTGGGCTCCTTGTTACGTCGTGAGGATGAGGGTCTGAGCTGCCCAGTACCGTATATGGGTTACCTGTGGGATGAGGAGCGCCGGTAGGCTCTGATCCGCCGCATCCTTGTCCTGCGGCCGCATCCTCCGCCGAACATTAAGGACGATCGTGCTTATTGCCGGGTTCCCCGCCGGGGCCTGGGGGACCAATTGCTATCTGGTCGCCCCCGCCGCCGGTGAGGAGTGCGTGATCATCGACCCGGGCCACCAGGCCGCCCAGGGTGTCGAGGAAGCGCTGAGGAAGCATCGGCTCAAGCCCGTCGCCGTCGTGCTCACCCACGGCCACATCGACCACGTCGCCTCGGTCGTGCCCGTCTGCGGCGCCCACGACGTCCCCGCCTGGATCCACCCCGAGGACCGCTACATGATGAGCGATCCGGAGAAGGCGCTGGGCCGCTCCATCGGGATGCCGCTCATGGGCGAGCTGACGGTGGGGGAGCCGGACGACGTCAAGGAGCTGACCGACGGGTCGAAGCTGACCCTGGCCGGTCTGGAGTTCGGCGTCTCGCACGCGCCCGGCCATACCAAGGGGTCGGTGACGTTCGGGATGCCCGAGGCCGCGGACGTTCCGCCGGTCCTCTTCTCGGGCGACCTGCTCTTCGCCGGCTCCGTCGGACGCACCGACCTGCCCGGCGGCGACCACGCCGAGTTGCTGGAGTCGCTGGCCCGTGTGTGCCTGCCGCTCGACGACTCGACCGTGGTGCTGTCCGGCCACGGCCCCCAGACGACCATCGGCCGCGAGCGCGCGTCCAATCCGTATCTGAACGGCTTGGACGCGGCGCCGCGCCGAGGACTGTAGACGAGAGACGTATCCACGTGAGCACCTTTCAGGCCCCCAAGGGCACATACGACCTGACCCCGCCCCGTTCCGCGACGTTCCTGGCGGTGCGCGAGGCCATCTCCGCGCCCCTGCGCGACTCCGGTTACGGCTACATCGAGACGCCCGGCTTCGAGAACGTCGAGCTGTTCGCGCGCGGTGTCGGCGAGTCCACCGACATCGTCACCAAGGAGATGTACACCCTCACCACCAAGGGCGGCGACCAGCTGGCGCTGCGCCCCGAGGGCACCGCGTCCGTTCTGCGCGCGGCCCTGGAGGCCAACCTCCACAAGGCGGGCAACCTCCCCGTCAAGCTCTGGTACTCCGGCTCGTACTACCGCTACGAGCGCCCGCAGGCGGGCCGCTACCGCCACTTCTCGCAGGTCGGCGCCGAGGCCATCGGCACCGAGGACCCGGCCCTGGACGCCGAGCTGATCATCCTCGCCGACCAGGCGTACCGCTCGCTGGGCCTGCGCCGGTTCCGCATCCTGCTGAACTCGCTGGGCGACAAGGAGTGCCGCCCGGTCTACCGCGAGGCGCTCCAGACCTTCCTGCGCGACCTGGACCTCGACGAGGAGACCCGCCGCCGCATCGAGATCAACCCGCTGCGGGTCCTGGACGACAAGCGGGCCGACGTCCAGAAGCAGCTGACCGACGCCCCGAAGCTCCGCGACTACCTGTGCGACGCGTGCAAGGCGTACCACGAGGAGGTCCGCGCCCTGCTCACGGCGGCCGGGGTGGCGTTCGAGGACGACGAGAAGCTGGTGCGCGGCCTCGACTACTACACCCGTACGACCTTCGAGTTCGTCCACGACGGTCTCGGCTCGCAGTCCGCGGTGGGCGGCGGAGGCCGCTACGACGGCCTCTCCGAGATGATCGGCGGTCCCGAGCTGCCGTCCGTCGGCTGGGCGCTCGGCGTGGACCGCACGGTCCTCGCCCTGGAGGCCGAGAGCGTCGAGCTCGATCTGCCCGCCACCACCAGCGTCTACGCGGTCCCGCTCGGCGAGGAGGCCCGCCGGGTGCTGTTCGGCGTCGTCACCGAGCTGCGCCGCGCGGGCATCGCCGCGGACTTCGCGTTCGGCGGCCGGGGCCTGAAGGGCGCCATGAAGAGCGCCAACCGCTCGGGCGCGCGCTACACCCTGGTCGCGGGCGAGCGCGATCTCGCCGAAGGCGTCGTCCAGCTCAAGGACATGGAGTCCGGCGAGCAGAGCGCGGTCCCGCTGGCCGAGGCCGCGGCGGAGCTGGCGAAGCGGCTCGGCTGACGCGAGCACGGGTGACGGCGCGGCCGACGAGGCTGTGAGAGGGCGTTGCCGCCGGGACCGGAAGTCCCGGCGGCAACGCCCTCTTCCGTCAACGTGGCGTTGTGCGCGTTCATCCTTGACGGTGGAATCCGCGCGGAGTCCCCTGCGGAAGGGGTGCGGCCCGCCCGGTGCGGGGAGGTCGGCATCGTCCGTCGTCGCGGGCGCGCGGCCCGAGCGCCCTTGCGGCCGCAGGCGCTCATTGGCGTACGTCTTTATGTTCATCGAACGGCTGTTCCGGACGAGGGTGCGGCACAATGACCGTGCCCGGCTGACCACTCGGTGACGGAACGGCGATATGACGACTGCAGCGGTAGACCACGAGCTCTCCTCCGACCAGGACGAGGGCGGCGGCAAGCGCGCCTACGGGGCCGGCCGCGGTCTGGCCCTGCTCCTGGTGATCACCGGCGCGGCCGGACTGCTGGCCGCCTGGGTCATCACGATCGACAAGTTCAAGCTGCTGGAGGACCCCTCCTTCACCCCCGGGTGCAGCCTCAACCCCGTCGTCGCCTGCGGCAACATCATGAAGAGCGAGCAGGCGTCGGTGTTCGGGTTCCCCAACCCGATGCTGGGCCTGGTCACGTACGGCATGGTCATCGCGATCGGCATGGGGCTCCTCGCCGGCGCGCGCTACCGCGGCTGGTTCTGGCTCGGGCTGAACGCCGGGACGCTCTTCGGCGTCGGCTTCTGCACCTGGCTCCAGTACCAGTCGCTGTACAACATCAACTCGCTCTGCCTGTGGTGCTGTCTGGCCTGGGTCGCCACCATCGTCATGTTCTGCTACGTGACCACCCACAACGTCAAGAACCGCGTCCTTCCGGCCCCGGCCTGGCTGCGGAACGGGCTCACCGAGTTCCCCTGGGTGCTGCCGGTGCTGTGGATCGGGATCATCGGCATGCTGATCCTGACCCGCTGGTGGGACTTCTGGACCAGCTGAGCACCGCCCGGGTCTCCGGCAGCGGAAGCCGCCCACGAGAATCCGTGCGTGCTCCCGGTAGGCCGGGCGCCCCCGGCTGTGTCAGTGGGGTCGCTTAGGCTTCATGACGTGGAGCCCGACCTCTTTACCGCAGCCGCCGAAGACCGCCAGGAGAAGGACCCGACGAGCAGTCCTCTCGCCGTCCGGATGCGTCCGCGCACCCTCGACGAGGTGGTCGGCCAGCAGCACCTGCTGAAGCCGGGCTCGCCGCTGCGCCGCCTGGTCGGCGAGGGCGGCGGGGGTCCGGCCGGGGCGTCCTCCGTCATCCTCTGGGGCCCGCCCGGCACCGGCAAGACGACTCTGGCGTACGTGGTCAGCAAGGCCACCAACAAACGGTTCGTCGAGCTCTCCGCGATCACCGCGGGCGTCAAGGAGGTCCGGGCCGTCATCGAGGGCGCGCGGCGCGCGACCGGCGGATTCGGCAAGGAGACCGTCCTCTTCCTGGACGAGATCCACCGCTTCTCCAAGGCCCAGCAGGACTCCCTGCTCCCCGCCGTGGAGAACCGCTGGGTCACCCTCATCGCCGCCACCACGGAGAACCCGTACTTCTCGGTCATCTCGCCGCTGCTCTCGCGCTCCCTGCTGCTCACCCTGGAGCCGCTGACCGACGACGACCTGCGCTCGCTCCTGCGCCGGGCGCTCATCGAGGAGCGGGGGCTCGGCGGCGCGGTCACCCTGCCCGAGGACGCCGAGGCCCATCTGCTGCGGATCGCCGGCGGCGACGCGCGGAGGGCGCTCACCGCACTGGAGGCGGCGGCCGGTGCGGCCATCGCCACGGGGGAGGCGGAGATCACCCTGGAGACGGTCGAGGCGACCGTCGACCGCGCCGCGGTGAAGTACGACCGCGACGGCGACCAGCACTACGACGTGGCCAGCGCGCTCATCAAGTCGATCCGCGGCTCCGACGTGGACGCGGCCCTGCACTACCTGGCCCGGATGATCGAGGCGGGGGAGGACCCCCGGTTCATCGCCCGGCGGCTGATGATCTCGGCCAGCGAGGACATCGGGCTCGCGGACCCCACCGCGCTGCCGACGGCGGTGGCGGCGGCTCAGGCCGTCGCCATGATCGGCTTCCCGGAGGCGGCGCTCACCCTCAGCCACGCCACCATCGCGCTGGCCCTCGCCCCCAAGTCCAACGCGGCGACGATGGCGATCTCCGCCGCCCGGGACGATGTGCGCCGGGGGCTCGCCGGGCCGGTCCCGGCCCACCTGCGCGACGGTCACTACAAGGGCGCGGCCAAGCTCGGCCACGCCCAGGGGTACGTCTACCCGCACGACGTGCAGGGCGGCATCGCCGCCCAGCAGTACGCGCCGGACGCGGTCAGCGACCGGCAGTACTACACCCCCACGCGGTACGGCGCGGAGGCGCGGTACGCGGACGTCGTCGAGCGGGTGCGCGAGCGCCTCGGCCGCACGGGCGAGGACGCGGACCCGTCGTAGACCGGCTCAGGGGCCCGGCGCGGGGCCGCCGGGCCGTCGCGCGTCGCCCGGGGCCGGCCTCGCACCGGCCCGCGCGGGTGTCAGAGCGCGGCCGCCTCGAAGAGGGTGTGCATGGCACGGCGCAGCTCGGTGACGTCGCGCACCGGCTCGGGGAACTCGAAGCGGGCGTCGAAGCAGGAGTTCCGGTTCTCGATGAACCGGACCCGCAGCCCGAAGCGGTCCAGGGCGACCGGCACGGCCCGGGGCGGGTGGCCGCCGAAGGCGCCGGTGTCGCGCTCGCCCAGCAGTCCGCACAGGGTCCGCATCTGCTCGCCGTGGGAGGCGGCCAGATGCTGGAGCAGTTCCGTCTCGTGGACGACCAGCGGATCGGGGGCCGCGTCGCGGAAGTCCTCCGCCTCGATGTCCTCGGCGCCCCAGAGGTCGTCCACGTACGCCTCGCCGAACTCCAGGCGCAGCATCATCCGGCCGGGCTCGGCGATGCCGGGGACGGAGGTGAGCCAGCCGGAGATCCACGCACGGCCCCGGACGCGGTGCGGTACGGAGACCGGGGAGACGTCCGTGATCTCCAGCACGGCGGTCAGGTCGTCGCCCTGGGCGTGCGTCGCGGCCCGTACCGCCGGGGAATCCGCGGGGAATTCGAGGAACACGTCCCCCTCGGGGCCCACGCTCCGGCTGTCCGGGAGCAGCGGTTCCGCACCGGCCAGATCCAGCCCCGGTACGACCAGCAGTGCGGAGCAGGTACTCTGTACGAGAGTTCGTGTGCGTTCGGCTGCTGACGGCATCCGAGTGTTTTCTGGCCCGCTGGGACGCGGCTGACCACGATCTGATCGGCCTTCCGTCGTAGCAGCATCCTCCTCTGAGGTGCTGCCGCTGTCTGTGCTGTCCGTGACGTGAGTGGTGTTCCCAGGGCGAGACATGCGATCTCCTTGAGTAAGGTAAGCCTAACCTAACCTACAACGGAGGTCTGGAGAACGTGCCTAACCAGTCGCGTCCCAAGGTCAAGAAGTCGCGTGCCCTCGGCATCGCCCTGACGCCCAAGGCCGTCAAGTACTTCGAAGCGCGTCCGTACCCGCCGGGCGAGCACGGCCGTGGCCGCAAGCAGAACTCGGACTACAAGGTCCGTCTGCTGGAGAAGCAGCGCCTGCGTGCGCAGTACGACATCAGCGAGCGCCAGATGGCGCGCGCCTACGACCGCGCCAAGAAGGCCGAGGGCAAGACGGGCGAGGCGCTGGTCGTCGAGCTCGAGCGCCGCCTCGACGCCCTGGTCCTGCGTTCGGGTATCGCCCGCACCATCTACCAGGCCCGCCAGATGGTCGTCCACGGCCACATCGAGGTCAACGGCGGCAAGGTCGACAAGCCCTCCTTCCGCGTGCGCCCGGACGACATCGTCCAGGTCCGCGAGCGCAGCCGCTCCAAGGTCCCCTTCCAGGTGGCCCGCGAGGGTGGTTACGACACCGACGGTGAGACCCCGCGCTACCTCCAGGTGAACCTGAAGGCCCTGGCCTTCCGCCTGGACCGGGACCCGAACCGCAAGGAGATCCCGGTGATCTGCGACGAGCAGCTCGTCGTCGAGTACTACGCCCGCTGATCCAGGCGTAGCCGCTCTCACCAGCGCTCCGGCCCGCCCCTCCCCGTCAACCGGGAGGCGGCGGGCCTTCGCGTTCCCCCGGGGCCGGCCGCAGCGGGCCCGCCCGCGACCGGCCCGCCCGAGCCGGGCGCCGAAGGCGCCGACGCCGGGCCGCCGCCGGCCAGGGCCCGGTCCACGGCCGCGGCCGGATCCAGCCGGCGGCCCGCCCGCAGCCCCTCCTCGTACGCGGCGTTCCCCAGCGCCCCGCGCGCCTGCTTCTCGCACTCCGCCCGCGGCCGCCCGTAGAACACCGAGCCGAACAGCGGCAACCCCACCGACGGCCAGGCGACCTCCGCCGCGCCCTGGAGCACGGCGGCCTCCGCGGCGTCCCCCTCCACCGCCGTCACCAGGGCCAGAAGCTCCAGCGACAGCACCGTGCCCAGCAGGTCGTTGAACGTCCGGCCGATCGTCAGGCACTCCCCGAGCATCCGCCGCGCCCGCGCCGGCCGCCCCCGGTGCAGCGCCGCGTACGCCAGGACGTACAGCGCGTACGCCAGCGCCCACCGCTCCCCGTGGTCCTCGCAGGTCTCCCGGACCTCTTCGCAGATCGCCGCCGCCGCGTCCAGATCGCCCAGGAACGCCACCGCCATCGCCAGCTCGACCTGCGCCATCAGCACATTGCTGTTCAGCTCCCCGGCCTCGCGGTAGCGCCCCAGCGCCTCGCGCAGCAGGGCCTCGGCGCGCGGCATGTCGTCCGTCACGATCGCCAGGCATCCCGTGCGGTGCACCGCGTACGCCAGCGCCGTCGCGTTCCCGGAGTGCTCGGCCTCCTCCCGGCACTCCTGGAGCGCCGCGACCGCCGCGACCGCGTCGCCCTGGAGCACCGCCACGTAGCCCAGCACCCACAGCACCTTCAGCCGCGTCGCGTCGTGCGGGGCCGGCTCCTCCAGTACGTGCTCCAGCCAGTGCCGACCCTCGGACAGCCGCCCGCAGCCGACCCAGTAGAACCAGAGGGTGCCGGCCAGATAGCGCGCCAGATGCACCTCGTCGGGGTCCTCCAGCGAGGATTCCATGGCCCGGCGGAGGTTGGGCAGCTCGCCGTCGATCCGTGCCGCCACCTCCGCCTGCCGCGGGCTGAACCAGTCCAGCTCGCACCAGGTCGCGAGCCCCACGAACCAGTCCCGGTGCCGCCGCCGCAGCCGCCGGGCGTCCCCGGCCGCCGTGAGCCACCGCGCCCCGTACTCGCTCACCGTGTCCAGCATCCGGTAGCGCGCCCCGGCCGGGCCCTCCTCGCGCTCCACCACCGACTGGGCCAGCAGCTCGTCCAAGACGTCCAGCACCGAGTCCGCCGGCAGATCCGGCCCGCCGCAGATGTACTCGGCCGCCTCCAGATCGAACGACCCGGCGAAGACCGAGAGCCGCGCCCACAGCAGCCGCTGCTCGGGCGTGCACAGCTCATGGCTCCAGCCGATCGCCGTACGCAGCGTCCGGTGGCGGCCCGGCGCGCCCCGGTGGCCACCGGTCAGCAGCCGGAAGCGGTCGTCCAGCCGCAGCAGCACCTGCTCCACCGACAGGGCCCGCAGCCGTCCGGCAGCGAGCTCCAGCGCCAGCGGAATCCCGTCGAGGCGGTGGCAGAGCTCCCGCACGGTCCCCCGCTCGGCCTCCGTCGGCTCCCAGCCCGGCCGCACCCCCCGAGCCCGCTCCGTGAACAGCTCCACCGCGTCTCCGTCCCGCATCGGGGCCAGCGGGAACATCCGCTCCCCGGCCACCCGCAGCGGGCAGCGCCCGGCCGCGAGCACCTGGAGCCCGGGGGCCCGGCGCAGCAGCTCGGCCACCAGGCCCGCGCACGCCTCCACGAGGTGCTCGAAGCCGTCGATCACCAGCAGCGTCCGGCGCTCGCGGAGGTGCTCGACGAGGACCGCGCGCGGCGTCCGGCTGGTGTGGTCGGCCAACTCCAGGGCGTCGATCAGGGCGTGCTCCAGCAGGCCGGGATCGCGTACGGCGGACAGCTCGGCCATCAGGACCCCGTCGCAGTACCGTTTCTCCCGGAGCGCGGCGGCCCGGATGACGCACCGGGTCTTGCCCACGCCCGCCACCCCGACGACGGTGACGAGCCGGGCCTCCCGGTCCAGCAGCGCACCGATTCCGGCGAGTTCGTCCTCACGGCCCACGAAGGGGTTCAGCTCGGCGGGGAGGCCGCCGGGAGCCGGTGCGGGGCGGGCGTCCGGATCGCCGGGATTCGAAGAGGGGTCCTGCAGGCGTCGCATGAGACACGGAGCGTACTGGCTTGAAAGCTCTCCGTACAATCTCCTCGGACAACTCCCCGCCCACCCGCGGGGAATGCGGTAGGGGAGGGGACGCACGGCGCGATAGGCTCGACGGCGACAAGCCCCCGCTGGGGCCGATCGACAAGCAGAGGGCGGTGCACAGTGTCCGGTGGAGAGGTGGCCGGGATCATCGTGGCCGTCTTCTGGGCGATCCTGGTCTCGTTCCTCGCCGTCGTGCTGGTGAGGCTCGCCCAGACGCTCAGGGCGACCACCAAGCTCGTGGCGGACGTGACCGACCAGGCCGTTCCGCTGCTCGCCGACGCCTCGGCGACGGTGCGCTCCGCGCAGACCCAGCTGGACAAGGTCGACGCCATCGCGAGCGACGTCCAGGAGGTCACCTCCAACGCGTCCGCGCTCTCCACCACCGTCGCCTCCACGTTCGGCGGCCCCCTCGTCAAGGTCGCGGCCTTCGGCTACGGCGTACGTCAGGCGCTCGGCCGCCGCGGCGCCCCCGAACCGGAACCGGCGCGGGGGCGCGGCTCCGCCCGCCGTACGGTGATCGTCGGCCGGACCGTACCCTCGGCGCGCGAACGCAGGCGCGAACGCCGAAACGCCCGCGGACAGAAGGACTGATCGAGCGATGTTCCGCCGCACGTTCTGGTTCACCGCCGGCGCGGCCGCCGGTGTGTGGGCCACCGCCAAGGTCAACCGCAAGCTCAAGCAGCTCACCCCCGAGAGCCTCGCGGCGCAGGCCGCGGACAAGGCGATCGAGACGGGCCACCGCCTCAAGGACTTCGCCCTCGACGTCCGGGAGGGCATGGCCCGCCGCGAAGCCGAACTGGGCGACGCGCTCGGCCTGGAGGCCCCGGTCGACCAAGACCTCCCCGTCCAGCGGCACCGGGCCGTCGAGGCGGGCGGACCGCCCGCGCGCCCCGCCTACCGCACCCTTCCCTCCAACTCGAACAACCGGAATGAGGACCACTGATGGAGTCGGCCGAAATTCGCCGCCGCTGGCTGAGCTACTTCGAGGAGCACGGTCACACCGCCGTTCCCTCGGCGTCGCTCATCGCGGACGACCCGACTCTGCTGCTGGTCCCCGCGGGCATGGTCCCCTTCAAGCCGTACTTCCTCGGTGAGGCCAAGCCGCCCTCCCCGCGCGTCACCAGCGTGCAGAAGTGCGTGCGCACACCGGACATCGAAGAGGTCGGCAAGACCACCCGGCACGGCACCTTCTTCCAGATGTGCGGCAACTTCTCCTTCGGGGACTACTTCAAGGAGGGGGCCATCACCCTCGCCTGGGAGGTCCTGACGAAGTCCGTCGAGGAGGGCGGCTACGGCCTCGACCCGGAGAAGCTCTGGATCACGGTCTACCTCGACGACGACGAGGCCGAGGCCATCTGGCGCGACAAGATCGGCGTCCCCGCCGAGCGCATCCAGCGCCTGGGGATGGGGCCGAACTTCTGGTCCATGGGCGTGCCCGGCCCGTGCGGTCCGTGCTCGGAGATCAACTACGACCGCGGCCCCGAGTTCGGCGTCGAGGGCGGCCCGGCCGTCAACGACGAGCGCTACGTCGAGCTCTGGAACCTGGTCTTCATGCAGTACGAGCGCGGCCCCGGCGAGGGCAAGGAGGACTACCCGATCCTCGGGGAGCTGCCGTCGAAGAACATCGACACCGGTCTCGGCCTCGAACGCCTCGCGATGATCCTGCAGGGCGTGCAGAACATGTACGAGACCGACACCCTGCGCGTCGTCATGGACAAGGCCACCGAGCTGACCGGCATCCGCTACGGCGCCGAGAACGGCACGGACGTCTCCCTCCGCGTCGTCGCCGACCACATGCGCACGTCCGTGATGCTCATCGGTGACGGCGTCACCCCCGGCAACGAGGGCCGCGGCTACGTGCTGCGCCGCATCATGCGCCGCGCCATCCGCAACATGCGCCTCCTGGGCGCCACCGGGACGGTCGTCAAGGACCTCATCGACGTCGTGATCGACACGATGGGGCAGCAGTACCCGGAGCTGATCACCGAGCGCAAGCGCATCGAGGTGGTCGCCCTCGCCGAGGAGGCCGCCTTCCTCAAGGCCCTCAAGGGCGGCACCAACATCCTGGAGACCGCGGTCACCGAGACCAAGGCCGCCGGCGGCAAGGTCCTCGCCGGGGACAAGGCGTTCCTGCTCCACGACACCTGGGGCTTCCCGATCGACCTGACCCTGGAGATGGCCGCCGAGCAGGGGCTCTCCGTGGACGAGGACGGCTTCCGCCGCCTCATGCAGGAGCAGCGCGACAAGGCCAAGGCCGACGCCCGCGCCAAGAAGACCGGCCACGCCGACCTCTCCGCCTACCGCGAGGTCGCGGACACCTCCGGCGCCACCGAGTTCACCGGCTACACCAGCGTGGCCGGCGAGTCCACCATCGTCGGCCTGCTGGTCGACGGCGTGCCCTCGCCCGCCGCCACCGAGGGCGACGAGGTCGAGGTCGTCCTCGACCGCACCCCCTTCTACGCCGAGGGCGGCGGCCAGCTCGCCGACACCGGCCGCATCCGGCTCGACACCGGGGCCGTCATCGAGGTCCGCGACGTGCAGAAGCCGGTCCCGGGCGTCCACGTCCACAAGGGCGTCGTCCAGGTCGGCGAGGTGACGGTCGGGGCCCCCGTCTTCGCCTCGATCGACGCCACCCGCCGCCGCGCCATCGCCCGCGCCCACAGCGCCACGCACCTCACGCACCAGGCGCTGCGCGACGCGCTCGGCCCGACGGCCGCCCAGGCCGGGTCGGAGAACTCGCCGGGCCGCTTCCGCTTCGACTTCGGCTCGCCCGCCGCCGTCCCCGGCACGGTCCTCACCGACGTGGAGCAGCGGATCAACGAGGTCCTCTCGCGGGAGCTCGACGTCCAGGCCGAGGTCATGTCGATCGACGAGGCCAAGAAGCAGGGCGCCATCGCCGAGTTCGGCGAGAAGTACGGCGAGCGGGTCCGCGTCGTGACCATCGGCGACTTCTCCAAGGAGCTGTGCGGCGGCACGCACGTCCACAACACCGCCCAGCTGGGCCTGGTGAAGCTGCTCGGAGAGTCCTCCATCGGCTCCGGCGTGCGCCGCATCGAGGCCCTGGTCGGCGTGGACGCCTACAACTTCCTCGCCAAGGAGCACACGGTCGTCGCCCAGCTCCAGGAGCTGGTCAAGGGCCGTCCCGAGGAGCTGCCCGAGAAGATCGCGGGCATGCTCGGCAAGCTCAAGGACGCCGAGAAGGAGATCGAGAAGTTCCGCGCGGAGAAGGTCCTCGCGGCCGCCGCCGGACTCGTCGACTCGGCCAAGGACGTCCGCGGCGTCGCCCTGGTCACCGGCCAGGTCCCCGACGGCACCTCCGCCGACGACCTGCGCAAGCTGGTCCTGGACGTGCGGGGCCGCATCCAGGGCGGCCGCCCGGCCGTCGTGGCCCTGTTCACCACGGCCAACGGACGCCCGCTCACCGTCATCGCCACCAACCAGGCCGCCCGCGAGCGCGGCCTCAAGGCCGGTGACCTCGTGCGTACGGCCGCCAAGACCCTCGGCGGCGGTGGCGGCGGCAAGCCGGACGTCGCCCAGGGCGGCGGCACGAACCCGGCCGCCATCGGGGACGCCGTCGCCGCGGTCGAGCGCCTCGTCACCGAGACGGCGTGACGAGCGACATGACGCCGATGCGCCGGGGCCGACGGCTCGCCGTCGACGTCGGGGACGCCCGGATCGGGGTCGCCTCGTGCGACCCCGACGGGATCCTGGCCACGCCGGTGGAGACCGTGCCGGGACGTGACGTCCCGGCCGCCCACCGGCGGCTGCGCGCACTCGTCGAGGAGTACGAGCCGATCGAGGTCGTCCTCGGCCTGCCGCGCTCCCTCGGCGGCGGCGAGGGCCCGGCGGCCGCCAAGGTCCGGGCCTTCGCCCAGGAGTTCGCCCGCGCGATCGCACCCGTTCCGGTGCGGTTGGTGGACGAGAGGATGACCACAGTGACGGCCGCCCAGGGCATGCGCGCCTCGGGCGTGAAGTCCAAGAAGGGCCGGTCTGTCATCGACCAGGCTGCCGCTGTGGTGATCCTCCAGAACGCTCTGGAGTCCGAACGGGCGTCAGGCACCCCCCCCGGCGAGAGCGTCGAAGTGGTTGTCTGATCGCGATACGGTAACGTTCCGCGCGATGCGGCGGTGTTCGAACAAATCACCGCTCAGCCAAGCGAAGAGACGGAACATCGTCTCGCGGCTCTAGGGGATCGATGACTGAGTATGGCCGGGGCTCCGGCTCCGAACCGTGGCATCCCGAGGACCCCTTGTACGGGGACCAGGGATGGGAAGGCCGGCAGGCCGCCCACGGCCAGGGCCAGTACGGCGACCAGCAGCAGCCCTATCCGCAGGACCCGTACGCCCAGCAGTACCAGGACCAGCAGTACCAGCACCCGCAGTACGCGCCCCAGGAGCACCAGCAGCAGTACGCGCAGCAGTCCTACGACCAGCAGTCGTACGGCGTGCAGCACCAGAACCAGCAGTACGGGCAGCAGCCGCAGCAACAGCAGTACGGAACGCCCCAGCACGACCCGTATGCCCAGCAGCCGGGGCCCCAGCCGCAGTACGACGGCGGCTGGGACCCCGGACCGCAGGTGGGTGTGGCGTACGGGGCCGAGCCCCACGACCCGTACGCCCAGCAGCCCGGCGGCCACGAGGCGGCGCACGACTACTACGGCACGCCCGAGGCGTACCCCCCGCCGCAGCCCCCGGGCCGCCGCGCGGCCGAGCCCGAGCAGCGGCCGGAGCCGGAACAGCAGCCGTCCACCGACTGGGACCCGGACCAGCCGCAGGAGGAGACGCACCCCTTCTTCACCGGCGCCGACGAACCGGCCGGCCGGGAGCCGCGCGACGACGACGATGACCCCGACGACGACGGATCGCGCTCCTCGCGCCGCGACCGCGGCGGCAACGAGCGCCGGGGCGGCAAGGGCAAGAAGAAGAACCGCAGCGGCTGCGCCTGCCTGGTCGTCTCCGTCGTCCTGGTGGGCGGCCTCGGCGGCGTGGCGTACGTGGGCTACAGCTTCTGGCAGAAGCAGTTCGGCGCCCCGGCCGACTACGCGGGATCGGGCACCGGCGAACAGGTCGAAGTCGAGATCCCCGAAGGAGCTTTCGGGTACGACATCGCCAACATCCTGCGCAAGAAGGGCGTCATCAAGTCCTCGGACGCGTTCGTCGCGGCACAGAACGACAACCCGAAGGGCAAGTCGCTCCAGGCCGGGGTCTACCTCCTGAAGAAGGAGATGTCGGCGGCCAGCGCGATCACGCTCATGCTCGACCCGAAGAGCCAGAACGCGTTCGTGATCCCCGAGGGGACCCGTAACGCGAAGATCTACGAGCAGATCGACGCGCGGCTGAAGCTGGAGAAGGGCACCACGGCGAAGATCGCCAAGACCAAGGCGGAGTCCCTGGGCCTGCCCGACTGGGCCGACGACAACCCGGACATCAAGGACCCGCTGGAGGGCTTCCTCTACCCGGCGGCTTATCCGGTCGCCAAGGGGTCCAAGCCCGAGGACGCGCTGAAGCGCATGGTCACCCGGGCGAACAAGGAGTACGACAAGCTCGACCTGGAAGCCGTCGCCAAGAAGCACGATCTCGACGGGCCGTGGCAGGTCATCACGGTGGCGAGCCTGGTCCAGGTGGAGGGCAAGACCCACGACGACTTCCGGAAGATGGCCGAGGTGGTCTACAACCGCCTCAAGCCCACCAACACGGAGACCAACCAGCTCCTCCAGTTCGACTCCGCGTTCAACTATCTCAAGAAGCAGAGCAACATCAAGATCGGCGAGTCCGAGATCCTCAGCAACAAGGACCCGTACAACACCTACACGCAGAAGGGCCTCACACCGGGGCCCATCAGCAACCCCGGCGCCGACGCGCTGGGCGCCGCCCTCAACCCCACCACCGAGGGCTGGCTGTACTTCGTCGCGACGGACGGTCAGCACAAGACCGAGTTCGCCAAGACCTACGACGAGCACCTCAAGCTCAAGGAAAAGTTCGATGCCCTCGGTTGAGGCCCGCCGGGCCGCCGTCCTCGGCTCGCCCATCGCCCACTCCCTCTCCCCGGTCCTGCACCGCGCCGCCTACGCCGAACTCGGCCTGGAGTACTGGTCCTACGACCGGTTCGAGGTCGACGAGGCGGCGCTGCCCGGGTTCGTCGACGGGCTGGACGCCTCCTGGGCGGGGCTGTCCCTGACCATGCCGCTCAAGCGGGCGGTCATCCCGCTGCTCGACGAGATCAGCGCGACGGCCGCCTCCGTGGAGGCCGTCAACACGGTCGTGTTCACCGAGGACGGGGGCCGGGTCGGCGACAACACCGACATCCCCGGCATGATCGCCGCGCTGCGGGAGCGCGGCGTCGACAAGGTGGAGTCCGCCGCCGTCCTCGGCGCCGGAGCCACCGCGTCCTCCGCCCTGGCCGCGCTCGCCGCGGTCTGCGCGGGTCCGGTCACGGCGTACGTACGCAGCCCCGAGCGCGCCGCCGAGATGCGGGGCTGGGGCGAGCGGCTCGGGGTCGACGTCGTGACCGCCGACTGGGCGGACGGCGCCGAGGCGCTCGGCGCGCCGCTGGTCATCGCCACCACCCCGGCCGGCGCCACCGACGCCTTCACCGGCTCGGTCCCCGAGGCCCCGGGGATCCTCTTCGACGTGCTGTACGAGCCCTGGCCCACCGAGCTCGCGGCCGCCTGGTCCGCGCGCGGCGGAGCCGTGGTCGGCGGACTCGACCTCCTCGTGCACCAGGCCCTGCTCCAGGTCGAGCAGATGACGGGCCGGACCCCGGCGCCGCTGTCCGCCGTGCGGCACGCCGGGGAAGCGGCGCTCGCGGCCCGCTGACGGGTCCGCCCACCGGACCGCCCGTCCGTCTGCTGGACCGGCGGCCGGACCGCCCCCCGGATCGTGGGAGGATCGGGGGCGGCGGGCCAGGGCCGCGCACCCGGTGGCGCCGTTGGATGCAGGGCGCGAGCAAGAGGAGCACCGTTGAGCAGGTTGCGCTGGCTGACCGCGGGGGAGTCGCACGGCCCCGCACTGGTGGCGACGCTGGAGGGCCTTCCCGCCGGCGTCCCGGTCACCACGGAGATGGTGGCGGAGGCGCTGGCCCGGCGGCGGCTCGGCTACGGCCGCGGCGCGCGGATGAAGTTCGAGCAGGACGAGGTCACCTTCCTCGGCGGTGTGCGCCACGGTCTCACCATGGGCTCCCCGGTCGCCGTCATGGTCGGCAACACCGAGTGGCCCAAGTGGGAGCAGGTCATGTCGGCCGACCCGGTCGACCCCGACGAACTGTCCCAGCTCGCCCGCAACGCTCCGCTGACCCGCCCCCGCCCCGGCCACGCCGACCTCGCGGGGATGCAGAAGTACGGCTTCGACGAGGCCCGCCCGGTCCTGGAGCGCGCCAGCGCCCGGGAGACCGCCGCGCGCGTCGCCCTCGGAGCCGTCGCCCGCTCCTACCTCAAGGAGACCGCGGGCATCGAGATCGTCAGCCACGTCGTCGAGCTGGCCGCGGCCAAGGCGCCGTACGGCGTCGTCCCGGTCCCCGGCGACGTGGAGAAGCTGGACGCGGACCCGGTCCGCTGCCTGGACGCCGACGCGTCCAAGGCGATGGTGGCCGAAATTGATCAGGCCCACAAGGACGGCGACACCCTCGGCGGCGTCGTCGAGGTCCTGGCGTACGGCGTGCCCGTGGGCCTCGGCTCGCACGTGCACTGGGACCGGCGCCTCGACGCCCGGCTCGCCGCCGCCCTCATGGGCATCCAGGCCATCAAGGGCGTCGAGGTCGGCGACGGCTTCGAACTGGCCCGGGTCCCCGGCTCGAAGGCGCACGACGAGATCGTCGCCACCGAGGACGGCATCAAGCGCACCTCGGGCCGCTCCGGGGGCACCGAGGGCGGCCTGACCACCGGTGAGCTGCTGCGCGTGCGCGCCGCGATGAAGCCCATCGCCACCGTGCCGCGCGCGCTCGCCACGATCGACGTCACCACCGGCGAGGCCACCAAGGCCCACCACCAGCGCTCCGACGTCTGCGCCGTCCCGGCCGCCGGCATCGTCGCGGAGGCGATGGTGGCCCTGGTGCTCGCCGACGCGGTCGCGGAGAAGTTCGGCGGCGACAGCGTGGCCGAAACTCGTCGGAACGTGCAGGCGTACCTCGACCACCTCCAGATCCGATGAGCGGCCCCCTGGTCGTCCTCGTCGGCCCGATGGGCGTCGGCAAGTCCACCGTCGGCGAACTGCTCGCCGCCCGGCTCGGCACCACGTACCGGGACACCGACGCGGACATCGTCGCCGAGGCCGGCAAGCCGATCGCGGAGATCTTCTACGACGAGGGCGAGGAGCACTTCCGCGCCCTGGAGCGCCGGGCCGTCGCCGCGGCCGTCGCCGGACACCCCGGCGTCCTCTCCCTCGGCGGCGGAGCCGTCCTGGACGGGACGACCAGGGAGCTGCTGGCCGGCCGTCCGGTCGTCTACCTCTCCATGGACGTGGACGAGGCCGTGCGCCGCGTCGGGCTCAACACCGCCCGCCCGCTGCTCGCGGTCAACCCGCGCCGCCAGTGGCGCGAGCTGATGGACGCCCGCCGCCACCTGTACGAAGAGGTCGCCCGTACCGTCGTCGCCACCGACGAGCACACCCCCGAAGAGGTCGCCCAGGCGATCATCGACGCACTGGAACTGCCGGAGGGCGCTGCCGCCCCCGGCGTGGAGAGCACCGGCATGACACAGCAGGGACCCACCCGCATCCAGGTAGCAGGCTCGGCGGGCAGCGACCCGTACGAGGTCCTGGTCGGCCACCGACTCCTCGGCGAGCTGCCCCAGCTCATCGGCGACCGCGCCCGGCGCGTCGCCGTACTGCACCCCGAGGCCCTCGCCGAGACCGGTGAGGCGGTCCGCCAGGACCTCGCCGACCAGGGGTACGAGGCCATCGCCATCCAGCTCCCCAACGCGGAGGAGGCCAAGACCGCCGAGGTCGCCGCCTACTGCTGGAAGGCGCTCGGCCAGACCGGCTTCACCCGTACCGACGTCGTCGTCGGCATCGGCGGCGGCGCCACCACCGACATCGCCGGATTCGTCGCGGCCACCTGGCTGCGCGGGGTCCGCTGGATCGCCGTCCCGACCACCGTGCTCGGGATGGTGGACGCGGCCATCGGCGGCAAGACCGGCATCAACACCGCCGAGGGCAAGAACCTGGTCGGCGCCTTCCACCCGCCCGCCGGGGTGCTCTGCGACCTCGCCGCGCTGGAGTCGCTGCCCGTCCACGACTACGTCTCCGGACTGGCCGAGGTCATCAAGTCCGGCTTCATCGCCGACCCGGTCATCCTCGACCTGATCGAGGCCGACCCCGAGGGGGCCCGTACCCTCGCGGGGCCGCACACCGCCGAGCTGATCGAGCGGTCCATCCGGGTCAAGGCCGAGGTCGTCTCCAGCGACCTCAAGGAGGCCGGCCTGCGCGAGATCCTCAACTACGGCCACACCCTGGGCCACGCCATCGAGAAGAACGAGCGCTACAAGTGGCGCCACGGCGCGGCCGTCTCCATCGGGATGGTCTTCGCCGCCGAGCTCGGCCGGCTCGCCGGACGCCTCGACGACGCCACCGCCGACCGGCACCGCACCGTCCTGGAGTCGGTGGGCCTGCCGCTGACCTACCGCGGCGACCAGTGGCCCAGGCTGCTGGAGAACATGAAGATCGACAAGAAGTCGCGCGGCGACCTGCTGCGCTTCATCGTCCTGGACGGCGTCGGCAAGCCCACCGTCCTGGAGGGCCCCGACCCGGCCGTGCTGCTCGCCGCCTACGGGGAGGTCTCCGCGTGACCCGCCGGGTCCTCGTGCTGAACGGCCCCAACCTCGGCCGTCTCGGTTCGCGCGAACCCGACGTGTACGGGGCCACGTCCTACGCCGGACTCGTCGAGGCGTGCACGGACCTCGGTGAAGAACTGGGCTTCGCCGTCGAGGTGCGGGAGACCAACGACGAGGGCGAGCTGATCCGCTGGCTCCACGAAGCCGCGGACGGATCGATTCCGGTCGTCCTCAACCCGGGCGCCTTCACGCACTACTCGTACGGCATGCGGGACGCGGCCGCCCAGCGCACCGCCCCGCTGATCGAGGTGCACATCTCCAACCCGTACACCCGCGAGGAGTTCCGGCACACCTCCGTGGTCGCCGCGGTGGCCACGGGGACGGTCGCCGGATTCGGCATCGGCTCCTACCGGCTCGCCCTGCGGGCCCTGGCCGACGAACCGACGGGCTGACGGACCGGCACCCGGACGGCGCCCGCCGGCCTTTTCCCCGGGCCGGCGGGCACGTCGCGGCCTCCCGGCCCGTTCACTCCGGGGAGGCCCGGGAGGGTACGGTAGCCCTCCCATCAGCGTCAGTCGCGGTTACGAGACGGAGTGGCACCGGATGCAGCACGCAGTGGGGGCCCCGCTGCCGCCGCCCCACGGACCCGGCATCGGGCACGTCGGACGGCCGTACCAGGCCCAGCACCCCGGCCACCCCGGGCCGCCCCCGATACCCCCGCCGCCCCCGGCCCCGCAGCCCCCGGCACACGGCCAGGCGCCGCCGCCGGGCCAGGCCCCGCAGCCCCCGGCGCCCGGACAGGTCCCCGCACCGGGCTGGAGCGGCACCGGCCCCACACCCCCCGCCGGCGAGGCGACCGGCCGCACCGGGCACGTCCAGCTCCCGCCCGGCGGCCCCGTCCCGCTGCCCGCACCGCCCGCCGAGGCCGGCACCGGCGGCGCGACGCTCGCCGTCCTGCTCATCGGCCCGGCCGGAGCCGGCAAGACCACCGTCGCCAAGCTCTGGGCGGCCCGCCGCCGGGTGCCCACGGCCCACGTCTCGCTCGACGACGTACGCGAATGGGTCCGCTCCGGCTTCGCCGACCCGCAGGCCGGCTGGAACGACCACTCCGAGGCCCAGTACCGGCTGGCCCGCCGCACCTGCGGCTTCGCCGCCCGCAACTTCCTCGCCAACGGCATCTCCTGCATCCTCGACGACGCCGTCTTCCCCGACCGCCCGGTCGTCGGCCTCGGCGGCTGGAAGCGCCACGTGGGCCCCGGCCTGCTGCCCGTGGTCCTGCTGCCCGGCCTGGAGGTCGTCCTGGAGCGCAACGCGGAGCGCAGCGGCAACCGCCGGCTCTCCGACGAGGAGGTCGCCCGCATCCACGGCCGGATGGCCGGCTGGTACGGCTCCGGGCTCCCGATCATCGACAACTCCACGTACGACGTCGAGACCACCGCCCGCGTCCTGGACGACGTGCTGGCCCGGTCCATCGCGAGCCCGCCCGCCTGGTAGCCGTCCGGAGCCCCCGTGCGGCCCGCCGGGTCCTCGGGGCGCGCCCGTCCCGCCCACCGGCCGCCCGACGCCCTTCCCCGCCCCCTCTCCGTCGTCCTTCCGGGCCGCCGCGGGCGATGCCCCGGTCGGATGCGCCCGCCGGGCGGGCCGCCGCCCCCGCTCGTACGCTCGGACCATGTCTGAGGTGCACGCCGTCCGACGCGGGCTGCTCCGGGACCGGTGCGCCGCCGCCGGCGCGGCGGCCGCCCTGGTCTCCCGCCCCGCCAACGTCCGCTACCTGGCGGGCGGAGCGCCCCCCGGCGCCGTGCTGCTGCTCGGCCCCGGCGAGGACGTCCTGCTCTGCCCCCGCGCCCCGGTCGGCGAGGCCGCCCACGGGCGGCCCGACGAGGCGCTCAGGGTCGATCTGCTGCCCGGCCCGGACGGGGACCCGGTGGTCGCCGCCGCGGGGCTCGCCGCGGCCTCCGGAGCGGAGTCGCTGGCCGTCGAGGAGCACGATCTGACCGTGGCCCGGCACCGGGCCATGGCACAGGCGGCCCCGCGCCTGGCCCTCGCCGACATGGGCGGCACCGTGGAGCAGCTGCGGATCGTCAAGGACGAGGAGGAGATCGGCTGCCTCCGGATCGCCGCCGAGATCACCGACCAGGCCCTCGGCGAACTCCTCGAATCGATCCTCGTCGGCCGCACCGAGCGGCACCTCGCCCTCGAACTGGAGCGCCGTCTGGTCGACCACGGCGCGGACGGCCCCGCCTTCGCGACCTCCGTGGGCACCGGCCCCAACTCGGGCCAGGGGCGCCACCGGCCCTCGGACCGCAGGGTCGAGGAGGGCGATTTCCTCTCCGTGCGGCTCGGCGCGAGCTACCGGGGCTACCGCTGCGAGATCGGCCGTACCTTCGTCATCGGCACCGCCCCCGCCGAGTGGCAGATCGAGCTGTACGACCTCGTTTTCGCCGCTCAGCGGGCGGGCAGGGAGGCGCTCGCGCCGGGCGCCGCCTACCGCGAGGTGGACCGCGCGGCCCGCCAGACGCTGGAGACGGCGGGGTACGGAGAGGGCCTCCAGCCGAGGACCGGCCACGGGGTGGGGCTCGAAATCGAGGAGGACCCGCAACTGGCACCGACAGCCATGGGTAAACTGGACGCTTGTGTGCCGGTCACCGTCGAACCGGGGGTCCACCTCCCGGGCCGGGGCGGTGTCCGGATCGATGACACGCTCGTCGTGCGCCCCGAGGCGGACGGCGGACCCGAGCTACTCACCATGACGACCAAGGAGCTGCTCGCGCTCTAGCGCGGATCCTCGGTCGTTCCACCAGCTTCAGTCCAGGAGATTCCGCAACCGTGGCTTCCACGAACGACCTCAAGAACGGCATGGTGCTCAAGCTCGACGGAGGCCAGCTCTGGTCCGTCGTCGAGTTCCAGCACGTCAAGCCCGGCAAGGGCCCTGCCTTCGTGCGCACCAAGCTCAAGAACGTGCTCTCCGGGAAGGTCGTCGACAAGACGTTCAACGCCGGCGTCAAGGTCGAGACGGCCACCATCGACCGGCGCGACATGCAGTTCTCGTACATGGACGGCGAGTACTTCGTCTTCATGGACATGGACACCTACGACCAGCTCATGGTCGAGCGCAAGGCCGTCGGTGACGCCGCCAACTTCCTCATCGAGGGCTTCACCGCCTCGGTCGCGCAGCACGAGGGCGAGGTGCTCTACGTCGAGCTGCCCGCCGCCGTCGAGCTGACGATCCAGCACACCGACCCGGGCGTCCAGGGCGACCGCTCCACCGGCGGCACCAAGCCCGCCACCCTGGAGACCGGTTACGAGATCGGCGTGCCGCTCTTCATCTCCACCGGCGAGAAGATCAAGGTCGACACCCGCTCGGGCGACTACCTCGGCCGGGTGAACAGCTAACCGTGGCCGCCCGGAACAAGGCCCGCAAGCGCGCCTTCCAGATCCTCTTCGAGGCCGACCAGCGCGGCGAGTCCGTGCAGAGCGTCCTCGCGGACTGGGTACGGCTCTCGCGGACCGACGACCGTCAGCCGCCGGTCGGGGAGTTCACGATGGAGCTCGTCGAGGGGTACGCGCAGTACGCGGACCGGATCGACGACCTCATCGTCACCTACGCCGTGGACTGGGAGATCGACCGCATGCCGGTCGTCGACCGGAACATCCTCCGGCTCGGTGCGTACGAACTGATCTGGCTGGACGAGACCCCGGACGCCGTGGTGATCGACGAGGCCGTCCAGCTCGCCAAGGAGTTCTCCACCGATGACTCCCCGTCCTTCGTGAACGGCCTGCTGGCCCGTTTCAAGGACCTCAAGCCGAACCTCCGCCGGGCTCAGTAGCCCCGGCGGCGACGGTCCGGTCGCACGAACGCCCCGAAGGACCCGCGGTCTCCCGATCGCGGGTCCTTCGGGGCTTCCGGCGGCCGTGCGGGCACGAGAACGCCGTGCGGGCGGGGCCCGAAGGCCCCGCCCGCACGGCGGCACGTTTCTGCGCGGAGGCTTCCGCCCCGCTGGCTCAGCTCTCGTCGTGGGAGACCGCGCGGCGCGCGTCGGCGTCCAGCACGCCCCAGCTGATGAGCTGCTCCGTCAGCACGGACGGCGACTGGTCGTAGATCACGGCGAGGGTGCGCAGGTCGTCCTGGCGGATCGAGAGCACCTTGCCGTTGTAGTCACCGCGCTGGCTCTGGATGGTCGCCGCGTAGCGCTGCAGCGGACCGGCCTTCTCCGGCGGGACGTGGGCGAGGCGCTCCAGGTCGAGGACGAGCTTCGGCGGCGGCTCGGCGGCTCCGCCCGGCGTCGTGCCGGGCAGCAGCTCCTGGACCGGAACCCCGTAGAAATCCGCCAGCTCGGCGAGGCGCTGCACGGTCACGGCGCGGTCGCCGCGCTCGTACGAACCGACCACCACGGCCTTCCAGCGGCCCTGGGACTTCTCCTCCACGCCGTGGAGGGAGAGGCCCTGCTGGGTGCGGATGGCACGGAGTTTGGCCCCGAGCTGTTTTGCGTATTCGCTGGACATATGGCTCCCCGGACGCTGGAACAGTGTGCGGCTCCGCCGCGTGGCTGGTAACTCACTGTGAGGTTACGCAGCGTGACTTGGATGCGTCAAGCCGAATGGTCCGGACCGGCTGCCTCCCGGGGGCGGTGCCAGGGCCGAACGCAAGCCCTGGTAGCGTGGATGACGCAATTTCGACGTCCTTTAACGATCCGTCCCGTGAGGCGGAGAAGGAGGTCCGTTACCCATGGACGCACAGCACGACGACACCGGCAACGCGGCGCGCCCCGTTCTCGAGGCCCCCGACATCGCCCGTGTTCTGACCCGTATCGCCCACGAGATCGTCGAACGCGCCAAGGGCGCCGACGACGTGGTGCTCCTCGGCATCCCGACGCGGGGCGTCTTCCTCGCCCGCCGGCTGGCCGACAAGCTCGAACAGATCACCGGCCGGAAGACCCCGGTCGGATCGCTCGACATCACCATGTACCGCGACGATCTCCGGCTCCGCCCGGCGCGCGCCCTGGCCCGCACCGAGATCCCCGGCGAGGGGATCGAGGGCAGCCTGGTCGTCCTCGTCGACGACGTGCTCTTCTCCGGCCGCACGATCCGCGCCGCCCTCGACGCCCTCGGCGACATCGGCCGCCCCCGCGCGGTGCAGCTCGCGGTCCTCGTCGACCGCGGCCACCGGGAACTCCCGATCCGCGCCGACTACGTCGGCAAGAACCTCCCCACGTCGCTGCGGGAGACGGTCAAGGTGCAGCTCGCCGAGGAGGACGGCCGTGACGCCGTCCTGCTCGGCGTCAAGCAGGCCGCCCCCGCGGACCCGCGGTAGCCCGAACCCTCCCGTACGCCCGTGAGGGCCGTACGGCGGCTCCCGCGCGCCCGCATGCCTGAAACTCCCTCCAGCCACCCGGAGAACCCCAGATGAAGCGTCACCTCATCTCGGCCGCCGACCTCACCCGCGACGACGCCGTCCTGATCCTCGACACCGCCGAGGAGATGGCCCGGGTCGCGGACCGGCCGATCAAGAAGCTCCCCACCCTCCGCGGCCGTACCGTCGTCAACCTCTTCTTCGAGGACTCGACCCGCACCCGCATCTCCTTCGAGGCGGCCGCCAAACGGCTCTCCGCCGACGTCATCAACTTCTCCGCCAAGGGGTCCTCCGTCTCCAAGGGCGAGTCCCTGAAGGACACCGCGCTCACCCTGGAGGCGATGGGCGCCGACGCCGTCGTCATCCGGCACGGCGCCTCCGGCGCGCCCTACCGGCTCGCCACCTCCGGCTGGATCGACGGCGCCGTGGTCAACGCCGGGGACGGCACCCACGAGCACCCCACCCAGGCCCTCCTGGACGCCTTCACGGTGCGCCGCCGCCTCGTCGGCCCCGAGGCCGGGCTCGGCCGGGACCTCGAAGGCCGCCGCATCACGATCGTCGGCGACATCCTGCACAGCCGCGTCGCCCGCTCCAACGTCCACCTGCTCACCACCCTCGGCGCGCACGTCACCCTGGTGGCCCCGCCCACCCTCGTGCCCGTGGGCGTGGAGCAGTGGCCCTGCGACGTCAGCTACAGCCTCGACGACGTGCTGGCGACGTCCGACGCGGTGATGATGCTGCGTGTGCAGCGCGAGAGGATGAACGCGGCCTACTTCCCGACCGAGCGCGAGTACTCCCGCCGCTACGGCCTGGACGGCGAGCGGATGGCGAAGATGCCCGAGCACGCCGTCGTCATGCACCCCGGCCCGATGGTCCGCGGCATGGAGATCACCGCCGAGGTCGCCGACTCCGACCGCTGCACGGTCGTCGAGCAGGTCGCCAACGGCGTCTCCATCCGCATGGCCGTGCTCTACCTGCTGCTCGGCGGCGCCGACACCGCGCTGTCCGCCGCCCCCGCCCGTACCGAGGAGAACAAGTGACCATGAGCAAGATCCTTATCCGCGGTGCGCGGGTCCTCGGCGGCGAGCCGCAGGACGTTCTGATCGACGGCGAGACCACCGCCGAGGTCGGCACCGGCCTCGACGCCGGCGACGCCACCGTGATCGAGGCCGAGGGGCGGATCCTGCTGCCCGGCCTGGTCGACCTCCACACCCATCTGCGCGAGCCCGGCCGCGAGGACTCCGAGACCGTCCTCACCGGCACCAGGGCGGCGGCCGTCGGCGGCTTCACCGCCGTGCACGCCATGGCCAACACCTTCCCCGTCGCCGACACCGCCGGCGTGGTCGAGCAGGTCTGGCGGCTCGGCAGGGAGTCCGGCTACTGCGACGTGCAGCCCGTCGGCGCGGTCACCGTCGGCCTGGAGGGCAAGCAGCTCGCCGAACTGGGCGCCATGCACGACTCGGCCGCCGGGGTGAAGGTCTTCTCCGACGACGGCAAGTGCGTCGACGACGCGGTCATCATGCGCCGCGCCCTGGAGTACGTGAAGGCCTTCGACGGCGTCGTCGCCCAGCACGCCCAGGAGCCCCGCCTCACCGAGGGCGCCCAGATGAACGAGGGCGTCGTCTCCGCCGAACTCGGGCTCGGCGGCTGGCCCGCCGTCGCCGAGGAGTCGATCATCGCCCGCGACGTCCTCCTCGCCGCCCACGTCGGCTCCCGCGTCCACATCTGCCACCTCTCCACCGCCGGCTCCGTCGAGATCGTCCGCTGGGCCAAGTCCAAGGGCTGGAACGTCACCGCCGAGGTCACCCCGCACCACCTCCTCCTCACCGACGAGCTGGTCCGCACCTACAACCCGGTCTACAAGGTGAACCCGCCGCTGCGCACCGAGGCCGACGTCCTGGCCCTGCGCGAGGCCCTCGCCGACGGCACGATCGACTGCGTCGCCACCGACCACGCCCCGCACCCGCACGAGGACAAGGACTGCGAGTGGGCCGCGGCCGCCATGGGCATGGTCGGCCTGGAGACCGCGCTCTCGGTCGTCCAGCAGACGATGGTGGACACCGGGCTGATCGACTGGGCCGGCGTCGCCGACCGCATGTCCTTCCGCCCCGCCGCCATCGGCCGGCTCGCCGGACACGGCCGCCCCGTCTCGGCGGGTGAGCCCGCCAACCTCACGCTGGTCGATCCGGCATACCGTGGAGCCGTGGACCCCGCGGGCTTCGCGTCCCGCAGCCGCAACACCCCCTACGAGGGCCGTGAGCTGCCGGGCCGCGTCACCCACACCTTCCTGCGGGGCTGTGCCACGGTCGTCGACGGGAAGCTCGCGTGATCACTCTGACCCCCCTGCACCACCTGGCCGCCGAGCAGAAGTCGGCGGAAGTGACGGACTGGGCCGCCCGCATCGCCTGGGTGGCCGGCCTGCTCGTCTTCGTCGCCCTCGTCTACTGGCTGATGCGCCAGGGCTGGAAGTGGCGCGCCAGCCTCCAGTCCGGCCTGCCGGAGCTGCCCGAGGCCCCCGAGGACTTCGCCTCCGACGAACCGCTGCTCACGCTCCAGGGGCGCTACCACGCCTCCACCACCGCCGGGCAGTGGCTCGACCGGATCGTCGCGCACGGCCTGGGCACCCGCAGCCGTACCGAGCTGACGCTCACCGCCCGCGGCCTGCGCGTCCAGCGCCCCGGAGCCACCGACTTCTTCGTCCCGGCCGACGCCCTGCGCGAGGCCCGGCTCGACAAGGCGCTGGCAGGCAAGGTCCTCCCCGAGGGCGGCCTGCTGATCATCACCTGGGCGCACGGAGAGACGCTGATCGACTCCGGCTTCCGCTCCGACCGCGCCGCCGAGCACCCGGCCTGGGTCGACGCCGTCACCCGGCTCGCCGCCGCCCCGGCCGCCACCGAACTCACCAGCACCACGACGGAAGGCACCGCACGATGATGATCTCCACCCGGGGGGCCCGGACCCCTGCCGTACTCGTCCTGGAGGACGGCCGCGCCTTCCGCGGCCGCGCCTACGGGGCCGTGGGGGAGACCTTCGGCGAGGCGGTGTTCTCCACCGGCATGACCGGCTACCAGGAGACGCTGACCGACCCCTCGTACCACCGCCAGGTCGTCGTCATGACGGCCCCGCACGTCGGCAACACCGGCGTCAACGACGAGGACCCCGAGTCCGCCCGCATCTGGGTCTCCGGCTACGTCGTCCGCGACCCCGCCCGCAAGCCCTCCAACTGGCGCTCGCAGCGCACCCTCGACGAGGAGCTGGCGGCCCAGGGCGTCGTCGGCATCAGCGGCGTCGACACCCGCGCCCTCACCCGCCACCTGCGCGAGCGCGGCGCCATGCGCGTCGGGATCTTCTCCGGCGAGGCGCTGCCCGACGAGGCCGCACTGCTGGAGCGCGTCCGGCAGGCCCCCGAGATGGTGGGCGCCGACCTCTCCGCCGAGGTCGCCACCAAGGAGGCGTACGTCGTCCCCGCCATCGGCACGAAGAAGTTCACCGTCGCCGCGATCGACCTCGGCATCAAGGGCATGACCCCCCACCGGATGGCCGAACGCGGCATCGAGGTCCACGTCCTGCCCGCCACCGCCACCCTGGAGGAGGTGTACGCGGTCGCCCCCGACGGCGTCTTCTTCTCCAACGGCCCCGGCGACCCGGCCACCGCCGACCACCCCGTCGCCCTCATGCGCGGCGTCCTGGAGCGCTCCACCCCGCTGTTCGGCATCTGCTTCGGCAACCAGATCCTCGGCCGCGCCCTCGGCTTCGGCACCTACAAGCTGAAGTACGGCCACCGCGGCATCAACCAGCCGGTGCAGGACCGCACCACCGGCAAGGTCGAGGTCACCGCGCACAACCACGGCTTCGCCGTCGACGCCCCGCTGGACCGCGCCTCCGACACCGAGTTCGGCCGCGCCGAGGTCTCCCACGTCTGCCTGAACGACCAGGTGGTCGAGGGGCTCCGGCTCCTGGACCGGCCCGCCTTCAGCGTCCAGTACCACCCCGAGGCCGCGGCCGGCCCGCACGACGCCGCGTACCTCTTCGACCGCTTCGTATCCCTGATGGAGGACCAGCGTGCCTAAGCGCTCCGATATCCAGTCCGTCCTGGTCATCGGCTCCGGTCCGATCGTCATCGGCCAGGCCGCCGAGTTCGACTACTCCGGCACCCAGGCCTGCCGCGTCCTCAAGGCCGAGGGCCTGCGCGTCATCCTGGTGAACTCCAACCCGGCGACGATCATGACCGACCCGGAGATCGCCGACGCCACGTACGTCGAGCCGATCACCCCCGAGTTCGTCGAGAAGATCATCGCCAAGGAGCGCCCCGACGCGCTCCTGCCCACCCTCGGCGGCCAGACCGCGCTCAACACCGCGATCTCGATGCACGAGAACGGCGTCCTGGAGAAGTACGGCGTCGAGCTCATCGGCGCCAACGTCGAGGCGATCAACAAGGGCGAGGACCGCGACCTCTTCAAGGGCGTCGTGGAGGCCGTCAAGGAGAAGATCGGCTACGGCGAGTCCGCCCGCTCCGTCATCTGCCACTCCATGGACGACGTCCTCGCGGGCGTCGACACCCTCGGCGGCTACCCCGTCGTCGTCCGCCCCTCCTTCACCATGGGCGGCGCCGGCTCCGGCTTCGCCCACGACGAGGAGGAGCTGCGCCGCATCGCCGGACAGGGCCTCACGCTCTCCCCGACCACCGAGGTGCTCCTGGAGGAGTCCATCCTCGGCTGGAAGGAGTACGAGCTGGAGCTGATGCGCGACCGGAACGACAACGTCGTGGTCGTCTGCTCCATCGAGAACTTCGACCCGATGGGCGTCCACACCGGCGACTCCATCACCGTCGCCCCGGCGATGACGCTCACCGACCGCGAGTACCAGCGGCTGCGCGACGTCGGTATCGCGATCATCCGCGAGGTCGGCGTCGACACCGGCGGCTGCAACATCCAGTTCGCCATCGACCCCACCGACGGCCGGGTCATCGTCATCGAGATGAACCCGCGCGTCTCCCGCTCCTCGGCGCTCGCCTCCAAGGCCACCGGCTTCCCGATCGCCAAGATCGCCGCCAAGCTGGCCGTGGGCTACACCCTGGACGAGATCCCCAACGACATCACCGAGAAGACCCCGGCCTCCTTCGAGCCGACCCTCGACTACGTCGTCGTCAAGGCCCCGCGCTTCGCCTTCGAGAAGTTCCCCTCCGCCGACTCCACCCTCACCACCACCATGAAGTCGGTGGGCGAGGCCATGGCGATCGGCCGGAACTTCACCGAGGCCCTCCAGAAGGCCCTGCGCTCGCTGGAGAAGAAGGGCTCCCAGTTCGCCTTCACCGGCCCGGTCGGCGACAAGGCCGAGCTGCTGGCGGAGGCGGTCCGTCCGACCGACGGCCGGATCAACACCGTCATGCGGGCGATCCGCGCCGGAGCCACCCAGGAGGAGGTCTTCGACGCCACGAAGATCGACCCCTGGTTCGTCGACCAGCTCTTCCTGATCAAGGAGATCGCCGACGAGCTGGCCGCCGCCGAACGCCTGGACGCCGACCTGATCGCCGAAGCCAAGCGGCACGGCTTCTCCGACGCCCAGATCGGCGAGATCCGCGGGCTGCGCGAGGACGTCGTCCGCGAGGTCCGGCACGCCCTCGGCATCCGTCCCGTCTACAAGACCGTGGACACCTGCGCCGCCGAGTTCGCCGCGAGGACGCCGTACTTCTACTCCTCGTACGACGAGGAGAGCGAGGTCGCGACCCGTACCAAGCCGGCCGTGATCATCCTCGGCTCGGGCCCCAACCGCATCGGCCAGGGCATCGAGTTCGACTACTCCTGCGTGCACGCCTCCTTCGCGCTGAGCGACGCGGGCTACGAGACCGTCATGGTCAACTGCAACCCGGAGACCGTCTCCACCGACTACGACACCTCCGACCGGCTCTACTTCGAGCCGCTCACCCTGGAGGACGTGCTGGAGATCGTCCACGCCGAATCGCTGGCGGGCCCCATCGCCGGCGTCGTCGTGCAGCTCGGCGGCCAGACCCCGCTCGGCCTCTCCCAGGCGCTCAAGGACAACGGCGTCCCCGTCGTCGGCACCTCGCCCGAGGCCATCCACGCCGCCGAGGACCGCGGCGCCTTCGGCCGCGTCCTCGCCGAGGCCGGACTGCCCGCGCCCAAGCACGGCACCGCCACCACCTTCGGCGAGGCCAAGGCCATCGCCGACGAGATCGGCTACCCGGTCCTCGTACGCCCGTCGTACGTCCTCGGCGGACGCGGCATGGAGATCGTGTACGACGAGGCGCGCCTGTCCTCGTACATCGCCGAGTCCACCGAGATCAGCCCCACCCGGCCGGTCCTGGTCGACCGCTTCCTCGACGACGCCATCGAGATCGACGTGGACGCCCTCTACGACGGCCACGAGCTCTACCTCGGCGGCGTCATGGAGCACATCGAGGAGGCCGGCATCCACTCCGGCGACTCGGCCTGCGCCCTGCCCCCGATCACCCTCGGCGGCTTCGACGTCAAGCGGCTGCGCGCCTCCACCGAGGGCATCGCCAAGGGCGTCGGCGTGCTCGGACTGATCAACATCCAGTTCGCGCTCTCCGGCGACATCCTCTACGTCCTGGAGGCCAACCCGCGCGCCTCCCGCACGGTCCCCTTCACCTCGAAGGCCACCGCAGTGCCGCTCGCCAAGGCCGCCGCCCGCATCTCGCTGGGCGCGACCATCGCCGAGCTGCGCGCGGAGGGCCTGCTGCCGAAGACCGGGGACGGCGGCACCCTGCCGCTGGACGCGCCGATCTCCGTCAAGGAGGCCGTGATGCCGTGGTCGCGCTTCCGCGACATCCACGGCCGGGGCGTCGACACGGTCCTCGGCCCGGAGATGCGCTCCACCGGCGAGGTCATGGGCATCGACTCGGTCTTCGGCACGGCGTACGCCAAGTCGCAGGCCGGCGCCTACGGGCCGCTGCCCACCTCGGGCCGCGCGTTCATCTCGGTCGCCAACCGCGACAAGCGCTCGATGATCTTCCCGGCCCGTGAGCTGGTCGCCCACGGCTTCGAGCTGATGGCCACCTCCGGCACCGCCGAGGTCCTCAAGCGCAACGGCATCAACGCCACCGTCGTGCGCAAGCAGTCCGAGGGCCCCGGCCCGAACGGCGAGAAGACCATCGTCCAGCACATCCACGACGGCGAGGTCGACCTCATCGTCAACACGCCGTACGGCACCGGCGGCCGGCTCGACGGCTACGAGATCCGCACCGCGGCCGTCTCCCGCTCCGTCCCGTGCCTGACCACGGTCCAGGCGCTCGCCGCCGCCGTCCAGGGCATCGACGCCCTCAACCACGGCGACGTCGGCGTCCGCTCCCTCCAGGAGCACGCCGAGCACCTGACAGCGGCCCGCGACTGAGGGGCCCCGGCGGATCATGACCGGTTCCGCGACCTGATCCGCCGGGCACCCCGGCAGCCCAGCAGGGGGACACCGGAAACGGTGTCCCCCTCTTTGTGAGGACAACTCTCCATGTACAAGCTCTTCTTCCGGCTGGTCTTCAAGCGGATGGACCCCGAGCGGGCCCATGAAGCGGCCTTCCGCTGGATCCGCCTCGCCGCCCGCGTCCCCGTCCTGCGCACGTACGTCGCCGCCGCCCTCGCCCCCCGCCACGAGGAGCTGCGCACCGAGGCCCTCGGCCTGCGGATGCACGGCCCCTTCGGGCTCGCCGCCGGCTTCGACAAGAACGCCGTCGCGATCGACGGCATGGCGATGCTCGGGTTCGACCACATCGAGATCGGCACCGTCACCGGCGAACCGCAGCCCGGCAACCCCAGGAAGCGCCTCTTCCGGCTCGTCGCCGACCGTGCGCTGATCAACCGCATGGGCTTCAACAACGAGGGCTCCGCCGCCGTCGCCGCCCGTCTCGCCGCCCGCAACCCGGTCTTCCGCACCACGGTCGGCGTCAACATCGGCAAGACCAAGGTCGTTCCCGAGGCCGAGGCCGCCGCCGACTACGTGAAGTCCACCGAGCGGCTCGCCGCCCACGCCGACTACCTGGTCGTCAACGTCTCCTCGCCCAACACGCCCGGCCTGCGCAACCTCCAGGCCACCGAGTCGCTGCGACCGCTGCTCACCGCCGTACGCGAGGCCGCCGACCGCACCGTCACCGCCCGGCGCGTCCCGCTGCTCGTCAAGATCGCCCCCGACCTCGCTGACGAGGACGTCGACGCGGTCGCCGACCTCGCCGTGGAACTGGGCCTGGACGGCATCATCGCCACCAACACCACCATCGCCCGCGAGGGCCTGGGCCTGACGTCCGGACCGGAGCTGGTGGGGGAGACCGGCGGACTCTCCGGCGCACCCCTCAAGGCCCGCTCGCTGGAGGTCCTGAGCCGCCTGTACGCCCGCGTGGGCGACCGGATCACCCTCGTCGGCGTCGGCGGCGTCGAGAACGCCGAGGACGCCTGGCAGCGGATCCTCGCCGGGGCCACCCTCGTCCAGGGCTACAGCGCCTTCATCTACGAGGGCCCCTTCTACGCCCGCGCGATCCACAAGGGCCTCGCCGCCCGGCTCGCCGCCTCCCCGTACGCCACCCTCGCCGAGGCCGTCGGCGCCGAGACCCGGAAGAAGGCCGCCCAGTGACGCCCGAACCCTTCGGTACCCGTCTGCGCCACGCCATGGACACCCGCGGGCCGCTCTGCGTCGGCATCGACCCGCACGCCTCCCTGCTCGCCTCCTGGGGCCTGAACGACGACGTCGCCGGTCTGGAGCGCTTCACCCGGACCGTCGTGGAGGCGCTGGCCGACCGGGTCGCCGTCCTCAAGCCGCAGTCCGCGTTCTTCGAGCGCTTCGGATCGCGCGGCGTCGCCGTACTGGAGAAGGCCGTCGCGGAGGCGCGGGCCGCCGGGGCCCTCGTGCTGATGGACGCCAAGCGCGGCGACATCGGCTCCACGATGGGGGCGTACGCCGCGACCTATCTGGACGAGGACTCGCCGCTCTTCTCGGACGCGGTCACCGTCTCCCCGTACCTCGGATTCGGCTCGCTGCGCCCGGCGCTGGACGCCGCCGCGGCCTCCGGCTCGGGCGTCTTCGTGCTGGCCCTCACCTCCAACCCGGAGGGGGCCGAGGTCCAGCGGGCCACCGCCGCCGACGGCCGCTCGCTCGCCCAGCTGATGCTGGACCACATGGCCGCCGAGAACGCCGGGGCGGCTCCGCTCGGCTCGGTCGGCGCGGTGGTCGGCGCGACGCTCGGCGACGCGGGTGCGGACCTGTCGATCAACGGACCGCTGCTCGCCCCCGGCATCGGCGCCCAGGGCGCGACCCCCGCGGATCTCCCGGCCGTCTTCGGTGACGCGGTGGGCAACGTGGTGCCCAGTGTGAGCCGGGGCGTGCTCCGCCACGGCCCGGACGTTTCCGGGCTGCGCGAGGCCGCCGGACGGTTCGCGGACGAGGTCCGCGACGCCGTGTCCGGCAACTGACCCTGACACGTTCACAGCGCGTTGACGAGTTACTGACCAGAAACCCGGTCGATATGTCGCGAAAGTCCTGGTCAGCCACAGCTGACCAGGACTTTTCGTCTGTTCTCGCTGACTACGGCGGTCCTTGGCGCTAGTCTCCGACGAGAGCGGCGAGCACAGCGTGTTCTCCACTCACCTGGCGGGGGGCGTCCAGCGTCCCGCCGGTCCGTATCCGACAGATCGACATCCGAGGTGACGTAGGCGTGGCTCTTCCGCCCCTTACCCCTGAACAGCGCGCAGCCGCGCTCGAAAAGGCCGCCGCGGCTCGCCGGGAGCGGGCCGAGGTCAAGAATCGACTCAAGCACTCCGGCGCCTCCCTCCACGAGGTCATCAAGCAGGGCCAGGAGAACGACGTCATCGGGAAGATGAAGGTCTCCGCACTGCTGGAATCCCTGCCGGGCGTCGGCAAGGTCCGCGCCAAGCAGATCATGGAGCGTCTCGGCATCTCCGAGAGCCGCCGGGTCAGGGGTCTTGGCTCCAACCAGATCGCATCCCTGGAGCGTGAGTTCGGCGGCAGCCCCGCCTGACGTTCTCAGGCACTCCTGAGAACCTGGATAATCGCCCCATGGCTGCAACATCCCGGGGGACGTCCCCCGTACCCCCGGACGTACGTCCGCGGCTGACCGTGCTCTCCGGCCCCTCAGGGGTCGGCAAGAGCACGGTCGTCGCCCATATGCGCTCCGTGCACCCCGAGGTCTGGCTCTCCGTGTCGGCGACGACGCGCAAGCCGCGCCCCGGGGAGCGCAACGGCGTCCACTACTTCTTCGTGGACGACGAGGAGTTCGACAAGCTCATCGCCAACGGCGAGCTGCTGGAGTGGGCCGAGTTCGCGGGCAACCGCTACGGCACGCCGCGCCGCGCCGTGCTCGACCGCCTGGAGGCCGGCGAGCCGGTCCTCCTGGAGATCGACCTCCAGGGCGCCCGGCTGGTCCGCCAGTCGATGGCCGACGCCCGTCTGGTCTTCCTCGCCCCTCCGAGCTGGGAGGAGCTGGTGCGCCGGCTCACCGGCCGGGGCACCGAGGCCCCCGAGGTCATCGAGCGCCGCCTCGCCGCCGCCAAGGTCGAACTCGCCGCCGAGGCGGAGTTCGATACGACGCTGGTCAACACCTCCGTCGAGGACGTCGCACGCGAGCTGCTAGCCTTGATGCTTCAGGCTTAGATCTCCGTGATCGTCCAGATCCCCTGATCTTTGATCTACACCCCCTTCGGAAGGCAGAGAGTGTCCTCTTCCATCACCACGCCCGAGGGCATCATCAACCCGCCGATTGATGAGCTCCTCGAGGCCACCGACTCGAAGTACAGCCTGGTGATCTACGCGGCCAAGCGCGCCCGCCAGATCAACGCGTACTACTCGCAGCTCGGTGAAGGCCTCCTCGAGTACGTCGGTCCGCTCGTCGACACCCACGTGCACGAGAAGCCGCTGTCGATCGCGCTCCGCGAGATCAACGCCGGTCTGCTGACCTCCGAGGCCATCGAGGGCCCCGCGCAGTAGAGCGGCAGCACCACAGCACCTTCACTCCAGGCCCGGCGGCCCGTCCGCCGGGCCTGAGGTGTGTCCGGGGCCGGATGAACGCGCCGCGCGCGGTGAGGCAGCATGGGACGCACAAGTTGCCGTGACGGCGCCGAGTGCGGGGAGACGCAGTGGACAAGCCGAAGGTGGTCCTGGGGGTCAGCGGGGGCATCGCCGCCTACAAGGCGTGCGAGCTGCTGCGCCGGCTGACCGAGTCCGGACACGACGTACGGGTCGTGCCGACCGCCGCCTCGCTGCATTTCGTGGGGGCCGCCACCTGGTCGGCGCTCTCCGGCCATCCGGTCTCCGACGAGGTCTGGCAGGACGTCCACGAGGTCCCGCACGTGCGGATCGGCCAGGAGGCCGACCTCGTGGTGGTCGCCCCGGCCACCGCGGACATGCTGGCCAAGGCCGCCCACGGGCTCGCCGACGACCTCCTCACCAACACCCTCCTTACCGCCCGCTGTCCGGTGGTCTTCGCCCCCGCGATGCACACGGAGATGTGGGAGCACCCGGCCACCCAGGAGAATGTGGCGACCCTGCGCCGCCGGGGCGCGGTCGTCGTCGAGCCTGCGGTCGGACGGCTCACCGGGGTCGACACCGGCAAGGGCCGGCTGCCCGATCCGGGCGAGATCTTCGAGGTCTGCCGCCGGGTGCTGGCGCGCGGGGTCGCCGAACCCGACCTCGCGGGCCGCCATGTGGTGATCAGCGCAGGCGGCACCCGCGAGCCGCTCGACCCGGTCCGCTTCCTGGGCAACCGCTCCTCCGGCAAGCAGGGGTACGCGCTGGCGCGGACCGCCGTGGCCCGGGGGGCGCGGGTCACCCTGATCGAGGCCGGCACGGGGCTGCCCGACCCCGCCGGGGCCGACGTCGTACGCGTGGGCACCGCCGTCCAGCTCCGCGAGGCCGTGCTGAAGGCCGCGCCCGACGCGGACGTCGTCGTGATGGCGGCCGCCGTCGCCGACTTCCGCCCCGCCGAGTACGCCACCGGCAAGATCAAGAAGAAGGACGGCGAGGAGGCGCCCGCGCTCACCCTGGTCCGCAACCCCGACATCCTCGCCGAGATCTCCGCCGAGCGCGCCCGGCCCGGACAGCTCGTCGTCGGATTCGCCGCCGAGACCGACGACGTTCTGGCCAACGGCCGGGCGAAGCTCCGCCGCAAGGGGTGCGACCTCCTCGTGGTCAACGAGGTGGGGGAGCGCAGGACCTTCGGCGCCGAGGAGAACGAGGCGGTCGTCCTCGCCGCGGACGGCCGGGAGACCCCGGTCCCGTACGGCCCCAAGGAGGCCCTCGCCGACACGGTGTGGGACCTGGTTTCGGAAAGCCTCCGGTCGCGGTGACCATCCGCCTCCTGGGCGAGCGAAACCATCCCATAAGCCTCAAAGCGCCGGGCCGGGAAGGCGGATTGTCCTACCGGTGAGCTCCGTGGCACACGTCACGAACCTCCCAAAGAGCGAGACACCTGGCCCGGTCGCCGGATGTGACCGATAAGCTGGCGGACGGCACGTACCCGAGCGCAGCTCTCGGACGTGCCGCCCATGATCAGCCAGCAGCCGCTGCAACCCCAGGGAGCGATGTGTCCCGCCGTCTCTTCACCTCGGAATCCGTCACCGAGGGTCACCCCGACAAGATCGCTGACCAGATCAGCGACACGATTCTCGACGCCCTCCTGACCGAGGACCCCTCCTCGCGCGTGGCCGTCGAGACCTTGATCACCACCGGTCTGGTGCATGTCGCGGGCGAGGTCACCACCAAGGCCTACGCCGACATCCCCAACCTCGTGCGCAACAAGGTTCTGGAGATCGGTTACGACTCCTCCAAAAAGGGCTTCGACGGTGCTTCCTGCGGCGTCTCGGTGTCGATTGGCGCCCAGTCGCCCGACATCGCCCAGGGTGTCGACACCGCGTACGAGAAGCGGGTCGAGGGCGATGAGGACGAGCTCGACAAGCAGGGCGCGGGCGACCAGGGCCTGATGTTCGGCTACGCCTGCGACGAGACCCCCGAGCTGATGCCCCTCCCGATCTACCTGGCGCACCGCCTCTCCCGGCGGCTGTCCGAGGTGCGCAAGAACGGGACCATCCCCTACCTGCGCCCCGACGGCAAGACCCAGGTCACCATCGAGTACGACGGTGACAAGGCGGTCCGGCTCGACACGGTGGTCGTCTCCTCGCAGCACGCCTCCGACATCGACCTGGACTCGCTGCTCGCCCCCGACATCCGCGAGTTCGTCGTCGAGCACGTCCTCGCGCAGCTCGTCGAGGACGGCATCAAGCTGGACACCGAGGGCTACCGCCTCCTGGTGAACCCGACCGGCCGCTTCGAGATCGGCGGCCCGATGGGCGACGCGGGCCTCACCGGCCGCAAGATCATCATCGACACCTACGGCGGCATGGCCCGCCACGGCGGCGGCGCCTTCTCGGGCAAGGACCCGTCCAAGGTCGACCGCTCCGCCGCCTACGCGATGCGCTGGGTCGCCAAGAACGTTGTGGCCGCCGGTCTCGCCGCCCGCTGCGAGGTCCAGGTCGCGTACGCCATCGGCAAGGCCGAGCCCGTCGGTCTCTTCGTCGAGACCTTCGGCACCGCCGCGGTCGACACGGACAAGATCGAGCACGCGATCGGCGAGGTCTTCGACCTCCGCCCGGCCGCGATCATCCGGGACCTCGACCTGCTCCGCCCGATCTACGCCCAGACCGCCGCCTACGGCCACTTCGGCCGCGAGCTGCCCGACTTCACCTGGGAGCGCACCGACCGCGTGGACGCCCTGCGCGCCGCCGCCGGTCTGTAACCGGGCGTTCCCGGCAGGATCCGACGGCGGGGCCCGGACACCGAACGCGGTGGCCGGGCCCCGCCGTCGTGCCCCGGCCGCTGTCACCGCCCTCTGGTAGGAATGCAGCTGTGAGCAGCGAGAACGAGCAGTCCGCCGAGCCCGGAGCCGGGCCGCCGGAACAGCTTGCGCTGATCCGGGAGACCGTCCGCCGGGCGAAGGTGCCGCGCGCCAAGCCGCGGACCTGGCGCGGCGCGGCCCTCGCCCGCGAGCTTCCCGTCGCCCGCGTCCTGGTCAACAAGGGCGTGCTCCACCTCGACCAGTTCTTCGACTACGCGGTCCCCGAGGAGCTGGACGCCGACGCCCGGCCCGGCGTCCGGGTCCGGGTCCGGTTCGGCGCCGGGGGGCGCAACGTCCAGGGCGGGCGGCGCGAGGGCGGCGGGCTGATCGACGGCTTCATCGTCGAGCGCCGCGCCGACTCCGACTACCGGGGGGCGCTGGCCGCCCTCGCCTCGGTGGTCTCCCCGGAGCCGGTCCTCGGGCCCGACCTGCTCGCCCTGTGCCGCGCGGTCGCCGACCGGTACGCGGGCAGCCTGGCCGACGTCGTGCAGCTCGCCGTGCCGCCCCGCAACGGGCGCGCCGAGTCCAGGCCGTCCCCGGAGCCGCTGCCGCCGCCCCCGGCGCCGCCGCCGGGCTCCTGGGAGCGGTACGCCCAGGGGCCGGCCTTCCTGCGCGCGCTGGCCGAGGGCGGGGCGCCGCGCGCGGTGTGGACCGCCCTGCCCGGACCGCACTGGCCCGCCGAGATCGCCGGGGCCGTCGCGGCGACGCTCTCCTCCGGGCGCGGCGCCCTCGTCGTCGTCCCGGACGGCCGGGCCGCCGCCCGGGTCGACGCGGCGCTGACCGAAGCGCTCGGCACGGGCCGGCACGCCCTGCTGACCGCCGAGTCCGGCCCCGAGAAGCGCTACCGCCAGTGGCTCGCGGTGCGCCGGGGCTCGGTGCGGGCGGTCGTGGGCACCCGGGCCGCCATGTTCGCTCCCCTCCGCGACCTCGGGCTCGTCGTCGTCTGGGACGACGGCGACTCCAGCCACAGCGACGACAACGCCCCCTTCCCGCACGTCCGCGAGGTCCTGGAACTGCGCGCGACCCAGGGCCGCTGCGGCTTCCTGCTCGGCGGGACGAGCTGCACGGTGGAGGCCGCCCAGCTCGTGGAGAGCGGCTGGGCACTGCCCCTCCTCGCCGACCGCGAGCGGCTGCGCCGGGCCGCCCCCCTGATCCGTACGGTCGGGGACGGCGAGCTGGCCAGGGACGGGGCCGCCCGCTCGGCCCGGCTGCCCAGCCTCGCCTGGGGTGCGGTGCGCGACGGGCTGCGCAGCGGTCCGGTGCTGGTCCAGGTGCCCCGCCGCGGCTACGCCCCCCGCCTCGCCTGCGAACGCTGCCGCACGCCCGCCCGCTGCCGGCACTGCGCCGGCCCCCTCCAGGCGCCGGACCAGCGCGATCTGGACTGCGCCTGGTGCGGGCGGCCCGAGGGGGCCTGGCAGTGCGCGGAGTGCGGGTCCTTCCGGCTGCGCGCCCAGATCGTCGGCGCCCGCCGCACGGCGGAGGAGCTGGGCCGGGCCTTTCCCGCCGTGCCCGTCCGCACCTCGGGGCGCGACCACGTCCTGGACGCGGTGCCCGGCGCCCCGGCCCTGGTCGTCTCCACGCCGGGCGCCGAGCCCGTCGCCGAGGGCGGCTACGCGGCCGCCCTGCTGCTGGACGGCTGGGCCATGCTCGGCCGCCCCGATCTGCGGGCGGGGGAGGAGGCGCTGCGCCGGTGGACGGCGGCGGCGGCCCTGGTGCGCGGACAGGACGAGGGGGGCACGGTGGTGATCGTGGCCGAGCCGACGGAGCGCGCGGTGCAGGCGCTGGTGCGCTGGGACCCGGCGGGGTTCGCCCGGCGGGAGCTGGCGGAGCGGGCCGAGCTGGGTTTCCCGCCGGTCTCCCGGATGGCCTCGGTGACCGGTCCCGTCGACGCGCCGGCCGCGTTCCTCGCCGGGGCGGGGCTGCCGCCCGAGGCCGAGATCCTGGGGCCCGTGCCGGTGCCCTCGGCCGAGCCCGGCAGGCCCCGCAGACCGGGGGACGCCCCGCCGGGGGAGAGCTGGGAGCGCGCCCTGGTCCGGGTCGTGCCGGGCCGGGGGGCGGCGCTCGCCCGCGCCCTCAAGACGGCGCTCGCTGCCCGGATGGCCAAGGGGGCGGCCGACCCGGTCCGCATCAGGATCGACCCGCCCGACATCGGCTGAAGGGGCACGGGCTTCCCGGGCCCCGGGGCGCGTCCGGGGCGGGGGAGCCGCCGCTCAGCGGCACGTGGTCGTGGGCCGGCGAGGGACTGCCCCACCGTGCGACCGGCACGGCGGGGCAGGGGAGGGGGCGGAGCGGTCAGCCGTTGCGGGGGCCGGGGAAGGCGCCCGGGCGCAGCTCGTCGCGGGCCGCCTTCTGGGCCGACGACGGCTGCGGCGGCATCGAACGGGCCGCGGGGACCGAGGGCATCGGGGAGCCGGGCCCTCCGGCGGACGCCCCGGACAGCCCGGTGGAGACGGAGACCGGGCGGGACACGGAGGCCGTCTCGGCGCCCGACTCGGCGGTGGGCTGCGGGGTGGCGCGGCGCGCCCCGTAACGACGGTGCACCGCCTGCTTCGTGACGCCGAGGGCGGAGCCCACCGCGTCCCAGGAGAAGCCCAGCGAACGGTCGAAGTCCACCGCCGCGGTGACCAGGGTCTCGACGCTGTCCCGCAGTTCCTGCGCGAGGCGGACGGTGGGGGCCGGGGCCCTGCCGTAGACGACGAACCCCGCGGAGGGGCCGGAGCGGCGCGGGCGGTAGACGTTGCCCAGCTGGGCGGTGAGGGTGCGCAGTGCGTCCACCTGCCGCCGGACCCGCTCGATGTCCCGCACCAGAAGATGCAGACTGGCCCGCGCTTGGGCGTCGTGCGTTGCGTGGTCGGCCATGAAGAAGCCTCTCGAACCGGCGTTGAAAGGGACCGGGCCGCGTTCGGGGCGGCCCGCTTCGGTCAATCTCCTTTGACCAACGCCCGAGCCGGGTCTGTGGTCACGCTGTCGGGGCGTACGAGGATGTGCGCGGGGCGCAAACGGCGCGCGTACGCCCCCGGGATCGCCGCCCGCCCGCAGGGCTGCCCGGGTCCGGTCCGTCCGCAGACTCTAGACTGGTGTGCTGCTCGTCACCGTACGTCTTGGCCCGAGAGGCAGTCAGCCACCCATGAAGCTCGTCTTCGCCGGCACCCCCGAAGTCGCCGTCCCCGCCCTGGACGCCCTGATCGCCTCCGACCGCCACGAGGTGGCCGCCGTCGTGACCCGTCCGGACGCCCCGGCCGGCCGGGGCCGCAGGCTCGTCGCGAGCCCGGTGGCCGAACGGGCGGAGGAGGCCGGGATCGAGGTGCTCAAGCCCGCCAGGCCCCGGGACGAGGCGTTCCTCGCCCGGCTGCGCGAGATCGCGCCGGACTGCTGCCCCGTCGTCGCCTACGGGGCCCTGCTGCCCAAGGTCGCCCTCGACGTGCCCGCCCGGGGCTGGGTCAACCTGCACTTCTCGCTGCTGCCCGCCTGGCGGGGCGCGGCGCCCGTCCAGCACGCGGTGATGGCCGGGGACGAGGTGACCGGGGCGTCGACCTTCCTGATCGAGGAGGGGCTGGACTCCGGGCCGGTCTACGGCGTCCTCACCGAGGAGGTCCGCCCCACCGACACCAGCGGCGACCTGCTCACCCGGCTCGCCTTCGCCGGGGCGGGGCTGCTCGCCGCCACCATGGACGGCATCGAGGACGGCACGCTGCACGCCGTGCCCCAGCCGCCCGAGGGCGTCACCCTGGCCCCGAAGATCACGGTGGAGGACGCCCAGGTCGACTGGTCCGCCCCCGCCCTCCGGGTCGACCGGGTGGTACGCGGCTGCACCCCGGCCCCCGGAGCCTGGACGCTGTTCCGGGGCGAACGGCTCAAGCTGGTCCAGGCCGTGCCGGTACCGGACCGCACCGACCTGGTCCCGGGCGAGCTGTCGGCGGCCAAGAACAACGTGTACGCGGGCACCGGCTCGCACGCCGTCGAGCTGCTCTGGGTCCAGCCGCAGGGCAAGAAGCCGATGCGGGCCGCCGACTGGGCGCGCGGGGTCCGCATCGCGCCGGGCGAGCTGCTGGGGGCGTAGGGCTCGCCCCGCCGGGGCCCGGCGCAGGGCCCGCCCCTCTCGTTCGAGGGGCCGGGAGCGGCGACGTACGCTGGGGGAGTTCGCCCCACCCACCCTCAGCGGAGCACCTTTCACGTGAACGACCAGCCGCGTCGCCGTCCCGCCAAGCCCCACCGCCGGCCCAAGAAGGACCCGGTCCGCTTCCTCGCCTTCGAGGCGCTGCGGGCCGTCGACGAGCGCGACGCGTACGCCAACCTGGTGCTGCCCCCGCTGCTGAAGAAGGCCCGCGCCAAGGGCGACTTCGACGGCCGGGACGCGGCGCTGGCGACCGAGCTGGTCTACGGCACCCTGCGCCGCCAGGGCACGTACGACGCGATCGTGGCGGCCTGCATCGACCGGCCGCTGCGCGAGGTGGACCCGCCGGTCCTCGACGTGCTGAACATGGGCGTCCACCAGCTGCTCGGCACCCGTATCCCCACCCACGCGGCCGTCTCCGCCAGTGTGGAGCTGGCCCGGGTGGTGCTGGGGGAGGGGCGCGCGAAGTTCGTCAACGCGGTGCTGCGCAAGGTGAGCGCGCACGACCTCGACGGCTGGGTGGAGAAGGTCGCCCCGCCGTACGACGAGGACGCCGAGGACCACCTCGCCGTCGTCCACTCGCATCCGCGCTGGGTCGTCTCCGCGCTCTGGGACGCGCTGGGCGGCGGCCGGGCCGGCATCGAGGACCTGCTGGAGGCCGACAACGAGCGCCCCGAGGTGACCCTGGTCGCCCGCCCCGGCCGCTCCACCCCCGAAGAGCTGGCCGAGGCCCTGGGCGAGGACAACTCCCTGCCGGGCCGCTGGTCCCCGTACGCCGTGCGGATGGCCGAGGGCGGCGAGCCCGGCGCGCTGGCGGCCGTCCAGGAGGGCCGGGCGGGGGTCCAGGACGAGGGCAGCCAGCTCGTCGCCGCCGCCCTGGCCGCCGCCCCCGTCGAGGGGAGCGACACCCGCTGGCTGGACGGCTGCGCGGGCCCCGGCGGGAAGGCCGCGCTGCTGGCCGCGCTGGCCGCCGGGCGCGGCGCCACCCTGCTCGCCGCCGAGAAGCAGCCGCACCGCGCCCGGCTGGTCGAGCGGGCGCTCGCCGGCAACCCCGGCCCGTACCAGGTGATCACCGCCGACGGCACCCGCCCGCCGTGGCTGCCGGGCAGCTTCGACCGGATCCTGATGGACGTGCCCTGTTCGGGGCTGGGCGCGCTGCGGCGGCGGCCCGAGTCGCGCTGGCGGCGTCGCGCCGAGGACCTGGAGGGCTTCGCCCCGCTCCAACGGGGCCTGCTGCGCGAGGCGTTGAAGGCCGTCCGGGTCGGCGGCGTGGTCGGTTACGCGACCTGCTCGCCGCATCTCGCGGAGACCCGGGTCGTCGTCGAGGACGTGCTCAAGGGGCGGGGCGGGGAGCCGGTGGAGGCCGAGTGGATCGACGCCCGGCCGCTGCTGCCCGGGGTGCCCGCCCTGGGCGAGGGGCCCGACGTCCAGCTCTGGCCGCATCTGCACGGCACCGACGCGATGTACCTGGCTCTGCTCCGCCGGACCGGCTGAGCGCCCCGCCCCGGGGCCCGTCCGCCGTCCCGGATCGGCCGGAACCCGTCGCGTACGTACGCGGGACGGGCGCCCGTCGATCGCAAAAGAGCGGTAAAGCGCTGGCAAAATGCCCAGAATGCGCGGACTGTGAAGGCCGTGTGCGGCTTCGTGGCGCATCGAGGCGGGGAACCGGCGCGGAACGTGGCAGGCTTGGGTCATGGCGCAGATCAACCCCAGCATCCTGTCCGCCGATTTCGCGCGTCTCGCCGAGGAGGCGAAGGCGGTCGAAGGCGCGGACTGGCTCCATGTCGATGTCATGGACAACCACTTTGTGCCCAACCTGACCCTCGGCGTGCCGATCGTCGAGGCGCTCGGCAAGGCCACGGACACCCCGCTGGACTGCCACCTCATGATCGAGGACGCGGACCGCTGGGCCCCTCAGTACGTGGAGGCCGGAGCCGGGTCCGTCACCTTCCACGCGGAGGCCGCCGCCGCGCCGGTGCGCCTGGCGCGCGAGATCCGGGCGAAGGGGGCGCGCGCCTCGATGGCGCTCAAGCCCGCGACGCCGATCGAGCCGTACGAGGACCTGCTCCCCGAGCTGGACATGCTGCTGATCATGACGGTCGAGCCGGGCTTCGGCGGCCAGGCGTTCCTCGACATCATGCTGCCGAAGATCCGCCGCACCCGTGAGCTGATCGACAAGCACGGGCTCGAACTCTGGCTCCAGGTCGACGGCGGGGTCTCGGCCGCCACCATCGAGCGGTGCGCGGAGGCCGGCGCCGACGTCTTCGTGGCCGGATCGGCGGTCTACGGGGCGGCGGACCCGGCGGCGGCGGTGCGGGACCTGCGTGCCCTGGCGGACGTGGCGACGGCCGCGGCCCCCTGGGCGTGCGACCACTGAACCAAGGACAGATGAACGGGGCCCGACAGGGCCGATCAAGGATCGCCGGATCTGACAGGATGAACGGCGTATCGGGCGTGTGAACAGCAGTGAGGAGATCGCGGTGTCTGGCATCTCGGCGGGTCGGTCAGCCATGCGGATGGGACCCGCGGAGCTGGTGCAGGCGGCGGCCATGGCCCGCCGGTTCTACCTGGAGGGCAAGTCCAAGATCCAGATCGCCGAGGAGTTCGGCGTGAGCCGCTTCAAGGTGGCCCGGGTCCTGGAGACCGCCCTCGAACGCGATCTCGTACGGATCGAGATCCGGGTCCCGGCCGAGCTGGACGCCGAACGCTCCGACGCCCTGCGCGCCCGCTACGGGCTGCGGCACGCGGTGGTCGTCGAGTCCCCGGCCGACGAGCAGGACGACGCCGCCGACCCGGAGAACCTGGGCGAGGTCGCGGCCGACCTCCTCGGCGAACTGGTGACCGAGGGCGATGTGCTCGGTCTGGCCTGGGGCCGCTCCACCATCCACATGGCCGCGGCGCTGGACAGACTCCCGCCGTGCACGGTGGTCCAGCTGACCGGTGTGTACGACGCGGGGACCGCCGAGCGCGGCTCGGTCGAGGCGGTCCGCCGGGCGGCCCAGGTCTCCGGCGGCGAGGCGCACCCCATCTACGCCCCGATGCTGCTGCCGGACCCCGCGACGGCCGCCGCGCTGCGCGACCAGACGGGGATCGCCCGCGCCTTCGAGTACTTCGACAAGGTGACGGTCGCGGCCGTCTCCATCGGGTCCTGGGAGCCGGGCATCTCCACGGTCCACGACATGCTCTCGGACGCCGAGCGCGCCCACTACGCCTCGCTCGGCGTCGCCGCCGAGATGTCCGCGCACCTCTTCGACGCCGACGGCCGCCGCGTCGGCCGCGACCTGGGGGAACGCTGCATCACCGTCGAGGCGGACCGGCTGCGCCGGATCCCCGAGGTGGTCGCGATCGCGGGCGGCCAGCGCAAGGCGGCGGCGATCGGAGCGGTGCTGCGCTCCGGCCTCGTCACCAGCCTGGTCACGGACACGGCCGCCGCCGACTACCTGCTGACCGAGTCCGCCGCGGGCGTCCGCCCGGCGCTGGAGCGGGCCGATCCCGACGGCGAGTGACGCCGGGAACGCGCCGATGGCCGGTCACCCCGAGAGGTGACCGGCCATCGTGCCGTTCCTCAGCCGGTCGGCGGCGCCTTGGCGGCGCACGGAGCGGGCGCCGCCTCCTTGCGCGCCGGCGGGACGCCCAGCACGGCCTCCTCCAGATACTCCTCGGGCTCCTCGTACTGGGCCACGTCGGCGGGGTTGTAGCGCGGCGTCCGGCGCGACCAGTCGAGATTGCCCCGCATCCAGCTCCGCATCCCGTCGAGGTAGGGCACCAGCAGCCCGGACAGCTCCGGATACAGCTCCAGCAGCTCGTCCTCGGCGGTCAGGAACCGCTCCGTCTCCGTCGCCAGGCGCTCCGCGACGTGGTCCAGCGCCTGCTGCTCCCCGAGGCCCCGGTGGTGGCGGACCAGATGCACCAGGTTGTGGATCTCGCCGAGCACCTGCTCCTTCTCGAAGGAGTAGACGTCGTTGGCCCAGCAGACGTGGTTGCAGGCGGCTTCCAGGGCGGTGATGAACCGGGGGTCGTTGTGGATCGACTCCGGGGCCTCGATCCCCGCCACGATCTCTATGAGGTCCATGCAGACGTGGATGGCCCCGGTGTGCCGCCGCTTGGCGATGTACGTCTCCTCCGACGGCACCACGCCCTCCGCGCGGTTCCTGGTCTCCCAGGTGGTGGCGGTCGTGAGGTAGGAGACCAGGTGCCAGGCGAACCGGGTCCGCCAGTGCGGGGCGGCGTTGGGCGTCGTACGTTTCCACAGGTCGGCCAGGGCGGTCACGGCGGCCGGGACCTCCTCGCCCGGCTGCGGCTCCGGGGCGGAGCCGTCGACCACCGCGCGCATCCGGTCGACGACGTCCCTCACCCGTTCGGGTGACCGGCCGAGGTGGCCGTCGTCGAGCTGGTCGTCGACGAGGAAGAGCCAGACGAACCAGTCGGCCACCAGATCGAGGTGTGCCTCGTCGGCGGTCGGGTGGACCATGCCGACGAACGACCCGAAATCGGCTTGCTCGAACCGCTTCCTCGCGGACTCGCGGTGGACCAGGCCGGTTTGTCTGGTCCAGACGTCCAGGTGCGCCCGGGTGTGGGCCACGTGCGGATTGGTCCGCTGCGGGAACGGGCAGTAGATGTCCGGCAGTTCGCTGTCCACAGGCGGATCGGGATCCTCTCCGGTCAAACGGTGTGCCCAGGGGAGCCGACGAGTCTGCGCCGACGCTTCCGGCACCCCCGAGACCTGCGGCTTTGAAGCTACCTGACCCCTTGTCACCGGGTCCAGGGATGGTGATCACGAATGATTCGAATCCCGTTCGGGTAGGCTCCGGGGGTAAGGCAGGTTCCACTTGCCCGGGGCCCCCGGCCGCCTCTTCGGAGGAACATACGAACGCGGGGGTCTTTTGCTGTGTCTTCGTGGAAGCGACCTGCACCGTTTCGTATGAAAAAATGTGAGTCATGCGTTTTCTTGAGCCGGGCACCGGTCGCTACACAGAGTCCCCCGCGGTCCCGTACGACCTCACGTACGACGACGTCTTCATGGTTCCGGGCCGCTCGGCGGTCGGATCCCGCCAGGGAGTGGACCTCTCGTCGCCGGACGGCACCGGCACCACCATCCCGCTCGTGGTCGCCAACATGACCGCGATCGCGGGCCGCCGGATGGCCGAGACCGTCGCCCGCCGAGGCGGCCTCGTCGTCATCCCCCAGGACATCCCGATCGAGGTCGTCACCGACGTCATCTCCTGGGTCAAGACGCGCCACCTGGTCCTCGACACCCCGATCGAGCTGGCCCCCGGCCAGACCGTCGCCGACGCCCTGTCGCTGCTGCCCAAGCGCGCCCACGGCGCGGGCGTCGTCGTCGACGCCGACCGCCGCCCGGTGGGCGTCGTCACCGACCACGACCTCACCGGCGTCGACCGCTTCACCCAGCTCTCCGAGGTCATGTCCAAGGACCTGGTGCTGCTCGACGCGGACATCGACCCGCGCGACGCCTTCAACAAGCTCGACGGCGCCAACCGCAAGCTGGCCCCCGCCGTCGACGCCGAGGGCCGCCTCGTCGGCATCCTCACCCGCAAGGCCGCCCTGCGCGCCACCCTCTACACCCCCGCCACCGACGACCAAGGCAAGCTGCGTGTCGCCGCGGCCGTCGGCATCAACGGCGACGTGGCCGGCAAGGCCAAGCAGCTCCTGGACGCGGGCGCCGACGTCCTCGTGGTGGACACCGCCCACGGCCACCAGGAGTCCATGATCAGCGCGGTGCGGGCCGTCCGCGCGCTCGACCCCCGGGTGCCGATCGTCGCGGGCAACATCGTCGCCGCCGAGGGCGTGCGCGACCTGATCGAGGCGGGAGCCGACATCATCAAGGTCGGCGTCGGCCCCGGCGCCATGTGCACCACCCGGATGATGACCGGCGTCGGCCGCCCGCAGTTCTCCGCCGTCCTGGAGTGCGCCGCCGAGGCGAAGAAGCACGGCAAGCACGTCTGGGCGGACGGCGGCGTCCGGCACCCGCGCGACGTCGCCATGGCGCTCGCCGCCGGCGCGTCCAACGTGATGATCGGCTCCTGGTTCGCGGGGACGTACGAGTCGCCCGGCGACCTCCAGCAGTCGGCGGACGGCCGCTCCTACAAGGAGTCCTTCGGGATGGCCTCGGCCCGCGCCGTCAAGAACCGCACCTCGGAGGAGTCCGCGTACGACCGCGCCCGCAAGGCGCTGTTCGAGGAGGGCATCTCCACCTCCCGCATGTTCCTCGACCCGACGCGCCCGGGTGTGGAGGACCTGATCGACTCGATCATCGCCGGGGTTCGCTCCTCCTGCACCTACGCCGGCGCCGGCTCCCTCGCGGAGTTCGCCGAGAAGGCGGTCGTCGGAGTGCAGAGCGCCGCCGGTTACGCCGAGGGCAAGCCGCTCCACGCCAGCTGGAGTTGATCCCGCACGGACACAACGCTCCTGCCCCCGCCGGTACTTCGATCCGGTGGGGGCAGGGGCGTTTTCGGGCGCTGTTTCCGGGCACCCGGAGTGGCTTGCGAGCCGCTGCAACTCTGTTGAGAAATAAGTAATATGAAGCGCACTCAGCTGCCCGCCACTCTGCGGTAAGGGATCTCATGTCCTTCTTCACTGACCTGGCCCACCAGTACATCGACGGCGAGTGGAGGCCGGGGAAGGGGTCCTGGGACATCATCGACTTCAACCCGTTCGACGGGGAGAAGCTCGCCTCGATCCCGGTGGCCACGGCGGGCGAGGTCGACCAGGCGTACCGCGCCGCGGAGCGGGCCCAGCAGGCGTGGGCGGACACCAACCCGTACAGCAGGCGGGCCGTCCTGGAGAAGGCGCTGCGCATCGTCGAGGAGCGCGAGGCGGAGATCAGCGAGGCCATCGTCGCCGAACTCGGCGGCACCCGGCTGAAGGCCGCCTTCGAACTGCACCTGGCCAAGGAGTTCCTCCGCGAGTCGATCCAGCTCGCGCTGCGCCCCGCCGGACAGATCCTCCCCTCGCCGACCGAGGGCAAGGAGAACCGCGTCTACCGCGTGCCCGTCGGGGTCGTCGGCGTGATCAGCCCCTTCAACTTCCCCTTCCTGCTCTCCCTCAAGTCCGTCGCGCCCGCCCTGGCCCTCGGCAACGCCGTCGTCCTCAAGCCGCACCAGAACACCCCGATCTGCGGCGGCACCCTGCTCGCCAAGATCTTCGAGGACGCCGGGCTCCCCGCGGGTCTGCTGAACGTCGTGATCACCGACATCGCGGAGATCGGCGACACCCTGCTGGAGCACCCCGTGCCGCAGGTCATCTCCTTCACCGGCTCGGACAAGGTCGGCCGCCACGTCGCCACCGTCTGCGCCACCCACCTCAAGCGGGCCGTCCTCGAACTCGGCGGCAACAGCGCCCTGATCGTCCTCGACGACGCGGACGTGGACTACGCCGTGGACGCGGCGGTCTTCAGCCGCTACGTCCACCAGGGCCAGGTCTGCATGGCCGCCAACCGCATCCTGGTCGACCGCGCCGTCGAGGCGGAGTTCACCGAGAAGTTCGTCGCCAAGGTCGCCTCGCTGACCGTGGGCGACCCCGCCGACCCGGCCACCCAGATCGGCCCCCTGATCAACTCCTCGCAGGCCGAATCCGTCTCCAAGCTCGTCGACCAGACCGTGGCCGCCGGGGCCACCGCCCTCCTGCACGGCCGCGCCGACGGCAACCTGGTCAGCCCCTCCGTGCTCACCGGCCTCGCCGCCGACTCGCCCGTCCTCCAGCAGGAGATCTTCGGCCCCGTCGCCCTGCTGATCCCCTTCGACGGCGAGGAGGAGGCGGTCCGCATCGCCAACGACACCCCGTACGGGCTCAGCGGCGCCGTCCACACCGGCAACATCGAGCGCGGCGTGCGCATCGGGCAGCGCGTCCACACCGGCATGATTCACATCAACGACGGCACCGTCCACGACGAGCCGATCGTCCCCTTCGGCGGCGAGAAGAGCTCCGGCCTCGGCCGGCTGAACGGCGACTCCATGGTCGAGGCGTTCACCACCCAGAAGTGGATCTCCATCCAGCACGGCCGCTCGCGGTTCCCCTTCTGACCCGTCCGGCCCCTTCACCGCACCGCCCCGGGCGCGCTCGCGTCCGGCGGGTTCGTGGTCTACTGCGGGAGGCGGCACCCACCGCCTCCCGCCCCGGCCCACCGCAGAGAAGTGAACCGCCCGACGTGCGCCTGAACGACCTCGACGAACGCATCGTCCACACCCTCGCCGAAGACGCCCGGCGCTCCTACGCCGACATCGGCGCCATCGTCGGCCTCTCCGCCCCCGCCGTGAAACGCCGCGTCGACCGGCTGCGCGCCGAGGGCGCCATCACCGGCTTCACCGTACGGGTCGACCCGGCCGCGCTCGGCTGGGAGACCGAGGGGTTCATCGAGATCTACTGCAGCCGCAACACCTCCCCGGACGCCATCAAGCAGGGGCTCGCCCGCTACCCGGAGATCGCCTCGGCCTCCACCGTGACCGGCGAGGCGGACGCGGTGGTGCAGGTCTTCGCCGCCGACATGCGCCACTTCGAGCAGGTCCTGGAACGGATCGCGGGGGAGCCGTACGTCGAGCGAACCAAGTCCGTCCTGGTGCTCTCGCCCCTGCTGCGCCGCTACTCTGCGGAGGCCCCGCCGGCCTGAGGCAGTGGCTCACATCACCTGGCTGACCTGCGGTGATGCCGGACGCAACGATTCGCCGCCGCACGTGCTTCCAGCGCAACGAATCGACGGTCGATGCGCAACACTCGCGCCTTGTCCGGGCCGATCGGGTCCACGTACCTTCGATACGTCTCCCCACCCCGCCCGCACCGCCCGAGGTCAGCCATGCCGTCGTTGCGCACCGCCCTGCTCCAGAGCTCCGGACGTCCCGGCGCCGTCGCCGAGAACCTGAAGGCGCTGGACGAGGCCGCCGCCCGGGCCGCCGGGGCGGGAGCCCGGCTGCTGGTCTCGCCCGAGCTGTTCCTCACCGGGTACGCCATCGGCGACGCCGTCCCCGACCTGGCCGAGCCCGCCGACGGCCCCGGCGCCGAGGCGATCGCCGAGATCGCCGTCCGCCACGGCCTCGCCGTCCTCTACGGCTACCCGGAGCGCGACGGAGAGCGGATCTTCAACGCCTCCCAGCTCATCGGCGCCGACGGCACGAGGCTCGCGAACTACCGCAAGACCCACCTCTTCGGCTGCTTCGAGCAGGAGTGGTTCACCCCCGGCGAGCGGACCGTCGTCCAGGCCGACCTCGACGGCGTCCGGATCGGCCTGCTGATCTGCTACGACGTCGAGTTCCCGGAGAACGTCCGGGCGCACGCCCTGGCCGGCACCGATCTGCTGCTGGTGCCCACCGCGCAGATGCACCCCTTCCAGTTCGTCGCCGAATCCGTCGTCCCCGTACGGGCCTTCGAGAACCAGATGTACGTGGCGTACGTCAACCGGACCGGCCCGGAAGGCGAGTTCGAGTTCGTCGGGCTGAGCTGCCTGGCCGGCCCCGACGGCACCGTCCGCACCCGTGCCGGACGCGGCGAGGAACTCGTCGTCGGCGAGGTGGACCCCGTCCTCCTGGCCGCCTCGCGCGAGGCCAACCCTTACCTCGCGGACCGCCGCCCCGGTCTCTACGGCTCCCTCGCCTGAGCCGGCCCGCCCCCAACTTCCGTACCGCGCAAGGAGTCCGTACCCCATGACGTCCACGGTGCCCAACGCCGTCCAGCACACCGACGCCGCCGCCCCGCCGATCACCATGTTCGGGCCGGACTTCCCGTACGCGTACGACGACTTCCTCGCCCACCCGGCGGGGATCGGGCAGATACCGGCGACCGAGCACGGCCAGGAGGTCGCCGTCATCGGCGGCGGGCTCTCGGGCGTCATCGCCGCGTACGAGCTGATGAAGATGGGCCTCAAGCCCGTCGTCTACGAGGCCGACCGGATTGGCGGACGGCTGCGCACCGTCGGCTTCGACGGCTGCGACCCCGGCCTCACCGCCGAGATGGGCGCGATGCGCTTCCCGCCCTCCTCTACGGCGCTCCAGCACTACATCGACCTGGTGGACCTGGAGACCCGGCCCTTCCCCAACCCGCTCTCCCCGGCCACGCCCTCCACCGTCGTGGACCTCAAGGGCGAGTCGCACTACGCCGAGACCATCGACGACCTGCCGCAGGTCTACCGCGACGTGGCCGACGCCTGGGCGGCCTGCCTGGAGGAGGGCGCCGACTTCTCCGACATGAACCGGGCGCTGCGCGAGCGCGACGTCCCGCGCATCCGGGAGATCTGGTCCCAGCTCGTCGAGCGGCTCGACAACCAGACCTTCTACGGCTTCCTCTGCGACTCCGAGGCGTTCAGGTCCTTCCGGCACCGCGAGATCTTCGGCCAGGTCGGATTCGGCACCGGCGGCTGGGACACCGACTTCCCCAACTCCATCCTGGAGATCCTCCGCGTCGTCTACACCGAGGCCGACGACCACCACCGCGGCATCGTCGGCGGCAGCCAGCAGCTCCCGCAGCGGCTGTGGGAGCGCGAGCCGCGGAAGATCGTCCACTGGCCGCTCGGCACCTCGCTCTCCTCGCTGCACGACGGCGAGCCGCGCGGGGCCGTGACCCGGCTGACCCGCACCGCGGGCAACCGCATCACGGTCACCGACGCCACCGGTGACATCCGCACCTTCCGGGCCGCCGTCTTCACCGGCCAGTCCTGGCTGCTGCTCTCCAAGATCGACTGCGATGACGCGCTCTTCCCGATCGACCACTGGACGGCGATGGAGCGCACCCACTACATGGAGTCGTCCAAGCTGTTCGTCCCGGTCGACCGGCCGTTCTGGCTGGACAAGGACGAGGCCACCGGCCGCGACACCATGTCGATGACGCTCACCGACCGGATGACCCGGGGGACCTATCTGCTGGACGACGGGCCGGACAAGCCCGCCGTCATCTGCCTCTCCTACACGTGGTGCGACGACAGCCTGAAGTGGCTGCCGCTCTCCCCGAACGAGCGCATGGAGGTCATGCTCAAATCGCTCGGCGAGATCTACCCGAACGTCGACGTCCGCAGCCACATCATCGGCAACCCGGTCACCGTCTCCTGGGAGAACGAGCCCTGGTTCATGGGCGCGTTCAAGGCCAATCTGCCCGGTCACTACCGCTACCAGCGGCGGCTGTTCACCCACTTCATGCAGGACCGGCTGCCCGAGGACAAGCGCGGGATCTTCCTCGCCGGGGACGACATCTCCTGGACGGCCGGCTGGGCCGAGGGCGCCGTGCAGACCGCGCTCAACGCCGTGTGGGGCGTCATGCACCAGTTCGGCGGAGCGACCGACGCCACCAACCCCGGCCCCGGCGACCTCTTCGACGAGATCGCCCCGGTCGAGCTCCCGGAGGACTGAGGCCGTACCGGCGCGGGCCTCAGCGGCAGGGGGTGAGCAGCAGCCGCCCCACCAGGCCCGCGCCCGCGTCGGTCCGCTGCCGGAACTCCTCGGCCAGCGCGGGGAACGCGCGCAGCCGCCAGAGCGTCCGGGCCGCCGACCAGGCCGCCTCGCGGGCCCGCTCCAGGCTCCAGGAATGCACCAGATGGGTCAGCGGGTCCGCGACCTCCAGGACGTCGGGGCCCGGCAGCAGGACGTCGTGGACGTGCTCCTCCAGTAACGCGAGGAGATCGCCCATCTGCTCGAACTCCCCTTCGAGATCAGCGGGTTCGCAGCCGAGCACCCGGCAGGCGTCCACCACCGCCAGCACCAGATCGTGCCCCACGTGCGCCTGGAGACCGCCGAGCGCCCACTGCGCCGGCCGTACGCCGGGATGGCGGCGGTACGGGAGCAGCGGGCGCCAGCACTCCGGCGGACGGCCGCCCGCCGCCGCCGTCTCCACCGCCGACAGATAGCGCTCCGCGCAGCGCGCACTCAGCAGGGCGGCGGCTCCCCGGTCGTCGAAGCCCGCCCGGCCGAGGTCCGGGTCCACCCGCTCCACGGCGTCCAGATAGGCCGCGTTGAAGACGGCGACCCCGCCCCCGGCCGGCCACCGGGAACGCCATTCCCGCATACGTTCGATCACCGGGATGCCGCCCGGACCCGGGTCCCCGAGGCCGGCCGGGAGCTCGGACTGTTCGATCTGCGTCATGCGCGGAGCGTCCCAGTACCGGTCCCACCACGCCGCTGACCGGTCCGAGATTCATCGGAACGGGCGAACGGCGGCGGAAGAGGCGACGAAGGGCGCCGGGCGCTTCGCGGTGGGGCGGGCGACGGCCGTCGGGGCATATCGGGCTTTCCGTCCGGTAGCAATGGGGCTGACGGGGTACCAGTCGCTGCGGACGGTGAGATTTCGCCGTCCTCGTCTACGACAAGGGCGTCAGATGGGCCTCTCGCTGCCCGCAGACCACGCGTTCGCCGCATCCGTGCACCCGGACGTGGACCGGACGGCGTCCGCGGACCCCGGCCCCTCCGCCGAGGAGGCGCGGGCCGTCGACCACGATGTACCCGGCGGCCTCCAGCGGATGGCCGAGGCCGTCCTGGCGGAGCGGGTCGCGGAGGCCGCCGAGCACGATCCGGTCTTCGCCGACGAGGTGGCGCACCGGGTCGCGGACTTCACGCTGCGCGGCGGCAAGCGGATGAGGCCCCGCCTGCTCTGGTGGGCCATGCGCGCCTGCGGCGCGGCCGACACCGCCGCCGCGTTGCGGCTCGGCGTCGCCCTGGAGCTGATCCAGACCTGCGCCCTCATCCAGGACGACGTGATGGACCGGTCGCCCACACGGCGGGGCAGGCCCGCCGTCCACATCGCCCTGGCCGAGCGCCTGGGCCTCCCGGCCGGCTCCGGGCCGGGCGGGGCGTTCGGCCCCTCCGCCGCCGTTCTCGCCGGGGACCTCGCCCTGGTGTGGGCCGACGACACGGTCGCCGAGACGTGCCTGCCGCCCTCCCGGCGGCGGCGGATCACCGCGGTGTGGCGGGCCATGCGGGGCGAGATGATCGCCGGACAGTACCTGGACCTGCGCGGCCAGGCCGTCGGCGCCGCTTCCGCGACGACCGCGCTGCGCACCGCCCGCCTCAAGAGCGCGCTGTACACGGTGGAACGGCCCCTGGCGCTCGGAGCGGCCCTGGCCGGGGCGGACCGGCGGACCACCGACGAACTGCGCGCGGCCGGCCGGTACGCCGGAACGGCCTTCCAACTGCGCGACGACCTGCTCGGCGCCTTCGGCGATCCGGCGGTCACCGGCAAGCCCTCCGGGGACGACATCCGCGACGGCAAGCCCACCTACCTGCTGGCGGTCGCCCGCGCCCGCGCCGACGCCGCCGGCGACCGCCGCGCCCCGGCCGTGCTGGACCGCGCCGTGGGCTACCCCGGCCTCGGCGACGACGACCTCGCGGAGGTCCGCTCCGTCCTGGAGGCCACCGGCGCCCGCGCCCACGTCGAGGACCGGGCGCGGCGGCTGGGGGAGCGGGCCGCGCACCACCTGGCGCGGGCGGTCGACGTCGAGGCGCACGCGGGCGGCCGGCTGCTGGACCTGCTGGCCGCCGTCGCGGGAAGCCGCGCCGCCCCGCCGCCCGGCCCCGGCTCCGCCCACCCCCCGTACCGAGAGACCGCGGCGCCCGCCCCGGCCGTGGCCGAAGGAGGCCGATGACCGTGATCACGATTCCGGGACGCACCGACCACGTGGTGGTGGTCGGCGCGGGACTGTCCGGACTCTCCGCCGCGCTCCACCTGCTCGGCGCGGGCCGCCGGGTGACCGTCGTCGAACGGGACGCGCTGCCCGGCGGACGGGCCGGACTGCTGGAGCGGGGCGGCTTCCGCATCGACACCGGGCCCACCGTGCTGACCATGCCGGACCTGGTGGAGGACGCCTTCGCCGCCGTCGGCGCGCGGATGGCCGACCGGCTGGAGCTGATCCGGCTGGACCCCGCCTACCGGGCCAGGTTCGCGGACGGGTCGCAGCTCGACGTGCACACCGACGGCGCGGCCATGGAGGCGGCGGTCGAACAGTTCGCCGGAGCCCGCCAGGCGGTCGGCTACCGGCGGTTGCGACGCTGGCTGGAGCGGCTCTACCGCGTGCAGATGCGCCGCTTCATCGACGCCAACTTCGACTCGCCCCTCCAACTGCTCCATCCCGACCTCGCGCGGCTCGCCGCCCTCGGCGGGTTCGGCCGGCTCGACGCCCGGATCGGGCGGTTCGTCTCCGACGAGCGGCTGCGCCGGGTCTTCTCCTTCCAGGCGCTGTACGCCGGGGTCCCCCCGGCCAGGGCCCTGGCCGCGTACGCCGTGATCGCCTACATGGACACGGTCGCCGGGGTCTACTTCCCGCGCGGCGGCATGCACGCCCTGCCCACCGCGATGGCCCGGGCCGCCGAGGACGCGGGAGGCACGTTCCGCTACGGACGGACGGTGACCCGGCTGGAGCGCTCGGGCGACCGGATCACCGCGGTCGTCACCGACCGGGAGCGCATCCCGTGCGACGCCGTGGTCCTGACGCCCGATCTGCCGGTCGCCTACCGCCTCCTCGGCCGCGCCCCGCGCCGGCCGCTGCCGCTGAAGCACTCGCCGTCCGCGGTGATCCTGCACGCGGGCACGGACCGTACCTGGCCGGATCTCGCCCACCACACCATCTCGTTCGGCGCCGCCTGGAAGAGCACCTTCCGCCAGCTCACCCGTACCGGCGAGCTGATGTCGGACCCCTCGCTCCTGATCACCCGGCCCACCGCCACCGACCCCGCCCTCGCCCCGCCCGGCAGCCACCTCCACTACGTCCTCGCCCCCTGCCCGAACACGACGATCGGCCCCGGCACACGGGAGTGGAAGGAGCTGGGCCCCCGCTACCGGGACGAACTGCTCGGCTGGCTGGAGCGCCGTGAGATGCCCGGCCTGGGCGCGGCGATCGAGCAGGAGGGACTGGTCACCCCCCTGGACTGGGCCGACCAGGGACACGCGGCCGGCACACCGTTCGCCGTGGCCCACACCTTCCCCCAGACCGGCCCGTTCCGGCCACGCAACCTGGTGCGGGGCACCGCCAACGCCGTCCTCGCCGGATGCGGCACCACGCCGGGCGTCGGCGTGCCGACCGTGCTGATCTCCGGAAAGCTGGCGGCGCGGAGGATCACCGGCCCGCCCGCCGCCCCATCCCGACGCACGAGAGGCACCGCCGTATGACCGCCCGTGAGCTGGACGCCGCAGGCATCCACGAACCCGGCCTCCGCGCCGCCTACGCCCGCTGCCGCGACCTCAACGCCCGGCACGGCAGGACGTACTTCCTCGCGACCCGGCTGCTGCCCGTCGACCGGCGGGCGGCCGTCCACGCCCTCTACGGCTTCGCCCGCCATGCCGACGACATCGTGGACGACCTCGAATCCACCGCCACCACCGCCCAGCGGGCCGCCGCGCTGACGGCCCTGGAGGAGCAGCTGGAGCGCGGGCTGCGCGGCGGCCGGACCACCGAGCCGGTGATCCGCGCGCTCGCCGACACGGCCGGGCGCCACGGCATCGACCACCGGCACTTCACCGACTTCCTGGCCTCGATGCGCGCCGATCTGACCATCACCGGATACGCCTCCTTCGAGGACCTGGGCGGCTACACGCACGGGTCGGCCGCGGTGATCGGCCTCCAGATGCTGCCGGTGCTCGGGACCGTCGTCCCGCACGAGGAGGCCGCCGGCCCCGCCGCCGCGCTGGGCGTCGCCTTCCAGCTGACCAACTTCCTCCGCGATGTCGGCGAGGACCTGGACCGGGGCAGGGTCTACCTCCCGGTCGATCTGCTCGGCGCCCACGGCGTGGACCGGGCCCGCCTGGAGTGGAGCCGCCGCACCGGTGCGCGGGACCCGAGGATCACCGACGCGCTGACGGCGTTCGCCGCCCACACCCGGTCGGTCTACCGGCAGGCCCTGCCCGGCCTCGGGATGCTGGACCCGGTGTCCCGGCCCTGCATCCGTACGGCGTTCGTGCTCTACAGCGGCATCCTCGACGCGATCGAGGCCGACGACCACGCGGTCCTGCACCGCCGCGCCGTCGTCCCGCGCCGCCGCCGGGCGGTCGTGGCGCTGGACGGACTGGCCCGCGCGCTCGCCGCCCGCTCCCGGACGGGCCGCCGGACGGAGACCGCCACCGGGCCGTGCCCCGCGGCCCCCGCCCGTACCGCCCTCCTGCCCGTCGGAGGGGAGGCGGCATGAGCCCGTCCGCACGACGGCGCGTCCCGCTGCGGCTGCGGCGCGCCCCCGTGCCGTGGGACCGGCAGGAGCCGACCTGGCGGGCCGCCAAGCCCTCCCTCATCGCCGGGGCGCTCAAGCGCGCGCAGAGCCGACCCTCCGGGAACTGGTACGTCATCGGCGCCTCGCGCGACCTGCCCCCGGGCCGGACGCTCGGCCTCACGGTCGGCTCCACCGAGATCGTCGCCTGGCGCGACGGCGACGGCCGGCTGCGCGCCGGCCCGGGAGCCTGCCCCCACCTCGGAGCGCCGCTGCGGGAGAGCCCCGTGCGCTGCGGCACGCTCGTCTGCCACTGGCACGGCCTCGCCCTGGACGGCGGACCGTTCGCCGGCTGGGAGCCCTACCCGGCCTTCGACGACGGCGTGCTGCTCTGGGCGCGGCTGGACGACGTGGGCGGCGAGACCCCCACCGAACGGCCCCGCGTCCCGGTACGGCCGCGCCGGGCGGACGCGGTGGACGCGGTCTACACCGGGGTGGGGCGCTGCGAGCCCGAGGACGTGGTGGCCAACCGGCTCGACCCCTGGCACGGCGCCTGGTTCCACCCGTACTCCTTCGTCGACCTGGCCGTGACCGACGCCCCGGACGGCAGCGCCGGGGGCGAGGACGACGGGTTCCTGGTGGAGGTGTCCTTCAAGGTGGCCGGGCGGCTGGTCGTGCCTGTCGTGGCCCGGTTCACCGCGCCCGGGCCCCGTACCGTCGTCATGCACATCGTCGAGGGCGAAGGTGCGGGGTCCGTGGTCGAGACCCACGCCACCCCGCTGGCGCCGGACGATCGGGGACGGCCCCGCACCGCCGTGGTCGAGGCGCTCGTCGCGGCCTCGGACCGCCGCGGGTTCGCGGTCGCCCGCGCCGCCGCGCCGCTGCTCCGGCCGCTGATGCGGGCGTCGGCCGGCCGGCTGTGGCGCGACGACCTGGCCTACGCGGAACGGCGCTGGGAGCTGCGGTCCGAGGGACGGTTCCCGGGCTGACCGGCCCGGTGCGCCGTCGTGCGCCCCGGGCCGGTCAGCCGCCGAGCGCGGCGAGCCGGCGCAGCACCGGCGACCGGCCGGTGCGCGGGACGGTCCACAGGGTCTGCCCGCGCACCCCCCACCGCTCCAGATGCGCGTTGGCGGCGAGGAACCCGCTGGTCACCGCGCGTTCCATCAGCGCCACCGGCAGCCCGGTACGGACCATGTCCCCGGCCACCGTGACCGCCGGGTCCGGACCGCGCACGCCGGGCCGGTCCCGGTAGCCGCCGACCGGGAACATCGGGCAGTCCGCCCGCCACTCGTGGCGCTCGTCGACGATCCGGGCGTCCCGCGTCTCCGGGTAGACCCGGTGCGCCTGGCGCAGCGCCTCCGCCTGCACGGCCGCCCGGTCGGCGTCCGGGGAGACGGCGTACGCGTGGAGTTCGAGCACCGAGCCGCCGGTGCGCCGCGCCCATCGCGCGGCCTCGCCCTCCCAGCGCTCCAGGACGCTGACGTTGTCCAGCGGCCCGTAGCCGCTGGTGCCGAGGAAGCCGGGGCGGTCGCGCGCCACCGGCCGGTCCAGCCACAGCCGCGAGACGAGGAACGGCGGGGCGGAGCGCAGCCGGTCGATCGAGGCGCGCCAGGGCGCGTCCCCGAGTCCGGGGGACGCGTCCACGAGCCGGCGCAGCCCGGCGCCGTCCAGGGCGAGGACGAGGGCGTCGTGGCGTGAGGCGCGCTCTCCCGCGCCCTCCGCGCCTCCCGCCTCGACGTCGATCCGGCCGTCGGGCAGCGGCCGGACGTGCCGGACCGGCGTGCCGGTGCGCACGTCGACGCCGAGGCCCGCCAGGTAGCCGGCGAGCGGGTCCCACAGGGCGGTGGGGAACGGCTCGGAGGGGACGTCGAAGAGCAGCCCCTCGCTGGAGCCGAGGAAGTAGATGTGGAACATCAGGACCAGCTCGGCGGCGGACAGCTCGCGCGGGTCGGCGAAGAAGCTGCGGGAGAAGACCTCGAAGGCCAGGTGGTGGGCGGCCTCGGGAAAGCGGATGCGGGCGAGGAAGTCGTGGGCGCTGACGCCGTCGAGCCGCTCGTGGACCTCGGGCACCCGCACGTCCAGCAGCGGCAGGGCGGCCCGGGGGTCCATCCGCGCCAGATCGCGGACGCCGAAGGTCGGGCTCAGCGCGACGAAGCCGAGAGCGCTCAGCGGCGGGGTGCGCGGGACGCGGGCGAAGCTGTCGTGGAGCCCGGAGCCGTGCCGCAGCGGGTAGTCGGGCAGCGCGGTGAGCGTCTCCAGACCCGGGTCGATCCGGCGCAGCAGGCCGCGCAGGTTGTAGTACTGGCGGAAGAAGGCGTGGAAGCCGCGGCTCATCGTCACGGTCGTGCCGTCGGCGAGCCACGTCGGCCATCCCGCCAGCCGTCCGCCCAGATTCCGCTCGCCCTCGTAGAGGGTGACCCGTACGCCCCGCTCGGCCAGCCCGGTGGCGGCCGCGATCCCGGCGAGGCCGCCGCCGACGACCGCGGCGGAGGGGGCGTCGCCGGTGAACCGGGGGCGGCCGGCGGGGGCGTGGATCACCGCGGCCCGCCGGTCCCGGCCGTGGCGGTGGGCGCCGCCGTGCCGCTTCGCCGGCATCAGCTCTCGTCCCCGGCGCGTCCGACGAAGGTGTGCGTGATGCCGGTCTCCCAGCCGGGCAGCGGCAGGGCGCGCACGTCCCGGAACCCGGCGCGGCGCAGCCGCCCGGCGAACTCGGGAGCGGTGTCGAAGGTGTTCACGCTGTCCTGGAGGTGCCGGTAGAGCCGCGCGTCCCCGGTGAGCCGCCCGGCAGGCCGGATGATCGCGGCGCAGACCGCGTTCCAGACGGCGCGGTGCACCGGGGACCCGCCCAGCGTGTACTCGTGCACGGCCAGCCGCCCGGACGGGACCAGCAGGCGGCGGACCAGCCGCAGGGCGGCGTCGGGGTCCTGGAGGTTGCGGAAGAGGTAGCCGGCGAACACCGCGTCGAAGGAGCCCGGCGCCAGCCGCACGGCCAGCCCCTCCACCGGCGCGTGGACGAACTCCACATGGGTCAGCCGGGGTTTGGCCGCCGCCCGCTCCAGCATGCCCGCGGAGGCGTCGACGCCGGTGATCCGGGCGAGCGGGGCGGCGGCGAGCAGCGCCTCGGTGGAGGCGCCCGTACCGCATCCCAGGTCCAGGACCCGCAGCCCGGCGCCGCCGTCCGGCAGGCCGAGCCGGCGCGCGGAGCGGCGCAGATGCGCGTGGTAGCCGGGGCTGGCCGCGACGAGACGGTCGTAGGCCCCGGAGCCCTGGTCGAAGGCTTCGGACAGTGCGGGACCGCGCAACAGGGTCATGTGCTTCTTTCTTCCGGACCGGAGGGTGGGGGAGGCAGGGGGCGGGAGGGGCGGCGGGGGGTGAAGGGGAGTTCGGCGACGGTCCGCAGCATGGGACCGACCGGGGTCCGGACTCCGACGAGCAGGTCCTCGTACCACCGGGAGCCGCCGTCCAGGAAGGTCAGCAGCCGTTCGGCGGGCACACCCCGGAAGAGACGGCCGAAGAAGTCCGATCCGTCGATCCGGCCGGTGTCCAGCGCCCGCAGCATCACCGCGTCCATCGCGCGCGACCGGGCGCTGTGGGCGGGCGGCACCCGGAGAGGGCGTCCGGCCCGCAGGGCCGCGGCGATCGCACGGCTCTGCCGCTGCACCGCGGCGAAGGTGTAGCCGGTCGAGGGGCGGGTCGCGCCGCCGGCGGTGCCGATGCGGTAGGAGGACCGCCCGGTCCGGCGCGGGAAGCGGCCGTCGGTCATCGGGATGGCGCCGTGCTCGGTGGCCGTCACCTCGAACGCGCCCAGCCGCAGGACGTCCCGCGTGTAGTGGTCCAGGGCCCGGCGGTAGGCGTCGGTGGTCAGCGGCGCGGGGGAGAACTCCGTGTACTCGACCAGCGCCGTGTGCGCGTCCATGGGCAGGACGTAGCCGAACGACAGCCCCCGGGCGGGCCGCGGGGTGCGGAAGTCCATCAGCTCCGCCACGGCCGGGTCGAACACGGGCCGCTCGGTCCTGACGAACCAGCCCGAGAAGTGCTGGAGGAGGGTGGTGCGGGCGGGCGGCAGCAGCCGGGGCGGCCGGGAGTCGAAGACGTGCCGGCCCCGCAGCGCGACCCGGGCACCGGCCGCGTCCCGGCCGATGACCTCGGCTCCGCCGCCGGGCAGGTCGCGCACGGACTCCACCGCCGCCGCCGTCCGGCGCAGCCCGGGGGCACCGGAGAGCCGGCGGCCGACGAGCGCCTCGAAGGCGTCGGAGCGCAGCATCTTGTAGCGCAGCTCCGGCAGGTCCGCCGTCACGGCGTCCGCCTCGGCGGGGCGGACCCGCAGCCGGGACCAGGAGGCGGTCAGCGCCCCGTCGTACGGCCCCGCCGCGCGTTCCCAGAAGCACCAGGTCCGCGGCGGAGGGCGCAGCGGACCCGGCGGCGCGTCGACGAGCGCGACGGACAGGGGCGTACGGCCCCCCGGCGCGCACAGGTGGTGGGCCAGGCTCAGCCCCGCGGCCCCGGCGCCGACGATGACCACATCGAAGTCGGCTGCGTCGGTCGGCACGGCTCCCTCTCGGTCGGGCGTCTCTCCTCCGGGCGCCCGATGTGCGCGCGCTCCACTCCTGGCAGGACCGTACCCCCGGACGGCCCGCACACTCCGGACCGCCGCTTCGCCGGGTCGCCGGGTCACGACGGCGTGCACGGGCCCGGTCCGGCGGCCCCGTGGAGAAAGGAGGGCGGGCGGAGGCAGGAGGGCATACGCAGACAGGAGGGCTGGGCGAGGTGTGCGTATCTGCCGGATGGGTACCTGAATGTCCGCCCGGATGTCCGGCGGCCCGTCCCTCATCGCACGGGCCCCGTCCGGGTGCCGCACGGAAGGAACCCATGAGCACCTACCGAGTCGTCAACCCCGCCACCGGCGAGACCGAGAAGGAGTACCCCACCGCCACCGACGGGGAACTGCGCGAGGCTCTCACCCTGGCCGACGATGCCCAGCGCGCCTGGGCCGACCGGGCGCCCGCGGAACGGGCCGCCGTACTGCGACGGGTCGCGGACCTCTACGAGGAGCGCAAGGACCAGCTCGCCGCCGTCATCACCCGCGAGATGGGCAAGCCGGTCAAGCAGGCCCTCGGGGAGCTGGCCATCGTCGTCTCGATCTACCGGTACTACGCCGAGCGGGGCGAGGGCTTCCTGGAGGCGGAGGAGCTCGACGTCGCCTCCGGCGGCCGGGCCGTCATCCGCAAGGAGGCGGTCGGCACCCTGCTGGGGATCATGCCGTGGAACTTCCCGTACTACCAGGTGGCCCGGTTCGCCGCGCCCAACCTGATGCTGGGCAACGCCATCGTGCTCAAGCACGCCCCGCAGTGCCCGGAGTCGGCGCTGGAGATGGAGCGGCTGTTCCGTGACGCGGGCCTGCCCGAGGGCGCGTACGTCAACATCTTCGCCACCAACGAGCAGATCGAGACGCTGATCGGCGACGACCGCATCCAGGGCGTCTCGCTCACGGGTTCGGAGCGGGCCGGAGCGGCCGTCGCCGAGATCGCGGGCCGCAACCTGAAGAAGGTCGTGCTGGAGCTCGGCGGCTCCGACCCGTACCTGATCCTCGGCGCGTCCGACATGGAGCGGGTGGTCAAGAACGCGCTGACCGGCCGGATGGGCAACGCGGGCCAGGCGTGCAACGCGGCCAAGCGCATCATCGCCCTGGACGAGCACTACGACGGCTTCTCGACCGCCTTCACCGACGCGGTCCGGTCCATCACCGTCGGAGACCCCACCGACCCCGGCACCTTCATGGGACCGCTCTCCTCCGAGAAGGCGGTCGAGACCCTGGACGAGCAGGTCCAGGACGCGATCTCCAAGGGGGCCACGGTGCTGGCCGGCGGCAAGCGCATCGACCGGCCCGGCGCCTGGTACGAGCCCACCGTGCTCGCGGGGATCACCCCGGAGATGCGGGCCTACAAGGAGGAGCTGTTCGGCCCGGTGGCCCTGCTCTTCAAGGTCGGCTCCGAGGAGGAGGCGGTCGACTTCGCCAACAACTCGCCCTACGGGCTGAGCGCCTCGATCCAGACGGACGACGACGCCCAGGCCGAGCGGGTGGCCCAGCGGCTGCAGACCGGCATGGTGTTCATCGGCGCGCCCTCCGGGACCGCCGCGGAACTGCCGTTCGGCGGGGTCAAGCGGTCCGGTTTCGGCCGGGAGCTGGGCCGGTTCGGCATGGAGGAGTTCGCCAACCACAAGCTGGTCAGGCTGGTGCGCTGACGCCTCGTGACGCGACGGCGGCCCGGGGCGGGTGACGCCCCGGGCCGCCGTCGCGCCGTCACCGGTACGGAGTCGCGCCGCCCGGGCGCGTCGGCGGTGGCGGCCCTTGAAGCCGCGTCCGCCCCTGGACGCTTAGGCGCGGCAGAGGCAGAAGGGGTGCCCGGCGGGGTCGGCGTAGGCGCGGAAGCCGGGGTGGGTCTCCTCGTCCACGTCCAGCTCGCGGGCGCCCAGCTTCAGCACCTCGGCGTGGGCGGCGTCCATGTCGGTGACGGTGAGGTCCAGATGGAGCTGCTGGGAGTTGCGGTCGGCGCGCGGCCACTCCGGGGGAGTGAGGTTCTCGGCCCGCTGGAAGGCGAGCCGCCCGCCGTCGTCCAGACGCAGCTCCACCCAGTCGTCGTCCGCGCCGCCCTCGATGCGGCCGCCGAGCACGCCGGCGTAGAACTCGGCGAGCCGCAGCGGCTGCGGGCAGTCGAGCGCGGTGAGCTGGAGCGTGGCGAAACCCATTAATCCTCCTCGGTCGTGTGAGGGGCGGGTACCTCGGGCCGCCCGTCGTCAAACGCGGCGCCACCCGCCGGGCGCGTGCCCGGCGGGCGGACGCCCCGGCCGGGGCGTCAGGACTTCCCGGGCTCCTGGTCCCGGCCGTCCGTGCGTCCGCCGTCCGGGCGCCGGTCCGCGCCGGCGCCCTCGCCGCCCGCCAGCCGGTCCGCGCCGGTGCGCCCGTCGCCGTCCGCGCCCTCGTCGTACGCGGAGGTGCCGGAGTCCAGCAGGGGCTCCTGGGTCTTGAGGTGGGCCGGGGCGAAGGCGCGCAGCACGTGGTAGCCGGTGATGACGACCAGTGTGCCGAGCGCGATGCCGGACAGCTCGAAGTTGTCGGTGATCTTCAGGCTGACCCCGCCGACGCCGATGATGATGCCCGCGGCGGCCGGGACGAGGTTGAGCGGATTGCGCAGGTCCACCCGGCCGTTGAGCCAGATCTGCGCGCCCAGCAGGCCGATCATCCCGTACAGGATCACGGTGATCCCGCCGAGCACCCCGCCCGGGATCGCGGCGACGACCGCGCCGAACTTGGGGCACAGGCCGAAGAGCAGGGCGAAGCAGGCCGCCGCCCAGTACGCGGCGGTGGAGTAGACCCGGGTGGCGGCCATCACGCCGATGTTCTCGGAGTACGTGGTGTTGGGCGGCCCGCCCACGGCGGTGGAGAGCATGGAGGCCGCGCCGTCCGCCGCGATGGCGGTGCCGAGCTTGTCGTCCAGCGGGTCGCCGGTCATCTCGCCCACGGCCTTCACATGTCCGGCGTTCTCCGCGACCAGCGCGATCACCACCGGCAGCGCCACCAGGATCGCCGACCACTCGAAGCTCGGGGCGTGGAAGGACGGCAGTCCGATCCAGTCGGCCTGCCCGACGGCCGAGAGGTCCAGCCGCCAGTGGTCCACGGCCTCCGCGCCGCCCGCCGGGGAGTGGATCTTCCCGAAGACCAGGTCCAGCACCCAGGACAGCACGTACCCGAAGACCAGCCCCAGGAAGATCGCGATCCGGGAGAGGAAGCCGCGCAGGCACACCACCGCGAGCCCGGTGAACAGCATCACCGCGAGCGCCGTCCACTGGTCCTGCGGCCAGTACGTCGAGGCGGTCACCGGCGCCAGGTTGAAGCCGATCAGCATGACGACCGCGCCCGTCACCACCGGCGGCATCGCCGCGTGGATGATCCGCGCGCCGAACCGCTGCACCGCGAGACCCACCAGGAAGAGCGCCGCGCCGACCACCAGCACCGCACCCGTGACGGTCGCGCTGTCACCGCCGGTCGCGCGGATCGTGGCCGCGACGCCGACGAAGGAGAGCGAGCAGCCCAGGTAGCTCGGCACCCGGCCCCTGGTCGCCAGCAGGAAGATCGCGGTCGCGACGCCGGACATCATGATCGCGAGGTTGGGGTCCAGGCCCATCAGGACCGGGGCGACGAACGAGGCCCCGAACATCGCGACGACGTGCTGGGCGCCGAGCCCGAACGTACGGGGCCAGGAGAGCCGTTCGTCGGGGCGGACGACCGCCCCCGGCGCGGGTGTCTTCCCGTCGCCGTGCAAGGTCCAGCGCACGCCGAGGCTCATGGTTGCTCCCTGAAGGTCTGCTCGGTGTGCCGGCCGGTCTGCGACGCTGCGCGACCCGGTGTTCGGTGTTCACCTGCGGAAAAGATCAGCGCCATGGTAGTGGTGCGGCGCGCGGCGGCCACCCGGAGGTCGGCGCGCGCCGCCGCCTGCCTCCGCGCTCCCGCGCACTGCTCCGGTGTATGTCCGCACGCGCCGCGCGCCGCAGCACCTCCGGGAGCGCCGCCGTACCGCCGGGTCTTGCTGGAAGCGCCGCCGTACCGCCGCGAGCCGCCGGCGCGCCGAGGCCCGCCGGGATCCGCCGGGATCAGCCGGGATGTGCCGGGATCCGCCGGGAGGGCCGCCCCGCGCTCGTGGCCCGCGCCGGCCCTCGTCCGGCGCGGCCCGTCAGCCGCCGGTCGCGCTCTTGGCCGCCGTACCCTCGCCGACCGCCGAGCCGGCCACCTTGCGGTCCGCCGACCGCAGCACCCCGGCGCCCAGCACCAGGCCGAAGGAGAGCGCCGTCACCACGCCGAACGACACCATCAGCGAGGTCGCCTCGGCCAGCGAGCCGATCGCGGACGGGGCGATCAGGCTGGAGGTGTACGTGATGGTGGCGACGCCCGCGATGGCCTGGCTCGGGTTCGGCCCGCTGCGCCCCGCCGCCGCGAAGGCCAGCGGCACCACGACCGCCACACCGAGGCCGAGCAGCGCGAAGCCGCCCATCGCCGCGGCGGCGGAGGGCGAGAGGACGACCAGCAGCCCGCCCGCGGTCGCCATGAGCCCGCCGGCGCGCACCGTGCGCACCGCGCCGAACCGGTCGACGACCCGGTCCCCGGCGATCCGGGCCAGCGCCATCGTCAAGGTGAACGCCGTCGTGGAGGCCGCCGCGAGACCGGCCGAGCTGTCCAGGACGTCCCGGAGGTAGACGGCCGACCAGTCCAGGCTCGCGCCCTCCGCGAACACCGCGCAGAACCCGACCGCCCCGATGATCAGGGCCGACCTGGGCGGCAGCGTGAAGCGCGGCGGCGGCTCCTCGTCCGGGCTGCTCTGGATGTCGAGCACCTGCCGGCAGGCGATGAGCCCCAGCGCGGTGAGCACCAGGGCGGCGACGGTGTGGTGCAGCCGGGCGTCGGTCGCGGTGTGGGCGGCGACGGTGCCGGCCGCCGAGCCGATCAGCGCGCCCACGCTCCACATGCCGTGCAGCCCCGACATGATCGACTTGTCGAGGCGGTTCTCCACCTCGATGCCCAGGGCGTTCATCGCCACGTCGGACATCCCCGCCGTCGCCCCGTAGACGAACAGCGCCGCGCACAGGGTGACCAGGCTCGGCGCCAGTGCGGGCAGGATCAGTGCCAGCGTCCAGAGCGCCAGCAGCCCGCGCAGGGCGTTCCGCGCGCCGAACCGGTGGCTGATCCGGCCGGCGAGCGGCATCGCGATCGAGGCGCCGATCGCCGGGAAGGCCAGCGCCAGGCCGAGCTGGCCCGCGCTGACTCCCGCGTGGTCCTGGATCCACGGCACCCGGGTGGCGAAGCTGCCGGTCACCGCCCCGTGCACGGTGAAGACGGCGGCGACGGCGTAGCGGGCCCGCCTCACCTGTTCTGCGCTGTAGACCGTGACGGTCGAGTCGTTCGTCATGCCGTCGTGTCCCTCCCCTGGAAATCCCTCGGATGCCGGCGGCCCGGCGGACCGGCGCTTCCCCGCGCCGATGCGTGGCGTAAACTATCAGGAACCCTGCCTGATAAATAGCCATTACTCGATCCCCGGGAACGGGCCCCGCGTACGGTCCCGGGGAACGGCCCCGAGCGGCCTTGGGCGGCCTTGGGCGGCGGCCCGAACGAGCCCGGTCGGCGGTCTGGAAGGATTCCCGGTATGCGCGCATCTCCGAGCACGGCTCGGGCCATCAACGACCGGCTGGCCCTGGGGCTGCTCCAGCAGCACGGTCCGCTGACGGCCGCCCAGCTCAAGACGGAGACCGGCCTCTCCCGGCCGACCGTCGCCGACCTCGTCGAACGGCTCGGGGCCGCCGGGCTGATCGAGGTCGTGGGGGAGTCCGGAGCCGTCCGTCGCGGCCCCAACGCCAAGCTGTACGGGATCGTCGCCGGCCGGGCCCATCTCGCGGCGCTCGACGTGCGCCTCGGCAGCGTCAGCGTGGTCGTCACGGATCTGCTGGGGGCCACCCTCGCCGAGGACGCGCTGCCCATCGGCGGCGACACCGGCACCGGGCCCGCCGTGGAGCGGGCCGCCGCCCTGCTGGAGAGCGCCGCCCGGGCCGCCGGCCCGGTCCCCCTGCACAGTGTGGGGATCGGCGCGCCGGGGCTGATCGACCCCGCCACCGGCGAACTGCGCGACAGCACCGGCCTGCCCGCCTGGCACCGGGGGCTGGTCCGGGAGCTCCAGCGGCGGCTGCCCGCCACCGTCCTGGTGGAGAACGAGACCAACCTCGCGGCCGTGGCCGAACTCCGGGAGGGCGCCGCCAAGGGCCGGGACACCTTCGTCCTGCTCTGGCTCGGCCAGGGGATCGGCGCCGCCGTGATGCTGGACGGCAGGTTGCGGCAGGGGGCCTCGGGCGGTGCGGGGGAGATCGGCTTCCTCCCTGTCCCCGGGGTGGGCGGGCTGCCCTCGGCGGTCGACTGCGCGGGGGGTTTCCACTCGCTGGCCGGCTCGGCCGCCCTGTGCGAACTCGCCTCCGCGCACGGCCTGTTGGACCTGGCCACGGTGTCGGAGGGCGGTGAGGAGGCGGCCGCCGTCGCGACGGTGCGGGCCGCGCTGGAGGCGGGGGAGCCGGGCGAGCCGTTCCTGAAGGAGGTGGCCGACCGGCTCGCGCTGGGGTCCGCCGCCGTCGCCTCGGTGCTGGACCCCGGCTGCGTCCTGCTCGCGGGGGCCGTCGGGCACGCGGGCGGGCCCGCGCTCGCGGCCCGGGTGGAGGAGCGGCTGGCCGCGATGTCGCCCCTGCGTACGGAGGTCCGTGCCGGTTCGCTGGGCGACGGGGCGGTGCTGCGCGGTGCGCTGATCACCGCCCGGGACGCGGCGCAGGACGCGTTGTTCGCTCCGGAGGGCTGACCGGCACGGAACCGCACGAGCCCCCGGGCTCCACGGGACTTCAAGGGCTCCGGGTCTCCCGGGCCCCACGGGACCTCACCGCCCCCTCGGCCGCACGGGCCTCCATCGGGCCCTGGCCTCCATGCCTCCACGGGCCTCCCGGCCTCCGCGGCCCCCCGGCCTCCGCGGCCCCCCGGCCTCCGCGGCCCCCCGGCCTCCGCGGCCCCCCGGCCTCCGCGGGCCTCCCGGCCGGAGCACGCCGAAAAGCCCCAGCGAGCGTGCACGCCGGGGCCTTCCGTACGACGGGCCCGGTCACCCGGCGGTGAGCAGGGGGTGGGTCCGCTCACCGCCGGCCGGGGCCTCGGCGGTTCGGGGGCCCCGGGCCGGGCCCCCGAACCGCCGAACCGGGCGGATCAGCAGGCGCCGAGGTCCTTCCACGCGCCCCACTGCCCGGCCGATCCGGGCGTCTCGCCCTTCGTCCACCAGGACGCCTTCCACTGGTGGCCGCCGTGGCTGACGGTGGCGCCGCCGGTGTACTCGGTGGCCGCGTTCCAGGCCGGGGCCGTGCAGCTGCCGCCCGGCTGGGTCGGCGACGGGCTCGGCGTCGGGCCGGTCGGGTTCGGCGTCGGCGTGGGGTTCGTCCCGGTGCCGGGCTCGACCACGGTGGTGCCCCGGGCCAGGTCCCCGGCGAGGGCGTAGGACTTCCCGCCGAAGGTCACGGTCCAGTTCGACGGCGTGGAGGTGGGCAGGTAGTAGACGAAGTCCAGCTCCACCGAGGCGCCGGGCGCCAGGGTCTGCCAGGCCGGCAGCTTCAGCGAGACGCGGTTGTAGTCGCCCTTCAGGCCGCCGATGTTGTTGGCCGCCTTGTGGTCGCTGCGGACGATCGTCGTGCCGAAGCCGGACTGGTCCTTGGCGTTGGCCGGGGCGGAGGTGGAGTAGTCGAACTGGAACTCCGTACCGCCCGGGAGCGTGGCCTGGGTCCGGTTGGTGATCTTCAGCTTGGGGCTGATCGGGTAGTTGGAGTCGCCCAGCGCGAACTGGCCGAAGGAGACGTCGATGTTCACGGCCTGGGTCGGCAGGTCGATCGTGGAGCGCTTGGCGCCGTACGGGGAGGCCGACTTGAACGCGTCGTACATCGCGGTCGTCAGCGTGTCACCGGTCTCGTACTGGCCCTTGGCCGCGTTCCACCGGTAGTCGCCCGCCAGCTCCCAGATCATCGTGCCGCCGATGCCCTTGTCCACCACGTAGTCGGCCTTGGCCTTCACCGACTGCTCGTCCTCGGTGGAGAGGAACACCTTCTTCTGGGCGTTCCACAGCCAGGGGGCGACCAGCGTGGAGTCGTACTTACGGGCGTACGTGCCGGTCAGCTGGGTGTTGGCGGGGAAGCCGTAGTCGCTCAGGTAGTCCCCGACGATGCCCTTCTCCAGGTTCTTCGCGTGCCACATCGGGTTGGAACCGGCGGGCGACTCCTTGCCGTTGGAGTCCTTGTCGTGCCACAGGTTGTCGATGCCGACCGCGCCGTCACCGCACTTGGTCAGCCCCGCGCCCGCCGGGCAGTCGGTCGTGGCCGCCCTGCCCCACAGTCCGTCGGTGCCGCCCTGCACGTTCTTGAAGCCCCGCGTGTAGTACGGCAGGCCGATGTTGATGCGGCCGGCCGGCATCGAGCCGCGGAAGTAGTGGTAGGCCCAGTCGGTGTTGAGGTAGCCCGTGCCGCCGTACTGCGAGGTCGAGTACACGCTCGCCTGCGCCAGTTCGGCGTCCTTGCCGTCGTCGAACAGCGAGGCGTTCGGCCCGACGTACTCGTTCCAGGCGCCGTGCAGGTCGTAGGACATGATGTTGACGTAGTCCAGGTACTTCTGCATCTGGTACGTCTCCATGCCCCGCAGCAGGTAGCCGGAGGAGGGGGCGGCGACGGTCAGCAGGTAGTGCTTGCCGTCGGCGGCGCCCGCGCGGTCGAGCTTCTCGCGCAGCGTCTTCATCAGGGCGTCGTAGCCCTTGACCAGGCCGGCGCGGCGGCCGTTGGCCAGCGTGTGGTCCAGCGGGTTGCCCGCGTCCTTCATCGTCGTCGCGTACTCGTAGTCGATGTCGACGCCGTTGAAGCCGTACTTCTTGATGAAGTCGACGGCCGAGTCGGCGAAGGTGTTGATGCCCGCCTGGTTGACCGACCCGTCGGCGTTGGTGGCCATCGAGTAGAAGCCGCCGGAGTTCACCCGCTTGCCGTCCGGGCCGAAGTAGCCGCCCGTCTCGGCCCAACCGCCGACGGAGACCAGGGTCTTCACGTTCGGGTGCTTCTTCTTGTACTTCGTCAGCAGGTTGAAGTGCCCCTTGTACGGGAGCGCCGGGTCCATCTCCGCGCCCGCGACGCCGGGCCAGGTCATCCCGGTGGAGGCGTTGTCGGCGCCGTCGGGGCCGACCGAGAGCTTGTTGGAGCCGTCGACGTGCGCGAAGGCGTAGTTGAGGTGCGTGACCTTGTCCCAGGGGATGTCCGGGACGAGGTAGGCGTCCTTGCCGTCCTTGCCGGTACGCCAGTTGGTGAAGTAGCCGATGACGCGCCGCTGGTGGTCGGCGCCCATCTTCTCGCGTCCGTCGGCGTCGTAGACGGAGCAGTAGGGGACGTCGACGCCGGGGGTCTGGTAAAGACCGTCGGGGCGACAGGAGTTCTGGTCGGCGGCGGCCGAGGGGCCTGCGGCGAGGGAGCTCAGCAGCAGTCCGGCGACGGCGGCGCCGGCGGCGAGCAGCGTGGCTCTCGCTCGGGTGGGGGACAGCATGTGGTCGTTCCTCCTGGGGAGGTCGGCAGAACACGACTGGCTGAAAGGGGGTGGGTCTGTCGGGGTCCCGGTGTGCGCGCACCGTGGGACCGAACCTCGGAGGTGACGCAGAGATTAAGAGGACTAGACCAGAGCGTCAATAGGTCTGGACCTTTACGGTTCGACTTCGTTAATGACGACGTTGTCGCGTTCGTCCCGGCGGGAATGCGCCACCCCTGGTTGTGACCCAGCCCACAGTGGTCACCCGCATGGCCGTGCGGCGTCCGTGGCAGACTGGTTGCGTACCAGTAGCAGCGCACTCCGGGGTCGGTGCAATTCCGAACCGGCGGTTACAGTCCGCGACCCGTCCGCAGCCAGCGGCCGGTTGACCAGGTGAAATTCCTGGACCGACGGTTAAAGTCCGGATGGGAGGCAGTGCGCGGCGGTTCGTCATCGGTACGCCGCCGTCGGCGGACGCATGGCCGGGATTCCCTCCCGTCCCCGTGCGGTCCCGGCGTTCCCCGTTCGCGGGGTTTCCGGCGTTTCCGCTGGTGACCGCTTTCTCTGTCGTCATCGACAGGCCCCGGAGTCCGTGCCCGAAGAGGCAGGAGGACCCGGTGGACACCGCAGCCGACACCACCGCCATGCGCCGAGCGATCACGCTCGCAGCGCGCGGTCTCGGCTCGACCAGCCCCAACCCGGTCGTCGGCTGTGTGATCACCGACGCCGCCGGGACCGTGGTCGGCGAAGGCTTCCACCAGCGCGCCGGAGGGCCGCACGCCGAGGTCCACGCACTGCGCGCGGCCGGAGAGCGGGCCCGCGGCGCCACCGCCTACGTCACGCTCGAACCCTGTGACCACACGGGCCGCACGGGCCCCTGCTCCCAGGCGCTCCTGGCCGCCGGCGTCAGCCGCGTCGTCTACGCGGTCGCCGACCCGGACCCGCGGGCCGGCGGCGGCGGTGACACCCTGCGCGCGGCCGGGGTCCGGACCGAGCGCGGGCTGCTCGCGGACGAGGCCGAAGCGGGCAACGCCGCCTGGCTGACCTCGGCGCGCCTCGGCCGCCCGTACGTCCTGTGGAAGTACGCCGCCACCCTCGACGGCCGGATCGCCGCCGCCGACGCCACCAGCCGCTGGATCACCTCGCCCGAGGCCCGCGCCGACGTCCACCGGCTGCGCGCCGAGGCCGACGCCGTGCTCGTTGGCTCCGGCACGGCCCGCACCGACGACCCCCAGCTGGGCGTGCGCGGCATCGACGGGGCCGCCCAGCCGCTCCGCGTCGTCGTCGACACGGACGCCACCGCCGTGCGGCCCGGCGCCCGGGTCCTGGACGCCACCGCGCCCACCCTGGTCGCCGTCGCCGACGACGCCCCGGCCGGCCACCTCCCCGAGGACGCCGTCCTGCGGCTGCCCCGCGCCGCCACCGGCCGCGGGCTCGACCTCGACGCCCTCCTGGAGGCCCTGCACGCCCGGGGCGTCCGCTCCGTACTCCTCGAAGGCGGCCCCACCCTCGCGGGCGCCCTCGTCGCCGCCGGGAAGGTCGACAAGGTCGTCGGCTACCTCGCCCCGGTCCTGCTCGGCGCCGGCCCCGCCGCCCTCGCCGACGCCGGAATCACCACCATCTCCCAGGCGTTGCGGCTCGATGTGACCGAGACCGTGCCGATCGGCCCCGATCTGCGCGTCACCGCCGTGCCCGCCGTCCCCGCCCCTGCTCGGAAGGGAAACTGAGTGTTCACCGGAATCATCGAAGAACTGGGTGAGGTCACCGCCGTCGAGCAGCTGGCCGACGCCTCCCGCTTCCGGCTGCGCGGCCCCCTCGTCACCGAGGGCGCGAAGCACGGCGACTCCATCGCGGTCAACGGCGTCTGCCTCACCGTCGTGGACACCGCCGACGGCGCGTTCACCGCCGACGTGATGGCCGAGACCCTGAAGCGCTCCAGCCTCGGCGCCCTCGCCCCCGGCTCCCGGGTCAACCTGGAGCGCCCGATGGCGCTCGGCGGCCGGCTCGGCGGACACCTCGTCCAGGGCCACGTGGACGGCACCGGCACCATCGTCGAGCGCACCCCCTCCGAGCACTGGGAGCTCGTCAAGGTCTCCCTCCCGCCCGAGCTGACCCGGTACGTCGTGGAGAAGGGCTCCATCACCGTCGACGGCGTCAGCCTCACCGTCGTCGACGCGGCGGCCGACTTCTTCACCGTCAGCCTCATCCCCACCACGCTCGCCCTGACCACGCTCGGCCACAAGCAGCCCGGCGACCCGGTCAACCTGGAGGTCGACGTGATCGCCAAGTACGTCGAGCGGATGCTCGGCGACCGCACCGGACAGGACCCGCGATGAACCTCGCGAACTGGCTCAACTCCGAGGCGTTCACCGTCGTCGGCCAGCACATCAAGTGGTCGGACATGATCGGCAACATCATCGGTCTGATCGCCCTGGCCCTCGGCTGGCGGCGCTCCATCTGGACCTGGCCCGCCCAGCTCCTCTCCGGCGTGATCCTGCTGGTCGCCTTCGCCTCCGCGCACCTCTCCGGCAGCGCGGGCAAGCAGCTCGTCGTCATCGTCGTCGCCCTGTGGGGCTGGTGGTCCTGGAACCGGGGCAGGCAGCAGGCGCAGGACGGCTCCATCGCCGTCCGCTTCGCCACCTGGCGCGAGCGCGGCGTGCTGATCGGCGCCGCGGCCCTCGGCACCCTCGCCGTCGGCGGCCTGTTCACCGCGGTCCCGTCGCTGTCCTGGGACCCGTGGCCGGACGCGTACATCTTCGTCGGCACCGTCGTCGCGATGTACGCCCAGGCCCGCGGCATGGTCGAGTTCTGGTTCGCCTGGCTGCTGGTCGACCTGGTCGGCGTCCCGCTGAACTTCGCCAACGGGTTCGCCTTCTCCGGCTTCGTCTACGTGATCTACGGCGCCCTCGTCCTGTGGGGGATGCGCGACTGGTGGCTGCGTTCGCGGACACCCGCTCTGAAGGGAGCCACGGCATGACCGACCGGCCCGCCTGGCCGCACCCCGGCCACCACGACCCGCTCCCCGAGACGTTCGCGCTGGACCCGGTCGAGCAGGCCGTCCGCGACATCGCCGCCGGCCGCCCGGTCGTCGTGGTGGACGACGAGGACCGCGAGAACGAGGGCGACCTCGTCATCGCCGCCGAGAAGGCCACCCCGGAGATCGTCGCCTTCATGATGAGCGAGTGCCGCGGACTGATCTGCGCCCCCATGGAGAGCGACGAACTGGAACGGCTCGAACTCCCGCAGATGGTCGCGGAGAACACCGAGTCGATGCAGACCGCGTTCACCGTCTCCGTCGACGCCTCCGCCGCCCACGGCGTCACCACCGGCATCTCCGCCGCCGACCGCGCCACCACCCTGCGCATGCTGGCCGGCGGCGTCGCGGGCCCCGGCGACTTCGTCCGCCCCGGCCACGTCTTCCCGCTGCGCGCCCGCGCCGGCGGCGTCCTCGTCCGCGACGGCCACACCGAGGCCGCCGTCGACCTCGCCCGGCTCGCCGGACTCCGCCCCGCCGGGGCCATCGTCGAGATCGCCGGCGAGGACGGCGTCATGCTGCGGCTGCCCGAGCTCATCCCGTTCGCCCGCAAGCACGGCCTGACGATCATCTCCATCGAGGACCTGATCGCCTACCGCCGCAGCAGCGAACCGGTCGTCCGCCGCGAGGCCGAGACCCGGCTGCCGACCGCGTTCGGCGACTTCACCGCGTACGGCTACCGCTCCATCGTCGACGGCGTCGAACACGTCGCCCTGGTCCACGGCGACATCGGCGACGGCGAGGACATCCTCGTCCGCCTCCACTCCGAGTGCCTGACCGGCGACATCTTCCAGTCCCAGCGCTGCGACTGCGGCCCCCAGCTGCACGCCTCCATGCGCCGCATCACCGAAGCGGGCCGCGGCGTCGTCGTCTACCTGCGCGGCCACGAGGGACGCGGCATCGGCCTGCTCTCCAAGCTGCGCGCGTACGAACTCCAGGAGCGCGGCGTCGACACCCTCGACGCCAACCTGGAGCTGGGCCTGCCCGCCGACGCCCGCGACTACGCGGCCGGCGTGCGGATGCTCCGGGACCTCGGCGTCACCAGTGTGCGGCTGATGACCAACAACCCCGAGAAGACCGCGGCCGTCGTCCGCCACGGCCTCGCCGTCACCGGCCGCGAGCCCATGCCCGTCCAGGCCGGCGAGCACAATCTGCGCTACCTGCGCACCAAGCGCGACCGCATGGGCCACGACCTGCCCTGGCTCGACGGCACCCCGCCGTCGACCTGCGCCAACCAGTGACCACCACCACGCAATCACCACCAGGAGAGACATGAGCGGCAAGGGTGCACCCGAACTGTCCGTACGCAACTGCGGCGACCTCCGCGTAGCCGTCATCGCGGCCCAGTGGCACGAGAAGGTCATGGACGGGCTCGTCGACGGCGCCCTGCGCGCCCTGCACGAGCTGGGCATCGACGAGCCGACCCTCCTGCGCGTCCCCGGCTCCTTCGAGCTGCCCGTCGTCGCCAAGGTGCTCGCCGGACGCGGCTACGACGCGATCGTCGCCCTCGGCGTGGTCATCCGGGGCGGCACCCCCCACTTCGAGTACGTCTCCCAGGGCGTCACCCTCGGACTCACCCAGGTCACCGTGGACACCGGTGTTCCCGTCGGCTTCGGCGTCCTCACCTGCGACACCGAGGAGCAGGCGCTCGACCGGGCGGGACTCGAAGGCTCCAACGAGGACAAGGGGCACGAAGCGGTCACCGCCGCCGTGGCCACCGCCGCCACGCTGCGGACCGTCAGCGAACCCTGGCGCTGAGTACCCCCGGGCGACCCCGTATTCTGAGGACCATCATGGCGAACAAAACCTTCGAAGAGCTCTTCGCCGAGCTCCAGCTCAAGGCCGCCGAGGGCGACCCCGCGACCTCCCGCACCGCCGAACTGGTGGGCAAGGGCGTGCACGCCATCGGCAAGAAGGTCGTCGAGGAGGCCGCCGAGGTCTGGATGGCCGCCGAGTACGAGGGCAAGGAAGCCGCCGCCGAGGAGATCTCCCAGCTGCTGTACCACGTCCAGGTGATGATGGTCGCCCGCGGGATCTCGCTCGACGACGTCTACTCCCATCTCTGAGCCGACCTCCCCGCCGCCGGCCCCCCCGGGGCCCGGCCCGAGCGACACCAGCGCGACACCGCCCGCACACTCCCCCCGCACGAAGGAAGCCGACCTCATGCTGCGCATCGCCGTCCCCAACAAGGGTTCACTCTCCGGGCCTGCGATGGCGATGCTCCATGAGGCCGGCTACCAGCAGCGCAAGGAGTCGAAGGAACTGGTCCTGGTCGACCCCTCGAACGAGGTCGAGTTCTTCTACCTCCGCCCCCGCGACATCGCGATCTACGTCAGCTCCGGCAAGCTCGACATCGGCATCACCGGCCGCGACCTGCTGCTGGACTCCGGAGCCGACTCCGAGGAGATCCTCCAGCTCGGCTTCGCCCGCTCCACCTTCCGCTACGCCACCAAGCCCGGCACGGCGGCGGGCCCCGAGGACTTCGACGGCATGACGATCGCCACCTCCTACGAGGGCATCGTCGCGAACCACCTGGACAAGGCGGGCGTCAAGGCGTCCGTCGTCCACCTCGACGGGGCGGTCGAGACCGCCATCGAACTGGGCGTCGCCCAGATCATCGCCGACGTGGTCGAGACCGGCACCAGCCTGCGCAACGCCGGACTCGAAGTGATCGGCGAGCCGATCATGACGTCCGAGGCCGTCGTCATCCGCCGCCACGGCGCGCCCGCCGACGACCCCAAGGTGCAGCAGTTCCTCCGCCGCCTCCAGGGCGTCCTGGTCGCCCGGTCCTACGTGATGATGGACTACGACTGCCGCGTCGAGCACCTGGAACGCGCCGTCGCCCTCACCCCCGGCCTGGAGTCCCCGACCATCTCCCCGCTGCACCACGAGGGCTGGGTCGCCGTCCGCTCCATGGTCGCCGCCAAGGAGGCGCAGCGGATCATGGACGACCTGTACGAGCTCGGCGCCCGCGCCATCCTCACCACGGCCATCCACGCCTGCCGCCTCTGACGGCCCCGGCCGCCCGCACCTCCCGAGAGAAGACCCTGATGTCCGCGCCCAGGACCGAACTCCCCACCCTGCCGGTCACCTTCCGGCCCACCCTCACCCGGGTGGTCCTGCTGAGCGTGGGCCTGGCGATGTTCCTCGTCATCACCGTCGTCGCGCTGACGCTGGAACGGCTCAACCCGGGGGAGCGGGCCAGCTTCGTCTTCATCGCGGCGCTCTTCTTCGGTGTCCTGGCCCTGCTCAGCAGGCCCCGGGTCTCCGCCGACGACACCGGGGTCACCGTCGTCAACCTCACCCGGACCCGCAGGCTGGCGTGGCAGGAGATCCTCCGCGTCAACCTGCGCTCCGGCGACCCCTGGGTCTTCCTCGACCTCAGCGACGGCACCAGCCTGCCCGCCCTCGGCATCCAGCCCGGCCTCGCCAAGGAGCGGGCCATCCGCGACGCCCGCGCCCTGCGCGCCCTGGCCGAGACGCGCGGCGCCGGGAGCGACGACACCGCCTCAGGCGCCTGATCCCCTGCCCGGCACCCCCTCCTCGCGTCTACTCTGGTGTGCGGCGGCGCCCCGTGCGCCCCGCCCCGCCCGCACCACGGCCCCGACCGGGGCCCGCGGGGTTCTTCCTGCGACCCAAGGAGTGACTCCTTCCAGCAATGGACGGATCGTCCGGTAGTACCTGCGCCGCCCCTTCCCCGGAGGCGGCGGCCTCATGACCACCCCCCTGCTGCTCCTCGCGGCGGCCTTCCTCCTCATCCTCGCCAACGGATTCTTCGTGGCGGCCGAGTTCGGGCTCGTCACCGTGGACCGGCCCGACGCGGAGCGCGCCGCCGCCGAGGGCGACCGACGGGCCCGCACCGTCGTCCACGCCCTGCGCGAACTCTCCTTCCAGCTCTCCGGCACCCAGCTCGGCATCACCCTCACCTCCCTGGTGGTGGGCATGCTCGCCGAACCGGCCCTCGCCCAGCTCCTCGCCGGACCTCTCACCGCCACCGGGCTCCCCGCGGGCGCCGTGTCCGGCGTCAGCGTCGTCATCGGCATGCTGCTGGCCTCGGCCGTCCAGATGGTCGTCGGCGAACTCGTGCCCAAGAACTGGGCGGTCTCCCGGCCGCTCCAGGTGGCCCGCTTCGTCGCCGGACCGCAGGCCCGCTTCGCCGCCCTGCTGCGCCCGGTGATCACCCTCCTCAACACCCTGGCCAACCGGCTGGTGCGGCTCCTGGGCGTCGAGCCCACCGACGAGCTGGCCTCCGCCCGCACCCCGGGCGAGCTGGGCTCCCTGGCCCGGCACTCGGCCCGCGCCGGAGCGCTGGAACAGGACACCGCCGACCTCTTCGTCCGGTCGCTCTCGCTGGCCGGACTCACCGCCCAGCACGTCATGACCCCCCGGGTGAAGGTCAGCGCGCTGCACTCCTCCGCGACCGCCGAGGACGTCCTCAACCTCACCCGCGCCACCGGCCTCTCCCGCTTCCCGGTCTACCGGGACCGCATCGACGAGGTCGTCGGCATGGTCCACCTCAAGGACGCCCTCGCCGTCCCCGCCGCCGAGCGCCTGCGCACTCCGGCCGGGCTGATCGCCGTGGCCCCGCTCCTGGTCCCCGTCACGCTCCCGGTGGAGCAGTTGCTGCGGCGGCTGCGCCACGAACAGCCGATAGCCGTGGTCGTCGACGAGTACGGCGGCACCGCCGGGGTCGTCACCCTGGAGGACATCATCGAGGAGCTCGTCGGCGAGGTCCGCGACGAGCACGACGCCGAGGGCGCCGGCCGCCCCGAGCTGACCGCCACCACCGGCGAGGACGGCCGCCCGGCCTGGGACGCCGAGGGCAGTTGCCGGGTCCACACCCTGCGCCGCGGCGGCCTGGACGTGCCCGAAGGGCCGTACGAGACCGTCGCCGGCCTCGTCGCGGGGCTCCTGGGCCGCATCCCCGCCCCCGGCGACGTGGCCGAACTGCCCGGCCTGCGGATCTCCGTCCGCCAGGTCGGCCACAACCGCGCGGAACGGGTCCGGTTCACCCGGACGCCCGGCCCGCGGCTCGACCAGGCCGCCGGCGCCCTGCTGGAGGCCGCGCGATGAGCATGCTCCAACTCCTGCTCGCCGCGCTCCTGGTCCTGGCCAACGGCTTCTTCGTCGGCGCCGAGTTCGCCCTCGTCTCGGTCCGCCGCAGCCAGATCGAACCGCTGGCCGCCCAGGGCTCCGGCCGGGCCCGCACGGTCCTGCACGGCCTGGAGAACCTGCCGCAGATGATGGCCGCCGCCCAGTTCGGCATCACCGTCTGCTCCCTCACCCTCGGAGCCGTCGCCGAACCGACCGTCGCCCACCTCCTGGAGCCGGTCTTCCACGCGGCGCACGTCCCGGACGGGCTGGTCCACCCCCTCGGCTTCGCACTCGCGCTGCTGTCCGTGGTGGTCCTGCACCTGGTCATCGGCGAGATGGTCCCCAAGAACCTCGCGATGGCGGCCCCCGAGCGGACCGCGCTGTGGCTCAGCCCCGGCCTGGTCGCCTTCGCCCGGATCTGCCGCCCGGTCACCACCGCGCTCGGCGCCTGTGCCGGCCTGGTGCTGCGGCTCTTCGGCGTGGAGCCGAAGGACGAGGTGGAGGCCGTCTTCACCAGCGAGCAGCTCAACCGGCTCGTGGAGGACTCCGGCCAGGCCGGCCTCCTCGCCCCGGCGGCGGCGACGCGCCTGGAGGACGCCCTCGAACTCGGCAGCAGGCCCGTCCTCGACGTCCTGCTGGAGCCGGCGTCCCTGGTCACCGTCGACCCGTCGGTGACCCCGCGCCGGATCGAGGAGCTGACGGTGCGCACCGGCTTCTCCCGCTTCCCGGTCTGCGCCGGGGACGGTGGCCCCTTCATGGGCTACCTGCACGTCAAGGACGTCCTGGAGCTGGAGGACGCCGACCGGGCGGTCCCGCTGCAGCTCTGGCGTCCGATGACGACCGTACGGGCCGAACTCCCGCTGGACGACGCCCTGACCGTGATGCGCCGCGCCGCGACGCATCTGGCCCAGGTCGCCGACGCCTCGGGCCGGACCCTCGGCCTGGTCGCCATGGAGGACGTCCTGGAGACCCTGGTGGGCGAGGTCCGCGACCCGGCCCACCGGGTGGTCTCGGTGCCCCGCCGCACGGTGGACGTACCGAAGGGGCCGGAGCTGCCCGCGCCCGGCGCACTCGTGCACTGAGTCCGGCGCCCGCCCGCGAGGGGTGCGGCAGCCACGCCGTACGGGTGGCCGCCGCGCCCCTCGCACGCGTACGGGGCCGTACCGGAGGAACACCTCCTCCGGTACGGCCTCACACCGCGCCCGGCTCCTGCCTGCCCCGGCCCACGGGCCCGCGCCCCGACAGCACCTCGCCGTACGCCTGCATCAGGTCCGGGAGCCGCAGCGTCGACAGATCCTCCCGGGTCGGCGCGGACCGGTAGCCGGAGAGCCGCAGATCGCGGTAGGCGCAGCTCTTCTCGTACAGCGTCCGCAGGAAGCGGCCGTTGCCCAGTTCGTCGATCCACCCCTGGTCCACCACATGGCCGCTGATGGACCGCAGCTCGTCCACCGACTCCTCGTCCCACACGTCGTCGTTCTCGGCGGCCAGGACGCCCCCGATCGCGGTGAGTTCGAGCGGCCGGTAGCTGGGGAAGTCGACCCGGGTGGTGAAGCGGGAGGAGAGCCCCGGGTTGGTGGCGAGCAGCCGGTCCATGCCCTCCGGGTACCCCGCGAGGATGACGACGAGATGGTCCCGGTTGTCCTCGGCCCGCTTCAGGAGCACCTGGAGCGCCTCGTCTCCGTACGCGTCCCCCTTGCTGTAACCGGAGTTGGCCAGGCTGTACGCCTCGTCGACGAAGAGCACCCCGCCCAGCGCCGAGTCGATCAGCTCATTGGCCTTCACCGCCGTCTGGCCGAGGAACTCCCCGACCAGATCGGACCGTTGCGCCTCGACCAGATGGTCGCCGCCGAGCAGCCCGAGGGCGTAGAACACCCGGCCCAGGATGCGCGCCACCGTCGTCTTGCCGGTGCCGGAGGGGCCGGAGAAGACGAAGTGGCGCTTCGGCGGCTGCACGGGCAGCCCCTGCTCGGCCCGCAGCCGCGCCATGTTGAGCTGCGCCGAGAGCGCCTTCACCTGCCGCTTCACCGGCTCCAGGCCGACCATCCGCTCCAACTGCGCCAGCGCATCGGCCAGCAGGGCGGGATCGCTGGGCCCGGCGGGGAAGGGCGGCGGCTTGCGGATCCTGGTGCGGCGGGACCCCTCGACCGGATCGGGAGGGCCCGGCGCCGGCTCGTCCCCGAGCAGCACCCCGTCGCCCAGCGGCCACGCCTCGCGCCCGTCCAGCGGATCGAGGCCCAGCAGCGCGTCCCCCTCCGGCAACGCCTCAGCGCCCGGGGCCCCCGCGCCGAAACCGGACAGGGACACCGCGGCCAGATCCGCCGCCTCGTCGTACCCGTCGCCCTCCACCAGCGCCGCGAGCCGGGCCGAGGTGTCCATGAACGCCGGGTCGACCCGGTGCACCGCCCGGTACAGCGGGAGGGCGGCCGCGCTGCGCCCGGTGCCCTCATGGGCGCGCGCCAGCCAGTAACGCAGCTCCTTGCGCTGCGGCTGCTCACTGCGACATCGCATCAGCGCGGCCGACAGGAGCGGCTCCGCCTGCCCGAACATCTCCAGTCGCACCCGGGCCATCCCGCCGAACAGCCCGGCCTCGATGCCCAGCATCGGATCGTCGACGAGCTGCTCGGTGCAGCGCACCAACTGCTCCCAGTCCTTGACCAGATACGAGCGGCAGGCGTGCAGGAACCGCACCTGCGGGTCCGTGTCCACCGGCGGCAGCCCGGCCAACGCCCGGTCCAGCTCCGGCACATGGCGGCCGTCCAGCCAGTGCGAGGCGTGCGCCAGCAGCAGATCACGGGCGCTCTCCAGCACCGGCTGCACCCACCAGCCGAGCCAGTACCAGGAGTTGAGCGTGCGCCGGTGGCGTGTGCGCTGCTCGCCGAAGCGGTCGCGGTGCTGGTACATGCGTAACAGGGCCGTCGTGGTGTCGACGCGCAGCGCGTGGAGGCCGAGCCAGCCGTCCGCCATGCCCGGATCGAGCCGCACCGCAGCCCTGAACTCCTCCTCGGCCTGCGGATAGGCGCCCATCGTGTAGGCGTCCATGCCACGCAGCCAGGCGAGGTCGGCAGGGGCGCCGGCGCCCTGTGTGCCGATGTTCATCAGGTCCCCCACAAACCGTGCCCCCAGGATGTCCCGCCCGCACAGCATGCCCACCTGAGCGTGCTGAATCACGGCGCGGGGGAAGGGAATTGACCACACCGAGGTGCATCGTACCCGCGCACGGGGGAGCATCCGCCCGACGGCCGAGCGCCGGGGGCGGTGACCGAGAGTGAGGGGATCGCTCTGCGTAGTCGCCGGAATGGGGGGTGAGCGCAGGGCGAAGCCCCCGATCACGGGGGAACAACCGGGGGCTTCGCGTCTGCGGGGGCTCCGAAAAGCCGCACAATGAGAACGTAAGACCAGTACGGGCCCCCGGTCAAGCAGAGTTGGGGCCCTTCGGGGTCGAATTCCGACGGCTCAACGAGACGGGCCGATTCGGCTACCGTCCGTGACGTCGCGGTTCACTCCCGCTGTCACGGCCGGCCCCGGCGACCACCCGTATCCCACCGGCAACTGACGTACCAGCGCGTCGGCGTGGGGCCGTGACGGGTCCTCGGCGAAATGCCGCTCCTCTGCCCGCGTCCACCCGTCCCAGAAACCGGTGAGCGCCGAGCCGTCCCGTCGCCTGCCCCGCTCCCAGGACTCCTCGCGCCCCAACTCCATCCAGCACAGCGCCGCCAGCCACGGCCGCACCTCGCGACGGCCCGCGCCGACCCCCTCCACCAGTACCACCGGGGCCGGCTCCAGGGTGCGAGCCGGCCCGAAGCGGCGCTCCGTCCAGTCGTACGGGGCGTAGCGCGCGGTCTCACCGCGCGAGAGCGGCAGCAGCACCTGGTCCCGCAGCCGCCCCGCCCAGCCGAACAGCTCCTCGTGCGTGGCGAGATCGTCCAGGTGGAGGACCGGCGCGCCGCCCAGCGCGGCCGCGAGGCGGGCGGCGAAGGTGCTCTTGCCCGAACCGGCGTGCCCGTCCACGGCGACCAGCCGGACGGGCCCGCAGGACGGGGGGAGTGCGGCGAGCTCTTCGGCGTGGCGGGCCAGGTCGTCCATGGCCCCAGGGTACGTTCCGGCACGCGGGCGTCCGGGAGGCGTGGCAGGTCATGGCCGTGGCCCGGGCCGTCGGCCGCCAGTGGTCCAGACCCATATTGGTCCGGCGGCCACGGTCGAACCGCTGGCCCGACCCGCGCGCCACCGGGATAGTTGGCGCACGGCACGGCACCACTGCTCCACGTACGTTCGCACGGCACCACTGCTCCACGTACACGTTCGCCCGGCACCACCCCGCTCCACGCACGCGTCGCACGGCACCACACCGCACCACACACGCGTCGCACGGCACGGCACACACCGGCGCACGGATCGCCCGCCCCGGCGCGGCGCCCCACCGCACCCTCGCGCCCCACCGCACCCGCAGACCAGTTTCCGTACCCGTCACCGCATCAGACCGGGGGTCACGCCCATGACCAGTCCGACTTCGCGCAGGACCGTTCTGACCGCCGCGATCGCCGCGGCGGCCGGCGCCTCCGCGGCGACCGCCTCCGCCGCGTTCGCCTCGCCCGCCCCATCAACGTCCGGCGGCCCGACCGCTCGCCCGTCCGCCGCTCCGAAGGCCCTCGTGGACAACCGCTTCTGGCACACCTACACCGACTGGCGCCGCGGCGCCGGGGACGGGACCCGGGTCCTCCCCGGCCTCCGGCCCGGTCTGGTGATCGCGTCCCCGGCCGGCCGCAGCGACTACACCGACCCGCACACCGGTACGACGGCCGCGTGGGAGTACGCCGTCTGGACCTCGCCCGAGCACCGTTGCGCCGTCCCCGCCACCGAGGTGATCGCCTCCTGGAACGCCCGGACCCCGGCGGGCACCTGGATCCAGACCGAGCTGAGCGGCCGGTACGCGGACGGCACCGCGACCCCCTGGTTCGTGATGGGCCGCTGGGCCTCGGGCGACGGCGACATCCGCCGCACCTCCGTGGACGGCCAGGGAGACCCGCACAGCACCGTGTGGACCGACACCCTCTCGGTGGACGACCCGGCGAGCGGCGTGCGCCTGGTCTCCTACCGGCTGCGGCTGACGCTGTACCGCACCCCGGGCAGCCGCCTCACCCCGACCGTGTGGCGGGCCGGCGCGATGGCCTCCGACGTCCCCGACCGCTTCACCGTCCCCGCGAGCGCCGCGGGCCCCGCCCGCGAACTGCCGGTGCCCCGCTACTCGCAGAACGTCCACATCGGGCAGTACCCCGAGTACGACAACGGCGGCGAGGCGTGGTGCAGCCCCACCTCCTCGCAGATGATCATCGAGTACTGGGGCCGCCGCCCCACCGCCCGCGACCTGGCCTGGGTCAAGCCCGGCCTGCCCGACCCCCAGGTCTGCCACGCGGCCCGGTACACCTACGACTACCAGTACGAGGGTTGCGGCAACTGGCCGTTCAACGCCGCGTACGCCGCGACGTACCGCGACCTGAACGCCGTCGTCACCCGCCTCGGCTCGCTCGACGACGTGGAGCGGCTGATCCGCGTGGGCATCCCGGTCATCACCTCCCAGTCCTTCCTGAAGGAGGAGCTGACCGGGGCGGGCTACGGGACGGCCGGCCACCTGATGACGGTCATCGGCTTCACCCGCGAGGGCGACGTCATCGCCAACGACCCCGCGTCCCCCGACAACCGGGCGGTGCGCCGCGTCTACCGGCGGCGGGAGTTCGAGAACATCTGGCTGCGGACCAAGCGGTACGACGCCAACGGCGCCGTACGGAGCGGCACCGGCGGGGTCTGCTACGTCTACTGGCCCTCGGACCTCTCGCCGTCCCGGCGGCGCGTGCTGCGGGAGCTGGGCCTGGTGTGAGCGCGGGCGGCCCCGCGGCCCGGCGGCGCCCCTGAGGCGGCTCCGGGCCGGTCCGGGGCCGCGCCGCCACCGGGTGCTCGGGCGGGAGAACTTCGCGATCGCCCGGCGCGCGATGATCACGGGATGCCACAGTGGGGGCATGCGTAGTGACGAGGCCGGCGTGCGGGGATCGGTCACCGACCTGGTGCGGGAGCGGTGGGGGGTCGCGCTGGGAGGGAAGTTCCCGGAGCGGTTCACGGAGCCGGGGTGGAGTTACGAGGAGGCAGTGGGACGCCGCTGCCCCGAGTGCGGCGGCGAACTCCACGCCCTGCGCAAGCCGTACGAGTCCCAGGGGCGCACCTACCAGTACACGGCGCTCGTCTGTCCCTCTTGTCCCGCCGCGTTCACTCTCGCGGATCTCGGGGTGAAGCGGTACGACCAACTGGCCGGAAAGGTGCCCGGCCAGGCCGTGCGCTCGCCCCGGCCCGGCCCGGCGTCCGCGCCGGCCGTGAGCCGCTCGGACCGGCCGGACGTCGCCGTGACCGCGGTCGTGCGCGTCCCGGGGCAGCCGCCCCTCCGGGTGCGCATGGTCACCGGACCGGTGTGGCCGGGGGACCTGGAGGCGCCCGACGCGACCGAACCGCGCGCGCTGCTGTGGTGCGCGACCGCCGACCCCGCGTGGCGCCCGGCCGACGCGGCGCTCGCGGCGGCCGATGACGTGCGGGTGATCCTTCCCGAGGGCGCGGCGTACGGGGCCCTGCGGGCGTGGCTGGAGGAGCGGGGTGTTCCGTACCGGGTCAGCGGGTACTGGGAGGAGGCCGGGCAGGTCGGCACGGTCGGGGACACCGGCGACCGCACCGAACTGGTCGCGGCCGGTCCGGACGGCGCCGCCCCGGCCACCGGTCGCTGGGCGGCCGCGGCCCGGGACGCCTTCGCCGCCCAGTGGGACGCGCTGGAGGAGCTGCCGGAGGGCGCCGTCGAGGCGTACGTGCCCGTCGGCAGCCTCGTGCCCGACGCCTGGGCCGCCATGCTGCCGCACCCGTCGTTCAACCCGGTGCAGGCCGCCGCCGTCCCGGCGGTGCTGGAGGGCACCGGGCACCTCGTCGTCGTGGCGCCGACGGGCGCGGGAAAGACCCCGATCGGGATGGTCGCCGCCCTGGAGGCGCACGCCCGCGGCCGCAAGGCCGCCTGGCTGGTGCCGCAGCGCTCGCTCACCGACGAACTCGACCGCGAACTGAGGCTGTGGCGTGACCGGGGACTGCGGGTGGTGCGCCTGACCGGTGAGGCGGCGGTGGACACGGAGCTGATCCGGTCGGCCGACGTCTGGGTCGCCACCACCGAGAAGTTCGAGGCGATCTGCCGCGCCGGCTCGTTGCGGGACGCGCTCGCCGAGGTCGGCTGCCTGGTCGTCGACGAGATCCATCTGCTCGGCGACCCGACGCGCGGCGCGGTCCTGGAGGCGCTGCTCGCCCGCGTACGGGACGACAGCGCGGCCACCCGCATCGTCGGCCTGTCCGCGACGGTCGCCAACGCGGACGAGGTCGCGGACTGGCTCGGTGCCCGGCTCGTCCGCACCGTCTGGCGGCCCACCCGGCTCACCTGGCAACTGCCCCTCCTGCCCCCGGTCGACGAGGCCGACCGGACGCGTCGCGCCGCCGTCCGCACCGAGGCCGCCGTCCGCATCACCCGCCAGGTCACCGGCGACGGCGGCAGCGTCCTCGTCTTCTGCGGCAGCAAACGCGGGGTACGGTCCACGGCGCTCGCGCTGGCCGCCGACCGGGGCGTGCCCGTCACCGGCGTGGACGCCGACGACGCCGAGGAGGTGGAACGGCTGTGCACCAAGGCGGGCGTACGGCTGCACTACCGGGACTGGCCGTACAAGCGGGAGGCCGAGCAGGCGTTCCGCGCCCGCGAGGCGGAGATCCTGGTGGCCACCTCCACGGTGGCGGCCGGCGTCAACCTGCCCGCCCGGGCGGTGATCGTCCGCGACACGACCCTGGGACTGGACCGGGTCGAGGTGTCGATGGTCCAGCAGATGTTCGGCCGCGCCGGGCGCATCGGCGCCGGTGAGCGCGAGGGCTGGGCGTTCCTGCTGTGCGACCCGGCCGAACGGGCCCACTGGCAGGCCCGGCTGGCCGCCGGGTACACCGTACGGTCGCGGCTCGACGAGCACCTGCCCGACCACCTCCTCGCCGAGACCGTGCAGGAGAGGCTGTCGACCCTGGAGGAAGCGGAGCGCTGGTGGGCCGGCACGTTCGCCGCGTACCAGGGCCACGACAGCGTCGAACCGCTGCACGACGCCGCGCGGTTCCTCGCCCTGGTGGGCTGCCTCCGGCCCACCGCGGACGCGGACCGCCTGGAACCCAGCCCCCTGGGCCGGCTGACCAGCCGCTTCATGGTGGACGCCGCGGTCGCCGACGACATGGCGACGGCGCTGGGGCAAGCGCCGGTGCCCGACGATCCGCTCGCGGCCGAGCGGGCGCTCGCCTTCCTGCTCAGCACCCGCCTGCCCGTACTCGAACAGGCGCCGTTCACCGAGCGGGCGAAGGCCGCTCTGCGTCGGGTCCTGCGCGAGGCCGAGGACGCGGAGACGGACGACCCGTGGGGGATCGGTCCGACGGAGGGACCCGCGCCCGACGGCGAGCAGCGACCGCAGGCCGGCGACCTCGCCCGCGCGGTCCTGCTGCTCGCGGCGGACCGCCCCCGCCTCTTCCGCGGCCGGCCCGCCTACGTCCTCGGCATCCCCGTCGAATCCATGACCGGCATCCTGGAGGAGGCGCGGCGCTATCTGGCCTGGCTGGGCGCGCAGGGCCCCCTCGGCACCGTCCACCCCTGGGTCGCCGTCGTGGCCGCCGACCTCGCGCTGCGCATCCGCTGGCGCGCCCTGGGCCCGGGCCGGGGAGCCGGACGGCTGCTGTGGATGTGCGAGCGCATGGCCACGGCCCCGCTCGCGCCCCGGCTCGTCCCCCGTCTGTGGGACGCGGCCCGGGCCCGGGGCATCAACGCGCCCGACTGGAGGGGCACGACCCCGCCGGGCGACTGCGTCCTCACCCCGGACCGCTACCGCGCCCTCCTCGCGGAACGCGCCACCGGCGCGCGCCTCACCCTCGACGGCGACACGGCCCGGGTGTGGGCTCCGCCGGGAGCGGTGGTCCGCCTGTGGGACGGCTTGACCGTGACGACCCACGTCGCCGACGGCGAGGAGACCACGCACCTGTTCCCGCCCGCCGACCCGGCGGACCCGTCGGCCGGACGTCGCGGAGCCGCCGTCTTCACGCGCGGCGACCGACTGGCCGCGGGCCCGTTCGAGGCGTACACGGCGCTGCGGGACTGACCACCCCGACCGGGGGCGGCCGCCCCCGGTCGTGCGGCACGGGCACTCGTGCGACGCTCGAACCATCCGTTCCGCCGCCTCCGAGCACGAGGAGCGACCGATGGCTCACCACCACCACAAGTCGAACGACGAGGTCGAGGGCGACCCCGACACCGGTCATGGCCGCGGCATGCCCCGCCGCCCCGACGAGAGGAGGCTGGAGGACCGCGTGGAGGAGGACCGCGAGGAAGTGGGCCTCCCCCCGGAGCCGGGCAGCCGCGACGACGACTGACCCGACCCGGCCGCCCCGGCCGTACACCCGGCGCGGGGCGGCCACGCACGGCGAGGGGGCCGCGCGGCGGTGCCGTGGGCCGGCCCCGGAATCCTTCCGGTGGTAGCCGTTCCGGTTGTGCCGGAGACTCGGCCCTGTGGACGTTCAGGGCGAGGACCAGGCGGGCCGACAGTCCCGTTTCGGGTTCCCCTACCGGCCGCGCGGACCGTTCCGGATCATCGTCTCCCGGCTCGCCCTCGCGTTCGCGCTCATCCTCCTCGGCACGGCGGTCGTCTACCTCGGCCGCAGCGGCTACCGCGACTCCACCGGCCACCCGCTCGGGCTGCTGACGAGCTTCTACTACTCGGCCGTCACCCTCACCACGATCGGGTACGGGGACGTCGTCCCGGCCAGTGACTCGGCGCGCATCGTGAACACCCTGGTGATCACCCCTCTGCGCCTCGGCTTCCTGCTGGTCCTGGTCGGCACCACCATCAGCGCGCTGACGGAGCGGACCCGCGCCGAGTGGCGCGAGCAGACCTGGAGGGGCAAGGTGCGCAACCACACCGTGGTGGTCGGCTACGGCACCAAGGGCCGGGCCGCGGTGGCCACCCTGCGGGCGCGGGGCACCGAGCCCCGGGAGATCGTGGTGGTCGACGCCGCCGCGTCCGCCGTCGGCGAGGCGAACCGGCACGGCCTCGTCGGCATCGTCGGCGACGGGACCCGCTCCGACGTGCTGGCACGGGCGGAGCTGGGCAAGGCGGGGCACGTGCTGATCGCCACCGCGAGCGACGACACCGCCGTCCTCGCGGCCCTGACCGCCCGCCGGATGAACGCCTCCGCCGTCATCACCGCCTCCGTGGCCCGCGCCGAGAACGTCGCCCTGCTGCGCGAAGGCGGCGCGGACAACGTCATCACCTCCTCCGAGACCGCCGGACACCTGCTCGGCGTCGCCTCGCTGAGCCCATCCGTCGGCACCGTGCTGGAGGAGCTGCTCTCCGCCGGACTCGGGCTGGAGGTCGCCGAACGCTCCCCGGAACCGGACGAGGTCGGCCGCGACCCCCGGCAGATCGCCGAGTCCGTGCTGGCCGTGGTCCGCGACGGCAGGCCCCTGCGCTACAGCGACCCCCGGATCGGCGCCGTCCGCGCCGACGACCGCCTGGTCATCGCCCGCGAGACCCCCGCGTCCCACCGGCGGCGGCCCGGCCACGAGGGGAAGGGCTGAGCGGCCGGAGGGCCCGCTCCCGCTTCCGTACCGGCGGCCACCGCGTCAGCCCGGCTGCGGCACCATGCGGTGCAGGCCCTTGCGGTCGTAGTAGCGGGTCATCAGGAAACCGAAGACCAGCGCGAGGGCGAACCCGACCGCGAGCATGATCCAGGCACGTCCCAGCCCGGCGTCCGCGCGCGCGTCGAAGTAGAGGATGGCCCGGACCCCGGAGACGAGCTGGCGCATGGGCTCGAAGACGGCGAGGAACCGGTAGAAGCCGGGTACGGCCTCCAGCGGGATCGTGGCTCCTGAGGACGGCAGGGCCAGGGCGATGAACACGAACATCGACACGATCTGGCCGATGCTCCCGAAGGCGGCGTTGATCGCCTGGACGCCCAGCCCCACGCTCAGGCACGAGCAGTACGAGAACAGCGCGAGCAGCGGGATGTGCGAGGCGTCCATCCCCAGCACCGTGATGCACGCCAGCATCACCAGGGCGGTCATCGGCAGGCACAGCACCGCCGTCATGACCGACTTCAGCAGCAAGGTCTCGGTGCGGTTGACGGGGATGGTGGGGCGACGCGTGTGCCACGGCCCGATCTCCGCGTCCGCGTACCCGAGAGCGGTGTCGACGCCGTTGTGGATGATGTTGCCGCCCAGGAACCCCGCCAGGACGAGCAGCAGCGTGTAGTAGAACGCGCTGAGCCCCAGCCCGCTGTGGCCGCCGATCGGATGCCCGGTCTCGGTGACCACCTCCACCGGGTCCGCGAGCAGCAGCCTCTCCGCGGCGCTCGCGTCGGCGAACGCGGGGGAGCCCCCGATCTGCTCGCCGATCCCGGTCGACGCCTTCCGCGCGGCCTGCTGGGCGATACGGGACGCGAAGGACGAACCGAAGCTGCCCATGCCGGGGTTGGTGAGCACGGTCAGGGTGGGCCGGGCGGCGTCACGGCCGCCGAGCGACCGTACGTCGTCCGTGAAGTCCTCCGGGATGACGAGGGCCCCGTAGACCTTCCCCGAGGCGAGCTGGTCCTTGAGCTCCGCGGGGTCCAGCCGCCGCCACCGCACCTCGTCGGACGAGGCGGCGCCGACGACCTGGGCGCTGATCCGGGCGCCCAGGTTCTGCTCCGCCCCCGGCAGCGGCCGGCCCGTGTCCTCGTTGACCAGGGCGACCGGGAAACGGTGCAGCCGGTCCTCCGGTTCGAGGATGCCGCCCATGTACAGCAGGGACAGCACCAGGGAGACCAGGGCGGTGAGCAGTCCGGGCACGATCCACAGCTTCGGGTGCCCGAGCACCGTCCGGAGCCTCCCGGCGTCCACGGCCGTCCGTCGGCGTCCGGAGGTCATGCGGCCGCGTCGGGCCGGTCGTACGTGTAGAAGCCCCGGCCCGTCTTGACGCCGAGGTGTCCCGCGTCCACGTACGTTTTGAGCAGCTCGCGGGGGCCGGAGGGGAGGTGCGGGTTCTCGTCGGCGTAGTGGTTCTCGATGTCCAGGACCACATCGAGCCCGACCTGGTCCATCATCCGGAAGGGGCCCGCCTCGACACCCATGTTGATCTTCCACATCCCGTCGACGTCCTGCGGGGTGGAGACCCCCTCCGCCACCACGGAGAGCGCCTCGCGTTTGATGGCCGCCCAGATGCGGTTGAAGATGAAGCCGGTCGACTCCTTGTGAGCCTCGAACGGGAACACCCCGTACTTGGGCAGCTCCTTCTTCAGCAGCTCCATGACCCCGGGGGCGGTCGCGCCGTCCGACATGATGTCGACGGCGTTCTGCCGCGGCGGCATGTAGAAGTGGATGTTCAGCACGCGCTCGGGGTGCCTGACCCGGTCGATGAACTCACTGGACGCGTAGCTGGAGGAGTTGCTGGCCAGGATCGCGTCGGGCGCCGCCGTCCGGTCGAGTTCGCCGAAGATCTCCTTCTTCAGGTCCAGCCGCTCGGGCACGGCCTCGATCACGAGCCACGCGTCCGACAGGGCCTCGGCCAAGTCGTCGGTGACCACCACCCGGCCCGCCCTGCCGCCGTCGAGGCGGGCGACGAGATCCGGAAGCTGCTCCTCGACGTAACGGCGGGCGGCGGCCCCGGCCTCCTCCGACTTGTCGTGGATGCGGACGAGCCCGCCGCGATCGGCGAACATCAGCGCGATCCGACGCCCGAGGGTGCCCGCGCCGATGACCGCGACCGGCCGTTCCTCGATGTTCCCGGGCAGTGCGAAGGACATGGGTGCGCCCCTTCCCGTACGGATACCGCGGCCGCTTCCCGGCTGCCGGACCAGTCTCGGCGCGGGACGGCCGGGCGGCGAACGGATGCCGCCGTACGGGGCAAGGGGGGCGTCGGCGCACCGAGGGCGGCCGGGCGGAGTGGCCACCGACGCGAAGGGGGCCCCCGCGGCCGCCACCTAGACCAGTGGGGCCAATGGTGCGGACCAATTCACCTTCCCCCAGGGCCCTTCGGGCCCGTGACCTGGCCCGTCGCCCCCGTGACGGGAGCCCGTCGATCGGGCATACTCAACGCGCCACGGCCGATGACCGCGCCCCTGTGATCCGGGAGGGCAGGATCGGCCGGGCAGTCTGTTTTTCCCGGTTCACTTCCGGGGGATCACCCGGCGGCGCCTCTCCCACCCCGAGCGCGCGACCGTCGCAACGCCCGACAGGGAGGAGAGCGCCGTCATGACCGACCGTGCCCCGCAGCCGGTGGAACGCCGTCTGCCCACCGAGGAGTCCCGGCAGCTCGTCGAGCTCGTCCGCGACATCGTGTCGAAGGAGATCGCTCCCCGGACGGCCGAGGAGGAGGAAGCGGGCGTCTTCCCGCGCGAGGTGTTCTCCCTCCTGTCCGAGTCCGGACTCCTGGGCCTCCCGTACGGTTCCGCCCACGGCGGCGGCGACCAGCCCTACGAGGTCTACCTCCAGGTCCTGGAGGAACTGGCCGCCGCCCGGCTCACCGTCGGACTCGGCGTCAGCGTCCACTCCCTGGCCTGCCACGCCCTCGCCGGTTTCGGCACCGACGATCAGCGCGCCGCCCACCTCCCGGACATGCTCTCCGGCGGCCTGCTGGGCGCCTACTGCCTCTCCGAGCCCGCTTCCGGCTCCGACGCGGCCTCCCTGCGCACCAAGGCCGTACGGGACGGGGACGACTGGGTCATCACCGGGACCAAGGCGTGGATCACCCACGGCGGCGTCGCGGACTTCTACACCGTGCTGGCCAGGACCGGGGTCGAAGGGGCGCGCGGCATCACCGCCTTCCTCGTCCCCGGCGACGCCGAGGGGCTGAACGCCGCGATCCCCGAGAAGAAGATGGGGATGAAGGGCTCGCCCACCGCCCAGCTCCACTTCGACGGCGTACGGGTCGGCGACGACCGCCGCATCGGGGAGGAGGGGCAGGGCTTCGCCATCGCGCTCTCCGCCCTCGACTCCGGGCGGCTCGGCATCGCCGCGTGCGCCGTCGGGGTCGCCCAGGCGGCTCTGGACGAGGCCGTCCGGTACGCCACCGACCGGCGGCAGTTCGGCCGTCCCATCGCGGACTTCCAGGGGCTGCGGTTCATGCTCGCCGACATGGCCACCCAGATCGAGGCCGGCCGGGCGCTGTACCTGGAGGCGGCCCGGCTGAGGGACGCGGGGCAGCCGTTCTCCCGGCAGGCCGCCATGGCGAAGCTGTTCTGCACCGACGCGGCCATGCGGGTCACCACCGACGCCGTCCAGGTGCTCGGCGGCTACGGCTACACGCTCGACTTCCCGGCCGAACGGCTGATGCGCGAGGCGAAGGTGCTCCAGATCGTGGAGGGCACCAACCAGATCCAGCGCATGGTCATCGCGCGCCACCTCGCGGGTCCCGAGACGCGCTGAGGCGCTGGCCCCCTCACGTCCAGGAGGGGAACGCCGCGGCCCGGTTCCACTCCGCGTCGCGGCGGCCCGGCACCGTGCGGCCCGCGCTCTCCCACTGGCTGAGCAGCGCGCCGTAGATGGGCGGGTCCGCGGGGGAGCCCATAAGCGGGGCCCCCGAGGGCCGGGGCAGCGGCTGAGCGGGCGCTCCCGGCTGCGGAACCGATTCTTCGGGGGCGGGCGGGGTGAGTCGGCGACGACCGGAACCGACGGGCGAGGGCAGCGTGGTCATACCGGGCCAACGCGGTGGGCCGGGCCGGGGTCACTGCCGAACCACGTCGACCGCCCGTTCGTGGGTGACCGCTGGCGGAACTCCGGCACCACGGCGGCCCGGCCGTCGTGGTGCGGGGCGTCTTCGGGCGTACGGCTCAGGCGGCGTCGCGCCGCATCCGCGGTACGCGCAGCGGACGGGAGCCGGGTCCTCCGGCGTGCGAGAAGGGCTGCATCCGCCAGTCGAGGCCCTGGGGCAGCGTCAGCAGCAGCCCGGCCTCCTGCTCCTGGAGCTCCAGCGTCTCGTCCGCGGGCAGGGCGTCGGCCACACCGCGGCCGGTCCCGGCGCAGACGGTGAGGACGAACGGATTCCACGGCGAGGGGCAGCGGGCGTGCTCCGGCAGCGCGTCCTCGTCGGCCAGCAGCGCGATGGGCTGCGCGCAGTCCGGGCAGATGACCCGGACCATCTCGAACATGTCGTACGCGTCGTCGGTGCCGTCGTCGTCCGGATCGACAGGCTCCGGTTCGGTGCGTCCAGTGAGCTTCAGGCTCTGCATGACATTTCCCCCCTCGGGTGGGCCGACAAGGCGCTGTGGCCTCGACCACAGCAAGCACTTCCCGTCGCACCTGGCCGGTAACCGCGCGGCCGCCCGCTACTGACCCGTAAACATGTGGCGTTCGTCACACGCGGCCCGCAGATGCCCTTCAGCGGTCCCCGTGGCTGTGCCGACACGGCTCCGGGGCCATAGGTTGATCCATATGGAGGAGCTGGACCGTCAGATCGTCGATTTGCTCGTCAAGGACGGGCGGATGAGCTACACCGACCTGGGCAAGGCCACGGGCCTGTCCACCTCGGCGGTTCATCAGCGTGTCCGCCGGCTGGAGCAGCGCGGGGTGATCCGCGGCTATGCCGCGGTCGTCGACCCCGAGGCCGTCGGGCTGCCGCTCACCGCGTTCATCTCGGTGAAGCCGTTCGACCCGAGCGCCCCCGACGACATCGCCGAGCGGCTCGCCGGCGTGCCCGAACTGGAGGCGTGCCACAGCGTCGCCGGGGACGAGAACTACATCCTCAAGGTGCGAGTGGCGACCCCCCTGGAGCTGGAGCACCTGCTCACCCGGATCCGTACGCTCGCGGGCGTCTCGACCCGGACCACGGTCGTTCTCTCCACCCCGTACGAGGCCCGGCCCCCGCGGATCTGAGCCCGGTGCGCCCGTCCTCCGGAAGGGGGGCCGGGGGCCGGGCGCCGGTCCGCAGGCGCGAGACTGGTCCCATGAGCCAGAGCACCGCCCCCCGAAGCGCCCCCGACCACCGCACCGTGCTGCTGCGCGGCGGCGACGTCCACAGCCCCGCCGACCCGTTCGCCACCGCGATGGTCGTCGAACGCGGGCATGTCGCCTGGGTGGGGTCCGAGGGGGCGGCGGACGCCTTCGCGAGCGGCGTGGACGAGGTGGTCGACCTCGAAGGCGCCCTGGTCACCCCGGCGTTCACCGACGCCCACGTGCACACCACCGCCACCGGCCTGGCCCTGACCGGGCTCGACCTCTCCGCGGCCCGCACCCTCGCCGAGGCCCTCGGCCTCGTCCGCGCGTTCGGCGCCGGCCGCCCCGGCGGGGACGTCCTGCTCGGACACGGCTGGGACGCGGCCCGCTGGCCCGAGCGGCGCCACCCCTCGCGCGCCGAGCTCGACGAGGCGGCCGGCGGCCGGGCCCTCTACCTGCCGCGGATCGACGTCCACTCCGCCGTCGTCACCACCGCCCTCCTGGACCTCGTCCCCGGCGTCACCGCGATGCGCGGGTACCACCCGGACGGGCCGCTGACCGGCGACGCCCACCACGCGGTACGGGCCGCCGCCCACAACGCGCTCCCCGCCGCCCAGCGGACCGCCGCCCAGCGCGCCGCCCTCGACCACGCGGCCTCCCTCGGCATCGGCAGCGTGCACGAGTGCGGCGGGCCCGAGATCTCCGACGAGGAGGACTTCACCGGCCTCCTCGCCCTCGCCGCCGAACGGCCGGGGCCGCGCGTCCTCGGCCTCTGGGCCGAGGAGGTCACCGGCGAGAAGGACGCCCGCCGCCTCCGCGAACTCGGCGCGCTCGGCGCGGCCGGAGACCTCTTCGTCGACGGCTCCCTCGGCTCGCACACCGCCTGTCTGCACGAGCCCTACGCTGACGCCCCGCACACCGGAACGGCCCACCTGGACGCCGCCCGGATCGCCGCCCACGTCGCCGCCTGCACCGAGGCGGGCCTCCAGGCGGGCTTCCACGCGATCGGCGACGCCGCGGTCACCGCCGTCGTCGACGGGGTCAGGGCCGCCGCCGAGAAGCTCAGCCTGGACCGCATCCGAGCCGCCCGGCACCGCGTCGAGCACGCCGAGATGCTCACCCCCGAGACGATCGCCGCCTTCGCCGAGCTGGGCCTCACCGCCTCCGTCCAGCCCGCCTTCGACGCGGCCTGGGGCGGGCCGGAGGGCATGTACGCCGATCGGCTCGGCGCGGAGCGGGCCGCCGGCCTCAACCCGTACGCGGCGCTGCTGCGCGCCGGCGTGCCGCTCGCCTTCGGCTCCGACAGCCCGGTCACCCCGCTCGACCCCTGGGGCACCGTGCGGGCCGCCGCCCACCACCGCACCCCGGAGCACCGCGTCTCGGTCCGCGCCGCCTTCACCGCCCACACCCGGGGCGGCTGGCGGGCCGTCGGCCGCGACGACGGGGGGCTGCTCGTGCCGGGCGCCCCGGCCGACTACGCCGTCTGGCGCACCGCCGAACTCCTGGTCCAAGCCCCCGACGACCGGGTAGCCCGATGGTCCACCGACCCCCGGTCCGGCACGCCCGGCCTGCCCGACCTGACGCCCGGGGCCGACCTCCCCGTCTGCCTGCGGACCGTGGTCCTCGGACACACGGTCTACGTGCGACCGAACGAGTGACGTCGGGACATTTCGTACCGCCGGCCGGTGGCCGGATCACCGGTCCGCGACCTGCGGCCCTTCGTCGCTGACCAGCGAGTTCCGGGCATACCCGCAGGTCGCGCGGGTGTTGACAGAAAGCGGCCGGAGGCCGGTAGGTTCGGCCGGGTCCACCACAGGACGTCCGACCGGTCGAACCTCCACGCAGTCGTCGAACGCCGCTGGGTCATGAGGGGGTGTGCCGCACACCGGCGCACCGCCACTGACAGCCAGGTTCAGCGCCCGCGCCTCGGGGGCGAGGGAAGGTCTCGGCCGGACGGAGGGTGGGACCCGGGTGGGGCCCGGACGTTCAGTAGACAACGGCTTTCGGTCGACCCGCAGCCAGCGGGTCCCAGGTCGGCCCGAAGGGCGCCGGGCCCCGATCCGCAGGTCATCGACGGGATCCGGGCGCGTCCGCGGCGAGTTCCCCGGTGGGGGCGAACCCCGCGGCCCGTGTGCTCGATATGGTGTCCCCCTGTGTACGGACTCTAAGGGGCAGTAGTGAACGACGGCGGTCAGAGGCAGTTCGGCCCGCTCGGCAAGGTCCTGGTGATCATTCCGACCTACAACGAGGTCGAGAACATCGGACCGATCGTCGACCGGGTGCGCACCGCCGTCCCGGATGCGCACATCCTGGTGGCCGACGACAACAGCCCCGACGGCACCGGGAAGGCGGCCGACGAGATCGCGGCCGCCGACGACCAGGTCCACGTCCTGCACCGCAAGGGCAAGGAAGGGCTCGGCGCCGCCTACCTCGCCGGCTTCGCCTGGGGCCGGGAGAACGGCTACGGCGTCCTCGTCGAGATGGACGCCGACGGCTCCCACCAGCCCGAGGAACTGCCCCGGCTGCTCACCGCGCTCAAGGGCGCCGACCTGGTCCTCGGCTCCCGCTGGGTGCCCGGCGGCCGCGTGGTCAACTGGCCCAAGAGCCGCGAGGTCATCTCGCGCGGCGGCAGCCTCTACTCCCGGCTCGCCCTCGGCCTCTCCGTCCGGGACGTCACCGGCGGGTACCGCGCCTTCCGCACCGAGACGCTCGACGGCCTCGGACTGGGCGAGGTCGCCTCGCAGGGCTACTGCTTCCAGGTGGACCTGGCCCGCCGCGCGGTCGAGGCGGGCTACCACGTGGTCGAGGTCCCCATCACCTTCGTGGACCGGGAGGTCGGCGACTCCAAGATGAGCCGGGACATCCTCGTCGAGGCGCTCTGGCGGGTCACCGGCTGGGGCATCACCTCCCGCGCGAACAAGGTCCTGGGCCGCAAGACCCCCTGACGTACGGGCGGGGCCGGACCGCTTCATGATCACCCCCTTACGTCACTCGCACTCCGGTACGGGCACACTGGGAGCATGACGACCGGCACTCCGCCCCCGACCCGTCCCCGACGTTCGCGCGTCCGTAGATTCCTGCCGCTGGCCCTGGTCGCCTGGCTGGTCCTGGAGGTCTGGCTGCTGACCCTGGTCGCCTCGGCCGCGGGCGGCCTGACCGTCCTGCTGATCCTGGTGGCCGGGGCCGCGCTCGGCTCCGTGGTGATCAAGAGCGCCGGCCGCCGGGCCTTCAAGAACCTCACCGAGACCCTCCAGCAGACGCCGGGACAGCCCGGCGCGTCCGCCGAGCCGGCGGGCGCGATCGGGGGCGGCAAGGGCTCCCGGGGCAACGGACTGCTGATGCTGGGCGGGCTGCTGCTCCTGATCCCCGGCCTCATCTCCGACGTGGCCGGACTGATCCTGCTGGTGCCGCCGGTACGCACCCTGATCAGCCGCTCCACGGAGCGCTCGCTGGAGCGCCGGATGCGGGCCGCGGGGCCGGGCACCTTCTCCGACGCCTTCCAGCAGGCGAGGATGCACCGGCCGGACGGCAAGGTCGTCCAGGGCGAGGTCATCCGCGAGGACGGCCCTCAGCCGCCCTCGGGGCCGGACGACGACCCCCGGGGCCCCCGCCCGCCCCTCACTCCCTGAGGCGCCGGGAACGCCGAGAGGTGCCGCGACGGTACGACTCGCGGCTCCCCGGGCCCGGAGGGGCAGGGGAGCCGCACCGCGCGTCCTGCGGAAGCCGTCGCTGCCGGGGCCGGAGAGCCGCGACGCGCGTCATGTGGAAGTCGTGGCTGCCCGGCCATGCCGAAAAGCCGCGGCAGCTGCGGGAGCGTCGGGCGGGAAGCCATCCGTCCCCCGACATGCCAAGAGCCGCGGGCCGTGACACAGAACATGTGTCACGGCCCGCGCAGAACCGCCAGCCTCTCGGCCAGCACCTCCTCCAGCTCCTCACGGGTGCGCCGCTCCATGAGCATGTCCCAGTGCGTGCGCGCCGGCTTGCCCTTCTTCTCCTCGGGGCCGTCCCCGTCCACCAGGAGTGCCTGGGCGCCACACGCCTTGCACTCCCACTCCGGCGGAATTTCTGCCTCTACCGAGAACGGCATCTCGAATCGATGTCCGTTCTGGCATGCGTACTCCACCGCCTGGCGCGGGGCCAGATCGATGCCGCGGTCCGTCTCGTAGCTGGTAACCACAAGTCGCGTGCCGCGGAGAGCTCGCTCACTCATGAATCGTGCCTCCCGGGCTTGTCGCCCACAGGACAAATGTCGCTGTCGTCGTCATCCGGTCAACGTCCGGTCGGCGGCAAAGATTCCCGTTGCCGGTCATGCGTCGCCCGTCGTGCCGCTGCCTTGTCTGGGTTGAGTACCCGCCCATGCCCGGTTTGTCACCTCTCGTGGATGTTGTCACTCAAGGTCGAGCCGCTTCCACTGGCAGTAACGGTCCTCCGGGCAGGCCAAAGACGTACACTACCGGCCTTTGAGTTCAACGTCTAAATCCGTTCCGGCACGGGGTTGCCCGCGGCCTCCACCGCGCGCCGCACCGGGACCCGCGCGAGCAGCACCGCGCCGACGGCGAAGAAGAGGATCAGCGAGATGATCGCGTCCCGGTAGCTGCCGGTCACCTGGTAGGCCAGACCGAACACCAGGGGCCCCAGCCAGCTCAGACCGCGGTCGCTCATCTCGTACGCGGAGAAGTACTCGGCCTCCTTGCCGCGCGGCACCAGATGCGAGAACAGGGACCGCGACAGGGCCTGGCTGCCGCCCAGCACCAGGCCGATCGCCGCTGCCAGGACGAAGAAGAACACCGGCGCGTCGGCCGGCAGCAGGTACGCCGAGACCAGGATCAGGGTCCACACGGCCAGCGAACCCAGGATCGTGCGCTTCGCGCCGTGCGTCCGGGCGAGCCGCCCCATGCCCAGCGCCCCCGCCACCGCCAGGACCTGCACCAGCAGCACGGCGACGATCAGCGTCGTCTGGTCCAGCCCCAGCTCCTCGGATCCGTACAGCGAAGCCTGCGAGATCACCGTCTGGATGCCGTCGTTGTAGACGAGGTAGGCCAGCAGGAAGGAGAGCGTGAGCGGGTGGCGCCGCATGTCGCGCAGGGTGGCCCGCAACTGCTTCCAGCCGGAGCCGACCGCTCCCTCGCCGTCCGGTCTCACCCGGCGGTCGCGCAGGCGGCGCAGCGGGACGATCGTGAACGCGCCCCACCACACGCCGGCCGAGGCGAGACAGATCCGCACCGCGTCCGACTCCGCCAGCCCGAACGAGGCGTGGCCGGTGTAGAGGATCAGGTTGAGGACCAGGACGAGGGCCCCCGAGGTGTAGCCGAAGGCCCAGCCGCGCGAGGAGACCGCGTCGCGCTCCTCCGGCTCGGCGATCTGCGGCAGATACGCGTTGTACAGGACCATCGACACGGAGATCGAGGCGTTCGCCACGATCAGCAGGAAGGCGCCCAACAGATAGCGGTGGCCGTCCAGGAGGAACATCCCGGCCGTCGCCGCCGCCCCGGTGTACGCGGCCGCCGCCAGCAGCGGCTTCTTGCGCCCCGTACGGTCCGCCGCCGCGCCGACGATCGGCATCAGGATCACGGCCACCACGATGGAGGCCGAGACGGAGTACGCGAACAGCGAGCCCGCGCGCACGGGTATGCCCAGCGGGTGCACGAACCCGTCCGGATCGGCCGCCGCCTTGGCGACGGACGTCAGGTACGGGCCGAGGAAGACGGTCAGCACGCTGGTGGAGTAGACCGAGCACGCGAAGTCGTAGAAGTACCAGCCGTGCTGCTCGCGTCTGCGCGCGGCGGCCGTCCCGTCGTCCGGCGGCCGTCCGGACGGGTCGGCCTTCCCTGCGGTGCCGGTGCTCATGCCGCGTCCCCTCGCTCGTCCCCTGCGGACGCGGACGGGCCGGGCGTCAGGACCAGGCCCCCCGCTCGCTCAGCACCGTACGCAGCGTCTCGATGTGATCGGTCATGATGCCATCCACACCGAGGTCCAGGAGAGCCGCCATCCGCTCCGGTTCGTTCACCGTCCACACGTGGACCTGGAGCCCCAGCGCGTGCGCCGTGCGGACGAAACGGGCGTCCACCACCGGGATGCCGCCCTGGCTCTCCGGCACCTGGGCGCAGACCGCCCCCGCCCGCAGCGGGGCCGGGACGCCGTACGAGCGCAGTCGCAGCGCCAGCACGCCGCGCACCCCGTACGAGGTGGCCAGCCGGGGGCCCGCCAGCCGGTGGGCGCGGGCCACCCGGGCCTCCGAGAACGAGCCGACGCAGACCCGGTCCCAGGCGTCCGTCCGGCGGATCAGCTCCAGCAGCGGCTCCAGCGCCGGCCCGGCCTTCAGATCCACGTTCCAGCGCGCCTCGGGGAACTCCTCCAGCAGCTCCTCGAAGAGCGGCGGCGGCTCGCTTCCCCCGACCCGGGCCCGGCGCACCTCGCTCCACGGCAGATCGGCGATCCGGCCCCGGGCGTCGGTGACCCGGTCCAGGGTGGCGTCGTGGAAGGCCACGAGCCGGCCGTCCGCCGTGGTGTGCACGTCGGTCTCGAAGTAGCGGTAGCCGGCGTCGGCCGCCCGGCGGAAGGCCGTGACGGTGTTCTCCACGCCGTCCGCCGCCCCGCCGCGGTGGGCGAAGGCGATCGGCGCCGGGTGGTCCAGATAGGGGTGGCTCGGTTTCACTGCGGCAGTATGGCCTGCCCGGGCGCCGGGGCGGCAACGGGGCCGGAACCGAGGGGCGGCGCCGGGGTGCACGGTTCGCCCGGGGCCGTGGTGATGCCCGGGAGCGCGGTGACGGCCGGGGCGGTGGGCTTCGGGAGCGCGAACACCCGCAGGAAGAGCTGGGCCAGCGGGCCGATGGCCAGGGCGTACACCACCGTGCCCACCCCCAGCGAACCGCCCAGCACGAAGCCGGTGGCCACCACCGCCACCTCGATCGCCGTGCGGACCAACCGGATGGAGCGGCCGGTGACCCGGTTCAGCCCGGTCATCAGGCCGTCGCGCGGGCCCGGCCCGAACCGGGCGGCGATGTACAGGCCGGTTGCCACCCCGTTGAGCACGATCCCCAGGACCAGAGCGGGGACACGGAACCCGTAGCCGTCCAGCTCGCCGACGACGGCGAGCGTCCCGTCCATCGCCAGTCCGACCACGAAGACGTTCGACACGGTGCCCAGCCCCGGCCGCTGCCGCAGCGGGATCCACAGCAGCAGCACCACCGCGCCGACGATGATCGACACGACCCCGATGGAGATGCCGGTCAGCTCCGCGAGCCCCTGGTGCAGCACTCCCCACGGCTCCAGCCCCAGCTCGGCCCGGACCAGGAGCGCGGAGCTGGCCCCGTACAGCGCCAGACCGGCGTACAGCTGGACGAGCCGCCGGGAGAGATGGGTGGTGCTCCGTCGCGTGGTCCTGGCCACGTTGTGCCCCCTGACGTAGTGGTGGTGGACTGCTCCATGTCACTCTGTGGCAGGGGATCGGCCACCAACTATGGCCAATTCGAGGAAGGTGGACTGATTTCGATGGTGCAGTGGACATCGACGGTGGGCGCGGCCCAGCTCGCCCGTCAGCTCCGGTCCCAGCAGGCCCGGCCCACCGGGCCGGGCGGACGCAAGCCGCCCGCCTACCGCGCGCTCGCCGACGGCGTACGTCTGCTGGTCCTGGAGGGCCGGGTTCCGGTCGCCGCCCGGCTGCCCGCCGAACGCGAGCTGGCCCTCGCCCTCTCCGTCAGCCGGACGACCGTCGCCGCCGCCTACGAGGCGCTGCGCGCGGAGGGCTTCCTGGAGTCGCGGCGCGGGGCCGGGAGCTGGACCGCCGTGCCCGCCGGAAACCCGCTGCCCGCCCGCGGCCTCGAACCGCTGCCGCCGGAGTCGCTCGGCTCGATGATCGACCTGGGGTGCGCGGCCCTGCCCGCGCCCGAACCGTGGCTGACCCGGGCCGTCCAGGGAGCGCTGGAGGAGCTGCCGCCGTACGCCCACACGCACGGCGACTACCCGGCCGGGCTGCCCGCGCTGCGCCGCATGATCGCCGACCGCTACACGGCTCTCGGCGTGCCGACGATGCCCGAGCAGATCATGGTCACCACCGGGGCGATGGGCGCCATCGACGCCATCTGCCACCTCTTCGCGGGTCGCGGGGAGCGGATCGCGGTCGAGTCCCCGAGCTACGCCAACATCCTCCAGCTGATGCGCGAGACCGGCGCCCGCCTGGTCCCGGTCGCCATGGAGGAGGGGCTCGGCGGCTGGGACATGAACCGCTGGCGCCAGGTGCTGCGGGACGCCGCGCCCCGGCTCGCCTACGTGGTCGCCGACTTCCACAACCCCACCGGGGCGCTCGCCGACGAGCAGCAGCGCCGGGACCTGGTGGACGCGGCCCGGTCCGCCGGCACGGTCCTGGTCGTCGACGAGACGATGAACGAACTCCGGCTGGACCCCGGCCTCGCCATGCCGCGCCGGGTCTGCGCCTTCGACCCGGCCGGGAGCACGGTCCTGACCGTCGGCTCGGCCAGCAAGGCGTTCTGGGCCGGGATGCGCATCGGCTGGGTGCGTGCCGCCCCGGACGTCATCCGCAGCCTGGTCGCCGCGCGCGCGTACGCCGACATGGGCACCCCCGTGTTGGAGCAGCTCGCCATCAACTGGCTCATGGGCACGGGCGGCTGGGAAGAGGCCGTCGAGGTCCGCCGGGGCCAGGCCCGGGAGAACCGCGACGCCCTGGTGGCGGCGGTGCGGCGGGAGCTGCCGGACTGGGAGTTCGCCGTGCCGAGCGGCGGCCTGACCCTGTGGGTGCGGACCGGGGGCCTCTCCGGTTCGCGGCTGGCCGTGGCGGGCGAGCGCGTCGGGGTCCGGGTGCCGTCGGGGCCGCGCTTCGGGGTGGACGGCGCGTTCGAGGGGTACGTACGGCTGCCGTTCACGGTGAGCGGGCCCGTCGCGGACGAGGCGGCCGTCCGCCTGGCGGCCGCGGTGGAGCTGGTGCGCTCCGGGGCGGGCGCGGGGGCCGACGCACCGCGCAGCTTCGTGGCCTGAGCGCCGGACGGTCCGAGCGGCTCTGAGCGCCTGAGCGACTGACGGTTTGAGTGCCTGAGCGCCTGACGGTCCGGGCGCCTGAGTGCCTGGGTGCCCGAGCGCCTGACGGACCGCAGCGGCTCTGCGGGTCCGATGGCCTGAGGGCCGGTCTGAGCGCCCGGTCGGGTTCGCGACCCCGGACACGGCGGCGGGCGGGGAGCGGACCGTGGTGGTGGCCCGCTCCCCGCCCGTTGTTCTTGTGGTCACCGTGATGCCGCTGTCGCCGCCCCGCTTCCGGTCCGACCCGGCCGCGCCTTCGGCTCAGCTCTCCGCCCCGGCGGGCTGCGCCTTCGCCAGCGGCCCGGACGCCCCCGCCCCGTCCGTCATCGCCTCCACCGGCGTCACGTCGCCCTGCCGGGGCGCGGCCTCCACGGCCACCGGGGCCCGGTCCGTGATGGGCCCCTCCTCGTCGGCCGTCCACGCCGCCTCCGCCGGTGTGTGCCGTCCGGGCAGCAGGTCGAGCACCGCCTGCCGGTGGGCGTCGCTCGTGGCGTCGTCGTACGGGTCCGGAGTGGCGGGCACCTGGAGGCGCAGGACCGGTCCCGTGCCGAGGCGGACATAGCCGCGGCCCGGGGGGACCTCGGCCGGCGGGGTGGTGCGCGGTTCGGCGCCGAGGAGCGCCGCGACCTGCTCACGCGAGGCCGGGCCGAGGACCGCGCGGGCGCGGGTGTGGCTGAGCACGGTCTCGGTCAGGGTGTCCACCGCGTCGAACTGCTCGGCCACCACCACGGTGACCTGGGCCGCCCGACCGTGCCGCAGCGGGACACGCAGCAGCTCCTGCGGATCGGGCCTGCCGTCGGCGGCAGCGAGGTGGCCCAGGACCCCGGGGCGGTCCAGCAGGATCCACAGCGGCCGCCGGATGTCGTCCGGTACGGGGTGGCCGCTCTGCCGGGCCCGGTTGGCGGTGATCAGGCGGCGCTCCGTCTCGTGCGCCGCCCACTCCAGCGTGGCCAGCGCCCCGCCGGGGCCCGACTCCACGGCGAGGACGCCGTCGCGGCCGGTGAACGCGGCGTACTCGCCGGTCCCGCTGCCGTCGATGACGATGACGTCCCCGCCCTGGAGGGCCTGCAGGGCGATCGAGCGGACCAGGGTCGTGGTGCCGCCGCCGGGCTGCCCGGCGGCCAGCAGGTGCGGCTCGGTGGAGCGGCCGCCGGTCCGCCAGAGGACGGGCGACGCGTCCGCGGTGGCGTCGCCGTCGCGTACGGGGACGGTACGGGAGACGGCGTCCGGGTCCGTGAAGCCGAGGACCGTCTCGCCCGGGGCGGTGACGAAGCGCTGAGCGGCGATGGTGGTGGGGAGCGCGTCCAGCACGGTCACGTCGAGGCGGTTGGCCTCCTCGTCCCAGTCGAAGCGGTACTCGCGGCCCCGGCCGGACTTCGTGTGGAGCAACTGCTCGATGCGGGAGCGCGCGGCGGCCTCGCCGTCCGTGAAGTACGCCGGGTAGGAGATCCGGAGCCGGGTGAGCCGGCCGTCCCGGTCGAAGGCGTAGCCGTCGAAGGTCTTCGTCCAGTCGCCGCCGTGGGCGAACAGCGGCTCGGGGTCGTCGGCCGCCGAGAAGTACGGCACGAGCGCCTCGTACAGCGAGCGGAGCCGGGCGCTCTCCGACTCGTCGGGCCCGGTGCGCACGGGGGTCCGCTCCCGCCCCTTCCAGGCGGCCGCGCCCATCACCGTGACCAGGGCCAGGATCGGCCCGAACGGGACGAGCGCCGCCGCGAGCAGGCAGGCCGCGACGAGGAACAGCTTGGGGCCCCGCCGTTCCTTGGGCATCGCGACCCAGTTCTGCCGGCCCGCCACGGCCAGCAGCCGCAGACCGCGGATCACCGTGATCAGCGGATGGAGGACATCGGTGGCGCTGTCGGCGGCCGTCCGCGCGATCTCTCTGCCACGAGTGATCGAAGCGGTGCCGCTGCTCAGAATGCGGGGGAGTGGTCGCCGGGCCACGTCGGTCTCCTGAAGGGGTGGGAGCGGTTGCGGAGCGTCAGAACTTGATCCCGCCCAGCAGGCCGGCGAGGCTCGCCCCGCCCGCCGTGATGCTCGGAGCGATGGCGGTGCCGGCCAGGTAGAAGCCGAACAGTGCGCAGACGATGGCGTGGGACGCCTTGAGCCCGTCCTTCTTGAAGAACAGGAAGACGACGATGGCGAGCAGGACCACGCCCGAGATGGAAAGGATCATGAGCGGTTCTCTCCTGGTTGAAGGGGACAGTCACCATGAGTCCTTCCAGGATCACGCGAAGTATCTATATGACAAAAGGTGCAATCGAGTGAATATGCTGCTCTTTCACTTGACCGGCCCACAGGAGACGGCTTTCGGGGAGCGGCATCACCCGGGCCGTGGTGGGAAGAACCGGAGCGACCGGCCCCGGCGATCCCTCGCCCGGCCGGGACCGGGTCGGATCGGGACCGGGCCGCGCGCGCCCGGGAGCAGTACCCTGTCGATTCACTCGTACGGCCCCCGTGCCGTACGCCCACCAGGTCGATCGCGGCGGTGACGCCGCGGCAGCAGTCGAGGAAGGCGGCCCGTCCGATGAGCGAAACCCCTGATCCCGAGGTGGTCGAGCTGGCGACCAAGGTCTTCGACCTGGCCCGTGCCGGTGAGACCGAGGCGCTCACCGCGTACGTCGAGGCCGGGGTCCCCGCCAACCTCACCAACGACCGGGGCGACACACTCGTGATGCTCGCGGCGTACCACGGCCACGCCGCCACGGTCGCCGCCCTCGTCGCCCGCGACGCCGACCCGGACCGGGCCAACGACCGCGGCCAGACCCCGCTGGCCGGAGCCGTCTTCAAGGGCGAGGACGCCGTCGTCGACGCGCTGCTCGCCGCCGGCGCCGACCCGGCCGCCGGAACGCCGTCCGCGCTGGACACGGCCCGGATGTTCGGCAAGTCCGACCTGCTGGAACGCTTCGGTGCGCGGTGAGACGACGGCGGGCGCACTCCTGGAGGCGTCCGCCGTGGGCTTCGCTGACCGGTCCGTCGTAAATGTGGTCGCGGTGGCGAAATGGCTGGGTCATCATGACGTCGCGGGCCCGCTCAGGGCCACCGACGAGAGGCAGAGGAAGATGCTCTACACCAGGCGAAAGACGGCGGTCGGCCGATCATGTCACTGCGCGGCGTAACGGTGTCCCCCCGGACACCCCCGCGTGCCGAGAGGCACGGGGCACTGCACAGTCCCGGTCGCGTCGACAGCTTGATGTGAGGCTTTCTCCCATGTTCGATCCGTTCATAGCGCCGAGCGGCACCCTGCTCGGCCTGCTGCAGAGGGGCCGCGGCGACGGCACGCTCCACGCGCTCGCCGCACCGCGCCCCGAGGCCCTCGCGGCCCTCAACCACTGCGTCGTGAGCGACCCCCGCCACGACTGGCAGGTGGAGAACCGCTCCCTCTACTACGCGCGCCTCTACCTCGACCTCGACGGCGGTATCGAGGAGATCGAGCGGCACCTGCTCGATCCCGACGATCACCTCGACACCGACGACTCCCGTACCGGGCTGGCGCTCTCCGTCCTCGGCCACCTCGCCTCCTACGGGCGCGACGACGCCCTGGCCCTGCTCCGCCGCTACACGGCGACCGGCGCCAACTGGGCCTGGGCCCTGGACGAGCTCGCCCTGCGCGACGACGACGCCGGCCTGCGCTCCCTCGCGCTGCCCGTCCTCGCCCGCTTCCCGGCCACCGATCAGGGCACGGCCGACCTCGCCACCGCCGTACGCGACGCATTCGAACCGCGCCCCTGGCGGCTGTGGGCCGACGACCCGCGCGAAACGGTCGGGGCCCGTGTCCGGGCCGCCGGCGAACAGGGCTCGTTCGACCGGTGGCAGCGCCAGATGCGCCCCGGGGGACCCCGCCCCGGCTGGAGCGTCCAGGCCGTCTTCGACTGGGCCCAGCAGGCCCTGGAACGCGGCAGCGAACTGCACGTCCCCGCGGCGCGCTGCCTCACCGCCGTCGCCGGACCCGACGACCTTCCCCAGATCGTCGAGGCCGGCCGCAGCGGACCCGACGGCGCGCGCTGCGCCGCCCTGCACTACCTCGCGGAGACCGGCGAAGCAGTCGTCCTCGACCTCATCGAGGCCGCCGCGGCCGACCCCTCCCGCACCGTCGCCGACACGGCCGTCGCCGCCTTCGAGCGGATGACCGCCGAGGCCGCCGTGCGACGGGCCCGGCGCTGGGCCCACCGCCCCGACGCCCTCGGAGCCTCCGCCGCCGGAGTGCTCGCCTGCCGAGGCACCGCCCAGGACGCTCCCCAAGTCCTCGGCGCGCTGCGGGAGGCCGTGCGCGGCGACGGACCCGACGCCCCCCGGCTGTGGACCCTGGTCGACGGGGCCGGGCGCCTCGGCATCGCCTGCGCAGCCCCCGTGCTGCGCCACGTCTACCGCGAGACGTCCTCCTCGCACCTGCGGGGCCGGGCGGCCCGCGCGCTGGCCGCCACCGACCCGTCCTTCGCGACCGGGTTCGCGGTGGAGTGCCTGTGGGACTGCGAGGAGACCACCCGCGAGGTGGCCGCCCGCCACGCCGAGACGGGCGACATCCGCGTCGCGGAACGGCTGCGCCGCCTCGCCGCCGACCCGGCCGAGGAGGCCGAGGTCCAGACCGCCGTACGGAGCCGGATCGGCCCGGACACCTCCGCGGTCTGACCGCGCAGGTCACGGACACCGGGAGGAGGGTCGTTGTCAGACCCTCCTCCTAACCTTTCCGCCATGGACATCGACACGTGGTGGGGGCTGGTCGAGCGGGCCCGTGACATGGCCGGGGGCCGGGCCGACGACCGGGACGCGCCCGACGACCCGCTGCCGGGAGCGCTGACCGACGTGCTCGCCGCCCTGGAGCCCGGACGGATCGCGGAGTTCGCCGTGACGGCCGTGGAGGTGTCCTGGTCCGCCTACCGGTGGCCCCTGTGGAACGCGGCCCACCTCATCGAGGGCGGCTGCGGCGACGACGGCTTCACGGACTTCCGCGACGGGCTCGCCCTGCTCGGCCGGGAGACCTTCACCCGGGTGGTGGCCGACCCCGACGCGCTGGCCGGACTGCCGGTCGTGATCCGGATGGCCCGGGGCGAGCGCGGCTGGATCGGATACGAGTCGCTGAGCGCGCTGGTGAACGCGGCCCACCGCCGGCGGACGGGCGAGACCGCCTCCCTCGACGCCGCGGTGGAGGAGGCCCTGAGCGAGCGCGAACGGCCGGCCGGGCCGGCGGGGGAGAGCTGGGACGCCGAGGACGACGAGGCGAACCGCGTACGTCTGCCGCGCCTGGCGGTGCTCTTCCTGGACTGAGCCGGACCCGGGCGCGTTCCCGTATCCGTATGCGGACGGGCCCGGAGCCCTACGCGCGGCACCATGCCGGCGGCCCCTTCGCCGCCGCTGCGGGACCGGTGGCGCGGGCACACAATGGCGCCATGACCGGACGCTGGGAGTTCTGGATCGACCGCGGCGGCACCTTCACCGACATCGTGGGCCGCCGCCCCGACGGCCGCCTCATCACCCGCAAGCTCCTCTCCCACGACCCCGGCCGCTACGACGACGCGGCCGTCGCCGGGATCCGGCTGCTCCTCGGCCTCGGCCCGGACGAACCGGTGCCCGCCGACCGGGTCGCCGCCGTCCGGATGGGCACCACCGTCGCCACCAACGCCCTCCTGGAGCGCCGGGGCGAGGCGACCGTCCTGCTGATCACCGAGGGCTTCCGGGACGCGCTGCGCATCGCGTACCAGAACCGGCCGCGCCTCTTCGACCGGCACATCGTCCTGCCCGAGGCCGTCCACGAGCGGGTGATCGAGGTGCCCGAGCGGCTCGACGCCGAGGGCCGCACCGTACGCCCCCTGGACCTCGCCCCCGTACGCGAACACCTGCGCGCCGCCCACGCCGACGGGCTGCGCAGCGCCGCCGTCGTCCTCATGCACGGCTACCGCCACCCCGCCCACGAACGGGCCGTCGCCGAAGCCGCCCGGGAGGCGGGCTTCACACAGGTCAGCACCTCCCACGAGGTCAGCCCGCTGATCAGGCTCGTCCCGCGCGGCGACACCACCGTCGTCGACGCCTACCTCTCACCCGTCCTGCGCCGGTACGTCGACGAGGTCGCCGCCCACCTCGACGGGATCCGGCTGATGTTCCTCCAGTCCAACGGCGGGCTCCGCGAAGCCGCCCGGTTCCGGGGAAAGGACGCCGTCCTCTCCGGACCGGCCGGCGGCGTCGTCGGCATGGTCCGCACCTCGCGGCAGGCCGGACACGACCGCGTCATCGGCTTCGACATGGGCGGCACCTCCACCGACGTCTCGCACTACGCCGGCGCGTTCGAACGTGAGCTGGGCACCGAGGTCGCCGGGGTGCGGATGCGCGCCCCGATGATGAGCATCCACACCGTCGCGGCCGGCGGCGGCTCCGTCCTCCACTTCGACGGCAGCCGCTACCGCGTCGGCCCCGACTCGGCGGGCGCCCATCCCGGCCCCGCCTGCTACCGGCGGGGCGGCCCCCTCACCGTCACCGACGCCAACGTCATGCTCGGCCGCGTCCAGCCCGCCCACTTCCCGGCGGTCTTCGGCGAGAGCGGCGACCTCCCGCTCGACGCCGACACGGTCCGCGAACGGTTCACCGCGCTCGCCGACGAGGTGGGGCGGGCCACCGGCCGACGCCCGGACGAGGCGGAGGCCGCGGCGGGCTTCCTGGAGATCGCCGTGCTCAACATGGCCAACGCCGTCAAGAAGATCACCGTGCAGCGCGGCCACGACGTCACCCGCTACGCCCTGACCGGCTTCGGCGGCGCGGGCGGCCAGCACGTCTGCGCGGTGGCGGACGCCCTGGGCATCGACACCGTCCTCGTCCCGCCGCTCGCCGGGGTCCTCTCCGCGTACGGCATCGGCCTCGCCGACGCCACCGCCCTGCGCGAACAATCGGTGGAGGAACCACTCGGCCCGGCCTGCCTGGAGCGGGTGGAACGGCTCTGCGCGGAGCTGGCCGACCGTACCCGCGAGGCCCTGCGCGCCGACGGCGTGGCGGATCGTGCGATCACCGTGCGCGCCCGGCTCCTGCTGCGGTACGCCGGTACGGACGCGGCGCTCGCGGTGGACCTGGGCACGGAGGACGCCATGGCCCGGGCGTTCACCGCCGCCCACCGGGCCCGGTTCGGCTTCGCCATGGACAGACCGGTCGTGGTGGAGACCGCCACCGTGGAGGCCACCGGCGACACCGGGGCGGCGGCCGCCGAAGCCCCCGGCACGAGCACCGGCCCCGCCGCCCCCGCGCAGGACGCGCCTCCGAGCCCGGCCGACACCGTGGACCTGTACGCAGAAGGGCGGTGGCGGCGGGCCCCGCTCCACCGCCGGGCCGATCTGCGCCCCGCCGACACCGTCACCGGGCCCGCGATCGTCGCCGAGGACGACGCCACCACCGTCGTCGACCCCGGCTGGCGTGCCGAGGCCGCCGCCACCGGCCATCTCGTCCTCACCCGCTCCACCCCCCGGCCCGAACGCACCGCCGTCGGCACCCGGGTGGACCCGGTGATGCTGGAGGTCTTCAACAGCCTCTTCATGTCGATCGCCGAGCAGATGGGCGTCCGCCTGGAGAACACCGCCCACTCCGTCAACATCAAGGAGCGCCTCGACTTCTCCTGCGCCCTGTTCGACGCCGAGGGCGACCTGATCGCCAACGCCCCGCACATCCCCGTCCACCTCGGCTCGATGGGCGAGTCGATCAAGGAGGTGCTGCGCCGCAACGAGGGCACGCTGCGGCCCGGGGACGTGTACGCGGTCAACGACCCGTACCACGGCGGCACCCACCTGCCGGACGTCACCGTGGTCACCCCCGTCTTCGACGAGGGCGGCGACGGAAGCCGGGACGGGGACGGGGAAGCGACCCCGGGCGAGGGCGGCGACGCGATCCCGGGCGAGGGCGGAGACGGGAGCCCGGGCGAGGGCGGCCCCGGGCTCCGCTTCCTCGTCGCCTCGCGCGGCCACCACGCGGAGATCGGCGGCACCACCCCCGGCTCCATGCCCGCCTTCAGCCGGACGGTCCACGAGGAGGGCGTGCTCTTCGACAACTGGCTCCTCGTCCGCGACGGCCGGCTGCGCGAGGCCGAGACCCGCGCGCTGCTCGCCTCCGCCCCGTACCCCTCCCGCGATCCGGACACCAACCTCGCCGACCTCCGCGCCCAGATCGCCGCAAACGAGAAGGGCATCGCCGAACTGCGACGCATGACCGACCAGTTCGGGGCCGAGGCCGTGGACGCGTACATGCGGCACGTCCAGGACAACGCCGAGGAGTCCGTCCGCCGGATCGTCGCCCGGCTGCACGACGGCCACTGCCGCTACACGACCGACACGGGGGCGGTGATCGAGGTCCGGCTCACCGTCGACCGGGACGCCCGCAGCGCCCACCTCGACTTCACCGGGACCTCGCCCCAGCGGCCCGGCAACGCCAACGCGCCCCGCTCCGTCGTCATGGCCGCCGTCCTCTACGTGTTCCGCACCCTCGTCGGGGAGGACATCCCGCTGAACAGCGGCTGCCTCACCCCGCTGGAGGTGACCATTCCGCCCGGATCGATGCTCGACCCCCACTACCCGGCGGCGACGGTCGCGGGCAACGTCGAGACCTCCCAGGCGGTCACCGGGGCGCTGTACGGGGCGATCGGGGGCCTGGCCGAGGGGTCCGGCACCATGAACAACCTCACCTTCGGCAACGACCACGTCCAGTACTACGAAACGATCGCCAGCGGCTCCGGAGCGGGCGACGGCTTCGACGGCGCCGACGCCGTGCAGACCCATATGACCAACTCGCGCCTCACCGACCCCGAGATCCTGGAGTGGCGCCTGCCCGTGAGGCTGGAGTCCTTCGCGGTCCGGGACGGCAGCGGGGGAGCGGGCCGGTGGCGCGGCGGCGACGGCGTCGAGCGCCGCATCCGCTTCCTGGAACCCGTCACGATCGCCCTGCTCTCCGGCCACCGCCGTGTCCCGCCGTACGGAGCGGGCGGCGGGGAGCCCGGAGCGCTCGGGGAGCAGCACATCGAACGGGCGGACGGCGAGGTGGTGCCGCTGGCGGGGTGCGACACCGCCGAACTCGGCGCCGGGGACGTGCTGGTGGTCCGCACCCCGGGCGGCGGGGGGTACGGACCCGCGCGAGCGTAGGACGCGGTACCGCCCCGGTCGCGAAGACGCCACCGACCCGGCCGCGCGGCCGCGCGGGCATCCCGGCACCGGTCGCGTGGTCCCGCCGCCGCTCCGGTCGAGCGGAGGTCCCCGCTCCGGTCGCATAAACGCCGTTTCGACCGTTGTCCGTACGAGGACCTAATCTGTTCCACGTGACTTCGCCTGCCTACCCGGACACCGCCTCGCCGCAGCTCAGCGCGGGGCCGCGGCCTGCCCCGGGCCCCGCCGCCGACGAGGGGCTCTCCCGGCGGCTGCGCGCGCTCGCGTGCACGGCGCCCCTGCACGACCTGGACGTCCGCAAGGCGAATCTGGCCGGCGAGTACACGGTGTACGCCATGGCGGAGGTCGCCCTCGCCGCGATCGACCACGTCACCCTCAACATGGACTTCGACACCGGGGCCGACCACGACCAGATAGTGGCCAGGCTGCTGCCCCGGGTCGGCGCCCAGGCCCCCGACCGCCCCGTCGCCGAGCACGAACGGGTCGCCCGCTGGGTCCTGGAGAACCTGATCAACGTCGGCAGCGTCGACCGGGGCTTCCGCGCGGTCTACGGCACCTTCGGCCCCGACGGGGTCTACGTCCGCCGCGACTACGACTTCAAGCTCATCGAGGAGGTCCCCGGCCACGGCGGCACGGTCTTCCTCCGCGCCACCGACGAAGCGGTCAACGTCCTCGTCGGCGCGCTCGACACCGACGTCACCAGCGCCCAGATCGCCGCCGAGGTCAAGCTGGAGGTCCTGATCAGCCGGGGCCGCCTCGCGGACGCCCAGCTCGCCGCCGAACAGGCCCGCTACCGCACCGTGCAGTACGCGGAGACCCTGCGCCGCACCCTGGAGGCCACCCGGCGCAACGTGCGCGCCGTCGACTGGCTCCACACCGTCCCGGACATGATCGCCGAGGCCCTGGAGCACGTCGCCGACCGCTACCGCCACGAGAACGCGATCCTCACCAACATCCGCAAGGCCCGCGACGAGGCCGAGGAGCCGGAGCACAAGCGCCGGGCCGCCGAACTGGTCGACATCGTCAAGGACTGCATCCGCCGTCACACCCAGCTCCAGTCCCGGCTCCTGGAGGCGGGCCCCCTCTTCCGCGCCGAGCAGGACCGCCAGGCGTTCGCACCGCCGGCCACGCAGACGGGCCTCGACCTGTACGGGCAGCTCCTCGCCCCGCTCCTCCCGCTCCCCGTCGAACAGTCCACCCGGGCCACCGACGCCTTCTTCGCCCGCGGCACCGGACTGCGCACCCCCACCGCCGTACGCGTCGGGGACCTGGTCGAGCTGCTGCTCACCCCGCCGCAGGAACGCGAGCACCTGGGCGCGGAGATGCCCGAGCCCGACCTGATCGCCACCCCCGACGACAGCCGGTTCAGCGACGAGCAGCTCGCCCGCGCCATGACCCTGCTCGACCTGGAGCACGACGCCCCGCGCCGCCTCTCCGGACTGCTCGCTGAGGCCCGGCGCAGCGGCGGCGACGGCGAGGACCTCGCCTACCTGGTCGCCCTGCTCGCCGTGCACGCCGCCAGCCCCCCGGTCGGCACCGCCTACCGGCAGGGCGAGCGGCGGCTGCTGTTCGCCGTCGACGACGGCACCCAACTGGACGACCCCGGATTCGGCGGCGCCGACCTGATCGTGGGCACCGCCCTGCTGGACGCCGCCGGGATGGCCGCCGACCGCCAGGACGCCTCGTGACCGGGCCGGTGCGATCCGCGCCGCCGGCCGGGCCGGGCCTCCCCGCCCCGGCCCCCGCCCTTCCTTCGCACCCGCACGTCTTCCGTACCGAGGAGTCCCAGCCGTGAGCGACCACGACGCCGAGCACCCCGACGCGTGGAACGAGCCCTCCGCGTACGCCGGTTCCCCCACCCCGTACGCGGGTGACTCCGCCCACGCCGGCGCCGCCGAGCCCACCGGGCCGAGCGCCGTCACCCCGGCCGACGCCGCCGACGCGGCCCGCCTGGTCTCCTTCGGGCTCCAGCCCAAGCTGCTGCCCGCCCGCGACGCCGAGTACGCCGACCTGTTGCGCCGCTACCGGGAGGAGAGCGCCTTCGCCCGGCTCGCCGACGCCGTCGCCACCGGCCTCGGCCTCGTGGTCCTGGAGGTCTCCCCGCGCGCCGGGATGGCCGTGACCGCCGGAGAGGACTCCGTCTTCGCCGTCCGCATGGGCGACTACGCCCGCCGCGCCTCCTCCGACTCCGCCGACCGCTTCCTGCACGGCCTCGCCCACCTCGCCGTCGCCGCGCTCGCCTTCCCCCGCCCGGAGGACCTCGCCGACGACGCCTACATCGGCCGCATCACCGTCAACGGCGTCGACGCCTTCGTACGCCAGGCATGCCGGCGGCTGGAGGAGCGCGCCGAGGAGCAGGGCGACAACACCGACCCCGCCAGCGACGCCCCCGGGCTCGAAGCGGGCTGGCGGATCTACACCCGCCGCAGCGCCACCGGCGCCACCAAGGACGCCCGCAGGCTCGCCGGATCCACCACCGGCATCATCGGCAAGGCCGTCGCCTTCCTCACCGACTCCGGCTTCCTCCAGCGCACCGGCGACGACGCGGGCGGCGCCTACCGGACCACCGCCCGCTACCAGCTCCAGGTCCGCGACCTGGCGGGCAGCGCCGCCATGGCCGAACTGCTGGAGCTCGGCGTCGTCCCCGTCACCGACGGCTCCGCCACCCTCCTCCCGCCGCCCGACCCCGACAGCACGGAACTGGTCGCCGACGCGGGCCTGCCCTTCCACTCCTGACCCGCCCCCCGGCCCGCCGCCGTCGCCCCCCGTCGGCCGCCCCCCTCCCCGCAC
>NZ_JNZZ01000008.1 GCF_000717645.1 Streptomyces californicus
TCGACCCAGGCAGAGCCGAGCAGTCGCGGCCCAGGGCGTCAAGGTCGTTCGTACAGTGGCGCGCTCCACCTTGACGCCCTGAACCACGACCGCTCCACGGTGTGTGGGTCGAAGGCGGACGGGATGGGAGCCGGGGAGAGTGGTGGGCGAGGCTGAATAGGTGCTGCGGTCAAGATCTTCGTGCAGAGTTGAAGATCTTTCTCGTGCACAGTCAGTGGATGGCATGCACGCAGGTCAGAGCGCTAGCGCTACCGCATCAACAGGACTGTGCACACCTTTGTCCCCCGCTTCGTACACAGATTTCGGTCAATTACCCACAGTTTCATAGGTAGTTGTCCACAGGGGCTGTGGATAAGCAGCTTGGCCGACGGGCCGTCACATGCCACGATCAGGCGAGCACTACAGACGGTAATGACCGCATGAGCGGTTCAACTGCCGTGCCTTGACGTCGACTTGACGGCCGGGCAACGCAAAGGGCGCCCGAGATTCTTTGGCGAGAGTCGGGCGCCCCAGAGGAACCAAGGAAGAATCATGACTGCCCAGGCCCTCAGCGTCCTGCTTCCCGAAGCAAGCGGACGCACACTTTGGACTGTCGCACAGAGCGGAGTGAGCCGCAATCTCCTCATTTTGCTGGGAGCCGTTGCCGGATGTGTGATCAACGGTGACACCGCCACGTCCATCCTCCGGCAGGCGACCTGGCTGGTGGTCGTCCTGATCGTCTTTACGGTGATTCGGATCGTCGAGACCCGGGTGCGTCGCCGTGGAGGTGGCGCAGGTCGTCCGCCTGGTGACATCAGCGTCTGACACCAACGGGGGCGAACGGCATCGGTCTGCAGCGAATGTCAGACCGCCCTATTCAGCGGGTGTCGCTCGCTTCGTCCCTGTCTGCCTTGCTGGTGGACCGACCTGATAAGGATGAGGCCACAGGTTTAAATCCTGTTAGCCCCACCAGACACGAAGGCCCCCACCGGGAACGGTGGGGGCCTTCGGCGTCCGCGGCCGACACCGACACCGACACGTCAGCGGCGGTCTCCGACCGTCCGCCGGGATCGACAGCCGGGCAGGGGGCGAGGGTGCGCGAGCTGCCGGCGAGTGATCCGGTGGTGGAGCAGGGTGTGCTGTGTCTTCGGGGCGGGGGCGGACGAGATGGGTGAGCACGCGTCGCGTCGCGACTTCCGGGTCGGCGACGTCCTGCGGGTGAGCTGCCCGCAGGCGCGGGCGAGGGTGGCCCACGTGTCGTCTTTCCACGCCTCTGTGGAGTGGCCGTGGGGCGAGATCGATCCGGAGTCCGGGATCGGGTGGAACGGCCGGCGGGCCTTCGCGTTCCCGGCCGGCTCCATCGAACGGATCATGAGCCTGTTCAGGACCGAGCCCGAGCCGTCGGACCTTCGTGTCGGTGACAGCTGCCTCGTGGGCGTCCCCGAGACGCTGGTGCGGGTCATCGACATCGGCCGCTACGACCCTCCCCAGGATGTGGGCTGGCTTCCCCGCCCTCACACGATGCTGGTCGTGGTGCCCGCCGACCTTCCCGAGGAGGCTCTGCCCGAGGACGCCGGAGACACGATCGACCTCGAATCGGCGGCTCCGCTGACCATCGAGCTGGTGTCCCGGGGCTGACGTGGGCCGCCCGTCGTCCGGGCATGCGAAAGGCCCCCGTCCGGTGTGAACCGGACCAGGGGCCCCGGAGCGCGGTGGGCGCCGGGATCAGGGGGGTGGCGCCGGGGAGTCGCCTTCCGGGGCTGTGGGGTGGGAGCCGGACTGACCGGTGCTCCGAGCGGTCTCCGCGGGGTCGACCGACAGGTGTCGGGTGGCCGGCGAGGAGCCGTGGGCCTCGGCCCGGATGCGCTGCTTCATCGTGGGCGGCAGGGCGCGGTCACGCGGAAGGGTCCACCGGACCGAGGGGGCGTACGGAGTTGCCGCGGTGGCCTCCGTGTGCTCGTGGGTCGTGGCGCTCGGCGTCGGGGCCGTGTTCGTGGCGTTCGCCGCGTTCGCGGTGGCCGCCGCGGCGGTGGCGAGGCCCAGCGACGCCAGGAGGGCGAAGAAGGCGGTGACGAAGGCGGTCCAGATGTTCTTGGGCTGGAAGGTGCTCATGGCCCCTCGCTTTCGGACGGTCCGGTTGCTGACTTCTCCGATCATGTGGAAGCGAGCCGCCAATTCGAGGACCGACGCCCGCACTGCGCAGATCTTCGGATGAACACCACTCGTATGGTGCAACCGGAGTGGACAGGTCCTCGCAGACGGTCGGGGAGGGCCCCCGAGGGGCCTCCCGGGGCTCTCCGCAGGGGCTGTCGCAAGGTCGCGGGGAGGTCACCGATCGGTATCGGCCGGTGTGTATAGTCGGCGGCAGAAGGCCCCAAAACCAAGGAAAGACGAGGTAGCGCGGTGAAGAAGCTTCTCCTGGTCGCACTGGCCGCCATCGGCGGGCTCCTCGTGTACCGCCAGATCCAGGCGGATCGCGCCGAGCAGGATCTGTGGACGGAGGCGACCGACTCCGTGCCCGCAGGTTCGGGTGTGTGAGTCGACACAGTCTGATACGAGCCCCGGTCGCTGAGCGGCCGGGGCTTCGTGCTGTCCGGGGCCGGCCCGGCCCGGAGGGGATGAGCACCGACGCGAGGGCCTGCGGGAGCGGGCCCGGGCGCGTCCGGCCCCGGACAGCCGGGCCCGGGCCGGGGCGGGTCCGGCCCCGGACAGCCGCCCCCGGGGCTTCGGCTGGTCGGACCGGGGCTCCGGCGGGGCTCCGGAAGGTCGGTCCGAGGGCTCCGGACGGCGCGGCGGGACCGTGGCCGCCAGCCCCTTGTATTCGCTTGAGCGAATAAATAGCTTGCTTACGTGAATGGCCGTCAGGCCCGGGGCCGAGCACGCCGGGATGTGGTCCCGGCAGCGCGGACGAGCCCGGCAATCCGGCTGGGGCCGGAGACAGCGGTGGGGCGGGCGGGGCAGGATGGACCGGCCGCGGCCGGGCGGGCCGACGGCGCCGGCGCGTGAGGACGACGAGGGGAAGCGCGTGAACGAGGGGAAGCGCGTGAAGACGCGGCGCAACAGGGGCCGGGTGGTGGCCGCGGCACTCGCGGCGATGTGCGCGGCGGCGGTACTGCCGGGCCGGGCGCACGCGGCCGACCCCGGGGAGTACGGGTTCGACCCCGGGGCGAAGAAGGTGCAGGGGGCGACGGCGAACGTCGAGGCGTCTGAGCTGGACGAGGGAGTCCCGTACCGCAGCACCATCCGGCCGGGCGAGAAGCTGTACTACCGGGTCGTGCTGGACGACGTCTCCAACGCCTACGTCTCGGCGGTCGCGGTGCCCGGCGGCAGCGGCCCGGTCGCCTACGGCGACGGCATCAAGGTCAGCCTCCGGGAGACCGACGACACCTCATGCGGCTCGGAGCAGGCGAACTTCGGCTCGGGCGAGTACGCCCGCCCCATCACCGCGTACGCCTACCGGACGATCGAGGAGGGGGCCGCCTCCTGCCAGGAGAGCGGCCAGTACGACGTCCTCGTCGAGCGCGAGACCAAGGACGCGACCGACACCCGCGCCTGGGACCTGGAACTGCGTTTCCTGCAAGAGCCGCGGTTGAAGGCCGCCTCGGCCATGCCGACGAAGGCGCCCGAGAACTGGCCCTCCGGCACGCCGGGGCCGCTGACCGGACAGCAGCAGAAGCGATCCGGCGGATCCGGGTACGCGCAGGCCACCAGCCTGGAGAACGGCCGCTGGCAGGACACGGTCGCTCCGGGGCAGACCCGCTTCTACCGCGTGCCGGTCGGCTGGGGGCAGCAGATCCACGCCACGGCGGGGCTCTCCAACAGCACCGGCGCGGCCGGCGAGTTCGTGGGCAGCGCGCTGACCCTGTCGCTCGCCAACCCCGCCCAGGGGTTCGTCTCCGACGCCACCCTCGCGTACTCGGGAAGCCCCGCGTCCGCCTCCCTGAGCCCGCTGCCGCCGGTGGCCTACCGCAACCGGTACGACTCCTCGACCCAGGTCAACGCCATGCGTTTCGCGGGCTGGTACTACCTGGCGGTCTCGCTGAGCCCGAAGCTGAAGGAGTCCTTCGGCGCCGAACCGATTCCGTTCGAGCTGTCGGTCCAGGTGAAGAACGAGGCCGAGGAGTCCCCGTACGAGGGGGACGCCGGGGTCTTCGGCGTCACCGACCAGGACCGCGAGGTGGCCCGGAAGGGGCAGAACGCCGAACAGGCCGCGAAGAGCGGCCCGATGAAGGTGGTCGCCGCCGCCGGGATCGGTACGGGGACCGTCCTGGTGCTCGGTCTCGGCGTCTGGACGTTGCTGGCCCGCCGCCGCACGGCTGCCGCCGCCCCCGCCGCCCCGGCTTCCGGCGTGACGGGCCCGGGGGGCCACGGGCCGCCGCAGGGCCGGTAGGCGCGCGCTTCTCGCACGCGGTGGCGGGCACGCCGCAGGGCCGGTAGGCGCGCGCTTCTCGCACGCGGTGGCGGGCACGCCGTGCCGGAGGCCGCGTGCCGGGCGGCCTCCGGGGCCGGGCCGTCAGACCTGGGTCAGCGCCCAGATGCCGACCGCGAAGCAGACCAGCGCCGCCAGCACCACCCCGGCCGCCACCTTCGGCGACGGGCCCGGGAGCATCCGCCGTACGGGCGCGTGGGGCGCGGCGTGCTGCACCGGCGGGCTCGGTACCGGGGGGAACTGCTGGTGCGGCTGCTGGTGCTGGTGGGCCGCCGGGTAGGAGCGGGGGGAAGCGGGAGCGCGCGGTACGTCGGAGGTGGGCGCCTGGGAGGGGTCGGGAGCGCCGGCGTACGGGAACGGGGCCTCGGCGGCGTACGGGGACGGCGCGTGCGGTGCTCCGGTCGCGTACGGGCCCGGAGCAGTCGGTGCGTACGGGCCGGGGGGCCGGGCCTGCTGGTCCTGCGGCTGCTGGACGGCCGGGGGCTCCTGTCGTGCCTGCTGGTCCTGCGGATCCGGCTGAGGGTACGGCTGTTCGCGTTGCGGGGGCGTGGGCTGCGGCGGGGGAGCGAGGTGGAAGCTTCCCGTCTCCGACATCGAGACCGGCGGCGGGGCGGCGGGCTGCGGGCCGGACGGCCGGGAAACGTCCTGTGGCGCCGCTCCGGTCGCCGCCGGGTCCGAGACGCTCGGTGCGGCCTCTGCGGCCTCTGCGGCCCCGGCGGCCTCTGCGGCCGCCGCGACGCGCTGGGCGACGGTGGGCGGCCCGTCGGGGCCGAACCCGGCCGGCAGCGGGCCGATCTGGTCGAACACCTCCACCGGTTCGTCGTCCGGGCCGGGCTCGGGGAGCATCTCGACGGCTGCGGCCAGCGCCTTGCGCGCCCCCGTCGCCGTACGGAACCGGGCGTGCGGATCGGGCTGGAGCAGACCGGCGAGCACCTGCCACAACGGTTCGGGGATCCCGTTGGGGGCGCTCGGCGTGCCGTGGTCGGCGAAGTGCTCCACCAGCGCCTGCGCGTCGGGCTTCTTGCCCTGGAGCAGATAGAGCGCGACCAGCCCGACCGCGAAGAGGTCCGCCGGGAAGTCGGGCTCGGCGCCCATCATCTGCTCGGGGGAGAAGTAACCGGGCGTCCCGACCACGTAGTTGGTCTCGGTCAGCCGGGGCTCGCCCTTGCGCATCGAGATGCCGAAGTCGGAGAGGCGCAGGTGCGGGCGGCCCGTTCCGGTCGCCTCCAGCAGGATGTTGGCGGGCTTGATGTCGCGGTGCACCACCCCTTCGGCGTGCACCGTGGAGAGGCCCGAGAGCAGCTGGTCCAGCAGCAGGCAGACGAAGCGCGGCGGCAACGCGCCGTAGTCGCCGATGAGATGGGCGAGCGAGCCTCCGCCGACCAGGTCCATGGTGAACAGGACCTTGTCGTCGTCGGCCGCCCAGCTCGCGGGAGCCAGCACATGCGGGTGCTCGATGCGCAGGGCCTGCTCGCGGACGAAGCGCAGCAGCGTGTGCGCGTCGCTCTGCTGGAGGACCTTGGCCGCGACGTACCTGCGGCGGCGGTGGTCCCAGGCGCGCCAGACGGCGCCGACCCCGCCCCGTCCGATCGGATCGATCAGCTCGTACCGACCGGCGAAGACCTCACCCATGCGCTGCGCCCGCTCCCCGTTCCCGTGGTGCCGCGGCGTGTGCCGCGGCCCGTGTACGGCGGCACCAGGGCGCTGCGCGGTGCGCATGCCCCGGCTCCGTCGTTCGGCCCGATCCCTGCGAAGGGCCTCGGGCACGTCGTTCGGACCATGCCGGATTCACGGGGTCCGGCCCGACCCGAAGAACGCGCCCTCGCTGTGACGAGACGTCCTAGCTCTGGTGTCCCTCGTAGTGCGCGACCGCGTCCGCGGTGCGCCCCGCGCCGTACACCTTGAGGAACTCTGCCAGCTCCGGGTGGGTGGGCGCGAGGGCGTCCGCGGCATCGATGATGTCGCCGGCCGCCGACACCGACCGCAGCAGGGACTGGATCTCGCGCACCACCCGGCGGACGGTGGGGGCGCCGCTGGAGGAGGTGGTCTGACCGGAGGAGGTGAGGACCGATCCGCCCTGCGACTTCTTGATCTCCTCCATGCGGTCGGTGGCCTCGCCCGCGCTGACGCTGCCGTCGGCCACCTGGCCGGCCAACTCCTGGAGGGCCTGGACGCGCTGGACCACCGCGGGGTTGCCGATCTTGGCTCGCTGGCCGCTCATCAGCTGCGAGAGCATCGGGGCGGAAAGCCCGAGCACAGCGGCCAACCGGGCCTGGTTCAGGCCGAGATCATCGATCAGTCGACGGAAGAGCGCCCCCAACGGCTCCCCGTACCAACTGCGTTGAAGTTCCCTGGCTCTTGCTGTCGCCTCTTGCTGCGCTGTGTCCATGGCGTCTCCCCATCGCTGCGCTTCGCTGCTGCGAAGCTTGCGAGCATCTTACGGAGCGTGGTCGTCCACCGGGAGTCCCTATCTTTTTGCAGGATCACGGGGGTCACCCGGTACTCTGGTGCGCGACGGTGGGCCTGGCGCGGACGTGCTGGGCGTTACCCTCGTGTGTAGTGGCCCGGGGCCTTAGCTCAGTTGGTAGAGCGCTGCCTTTGCAAGGCAGATGTCAGGAGTTCGAATCTCCTAGGCTCCACTGCAAAAGACCTCTCTGACCTGCGGAAACGTGGTCAGAGGGGTCTTTTTCGTCGTGTGGCTCCCGAGGTGGCCGCATCCTGTGTCCGTGTTCCCGCAGGGGCGTGTGCCGAGGCCCCTTCTGCCGGGCGGGGGCTTTTGCCGGGGCGTTCCCCTCCCTCCCGGGTCCGTTCGCCGGGGGCACCAGGCACACTTCATACATAAACAGTCGAGCCGGTAAGGACTCAGGCATGATCACCTTGACGAAGGAAGACGGACCTGCGGACCTGGACGGGGTGACGCACCTGTCCATCGGGGCGTCCTGGGACCCGACCGTGGGGAGCAGCGGCGGTCTGATCGGGAAGATCCGGCAGAAGGCCGGCACGGACCTCGATCTGATCGCCATCGCGATGCAGGGCGGGGACCCGGTGCGGCTCGCCGGGCTGGACTCCCTGGACCCGCTGGGGAACGGCTCGCTGGTGCACAGCGGCGACAACCAGACCGGTCACGGGGACGGTGACGACGAGACGGTGACGGTCGAGTTCGCCCGAATTCCCGCGAACATCACGTCCATCGTCTTCATCGCCGCCGCCTACAAGAAGCGCAGCTCGTTCAGCAACGCGCGCAACATCAGCTTCAAGGTGTACGACGCGACGGGCGGCAGCACCCAGCAGGTCGCCGACATCTGGCCGAGCATGCTCACCCAGGACAACGGCGTCGCGGTGGCCAAGGCGATCCGTCAGGGCGCGACGTGGAAGCTCCAGGTGATCAACGAGACCGGGAAGATCAAGCAGGGCGACGAGCACGCCCTGATGCGCTTCGCTGTGAGCCGGTAGCTGTGAGCCGGTAGCCGGTAGCCGGTAGCCGGTAGCCGGTAGCCGGTGGCCGGTGGCCGGTAGTCGGCGAACGGTAGCGGCGATCGGTCGTCGGCTTTCGGCAGGGCGACGATGCGCCGAGCCGCAGGCCGACCGGCGCGGACGGCCGGACGAACGAACGCGGCTGCGGTGACCATCCAGTGGTCACCGCAGCCGCGTTCGTTCGTCCGGGAAGGCCCGGTTCAGGCCCGGTCGTCGCCCTCGGCCGCCTCGGCCTCGGCCTGCTTGGCCTCGACCTCCGGGTCGAGGTCGGCCCGCCCGCTGCCGTCGACCGAGCTGAGCGGCGAGCGCTCGTCGCCCACCTCGGTGGCGACCGGCGGTTCGACCAGCCAGTCCGGGTTGGCCTGCTTGTCCCACCAGCGCCAGGCGGCGTACGCGCCGCCGGCGAGGGCGCCCAGCACCAGGAGGCCCTTCGCGGCCCGGCCGGCCTTGGCCCGCCGCTGGTGCTTCCGGGCGAGCTTCTGGATGTCCTTGGCCGTCACCTGCGTACGGAGCGCGGCCAGGGCGGCCGCGCCGCGGGCGGACGCCTGCTCGGCGACGGGCAGGGCCACCGCGCGGGCCTGCTCGACCCGGGGCGCGGTGTAGTCGGCGGCGCTCCGGGCGGCCTTGCGGGTGGAGGCCGCGGCGCGGTGCGCGGCCTCGTCGACCCGGGGCGGCACGTGCGTCCGGGCCTGCTCGATACGGGGTGCGAGGTGCGAGGCGTACTGGACACGGGCCTGCTTGGCCGCCTTCGTCACCTTGGGCGCGAGCAGGGCCCGCGCTTCGTGCGCGAGGTGGGCCGCCTGTTCCTTGGCCGAGTCGGCGTAGGGCGCCACCACTTCCGCGGCGTGCTGCGCGCTGTCCTTCGCCGAGTCGGTTGCGGCGCGCACGCTGTCGATGCGGGTCACGAGATCCTCCTCCTTGGTGGCGGGTAGGTACTCCGCCTGTCCGCCCAGTTCGAAATCATGCCTGTCACGGCCATGCCCGGCATGCGGGACGGGCATCCGGGTCATGATCGTCGTGCGTGGCCGGAACGGTTCCTGCTGCTGAAACGGTTCATGCGGCCAGAACGGCTTATAGCGAATGTTCCGACGACCATGTCACGGTTCGGGGGTGAACGCGCCGTTGCGCTCGCCATCCGGCCGTACGTTTCCCGGTCCGTGGGAGGATCGGCGGGCGCCGGCGACGGGGCCGGCGGGCAGGTGAAGGACGAGGGAAGGCAGATCGTGGCCGAGCAGCTTTACGCCACTGTGAAGACCAACCAGGGCGACATCGAGATCCGGCTGCTGCCGAACCACGCGCCCAAGACAGTCAGGAACTTCGTCGAACTGGCCACCGGCCAGCGTCAGTGGACCCATCCGGAGACCGGCGAGGTGTCCACGGCCCGGCTGTACGACGGCACCGTCTTCCACCGGGTCATCAGCGGCTTCATGATCCAGGGCGGTGATCCGCTGGGCAACGGCACCGGGGGCCCCGGCTACAAGTTCCCCGACGAGTTCCACCCGGATCTGGCCTTCACCAAGCCGTACCTGCTGGCCATGGCGAACGCGGGGCCGGGGACGAACGGATCGCAGTTCTTCCTGACCGTGTCGCCCACCGCCTGGCTCACCGGCAAGCACACCATCTTCGGAGAGGTGGCGGACGAGGCGGGCCGCAAGGTCGTCGACGCCATCGCGGCCGCTCCGACCAACCCGCGCACCGACCGTCCAGTGCAGGACGTCGTCATCGAGTCCGTGGTCATCGAGACCCGCTGACGGCGCGCGGCGCCCCGGACGTGGCTGACATGTCCGGGGTGCTCGCCGTTCCCGCCCCGCTCCGCCCGTGCTGACCGGGTCTCCGCCGGGCCAGGCGTGCCGCCCGGGCCTCCGCCCCGCCCGTCCGTACCGAGGGAGGGAAGGCGCGGTCCGGCGGGAGCGGATTCCTCGCCCCCACCCTGGTGATCACAGGGATGGTCGTCACGCGCACGATCAGGCTCACCTGACCGAAATGGTCGGGAAAAGTGATTCTCCGCCCCCAACTCGACCGAAGTTGTCCACAGTGTGCACGGAATCTTGTGCACGACATGAGGAACGACTGTTCCCCCCGGCCTGAGCTGGGTTTTTCCGCCTGGGCAACGGGATGCAGCCCCCCTCGGCGAGGGGGGCTGCGGTCACACCGGCGTCAACATGCACGAGGGTTATCCACAGATCGGCTGACCTTTTCCCCCGACTGTGGATAACGCTGTGGGTAACTCAGGGCAAGGCTTGCGCGGAAGGGGGCCGAGCGGATACGGGGACGAGCGACCGGCCACCGCGGGACGGCGGCGTCGGCGTCATCGACCGAGGCGGTACGTCACTTCCACTGCGTCGACACGGCGAAGCCGCCGGCGATGAAGCCGAAGCCGACCACGATGTTCCAGTTGCCCAGGGCGTCGACCGGCAGATCGCCTTCGGTCACGTAGAACACCACGATCCACGCCAGCCCGATGAGGAACAGGGCCAGCATCACCGGGGCGACCCAGCTGCGGTTGGTCAGCTTGATGGCCGTTGCCTGCTTCGCCGGGGGCGGCGTGAAGTCGGCCTTCTTGCGGATACGTGACTTCGGCACGAGGGACTCTCCTGTCGATGCGCTGCGTGACCGCGCAGGGATCTGTGGCGGGCGCCGGGGGCGGGTGCCAGGGGGAATGCCGCCTCCCCCGAGCGTCCGTTAGCGTAGTGCTTCCATGGCGCCTGATGAGATAAGGGTACGTTGAGCAATTCTGCCGACTCCCCCGAAGGCCCGGGCCGACGCACCTCCGCGTGGGCGGTCCGGGGGCTCACCGCTGCGGTCTTCGCCCTGGCCGGCCTGATCTTCGTCACCAGCGCCAACACCGCCAAGGGCACCAATCTGCGCAGCGACTCCTCCCTGCTCAAGCTCTCCGACCTGATCCGGGAGCGCAGCGAGAAGAACGGCGAGCTGAACGACGCGGCCGCCGCCGTACGCACGGACATCGACGCCCTCGCCCAGCGCGACGACGGCTCCACCGAGGCCGAGGACGCCAAGCTGAAGGCGCTGGAGAAGGCGGCCGGCACCACGGAGATCAGCGGCGACTCCGTCAGCGTGACCCTCAACGACGCGCCCCCCGACGCGACCGCCAACCCCGGCTACCCCGAGCCCCAGCCCAACGACCTGGTCATCCACCAGCAGGACCTCCAGGCCGTGGTGAACGCCCTCTGGCAGGGCGGCGCGCGCGGTGTCCAGGTGATGGACCAGCGGCTGATCTCCACCAGCGCGGTCCGCTGCGTGGGCAACACGCTGATCCTCCAGGGCCGCGTCTACTCCCCGCCGTACAAGGTCACCGCCGTCGGCGACCCCGGCAAGCTCAAGCGGGCGCTCGACGACTCCTCCGCGATCCAGAACTACCTGCTGTACGTGAAGGCGTACGGGCTGGGCTGGAAAGTCGACGAGAACGATGCGGTGACTCTTCCCGGGTACTCGGGCACAGTGGACCTGCATCACGCACAGCCCGTGGAGTAGCCCGAGCCGAGCCCCGGGGAGGCCGTCCGGTGTCGGTGCGCCTGGTCGTCAGGACCTTCAGCGAACTCTGCATCACCGTGGGCGCGCTGATCGTCCTGTTCGTCGTCCACCTGTTGTTCTGGACGGGGGTGCGGGCGGCCGACGCGGCCGAGGCCGAGATCGACAGCCTGCGGAGCCGTTGGGCCGGAGCGTCCGCCCCCGCTCCGGCTCCCCCGTCCGACTCCACCGGGCCCTCGCCCACCCCCTCCGCCCCGGCCTCGGGCGGGCCCGCGCCGTCCCCTTCCGGGCGTTCCGGCCCCGCCGCGCCGCCTCCGTACCGCGACGGAAAGCCCTTCGCGACGCTGCGGATCCCCCGGTTCGGCGCCGCGTGGGAGTGGCCCGTCCTGGAGAACACCGCGGTGGCCACCCTCCGCAAGGGGCTCGGGCACTACCGCGGCTCCGCGCGCCCCGGCGAGCTGGGCAACTTCGCGGTGGCCGGGCACCGGCGGACGTACGGCGACCCCTTCAAGGACTTCCCCGAACTGCGCCCCGGGGACGCGGTGGTCGTCAACGACGGCACGGCCTGGTTCACGTACCGGATCGCGAGGAAGCCGTACCGGACCGTGCCCGGCGACACCGCCGTCGTCGATCCCGTGCCGCGCGGCTCCGGTTTCGACGGCCCCGGACGCTATCTGACGCTCACCACGTGCGACCCGGAGTGGGGCAGCAGCCACCGGCTGATCGCCTGGGCGCACCTGGACGCGGTGCGGCCGGTGTCCGAGGGCCGGCCGCCGGAGCTCTCCGGCTGACTCCCCACCGAGCGGCGTTTCGCACCGCGGGCCCACGCGTGGGCCGCCGCCCTTTAGTCTGGTGCGGGCATCGAATGGAGGAAACGGCATGTACGGCTGGATCTGGCGGCATCTGCCGGGCAACGCATGGGTGCGGGGTCTCATCTCGCTCGTGCTGATCCTGGCTGTCGTCTACGTGCTGTTCCAGTACGTCTTCCCGTGGGCGGAGCCGCTGCTTCCGTTCGGTGACGTGACCGTCGACGGCCAGGGCGCCGGTGAACCAGGAGCCGGCCGGTGACCGCACGCGTCCTCGTCGTGGACAACTACGACAGCTTCGTCTTCAACCTCGTCCAGTACCTCTACCAACTCGGCGCCGAGTGCGAGGTGCTGCGCAACGACGAGGTGACCACCGACCACGCCCGGGACGGCTTCGACGGCGTACTGCTGTCGCCCGGCCCCGGCACGCCCGAACAGGCCGGCGTCTGCGTCGAGATGGTCCGCCACTGCGCGGACACCGGCGTCCCGGTCTTCGGCGTCTGCCTGGGGATGCAGTCGATGGCCGTCGCGTACGGCGGGGTCGTCGACCGGGCGCCCGAACTGCTCCACGGCAAGACCTCCCCGGTGATCCACGAGGGCAAGGGCGTCTTCGCCGGACTGCCGTCCCCCTTCACCGCGACGCGCTACCACTCGCTCGCCGCCGAACCCGCCGCGCTGCCCCCGGAGCTGGAGGTCACCGCTCGCACGGCGGACGGCATCATCATGGGGCTGCGCCACCGCGACCGGGCGGTCGAGGGGGTGCAGTTCCACCCCGAATCGGTGCTCACCGAGCACGGCCACCTGATGCTCGCCAACTGGCTGGAGCAGTGCGGCGACCCGGGGGCCGTCGCACGGTCGGCCGGCCTCGCGCCGGTGGCGGGCAGGGCCGCCGCGTGACCGGGAGCCGCGGCGGGCACGGAGCCGGGCCGCAGAACCCTCGGCACCAAGTCCCGTACGGCGCGTACGGGGGCTATGAGGCGTACGAGGCGGACGGTGCCTTCACGGCGGCGGTGGACGGCCTCGCGGACCCGCTCAACGACCCGCTGCCCGACGAGCACGCGTCGCCGTGGGCGCGTACGGACAACGCTCCGGCGGGGGAATCCGCGTACGAGGCCGGCTACGGGTCCTCCACGGGCCCTCAGACGGCCCAGGGCGCCCCGAACGAGTGGTACGACCCCGCCGGCTACCAACGGGACTGGTACGGGCCCCAGGAGCCGTCCGGGCGAATAGCCCCGGAGACGCCGACAGCCCCGGCAGGCCCGGCGGCCCCCGCGGCCCCGATGCCCCGCCCGGCTTCCCCGGCGGCCCCGATGCCCCACCTGGCTTCTCCGACGGCCCCGGCGCACCACCCGGCTTCTCCGACGGCCCCGATGCCCCACCCGGCCGCCGAGCCCCCCGCGGCTCCGGTGAATCCGGCCTCCCGGGGCGGTGGACGGGCTCCTGAGCCCCCGGCCCCGGACTTCTCCGCGGAGCCCCGTACCGCGGTCTTCGACGCCGTCCGCGCCACCGACGCCGCGGACGCCGGCCCCCGGACCGAGGTCCTCTCCCCCGTCACGGACGACGATCCCGACCCTTCCGCCGCGCCGCCGCCCGGCTCCGGCGGACGCGCCGAGCGGCGCCGGGCCGCCAAGGGGCGCGGCCGACGGCGCCCGGAGCCCGCCCCCGAGCGGAGCGGCCCGGCCGCCCCCGCCCCGGTGTCCCGGCTGGAGGCGCGGCGCGCGGCGCGGGCGGCCAAGGACAGCCCGGCGGTCGTCGCCAGCCGACTGGTCGGCGAGACGTTCATCTCGCTGGGCGTCCTGATGCTGCTGTTCGTCACCTACCAGCTCTGGTGGACCAACGTCAGGGCCGAACAGATCGCCGGCAAGGAGACCAACCGGATCCAGGACGAGTGGGCCAACAGCGACCGCACGGCGGGGGCGTTCGAGGCAGGCCAGGGCTTCGCGATCATGCACATCCCCAAGCTGGACGTCGTCGCCCCGATCGCCGAGGGCATCAACAAGGAGAAGGTCCTCGACCGGGGGCTGATCGGCCACTACGGCGAGGGCAAGCTCAAGACGGCGATGCCCTCCGACAAGAAGGGCAACTTCGCCGTGGCGGGCCACCGCAACACCCACGGCGAGCCCTTCCGCTACATCAACAAGCTCAAGCCCGGCGACCCGATCGTGGTCGAGACGCGGGACGCGTACTACACGTACGAGATGGCCTCCATCCTCCCGCAGACCTCGCCGTCGAACGTCTCGGTGATCGAGCCCGTGCCGGTCGGCTCCGGATTCAAGGAGCCGGGCAGGTACCTCACGCTGACGACCTGTACGCCGGAGTTCACGAGTACCTACCGGATGATCGTCTGGGGCAAAATGGTCGACGAGCGGCCGCGCAGCGAGGGGAAGCCCGACGCACTCGTCGGCTGAACATCCTCAGGACAGGGGCGGTGCGGTGGCAGCGAGGACCGAGCACGACGAGCGGACCGACACGTCCCCGCCCCCGCCCGCGCCGCGCCGCCGCCACCCCGTCGCCGCGGCCGTCGGTGTCTTCGGCGAGCTGCTGATCACCGCGGGACTGGTGCTCGGGCTGTTCGTCGCGTACTCCCTCTGGTGGACCAACGTGCTCGCCGACCGCGAGGCCGGCAAGCAGGGCGACACGGTCCGCAGCCGGTGGGCGGAGGGGCCGGGCGCGCTGGACACCAAGGACGGGATCGGCTTCCTGCACGTGCCCGCCATGGACAACGGCGAGGTGCTGGTCAAGAAGGGCACCGACCCCGAGAACCTGAACAACGGCATCGCGGGCTACTACACGGACCCGGTGAAGTCGGCCCTCCCGTGGGACGACAAGGGCAACTTCACGCTGGCCGCGCACCGCGACGGGCACGGCGCGAAGTTCCACAACATCCACAAGCTCAAGAACGGGGACGCGGTCGTCTTCGAGACCAAGGACACCTGGTACGTCTACAAGGTCTACAAGACGCTCCCCGAGACCTCGAAGTTCAACGTCGAGGTGATCCAGCCGGTGCCGGAGGAGTCGGGCGTCAAGAAGCCCGGCCGCTACATCACGCTGACGACCTGCACCCCGGTCTACACCTCGAAGTACCGGTACATCGTGTGGGGCGAGCTGGAGCGTACGGAGAAGGTCGACAAGGACCGCACGAAGCCGGCCGAACTGCGCTGAGCGACGGGGCGCGCCGAACACCCGCGCAGCCGGGTGCCGAGCGCCCCCGCCACGGGTGCCGCACGCCACCGGTACCGAGAGCGCCTGCTCCACGGGAAGGGCCCCGGTCACCATCGCGGTGACCGGGGCCCTTCGTCGTACGGAGCGGGCGGGGCGGTGGTTCAGCGGCCCCAGCTTCCGAGGATGCCTCCGCCGCCCTGGTCCCCGTCGCCTCCGCCACCGTCCATGGTCACGAGCATGACGGTGCTGCCCTTGTCCGCCTCGGTGTTCGGCGGCGGGTTGCTGGTCACCACCTTGGCGTCGGGCTTGTCGACCGAGCCCGGAGCGAGCTGCACCACGAAGCCCAGCCCTTCGAGCTGGCTCTTCGCGTCCTGGTACGACTTGCCGCCGATGTCGCCGGGGATCTGGACCTTCTCCGGCTGGGCCGGCCCCTTGGAGACCTTGAGGACGATCTGCACGTCCTTGCCCTGCTTGCTCGGGCCCGTCGGGGTCTGCTCGATGACCTCGCCCGCCGGCCTGTCCGACTCCACGTCGGTGCGCGAGACGTTGGTGAACCCGATGCCGTTGAGCTGCTGCTGCGCCGCATCGAACGTGCGGGTCCGCATGTCCGGCAGGTCGAGCGTCGCCTGGACGGCCAGGGTGATGGTGACCTCGGACTCCTCGTCGGCCTGCTCGCCGCCCTTGGGGTCCTGCTTGATCACCGTGCCCTCGGGCTTGTCGGACTCCTTCGTGGTGACGTTGACCGTGAAGCCCTTCTTCTCCAGCTCCTCGCGGGCCCCGTCCTCGGACTTCTCCATGACGTTGGGCACTTCGACCGTCGGCGCACCGGAGGAGACGACGACCGTGACCGTGCCGTCCTTGTCCATCGTCGCGTCGGCCGCCGGGTCCTGCGTGCAGATCTGGCCCTTCTCCTGCTGCTCGCAGGGCTCCTCGGCGCCCTTCTTGACGGTGACGCCGGCTCTCGAAGCGAGCGTCTCCGCCTCCTCGATCGTGGAGCCCACCAGGTTCGGGGCCTTGATCTGGTTGTCGCTCGAATTGTCCGCGAGGACCACCCGGCCGATCAGGATCGCGCCGATGAGCACCAGGACGGCCGCGACGATCAGGAGGATCGTCGAGGTGTTGCTCTTCTTCTGCTGGCGCCGGCGGCCCGCGCGGTCGTCGTAACCGCCGTCGTCCGGGTTGATCGGGGGCAGCATCGAGGTCTGCGCGTTGTTCGGGTCGGCCGGGCGCAGGGCGGTCGTCGGCTGGTCGCTGTTGTAGCCGTCGTAGCCCCCGTACCCCGCGGCGCCCATCGCCGCCGTGGCCGCGACCGGCCGGCCGTCGAGGCACGCCTCGATGTCGGCGCGCATCTCGTCGGCGGACTGGTAGCGGTAGTCCGGGTCCTTGGTGAGCGCCTTCAGCACGATCGCGTCCATCTCGGGCGTGATCTCGGGGTCGAAGGTGCTCGGCGGCTGCGGCTCCTCCCGGACGTGCTGGTACGCCACCGCGACCGGCGAGTCCCCGACGAACGGGGGGCGCACGGCGAGCAGTTCGTACAGCAGGCAGCCGGTGGAGTACAGGTCGGAGCGCGCGTCGACCTGCTCGCCCTTGGCCTGCTCCGGGGAGAGGTACTGCGCGGTGCCGATGACCGCGGCGGTCTGCGTCATCGTCATCCCGGAGTCGCCCATGGCGCGGGCGATGCCGAAGTCCATGACCTTGACCTGGCCGGTGCGCGTCAGCATGACGTTCGCCGGCTTGATGTCGCGGTGGACGATCTGGGCGCGGTGCGAGTACTCCAGGGCCTGCAGGATGCCGACCGTCATCTCCAGCGTGCGCTCGGGGAGCAGTCTGCGACCGGAGTGCAGCAGTTCCCGCAGCGTCGAGCCGTCGACGTACTCCATCACGATGTACGGGATGGAGACCCCGTCGACGTAGTCCTCGCCGGTGTCGTACACGGCGACGATCGCGGGGTGGTTGAGCGAGGCGGCCGACTGGGCCTCTCGGCGGAACCGGGCCTGGAACGACGGGTCGCGGGCCAGGTCGGCCCGGAGCGTCTTCACCGCTACGGTGCGGCCGAGCCGGGTGTCGTGCGCGAGGTAGACCTCGGCCATGCCACCACGGCCGAGCACCGAGCCCAGCTCGTACCGGCCGCCGAGGCGACGCGGCTCTTCCATAACTGTTCCAGCCCTCTCCGTCAGTCCCGACCGCACCCGTGTGTGGTCCGCGGCGGTGCGCTGTTCGCGCATACGCTACCGGGCACGGGTGAAGTGATCAGCCCGCACCCGGTAGCCGATACCCGACCGGTATCCGATGTCCGGTATGACAGGCTCCGCCGTGACAGGTCTCACTTCTTGCTGTCGATGACCGCCTTCATCACGTCGCGTGCGATGGGGGCGGCCAGTCCGCCACCGGAGATGTCGTCCCGGTTGGCGTTGCCGTCCTCGACCACGACGGCGACGGCGACCGGGGAGCCGTTGTCGGTCTTCGCGTACGAGATGAACCAGGCGTACGGCTTCTCGCTGTTGTTCAGGCCGTGCTGGGCGGTGCCGGTCTTGCCGCCCACTGTGACGCCGGGGATCCGCGCGTTGGTTCCCGTACCGTCCTTGACGACGGTCTCCATCATCTGCTGGAGCTTCTGGGCGTTCTCCCCCGAGACCGCGCGGCCCAGTTCCTCGGGCTCGTGCGTGTAGACCGGGTCCAGGTTGGGCGCCTGGCGCTCGGCGACCATGTACGGCTGCATGAGCTTGCCGTCGTTGGCGATCGCGGACGCGACCATGGCCATCTGGAGCGGGGTGGTCCGGTTGGACGCCTGACCGATGCCGGCCATCGCGTTCTGCGGGCGGTTGTCCTCGGGGTAGATGCTCGCGTCGGCGCGGACGGGCGTGAAGACTTCCTTGTTGAAGCCGAACTTGTCCGTCTGCTCGATCATCTTCTTGTTGCCGAGGTCGTCGCTCATCTTCCCGAAGACGGTGTTGCACGACCAGCGCAGGGCCTCCCGCAGCGAGGCGTTCTCGCAGGGGATGTCGCCCTCGTTGCTGAGCGGCGTCGTGGACTGCGGCAGCGTCCAGGGGAGCGGGGATTCCGTCTTGGCGTCGATGTCGTCGTAGAGCCCGTTCTCCAGGGCGGCGGCGGCGGTGACGACCTTGAAGGTGGAGCCCGGCGGGTAGGTCTCGCGCAACGCCCGGTTGAGCATCGGCTTGTCCTTGTCCTCCAGGAGCTTCTGCCGGGCCTCGGAGTCCTTGTCGGAGTTGCCCGCGAAGACGGAGGGGTCGTACGAGGGAGTGCTCGCCAGCGCCAGCACGGCGCCGGTCTTCGGGTCGAGGGCGACGACGGCCCCCTTCTTCTGGCCGAGCCCCTTGAAGGCGGCCTTCTGGGCGTCGCCGTTCAGGGTGGTGACGACGTTGCCGCCCTGCTTCTTGTCCCCGGTGAACATCGAGAGGGTGCGGTTGAAGAACAGCTGGTCGTCGTTGCCCGTCAGGATGCCGTCCTCCAGGTTCTCCAGCTGCGAGGAGTCGAACGCCTGCGAGGAGTAGCCGGTGACGGGGGCCCAGAGCGGGCCGTTCTTCCAGACGCGCTTGTACCTGAAGTCGCTGTTGTCGGTCTCGACGGAACCGGTGACCGCCTTGCCGTCCACGATGATGTCGCCGCGCTCGTGGGCGTACCGCTCGATGCGGATGCGCCGGTTCTCCTCCCGGGAGGTGAGGTCGTCCGCGCGGACGTACTGGATCCAATTGTCCCGCAGGAGGAGGGCGAACATCAGGAGGCCGCAGAAGAGCGCGACCCGGCGCAGCGGTTTGTTCACGGACGGACCACCTGGGTCATCTCGGCGTCGGTCGAGGGCGCGGGCGCCGGCGCCGGGCGGCGGGCGGTGTCGCTGATCCGGATGAGGATGCCGATCAGGGCCCAGTTGGCGATGACCGACGAGCCACCGGCCGCGAGGAACGGCATCGTCATACCGGTCAGCGGGATGAGGCCCATGACGCCGCCGGCGACGACGAAGACCTGGATCGCGAAGGCGCCGGAGAGGCCGATGGCGAGGAGCTTGCCAAAGGGGTCCCGGGCGGCGAGCGCGGTGCGTACACCGCGTTCGACGATCAGCCCGTACAGCAGGAGGAACGCCATCACCCCGGCGAGCCCGAGCTCCTCGCCCACGGTGGCGAGGATGAAGTCGGTGTTGGCCGCGAAGAGGATGAGGTCGGAGTTGCCCTGGCCGAGTCCGGTGCCGAGCGTGCCGCCGGAGCCGAAGGCCATCAGCACCTGGGCCATCTGCTCACTGGCGGCGTGGGTGCCCCAGCCCGCGAAGGGGTCGAGCCAGGCGGTCACGCGGTCCTGCACGTGCGGCTCGAACGAGGCCACGCCGACCGCGCCCACGGCCGACATGGTCAGGCCGAAGACGATCCAACTGGTGCGCTCGGTCGCCACGTAGAGCATGACGACGAACATGCCGAAGAAGAGGAGCGAGGTGCCGAGGTCGGTCTCGAAGACGAGGATCAGGATCGACATCGCCCAGATGACGAGGATCGGGCCGAGGTCTCGTCCTCGGGGCAGGTACATGCCCATGAAGCGCCGGCTGGCCAGGGCGAGGGCGTCGCGCTTCACCATCAGGTAGCCGGAGAAGAAGATCGCGATGACGATCTTCGCGAACTCACCGGGCTGGATCGAGCCGATGCCGGGGATGGTGATCCAGATCTTCGCGCCGAACTGCGCGGGGAAGAACATCGGCAGGATCAGCAGAATGAGCGCCACCACCATGGAGATGTAGGTGTAGCGCTGGAGGATGCGGTGGTCCTTGAGCAGGATCAGCACCCCGACGAAGAGGGCGACGCCCATCGCCGAGAAGATCAGCTGCTTGGATGCCGCCGGGGCGAAGCTCTTGAGGGCGAGGAGCCGTTCCGACTGGTCCAGCCGCCAGATCAGCGCCAGACCCAGCCCGTTCAGCAGGGTGGCCAGGGGCAGCAGCAGCGGGTCGGCGTACTTGGCGAACCGGCGCACCACGAGGTGGGCGACACCGCCGAGCAGGGCGAGCCCCGCTCCGTAGCCGAGCATGCCCGCGGGCAGTTCGCCGTTGAGGGCGAGGCCCACGTTGGCGTAGGCGAACACCGAGATGGCGACGGCGAAGACGACGAGTACCAGCTCGGTGTTGCGGCGGCTCGGTGCGTCGATCGCGCCGATGGTGGTCGTGTTGGTGACAACGCTCATGGTGCTGAAGGCCCCCTACGGCTTACTGCTTACCGCACTGCGGGACCAGCTTCTTCTCGTCCTCCGAGAGGCTGGGGCCGGGAGTGGGAGTGCTGGTCGGCTTGGTCTCCTGGGCGGAGGACGTGTCGGAATTCCCGGTGGTGCCGTCGGCCTTCTCCTCGCTCGCGCGGGCCCGGTTCTCGGCGTCGGCCGCGCGGCGCTGCGCGTTCTTCTTGCAGGCCGATGCCTGGGCGGCGAGTTCCGCGACCTTCTCGCGGGCGTCGGCGATGTTGCCTTCGGCGATCGTCGCCTCGACCTGCTTGCGCTGGTACGGCGGCAGGTACTTGAGCTCGATCTCGGGGTGGTTCTTCTCGATCTTCGAGAGCGAGATCCAGGCGAGGTCCTGGCTGATGCCCTGGAAGAGGGCGACGTTCTCGTCCTGCGCGCCGACGTAGTACTGCGTCTGCGTCCAGCGGTAGCCGCCGTAGAGGCCACCGCCGATCACGGCCAGCGCGAGCACGATGTAGACGGAGCGCTTGAGCCAGGGGCGGCGGGCGCGCGGTTTGACGTAGTCCTCGTCCGTGTAGGCGTCGTAGGAGCCTTCCGGCATGCCCGCGTAGCCGTTGTCGCCGCTGCCGGGCGGGCCGAAGCCGCCGGCGGGCGGGGGCGCGGTGCGGCCGAGGCCCGCCGCGCGTCCGGCGGGCGTCTGCATGGCGCCGCCGTCGCCGAGCTGGGCCTGGTTCTCCGCGACCGCGCCGACGACGACCGGGGTGTCGTTGAGCTGCCCGGCCAGGGTGTCGTTGTTGTCGACGTCCAGGACGTCGGCGACGATGCAGGTGATGTTGTCGGGGCCGCCGCCGCGCAGGGCGAGCTGGATCAGCTCCTGGATGGTCTCCTGCGGCCCCTGGTAACTGGCGAGCGTCTCTTCCATCGTCTGGTGCGAGACGACGCCGGAGAGGCCGTCGGAGCAGATCAGGTAGCGGTCGCCGGCGCGGACCTCGCGGATCGAGAGATCCGGTTCGACGTGGTCGCCGCTGCCCAGCGCCCGCATCAGCAGGGAGCGCTGCGGGTGGGTGGTGGCCTCTTCCTCGGTGATCCGGCCCTCGTCGACGAGGCGCTGCACCCAGGTGTGGTCCTGGGTGATCTGCGTCAGGACGCCGTCGCGCAGCAGGTACGCGCGGGAGTCGCCGACGTGCACCAGGCCGAGGCGCTGGCCGGTCCAGAGGAGGGCGGTGAGCGTCGTGCCCATGCCCTCCAGCTGGGGGTCCTCCTCGACCATGACGCGCAACTGGTCGTTGGCCTGCTGTACGGCCGAGCCGAGGGAGGTCAGCAGGTCGGAGCCCGGTACGTCGTCGTCGAGCGGGACGAGCGTGGAGATCACCTCGGAGCTGGCGACCTCACCGGCCGCCTGACCGCCCATGCCGTCGGCGATGGCGAGGAGGCGGGGGCCGGCGTAGCCGGAGTCCTCGTTGCCCTCCCGGATCATGCCCTTGTGCGATCCCGCGGCGAAGCGCAGCGACAGACTCATGCGCGCCTGCCCCGTCGACTCCGCCTCGGGGTACAGCCTGTCTCGAGCCACACTGCCCACCCTCCGGTCGGGAACCGGGCAGCGTCCACCGTCGGGACCGCCGCGGCTCGCTCGCTCCGCTCGCTCATTGTCGTACTACTTCCGCAGCTCGATGACGGTCTTGCCGATACGGATCGGCGCGCCCAGCGGAACTGGTGTCGGGGTGGTGAGCCGGGTCCGTTCCAGATACGTGCCGTTGGTCGACCCGAGGTCCTCGACGATCCACTGGCCGTCCCGGTCCGGGTAGATCCTGGCATGCCTGCTGGACGCGTAGTCGTCGTCCAGCACGATCGTCGAGTCGTGAGCCCGGCCCAGGGTGATGGTCTGGCCCTGGAGCGCGACCGTGGTGCCCGTGAGCGAGCCTTCGGAGACGACCAGCTTGGTCGGCGCACCCCGGCGCTGACGGCCGGGCTGCTGGCGCTGCTGGGGCGGCGCCGCTTGTTGTTGTTGGCGTCCCTGCTGCGGACGCGTTTCCGCCGCACCGCGGCGCGAGCCGCGTTGCGTCACGCGCGTTCCGAACAGATCGCTGCGGATGACCTGGACGGCCACGATGACGAACAGCCACAGAACAGCCAGGAAACCCAGCCGCATGACCGTAAGGGTCAGCTCTGACATTGCCCCCGCTTCACCCTTCGGCTTGCCGGTAAACGATGGTGGTGCTGCCCACGACGATCCGCGAGCCGTCGCGGAGCGTAGCGCGGGTGGTGTGCTGCCCGTCCACCACGATGCCGTTGGTGGACCCTAGATCCTGGATCGTCGAGGGCGTTCCGGTCCGGATCTCACAGTGCCGGCGCGATACGCCGGGGTCGTCGATCCGCACGTCGGCGTCGGTGGAGCGTCCCATCACCAACGTCGGGCGGGAGATCTGATGGCGGGTGCCGTTGATCTCGATCCAGTGCCGCGTCCGGGCGCCCGGCATGGGGCCGGGCGCGGCCGGAGGGCGCCGGTCGCTCGTGGGGGCCGGGGACCGGCCGGAGCCCGGCGGCGGGGCCGCGGGCATGGGCGGAGCGGCGCTCGGGGGGTAGCCGTAGCCGCCCGGGGCGGCGGGCCGCTGGCCCGCCTGGTCCTGCTGTGACGTACTCGACGCCAGGGTGCGGCTGCGCACCCGGTAGAGCCCGGTGTCGAGGTCGTCGGCCTTCTCCAGGTGGACCTTGATCGGGCCCATGAAGGTGTAGCGCTGCTGCTTGGCGTAGTCGCGCACCAGGCCGGAGAGTTCGTCGCCCAGCTGCCCGGAGTACGGGCTGAGCCGCTCGTAGTCGGGCGTGCTGAGTTCGACGATGAAGTCGTTGGGTACGACCGTCCGCTCGCGGTTCCAGATCGTCGCGTTGTTGTCGCACTCGCGCTGGAGCGCGCCGGCGATCTCGACGGGCTGCACCTCGGACTTGAAGACCTTGGCGAAGGTGCCGTTGACCAGCCCCTCGAGGCGCTGCTCGAAACGCTTCATGACCCCCACGGGGCACCTCCTCCGTTGTCATCGTCCCTGTACTGCTTACTGATCGTATCCACGCGTCGGGAAATCGGCTGGTTCCCCTTGTCTGGCCTGTGGATGAGTGTCACCCCTCACACGGATCGTAGAGGTGGCCTCCTCCCAGTGTCCCGCACCCGGGGAACACCCGGGAGGAGTGGGGGGAGACGGTGAGAGGTTCCGTCCCGGCGGATCGGAGGTTCCCGACCGATGGGTTCGGGATTCCCGCTTCCCCTCCGGGGGACGGTGAAACAACGGATGTGAATCCACCCTGTCCAGCGTGCTAATCTTCCGTTTGTCGCCAGGCGCTCGCACCACACGGTGAGGGAGTCTGAAAACACCACTCATGCGCGAGTGGCGGAACGGCAGACGCGCTGGCTTCAGGTGCCAGTGTCCTTCGGGACGTGGGGGTTCAAATCCCCCCTCGCGCACAACGGGCAGTCGTCATCGACTGTCGGGTTGGTTCGTAAGAACCCCCGCTTCGGAGAGATCCGGAGCGGGGGTTTTTCGTTGTCGGTCTCCGGTCTGCCCGCCGCGTTGTTCGCCGGTCCGCCCTCCGCGGTTTCGTCGTCCGGCGGTCGGTCCGCCGGTCCGTCGGTCCACCGGTCCGGGTTCGGTGCGTTGGCGCTGTGTGCGGGTGGGGCTCCGGTGCGATCGTGCGGGTGCGGCGGTTCTCGGTGGGTTCGGGACCGGTTCCCGGGCGATCCCGACGGCGCGGCGCGTGTTCTTCGGCGGGGGCTCGTGTCATCGGTGAACGGGCGGGGTACGGACAGGCGCGTGGGAGAAAGCGGGTGCGGCGAACGCCCGTCGGCGGTGGTGCGGCGGGGCGGTGCGCGTTTTCCGGACAGACCGAGGACCGGCACGACAGCGTGCTTGCATACGCTGACCGCAGAGGTTGGATCGACGGCGGCTCGGCGGCGAAGGGCCGAGCCGCACAGAACGTTCCGGAGGCAGGAAATGGCGAAGCAGGCTCGCGCGGTCCAGACGTGGCGGTCGATCGTGGAGGCGGCGGCGAGCGTCTTCGACGACTACGGCTACGAGCGTGCGGCCATCTCGGAGATCCTCCGCCGCGCGAAGGTCACCAAAGGAGCCCTGTACTTCCACTTCGCCTCCAAGGAGGCCATCGCGCAGGCGATCATGGACGAGCAGACCTCCACGGTCGAGTTCGAGCAGGAGGGATCGCCGCTCCAGTCGCTGGTGGACGGCGGCCAGCAGTTCGCCTTCGCCCTTCGTCACAACGCGATGGCCCGCGCGGGTACCAGGCTCTCCATCGAGGGCGTCTTCCTCGGCGGCCCGCACCCGTGGGGCGACTGGATCGACGCGACCGCCCGGATGCTGGAGCTGGGTCAGGAACGCGGTGAGGTGTTTCCTCAGATCGACCCCATGGTGTCGGCGAAAATCATCGTCGCCTCGTTCACCGGTATCCAGTTGGTCTCGGAAGCCGATACCGGTCGCGCCGATCTGCGCGAGCAGGTGGCGGAGATGTGGCGCCACATCCTGCCCTCCATCGCTCACCCCGGAGTGATCGCCCACATCAAGCCGGAGGGCCGGGTCGACCTGGCCGCTCAGGCGCGGGAGGAGGCGGAGCGGGAGGCCCGGGGCGCGGCGGACGCCGAGGGTTCCGGCGCCGGCTCGGAGGCGGGCGCTCCGACGGGTGACGCGGGCCTGCGGAGCGACGGATCCGATCCCGCTGCGCGGACCGGGCGGGAGGGCGACGAGGACGACACGGAGCCGGCGGCTGCGGGGATCGCGACCGGCGGAGTCGCCTGACCTGGACCGGACCGGTGTGCCTGCCCGCTCGGAACGGCGGGGCGGACGCGTCTCGGGCGGTTGTGTGTCGTCCTGCGTTCCTGGTGCTTCTTCGGCGATGCGGTATTTCTCAGGGTGATGCGGCACTTCTCTGGTGATGCGGCACTTCTCTGGCGGTGCGGCACTTCTCTGGCGGTGCGGCACTTCTCTGGCGGTGCGGCACTTCTCTGGCGGTGCGGTGTTTCACGTGAAACATCCGATTCTTCATGATCATCATACGGTACGGCTGTGAGGGCTCCGGCCGCGCCAGGAGGCGTTGTTCGTCCGCCTGAGGGTGTTTCCACGGGCGCACCTCGCGTAATTCTGGACAACTTCGCAGCGCTTCTTGTCACTTACGTCCTGTGACCTCGCCGGAAGGGCGCGGAGGGCCGCGTGGTCGCACGGTTGTCTACAGGGCCCGGCGGGTTCGCGGCCGCGGCGGTACCGTCGTGCTCGGTCACTGATGGACAGGGCCGCCGGCCGCCGGAGAGGCGACGGCCGGGCGCGGTACGAGGGTGGGGGAGGCGACGCTCCATGGGCGGAACCGAGGCGACGATGTCCGAGCAGCGCACGCGGGACGAGAGCCCGCGCATTCCGGTCGTACCCGGGTTCGCCCGGTGGGGGGCGGGACTCTCGCCCAAGGCGTCGGGCAAGGCGCTGCGCGAACGGGTGCCGCGGTCTTCGCACGCCTCGTTGGCCCTGCCGCCGGGGCGGCCGGACGCCGTACGGGCGGTGGAGGAGTCGAACCGCGGTCGCGTGCCGGGGCTGACGCCGATACGGGTGGGCCGGATGGCGGCCACCCCGTTCGCCTTCCTGCGGGGCGCGGCCGGTCTGATGGCCCACGACCTCACGGGCACCCCCGTCACCGGGGTGGGCGCCCAGCTCTGCGGCGACGCGCACGCGGCCAACTTCGGCCTCTACGGTGACGCCCGGGGCAGCCTGATCATCGATCTGAACGACTTCGACGAGACCGTCTTCGGCCCGTGGGAGTGGGACCTCAAGCGGCTCGCCACCTCCCTGGTGCTGGCGGGCCGGGCCGCCGGGGCCGACGAGGACACCTGCCGCCGGGGCGCGTACGACGCCGTCGGCGCCTACCGGCGCACGATGCGGCTGCTGGCCCGGCTGCCCGCCCTCGACGCCTGGAACGCGATCGCCGACGAGGAACTCGTCTCGCACACGGACGCGCGTGATCTGGCCGGCACCCTGGAGCGGGTCTCGGAGAAGGCGCGCAACAACACCAGCGCCCGCTTCGCCGCCCGTTCCACCGAGGAGTGCCCCGACGGCAGCCGGCGCTTCGTGGACGCCCGGCCCGTGCTGCGCAGGGTCCCCGATGCCGAGGCCGCGGCCGTGGCCGCCGGGCTCGGCGGCTACCTCTCCACGGTCTCCGAGGACCGGGTGCCGCTCCTGGCCCGCTACGCGATCCAGGACGTGGCGTTCCGGGTCGTCGGCACCGGCAGTGTGGGGACCCGGTCGTACGTGGTGCTGCTGCTCGACCACCGCGGCGAACCGCTGGTCCTGCAGGTGAAGGAGGCCCGCCCCTCGGTGCTCGCCCCGCATCTGCCCGCGGTCGGCTTCGACGCGCCGGAGGCGGCGCACGAGGGGCGCCGGGTGGTGCTCGGACAGAAGCGGATGCAGGTCGTCAGCGACATCCTGCTCGGCTGGGCGGACGTCGACGGCCGCCAGTACCAGGTCCGGCAGTTCCGGAACCGCAAGGGCAGCGTGGACCCCGCCGCGCTCCCCGCCGACCAGGTGGACGACTACGGGCGGATGACCGGCGCGCTGCTCGCCAGGGCGCACGCGCACAGTGCTGATCCCCGCCTGCTGGCGGGCTACTGCGGCAAGAACGACCAGCTGGACGAAGCGGTGGCGGCCTTCGCCGTGACGTACGCGGACCGGACGGAGGCGGATCACGCGGAACTGGTGCGGGCGGTCAAGGCGGGCAGGCTGGCGGCCGAGTTCGGCGTATGACGGATCCGTGAGAGACGGCGTCCGCGCTCCGGTGCGCGCGGCGGCGGGAGCGGGACCACCGGGTGTGCCGCCCCGCCTCGCCGTGGCCATACGCTGGACGGGTGACCCACGAAGCCGCCGGGGTGCCGACCACCCGGAACGATGAAGACCGGCAGGACAGCGACCGCCCCGACGCGTCGCGGCCCGCGCCGGAAACGCAGGACCACGCCCCGGGTGCGCCGGACGCCGCCGGCGGGCCCGAGGGCGCCGCGCCGCGTCCCGAGGCGCGGCTGGCCAAGGCGGTGCAGGCCGCCGAGCAGGCGCTGATCGAGTTCGAGATCGCCGTGGAGACCTTCCGGGTGGAGGTCGAGAACTTCTCCCGGCTGCACCACCAGAAGCTCGGCCCGATGTACGCGCGCCTCGACGAGCTGGACGCGCTGATCGCGGAGGCGCGGGCGGCCCGCACCAAGGACCCGGAGGACGAGCGCAAGGCGCGCGAGGCGCGGGCCGCCGTCCTGCCCATGCCCGGCGTCGACGAGCTGTTCCACGACTGGATGGACGGCGACGGGCTCTCCCCCGAGGCGGCCGCCATGCTCACCGAGCAGCCGGTCAGGCCGCCGAAGCGGGTCCGGCCGAGCGAGGAGGCCCGCAGGCTCTACCGGGACCTGGCCCGCAAGGCGCACCCCGATCTCGCCCAGGACGAGACGGAGCGGCAGCGCCGTGACGAGTTCATCGCCCGGGTCAACGCCGCCTACGGCCGCGGCGACGTCGAGCTGCTCAAGGAACTCGTCGAGGAGTGGGCGGCAGGACCGGTACCGCCCCCGGCGCCGCTGAGCGAGAGCGAGGAGCTCTACGCCCGGCTGGAGTGGCTCACCCGGCGCAAGGAACTGCTGACCGTCCTCGCCCAGGAGCTGGAGGAGGGGCCGATCGGCTCGATGCTGCGAATGGCTCCGGACGATCCGGACCAGCTTCTGGAGGACATCGCGGAGCAACTGCTGGGCGAGGTGTCCCGGCGGGAGTCCGAGCTCGCGGAGATGGTGCAGTAGCGTTCCCGGTGACCCCTGGCGCGTACGTACGAGAGAAGGCATGACTCATGAACTTCGCCCCGCTGCCCTCGGTGGACGCCGCGGCGGTGCCGTCGGACGGCTTCGTCCTGGACGTCCGTGAGAACGACGAGTGGGCGGCCGGTCATGTCGAGGGCGCGCTGCACATCCCGATGAGCGACTTCGTGAGCCGGTTCGGCGAGCTGACCGAGGCCGCCGAGGACGGCCGGCGCGTGCACGTGATGTGCCGGGTCGGCGGCCGGTCGGCCCAGGTCACCCAGTACCTGGTCCAGCAGGGCATCGACGCGGTGAACATCGACGGCGGCATGCAGGCGTGGGACGGCGCCGGGCGCCCGATGACCACGGACAACGGGACGCCCGCCTTCGTTCTCTGATCCCCCGCCGGGCCCGGTGCGGCGGCCCTGTTCCGTCGGCCGCCGCCTCTGCTCCGCTGCCTGCCCGTCGCCCGTGGCCCGTCAGCCGAGCGGGTGGGCGGCCAGCAGGTCGCCCAAAGCCTCCTCGTGGGCCGTGGCCGGGCCGAGGGAGAGCTCGATCTGTTTCGCCCAGGCGTGGAAGCGGTGCAACGGGTAGTCGGTGTCCGCGCCGAAGCCGCCGTGCAGGTGCTGGGCGGTCTGCACGACGCGGCGGACGCCGTCCGAGGCCCAGATCTTCGCCACGGCGACATCGGCCGCGGCGGGCAGCGGGCCGCCTGCGTCGGCCGAGAGGCGCCAGGCGGCCTGCCAGAGCGTCGCCTCCATCGCCCGCAGGTCGATGTACCGGTCGGCGGCCTGCACCGCCACCGCCTGGAACGTGGCGACCGGGAACCCGAACTGCTCCCGCTTGCCGGTGTACTCGGCGGTCATCGCGAGCACTCTCTCGCCGAGGCCGAGCGCGAGCGCGCACGTTCCCGTGGTCAGAAGGGACCGCAGCCAGTCCCAGCAGCCCTCCGTCTCGATCAGCTCGCGGGCCTCGACGCGCACCGCGTCGAACCGGACCTCGGCCAGGAGTTCGCCGCTGGTGGAGACCTGGTCCTCCAGGGTGACGCCGTCGCGGGTACGCGGCACGAGAGCCAGGACCGCCCGTCCCCGGGCGGTGTGCGCGGGAACGGCGATCCGGTCGGCCACCCGGGCCCAGGGGACCGCGGTCTGGACGCCGTCCAGCACCCAGCCGGAGCCGTCCGCCCCTGCACCGACGCCTTGGGGGCTGCCTTCGCCTTCACTCTCGGGCCGTGCGGTGACGGCGAGTTCGGCCGGGTCGTGGCCGCTGCGTCCGTTGGCCGCCGCCGTCAGGATCAGCTCGCCGGTGGCCACCCGCGGCAACAGCTCCGCCGCGAGACCGTCCTCGGCATAGCGCTGGACCGTCGTCGCCACCGCGCAGCTCTCCAGCAGCGGGACCCGGGCCAGCACCTTCGCCGACTCCCGCAGGACCAGGCAGAGCGCGATCGGGTCGAGGCCCGCTCCTCCGTGGTCCGGCGACAGCGTGAGCCCGAGCAGGTCCGTGCGCGCGAGTTCCTGCCACAGCTCCCGGTCGATGTCCTTCGCCACGGCCCCCGGGGTGAGGGCGGGGCTGGGCGCGCGGTCGGGTGCGACGTCCGAGAAGACGGCCCGGGCCGCTTCGACGGCCGCCCGCTGTTCCTCGGTGAAGGTGAAGTCCACGATCCCGGCCTCCCGCTGCTCGTCGGCTGCCCGCCGCTGCCCGGCGGCGTTCTGACGGGGCGTCAAGATAGAACAGGTTCCAGAAGAAGGGAACAGGCGGGAGGGCCCGACGACCTGAGCGAACGCGGTGGTGGCCCGCCCCGGTCATCCGCACGGTTCCGGCGGTCCCGCCGAACCTCCCCGCCCGCGCGAACCTGCGTGCCTACGAACCGGTGTGCCCGTGAACCTCCGTACCCGTGAACCTCCGTACCCGTGAACCTCCGTACTCGCGAACCCGTCTGCACACGTGAGCCTGCCGAACGCGCCAACGCAACGGCCTCAGCGGATTCTCCAGGCTTCGGGGACTGCCGTCTCAGCGGTCGAAGTCCAGCTCCACCTCCGGGGTCAACGGGTGCGACTGGCAGGCCAGCACGAAGCCCGCCTCGGTCTCCTCGGGTTCCAGCGCGAAGTTGCGGTCCATCCGCACCTCGCCCGTGACGAGAAACGCCCGACAGGTCCCGCACACCCCGCCCTTGCAGGCGTACGGAGCGTCCGCCCGGCTCCGCAGCACCGTCTCCAGCAGGGATTCGGAGTCCTGCACGGGCCACCTCCCGGAGCGTCCGTGCAGAGTCGCCGTCAGCACCGAGTCGGAGGGAGCCGCGACCTTGACCACCGTCGCGTCCACGGGGCCCTCATCGACGTGGAAGATCTCCTGGTGGACCCGGGCGCGGTCGACCCCGAGCGCCCGCAGCGCCCTCTCCGTGCCCTTCACGAGGCCGAGCGGCCCGCACAGGAACCAGCCGTCCACCTCCGCGACCGGAAGCACGGCGGGCAGCAGGCCGGTGAGCCGTTCGGTGTCCAGCCGTCCGGAGGGGAGTCCGGCCGACTGCTCCTCCCGGGAGAGCGCGGTGACCAGCTGGAAGCGGTCCGGATACCGGTCCTTGAGTTCGGCCACCTCGTCCAGGAACATCGTCGACGCCGCCGTGCGGTCACTGCGGATCAGGCAGAACCGGGCCGTGGGCTCCCGGTCGAGCGAAGTGGCCGCCATGGACAGCACCGGGGTGATGCCGCTGCCGCCGACCACGGCGGCGAACAGCCCCGGGCGCGGCCTCAGGACGAAGCGGCCCATCGGCGGCATGGCCTCCACCTGGTCCCCGACGGCCAGCTCCTTCAGCGCGTACGTGGAGAACGCGCCGCCCTCGACCATGCGGATGCCCACACGCAGAACCGGCTCGCCGGGGGCCTCGACGGCGGGCGCGCAGATCGAGTACGAACGGCGGACCTCCTGGCCGTCCACCGTGTACCGCACGTTCAGATGCTGGCCGGGGGCGTGGCGGAAGGTCTCGCGCAGTTCGGCCGGCACGGCGAGGGTCACGGCCACCGCGTCGTCCGTGATCCGTTCGATCGCGCTGACCCGGAGCGGATGGAACATCTACAACTCCTTGAAGTGGTCGAACGGTTCACGACAGGCGACGCAGCGCCGCAGGGCCTTGCAGGCCGTGGAGGAGAACCGGCTGAGCAGCTCGGTGTCGGTGGAACCGCAGTGCGGACAGCGGACCGACAGCGTCAGCGGCACCGGGCCGCCGTCCGTGCTGTGGGAGCGGGGCGGGGCGATGCCGAACTCCGCGAGCTTGCGGCGCCCTTCGGCGCTGATGTCGTCCGTCGACCAGGCGGGGGCCAGGACCGTGACGACGGAGACCTCCGGCACACCGTGGTCGTGCAGCACCCGCTCGATGTCGGCGGACATGGCCTCGATCGCCGGGCAGCCGGTGTACGTCGGGGTGAGGTGCACGGTCACCCGCCCCGGTCCCTCCATCCGGACGTCCCGTACGACACCCAGCTCCGCCAGGGTCAGCACCGGGAGCTCGGGGTCGGGGACGGAGCCGGCGAGGTCGCGCAGCTCCGCCTCCAGCCGGGTGTCGGTCACCATGACGCCCCCGGGTGGCTGCGGTGCAGATGCTGCATCTCGGCGATCATGCGGCCGAACGGCTCGGTGTGCAGGCCCTGCCGGCCGGCTCCGGCCGCCCAGCCCCCGGACTGCGGCCCCGTGGGGAGGTTCAGCGTGGCGCGCTCGACCGTCTCGGTGACGGCGGTGAGCCACGTGGTGCGCAGTTCCTCCCGGTCGACACCGGAGTCCGGCCCGTCCAGCCCTTCGACCGGCTGGAACATCTCGCCGGTGAACCGCCACAGCGCGTCCAGTCCGGCCTGCGTCCGGCGGTGGCTCTCCTCGGTGCCGTCCCCGAGCCGGAGGACCCACTGCTCGGCGTGGTCGCGGTGGTAGGCCACCTCCTTGACGGCCTTGGCCGCCAGTGGGGCGAACGCGCCGTCCCCGGCCGCCAACCGCTCGTACAGCAGGTGCTGGTAGACGGAGAAGTAGAGCTGCCGGACGATGGTGTGGGCGAAGTCCCCGTTGGGCTGCTCGACCAGTTGGAGGTTGCGGAAGGCGCGCTCCTCGCGGAGGTAGGCCAGCTCGTCCTCGTCGCCGGCGAGCGAGAGCAGCACCCGCGCCTGTCCCAGCAGGTCCAGGGCGATGTTGGCGAGGGCGACCTCCTCCTCCAGAACGGGGGCGTGGCCGGCCCACTCCCCCAGCCGGTGCGAGAGCACCAGCGCGTCGTCGCCGAGGGCGAGTGCTGCGTTCACAGGTGCTTCACCCCGTCCGGGATCTCGTAGAACGTCGGGTGGCGGTAGGGCTTGTCGGCGGCCGGCTCGAAGAAGGAGTCCTTCTCGTCGGGGGAGGAGGCGGTGACCGCGGTGGACGGGACCACCCAGATCGAGACGCCCTCCGAGCGGCGGGTGTAGAGATCGCGGGCGTTGCGCAGGGCCATCTCCGCGTCGGGCGCGTGCAGGCTGCCCGCATGGGTGTGGGACAGTCCGCGGCGCGAGCGCACGAACACCTCCCACAGGGGCCAGTCGGTCGAGCTGCTCATGCCGTCTCCTCCACATGCCGCGCGGACGCGGCGGTCCGTGCCGATGGCTGGTCCGATGCCGATGCCGATGCAGGGCTTGAGGCCGGGGCCGCTGCCGGTGGGGCGGACGGTGACGGCTTCGGGGCGTGCTTGGCGGCGTACGCGGCCGCCGCCTCCCGGACCCAGGCGCCTTCCTCGTGGGCCCTGCGCCGCTGGGTGATCCGCTGCTCGTTGCAGGGGCCGTTGCCCTTGAGGACCTCCTGGAACTCCGACCAGTCGATCGCGCCGAACTCGTGGCGGCCCAGCTCCTCGTTCCACCGGATGTCGGGGTCCGGGAGCTCCAGGCCCAGTGCCTCGGCCTGGGGCACGCAGATGTCCACGAACCGGCGGCGCAGCTCGTCGTTGGAGTGCCGCTTGATCTTCCAGGCCATGGACTGCTCGGAGTGCGACGAGGCGTCGTCGGGCGGGCCGAACATCATCAGGGAGGGCCACCACCAGCGGTTCACCGCGTCCTGGGCCATCGCGTGCTGGGCCTCGGTGCCGCGGCTGAGGGCGAGGAGCAGCTCGTACCCCTGGCGCTGGTGGAAGGACTCCTCCTTGCAGATCCGGACCATCGCGCGGGCGTACGGGCCGTAGGAGCAACGGCAGAGGGGCACCTGGTTGGTGATCGCCGCCCCGTCCACCAGCCAGCCGATCGCGCCGACGTCCGCCCAGGTCAGCGTGGGGTAGTTGAAGATCGACGAATAGCGCTGGCGGCCCGCGTGCAGCTTGTCGAGCAGTTCGTCGCGGCTGGCCCCCAGGGTCTCGGCGGCGCTGTAGAGGTACATCCCGTGGCCGGCCTCGTCCTGCACCTTGGCCATGAGGATCGCTTTGCGGCGCAGCGAGGGCGCGCGGGTGATCCAGTTCGCCTCGGGCTGCATGCCGATGATCTCGGAGTGGGCGTGCTGGGCCATCTGGCGTATCAGGGTCGCCCGGTAGGCGTCCGGCATCCAGTCGCGCGGCTCGATCCGCTCGTCCGCCGCCACGGTCGCGTCGAAGGCCGCGACGCGGTCCGCCTCGGCATCCGCCGTGCGCCCCGCGTCCACCGTGCCGAGCGTCTTCTGCGTCGTCTGGTCCGCAGTCACTGCCGCCATCCCGGGCTCCCTACCGACCGATCGTTCGGTTCCTTGACTTCAATGGTGAGTCGGAGGCCCGTAGGGTGTCAACCCTGTGGATAACTGAGTGGTGATCGACGGTGATCGGGGCGGGATGGATTCGGACCACGGCAGGAGTTCCGCGGGCGGGGGGAAGGACGCCTGGCCGCAGGCGTCCCACCGGCCGGCGGAAACGCAGGACGCTCCCGGGGCCATACCGCCGACACCCCGCCCGCCGCAGGTGACGGCCGGGCCTCCCGCACCGCACTCAGCGCCCGTACCGCCCCCGGCGGCCGGTACGACGGAGCCCGCAGGATCCTCCGCGACGGCCGAGCCCGCCGCAGGCCGGGGCATAGCCGGACTCTCCTTCCCGTACCAGGTGGTCGCGGCCCTGGCGCTCTCCCTGATCGGGCTGCTCGCCTGTGCGCACGTGGCCATGGTGTTCCTGCACGTCGCCCCGTCCAACACGCTGACCAAGCAGCACGGGAAGACGATCGACGACTGGATCTACCCGGAGTTCGAACAGAACTGGAAGCTCTTCGCACCCAATCCGCTCCAGCAGAACGTCGCCGTCCACGTGCGTGCCGAAGTGGCGGGCGAGGACGGCCGCCGCACGACCCGGTGGATGAACCTGACCCACGAGGACACCCAAGGGATCCGCGGCAACCTCTTCCCCAGCCACGTGGACCAGAACGAGCTCCGCCGGGGCTGGGACTTCTACGTCAACTCCCACGACAGCGACAACCGTCCCAACGGCATGCGGGGGGAGCTCTCCGAGCGCTACGTACGCCGCATCGCCATGCTGCGCCTCAGCGAGCGCGACTACGGCGGCACCATCGAGCGCATCCAGCTCCGCTCCGCCACCAGCTCCGTCGCCCCGCCCCCGTGGAGCACCGAGAAGGTCAGTACCCGGCCCGTCCACCGCGTCCTCCCCTGGTGGACCGTGACTCCCGACGATCTTCCCGAGAGCGCCGGCGAGCGGAGCCGTGACGTGAGCGGAAGCGCTGCACACGGCAGGGAGGCGGACCGGTGACCATCCCCTCGCCCGCGTCCCCCGCCGCGGTCCCGCCCCCGCGGCGCCCCGCCCGCCCGGCCGGTGCCCGTCCCGGCGGCGGCCCGGCCCGCGCTCTCCAGCGCGTCACCGCCTCGGCCCTCGGCCCGTACCAGAGCGCCGTCGTCCGGATCGGCTTCGCCGCCACCTACCTGTTCTTCCTGGTCCGCGAGGTGCCGAACCGCCACGAGCTGTACGGCCCCGACAGCCCGTGGCACTGGGAGCTGGCCCGTCGGCTCACGGACGGCAACGATGCGTTCTCGGTCCTCATGTGGTCCGACAGCACGGTCTGGTTCGAGGTCGTGTACGCGATCACGCTGCTGTCCGCCACGGCGCTGATGCTCGGGTGGCGGACCCGGACGATGTCCGTGCTCTTCATGGTCGGCGTGCTCTCGGTGCAGAACCGCAGCATCTTCATGGGCGACGGCGGCGACAACGTCGTCCACCTCATGGCGATCTACCTGGTGCTGACCCGGTGCGGCCAGGTCTGGTCGCTGGACGCCCGGCGCGCGCTGCGCGACGCACGGCGCGCCGCGGCGGGCCTGCCGCCCGTGCGGGACATCGTCGGCCCGGTGCTGTGGGTGGTCCTCGGCCCGGTCCTCGTGGCGGCCACCGCGCTGGGCGGGCTCGGCGGCACCTGGTGGCTGCCGGCCCTGCTGTGGGTGCTCTGGCTCTCCGCGGCCGTCTGGTGGGCGGTGAACCTCTACCAGCCGGCCGGGCAGTTCCGCGCTCTTCTCGACGTTCTGGCCAACCTCGCGCACAACGCCACGCTCGCCGTGATCATGGCCGAGGTCTGTCTGATCTACGCGACCGCCGGCTGGTACAAGATCCAGGGGACGCGCTGGCAGGACGGCACCGCGCTGTACTACCCGCTCAACCTGGACTACTTCACCCCGTGGCCGGCCCTGTCGGACCTCTTGGGGGCCAGCGGGCTGATGGTGATGGTGCTGACGTACGGCACGGTCATCGTCCAGGTCGCCTTTCCGTTCACGCTGTTCAACCGGCGCGTCAAGAACGTCCTGCTGGTCGCGATGATCTGCGAGCACGCGGGGATCGCCCTGCTGCTCGGGCTGCCGTTCTTCTCGATGGCGATGATCGCGGCCGACGCGGTGTTCCTCCCGACGGTCTTCCTCGTCTGGCTGGGCGCCCGGGTCACGGCCGGCAGGCGGCGGCTCCTCTCCGGTCTGCCCGGCCCGTGGCGCACACGGGAGAGGGCCGGAGCACCCGGAACGCCCGGAGGCGAGAACGGCTCTTCGGGGTCGGCATGGTCCGGAGCGGCGCGGGACGGCGGCGAGGGCGGTACGGAGGAGCCGCGGCGCGGGGGCGGCGGCGAGGGCCATACGCTCGTCGGGTGAGCAGCGAGACCGGCAGAACCCAGCAGCCCCCGGCAGCGGAGGGCCCCGTACCGGCGGAGGGCACCCCGGCGGGGCCCCTCCAGGAGACCGCCCGGGGCCCGGCCCAGGACGCCACCCGCGTCGAATCCGGCCGGGAAGCGCCCCAGGACGAACCCCTCCAGTACGACGAGGGGTACGGCCAAGCCATCGGCGTCGGGCCGCATCCGCTGCCCTGGCCCGAGGACGAGCGGTACGACCCCGAGCTGCTGGCCTCGGGCGACCGGCGCAACGTCGGCGACACGTACCGCTACTGGACCCGGGAGGCGATCGTCGCCGACCTCGACCTGCGGCGCCACGACTTCCACGTGGCCGTGGAGAACTGGGGCCACGACTTCAACATCGGCTCGGTGGTGCGGACCGCCAACGCCTTCCTGGCCAAGGAGATCCACATCGTGGGCCGCCGGCGCTGGAACCGGCGCGGCGCCATGGTCACCGACCGCTACCAGCATGTGCGCCACCACCCCGACACCGCGGACCTGACCGCGTGGGCGGCCGCCGAGGGGCTGCCGATCATCGGGATCGACAACCTCCCCGGCGCGGTGCCGCTGGAACGCACCGAGCTGCCGCGCCGCTGCGTCCTGCTGTTCGGGCAGGAGGGGCCGGGCCTCACCGAGGAGGCGCGGGAGCACGCCTCCCTGGTGTGCTCGATCGCGCAGTTCGGCTCGACACGGTCCATCAACGCGGGCGCCGCCGCGGCGATCGCGATGCACGCGTGGATCCAGCGCCACGCCGACGTCCCCGACCCCCGGGACGCCGGCTGACCCGCCGGCCGCCGCCCGGCTACGCTTGGCGGCGCACCTCCACCACGCGGAAGCGGTTGGCGACGAAGGCCGCGTCGCACAGGGCGGCGTTGGCGGCGGGGTTGCCCCCGGAGCCGTGGAAGTCGGAGAAGGCCGCGGTCTGGTTGACGTAGACCCCGCCGGTCAGGTTCAGCGAGAGCTGGGCGGACTCGTCCAGGCAGACGTCCTCGATCGCGCGCTCCACCTCGGGCGAGGTGGTGTAGGCGCCGACCGTCATCGCGCCCTTCTCACGGATCGTGCGGCGGAGCAGCTCCAGGGCGGCGGGTGTCGACTCGACGGCGACGGCGAAGGAGACCGGGCCGAAGCACTCGGACAGATAGGCCGCGTCGTCGTCGGTCTTGGTGCCGTCGAGCTTCACGATCACGGGCGTACGGACGACGGCGTCGGGGAACTCGGCGTTGGCGACCGTGCGCGAGGGGAGGGCCACTTCGCCCAGCTCGCCGGCGGCCTCCACCCGGGCCCGTACGTCCGGGTTGACCAGCGCGCCGAGCAGGGCCGAGGCGCGGGCGTCGTCGCCGAGCAGCCCGGTGACGGAAGCCGCGATGTCGGCGACGACGTCGTCGTAGGACTTGGCGCCGTCGTCGGTGGTGATGCCGTCCCGGGGGATCAGCAGGTTCTGCGGGGTGGTGCACATCTGGCCGCTGTACAACGACAGGGAGAACGCGATGTTGGCGAGCATGCCCCGGTAGTCGTCGGTGGAGTCGACGACGATCGTGTTGACGCCGGCCTTCTCCGTGTAGACCTGGGCCTGTCGGGCGTTCTCCTCCAGCCAGTCGCCGAAGGCGGTCGAGCCGGTGTAGTCGATGATCCGTACCTCGGGGCGGAGCGCCAGGGTCTTGGCGACGCCCTCGCCCGGGCGCTCGGCGGCCAGCGCGACCAGATTCGGGTCGAAGCCCGCCGCGTCGAGCACCTCGCGGGCGATGGACACCGTGACGGCCAGCGGGAGCACGGCGCGCGGGTGCGGCTTGACCAGCACCGGGTTGCCGGTGGCGAGGGAGGCGAAAAGGCCCGGGTAGCCGTTCCAGGTGGGGAAGGTGTTGCAGCCGATGACCAGCGCGACGCCCCGGCCGGAGGCGATGAACGACTTGTGCAGCTTCAGCGGGTCGCGCTTGCCCTGGGGCTTGGACCAGTCGGCCGTCTCCGGGGTGCGGACCTGCCCCCGGTAGGCGTACGCCACGGCCTCCAGGCCCCGGTCCTGCGCGTGCGGGCCGCCCGCCTGGAGCGCCATCATGAACGCCTGGCCGCTCGTGTGCATCACCGCGTGCGCCAGCTCGTGGGTGTGGGCGCTGATCCGCGACAGGATCTCCAGACAGACCAGGGCCCGGATCTCCGGGCCGGCCGCCCGCCACGCGCCCATGCCCGCCCTCATCGCCGGAAGCAGGACGTCCGGATCGACGTGCGGATACTCGACGCCCAGCTCCGGCCCGTACGGCGACACCTCCCCGCCCACCCAGCCGTCGGTGCCCGGCTGCCCCAGGTCGAACCGGGAACCCAGCAGCGCGTCGAAGGCGGCCTTGCCCTCGGCCGCTCCCAGACTGCCCGGGGCGCCGCCCTCCCCGTACGCCTTCGGGTGCTCGGGGTGCGGTGACCAGTACGCGCGCGTACTGATCGCGTCGAGAGCCTGGTCGAGCGTGGTCCGGTGGGTCTCGGACAGCTGCTGGGGGGTGAGCGCGGCGGCCATGGCGGACCAACTCCTCATCGAGCCGGGCGGGGACGTACGGATGGAGTTAGAGTAACCGAACGATCGGTCGGGACAAGGGGGCCCGGGGAACCTGTGGACAACTTCGACGGTCCCCGCCTGTGCGGGGCCGATCCCTCATGGGGGAGGATCGCGGACATGACCACGGCCAAGCGGGACACGTACACCCCGGAGACCCTGCTCACCGTCGCCGTCCGTGTCTTCAACGAGCGCGGCTACGACGGCACGTCCATGGAGCACCTCTCCCGGGCGGCGGGCATCTCGAAGTCCTCCATCTACCACCACGTCGCGGGCAAGGAGGAGTTGCTGCGCCGGGCCGTGAGCCGGGCGCTCGACGGGCTCTTCGCCGTCCTCGACGAGCCGGGGGCGCAGCGCGGGCGCGCGGTCGAGCGGATCGAGTACGTCACGCGCCGGACGGTCGACGTGCTGATGGCCGAGCTCCCCTACGTCACCCTGCTGCTGCGCGTGCGCGGCAACACCCAGACGGAGCGCTGGGCGCTGGAGCGCCGACGCGAGTTCGACCAGCGGGTCGCGGAGCTGCTCCAGGCCGCGGTGGCGGAGGGCGACCTCCGGGCGGACGTGGACATACGGCTGGCCACCCGGCTGCTGTTCGGCATGGTGAACTCGCTGGTCGAGTGGTACCGGCCGCAGCCGGGCGGGTTCCCGGGCGAGGAGCAGCTCGCGGACACGATCGTCCGGCTCGCCTTCGAGGGGATGCGCGCGAACGGCCGCTGAGCGGGCGGCCGCGGGCCGCTGCCGGGGGCCCAATGGCGGGTGCGCGCCCGGCCGGGTGTGGCCGCGGCGCGTTCGGGCGTCCCGCGCGGTCAGGCGAGTTCGGCGGGGCGGTCCGGGAGCGGTCCTAGGTCCGTCTCCTCGAACACCAGCAGCGTGCGCGTCGAGAGCACTTCGGGGATCGACTGGATCCGGGTGAGGACCAGTTCGCGCAGCGCCCGGTTGTCCGGCGTGTGCACCAGGAGCAGTACGTCGAAGTCGCCGCTGACCAGCGCGATGTGCGTGGCTCCGGGCAGGGCCTGGAGCTGTTCGCGCACGGTGCGCCAGGAGTTCTGCACGATCTTGAGCGTGATGTACGCGGACGCCCCCTGCCCCGCCCGCTCGTGGTCGATCCGGGCGCCGAAGCCGCGGATCACGCCGTCCTCGACGAGCCGGTTGATCCGGGCGTAGGCGTTGGCGCGCGATACGTGGACCCGTTCGGCCACGGACCGTATCGAAGCGCGGCCGTCCGTCCGGAGGATGCGCAGGATGTCGCGGTCGACGGCGTCCAGCGGCCGGGCGGGCGGGACTGGGGCCGGATCGGCCGCCCGGACCGGTTCGTCGCCCGTGTCGGCCATTTGTTCAGCTGCCATCGGCCCGCGCCTCCCTGTCGTGGACGACCTGTACCCATCCCAGGCTGTGGAGAACCGTTTGTCCACAGGCTGGAGGCACCTGTAGCCAAAATGCGCTCGCGACCGAACAATCGGTAGGTGAGGCACACCACATTCGTGCCCGCCAGCTCGTCGACGTCTCGTTCCGCCTCTCCGACGTCGCGCTCCCGATCGACAGCCATCGACGCCCCGATCGACATCGTCGGTCCCCTCGACGCCAGGAGGTGCTTCCCATGACGGTCCAAGAGCTGCCCGGCGCGGCCGCCTACCGGCCCACGCCGCCCCCGGCCTGGAAGCCGATCACCGACCCCGCCCCGCTGCTCCCGGACCCGGAGCCCTACCGGGTGCTCGGTACGGACGCGGTCGCCGACGCCGACCCGGAGCTGCTGCTGAGGCTCCATGCCGAGCTGGTGCGCGGCCGCCGGTACAACGCGCAGGCCACCGCGCTGACGAAGCAGGGCCGGCTGGCGGTCTACCCGTCGAGCACCGGCCAGGAGGCGTGCGAGGTCGCCGCCGCGCTGGTCCTGGAGGAGCGCGACTGGCTCTTCCCGAGCTACCGCGACACACTGGCTGCCGTCGCGCGCGGCCTGGACCCGGTCGAGGCGCTGACCCTGCTGCGCGGCGACCGGCACACCGGCTACGACCCGCGCGAACACCGCATCGCCCCCCTGTGCACGCCGCTGGCCACCCAGCTCCCGCACGCCGTGGGGCTGGCCCACGCGGCCCGGCTCAAGGGCGATGACGTGGTGGCGCTCGCCATGGTCGGCGACGGCGGCACCAGCGAGGGCGACTTCCACGAGGCGCTGAATTTCGCGGCCGTCTGGAAGGCTCCTGTCGTCTTCCTCGTCCAGAACAACGGTTTCGCGATCTCCGTTCCGCTGGCCAAGCAGACCGCCGCCCCCTCCCTGGCCCACAAGGCCGTCGGATACGGGATGCCCGGCCGCCTCGTCGACGGCAACGACGCGGCCGCCGTGCACCAGGTGCTGGGCGACGCCGTGGCGCGGGCCCGGCGCGGCGAGGGCCCGACGCTGGTCGAGGCCGTCACCTACCGCATGGACGCCCACACCAACGCCGACGACGCCACGCGCTACCGCGTCGACAGCGAGGTCGAGGCGTGGAAGGCGCACGATCCGGTGCGGCTGCTGGAGCGGGAGCTGCTGGAGCGCGGCCTGCTGGACGAGACGGGCGTCGAGCGGGCGAAGGAGGCCGCCGAGCGCATGGCCGCCGCGCTGCGCGACCGGATGAACGCCGATCCGGAGCTGGCGCCGATGGACCTGTTCGCCCACGTCTACGCCGAGCAGACCGACCAGCTCCGGGCGCAGGCCGCCGCTCTGCGGGCCGAGCTGGACGCCGAGCAGGACCATGACGAGCACGGCACGGAGGCGGGACGATGACCACCGCGGCAGCGACGGCCGGCGGTCGTACGACGAAGGCGAAGCCGGCCACGATGGCGCAGGCTCTCGGGCGCGCGCTCCGCGACTCCATGGCCGAGGACTCCACGGTCCACGTGCTCGGCGAGGACGTGGGCACGCTCGGCGGGGTCTTCCGGATCACGGACGGGCTGGCGAAGGAGTTCGGCGACGACCGCTGTACCGACACCCCGCTGGCCGAGGCGGGCATTCTCGGCGCGGCCGTCGGCATGGCGATGTACGGGCTGCGGCCCGTGGTGGAGATGCAGTTCGACGCGTTCGCCTACCCGGCGTTCGAACAGCTGATGAGCCATGTGGCCAAGATGCGCAACCGCACCGGCGGGGCCATGCCGCTGCCGATCACCGTGCGGGTGCCGTACGGGGGCGGGATCGGCGGCGTCGAGCACCACAGCGACTCCTCCGAGGCGTACTACATGGCGACGCCGGGGCTGCACGTCGTCACACCGGCCACGGTCGAGGACGCGTACGGGCTGCTGCGGGCGTCGATCGCCTCGGACGACCCGGTGGTCTTCCTGGAGCCGAAGCGGCTCTACTGGTCGAAGGCCGACTGGTCGCCCGAGGCCCCGGCGGCGGTCGAGTCGATCGGCAGGGCCGTGGTGCGGCGCTCCGGGCGCAGCGCCACCCTGATCACCTACGGACCTTCCCTGCCGGTCTGCATGGAGGCCGCCGAGGCGGCGGTCGCCGAGGGCTGGGACCTCGAAGTGGTGGACCTGCGCTCGCTGGTGCCGTTCGACGACGAGACGGTGGCCGCGTCGGTACGGCGCACCGGGCGCGCGGTTGTCGTCCACGAGTCCCCCGGATTCGGCGGGCCGGGCGGGGAGATCGCGGCACGGATCACCGAACGCTGCTTCCACCATCTGGAGGCCCCGGTGCTGAGGGTGGCCGGGTTCGACATCCCGTACCCGCCGCCGATGCTGGAGCGGCACCATCTGCCGGGAGTGGACCGGGTGCTCGACGCGGTGGCGCGGTTGCAGTGGGAGGCGGACAGCTGATGGCCCAGGTGCTCGAGTTCAAGCTGCCGGACCTCGGTGAGGGGCTGACCGAGGCGGAGATCGTCCGCTGGCTGGTGGAGGTGGGCGACGTCGTCGCCATCGACCAGCCCGTCGTCGAGGTCGAAACGGCCAAGGCCATGGTGGAGGTGCCCTGCCCGTACGGGGGCGTGGTGACCGCGCGCTTCGGCGAGGAGGGTACGGAACTCCCGGTCGGCGCGCCGCTGCTGACGGTCGCGGTGGGCGCGACGGAGTCCTCGTCCTCCCTCGGCACCGCTGCCGACCAGGCCGGTTCCCGGGAGTCCCGGAACGGCGGGGCCGTCGCGGATGATTCTGCCGCCGGTGCAGGGCAGGATTCCGGTTCCGGTTCGGCTTCCGGTTCCGGTTCGGGGAACGTGCTCGTGGGGTACGGGACGGGGGCCCCGGCCGCCCGGCGCCGCCGCATCCGGCCGCAGCCGACCGCCCTCAACGGCACGCCCGCCGCCGCGTCGGCGTCCGCGTCGGCATCCGCTTCGGGGTCTACTGCCCCCGGGCCCGTCGTCGCCGGACCCTTGACCGGTTCCGCTTCCGCGACCGCCGGGCCGGTGGCCGGTGCCGCTCCGGCGACCGCCTTGGCCGGTGAGGTGGACGGCCGGGAGGGCCCGGTGGCCGTCGTGTCACCGCTCGTACGCCGGCTGGCCCGGCAGCACGAGATCGATCTGCGGCGGCTGACGGGCTCGGGTCCCGACGGGCTGATCCTGCGGGCCGATGTCGACGCCGCGATCCGGCTGGCCGGGGAGGCGGCGGAGGCGGAGAGCCGTTCGGCCGACGCGTCTGCCCGGCGGGCTGTTCCGGAGCGGACGGCCTCGGGCGAGGCGGCCGCCGAGCGCGTTCCGCTGCGGGGGGTGCGCGGAGCGGTCGCGGACAAGCTGTCGCGCAGCCGCACCGAGATCCCGGACGCCACGTGCTGGGTCGACGCCGACGCCACCGAACTGATGGCGGTCAGGGCCGCGATGAACGCGGCGACGGGCCCGTCCGCAGGGCCGAAGGTGTCGGTCCTGGCCCTGCTGGCGAGGATCTGCACGGCGGCGCTCGCCCGGTACCCCGAGCTGAACTCCACGGTGGACACGGAGGCCCGGGAGATCGTCCGGCTGCCCGGCGTGCACCTCGGGTTCGCGGCCCAGACCGAGCGGGGCCTCGTCGTCCCGGTCGTCCGGGACGCGCACACCCGCAACGCCGAGTCGATCGGGGCGGAGATCGCCCGGCTGACCGAGCTGGCCCGGACCGGGAAGCTCAGCCCGGCCCAGCTCACCGGGGGCACGTTCACGCTCAACAACTACGGGGTGTTCGGGGTCGACGGTTCGACGCCGATCATCAACCACCCGGAGGCGGCCATGCTCGGCGTCGGCCGGATCATGCCCAAGCCCTGGGTGCACCAGGGGGAGCTGGCCGTGCGTCAGGTCGTCCAGCTGTCGCTCACCTTCGACCACCGGGTCTGTGACGGCGGTACGGCGGGCGGCTTCCTCCGGTACGTGGCGGACTGCGTGGAACAACCGGCGGTGCTGCTGCGCACGCTGTAGCGGGGAGGGCGCGTGCTCGGCGGGCGCCGGGGCGCCGGGCGGGCGCGCGCTCGACGGTATCCGTGCAGGCGTGTGCCGGGCGGCATGCCCTCGCGGCGCGGCTCTCCGGGGTGACCGGCTTTCCGCCACCCCGGAGAGAACGGCGTCGCCGGGAGCCGTCCATACTCGGGCTATGACCGCCTACGACGTGATCGTCCTGGCCGGAGGGGCCGCGAAGCGGCTCGGCGGCGCCGACAAGCCCGGACTTCGCGTGGGTGGCCGGGCGCTGCTCGACCGGGTCCTCTCCGCATGCGCCGACGCGGCCGTCACCGTCGTCGTGGGCGGTCGCCGGGCCACCGCCCGCCCGGTCGTCTGGACCCGTGAAGTTCCCGAGGGCGGAGGCCCGTTGGCGGCGCTCGGCGCGGGGCTGCGGCTGACGACGGCGGAGCGCGTCCTCGTCCTCTCGGCCGACCTGCCGTTCCTCGGCCGGGGAACGGTCGACGCGCTCCTCACCGCCGCCGGGGAGCCGGGCAGGGAAGGGGCCCTGTGCACCGACCCCGACGGGCGGGACCAGCCGCTCGTGGCCGCCTACCGCGCCGAACCGCTCCGTCGCGAGCTGGCCCTCATCGCCACCGAGCACGGAAGCCTCGCCGGACTCCCCTTGCGGCTCCTGACCGCGGAGTTGGACCTCGCCCGCATCGACGCCGGCTTCGACGCCTCGTTCGACTGCGACACTTGGGACGACATCGCCGCTGCCAGAGCCCGGATCAGGGAGCATGGGGCCGTGCTGGACGAATGGATCACCTCGGTCAAGAACGAACTGGGCATCGACCTCGACGTCGACACCGCTCTCCTGCTCGACCTCGCCCGCGACGCCGCCCACGGGGTCGCCCGGCCCGCCGCCCCGCTCACGACCTTCCTGGTCGGGTACGCGGCGGCGCGGGCGAGCGCCGGAGCCGACCCGGACGAGGCCGCCGCAGCAGTCGCGGAGGCCGCCCGCAAGGCCACTGACCTCGCGCTTCGCTGGGAGGCGGAGGCCGAGGCGAGCGGAGGAGAGGCAGCGGGCGCGGGGAGTGCCGGCGGCGGGACGGCCGACGGCACCGCGGGCGGTGCGGGGCGCGACGCGGGCCGCGAGGGGACCGGGACGCCATGACCGGCCCGGACCGCTCGGCTCCTGGCCCGGACCGCTCGGCTCCCGGTCCGGACCGTCCGGCTGCCGGCCCGGTCGATGACGGTCTCTTCGCACCCGGCGCCGTTCCGGGGGAGGCCGCCGGGAGCGCTCGCGCCCGCGCCGAGGAGGAGTTGGCCATCGAGCAGGCGCTCGAACTGGTCGGCGGCTCGACGCTCGGCCCGTCCCGGCCCCCGCGCGGGCAGCGGCCCGGCGGTGGGGGCGACGGCGACGACCCGAGCGGCACTCCGGACGGCGGCGAGGCATGGAGCAGCACCCCGCGCACCGGCGACGGCCGCAATGCCGACCCGACCAGCGCCTCCCCGATGAGCAGCGCCTCGAACGCCCGGACCGACGCCGGCGCCCATACCCCCGGCAACCGGCCGGGCCCCCACACCGGCGGTCGCGTGCAGTCCGGTTCCACCTCCTCCGGCTCCACCTCCCCCCGAGCGTCCCGCACAGCGAACAAGCCCGCCCCGTCCCTGTCCTGGAGCCGGGCGCGGGCGGTAGCGGCCCGGGCCGGGAGGGGCGGCCCCCTCGCCGCCGTCCGACTCCCGCTCGACCGGGCGCTGGGACATGTGCTGGCCGAACCGCTCGGTGCGCTCACCGACCTGCCGTCCTTCGACACCTCGGCCATGGACGGCTGGGCAGTCGCCGGCCCCGGGCCCTGGGCGTTCGTGGCCGGGGCCGGAATCCTCGCCGGACACGCCCCGGCCACCGCGCTGCCCGACGGCGCCGCCGTACGCATCGCCACCGGGGCCCGCGTCCCGCCCGACACCACGGCGGTCATCCGCAGCGAGCACGCGTACGCCGACGAGGCCAAGGGGCTGCTGCACGCCGAGCGGTCCGTGGCCACCGGGCAGGACATCAGGCCCCGGGGCCAGGAGTGCCGCTCGGGCGAACAACTCGTCCCGGCCGGAACGGTGATGACCCCGGCGGTACTGGGCCTCGCCGCGGCGGCCGGATACGACGCGTTGCCCGCCGTACCCCGCCCACGCGTCGACATCCTCGTCCTCGGCGACGAACTGCTCGCCGCCGGGCTGCCGCACGACGGGCTGATCCGGGACGCCCTCGGCCCCATGCTCGGCCCCTGGCTGCGGGCCCTCGGCGCCGAGGTCGCCGGCCCCCGCCGCCTCGGGGACGACGCCCGGGCGCTGCGGGACGCCCTCGCCACCTCCGACGCCGACCTGATCGTGACCACGGGCGGAACCGCCTCCGGTCCGGTCGACCACGTGCACCCGGTCCTCGCCGAACTCGGCGCCGAACTACTGGTGGACGGGGTCGCGGTCCGCCCCGGACACCCCATGCTGCTGGCGCGGCTGCCCTCCGGACCGTCCGGGGCGCACACGGCCGGCCGACCGGAGGGACAGCGCGACGCGACGGCCGAGCAGCGGAAGGAGTCTCCGGACGGGCCGTATCTGGTCGGGCTGCCCGGGAACCCGCTCGCGGCCGTGTCGGGCCTGGTGACGCTCGTGGAGCCGTTGATCGCGGGGCTCGCGGGCCGCCCCGCCCAGGACGCGTACCGGGCCCTCGTCCATGCCGAGGTGCACGGCCATCCGCACGACACCCGTCTCGTCCCCGTCGTCCACCGCGCGGGTCGGGCGGGCGGGCGGGACCATGTCGCGCCGCTGCGCTACAACGGCCCCGCGATGCTGCGGGGGATCGCCGCGGCGGACGGGCTGGCCGTGGTGGAGCCGGGCGGGGTACGGTCCGGCACCGAGGTGGAGATTCTGGATCTCCCATGGGCCCCGGCGACGCCGTGGACGGAAGGGTGTTTCACGTGAAACTTCCCGGCCACGATGCGATGGCCAGGCGAGCGGACGAACTGGTCGTGCCGACGCGGGTGATGCTCCCCCGCCGCGTGGCCCTCGGCCCGGCCCGACAGGTCGCCAAACGTCTGTTGATGGCCCTGCTCGTGCTGGCCGCGACCGTGCTGATCGTCTGGCTCGACCGCGGCGGCTACAACGACAACGCCGACGGCTCGGTCGATCTGCTCGACGCCGTCTACTACGCGACGGTCACCCTCTCCACCACCGGGTACGGGGACATCACCCCGTACAGCGACGGAGCCAGGCTGATCAACGTGGTGCTCGTGACACCACTGCGCGTGCTGTTCCTGATCATCCTGGTCGGCACCACCCTCGAAGTCCTCACGGAACGGACTCGCGAGGACTTCCGGCTGAAGCGTTGGAGATCCAACTTGCGTGACCACACCGTCGTCGTCGGCTTCGGTACGAAGGGCCGCTCGGCGATCATGACTCTCTGCGCCACCGGCCTGCGGAAGGACCAGATCGTCATCGTCGATCCGGCCTCCAAGGTGATCGAGGCCGCCAACGCCGAAGGGTTCACGGGCGTGCTCGGCGACGCGACCCGCAGCGATGTACTGCTGCGCGCGGAGCTGCAGAAAGCGCGTCAGGTCATCATCGCCACCCAGCGCGACGACACCGCCGTCCTGGTCGCGCTGACCGCACGGCAGTTGAACCGCGGGGCGAAGATCGTGGCGGCGGTACGCGAGGAGGAGAACGCCCCGCTCCTGCGGCAGTCCGGCGCCGACGCCGTCATCACCAGCGCCAGCGCCGCCGGCCGACTGCTCGGCCTCTCCGTCCTCAGCCCCAGCGCGGGCACCGTGATGGAGGATCTGATCCAGCAGGGCAGCGGTCTCGACCTGGTGGAACGTCCGGTCATAAAGGCCGAGGTGGGCAAGGGCGTCCGGGAGACCGAGGACCTCGTCGTCAGCGTCCTGCGCGGCCACCGGCTGCTCGGCTACGACGACCCGGCGGCCAGCCCGTTGCAGCTCACGGACCGGGTCATCACCATCGTGCGGAAGAGCCCCAGCTCCACCTCCGTGCCCCACAACCCGATGCCGCCGCGCCCCTGATCCTCCGCCGGGCCGGGCCGGATCGCGTACGCCCGGCCGCCGACCGGGCCGAACGCGTGCGGGATGCCACGCCCAGGAGTACGCGCGGCACTCCTGGGCACCTGGGGTGCGGGAGTAGCCTCGCGGCCATGCATGCGATCACGATTCCCGAACCCGGTGGCCCCGAGGCGCTCGTGTGGGCCGACGTGCCCGATCCCGTACCCGGCGACGGCGAGGTCCTCGTCGAGGTCGTCGCCGGCGCCGTGAACCGCGCGGACGTCCTGCAGCGGCAGGGCTTCTACAACCCGCCCGCCGGCGCGTCCCCCTACCCCGGCCTGGAGTGCGCGGGGCGCATCCTGGCGCTCGGCCCCGGTGTGACCGGCTGGGCGGTCGGCGACGAGGTGTGCGCGCTGCTGGCCGGCGGCGGCTACGCGGAGAAGGTCGCGGTACCGGCGGGCCAGCTCCTGCCCGTACCGAAGGGCATCGGCCTGGTCGAGGCCGCCGCGCTCCCCGAGGTCGCCTGCACCGTCTGGTCGAACGTCTTCATGATCGCGCACCTGCGTCCCGGCGAGACCTTCCTGGTTCACGGCGGTTCCAGCGGGATCGGCACGATGGCGATCCAGCTCGCGAAGGCGGTCGGGGCCCGGGTCGCGGTCACGGCGGGCAGTCCGGAGAAGCTCGCCCGGTGCGCGGAGCTGGGGGCGGACATCCTCATCAACTACCGCGAGCAGGACTTCGTCGAGGAGGTGCGGGAGAACACCGCCGGGGCCGGGGCCGACGTCATCCTGGACCTCATCGGCGCCAAGTACCTGGACCGGAACGTGCGGGCGCTCGCCGTCAACGGCCGCCTCGCGATCATCGGACTCCAGGGCGGCGCCAAGGGCGAACTGAACCTCGGGGCCCTGCTGACCAAGCGGGCCGCCGTCACCGCGACCTCCCTGCGCGGCCGCCCGCTCGGCGAGAAGGCGGCCATCGTCGCCGCCGTGCGCGAGCACGTGTGGCCGTTGATCGAGGAGGGCGTGGTCCGGCCCGTGGTGGACCGGACGCTGCCGATGGCGGAGGCCGCCGAGGCGCACCGGGTGCTGGAGTCCAGCGGGCACGTCGGCAAGGTGCTGCTGGCCGCGCCACTGGCCGGCGCCTGACCGCGAAGGGCCCGGCGCACTCCTCGTGTGCGCCGGGCCCTGACGTATCTCGGGGCGGTCTGCGGGGCGGGCTACAGGTACGGGCCGGATCGGAGCGGGCCGTGCGGGTCCGCACCGCCCTCCTCGCCCTCGTGCGCCGAGCCGGGCGGCAGCGCGCGGCGCATCTGCTCCAGCTGGGCGCGGGCCGCCATCTGCTGGGCGAACAGAGCCGTCTGGATGCCGTGGAAAAGGCCCTCCAGCCAGCCCACGAGCTGGGCCTGGGCGATCCGCAGCTCCGCCTCGGAGGGCACCGAGTCCTCGGTGAACGGCAGGGAGAGCCGCTCCAGCTCCTCGACCAGCTCCGGGGCCAGCCCGTCCTCCAGCTCCTTCACGGAGCCGGCGTGGATCTCCTTGAGCCTGACCCGGCTCGCCTCGTCGAGAGGAGCCGCCCTGACCTCCTCCAGAAGCTGCTTGATCATGCTGCCGATGCGCATGACCTTCGCGGGCTGTTCCACCATCTCCGTCACCGGGACCTCGCGCGACTCGTCGTCACTGGCACCGCCGCCGACAGCCATTCCGTCCTGGCCCACGACAAGGACCTGCGGGTGCTCCTGCGACCGGTCATTCCTCGGCATTTCCATGCCGCCATTGTCTCGCACACCTGCCGTACACCAGGGTGGTGCCCCCGGGAACGGATGATCCACCCTCCCGGGGGCACCGGAATCGACCGGCGGCCCCCCGCGCGGGGCCGCCCAGCGCGTCACCCCGCTCGGCGCGCCAGGGTCTGGCGGGAGCCGGTGAGGGCGGCGGCCAGCAGCCCGGCGAGCACCGGGACGACCAGGGCCAGCAGCGCGAGAGTCCCCCAGGGCATCACGATCGGCGTGTACGCCGACTGCATCGGGTCCGTCCGCATGTCCGCCAGCGCCGCGCGCAGGTCGGTCAGGCGCAGGGCGATCGCGGGCACCAGCCCCGCCGCCGTCCCCAGCAGGACCCCGGTCCCGGCGACGACCAGGCACTGGAAGCCGGACAGCGACCGCCGGAGCCCCGGGGGAGCGCCCACCGCGCTGAGCGTGGTGAGGTCGGCCTCCGCGTCAGCCTTGGACAGACCGGTCGTGATCGCTGCCGCCCCGAGCGTCACCACCCCGGCGAAGAGGGCGAGGATCAGCAGGATCGTGTCGTCCTCGGTGCGCAGTTCCTCGTCCGAGGCCATCAGGTACGCCTTGTTCCCGGCCTGGTCGAGCGCCGCGTACGCCGCCTGGCGCTCGGCGTCCGTGGCGTCGCGGCCGAGGGTGTAGAAGCTGCCGTAGTCCTCGACGTGCAGCCCCAGGTTCTCGGCGGTCTGCCGCGGCATCACCATCCGGATGCCGGGCGTCGCGGCGTACCGGTCGGGGGCGACGTACACCTTCAGCCGGTCCGTGGTGGTGCGGGCCTTCCCGGGGTGCCCGGCCCTGTTCTCCGTGTCCCGGTCGCTGTAGGTGTGGGTGGCCTTGAGGGTGACCTCGCCGTTCTTCGCGTACGCCGAGTTCAGCAGGACGGGCGTGCCCTCGTCCAGGGCCTTCGCCGCCGCCGGGTCGTCGAGCTTCACGTAGGTGTCGAGGACGTCCGGGCCCCCGATGACGATCTTGTGCTCGCCGGTGCCGAACGCGACCATCGTGTAGTTCTCGTCCATGCAGGCCGGGGAGTTCATCGTCCGCTTGTGCCCGTCGGCCGAGAGCCGCAGGGCGAGTTCCTTGGCGCCCTCGCCCTTGAGCGGGCAGCTGTGTCCCTCACCCGTGGGCTTGACGAGCTGGAGCTCGCCGCAGTCGTTCTCGTCCTGGTAATAGACCGAGCAGTCGCTGCCGGCCCAGACCCGGCCGAAGTCGGCGGCCTTGCCGCTGACCGGGTAGTTCTGCTCGACGGCGGCACGGGAGCGGGGCAGTCCGGCGTCCGCGCCGGTGTCGGCCGCCGCGAGCGCGAGGGTGCCCGGGGTCATGTTCGGCACGTGGTCGTACGCCTGCTCGGCGGCGCTGCTGCTGGTGTACGTGGCGATCGCGACGCTGCCCGCGACGGCCGCCATCACGGCGGCGACGGCGGGGGCGGTACGGCCCCGGTTGCGGGCCGCGTCGCGCAGGGCGATCCGGGGCGTCAGCGGGAGCCGCCGACCGAGCCGGCCGAGGATGCCGACGATCACCGGGATGCAGGCGAGCACCCCGAGTTCGGCCAGGACGGAGCCGCCGGCGACGAAGGCGGTGTCCCCCGCCACCCCGCCGTAGACCGCGACGGCGACGCCGGCCGCGATCGCGATGACGCCCACGACGGGGAGCACGCGGGAGCCGCGACGGGTGCCGCGCCTGCCGGTGAGCGACTCCAGGACGGACTGGCGGCCCGCGACGATCGCCGGGGCGAGCGCGGCGAGGACGCCGGTGGCCAGGCCGAGCGCGGCGATGCCGAGGATTTCCCAGGGCCGCACGGTCAGTTCGCCGAAACGGCTGCCCGTGTAGTCCTCGATCATCGGCCGGAACAGGGCGGTCAGACCGAAGCCGGCGCCGACCCCGGCCACCGCCCCGGCCCCGCCGAGCACCGCACCGCCCGCGAGCACCACGGCCCGGACCTGTCCCCGGCTGCCACCGCAGGCGCCGACGAGACCCAGCTGGCGGCGCGAACGGCGCGCGCCGACGGCGAACGCCGGACCGGCCAGCAGCACGATCTCCAGGACGGCCATGGCGGCCACCGTGAGGACCGCCGCGGTCGTCTCCACTTCGGTGGAGTACCCGTTGCTCAGCGCGGACATCGGAACCTCGGAGTCCGGCGGCGGGTCCAGGGCGACCTGGCGGGACTTGACCACCACGCCCCGCTCGTTGGCCGCGAGGATGTCCTGCCAGGTCACTCCCGCTCCTGGCGGGCCCTTCACCAGCCACGTCGGATCGCTCGGCTGGGGCGGCAGGATGGCCTTGTCGCGGTCGGCGGCCTGCTGCCACGGGGCGATGACCGATCCGGGGAGCGCGTAGAGGGAGTCGGCCCGCAGGTCCGCGGGGAGTTCGACCGTGCCGGTGAGGGTGTAGGTCTGCTCGGGGCCGCGCACGGTGACGGTGTCGCCGATCGACAGTCCGGACGCCTCGGCGAAGGCCGTGGTCGCGGCGATCTCGTCCCGCGCGCGGGGGTAGGCGCCGTCGGTCAGCTCGACGCGGCCGCGCATCATCGGGTCGGCGACGCGCAGTTCGCCGATCTCGGTGTCGGCGATGCCGTGCCGGGTGGTGACGGACGCGGGCACGCTGCGCTCGGTCAGGTACCGGGAGCCCTCGGGGAAGGCGGCCGGTACGTCGACCGGCTTCGCCTGCACCTCGGGGGAGGGTTCGGGGGCGCCCTCGGGGGTGCCCCAGTTGACGCCGTCGGGCATCTGCTGGAGCTTCACCGGGCCCATGCTCGTGGACGAGAACCGGGCGTCGGCCGATCCCAGCTCCGCCGTCAGCTCCTCGGCCTCGGTGGGCAGGGCGCTGCGGTAGGTGAGGTCGGCGGCGGTGACGCCGAGGACCGGAAGGGCGATCATCGCGACGACCAGGGCGCTGCGGCCCTTGGTCCGTACGGCGTCGCGCCGGGCCATGCGGAAGGCGGCCCGCCAGCCGGAGAGGACGCTCACGTGGTGGCCCCGGTCGTGGTGGAGAGCAGCGAGTCCGCTCCGGCGGACAGGGTCTGGTCCACGATCGAGCCGTCCCGGAGGAACACGACCCGGTCGGCCCACGCCGCGTACCGGGGCTCATGGGTCACCATGACGGCGGCCGCGCCCTGGTCGCAGCGGGTGCGCAGGAGGGCGAGGACGGCCTCGCCGGTCTCGGAGTCGAGCGCTCCGGTGGGCTCGTCGGCGAGGACCAGGCGGCGGTCGCCGACGAGGGCGCGGGCGATGGCGACGCGCTGCTGCTGGCCGCCGGACATCTCGTCGGGGAAGCGGTCGGCGACCTGCTCCAGCTTCATCTCGGCCAGTGCGGCGAGGGCTTCCTTGCGGGCCTTGCGCACGGGGACGCCGTCGAGTTCGCGGGGGAGGGCGATGTTCTCGGCGGCGGTCAGGGCGGGGATGAGGTTGTAGTCCTGGAAGACGTAGCCGACGCTGCGGCGGCGCAGGGCGGCCATGCCCTTGGGGCCGAGGGCGGCGATGTCCTGGCCCTCGATGACGACCTGGCCGCTCGTGGCGGTGTCGAGACCGCCGGCCAGGGTCAGCAGGGTGGACTTTCCGGAGCCGGAGGGGCCCATGACGGCGACCAGTTCGCCCGGGTGCACGGCGAGGTGGATGCCGCGCAGGGCGTGCACCTCGGCGACGCCCGAGCCATGGGTACGGGTCAGCTCCCGCAGTTCGAGGACGGGGCTGCCGGGCGTTTCGGAGGACGGCGGGGGCGGCTGGGCGGCGGACGCGGGCATGACGGTGGTTCCCCCCTGGGAAATGGTCTGGGTCGGATCTGGACGGCGGCGACGGTCCCGGAGCCGCCCGGGTCGTGCGCGGCGGGGTCAGCGCTGGGAGTGGCTCCGCTCGGCCGGGGCGCGGGCCGGACCGCGGGTGGCGGCGGGGCCGGGCCCGGCGGAGGGCTCGGTGGCGGCGGCCTCGGCGAGGCGGACGAGCCGGGACTCGCAGTGGTCGAGCCAGCGGGCCTCGGCCTCGGCCTGGAAGATCAGCTGCTCCACGACGAGCAGCCAGGCGACCTCGTCGCGGTCGGACGGAACGTCGGCCAGGGCCTGGGCCTTGAGCCGGGTGTAGTCCTGCATGGCCTTGAGCGTGTGGCGGCGCTGGGACTGGATGACCTCCCGGATGTCGACCCCCGGGGCTCCCACGGCCATGGCCAGTTTGATGGCCAGTTCGTCGCGGGGCGGGTGGGTGCGGTCGACGGGGGTCCCGAACCACGTGTGCAGCTCGGTTCGGCCCGCGTCGGTGATCGCGTAGAGGTCGTGCCCGGCGTCGTCCGCGCCGTCCTGGACGACCATGCCGTCGCGCTCCAGGCGGCTCAGCGTCGTGTAGACCTGGCCGACGTTGAGGGGCCAGGTGGAGCCGGTGCGCGACTCGAACTCGGTACGGAGCCGGGACCCGTAGCGAGGGCCCCGTTCCAGCAGGGCCAGCAGGCCGTGGCGAATGGACATACTGAGTATGTATACCGAGTATGTACGTCCGCGCAAAGGGCGCCGGGGCTCGGTGACAGAGCTGTTACGGGAGGGGCCCGCGGAGCCTCACGGGAGGAATCCGGCGGACGCGGGCGGTCAGTACACCCGGCGCATCCGGAGCGCGAGGAAGCCGAGCCCCAGACCGACCAGGGCGATGCCCGTGCCGAGGGAGACCTGCTGCACCCGCCGCAGCGACGCGGCGTCCAGCGCCTGGGCCGCGGCCCGCTGCGCCGGGTCGGTGAAGGCGTCGGGCGGCGGGGTGGAGGCGGGCAGATCGACGGGGTCGACGCGGCTCTCGTCGGCCTCGTCGTACGGGTCCCGCGTGAGCGGCGTCTCGGCCGCCGCGGGCTCGTACGGGGAGAGCGACCGCCCGGGGCGCGCCTTGCCCGCCCCGGCCTCGCGCCCGGCCAGCGGGGCGGTCGACCCGGAGACCTCGGGCGAGGCGGAAGGGGAGGGGGACGTTCCGGGCGCGTCGTCACCGGGTGCGCCGCGTCCGCCGGACGCGGTGGAGGACGGTACGGGCCACTCCCCCGGCTCGCCGTGGGACGGCATGCCGGAGGGCTGGGGAAGTCCTGCGGGGAAGGCGGCGGGGGAGCCGGTCGTTCCGGGCCGTGGCGCGGCCGGTCCGGGCGGCGCGGCGGGCGTGGCGGCACCCGACGGCCCGGAGGCCGGGGCCGGAGCGGTGGCGGTGCGGGAGGGGCCGTCCGGCGGGGGCGCGCCGTGGGCGGAGCCGCCCAGCGGCCCCATCGCCGCCCCGGCCGCCGCCAGCAGACCGACCGCACACCTCGCCGGCCATGCGGCCGACCGTCCTGGAGCCATGAGATCAGCGTCACACGGGGTCCGTCGTCCGGCATCCCGGACGCGTTGTCCGGACATCCCACGCCGGTCAGCGGTCGGATGCGGAGGGCGAGGCGCGTCCCTGAGGTCCGAAACGATCAGCTTCCGACACCGGCGCTCGGCTTGTCGCACCGCACCGCAGGGCGCGGCCGGTGCCGCGCGCCGCGGGCGACGTGCCGCCCACCACTGCCGTGAAGGGCCGTCGGCTCAGCGGGAACGTGCGGACGCCGGCCCGGCGGAACCGTCCGGCCTCCGGCTCAGGAGGGCTTCCCCGTGGCGACCTTCAGCTCGAAGTGGGCGCCCCGCTCGGGGACCGCCGCGCCGGAGGACGGGAACTGGCCGACGACCTGGCCGTCCGCGTACGTGTTGCCGGGCTCCGCGATCTCCTTGATCGTCCAGCCGGCGGCGGCCGCGCACGCCTTCGCCGAGAGGATGTCCTTGTAGACGAAGTTCGGGGCGCGGACCTTCGCCGGGTCGTTGGAGTCCTCGGAGGCGTTCGAGCACTCCGTGTCCTTCATCGTCCGGTTGCGCTCGGGCGGACGATAGCCCTCCACCTGCTCGGTGGAGCCCGAGTCGCCGCCGCCCTTGCCCTCGTCCTTCTTGTCGTTCTGGAGGGCGAGCGCGGTGATCAGGCCGCCCACGGCCAGCAGGGCCACGACGATCGAGCCGACGATGACCGGCATGTTCCGCTTCGAGCCGCCGCCGGTGGCGCCCACGGCCGTGGCGTGCTGCGGGTTGACCGAGTACGGCGGCGGGGTCTGGTGGGACAGCGGGCCCGGCGTCGCGTAGCCCTGGACCTGGCCGGACTGCGGATAGCCGTAGCTCGGCGCGGGCGTCGGCTGCCCGTACGGGCCCGGCTGCTGCGGGTGCGGCTGGTACGGCGTCTGGACGCCGTGCGGCGCCGGGGTGCTCTGGTCGACGGGCGGGAACACCGCCGAGCCGACCCCGGAGCCGCTGTTGGCCGGTCCGCCGCCGGCCACGATCATCGGGGCGCCGGTGTGGCCGCCGGAGGCGTTCAGCACGCGGGCGATCTCGTCGCGCATCGCGGCGGCGCTGGGGAAGCGCTCGTTCGGGTTCTTCTTGAGCGCGCGGGCGACGAGGGCGTCCATCGCCGGGGTCACCGACCGGTTGATGCTGGAGGGCGCGACCGGCTCCTCCTGCACGTGCGCGTACGCGATGGCGAGCGGTGAGTCCGCGTCGAAGGGGATGCGGCCGGTGAGCAGCTGGAAGAGCATGATGCCGACCGAGTACAGGTCGGACCGGGCGTCCACGCCGCGGCCGAGCGCCTGCTCGGGGGAGAGGTACTGCGGGGTGCCGACGACCATGCCGGTCTGCGTCATCGAGGTGACGCCGGACTGCATGGCGCGGGCGATGCCGAAGTCCATGACCTTGACCACGCCGCGCTTGGTCATCATCACGTTGCCGGGCTTGATGTCGCGGTGGACCAGGCCCATCTCGTGGCTGGTCTCCAGTGCGGCGAGCACGTCCGCCGTCACCTTCAGCGCCTTGTCGGCGGGCATCGCGCCGTGGTCGCGGATGTCGGCGGCCAGCACCGAACCGAGCGGCTGCCCCTCGACGTACTCCATGACGATGTACGGCATCAGCGCACCGCCGAGCTCGTCCTCGCCCGTGTCGAAGACGGAGACGATGTTGGTGTGCTGGAGCTTGGCGACGGCCTGTGCCTCACGCCGGAAGCGCTCGCGGAAGGACTGCTCGCGGCCCAGTTCGGTGTGCAGGGTCTTGATCGCGACCTGGCGGTCCAGGGCGGAGTCGTAGGCCAGGTATACGGACGCCATCCCGCCTTCGCCGAGCAGGTCCCGCAGTTGGTAGCGACCGCCCGCCACCGCACCGCCCGCGTAGCGGCCCTGTGCGCCGTCCTGGCTCATGACTTGCATCCCCCTCGCCGGCGCGCGGTCGCACGCGGTGTTTCTGTAGGACGTGGTTGCGTGCGACCCGGTTCCGTACAACGCGATTACGCGCCAAGTCTGCCGTAGGGGTCCGACACGTCAAGCCGGGTGCCCGTTCCGTGACGCTACGCGCAAGAAGCGTCTCGGAAGCGTTACAGGAGGCGCGGAGAATTCACCGGGAGGACACGCCGGACGGTCAGATGATCCTGCCGGAGCGGAACCGAGGTGTCCGCGGAAGGCTGTAGCGTGACGTGTCAATGCAGCAAGGCACCGTGAGAACCCGCGGACGCGCGGACAGATACGACGGCGAGGACTGATGGCACCCGGTTCCGAAGCAAACGGCGGCGGAGTTTCGGATGGCACCGACTCCTGGGGCGTCGGCGGCGTCGTCGGTGACGGACGTTACCGGATGACCCACCGGCTCGGCCGGGGCGGCATGGCGGAGGTCTACGCGGCGGAGGACGTCCGGCTCGGGCGGACCGTCGCGGTGAAGCTGCTCCGCTCCGACCTGGCCGAGGACCCGGTCTCCAAGGCGCGCTTCACCCGCGAGGCACAGTCCGTCGCGGGCCTCAACCACCACGCGATCGTCGCCGTGTACGACTCCGGCGAGGACGTCGTGGGCGGTCAGACCGTCCCGTACATCGTGATGGAGCTGGTCGAGGGCCGCACCATCCGCGACCTGCTCCTGACCGCCGAGGCCCCGCCGCCCGAGCAGGCGCTGATCATCGTCTCGGGGGTGCTGGAAGCCCTCGCGTACTCGCACCAGCACGGCATCGTGCACCGCGACATCAAGCCCGCCAACGTGATCATCACGGACTCCGGCGCGGTCAAGGTGATGGACTTCGGCATCGCCCGCGCGCTGCACGGCGCGCAGTCGACGATGACCCAGACCGGCATGGTCATGGGCACCCCGCAGTACCTCTCCCCGGAGCAGGCGCTCGGCAAGGCCGTCGACCACCGCTCCGACCTGTACGCCACGGGCTGTCTCCTCTACGAACTGCTGGCGCTGCGGCCCCCGTTCACCGGCGAGACGCCGCTCTCGGTGGTCTACCAGCACGTCCAGGACATCCCGGTGCCGCCGTCCGAGGTCCTGGGCGCGGTGCCGCCGGAGCTGGACGGCATGGTGATGCGCTCGCTGGCGAAGGACCCGGACGACCGGTTCCAGAGCGCCGAGGAGATGCGCGGCCTCGTCCAGTACAGCCTGCAGATGCTCCAGGTGCAGGGCGGCCACACGGGCACCTGGAACACGGGCCCGGTCGCGCTGCACGAGGGCGGCCGGACACCGCCGCACGGAATGGCCGGTTCCACCCAGGTGATGGGCGCGGGCCACCCGATGCACGGGGACACCTCGCAGAGCCCGATCCTGCCTCCGTACAACCCGGACGACGGGGGGTACGACGGCGGTGGCGGGCGCCCGTCCGGCGGGCGCGGGAAGATGTGGCTCTTCGTCCTGCTCGCGCTGGTCGCCATCGGCGCGGGCGTCGCCTTCGCCGTCAGCGCGGCGCGGGACGACGACGGCGGGGGCAAGAAGGGCCCGGCCACGCCGAGCACGTCGGTGAGCCAGTCCGAGGAGGAGCCCTCGGAGGAGCCGTCCGAGGAGGAGACCGACCAGTCGGAGGAGCCGAGCACCTCCGGAGGCGGCCAGACGCAGCCGAACCCGCCGCCGTACACCCCGAACCCGAAGCCGACCCGGCCGACGTTCTCCCCGTCGCCGACCCAGACCGGTACGGACCCGGGCACGTCGGACGGCAACACCAACGAGGGCGGCAGCGGCGAGCCCAGCGGCGAGCCGAGCGACCCGGCGACCAACCCCGGCACCCCGGGCGGCTCCGGCGACGACGGCGGGGCCAGCGGCGACGAGGCCGGCGGTACGGGGACGACCCCGGGCGGCGACGCGTCGGTCGGCGGCCTGACACCGTAAGGACATCGGCGGAAGGGCGTCGGCGGAAGGGCATCGACGGAAAGGCGTCGGTGCAACGGCGTCGGGTGGAACCGCATCGTTCAGTTCTGCCGGATCGCCCGGACCGCCCGGACCACGGGGTTACCGGGCCGCCCGCCCCCCCCGGACTGCCCGGACCGCCCCGAGCCCGGCGCGCGCCACCACGGCGCACGCCGGGCTCATGCGTGAACGCACCCGGGCGCACGCGCGGCTCGCAGGTGATCGCCCGGACGCGCGGCCCGCACCCGCCCGCACCCCGCACCCTGCTCGCGGTCCGCACTCCGGGCAGCGCCGGGCCCGTACTCCGGGGGCGCCGCCCCTCGCGCCGGCCCCCACCCCGGCCCGCCGCCCGTCATTCCGTGAAGGCCGCGCACACCGCCTCGTACTCCCGCGTCCACCACACCGCCAGGGCCGACACCGCGGGAAACTGCGGGTCGGCCCTGCGGTCGTCGAGGCGGTAGCGCCACCGGAGTATCCAGAAGTCGTTGAGCCGCTCCCACCACACGCGGTGCACCGCCGCCGCCAGTTCCGCGGCCCCCGCCCCCGCCGCACGCCGGTACGCGCGGGCGTACGCCCGCACCTTCGCGAGGTCCAGCTCGCCCACCGGCCGTACGAAGAAGATCGCCGCGGCCCGGACCGCCTCCTCGGCGCGCGGCTGTACGTCCAGCCGGTCCCAGTCCACGATGGCGACCGGGTCGGCGCCCCGGTAGAGCAGGTTCAGCGGGTGGAAGTCACCGTGCACCCAGCCGGTGGCGGGCCCGTCCGGCGTGGGCGGGCGGCGGTGGGCGTGCCGTTCGAGCAGGGCGCGCCGCTCCACGAGCCGGTGGACCGCGAGTTCGTCGAAGGCGTCGCGCGGGGCGCCCCGGCCGTCCTGCCCGCGTGCGGCGTTCAGCAGGTCGTCGATCAGCGCGAAGGTGTCGGCGGCGTCCGGGCTGCGATGGCCGAGGGCCCGGCCGGACGGCGCACGCGGGCCGTCGCGCGGGGCCATCACCTGTTCCAGGCCGGTGTGCACGGCGCCGAGGAGCGCCCCGAGTCGGCGCGACTGTGCGAGGGTGAGCTCGGCGCCGACCCGGTGGAGCCCGTCGACCCAGGGGTGCAGGGCGTAGCACCGCTCGCCGATCACCGTGACGGTCTCGCCCCGGGCGTCCGCCAGCGGCGGGACGACGGGCACGCCGAGCGACTTGAGGCGCTGGGTGGCGCGGTGCTGACGCACGATCGCGGCGCGTTCGCCGCTCGGATCGCCCAGGTGCTTCTTGTCGAGGTGGTGCTTGAGGAAGTAGGAGCCGCTCGTCGTGGAGACGCGGTATCCGTGGTTCAGCAGGCCCTTGGTGATCGGCTCGCAGGCGAGCGGCTCGCCCACGTCCGGATAACGGCGCAGCACCTCGCCGACCGGGGGAACAGGCGGACAGGTGACATATGAGCGCGGCACTTACCAAATGTTAGATCACGCTGCGTGTCCGGTTCGCGGAGTTGCGGTCACGCCCTGCGGTGCGCTAAGGGCGGTGTGTGACGGGTCTCGGGCCCGGTCAGGGGCCGCCGGACACACCCGAGCGCGGGTCCTCGGCCGCCCGGCGCCCCGGTGCGCGGGCCGTGCTCAGAAGGTCAGCCGGTGTTCCGTCACGAAGTGCGGGTCGACCCGCAGAAACGCCGGCGCGTAGGGCTCCCCGTTCACGGAGGCGGGCATCGCGCCGAACAGCTCCTCCTGCTCGGGTCCGAGCCGCACGATCTCGGCGGGGCCGGTGAACTGCACCGACCACAGGTCGCCGCCCTCGCCGGACGGGTCGCCGCTGTAGTTGTCCGCCCCGTACGCGACGACGCTTCCGTCGCACGCCTCGTGGTGGCCGAAACCGCGGTGCATCCGCAGCAGGATCCGGCCGTCGCTGACGACGTGCCGGGCCACCGCCAGGAAGGGCAGCGCCCGCATGCTGGTCGCGAGCCGGCCGTACGGAACCCGCCGCAGCAGCTCGATCGCGTCGGTGTGCTCGCCCGGCCCGGTCCCGGCGGCCCGCTTCACCGGGCGCTCGGTCCGCTCGATCGTGCCGGTCAGGGCCCGATGGCGGAGCGCCCCGGGCGCGGGGAGTTCGTCGAAGGACATGGCCACCACTCTCTCCCGGCCGTAGGGGCCGCGTAAGAGTCGGGTGCCCCGGGTGGCGCGGGACCAAAGTCCCTCCGCGGGCCGGGGGTCGGCGGAGGCGTCCCGGCCCGTGCGGGCTCAGCGGCGTTCGGCCTGGAGCCGGGCGACGTACGCGGCGGCCTGCGACCGGCGCTCCATGCCCAGTTTCGACAGCAGGCTGGAGACGTAGTTCTTGATGGTCTTCTCGGCCAGGTGCAGCCGCTCGCCGATGACCCGGTTGGTCAGCCCCTCGCCGATCAGGTCCAGGATTTTGCGCTCCTGCTCGGTCAGGCCGGCCAGCTTGTCGTCCCCCTTGCCGCTGCCGCCGTCGCGCAGCCGCTGGAGGACCCGGGCGGTCGCCACCGGGTCCAGCAGGGACTTCCCGGCCGCCACGTCCCGTACCGCGTTCAGCAGTTCACCGCCCCGGATCGCCTTCAGCACGTACCCCGACGCACCCGCCATGATCGCGTCGAAAAGCGCCTCGTCGTCGGCGAAAGAGGTGAGCATCAGGCATTTGATGTTCTCGTCCTGGGAACGGACCTCCCGGCACACCTCCACGCCGCTGCCGTCCGGCAGCCGTACGTCGAGCACCGCCACGTCGGGCCGGGTCGCCGGAATCCGCACCAGGGCGTCCGCCGCCGTACCGGCCTCCCCGACCACCTCGATGTCCGGTTCGGAGGCGAGCAGCTCATGGACGCCGCGCCGGACGACCTCGTGATCATCCAGCAGAAATACCGTGATTTTTCCTTCTTCGCGCACGATCGCAGTCTCACATACTCGCCTCCGCTCCGCTCTTCCCTGGGGCTGATCCGCGGGATAACGTGCCGTTGTTCCGGCGGCCTGCAAGGCTGTTTCCAGTGCCCTGACCAGCAGAGCTTCGCGATTTCTTCGATTTACTTGGAAATCCAAGCAAAATCGCAGGTCAGATAGGGTTTCGCAGTTATGCGAAGCACTGGGTAACGTGCCTATGACAGGGCGCTCGCCGGGGCACCTGTCACGCCTGATCCCGGCCGGCCGGCACCCACCCCGTGCGCGTCAGTCGGATTCGGGCGAGCCGCACTGGTATCCCGGCAGACCCCGGGGGCCGGACCGACGGAGGAGCACGCACGTGACCGTGGAGAGCACTGCCGCCGCGCGTAAACCGCGACGCGCCAGTAAGCGGACCAGCGCCGCGAAGAAGCCGCAGAGTGCCGAGCCCCAGCTCGTACAGCTGCTCACGCCCGAGGGCGAGCGCGTCGAGCACCCGGACTACAGCATCGACCTGAGCGCCGACGAGCTGCGCGGCCTGTACCGGGACATGGTGCTCACCCGCCGTTTCGACGCCGAGGCGACCGCTCTCCAGCGCCAGGGCGAGCTGGGCCTGTGGGCCTCGCTGCTCGGCCAGGAGGCCGCGCAGATCGGCAGCGGCCGGGCCCTGCGCGACGACGACTACGTCTTCCCGACCTACCGCGAGCACGGGGTCGCCTGGTGCCGGGGCGTCGACCCGACCAACCTGCTCGGCATGTTCCGCGGCGTGAACCACGGCGGCTGGGACCCGAACAGCAACAACTTCCACCTGTACACGATCGTCATCGGCTCGCAGACGCTGCACGCCACCGGCTACGCCATGGGCGTCGCCAAGGACGGCGCGGACTCCGCCGTGATCGCGTACTTCGGCGACGGGGCCTCCAGCCAGGGGGACGTCGCCGAGTCGTTCACCTTCTCCGCGGTCTACAACGCGCCCGTCGTCTTCTTCTGCCAGAACAACCAGTGGGCGATCTCCGAGCCCACCGAGCGCCAGACCCGGGTGCCGCTCTACCAGCGCGCCCAGGGCTTCGGCTTCCCCGGCGTCCGCGTCGACGGCAACGACGTGCTGGCCTGTCTGGCCGTCACCCGCTCCGCGCTGGAGCGAGCCCGTCGCGGCGAGGGCCCGACCCTCGTCGAGGCGTTCACCTACCGCATGGGAGCGCACACCACCTCCGACGACCCGACGAAGTACCGGGCCGACGAGGAGCGGGCCGCCTGGGAGGCCAAGGACCCGATCCTGCGGCTGCGGGCCTACCTGGAGAAGGAGAAGTTCGCGGACGACGCCTTCTTCACCGCGCTGGACGCGGAGAGCGAGACCCTCGGCAAGCGCGTGCGCGAGGCGGTGCGCGCGATGCCCGACCCGGACCCGATGGCCCTGTTCGAGCACGGCTACGCCGACGGCAACTCTCTCGTGGACGAGGAGCGCGCCCAGTTCGCCGCCTACCAGGCATCGTTCGTCGACTCCGCCGAGGAGGGCAAGTAGCCATGGCCGTGGAAAAGATGTCCATCGCGAAAGCGCTCAACGAGTCGCTCCGCCTCGCCCTCGACAGCGACCCCAAGGTCCTCATCATGGGTGAGGACGTCGGCAAGCTCGGCGGTGTCTTCCGCATCACCGACGGGCTCCAGAAGGACTTCGGCGAGGAGCGGGTGATCGACACCCCGCTCGCGGAGTCCGGCATCGTCGGCACCGCGATCGGTCTGGCCCTGCGCGGCTACCGTCCCGTCGTCGAGATCCAGTTCGACGGCTTCGTCTTCCCCGCGTACGACCAGATCGTCACGCAGCTCGCCAAGATGCACGCCCGCGCGCTCGGCAAGGTCAAGCTGCCGGTCGTCGTGCGCATCCCGTACGGCGGCGGCATCGGCGCGGTCGAGCACCACAGCGAGTCCCCCGAGGCGCTCTTCGCGCACGTGGCGGGGCTCAAGGTGGTCTCGCCGTCCAACGCGAGCGACGCCTACTGGATGATGCAGCAGGCCGTCCAGAGCGACGACCCGGTCATCTTCTTCGAGCCCAAGCGGCGCTACTGGGACAAGGGCGAGGTCGACACCGAGGCCATCCCCGGCCCGCTGCACCGGGCCGTGACCGTCCGCGAGGGGAGCGACCTGACGCTCGTCGCGTACGGGCCGATGGTCAAGGTCTGCCTGGAAGCGGCCGAGGCCGCCCAGGAGGAGGGCAAGTCGATCGAGGTCCTGGACCTGCGCTCGATGTCCCCGATCGACTTCGACGCCATTCAGGCGTCCGCCGAGAAGACCGGCCGCGTCGTCGTCGTGCACGAGGCGCCCGTCTTCTACGGCTCCGGAGCGGAGATCGCCGCCCGGATCACCGAGCGCTGCTTCTACCACCTCGAAGCGCCCGTGCTGCGGGTCGGCGGCTACCACGTCCCCTACCCGCCGGCCCGGCTGGAGGACGAGTACCTGCCCGGCCTCGACCGGGTGCTCGACGCCGTCGACCGCTCGCTGGCGTACTGAGGAGAGGTTCGTGACGACGATGACCGAGACGTCTGCTCGCTTCCGTGAGTTCAAGATGCCCGACGTGGGCGAAGGACTGACCGAGGCCGAGATCCTCAAGTGGTACGTCCAGCCCGGCGACACCGTCACCGACGGCCAGGTCGTGTGCGAGGTCGAGACCGCGAAGGCGGCCGTCGAGCTGCCGATCCCGTTCGACGGGGTGGTGCACGAGCTGCGCTTCCCCGAGGGCACGACCGTCGACGTGGGCCAGGTGATCATCGCGGTCGACGTGGCCCCGGGCAGCGGCGATGCGCCCGCCCCGGCCGCCGACCCGGTCCAGGAGCCGGTGGACGAGCCGGCGGCCGAGGCCGAGCCGAAGGGCCGCACGCCGGTCCTGGTCGGCTACGGCGTCGCCGAGAGCTCCACCAAGCGCCGCCCCCGCAAGGGGGCCCCGGCCGCTCCGGAGGCCGCCGCCGTCGCGGCGGCGGTCCAGGCCGAGCTGAACGGGCACGCGGCTCCCGCCCCGGCCGCGGCCCCCGCCCCGTCGGTTCCGGCGCAGGGCGGCGCGGCCGGCGGCCGTCCGCTGGCCAAGCCCCCGGTCCGCAAGCTGGCCAAGGACCTGGGCATCGACCTGGCGACGGTGGTGCCGACCGGCAAGGACGGCGTCATCACCCGCGAGGACGTCCACGCGGCGGCCGCCCCGGCCGCTTCCGAGGCCCCGGCCCAGGCGGCGCCCGCCCCGGTGGCCGCCGAGGCGCCGGTGGCCACCGAGCCCACCGCCGTACCGGACTCCGCGCGCGAGACCAGGGTCCCGGTCAAGGGCGTCCGCAAGGCCATCGCGCAGGCGATGGTCGGCAGCGCGTTCACCGCGCCGCACGTCACCGAGTTCGTCACGGTCGACGTGACGCGCACGATGAAGCTCGTGGCCGAGCTGAAGGAGGACAAGGACATGGCGGGGGTGCGGGTCAACCCGCTGCTCGTCATCGCCAAGGCCCTCCTGGTCGCCATCAAGCGGAACCCCGAGGTCAACGCGGCCTGGGACGAGGCCAACCAGGAGATCGTGCGCAAGCACTACGTGAACCTGGGCATCGCGGCGGCCACCCCGCGCGGGCTGATCGTGCCGAACATCAAGGACGCGCACGACAAGACGCTGCCGCAGCTCGCGGAGGCGCTGGGTGAGCTGGTCACCACGGCCCGGGACGGGAAGACGTCCCCCGCCGCGATGGCCGGCGGCACGGTGACCATCACCAACGTGGGCGTCTTCGGCGTCGACACCGGTACGCCGATCCTCAACCCGGGCGAGTCCGCGATCCTCGCGGTCGGCGCGATCAAGCTCCAGCCGTGGGTCCACAAGGGCAAGGTGAAGCCGCGTCAGGTCACCACGCTGGCCCTGTCGTTCGACCACCGCCTGGTCGACGGCGAACTCGGCTCCAAGGTGCTGGCCGACGTGGCGGCGATCCTGGAGCAGCCGAAGCGCCTGATCACCTGGGCGTGACGCGTCCGGTTCCCGCGTCCGTACGCGGAAGGGGCCCGGCCCGCACGACTCGTGCGGGCCGGGCCCCTCTCCGTACGCGGCCGCGGGCTACTTCTTGAAGCCGTAGTCCAGCAGCTTCTTGGCGTCGGCGGTGCGGTTCGCCTCGGAGGACGAGGTGAGCACGGTGCCGATGACGGTCTTGCCCTTGCGGGTCGCCGCGAAGACCAGGCAGTACTTGGCGGTCGGGCCGGAGCCCGTCTTGACGCCGATGGCGCCGCTGTAGCTGCTGAGCATCTTGTTGGTGTTGCTCCACGACATGTAGCGGTAGCCACCGCTCTTCGTGGTCACCTTCTGCTTCGTCGACTTGGTCTTGACGATCGAGCGGAACGTGGAGTTCTTCATCGCCTTGCTGGCGATCTTCGTCAGGTCACGGGGCGTCGAGTAGTTGTTGCCTCCCCCTATGCCGTCGAACGAGTCGAAGCGGGTGTTCGTCAGCTTGAGGCTCTTGGCCGTGGAGTTCATCTTGCCGATGAACGACTTCACGCGGGCCGCACGGGTCGAGCCGGAGCCGAACTTGTCGGCCAGGGCGTACGCGGCGTCGCAGCCGGAGGGGAGCATCAGGCCGTAGAGGAGCTGGCCGACGGTGACCTTGTCGCCGACGATGAGCCGGGCGGACGAGGCGTTCTTCGAGACGATGTAGTCGCTGTACGCCTTCTGGATCGTGACCTTGGAATTCAGGTTCACGTTCTTCTGCGACAGGACCACCAGCGCCGTCATGATCTTGGTGGTGGAACCGGTGGCGCGGCGGGTGTCCGCGGACTTGGTGAAGAGGGTCTTCCCGGTGCCGTCGTTCATCACGAAGCCGCCCTTGGCGACGATCTTCGGAGTCGGCGGCGCGGCGGCGTGCGCCGCGGAGGCGAAGGCGCTGCCCGCGAGCACCGCACCGGCGGTGAGCGTCACGGTGGCCGTGACGGTGACGCGATTGATGCGCTTGATGCCGATTTTCAACTGAACGCTCCAAATGCCCCTGATATGCGGCCACATAAGGGTGCCGCTCGCAGGTGAGACTTCTGGAACGGGCCGAAGGATGTGGTGCCGGAGGGGTGAATTTGCACAGGCTTGACCCTGGGGGCGCGAGCGGCCCGCCGTTCGGTCAGGCGTACGAGGAGAGAAGCTCGTCGAGCGTCCGGACGGTGGCCCGGACCCTCCGCCCCCACGTGGATGGCGGCTCGGACCCCGGTCGGGCCCGCCACCTCCGCGGCGGTCGGCGGGAACATCGCGGAGAGGGGCTGGGCGCGATCACCCGGAAGTCCAGAATCCGGACGTCTCTCCTCATGCGTGCATGTTGTATCTATGCTGTGCGCATGCCTGCCGCACCCCCCGCCCCCGCGAAGCCCCCGACCGCCCCGGTCAAGCGTCCTCCCGCCGCCGAGCGGGTCTACACGCACATCAAGGAAGCCGTGCTCGACCGGCGCTACGAGGGTGGGACGCTGCTCACCGAAGGGGATCTGGCGGACGCCGTCGGGGTCTCCCGGACACCGGTGCGCGAGGCGTTGCTGCGGCTGGAGGTCGAGGGGCTGATCAAGCTCTACCCGAAGAAGGGCGCGCTCGTCCTCGCCGTCTCCGCGCAGGAGATCAAGGACGTGGTGGAGACCCGGCTGCTGGTCGAGGAGTTCGCCGCGCGCAGGGCGGTGCCCGCCACCCCGCAGTTGGTCGCCCGGCTGGAGCAGCTCCTGGAGGAGCAGCGGCAGTTGGCGGAGGCCGGTGATCTGGCGGCGGTGGCCGTCAAGGACCGCTGCTTCCACGCGGAGATCGTGAAGCACGCGGGCAACGAGATCCTCTCGCGCCTCTACGACCAGCTGCGCGACCGTCAACTGCGGATGGGTGTCGCGGTGATGGAGGCGCACCCCGGCCGGATCGAGGCCAACGTCACCGAGCACGGCGAGCTGCTGGCCGCGATCCGGGCCGGGGACGCCGAGGGCGCGGCGCTGGTCGTGCGCCGTCACGTCGGCCGGGTGCGGGAGCTGGTGCGGGGTGAGGACCGGTGAGTTCGGCCTCCGCGCCCACCCTGTCGCTGCCCGGCGACCCGCCCGGCGGCCGGCGTGCCGCCTGGATCTGGGGCATCGGGGTCGCCGTCTACTTCGTCGCGATCATCTTCCGTACGAGCCTGGGCGTCGCCGGACTCGACGCCGCCGACCGGTTCGACGTCAACGCCTCCGCGCTCTCCACCTTCTCCATCCTCCAGCTCCTCGTCTACGCGGGCATGCAGATACCCGTGGGGCTGATGGTGGACCGCCTCGGCACCAAGCGGGTCCTCACCATCGGGGCCGTGCTGTTCACCGTCGGACAGCTCGGCTTCGCCCTCTCCCCCTCGTACGGCATGGCGCTGGCCGCCCGCGCCCTGCTCGGCTGCGGCGACGCGATGACGTTCATCAGCGTGCTGCGGCTCGGCAGCCGCTGGTTCCCGGCCCGGCGAGGGCCGCTGATCGGCCAGGTCGCCGCCCTGTTCGGGATGGCGGGCAACCTCGTCTCGACGCTGTTCATCGCGCGGGCGCTGCACAGCTACGGCTGGACCACGACGTTCGTCGGCAGTTCGCTGGCCGGAGTGGTGGTGCTGGTCCCGCTCCTGCTGTTCCTCAAGGACCACCCCGAAGGCCACGAGCCGCCGCCCGCCGAGCACGCCGGGGCCACGTACGTCCGCCGGCAGATCGCCGCCGCCTGGCGGGAGCCCGGGACGCGGCTGGGGATGTGGGTGCACTTCACCACCCAGTTCCCGGCGATGGTGTTCCTGCTGCTGTGGGGGATGCCGTTCCTGGTCGAGGCGCAGGGGCTGAGCCGGGGCACGGCGGGCACGCTGCTCACCCTGGTGGTGCTCTCCAACATGGTGGTGGGGCTCGTCTACGGCCAGATCATCGCCCGTCACCACGAGGCGCGGACCCCGATCGCGCTGGGCACGGTGGCCGCGACCGCCCTGCTCTGGGCCTCCGCGATCCTCTATCCGGCCGAGCACACGCCGATGTGGCTGCTGGTGGTCCTGTGCGTGGTGCTCGGCGCCTGCGGGCCGGCCTCGATGGTCGGCTTCGACTTCGCCCGGCCGGCCAATCCGCCCGAGCGCCAGGGCACGGCGTCGGGGATCGTCAACATGGGCGGTTTCATCGCCTCGATGACCACCCTGCTCGCCGTCGGGGTCCTCCTGGACGCCACGGGCGACAACTACCGCGTCGCGTTCGCCTCGGTCTTCGTCCTGGAGGCGCTCGGCGTCGCCCAGATCCTGCGGCTGCGCCGCCGGGCGGCCCTCAGGGAGCGCGAGCACCACGTGGTGAGCCGCGTGGAGGCCGTGCACGTGCCCGCCTGACCCTCACCCCGGGGCGCGGGCACGTGTCCGTGCGGCGGTGACGGGGTCACGGGGTCACGGCGAAGTTGGCGAGGATCGCGGTGGCCAGCTCCTGGTCGCCCTCGACCTTGATCCGGTCGGCGACGGCCGTGTGCCGGACCCGCCCGCAGGCGAGGCGTACGTACGTCTCCCAGTCCAGCGAGAGGGTGACGGCGGGGCCCAGCGAGGGGGCGCCGTCGATCGAGCCGCGGCCCTCCGCGTCGACCCGTACCGTCCGCAGGAACTCCACCGGGCCGTGCACATCGATGACGACCGCCGAGTTGGGGGGCGCGCCCGCCGACTTGGCGACCACCTTCGGCAGCCCGGCGAGCAGCAGGTCCCGGGTGACCAGGGCGCCGGGGGAGTCCAGGTTGCCCGGCTGCCCAAGGGTGGCGCGCAGGTCCTGTTCGTGCACCCAGACGTCGAAGGCCCGCAGGTTGAGCGCCTTTTCGAGGGTCTGCTCGGTGCCCAGCGGGGCACGGACCACGGCCTCCGGGCTGCGCGACTCGTTGCGGATCTGGCGGGCCCGGCGGATGAGGACGTACTCCAGCTCGGCGAGGATCTCCGGGGACGTGTGGTGGCGCCGGACGTCGACCTGCATCTCCATGTACCGGGCGAAGTCGCTCTGTACGTGGTACAGGTCGCGCGGCAGGGAGTGGATCGGCCGGGGGTCACCGAGCATCTCGCACTCCATGCCGATGACGTGCGACACGATGTCGCGCACCGACCACCCCGGGCAGGGCGTGCGGCGGTTCCACTCGGCTTCGGGAAGGGGCTTCACCAGCTCGGCTATCGCCTCGATGGAGTGGGTCGCGGCGTCGGTGTAGGTCTGGAGGCTGGGATGGACGGTCACGGGACCCCTCGTGGCGGTTCTGCGGTGCGTGGGCTGGAGAGTGCGGGGAGTGCGGGCGAGTGGGCGGGCGCTGTCGGCACTGTCGGCGGGGCGGAGAGGTGCGGGCGGCTGGGGGGCGGGAGGTTCGGTGGCTGAGCCGGGAGGCTCGGTGGCTAAGTTACGCTGCGGGCAGGCACCCCGGCAGTGCTTTCGTGTGACGATCGTAGGCCCGTGTTGACGGCTCGAATGCCAGGACGGTGGTAGTGTGCGCGCCTCCCTCATCCAGATCGCGGTGGACCCGGACGAATCCGTCAAGGACCGCAGAGCGCGAGCGGCCGCTCTGGTGGTCGCTCAGAGCGGTTCTGACCTGGTAGTTCTCCCTGAGCTGTGGCCGGTCGGGGCGTTCGCCTACACCGCGTTCGAGGCGGAGGCGGAGCCGCTGGAGGGCCCCACGCACCAGGTGATGGCGAAGGCCGCCGCCGAGGCCGGTGTCTGGCTGCACGCCGGCTCCTTCGTCGAACGGACGGACGACGGCACCCTGTTCAACACCAGCCTGGTCTTCTCGCCCGAGGGCGAGCGCGCGGCCTTCTACCGCAAGATCCACCGCTTCGGCTTCGACCAGGGCGAGGCGGTGATGATGGGCGCGGGCGAGGAGTTGGTGACGGTCGCGCTGCCGGACACCACGCTGGGCCTCGCGACCTGTTACGACCTCCGCTTCCCCGAGCAGTTCCGGGGGCTCGTCGACGCGGGGGCCGAGACACTGGTCGTCGCGGCGGGCTGGCCCGAACGCCGGCGCTCCCACTGGACGCTGCTGGCCCAGGCCCGTGCCGTGGAGAACCAGGCGTACGTCCTCGCCGTCGGGACGGCGGGCACGCACGCCGACGTCCCGCAGGCGGGCCACAGCATCGTCGTCGACCCCTGGGGCGAGGTGCTGGCCGAGGCGGGTGCGGACGAGGAGATCTTGACGGTCGAGCTGGACGCGGAGAAGGTGCGGACGACCCGGGAGCAGTTCCCCGCCCTCAAGGGCCGCCGCCTGGGGCTCGCTTCGCCGCTCTGACCGCGTTCGGAATCCTCTGTCCGCGTTCGGGGCGTCCGCTCTACAGTGAGCGCCGTGACCGAACCGGACGGCGCCCCCTCGACGTTGCTCCGTGGCACGGCGGTCTTCGCCGCCTGTGCCACGGCCGTGCTCTACCTGCTCGGCCTGCTCCTGACCGGCTTCGCGGTCAGCGAGGTCGGGTCCGGGGCGGACTCGACGCCCATGCACCAGTGCCGTTCCACCCCCGACCGTCCGGAGGGCGCGACGGTGGAGACGCACGACGTGCGGTACCTCCCCGTGGGCGTCCGGTGCCGCACCACCGACGGCCGGGAGTTCGACAGCGGCGTCGTGCCCGCCTGGCTCAACCCCGCCCTCGCCGTCTCCTTCGCGGCCACCGTCGTCCTCACGGCGGCGGCCTTCGTCCAGGCGGACCGGCGGGCGGCCGCGCGACAGCGGACGGCCGTGCGGCAGCCGGGATGAGACCGGACGGGGCCCGGGGGCCATCGGCGCGCTGTTTCACGTGAAACAACGCGGCCGGGCGGGCGCTCAGCCCCCGTTGTCCTTGTCGGCCAGCACGATCACGCACATCGCGACGGCGATGAGCAGCGCGGTGTCCGCGTCGTCCCGGACGACGTCGATGCCGTACGTGTCCCGGAGGGTCAGCCAGCGGCGCGAGATCTGGGCCAGCAGTTCGCCGTCGTACTCGATGGCGAACTCGCGGTCCAGGATCTTGCCGCTGACGTCCAGCTCCGTACCGTCCACCAGCGCCACGCGGTAGTGGTTGCGGAGCAGCGACAGCCGCTTCCGCTTGACCGTGGCCAGCTCCTCGCCGCCCCGCTCGATGAGCATCGTGCCGCGCAGGCTGATGAGCTTCTGCCGCAGCTCGACCAGGATCCGGCCGTCCGCGTCCTTCAGCTCGAAGGTGTCACGCAGCCGCATCGCCTTCCCGTCGACCAGGAAGACCTTGCGGCCCGCGTCGTCCTCGATCCAGTAGTCGTCACCGATGGCGAACATCCGCTCACGCACGAGAAGTCTCATGGGGCACAGGTTCCCCCGGGCCCCGGCGGAATGCGCGCAGGCGATCAGGGTGTTGACTGGTGACATGGCAACACGTGCACGCGTCCGCGCCCCCGAACTCATCGGCAAGGGCGGCTGGCTCAATACAGGCGACCAGCAGTACACCCTCGCTGACCTGCGAGGACGTATCGTCATCCTCGATTTCTGGACGTTCTGCTGCGTGAACTGTCTGCATGTTCTGGACGAGCTGCGCGAGCTGGAGGAGAAGCACCGCGACACCGTGGTGATCATCGGGGTCCACTCGCCGAAGTTCGTCCACGAGGCCGAGCACCAGGCCGTCGTCGACGCCGTCGAGCGCTACGAGGTCCACCACCCCGTCCTCGACGATCCCGAACTGGCCACATGGAAGCAGTACGCGGTCCGCGCCTGGCCGACGCTCGTCGTGATCGACCCCGAGGGCTATGTCGTCGCCCAGCACGCGGGCGAGGGCCACGCGCACGCCATCGAGAAGCTCGTCCAGGAGTTGGAGGACGAGCACGGGGCCAAGGGGACGCTGCGCCGGGGCGACGGCCCCTACGTCGCGCCCGAGCCGGTCGCCACCCACCTGCGCTTCCCCGGCAAGGCGCTGCTGCTGCCGGACGGCGGCGTTCTGGTCTCCGACACCACCCGTCACCGCCTGGTCGAGCTGGACGCGGACGGCGAGACCGTACGGCGCCACTTCGGCACCGGGGAGCGCGGACTGCGCGACGGCGGCCCGGACGAGGCCCGGTTCAGCGAACCGCAGGGCCTCGCCGTGCTCCCGGACGGCCGGATCGCCGTCGCGGACACCGTCAACCACGCGATCCGCGCCCTCGACCTCACGACCGGGGTGACCGGCACCCTCGCCGGAACCGGCCGCCAGTGGTGGCAGGGGACCCCGACCAGCGGCCCGGCACGCGAGGTGGACCTCTCCTCGCCGTGGGACATCGCCTGGTTCGGCGACCGGCTGTGGATCGCCATGGCGGGCGTGCACCAGCTGTGGACGTACGACCCGGAGAGCGCGACCGTGCGCGTCGCCGCCGGGACCACCAACGAGGGCCTGGTCGACGGGCCGGCCGCCGACGCCTGGTTCGCCCAGCCGTCCGGGCTCGCCGTCTCCGCGGACGGGGAACGGCTCTGGGTGGCCGACTCGGAGACCTCCGCCCTGCGCTGGGTCGACCGCGACGAGCACGTGCGCACCGCCGTCGGCGAGGGCCTCTTCGACTTCGGCCACCGCGACGGAGCGGCCAGTCAGGCGCTGCTCCAGCACCCGCTCGGCGTCACCGCGCTGCCCGACGGGTCCGTGGCGATCAGCGACACGTACAACCACGCCCTGCGCCGGTACGATCCGGCGTCCGGCGAGGTCACCACGCTGGCCACCGACGTCCGCGAGCCGAGCGACGCGGTGCTCGTCGACGGCGATCTCGTCGTCGTCGAGTCGGCCCGCCACCGGCTGACCAGGCTCCGGCTGCCCGAGGAGGCGGTCCGGGTCGCCGACCGGGCGCACCGCACCCGGCGGGCCGCCACCGAGATCGCCCCGGGCGCCCTCCGCCTCGACGTGGTCTTCGAGGCGCCCGCGGGGCAGAAACTGGACACCCGCTACGGCCCCTCGACCCGGCTGCTGGTCTCCGCGACGCCGCCGGAGCTGCTGGCGGAGGGCTCGGGCACGGGCACCGACCTGGGGCGTGACCTGGTGCTCGCGGACGGGGTCGCCGAGGGCGTGCTGCACGTCTCCGCGATGGCCGCGTCCTGCGACGACGACCCGGCCAACGAGTACCCGGCCTGCCATGTGCACCAGCAGGACTGGGGCGTACCCGTCCGGGTCACGGCGGACGGCGAGCCCCGGCTGGCCCTGGTGCTGGCCGGGATGGACTCCCCCTCCTGAGAGGGGCGGCGCACGGTCCTGGCGGAGACGGTGCACAGTCCTGATGGAGACGGCGCACGGCTCTGACGGATACGGCGCACGGTCTCCTGAAGGACGACGAACGGGAACGGCCGAGCCCGGGGGACGGAGGCTCGGACGTTCCCGTTCCGTCCGTCCGCGCTCCTCGGCCGGACGGGTGCCGCGCGTGTCCGGCTGATCGCGCGGCGGCTCAGAACTCGTCGGCGCCGTTGCGCAGCTCGGTGGTCCAGTAGCCGGTGGCCCACTTCTGCGGGTTGACGGACAGCCCCTCGGCGACCGGGGACTTCACGACCGCCATGCCGCCGCCGTTGGCCTTCAGCGTGACGGTGAACTCCTTCACCGTCTCGGTGTTCTCCTTGCGGCCGCCCTCGGACATGCGCACCGCGACATACGCGGACTGGCCGGGCTCCAGGACCACCGGGGACGCCGGCTTGCTCTTGGCGACGGGCGGGACGATGCCCCGGGCGTTGTCCAGGAAGTGGATGTGCGGGTACTCCTTCATCTCGCAGCTCGCGCCGGAGGTGTTCTTCGCGGACAGCGTGAGGTGGGTGTAGGGCGGGCCGTCCTGGCGCTCGGCGGTGATCTTCAGACCCTTCGCCGTGCAGAGGGGGGTGCCCGCCTTGGCGGCCTTGGTGCCGCTGCCGCTCTGCGCGCTCTCGCCCTGGCCGCCGCCCTGCTGCGAGGCCCCCTGGCCCTGACCCTGGCCCTTGCCGCCGCTCTGCTCCGCCGCGCCCTCGCCGCCGCTCTGCGTCTCGCCGCCCTGCTCCTTGTCACCGCTCTGCGCGACCGGGGTCGTGGACGTCGAGGACGCCGCGGAGGCGGTGCGGTCCGTCGGGCCGGCGGACTTGGTGCCACCGTCGTCGCCGCCGCACGCGGTGAGCGAGAGGGCGAGGGCGGCGGTGGCCGCGGAGACGAGTACGGCGGTGCGGTTGCGGTAGGTGCGCATGACGAGTTCCCCGACGCGAGGGGCCGCCTCCGCTTATTCCAGCGGTGAAGCGGCCGGTGAGCTGCTGACAGGAAGAAGTCTGCGCGGCCCCGCTCACGTTCCGGTGGCGTCCCACTGACGTTCGGCTGACGCGCCCGAACGCCCCTCTCCCCGCCGTCCCCCGCTCTCGGCGGCGCGGCTCAGGGCGCGGTGGCGAGGCGGAGCGCGGACCGCTCGTGGCGTACGCGGTAGGACGGCTCCGCCGTGGTGCGCACCAGGACCTCCAGCGCCCGCACCGCCCCCTCGTCGTAGCCGGCGTCCTCCGCTTCCCGCGCCGCCCGGTCCAGCAGCCGGACGCCGTCGTCCTCCTGGCCCAGCGCCAGGTGCGCCTCGCCGCAGATCGCCAGCAGCAGCGACCGGCGTGCCGCCTCCTCGTGCTCGGGGCCCAGGTCGAGCGCGGTCCGCGCATGGGCCAGCGCCTCCTCGGGGCGGCGCGCGGTGAGCCGCATCCGGGCCAGGTGCTGGAGCGCGAGCATCTCGGTGTGCCGGTCCTCCTCCCGGCGGGCCAGCTCCACGGCGCGGGCGCAGTTCTCCGTCGCGGCCGGCAGCTCGCCCAGCTCGGCCCGGACGACCGCCAGGTTGATCAGCGCGGTCGCCTCGCCCAGCGGATCCCCGGCCTCCCGGGCGAGCCGGGGCGAGTGCTCCAGGAGGGCGGCGGCCTCGGCCGCCCGGCCCTCCTCCGTCAGCACCCAGCCGAGCAGCGTGAGCACCCTCGACTCGGCGTACGCGTCCTTGCCCGCGCGGGCCGATTCCAGCGCCAGCTCCAGCAGCGGCGTCCAGTTGTCCCTCACCCGCCACACCACCTGCGGCCACTGGAGCAGGATGATCCGCCAGGCCCGGTCCTCCAGCCCGGCGTCCCGTGCCGCCTGGGCGGCGAGCGCCAGATTCTCCCGCTCGGCGGACAGCCAGCGCATCGCCTCCGCGCGGTCGGCGAAGTCCCGTACGGCGGCGGGCCGGCGGAAGCCGTCCGGGAGCACGAAGCAGGGTTCGCCGCCGGGCTCGGCCGTGTCGGCGGCGGCGAGCGCCGTGGCGATGCCGTGGTCGAGGACGCCGACGAGGGCCTCGCGCGCGGCGGCCGGGTCGAGGCCCCGGGCGTAGAGGCGCACCAGGTCGTGCAGGACCCACCGGCCCGGGGCGGTCTCGGAGACGAGGTGGGCGGCGGCGAGCCGCTCCAGCGCGGCCGCCGCGGCCACCGGGTCCGTCCCCGCCAGCGCGGCCGCCGCATACGGGTCGACATGGCCGCCGGGATGGTGGCCGAGGCGGGCGAACTGGTGGACGGCGTCCGGCGGCAGGTGCTGGACGGTCAGCCGCAGCGCCGCCGCGACGCCCGTGTCGTCCACGTCGAGGAACGCCAGCCGGCCGCGCTCGTCGGCCAGTTCGTCGGCGAGGGCCGCCAGCGTCCATTGCGGCCGCCCCGCAAGCCGGGCCGCGGTGACGCGCAGCGCGAGCGGCAGCCCGCCGCAGAGCTCGGCGAGCCGCCTGGCCGCCACCGGTTCGGCGAGCACCCGCTCCTCCCCCAGCACCCCGGCGAGCAGCGCCGTGCCGTCGTCGGCCTCCAGCGTGTCCAGGGGTACGGGGCGGGCGGCGTCCGAGGCGATCAGCCCTTCCAGCCGGTGCCGGCTCGTCACGAGCGTGACGCAGTCCGTGCCGCCCGGGAGCAGTGCGCGGACGGTGGCGGAGTCGCGGGCGTTGTCGAGGACCACCAGCAGCCGGCGCCGGCCGGTCAGCGAGCGGAAGAGCGCGGCGGCGGCCGGGGCGGACTCCGGGACCCGGCGCGGCGGGACGCCGAGCGCCAGCAGGAACTCCCGCAGGACGTCGATCTGCGCGGGCTCGCCGGCCTCGCTGAACCCGCGCAGATCGGCGAAGAGCCGCCCGTCGGGGAAGAGCGCCTCGTTGCGGTGCGCCCACTGGAGCGCCAGGGCGGTCTTGCCGACCCCGGCAGGCCCGGTGACCAGGCAGACGGGAGACTCGCCCGCCGCCGCCCGGGTGAGCGCGGCCAGCTCCGCGGTGCGCCCCTGGAAGCCGCGGGGGGCCCGGGGGAGCAGGTCGACGGGGAGCGGATCGGCGGGGTGCACGGCGGGCTGCGCCGAGGACGGAGGACGCCGTACGACGGGGGGCGCCCCAGCCGCGTCGCCCGCGACCGGCGGCTCTGCGACGGGTACGGCGCCGACCTCGGTGGAGGCGGGAGACGCGGTGGAGGGGACCGCCGGGCCGGAGGAGACCCTCGCACGGGCGGCCGGGGCGGCGACCGCAGGCCCCGGATCGCCGCGCAGGATCAGCGCGTACGCGTCGGCCAGCTTGGGCCCGGGGTCGATACCCAGCTCGTCGGCGAGGAGCCGCCGCGTCCGGTGGAACCGGTCCAGGGCCTCCGACTGGCGTCCCGCCCGGTACAGCGCCAGCATCAGCTCCGCGGCCAGCGACTCGCGCAGCGGGTGCGCCGCCGTCTCGGCCGACAGCAGGGCCGCCGCCCGGTGGTGCTCGCCGAGCGTCCCGTACGTACGGGCCAGCAGCTCGACCGTCGCCAGCCGCGACTCCTCCAGGGAGTGCGCGGCCGCCTTCAGCGGCGGCCCGGCGAACGCCCCGCTGAGCGCCGGGCCCTGCCAGAGCGACAGCGCCTCCTTCAGCATCAGCACGGTGTCACCCGGGCTGCGCTGCTCCCGCGCCAGCATCAGCAGTTCCTCGAACCGCTGCGCGTCCACCAGTGTCTCGGGCGCCCGGAGCACATAGGCGTCACCGAGGGTGGCCAGCTCGACCCCGTAGGCCTCCGCGTCCGCGCCCACCAGCAGGGCGCGCAGCCGCGACACATGGCCCTGGATGACCCCACGGGCCTGCGACGGCGGGGTGTCGTCCCACAGGGAGTCCGTCAGCCGACCGACCGAGACCGGAGTGTTGGCGGACAGCAGAAGCGCCGCGAGCAGGCTGCGGCGTTTGGCCGGGCCCAGGGGCAGTGGTCCGGTGTACGTCTCGACGGCGACCGTACCGAGCAGCCGGAACTCCACGAAACGGTTCCTCTTCCGGTCAGGGCGCACCCACGGTGGGGGCGCGGGATCCTTCCCAGAATATCGGGGGCTCCGCAGGTCCGGTGCCGGGCCGCCGGGCCCGGCGGCGACGTCCGGCCCGTCGTCCGGGCCGCTCGTCGCCGCGGGTCGTCAGTGGTAGCGCTGTTCGTCGTCCGCGACGACGGTGGTGGTGGGCGGCACGACCATCCGGCGGCGCCGCGCGATGCTCATGTACACGAAGACCCCGACGAGGCCGACGAGCATCATGATCCATCCGACCAGGTCGACGTTGACCGAGTCGACCTGCCAGTCGGTGGCGAACGCCAGGATCGCGCCGACACCGATCAGGAGAATGCATCCTCCGAGTCCCATGACTTCCGCCTCCTCGACCGCCCGGTGAGTCCGGGCCGGTGTACGGATCGCGTACCCGGCCCGGCAACAACCATGTGCGCGAGGGCGGTTGGACGTTCCCAACCGCGTGGGAGGCGGCGGCCGGAGCGTGCTCCGGGCAGGTCGGGCGTCCTTGGGTCAGCCGGCGAGGAACGCGGTCAGCGCGTTCGCCAGCAGATACGGGTCGTCCGCGCCGCACAGCTCACGGGCGCTGTGCATCGAGAGGATCGCCACGCCGATGTCCACGGTCTGGATGCCGTGCCGGGCGGCGGTGATCGGGCCGATCGTGGTGCCGCAGGGCATCGCGTTGTTGGACACGAAGCTCTGCCAGGGCACGCCCGCCTTCTCGCAGGCGGCGGCGAACACCGCGCGACCGCTGCCGTCGGTGGCGTACCGCATGTTGACGTTGACCTTGAGGATCGGCCCGCCGTTGGCGACCGGGTGGTGCGTCGGGTCGTGGCGCTCGGCGTAGTTCGGGTGCACGGCGTGACCGGTGTCGGAGGAGAGGCAGACCGTGCCGGCGAAGGCGCGGGCGCGGTCCTCGTACGTGCCGCCGCGCGCGAACACCGAGCGCTCCAGCACCGAGCCCAGCAGCGGCCCGTCCGCACCGGTGTCGGACTGCGAGCCGTTCTCCTCGTGGTCGAAGGCGGCGAGCACCGGGATGTACGGGATGTCGGCGTCGTCCTGTGCGGCGACGGCGGCCAGGGCGGCGGTCGCGGCGTGCACCGAGAGCAGGTTGTCCATCCGGGGACCGGCCACCAGCTCGCGGTCCCGGCCCAGGTAGGAGGGCGGCTCGATGGCGTGCGGCATCAGGTCCCAGCCGGTGACGTCCTCCGCGGCGACGCCCGCCTCCTCGGCGACGAACCGGATCAGGTCGCCCTCCTCGACGTCGCCGAGCCCCCAGATCGGCTGCATGTGCTTCTGCCGGTCGAGCTTGAGCCCGTCGGTGTTGGCGGACCGGTCCAGGTGCACGGCCAGTTGCGGTACGCGCAGCAGCGCCCGGTCGATGTTGACCAGCCGGTGGGTGCCGTCGCGCAGCGAGATCCGCCCGGCCAGGCCCAGGTCCCGGTCGAGCCAGGTGTTCAGCAGAGTGCCGCCGTAGACCTCCACGGCGATCTGGCGCCAGCCGTGCGCCCCGGTGTCGGGCAGCGGCTTGACCCGCAGGTTGGGGGAGTCGGTGTGCGCACCGGCGATGCGGAACGGCGTGTGGGCCCCGGCGCCCTCCGGCACGTACCAGGCGACGATGGCCCCGCCGCGCAGCACGTACTTCCCCCCGGCCGACGCGTCCCAGGCGGCGGTCTCCTCGACCTGCCGGAACCCGGCCTCCTCCAGCCGGGCGGCGGCGTTCGCCACGGCGTGGTACGGGGACGGGCTGGCCGCCAGGTAGGACATCAGGTCATCGGTGTGGGCGCGGTCGAATCGTTGAGGGGAACTCATGTTCTTCACTGTAACGAGGACGCGGAGTCCGGTATCCGGTGACCACGGGGTCGGCGGGGCGGCGGGTCCCCGCTCTACAACTCGTCGATCGCCGTCAGGTCGATGTCGATGTCGTACGGGGCGGAGAGCTTGAGCCGGTCGTGGTGGACGCCGGTGGAGACGTACGTCTTGTTGACCGGGTCGAGCTCGTAGGTGATGACCATGGGGCGGTCGTTCTCGCCGGCCATCTCGACCAGCCAGAAGTGCTGGATGCCCGCCGCCGCGTACTTGTGCGGTTTGGTGTCCCGGTCGCGGTCCTCGGAGTCGGGGGAGACGACCTCGACGGCGAGGAGGACGTCGGCGGCCTGGTAGCGGGTCTGGCGGCGGCCCTGGATCGCTTCTGCCTTGACCACGACGACATCGGGTTCCGGGGCGTTCCGCCTGCCGAGCACGACCGCCATCTCGCGGCGCACGCGCAGGTCGTTCGGCACGTGCTGCCGCAGCCCCTGCTCCAGCAGATACATCGCCAGCGTGTGGAAGTCTCGCTGCGGACTCACGAAGACCAGGCTCCCGTCGATCAGCTCGGTGTGCGGCGGGAGGTCAAGCGTGAAGAATTCGTCCACGGTGTAGCCGTCCGCGGGCGGGACCGGCCACTTGGAGCCGTCCGACTGACGGTGCGGCGATTCGGGCAGTGCCTCGGCGGTCATGGTTCCTCCCATGGACGGGATTCTGGGCCGTGCACTCAGCGTACCCAGCTGATACGACCGCGCCGCCACTCGAAGGAATTCCGAGCGGCGGCGCCGGTTGACGTACGGAGCGGGGGAGCGAGGCCCTAGAAGGCGGCCTCGTCCAGCTCCATCAGCGAGTTGTCGATCGACTCGGCGAGCGCGCGCTCGGTCGAGACGCCCGGCAGGACGTTGGCGGCGAAGAACTTCGCGGCGGCGATCTTGCCCTGGTAGAACGCGGTGTCCTTGGCGGAGGCGGTCCGCAGCTTCTCGGCGGCGACGGCCGCGCCCTTGAGCAGCAGGTAGCCGACGACGACGTCGCCGGACGCCATCAGCAGGCGGGTGGTGTTGAGGCCCACCTTGTAGATGTTCTTGACGTCCTCGCCGGTCGCGGTGAGGTCGGTGATCATCGCGCCGACGATCGCCTCCAGGTCCACGGCGGCCTTCGCCAGCGAGTCCAGCGCCGGGGCGAGCTCCTCGTTGCCCTGGGCCTCCGCGAGGAACTTCTTGATCTCCTCGGAGAGCGTGTTGAGCGAGGCGCCCTGGTCGCGGACGATCTTCCGGAAGAAGAAGTCCTGGCCCTGGATCGCCGTGGTGCCCTCGTAGAGGGTGTCGATCTTGGCGTCCCGGATGTACTGCTCGACCGGGTACTCCTGGAGGTAGCCGGAGCCGCCGAACGTCTGGAGCGACTGCGCGAGCTGCTCGTAGGACTTCTCGGAACCGTAGCCCTTCACGATCGGCAGCAGCAGGTCGTTGAGGCCGATCAGCGCCTTGGCGTCCTCGCCCGCGGCCTCCTTCTCCTGGATCGCGTCCTGGACGGCGGCCGTGTACAGCACGAGGGAGCGCATGCCCTCGGCGTACGCCTTCTGCGTCATGAGCGAGCGGCGCACGTCCGGGTGGTGCGTGATGGTGACCTTGGGCGCGGTCTTGTCCATGAAGTTCGCCAGGTCCGGACCCTGGACGCGCTCCTTGGCGTACTCCAGCGCGTTCAGGTAGCCCGTGGAGAGGGTGGCGATGGCCTTCGTGCCGACCATCATGCGGGCGAACTCGATGATGCGGAACATCTGGCGGATGCCGTCGTGCTTGTCGCCGATCAGCCAGCCCTTGGCGGGGTGCTGGTCGCCGAACGTCATCTCGCAGGTGTTGGACGCCTTGAGGCCCATCTTGTGCTCGACGTTCGTCGCGTACACGCCGTTGCGCTCGCCCAGCTCGCCGGTGGTCCAGTCGAAGTGGAACTTCGGGACCATGAAGAGGGAGAGGCCCTTGGTGCCCGGTCCGGCGCCCTCGGGGCGGGCCAGCACGTAGTGGAGGATGTTCTCGGACATGTCGTGCTCGCCCGAGGTGATGAAGCGCTTCACGCCCTCGATGTGCCAGGAGCCGTCCTCCTGCCGCACGGCCTTCGTCCGGCCGGCGCCGACGTCCGAGCCGGCGTCCGGCTCGGTCAGCACCATCGTCGAGCCCCACTGCTTCTCGACGGCGATCTCCGCGATCTTCTTCTGCTCCTCGTTGCCCTCCTCGAAGAGGATGCCGGCGAAGGCCGGGCCGGAGGAGTACATCCACACGGCCGGGTTCGAGCCGAGGAGCAGCTCCGCGTAGCCCCAGATCAGGGAGCGGGGGGAGGTCGTGCCGCCGATCTCCTCCGGCAGGCCGAGGCGCCAGTACTCGGAGTCCATGAACGCCTGGTACGACTTACGGAAGCTCGCCGGGACCGGGGCGGTTTTGGTCTCCGGGTCGAAGACCGGCGGGTTGCGGTCGGCGTCGGCGTAGGAGTCGGCGAGCTCGTTCTCGGCGAGGCGCGCGATCTCTTCCAGGATGCTCTTCGCGGTGTCGACGTCCATCTCACCGAACGGACCGGTGCCGTACACCTTGTCGCGCCCGAGGACCTCGAAGAGGTTGAACTCGATGTCGCGGAGATTCGACTTGTAGTGCCCCATGGGAAGGCTCCGTAATCAATAGCAGTGGCGCGCAGCGCCCCGGGGAGATGCGGGTCGGGCGACAGGCAGGCATGGGTCGATCAGCTGACCTCTCCGATAATGCTACCCGTCAGTAATAAGGCGCAACCCCTCAAGCCGTAGATGTGTCCGATTACTCTTTGCGGCATGTACGGCTACGACCAGAACCCTGGTGCTCAGCAGCAGATGGGTCAGATGGGCCAGATGGGTCAGATGGGCGGCGGCTACGGGGAGCAGCCGCTGTATCCGGAACCGTCGCCGCCCTCCCTGGCCGACGCGGTACGGGCCTTCACCACCGGCTCCCTCGCCGCCGAGGACTTCCAGCAGATCTTCGCGACGTCGAAGGTCTACTGCCCGCGCGGCGACAACCCCGGCTTCCTGGCGCTGCACAACACGCAGCAGCCGGTGATCCCGATGTTCACCACGCTCAAGGAGCTGCGGCGGTACGCGGGCAAGGAGTCCAAGTACTTCGTGATCACCGGGGCCGAGGTGATCGATCTGCTGCCGACGGGGTACGGCTTCGTCCTCGACATGGAGGGCGACCATCGCATGGTCTTCGACGCCAAGGCCGTCGAGCAGATGGTCGACTTCGCGATGCGCCGGATGTACGGGTAGCCGGTCGCCGCCGCGGGTCGTCGGCCCGCTGTTCCCGTGTACGTGTGAGGGTCCGCGCCGAAGGCGGTGCGGGCCCTTTTCGCTGTGCGAGCCCCTTCTGCTGTGCGGCGACCGGCGGTCCTGTCGCCGTGGGGGGCTGGCGGTCCTGCGGGGTGGGACAGCGCGGATCGGCTGGGGGGTGGGGCGTTGCGTCGAGGCGTGGGCCGGTCGCGTCGGCGGTGCGGGAATGCGTGGCGCCTTGCGAGATGTTCACTGTTCAACTAAATTGATCGCAGAACACTCGCCCGGAGGTGGCTCCCATGCCCGCAGTGACCGTCGACAACCCGCTGACCCTGCCCAAGGTGGCCGCTCAGGGTGACGCCGCGGCCCGGCCCGTGCTCGCCGTCACGACCGCGCCGAGCGGATTCGAGGGCGAGGGCTTCCCCGTCCGCCGCGCCTTCGCGGGCATCAACTACCGGCACCTCGACCCGTTCATCATGATGGACCAGATGGGTGAGGTGGAGTACCAGCCCGGGGAGCCCAAGGGCACCCCGTGGCACCCGCACCGCGGCTTCGAGACCGTGACGTACCTGATCGACGGGACCTTCATTCACCAGGACTCCAACGGCGGCGGCGGCACGATCGAGAACGGCGACACCCAGTGGATGACCGCCGGCTCGGGACTGCTGCACATCGAGGCTCCGCCGGAGTCGCTGGTCATGTCCGGCGGCCTCTTCCACGGCCTCCAGCTCTGGGTGAACCTGCCCAAGGCCGACAAGATGATGAACCCCCGCTACCAGGACATCCGCGGCGGCGAGGTCCAGCTCCTCGCCTCGCCCGACGGCGGCGCGCTGCTGCGGGTCATCGCGGGTGAGCTGGACGGCCACCAGGGCCCCGGCATCACGCACACCCCGATCACGATGATCCACGCCACCGTCCGGCCCGGCGCCGAGGTGACCCTGCCGTGGCGCGAGGACTTCAACGGCCTCGCGTACGTCCTGGCCGGACGCGGCACCGTCGGTGCGGAGCGCCGTCCGATCGCGATGGGCCAGACCGCGGTGTTCGGGACCGGCGGATCGCTGACCGTCCGCGCGGACGAGCGTCAGGACGGCCACACCCCGGATCTGGAGGTCGTGCTGCTCGGCGGCCGTCCGATCCGTGAGCCGATGGCGCACTACGGGCCGTTCGTGATGAACAGCCAGGCCGAGCTGAAGCAGGCGTTCGAGGACTTCCAGGCCGGACGGCTCGGCACGGTCCCGGCGGTCCACGGCATGTGACGAGACGTCACCCGTACGGGGTGCGTCGGCGGGCCCGCCGACGCACCCCGTGATCGTGTGGGCAGGTGCCCGCGCCTCAGACCGTCCTCCCCGAGAACGCCCGCAGGGCGGCCGCCTGGTGCGGTGTCGTCCTGCTCGTCGTGGGCGTGGCCGCGGTCGTGGTCTGGCTGGTCGTCGTCCTGAAGACGGCGGTCACCCCGGTGCTGCTGGCGCTGCTCGGCACCGCCCTGCTCGGGCCCGTCCACCGGTGGCTGATCGCCCGCAGGCTGAACCGGTCGCTGGCCGCCGGGCTGACCTGCGCGGCCCTGGTCGCGGTGGTCGGCGGCGCCGGGTACATCGTGGTCACCGCCCTCATCGACTCCGGCGACCAGATCGTCGCCTCGCTGAAGGACGCCGGCCAGTGGATCGTCGACCATCTGGAGATCGGCGGGACCACGGACGTCGACGACCTGGCCGACAACGCGAAGAGCCTGGTGGTGAAGTTCGGGGCGAGCGCGGCGGGCGGTCTGCTCAGCGGCATCAGCCTGATCGGTTCGCTGGTGGCGACGAGCGTGCTGGCCCTGCTGCTGACCTTCTTCTTCCTGCGCGACTCCGACCGGGCCGTGCACCTGGCCCACACGGTCGCGCCGCGCGGCACGGGGGACCTGGTCGAGGCGATGGGGCGGCGGGCGTTCGAGGCCGTCGAGGGCTTCATGCGCGGCACCACGTTCATCGCCCTGATCGACGCGGTGTGCATCACGGTGGGCCTGCTGGTCCTGGACGTCCCCGGCGCGGTGGGGCTGGGCGCGCTCGTGTTCGTCGGCGCGTACATCCCGTACCTCGGGGCGTTCATCTCGGGTGCGGTGGCCGTGCTGGTGGCGCTCGCCGACCGGGGGTTCGTGACCGCGCTGTGGGCCCTGGGGGTGGTGCTCGCCGTCCAGGTACTGGAGGGCCATGTGCTGCAGCCGATGATCCAGAGCCGCACGGTCCAGATGCATCCGGCCATGGTCATGGTCGCGCTGACGGCCGGAGCGAGCGTGGCGGGCCTGCTCGGCATGCTGCTGGCGGTGCCGCTGTGCGCGGCGGCCTTCGGCATCCTGGCGGAGCTGCGCGAGGGCCGCGCTCCGGACGGCGGCGACGCGTCGAGCCCGGGCGGCGGCCGTCCTCCGGGCGCGGACGGCGGCGGCTCCGGCCCGTCCGGCGGCCGTCCTCCGAGTCCGTCCGGCGGCGAGCCCGGCCCGTCCGGCGCTTGAGGGCGGACACACCCGCCCCGGCGGCCCCCCCCTCAGGCTCCGGAGGCCGCGGGCCCCGGGGCTCCGGAGGCCCGTGGCCGGGCCCGGACTCAGGGGGCCGCCAGCTCCCCCGGCTCGTCCGACTCGTACAGCTCGAACCAGATCGACTTCCCCTCCCCCCGCGGATCCACCCCCCACGCGTCCGCCAGCATCTCCATCAGCACCAGCCCCCGCCCGCTGGACGCCATCTCGCCCGGCCGCCGCTTGTGCGGCAGCTCGTCGCTGGCGTCGGCGACCTCGACGCGCAGCCGCCGTTCGCCCTGCTCCCCGGAGACCTCCGCCACCATCAGCGCGTCCCCGTCCGTGTGCACGAGGACGTTGGTGGCCATCTCGGAGACCATCAGGACCGCCGAGTCGACCTGTTCGGGATCGCTCCAGTCGTGCAGCAGCTCGCGTACGAGCTGCCGCCCGACCGAGATCCGCTCGGGCTCGGCCTGCGCGATGGTCAGGACGCTGCGGCGCGGCGGAGCCTCCCGGGCGGGGGTGCTCTCGCGGCGTAGGACCAGCACCGCGATGTCGTCCTCGCGGCGGTCCGCGAGCGGCCCCGTCGTGTAGTGCGAGGTCGGCCCGTGCACGGCCTGGACCAGCGCGTCGGCCATCTCCTCCAGATCCTCGACGGGCTCCTCCAGGACCGGGCGCAGCCGGGTCCAGCCGGTCGCCATGTCGTGCCCGCCGGTCTCGATGAGGCCGTCCGTGCACAGCATGATCGTCTCGCCGGGTTCCAGGACGACCCGGGTGGTGGGGTAGTCGGAGTCGGCCTCGATCCCGAGCGGCAGCCCGCCCGCCGTCTGCCGGATCACCGCGGTCCCGTCGGCGCTGATCACGACCGGGTCGGGATGGCCCGCGCGGGCGATGTCCAGGGTCCCGTCCTCCGGGGCCACCTCCGCGTACAGACAGGTCGCGAAGCGGGGCGCCGTGGCCCCCGGATCGCCCTCGACGCTCTCGTACGCGTCGGTGAGCCCGGACAGGAAGCGCGAGGCGCGGGCGAGCACGGCGTCCGGGCGGTGCCCCTCGGAGGCGTAGGCGCGCAGGGCGATGCGGAGCTGGCCCATCAGCCCCGCCGCCCGTACGTCATGGCCCTGGACGTCGCCGATGACCAGGGCGATACGGCCGCTCGGCAGCGAGATCATGTCGTACCAGTCGCCGCCCACCTGGAGCCCGCCGCCGGTCGGCACGTACCGCGCGGCCACCGTCATCCCGGGGATCTCCGGGCCCAGGGTCGGCATCATCGAACGCTGGAGGCCGAGCGACAGCTCGCGTTCCGTCTCGGCGACCCCGGCGCGCGCCAGCGCCTGGGCGAGCATCCGGGCGACCGTCGAGAGCACCGCGCGCTCGTCCGGCGAGAACCCCACCGGGTGGCGGAACCCGGCCATCCAGGCGCCCGTCGTGCGGCCGGAGGTGACCAGCGGCAGGAAGGCCCAGGACTGACGTCCGAAGCGGCGGGCGAGCGGCCAGGTGGCCGGGTAGCGGCGGCGGTACTCCTCGGGGGAGGGCAGGTAGATGGCACGGCCTGTGCGGACGACCTCGGCGGCCGGGTAGTCGGTGTCCAGGGCCATGTCGGTGAAGGCTTCCTCGTCGCCCGCGTTGTGCCCGTGGTGCCCGATGATCGTCAACCGCTCCCCGGCCGAGCCGAAGACCGCGAGGCCGTCCGGGGAGAAGCCGGGCATCGACAGCGACCCGGCGACCCGCAGCACCTCCTCGGTGGACCGCGCCTCGGCCAGCGCCCGCCCGGCGTCCAGCAGGAACGCCTCCCGCGACCGCCGCCAGTCCCCGGTGATCGGCATGCGAGCGGCGGCGGTGGAGCCGGGCTGCGGCTCGGCGACCTCCTGGAGCGTGCCGATGAGGACGTAGCTCCCGGCGTCCCGGCCCGGCGGCACGATCGGCTTGGAACGGCTGCGCACGGTACGGAGGACCTGCCCGCGCTCGTCCACGATCCGCAGCCGGGCCTCGGCGAGGGTCCCCTCGGTGACCGCGAGGTTCACCACCGCGTAGATCTCGTTCCAGTCGACCGGATGGAAACGGGAGCGCACCTCCGCCTCCCGGTAACTGCCGGGCTCCGCGGGCAGCCCGACCAGCCGGGCCGCCTCCGCGTCGAGCGTGACCGTCCCGGCGGCGTTGTCCCAGCGCCACAGGCCCGTCGCGATCGCGGCCAGGACTTCCTCGGTGCGCATTGCCCCACTTTAGGAAGGTCTGCGCGCGGGCCGCCACCGAGGAGCCGCCAACCCGACGGGGCCCGGCCCCGCGATGCCGGCGGCCGGGGCGCGGGCGCTGAGTAGAGGGGAAGCGGCCGGTGCGGGGGACGGGAGCGGAGGAGCGGCGGCCGGGGCGAGGGGGCGGAGCGCGAAGGGATGAGGGGGTGGAGTGCGAAGGGGCGAGCGGGCGGAGCGCAAAGGGAAATGAACCGCCCCGGCCCCGGGCGGTAGCCTGGTGAGGCTCGATCCACCCCAAACAGCGAAGACTGGATGAACGACGATGCATCGGTACAGGTCCCACACCTGCGGCGAGCTCCGCGCCTCTGACGTCGGCACCGACGTCCGGCTGAGCGGCTGGCTGCACAATCGCCGAGACCTGGGCGGCATCCTCTTCATCGATCTGCGCGACCACTACGGTCTGGTGCAGCTGGTGGCCCGCCCCGGCACCCCCGCCAACGAGGCGCTGGCGAAGCTCACCAAGGAGACCGTCGTCCGGATCGACGGCACGGTCTCCGCGCGCGGCGCCGACAACGTCAACCCGGAGCTGCCGACCGGCGAGATCGAGATCGAGGTCTCCGAGGTCGAGGTGCTCGGCGAGGCGGCCCCGCTGCCGTTCACGATCAACACCGAGGACGGCGTCAACGAGGAGCGGCGCCTGGAGTACCGCTTCCTCGACCTGCGCCGCGAGCGCATGCACCGCAACATCATGCTGCGCTCGGCCGTGATCGCCGCGATCCGCGCCAAGATGGTGGCCCTCGGCTTCAACGAGATGGCGACCCCGATCCTCACCGCGACCTCCCCCGAGGGCGCCCGTGACTTCGTCGTCCCGTCCCGGCTGAACCCCGGCAAGTTCTACGCGCTGCCGCAGGCCCCGCAGCAGTTCAAGCAGCTGCTGATGATCTCGGGCTTCGACCGCTACTTCCAGATCGCGCCCTGCTTCCGCGACGAGGACGCCCGCGCGGACCGCTCGCCGGGCGAGTTCTACCAGCTCGACGTGGAGATGTCGTTCGTCGAGCAGGAGGACGTCTTCCAGCCGATCGAGAAGCTGATGACCGAGCTCTTCACCGAGTTCGGCAACGGCCGCGAGGTCACCTCGCCGTTCCCGCGCATCCCGTTCCGCGAGTCGATGCTGAAGTACGGCAACGACAAGCCGGACCTGCGCGCCAAGCTGGAGCTCGTCGACATCTCGGACGTCTTCGCCGACTCCGGGTTCAAGGCGTTCGCCGGCAAGCACGTCCGCGCGCTGCCCGTCCCGGACACCGCGGGCCAGTCCCGCAAGTTCTTCGACGGCCTCGGCGAGTACGCGGTCGAGCACGGCGCCAAGGGCCTGGCCTGGGTGCGGGTGGGCGAGGACGGCACGCTGGCCGGCCCGATCGCCAAGTTCCTCACCGAGACCGACGTGAAGACGCTCACCGAGCGGCTCTCGCTGGTCCCGGGCCACGCCGTCTTCTTCGGCGCGGGCGAGTTCGACGAGGTCTCCAAGATCATGTCGGCGGTCCGCGTCGAGGCCGCCAAGCGCGCCGGCCACTTCGAGGAGGGCGTCTTCCGGTTCTGCTGGATCGTCGACTTCCCGATGTACGAGAAGGACGAGGAGACCGGGAAGATCGACTTCTCGCACAACCCGTTCTCGATGCCTCAGGGCGGCCTCGCCGACCTGGAGGAGAAGGACCCGCTCGACATCCTCGCCTGGCAGTACGACATCGTCTGCAACGGCATCGAGCTGTCCTCGGGCGCCATCCGGAACCACGAGCCCGAGCTGATGCTCAAGGCGTTCGAGATCGCCGGCTACGACCGCGAGACCGTCGAGCACGAGTTCGCGGGCATGCTCCGCGCGTTCCGGCTCGGCGCTCCTCCGCACGGCGGCATCGCCCCGGGCGTCGACCGTATCGTGATGCTGCTCGCCGACGAGCCGAACATCCGCGAGACGATCGCCTTCCCGCTCAACGGCAACGCCCAGGACCTGATGATGGGCGCCCCGACCGAGCTGGACGAGACCCGGCTGCGTGAGCTGAACATCCAGCTCCGCAAGCCGGTCGCCGCCAAGGGCGCGGCGGAGAAGCCGGCGGCGGAGAAGCCCGCCCCGGAGAAGTAGCCCGCGCGGCCGGATCGGCCCGCATCGACGGATCTGACCGCGCCGACGGACCAGCCCGCACAAGTCGCGTGACTCGCATGGGTCGCGTGACTGGCGCGGGTTGAACTGACCGCGCGGGTCCGGCCGTCCGGACGGCGCCGCTGATCCCGCTCCGCCGGTGTTTCACGTGAAACAGCCCCCGATCACCTGATCGGGGGCTGTTTCGTCGTTCGGTCACGACCACCGGTCACGGCCGGGGCGACGCGTACAGCCGGATGGCCCCGGTTCGGATTCGGCCGGGCCGGGCCCGGCAAAGACTGGCACCGAGACACCTCCACCGCACCGCGTGCCGCCCTGTCGCGCCGTCCGCCGTCACCGAGGAGCCAACCGCCGTGTCCGTCCCGCCCCGTCCGTCGGCCCTGCTCGCCGCACCGCTCCTCGTACTGGCTCTGCTGCTCGCCGGCTGCTCCTCGGGCCCGGCTCCCGCGAAGGCCCCTGTGGGCGCTCCGGGCCAGGGGGCGGCGGGCCCGGAGTCCGACGACGCCGCGTCCGCACGCCGGGCCTCGTCCGGCCCGGCCGCTGCCCCGAGTCCCACACCGAGCCCTGCCGCCATCCCCGGGCTGGGCCCGGAAACCCTGGCCGCGATCCCCGCCGAGGCCCGGCAGGCGTTCGTCGTGACCGGCGAGGAGGCCGACGCCAACCAGTCCAGCGCGGTCCTCTACAGCCGACAGGACCCGGCGAAGGGATGGCAGCCCGTCGCAGGCCCCTGGAACGCCCACAACGGCATGGAGGGCTGGACCGACCACCACGTGGCGGGTGACCTGCGGTCCCCCACCGGCGTCTACACCCTCACCGACGCGGGCGGCCGCCTGCCCGACCCGGGCGCTCTGCTTCCGTACGACGAACAGCCCCGGTTCGCGGTGGACGGCGAGGGCTTCTTCGGCGAGCCGCTGGAGGGCTCCTTCGACTACGTCGTCGCGATCAACTACAACCGCACGGACGGTGTCAGCCCGCTCGACCGCACCCGCCCCCTCGGCCTCGAACGCGGCGGCGGCATCTGGATCCACGTCGACCACGGCGGCCCCACCCAGGGCTGCGTCTCCATCCCGGAGGACCGGATGCGGGAACTCCTGCGCACCCTGGATCCGGTGATGAAGCCCGTGATCGTGATGGGCGACGCGGAGTCGCTGGGGCGGTGAGGCCCATCACCGAAGCGGTCCACGAGCGGAGCGTTCAGCCCGTACGCTGAGAGTCTCCCGTGACGAGTGCTCCGGGGCCCAGTGCAGGAGGAGGTCGTTGTGAGCGTGGTCGAGGACCGCGTCCTGACGCAGGACGTCTTCGAAGAGCTGGCCCGTCACGCCATACGTGCCGAGGAGGCACTGAGGCTGGAGTTCGTGAACGGGAAACTGGGAGTCAAGGCTGTGCCGGACGGGGACCACGGGCGGATCATCGAGTGGCTGACGCGCCTGTGTATGCAGGCAGATCCGAACCGGTGGCTCTATCCCGAGCAGGGCCTGCGTATTGAAACCTATCGCAAGGGCAATGCGCGCCCCGACGGCAGTCTTGCCCGCAGCGGTGCCTTCGTCGGCCAAGGTGAATGGGCGGGCCCCGACGACGTCCTCATGGTCGTCGAGGTGACCTCGTACGACGAGGACACCGATCGCCGCGACCGCGTCGAGAAGCCCCGCGCGTACGCCGAGACCGGTATCCCCGTCTACCTCCTGATCGACCGTGACAGCTGCGAGGTGAAGGTCCACTCGCAGCCGGACGGTGTGCGGTACGAGCAGGTCGTCACCGTTCCCTACGGCAAGACCGTCACCCTCCCCGACCCGGTCGGCATCGAGCTGGACACGGAGCCGCTCAAGAACTGGACGCGCTGACCGACGCCATACGAAAGGAGCCCGGGACCACGAACAGCGGTCCCGGGCTCCTCGCGTACGTACGGGGCGTTACGCCGGCTTCTCCTCCAGGCGCGGGAACAGCACCGCGCCCTTCGTCACCGTCGCGCCCGCGGGCAGGGCGCCCCACGTGCCCGCGTCCTGGACCCGCTGGTCGGCCAGCGCGCCCAGGGACTCCTCGGCGCCCAGGGAGTCCCAGAGCCGCTGCGAGGTCTCCGGCATGACCGGGTTGAGCAGGACCGCGACCCCGCGCAGCGACTCCGCCGCCGTGTAGAGAACGGCCGCCAGACGGGCCTGGCCCTCCGGAGTGGTGTCCTTGGCCACCTTCCACGGCTCCTGCTCCGTGATGTAGCCGTTGACCTGCTTCACGAAGTCGAAGACGGCCAGGATGCCGGCCTGGAAGTCCAGCTCCTCGCCGATCTTCCGGTCGGCGGTCGCGACGGCCTTCGCCAGCCCCTCCCGCACGGCCAGCTCGGCGTCGCCGGCGGCCGTGTCCGCCGGCAGCACGCCGCCGAAGTACTTCCCGACCATCGCCGCCACGCGCGAGGCGAGGTTGCCGTAGTCGTTGGCCAGCTCGGAGGTGTAGCGGGCGGAGAAGTCCTCCCAGGAGAACGATCCGTCGCTGCCGTAGGCGATGGCCCGCAGGAAGTACCAGCGGTAGGCGTCCACACCGAAGTGCGCGGTCAGGTCCTGCGGCTTGATGCCGGTCAGGTTCGACTTCGACATCTTCTCGCCGCCGACCATCAGCCAGCCGTTGGCGACGACCTTGCCGGGGAGCGGCAGCCCCTGGGCCATCAGCATGGCCGGCCAGATCACCGAGTGGAAGCGGAGGATGTCCTTGCCGATCAGGTGCACGTCGGCCGGGAACGTGGCGTCGAACTTCTCCTGGTCGGCGCCATAGCCGACGGCCGTGGCGTAGTTGAGCAGCGCGTCGACCCACACGTAGATCACGTGCTGGTCGTCCCACGGGACCGGGACGCCCCAGTCGAAGGTGGAGCGCGAGATCGACAGGTCCTGGAGGCCCTGCTCGACGAAGTTCACGACCTCGTTGCGCGCCGACTCGGGCTGGATGAAGTCCGGGTTCGCCGCGTAGAACTCCAGCAGCTTCGGACCGTACGCGCTGAGCTTGAAGAAGTAGTTCTCCTCCTTGAGGAGCTCCACCGGCTTCTTGTGGATCGGGCACAGCTTCTGCCCGGCGAAGTCGCCCTCGCCGTCGATCAGGTCGCCGGGGAGCTTGTACTCCTCGCAGCCCACGCAGTACGGGCCCTCGTAGCCGCCCTTGTAGATCTCGCCCTTGTCGTACAGGTCCTGCACGAACTCCTGCACCCGGTCGGTGTGCCGCGTCTCCGTGGTCCGGATGAAGTCGTCGTTGGCGATGTTCAGGTGCTCCCAGAGGGGCTTCCACGCCTCCTCGACGAGCTTGTCCGCCCATGCCTGCGGGGTGACGTCGTTCGCCTCGGCCGTGCGCATGATCTTCTGACCGTGCTCGTCCGTGCCGGTGAGATACCACACCTTCTCGCCACGCTGGCGGTGCCAGCGCGTGAGCACGTCGCCTGCGACGGTCGTGTAGGCGTGGCCCAGGTGAGGAGCGTCGTTGACGTAGTAGATGGGGGTCGAGACGTAGTACGCCTTCGCCGCCTGCTTCTCGGATCCAGTGGCCGCCATGGCGGAAATCCTACGGCCCCGGGGAGGGGCATACTCACATCGGAGGCCGGGGCCCGTGCGCACCGGCGGTCCCGGCCGGCGCGAGGTGAGCGCGGCCGAGCGGTGCGGCGCCCCGCGGTGGAGAGCTTTGCGAAACATCCGTTGACGTAATGGTTCCCGTAGGAAAGTCGCATCCTGGGAGGGAGCGGACAAGCGTGCACGAGGCAGGGGTCATCACCATGCGGGTACTGGTCGCCGAGGACGAGGAGACCCTCGCGGAGCTGGTCGCCACCGGACTGCGCCGGGCCGGCTTCGCGGTCGACACGGTGTACAGCGGGGACGCGGCCCTCGCGTACCTCGGCCTGCACGACTACGACGTCGTCGTGCTCGACCGCGACCTGCCCCGGGTGCACGGCGACGACGTGGCCCGTCGGCTGATCGCCTCCGGTTCCCGCACCCGCATCCTGATGCTGACCGCCTCCGGCGCCATGGAGGACCGGGTCGCCGGGCTCGACCTCGGGGCCGACGACTACGTCACCAAGCCCTTCGAGTTCCCCGAACTGGTCTCCCGGGTGCGCGCCCTGCGGCGGCGCAGCGTCCGGCCGGTGCCGCCCCAGCTGGAGCGGCACGGCATACGGCTCGACACCGTACGGCGCTCCGCGCTGCGCGACGGCCGGGAGCTGGACCTCTCGCCCAAGGAGTTCTCCGTGCTCCAACTGCTCCTGGAGGCGGACGGCGGCACGGTCAGCGCGGAGGAACTGCTGGAGCGGGCCTGGGACGCCAACGCGGACCCGTTCACCGGCGCGGTCCGCGTCTGCATGAGCAAGCTCCGCGCCAAGCTCGGCGAGCCCGCGCTGATCCGCACCGTGCAGGGCGTCGGGTACGCCCTGTGAGGCGGCCCTCCGCGCTGCGGCGGCTGGTGGAGGCGTCGAAGCTGCCGCACTCGACGATCCGGACCCGGATCGCCCTGGTCTACGGCGGCGTCTTCCTGGTGCTCGGCACCGCCCTGCTGGCCACCGTGAACCTGGCCTCGCGCGCCGGTACGGAGACCGAGGCGCGGGCCATCGCCTCCTCGGTGGTGGTCGTCCCACCCGGGTACACGGTGGACGGCCCCTTCGTCGCACGCGGCGTGACCGGGTCGCCCACCGCCTACGAGCTCACCGACCACGTCACCGACGCCGCCGGCAAGCAGCTCATGAACTGGTCCTTCGCCGCGCTGCTCGTGATGACGGCGGGCGCGGTCGGGGTCGGCTGGTGGATAGCGGGGCGGGTGCTGCGCCCGGTCCACGCGATGACCGCGAAGGCCCGCCGCCTCTCCGAGCGGACCCTGCACCAGCGCATCGCGTCCAGTGGGCCCGACGACGAGCTGAAGGAGCTGGGGGAGACGCTGGACGCGCTGCTGGGCCGCCTTGAGCGGGCGTTCGACAGCCAGCGGAGGTTCATCGCGAACGCCTCGCACGAACTGCGGACCCCGCTGGCCACCCAGCGCGCGGCGATCCAGATCGGCCTGGACGATCCGTCGCCCGAGGATCTCGCGCGCACCCGGCAGACCCTGCTGGACACCAACCGGCGCAGTGAGCGGCTGATCGAGGGGCTGCTCGTGCTGGCCCGCAGTGAACGGGGGCTCGCCGCGGACGAGCGCGAGCCGGTCCGCCTCGATCAGGTGGTGCAGGAGGAGGCGGCCCGGTATCCGGCGATCCGGGGCGCGGACACCGGTCCGGAGGCCGCCGCGCGGGGAGGACCGGACGGAGGGGAAGCGCCGGCCGTGAAGGTCGTGGCGGCCGCCTGCTCCGTACGCGGCAACCGGCTGCTCCTCGCCCAACTGGTGGCGAACCTGCTGGCCAACGCGGTCACGTACAACGTGCCGGGCGGGTCGGTGGAGGCCGTGCTGAGCGGTGAGGGGGTCCTGCTGGTGCGCAACACCGGGCCGGTGGTCTCCGAGGCCGATATCGCGGGGTTCTTCGAGCCGTTCCGGCGGGGCGAGGGCCGGGACCGGATGGGGCCGGGGTCGGGGCTCGGGCTGTCGATCGTCCGGTCGATCGCGGTGGCCCACGGCGGAACCGTCACGGCGAGACCGGGCCCGAGGGGCGGTGGTCTCGCCGTGACCGTACGGTTGCCGGTCGATCAGCCCTCGGCGCCGGCCTCGCGGGCGGCGGTCCAGGCGGGCAGCCCGGCGAGGATCTCCCGGTAGAGCTCGGCGTCCGCGATCTCGCGGGGGGCCGTTCCGGCGTGGAAGTAGCCGGTGTTCGGGGCGTCGAGCTTCCGCAGGAAGTCGAAGCCCTTCGCGTCCGGGTCGCCGAAGGCGACGAACTGGAAGAAGAGCGGCAGCCGCTCCGCGTCCGCGAGGGCCTGCTTGGCGGCCTGCTTGGCGTCCGGCGGACCGTCCGTCTGGAAGATCACCAGGGCCGGGCCGGTGGCGCCGGACTTCTCGTAGTGGGCGACGACCTCCGCGACGGCGTGCTCGTAGTGCGTCCGGCCCAGGCGGCCGAGCTCCGCGTGCAGTTCGTCGACGCGGCCCTCGTGGCCGGAGAGTTCGAGGGTGCCGGTGCCGTCGAGCTCGGTCGAGAAGAAGACGACCGGCACGGCGGCGTCACCGTCCAGGTGCGCGGCGAGGGCGAGGGCGCGGTCGCCCAGGTGCTGGGCGCTGCCGTCCTTGTAGAACGGCCGCATCGAACCGGAGCGGTCCAGTACGAGGTAGACGCGGGCGCGGAGGCCGGTCAGCCCGTGCGCCTTGAGCGCGGCCTGCGCCGCCTTGTACGGAGCGGCGAGCTGCGGAGCGCGCGAGGTGACCTTCGCGAGCGTGGTGGCGGGCTTGCCGGAGGCGGCCGCGGCCGGTGCGGCGGCCTTCTCGGGGGCGGCTTCCTCGGGGGCTGCCTTCTTGGAGGCGGCTTCCTTGGAGGCGGCCCTGTCGGCGGCGGCTTCCTTGGCGGTGGCCGGCTCGGTGGCGGCCTCTTCCGCCTCGGCGGGCTCGGCTTCGGTGGCCTCGGGCGCAGCGGCTTCGGCGGCCTTGGACGCCTTGGCCTTCGTGGACTCGGGCGCCTTGGCCTTGGCCGGGGCCTCGCTCTTCGCGGGCTCGGCTTCGGGGGTCTGCTCGGGACCCTTCTCGGCGTCGGGCTCCGAGGCGGTCGCGGAGGGCGCCTCGGCGTCGGCGGGCTTCGCCTCTGCGGTCTCCGGGGCCTCGACGGCCGTCGCTTCGGGGGCGGGCTCCGGCTCGGGGGCCTTCGCGGGGGCCTCGGCGTCCGCAGGCACGGCCTTCGTCTCCGCCTCGGGCTCCGGGGCGTCGTCGAAGTCGATCGTGATCGCCGCCGGCACGCTCTCCGCGGTCCCGGCCGCCTCGGCCCGGGCGGGCGTCCCGCCGGCGACCGGTTCCGCGGGCTTCTCCGCCTTGGCGGGTTCGGCGGCGACCGGCTTCTCCGTCTTCGGGGCGTCGTCCGGGGCCGACCCCTGCGCGGGGACGGTCGGCGACGCCGGTGCGGCGGCGGGCTTGTCGAACGCCTCCGCCACCAGGTCGGCGGCGGGAGTGCCGTCACGCTCCGTGGACGCGTCGGCGGAGGACGCCTTCGTCGACGACGAGGACGAGGGGGAGGACGGGGCCGGGATCGACGCCTTCGGCTCCGCCGCGGGCTCGGCCGCCGAAGTGGTCTCCGGCTCCGACTCCTTGGGCTGAGTGCGCTCGGCCTGGGGCGGGACGGTGGCCGTGGTCGGCTCGTCCTGCTCCGTGCGGCCGAACACCTTACGCAGCAAGCTCCGAATGCCCATGGGCGAGGCCTTTCGCATGAGTTGGGTGCGGGGAATGTCCGACCTGGGTGAATTCATCCCTGGCCAGGACGGATACGTAAGGTTAGCGGCCGGATCAGGCCGTACGCCGGTGCGGCCCACCCCTGCGTCAACCGAGCCGCAACCGTTCCCGTGCCGAGTCCGGCGAGTTGTGCGCCGTAGCGCTCAAGGAAACAGCGGTGGCCCGGACTTCACCCTCCGTTCACCGGGAGTCCCACCGGCCGCGTGGAGGCGCACCTACCGTCTCGCACGACACCAGACGGAGGGAATCCACGTGCGCAACCTGCTGCCGTTCATCAGCTCGCATCCCGGTGGGCGTTCCGCGCTGACCTGCCGCTTCCGCTGCGGGGACGCCTGTTTCAAGGAGACGCCCAACACGAGCGACAACGAGTACGCCGGCGACATCATCGCCGGTGCGGTGTCGCGCCGCTCGATGATGCGCGCCGCCGCCGTGGTCACCGTCGCCACCGCCGCGGGGACCGCAGCGCTGACCGGGCCGAGCGCCCCGCAGGCCGAGGCCGTCGCCCTGGCCGGACACGGACACAAACCGGGCCGCCCCCACAAACCGAGCACGTCCGGGGCGCGTGGCCTGCGGTTCTCGCCGGTCGCACCCAACAAGGACGACCAGGTGACCGTCCCCGACGGGTACGCCCAGAACGTGGTGATCCGCTGGGGCGAGCCGATCCTGCGCGGAGCGCCGGCCTTCGACCCGGACAAACAGACCGCCAAGGCGCAGGCGGGCCAGTTCGGCTACAACAACGACTTCCTCTCCCTGCTCCCGCTGCGCGGTGAGCGCGGCCGCCAGGTCATGGTCGCCAACCACGAGTACACGGACGAGATCCTCATGTTCCGTGGCTACGATCCGGCCAACCCGACCCGCGAGCAGGTGGAGATCGCCTGGGCGGCGCACGGACTCTCCGTGGTCGTCGTCCAGGAGGAGCACCGCACCGGCAGGCTGGGACCGGTCAACCGGCACCCGCTGAACCGCCGCCTCACCGCGACGAGCGAGTTCCGGATGACGGGCCCCGCCGCGGGCAGCACCCTGCTGCGCACGTCCGCCGACCGCACCGGCCGCAAGGTGCTCGGCACCCTCAACAACTGTGCGGGCGGCACCACTCCGTGGGGCACCACGCTGCACGGCGAGGAGAACTTCAACCAGTACTTCGCCAACGGCACCACCGCCATGCACAAGCGGTACGGCATCGGCTCCGGTGGCACGGAGCGCAAGTGGGAGCGTTTCGATCGGCGTTTCGACCTGGCGAAGGAGCCCAACGAGGCCAACCGCTTCGGCTGGGTCGTCGAACTCGACCCGTACGACCCGGACTCCACGCCGCGCAAGCGGACCGCGCTGGGCCGGTTCAAGCACGAGGCCGCGCAGCCCCGGCTCACCTCGGACGGCCGCCCGGTCGTCTACATGGGCGACGACGAGAAGTTCGACTACCTCTACAAGTTCGTCTCCAGCAAGCGGATGAAGAAGGGGAACTCGCGGGCCGCCCGCGAGCACAACCTCACCCTGCTGGACGAGGGGACGCTGTACGTCGCCAAGTTGACGGGCGACTCGCCGGTCAACGAGATCGACGGTTCCGGAAAGCTCCCCAACGACGGGGAGTTCGACGGCAGCGGCGTGTGGATCCCGCTGGCCACCGGCACCACCTCGCACGTGCCCGGCATGACCGCCGAGGAGGTGTACGTCTACACGCGTCTCGCCGGTGACAAGGTCGGTGCGACCAAGATGGACCGTCCCGAGGACGTCGAGCCCTCGCCGCGCACCGGCCGGGTCTATGTGGCGCTCACCAACAACTCGGACCGCGGCAAGGCGGGCAAGCCCGGCGTGGACGAGGCGAACCCGCGCAACAGCAACAAGCACGGGCAGGTTCTGGAGCTCGCGGAGAACTGGGACGACCCGACGAGCGACGGCTTCGCCTGGCGGCTGTTCCTCGTGGCGGGCGACCCGGAGGACCCGGCGACGTACTTCGCCGGGTTCCCGAAGGAGAGCGTCAGCCCCATCTCCTGCCCGGACAACGTGGCGTTCGACGCCCACGGCAATCTGTGGATCTCCACGGACGGCAACGCGCTCGGCTCGCACGACGGCCTGTTCGGAGTGGCGACGCACGGTGACCGGCGCGGTGAACTGAAGCAGTTCCTCACCGTTCCGACCGGGGCCGAGACCTGTGGCCCGGTCATCCAGGACCGCCGCGTCCTGGTCGCGGTCCAGCACCCGGGTGAGATCGACGGGGCCTCCGTGGAGAAGCCGGCGAGCGTCTGGCCCGACGGGCCGGGCAAGATCGTCCGCCCCGCCGTCGTCGCCGTCTGGCGCAAGGACGGGCGCGACATCGGCGTGTGAGGACGGGCGCGGCCCGGCGGGAGGCAGGATGATCGCCTCCCGCCCGCCGCTCTCCGCGCACTACAGTCGGACCCATGGTTTCCGGTGACGCGCCGCAGGCGGAAGGAAGCGTCCGGGTCGACGTGTGGATCTGGTCGGTCCGGCTGACGAAGACCCGTGCCCAGGCGGCCGCCGCCTGCCGGGCGGGGCACGTGAAGGTCGGTGGCGACCGGGCAAAGCCCGCTCAGGCCGTACGCGTCGGCGACGAGGTGCGGCTCCGGCACGCGGGGCGGGACCGAGTGGTCGTCGTCTCGAAGATCGTGAAGAAGCGGGTCGGGCCGCCGGTCGCCGTGGAGTGCTTCGTCGACAACAGCCCGCCCCCGCCGCCCCGCGAGATGGCGATCCAAGTGCCTGTACGGGACCGGGGCGCGGGCCGCCCGACCAAGCGGGACCGCCGGGAGATGGAGCGCCTGCAGGGGCGCCCGCCGACGGCCTGAGCCGCCGCGCGCAGGCCGGGAGCGGTCCGCCCGGGGGCGTCGTGCCTCGTCCGCCGGTGTTTCACGTGAAACGAGGGTCCCGAGGCCGTTGACGGGCGCTGCCTGCGGACCATGTGGTGAACGCCGCCGCCGAAGGGCGGACGCGGGGTCCGCTCACCCGGGCGTCGCCTCACCGCATGTCGGCCCGGGACCTTCTCCGCAGGAGCAGCCGGGCCAGCACCGCACCCACGAACAGCGCCGCGCCGACTGCCAGTACCACCCACACCGTGGTCCGCAGCGAGGCCGTCAGAGCGTCGACGACCGCGGCCGCGGCGTCCCGGTCGCCCGCGGGCACCTCGTCCAGCGCCCGGTCGCGGCCGAGCGCGACCAGGATCCGCAACACGATCGCCCCGAGCACGAACCCGGCGCCGACGACCGCCGTGACCCACAGCCCGCCCCGCAGCCCCCGCCGTACGGTCGCGATGCCCACCACCAGGACGAGGAACACCAGCGTGGCGACGGCGGGCCAGATGCTGCAGTAGCGGAGCCAGCGGAACGAGCTCCTGAAGTCGTCGGCCTGGTCCGGGCCGAGCACGGTGATCTCCGTCCGCTCGACCGGGATCTGGTCCGCGAACGGCACTCCGTCCCGGACGAGGTCCTTCTTGACCTGGTCGATCACGGGGGCCAGATCGATTTTCACGGGCTCGCCGCTGTCGCCGTCCAGGGAGGCCGCCACCGCCTCGTGGGCGGCCCGGTTCGCGGTGTCCCAGGCGTTGCGGAAGGCGTCGGTGGTGGTGAACGACGACACGGTCCGGTGCAGGAACTCCCGGGCCGTGTCCTGGAGCGGTCCGAGGTCGATCTGCCGCATGGCCTCCTCGGTGACCAGGTCCGCCACGGTTGAGCGCACCGCCGGGTCGGAGGAGAGCGGGGAGACGGCGGCCACGTACCGGTCGGTGTCGTCGATCTCCAGATCCACCCAGGCGGAGAGCGCGCTCAGCGGCACCAGGAGCGCGAGCAGGACGAGGAGGACCGTTGAGAGAGCCGCCGAGACCGCCGAGCGTGACGGGTCGGCCGGCGTCTTCGAGGGGGTCGGGGGAGAGGTCCGCACCCCTCCAGGGAATCCCGTGGACGGCCCGGCCGCTCCGGGCCGTACGCCGTTCGAGTTGCCGGGCGGCGCGGTCGGGTGTGCTCTGGGAGGAGCGGGGGCGCGCGACGGGGGGCGACGGAAGGAGCGGTCCGCGATGGTCACACACGCAGCCATGCCCGGCAGGAGAGGGGGCGGTGCCCACGCGCGGGCCCGCCACCACGGACGGCTCGCCTGGACGCTGCCTCTGGTGCTCGGCGTGATCTACGGGTTCTACGCGGCGTTCATCCGTCGCGACGGTGGCCCCAGTACCGGCGGACAGGTCCTGCTCGGGCTCGTCTCCGGGGTCGCTCTGGCGGCCCTCTGCTTCGCGCTGGGCCGGATCCAGCACTCCCTGCCGCGCGAACTGCGGGCGGCCGCGTACGGCGCGCTGACCGCGTCCGCGATCGGCTTCCTGGTGAGCCTCACCGATACGAGCGTGCTGCGGTCGACCGCGCTCGGCCTGGCGGTCGGGGTCGGCGTCCTCTGCGTCTCGTACTACGCCTTCTACGCCCGGGAGACCTGAGGGCACGGCTGCCCGCCGAGGCCCGGCTCCGGAACGGCCTCCCGTGCGTCCCCGACCGCCCGCGCGGCCGCCAGATTCGATCTGGCGGCCGCGCGCTCGCGTCTGGCGCCCCAGAGGTGAGGGAGCGGACCCGGCCCGGACGGGGGCCGGGGAAGCCGCAGGGAACGGGAGGAGGAGCGGGCGATGGCGACGGGCGAGGCGGAGGACGCGGGGGCGGCCGGTGAAAGCGGCCCCCCGCCCGCGCGACAGGCACAGGAAGCCGGGAGCGATCCGCTGCGCGTCGCGGTGATCATCGGCAGCACCCGCGAAGGCCGGATCGGCGACGCGGTCGGCCGCTGGTTCATGGAGCGGGCGCGGGAGAGGAGCGAACTGGACCTCGCCGTGCTGGACCTGGCGGACTTCGACTTCCCCGTGCACTACCCGGGGCGGGCGACCGGGGAGATGACCGAGTTCACCGAGGAGATCGCCCGGGCCGAGGCGTTCGTCGTGGTCACCCCGGAGTACAACCGCTCGTTCCCCGCCTCGCTCAAGCAGGCCATCGACTTCGCCTACGAGGAGTGGCAGACCAAGCCGGTCGCCTTCGTGAGCTACGGGCACGGTTCCGCCGGTCTGTACGCGGTCGAGCAGCTCCGCTCGGTCTTCACCGAGCTGCACACGGTGACCCTGAGGAACGGGGTCGCGCTCGACTTCCTCCAGCAGCCGCTGGAGAAAGACCCCTCGGGCCCCGCCGGCACCCGGCGCGACCGGTCCGTGCGCGTCATGCTCGACCAGCTCGGCTGGTGGGGCCGCGCCCTGCGGGAGGCACGCGCCGTCCGCCCGTACGTGTCATGAGCCTCCGGCAGCAGCCACGGGTTCCGTGGCACCGACCCCCGACGACGGCCCACCGGGCCTGACGACGACGATCCACGAGGAAGGGAACATGAGCACAGAACTGGCCATCGAGACCACGGGGCTGGTGAAGGTCTTCGGTGAGAACCGCGCGGTGGACGGCATCGACCTCGCCGTCCCCACCGGCACCGTCTACGGGGTCCTCGGACCCAACGGGGCCGGGAAGACCACCGCCGTACGGATGCTCGCCACCCTGCTGCGCCCCGACGGGGGCACGGCCCGCGTGTTCGGCAAGGACGTCGTGAAGGACGCCGACGCGGTCCGCAGCCGGGTCAGTCTGACCGGGCAGTACGCCTCGGTGGACGAGGACCTGACCGGCTCGGAGAACCTGATCCTGCTCGGCCGGCTGCTCGGGCACTCCAAGCCGGCGGCCCGCGACCGGGCCGACCAGCTGCTCGACGGGTTCGGGCTGAGTGACGCGGCGGGGCGGCAGGTGAAGAACTACTCGGGAGGCATGCGGCGGCGCATCGACATCGCCGCGTCCATCCTGAACACCCCGGACGTGCTGTTCCTGGACGAGCCGACCACCGGGCTGGACCCCCGCAGCCGCAACCAGGTGTGGGACATCGTGCGGGCGGTCGTCGCGCACGGCACCACGGTCCTGCTGACCACCCAGTATCTGGACGAGGCCGACCAACTGGCCTCCCGTATCGCCGTGATCGACCACGGCAGGGTGATCGCCGAGGGGACCAAGGGCGAGCTCAAGGCGTCGGTGGGAGCCGGGACCGTCCACGTTCGGCTGCGGGAAGCCGGGCAGCGTGCCGAGGCCCAGAAGGTGCTGGCGCTCGCGCTGAACACCGACGTCCAGACGGAGGCGGATCCCGTGGCGCTGACCGCCCGGATGGAGGGGCAGAGCAGCGACCGAGGTGCGGCGGAGCAGGCCGGGCGCGCGCTGGCCGAGCTGGCGCGCTGCGGCATCACGGTCGACAACTTCTCCCTGGGACAGCCCAGCCTCGACGAGGTCTTCCTCGCCCTCACGGACAAGAAGGGAGTGGCGGCATGAGCACCGCGACCGACAGGACGGACCTTGAGGACGTCGTGCTTGCCGAGCCCGACCGGGAGCGCCTCTCGGCGCTGCTGGTGGGACAGGATCGCCCGCCGCGGCCCAGCGCGCTGTCGGCGTCGCTGACCTTCGGGTGGCGCGCCATGCTGAAGATCAAGCACGTGCCGGAGCAGCTCTTCGATGTGACGGCGTTCCCGATCATGCTGGTCCTGATGTACACGTACCTCTTCGGAGGGGCGCTGGCCGGCTCCACGGAGGAGTACATCCAGTTCCTGCTGCCCGGCATCATGGTGATGAGCGTCGTGATGATCACGATGTACACGGGTGTCGCGGTGAACACGGACATCGCCAAGGGTGTCTTCGACCGGTTCCGCACGCTGCCGATCTGGCGGCCCGCTCCGATGGTCGGCTATCTGCTCGGTGACGTCCTGCGCTATCTGCTGGCGTCGTTCGTGATGCTCACCGTCGGCATGATCATCGGGTTCCGTCCGGACGGCGGCGTCCTGGGGGTGCTGGCCGGTATCGCGCTGCTGGTCGTCTTCTCGTTCGCGTTCTCCTGGATCTGGACGATGTTCGGGCTGATGCTGCGCTCCGAGAAGTCGGTGATGGGCGTCAGCATGATGGTGATCTTCCCGCTGACCTTCCTCAGCAACGTCTTCGTCGATCCGAAGACGATGCCGGGCTGGTTGCAGGCGTTCGTGAACAACAGCCCGGTCACCCACCTCGCCACGGCGGTGCGTGAGTTGATGGCGGGCGAGTGGCCGGCCGCCGACATCGCCTGGACGCTGGGATGGGCGGGAGTGTTCCTGGTGGTGTTCGGGGTGGTGACGATGCGGCTGTACAACCGGAAGTGACCCCGGGCCGCCGCCGTGGCCCCTCGGAGGCGAGCGCGCGCGTCCCGGCATCCTTGACCTTCCCCGCGGGGGAAGCCCCAGCATCGGTGGGGCCGGGCGGACGACGCCCGGTGCGAGGAGGTACGGGGTGGAGCGCGAAGGCCGTGCGGTGGGCGCCGCGAGCGGGGAGCTGGTGACGATCGGGGAGTTCTCCCGGCTGTCGCGGCTCTCCGCGAAGGCGCTCCGGCGCTACGACGAGCTGGGGTTGCTCCGGCCCGCCCTGGTCGACCCGGTGAACGGCTACCGGTACTACGACCCGGCGCAGGCGGAGCGGGCCCGGCTGGTGGCGTGGCTGCGCAGGATCGGGATGCCGCTGAGCCGGATCGCCCGGGTCGTGGCGCTCGACGCTGGCGCGGCGGCCGTGGAGATCCGGGCCTACTGGGCGCGGGTGGAGGCCGAGACGGCGGCCCGGCGCGATCTGGCGATGTACCTCGTCGGCCATCTGGCAGCGGAGGGAAGGGCCATGGCGGCGATATCGGACGGTACGGGGAGCACCGGCGGGCGGGGGGTGCCGGGAGGGGTGAGGGGCACGGGCGGTACGGCGGGTCGGCCCGGGTCGCCCGGTGGGCGGAGTGGGGCGGTCCGCCCCGGGGCGGCGTCGGGAGGTCCGGGGGCGGTGCCGCTGGTGATCCGGTGCGCCGCGCTGACGGACACGGGGGCGGTGCGTACGGAGAACCAGGACGCGGCGTTCGCGGGGCCCCGGCTGTTGGCGGTGGCCGACGGTTTCGGGGAGCGCGGAGCCGAGGCGAGCGTGGCGGCGATCGAGGCGTTCAAGCCGTCCGCGCGGGGTGTGGGCGAGAGCGGGCTGTCCGCGGCGGATCTGCTGAACACTCTGGAGGACACGGCGGATTCGGTGTCCCGAGCGGTCCGGGAGGCGGTCGCGCCCGGTGCGGCTCCGGACGGTTCGGGGACGACGCTCACCGCGATGCTGTGGACCGGTTCTCGGCTCGGGCTCGTGCACATCGGGGACTCGCGGGCCTATCTGCTGCGTGGTGGTGGGCTGTACCGGATCACGCACGACCACAGCCTGGTGCAGGCGATGATCGACGACGGTTCGCTGAGCCCGGAGGAGGCCGCTTCCCACCCGGAGCGGGCGCTGTTGCTGAAGGCGTTGGTCGGCGCGGGCCGGTCGGCCCCGACGGCGGTGGCGGCGCGGCCCGACATCCGCTTGCGGGAGGTGCGGGCCGGGGACCGCTATCTGCTCTGCTCGGACGGACTGTCGGCGGTGGTGGACGAGGCGGGGCTGCGGGAGGCGGTCATCGCGGCGGAGACGCCGGAGGATGCCGTGCGCCGCTTGGTCGGCCTGGCCCACGAGGCCGGCGGACCCGACAACGTGGCCTGTGTCGTCGCGGATGTGGTCGTCGCCGATGCGGCCCCGGGGCACGTGAGCGCCGAGGGCGTGGCCGCCGAGGCGTAGAGCGTGGCGGCGGGGCCCGGCGGGCGCCTTGCGGCGGGTGGCCGGGCAGTGGGACCCCGGGGGCGGCAGGGCTGCGGAGTGGTGGCCCCCGGGGTGGTGGGCGGCCCCGGGCGGCAGGGGTCAGAGCTGCCAGTCGGGGGTGGGGTCGGGGCGGTAGGCGCAGGTGGTGCCCGTGGTCACGGATGCCCTCAGGTGGGCCGCCAGCGCGGGGTGCAGGGGGTCCAGCTTGCGCAGGGTGTCGCGGATCCGGGCGGTGACCGTCTTGCGGGCGCGCTCGGTCTGGTCGCCCAGGCGGCGGGCCCGGCCGCCGAGCCCGGCCGCGGTGCGTAGTTCGTCCAGGAGCGCTTGGCGCTCGCGGCCGTACGCCTCCACCTGCCGGGCGTCGTCCCGGGCCGCGGCGCGGTCCATCGCCGCGTCCAGGCGGTCCAGGTGCTGCTTGTAGCGGCGCTTGGCCTCGTCGTCGAGCACCGGGTCGCCGCCGAGCTGTCCGGCGGCGAGGACGAGCTCGCCGCCCTCCGGTGCGAGGAGCCGGACGGCCGGGACGTCGGTGTCGGGCAGTCCCAGCAGGCTGTGCAGGTCGCGCAGGCCCTTGGCGTCCGGGACGTGTACGGTCACACCGCCCCAACCGAGCTGCCAGACCGGCCCGTTCCGCCGGAACTCGGCGTGCGCGGCGGGCGTGACGGACTCGGTGGGCTCGGTGGGCCTGGTGGACTTAGCGGGCTCGGTGGAGTCGGTGGGTTCGGTGGGCCGGTCGTCGGTCCGGTCCGCGGCCCGGTTCTCGGCTCTGTCCTGCGGGGGCCCGGCAGACGCGGGGGCGGAGGCGGTGCGGAGAGCGGCGGCGGCCCCGGACGCCCAGTGGTCCAGGGCCAGTTCGCCCGCCTCCCGCGCCACGTCGTGGAGCAGCCGACGCGCCTCGTCGTCCGCGCCGCCACGGGCCAGCAGGACCTGAGCCAGGTGCAGGCGGGAGCGTACGGCCCAGGGGCGGGCGCCGAGGCGGTCCGACGAGGCGGCGGCCTCGATGAGCGCCGCCGCCGCCGCGTCCCGGTCGTCGCGCGCGGCGGCGAGCATCCCGAGCCACAGGTCGACGGGCCCGCTGATGTCGCACCCGGAGAGCGAGACGATCCACTGGCCCGTGTAGGGCGTCAGCTCGTCCTCCGCGCGGGCGATGAGCCGCGGGTCTCCCGTGAGCGCGGCCGTCTGGGCCAAGAGCCGGAGCCACAGCGGCAGGTACGCCCGGGGGTACGGGGCGGGGCGGTCCGCGTGTTCGGCGATCAGCCGGAGCGCGGGCGCCGCGTCACCCTGCTCCACCGCGGTGACCGCCTCCAGCAGCCCGGGGCAGGGGTATCCGGAGCCGCGCAGTCCGCGCAGCACCTCCTCGGCCTCGGCGAAGTGCCCCCGGAGCAGGTGCAGCGCCCAGTGCAGGTGGTGCCCCATGAAGCCGAACGTCGCACGGTCGCAGCCCTCCAGGGAGAGCGCGTCGTCCTCCAGCGCGGCGGTCGCCTCCGCGAACCGGCCCTGGAGGGAGGCGATCAGGCCGGCGTCGACGGCTGCCCCCAGTGCGAACCAGGGCAGTTCGGTCAGCTCGGCCAGCCGGGCGAACGTCCGGTACTGGTCGAGAAAGGCCGGATCACCCAGCTCCAGGAGCGCAACCCAGCGCATGGCCGCCGCGTGCAGCTCCATGTCCTGGTGGCCGGTGCGCCGCCCGACGACGGTCAGTTCGTCGGTCAGGGCGAGCCGCTCGACGGCCGATCCGATGCCCCAGACGGAGTCGTGGCGGGCCCAGAGCGAGAACGCGAGCGCCTCGTCGTCCGAGCCGCGCCGGGCCACCGCCATGATGTGGATGGTCAGCTCCTGGGCGAGTCGGTCGTCGGAGAGCCCGTCCTGTCCCTCCTTGCCGGTGATCCCGCGGTGCGCCTCGCCGAGGAGGTCCTTCGTGGACGCGTCGTGGTCGCTCAGGAACCCGTCGCGGTAGAGGGTGATCGCCACCCGGGCCAGCAGCTCCGGTTCGTCCAGCTCCCGCGCACGGGCGACCACCTGGTCCAGCAGCCGTCGCGCCTCGGCCCGCTCCCCCACGTGCCGGAGCTGCCCGGCGAGGTCGAGGCCGATGAGCGCGGACCGCCGCAGGTCCGGTTCCCGCCCCGAGCCCTCGGGGGCGTCGGGGGTGCCGGAGGCGATGGCGAGGGCGCGGCGGTAGTGGCCGATGGCCTCTTCATCGGCCAGGCGTCCCGAGGCGTCGCGGGCGGCCTCCAGCAGCAGGTCGATCCGCCGGCCGGGCTCCAGCGCCCCGCCGGCGAGGTGGGCGTGCCGGGCGAGGGCGCCGGGCCGCAGCGCGTCGCCGAGGCCGCCGTGCGCGTCCAGGGCCCGTACGGCGGCGGCGTGGCGGTCACGGACCTCGGCGACGTCCAGCGAGGCGTACAGCGTCTCGCGCAGCAGGTCGTGGGCGAAGGCGAACTGTCCGGTGGGCCGGGGGACGAGGACGCGGGCCACGACGGCCGACTCCAGCAGCCGGTCCACGTGCGGGACCGGCGCGCCGTGGACCACGGCCAGGACCTGGCGACGGAACTCGCGGCCGAGCAGGGCGGCGCTGGTCAGCAGGGCGACGACCGGATCGGGCAGCAGGGCGAGCCGCTGCCGGACCGCTTCGCGCACGCCCGGCGGGATGGTGGAGACCGGGGAGCCGCTGTGCCAGAGCCGGGCGGTCTGCTCGACGAAGAAGGGGTTGCCGCCGGTGCGCCGGTGGACTTCGTCGACCAGCTCCGGGGCGGGCTCGCGGCCCGTCGTCACCGCCATCAGCGCGCCCACCTCGTCCCGGCCGAGCCCGGTCAGGGTGAGCGTCGCGGTGGCGCGCGAGACCAGCGGCAGGATCAACGGCTGGAGCGGGTGTCCGGTGCCCTCCACCTCGACGTCCCGGTAGGTGCCGATCAGCAGCAGCCGCTCGAACCAGGCGTGCTGGGCGACGAATTCGAGCAGGCGGAGGGAGGACGGGTCGGCGCTGTGCAGATCGTCGAGGACGACCACCAGGGGGCGGCTCTGGGAGAGGGTGACGAGGGCCGTGGTCACCGCGTCGAACAGGCCGAAGGCGTCGGCGCCGTCGACGGGACCGCCGCCGGGGGAGCCGGGAGGCCCCGGAGAGCTCGAAGTTCCGGGGGACCCGGGGGAGCCGGACGAACCGGAGGGGGCGGGCGGGCCGGACGTGCCCGGGGTGCCGGGGGAGCCGGAAGAAACGGAGGGGCCGGGGGAGTCGGACGAGCCCGGCGGTCCCGATGGCTCAGGAGGCCCTGACGACGGCGGTGCTCCCTGCATCCTGGCCGTCGTCCCCGGGGCCTCGCCGGAGCCCGGTGGCGGCAGCGCGCCGAGGCCCGGGACTTCCACACCGCCCGACGCGGCCCGGACCGGGTCGCCGAGCAGCGCCGCGAGCCGGCCGTCCGACGCCTCTTGGGCCGCCGCCCACTCCGCCGCCGTGGCCGAGCGGCGCAGGCCGCGCAGGATCTGGACCCAGGGCCAGTACCCGGGGGTGTTGTCGGAGTCCCAGCAGGAACCGCCGACCACCAGCGCGCCGCGCCGCCGGGCCTCGTGCGCGGCGTCCGTCACGAGCGTGCTCTTGCCGATCCCGGCCTCTCCGGTGACCAGCACGAGACCGCCGTGGCTGTCCGTCGCCCGGCCGATCTCCGAGCGGAGGACGCCTGCGGGGTGGTCGCGCCCGAAGAGAGCAGGGGTCATGGCCCCACGATAGGAGTCCCCACTGACAACGGGCCTCCCGTTTCTCCCGCCGCGAGGGCGGCCGGCCCGGCGGGAGCGGGCGCCCGGCCCGGCCGACCCGGTCCGCGTCCCGGCCGCGCGGGCGCTCGGCGCACCGCTCGGCCTCAGCACCGGCCCAGCCCAGCCCAGCCCCAGCCGCGTGCCGACCCGACGCCGGCCGCGTGCCGACCCGACGCCGGCCGCGTGCCGACCCGACGCCAGCCGCGCAAGAGCCTCCGCGCCGGCCGCGTGCCGACCCGAGCCCCCAACGCCCCGACGCCAGCCGCGCAAGAGCCCCCGTGCACGCCCCCGCTCAAGAGCCCCTGCGTCAGCCGCGAACCGACCCCCGCTCAAGAGCCCCCGCGCCAACCGCGCACGAGCGTCCCCGTCAGCCGCGCGCCGGCCCCCGCGTCAGTCGCGTACGACCGTCACCGGGCACGGTGCGTGCTGGGTGACGTGGAGGCTGACCGAGCCGAGGAGGGTGGCCTTCAGGCCGGTGTGGCCGCGGGCTCCCACGACGAGCAGGTCGGCTCCCTGGGCGCGGTCCAGCAGGGCCTGGGCCGGGTTGCCGATCACCACGATCTTGTGGACCGCGGCGGCCCCCTCGGCGCCGAGGGCCTCCTCCAGCGCCTCGTTGAGCGAGACGGTGGCCAGGGCCTGCGGGTCGAAGTCCTCCGGCATGCCCGGCATCATCGAGGCCCAGCTGGTGGCGGGGTACTCCCAGCTGTTCACGGCCTCCACCGTGGCGCCGGTCAGCTCGGCCTGGCGTACGGCCCAGTGCAGCGCCTTGATCGACGCGTCGGACCCGTCGACGCCCACAACGATCCTGCCCATATCTGCCTCCAGCTCGGTCCTGTGCGGTCCCGCTCGGTACAGCGTTCGATCTCACTGTAGTCAAATCGGACAAGTGGGGGCGGGTCACCCCGTCCGCCCCCACTCACGCCCAACAATGCGGGCCCCACCTGTGCCCGGCCGTGCGGGCCTCGCTCCCGCCCGGTACGCACGCCTCGCACCCCGCCCCGTGCGGACGAGGGCCCGGCAGTCCCGCCCCGTGCGGCCGAGGGCCCGGCAGTTCCGCCCCCGTGCGGCCGAGGCCCGCCCCCCCGGCAGCCTCAGCCCTGCCGCAGGGCGGCGAGCTGCTGCTCGAACGGGACGACCGCGTCCTCTCCGTCGTCCAGGCCGGGGGCGCGCGAGGCCCCGGAGACCGCGCGGCCCAGGATCGCGGAGGCCAGCTCGCCGCCCGCGCGCCGGATGCGGGACGGCAGGCCCTCGGTGTACTCGTCGCCCGACGACCCCCAGTCCTCCGACGCCGCGTAGACGGAGGTGGGCAGGGTGACGGCCCGCAGATAGGCGAAGAGCGGGCGCATCGCGTGTTCCAGCACCAGGGAGTGCCGGGCCGTGCCGCCCGTCGCGGCGATCACGACGGGCTTGCCGGTCAGCGCCGTGTTGTCGATCAGGTCGAAGAACGACTTGAACAGTCCGCTGTACGAGGCGGTGAACACGGGCGTCACGGCGATCAGCCCGTCCGCCTCCGTCACCGCGTCGATCGCCTCGCGCAGTCCGGCCGGCGGGAACCCGCTGACCAGGTGGTTCGCGATGTCCACGGCGAGGTCGCGCAGCTCGATGACCCTGACGTCGACGCTCCGGTCCTGGTCGGCCGTGAGGCGTTCACGGGTGGCGGCGGCCAGCCGGTCGGCCAGCAGCCGGGTGGAGGACGGCTGGCTCAGCCCGGCCGATACGGCGACGACGCGCAGCGGTGTGGTGGCGAACATGGGGTCAGCTCTCCTTTCCGGAGGCTCGGGCGGCGGCGACCGCCGGGTGGACGGGCGCGGACTCCGGCACACCGGCCGGCCGCAGGTTGGCGAACTCCTTGCGCAGCACCGGGACGACCTCCTCGCCGAGGATGTCGAGCTGTTCCAGGACCGTCTTCAGCGGGAGCCCCGCGTGGTCCATCAGGAACAACTGGCGCTGGTAGTCGCCCACCGCGTCCCGGAACGTCAGCGTCCGCTCGATGACCTCCTGCGGGGAGCCCACGGTCAGCGGGGTCTCGCGGGTGAAGTCCTCCAGGGACGGGCCGTGGCCGTAGACCGGCGCGTTGTCGAAGTACGGGCGGAACTCCCGTACCGCGTCCTGCGAGTTCTTCCGCATGAACACCTGGCCGCCGAGTCCGACGATGGCCTGGTCGGCGGTGCCGTGGCCGTAGTGGGCGTAGCGGCGCCGGTAGAGGTCGACCATCTTCTTCGTGTGCTCCATGGGCCAGAAGATGTTGTTGTGGAAGAAGCCGTCGCCGTAGTACGCGGCCTGCTCGGCGATCTCCGGGGAGCGGATGGAGCCGTGCCAGACGAACGGCGGCACGCCGTCGAGCGGGCGCGGGGTGGCGGTGAAGGACTGGAGCGGCGTGCGGAACTTGCCCTCCCAGTCGACGACGTCCTCGCGCCACAGCCTGTGAAGGAGGGCGTAGTTCTCGATGGCCATCGGGATGCCCTGGCGGATGTCCTTGCCGAACCAGGGGTAGACCGGTCCGGTGTTGCCCCGGCCCATCATCAGGTCGACGCGGCCGTCCGCGAGGTGCTGGAGCGTGGCGTAGTCCTCGGCGATCTTCACCGGGTCGTTGGTGGTGATCAGGGTGGTGGAGGTGGAGAGGATGAGGTTCTCGGTGCGGGCGGCGATGTAGCCGAGCGTCGTCGTCGGGGAGGACGGGACGAACGGCGGGTTGTGGTGCTCGCCGGTCGCGAAGACGTCCAGGCCGACCTCCTCGGCCTTCTGCGCGATGGCCAGGGTCGCCTTGATCCGCTCGTTCTCGGTGGGGGTCCGGCCGGTGGTCGGGTCGGTCGTGACGTCCCCGACGGTGAAGATCCCGAACTGCATGGCGTCCGCCTTCCTGAGTCCCGGCCGGAGGTCAGGGTTCCGTCTCCGGAAGCCTCGGCCGCTTTGGTTGAACATTGAACTACACCCTACAACGGGACCCCCTTCCGTCCTATTCCACGGGGCGGCCCTTGTCCTGTTGTCCTGTTCGCGTTGTCCTGTTCGCGCGGCCAGGACCGCTTCCCGGGCACGTTCCGCGGCGATCTCGGGGCCTGGAGGAGGAGCGGGTTTCGCGCCGAGCACGCAGTCGGCGAGCTGTCGGCCGAGCCCGAAGCCCGAAGCCGCGCCGAGTCGAGCCCGAAGCCCGAGGGCAAGGCCGAGTCGAGCCCGAAGCCCGGGGCCGAGGTCGAGTCGAGCCCGAAGCCGAGCCCGACCCCCAAGCCGGCCGGAAGTCACTCCCGCGCCGGGCCCGTGGCCCGTACACTGGGCCCATGACCTCCATCCCGTGCCGAAACTGGTGGCGCTCCTCATAGGAGCGGCCACAGCATCTGCACGGAACCAGGGCCGTTCGACACGGACGGCCCTTTTCGCTGCCCTCGTACGGCGCGGCGGACACGGAGACGGAGCGCGACCGGCGCTCACCGGCGGGGCCGTCCCTCACGTATCACTCACGCGAGGAGAGGCACCGACCACATGACCACCACCGCAGTGACCACCACCGCCGTGACCACCGAACCCGTCCACGCCGAGGCCGCAGCGGCCACCGACCCCGCCACCGCGGGGGCCACCGGCCCCGGCAGCACCGCCGACCTGGAGCGCCGCATCGCCGAGGACCCCGCCGCCTTCCGGGTCCTCACCGGCGACCGCCCCACCGGCCCCCTCCACCTCGGCCACTACTTCGGCTCCCTGCTCAACCGGGTCCGCCTCCAGGACCTCGGCGTGGACGTCATCGTCCTCATCCCCGACTACCAGGTCATCACCGACCGGGACACGGCCGATCGGCTCGGGGAGTACACCGACGGACTCCTCCTGGACTACCTGGCCCTCGGCCTCGACCCCGCCCGCTCCACCGTCTTCTGCCACAGCGCCGTCCCCGCGCTCAACCAGCTCATGCTGCCCTTCCTCAGCCTCGTCTCCGTCGCGGAGCTGAACCGCAACCCCACCGTCAAGGACGAGATCGCGCACTCCAGGCAGTCGACGGTCAGCGGGCTGATGCTCACCTACCCGGTCCACCAGGCCGCCGACATCCTGGCCTGCAAGGGCAACGTGGTGCCGGTCGGCCGGGACCAGGCGCCCCACCTGGAGGTCACCCGGACGATCGCCCGCCGCTTCAACGAGCGGTACGGCCGGGTCTTCCCGGAACCGGACATCATGCTCTCCGCCGCGCCCCTGCTCCTCGGCACGGACGGTACGAAGATGAGCAAGAGCCGCGCCAACTCCATCCCGCTCTCCGCCACCGCCGACGAGACCGCCCGCCTCGTCAAGGGCGCGACCACGGACGCCGACCGGCACATCACCTACGACCCGGACGCCCGCCCCAACGTCTCCTCCCTGGTGCTGCTGGCCTCCCTCTGCCTGGACCGGGACCCGTACGAGGTCGCGGCGGAGATCGGCGGCGGCGGGGCGGCCGCGCTCAAGCGGACGGTGACCGACGCGGTCAACGGCCACCTGGCCCCGTTCCGCGCCCGCCGGGCGGAGTACGCGAAGGACCTGGCGTACGTACGGTCAGTGCTCCGCGCGGGCAACGAGCGGGCCAATGCCCTGGCGGAGGCCACGCTGGACGAGGTGCGGGAGGCCATGGGCGCCTTCCGGTAGCGGCACGACCGGCGGGTCGGCAGCCGAGCCCCGCCCACCCGGGAACGCACGCCCGCCCACCCGGGAGCCGCACACCCGCCCGGCCGGCAGCCGCGCACCCGCCCCGGTCGGGAACGGCACCCCGCCTACCCCGGCCGCCGCCCGCCCCCTACCGCCCCCGCTACCGCCGCGAAGCCGCCGACCGCTGGCGGCGCAGCAGCTCCGCGAGGCCCCGGCGGGTGGCGGCGATCACCACGCGGTCCTGGGCGCGCAGGACGTACCCGGGGTGCAGGTCCCAGACCAGGCCGGAGGGCGGCGGCACCGTGTCGCCGCCGCCCTCCGGGGCGTACGGCGGGAGGGCGGCGAGGTCGGGGTTGCGGTCGGCGGGCGGGGTGGTGTCGATGGCCAGGACGCGCCACGCCCCGGACCGGAACGCCTGCTCGACCGTGTGGCCCTCCAACTGCGGGTGCCCCGCCACCTCCAGGGCGGCGAACAGCATCACCTTGCGCTCGACCGGGACCGCGCCGAGGATCTGCCGGCCCATCATGGCGACCGCGAACGCCGGCGCGGCGAGGTGGGAGACCGAGCGGGAGCGGGTCAGGGCCTGGGGGTGCGCGGTGCGCAGGGTGCGGTAGACGGCGGTGGCGAACTCGTCGTCGTACAGCCGCAGCGCCACCCTCAGGTCCGGCTTCACCGAGCGGGCGTACAGCGTCGCTTCCAGGTTCGTCGTGTCGATGCTGGTCAGCGCGAGGAGGGCGTGGGCGCGGCGGATCTTGGCCGCCTCCAGGACGCCTTCCTGGGTGACGTCGCCGATGACGGTCGGCACGTGCATCGACCGGGCCAGCGGGATGCCCCGCGCGTCGGGGTCCTCCTCGACGACGACCACGGGGATGTCGAGTTCGCGGAGGCGTACGAGGACGCGGGTGCCGATCTTGCCGAGTCCCAGCAGCACCACGTGCCCCGAAAGACCGCGTGGCGGGCGGCGCAGCGAGGAGGCCGTTCGCAGGGTGCCGAACGCTTCCAGGACACCGGCGATCAGCAGCGGCAGCAGGAGCAGCCCGGCGACGCCGGAGAGGATCTGGATGACCTGGCGGGCCGGGGGAGCGTCCTCGGCCGGGTCGTTCATGCCCAGGATGTCGAGCAGCGTCAGGTACGTCGAGTGGAGCGCGGTGTCCTCCGTGGTCAGGAGGGAGGCGATCACCAGGGCCAGCGCGGAGAGCGCGACGCCGAGGGCCGACCAGCGCAGCCGCCGCGAGAAGACCTGGGCGAGCGGGGCGCCCCTGCCGCCCATCCGGGTCGCGGGCCGGTCCGGGTCGGCCCGGCTGATCGCTTCGAGGACCACCGTGCCCCGGCCGGTCGCGGCGGCGACGGTGTGCTCGTCGGGCAGCAGCAGCGGGGCCTCGTCGCCGCTGCTGTCCGAACCCTCCGCGCCCGCCGGGTCGTTGGTGGTGGAGGAGAGCAGCGCGAGGGTGCACAGGCCGGGGTCGGCGTTCTCGCCGGCGCGGGGCGGCGGGCGTTCGGCGGCGCGCAGGAGCAGCCCCTCGGCCTGGATGATCTTGCTGCTGCCGGTGAGGGCGGTGGCGGCGAGGGCCGGGGCGGCGGTGTCGGCGTCGGACAGGACGGTGGTGGAGGCGTCCAGCAGCGCCGGGTCGATACCGGGCATGGCGACGGCCGCCGCCTGGTCGAGCAACTCCTCCAGGTGCTGGCCGAGCTTGCGGTTGTAGAGCCGGATCACCAGCCGCAGACGGGGGTTGAGGCGGCGGGCGGTCAGGGCGGCGCGGATGTTGCGCTCGTCGTCGTCGTAGACGAGGGCGAGGGCGGCGGCGCGGTCGATGCCCGCCTCCTCCAGGACGTCGTCCGAGGGTTCGGGGGCCTCCATGATGCGGACGGCCTCGACGCCGGCGTTGGTGTCGCCGCTGCCGGCGGCCCCGTTGGCGTTGCCCGCGCGGTTCATCGCCGCCGACATCCGGCCGAACAGGGCCGCCGCCCGGCCAGGTTGGGTCAGCGGCGTCTCGGGTCCGCCCGCGTCCCGGCCCGGCGGCAGGAGCAGCGTGACGCGCTCCCCGTAGATGAAGCGCAGCTCCACGGCGAGGCGGCGGGCCAGGGCGTCGTCACCGCAGACGATCATGTGGCCGCTGGATGGCGGACGTCCCGGCTGCTGAGGAAGTGGGGGCACGAAGCCCAGCATGCCGTGATCCTCCCGGCTCGGTCTTCCCGGTCAGTGCGGGGTGTCGTTGATCTTCACATGGTGGTTCCGAACCGTCCCGTTGTCGACCACGCCGGCCCCGGCAGGACCGGCCTCGAACCCCGCAGAACCCTCCCCGGCCCCGGCCGGGCCCGACCCCCCGCCCGGCCCCGGCGCCCGCCCCGCACTCGGCGCGTGCGCCGGGCCCGCGAGCAGATGCCGGGGGTCCCCCGCGCGCTGGATCGCCGTCTCCACCGCCGCGATCCGGTCCGCGAGCAGCCCGAGCGCCGCCACCGCGCGGGTCATCGGATCGCCGTCCGGCCCGCCGAGCGCCTGCGTGCGGACGTAGGAGGCGGTGATCGCCGCCCACCGCTCGGCCTGTTCGGCGGTGAGCGAGCCGCGCAAGGCGGCCAGCTTCAGGAGGTTCGCCTCGGCGCCCGTGGTGAGCGTCTGGGCCTCGCCCGCGTAGTGGTCGTCGACGACGGCGGACAGCTCCTCGTCGTTCATGACGGGCACGATCCGCTCCGCGATCTTGTTCATGTTGCGGTACGAGCCCTGGAGCCGGAACGGCGGCTCGGTGCGGGTGGCGTCCGTCTGCGCGGCGGAGGCGATGTACGCCGCGTTCACCGCGAGGACGGTGTCCCGGGCCGTGAGCAGATGGCGCAGCACGGCCAGGATGCGGTCCAACTCGGCTGCCGAGTACGGGTGTTCCAGGTGTTCCGCGCGTGCGGCCGGGTCGCCGCCGCCCGCCAGGCGCACCAGCAGCGCCAGGTCGTCGCGGGAGCGGGCGGCGAGCGGGGCGAGGACCGGGTTGGCGGTCAGCGCGTTCTCCACGAAGCTCAGCGCGAAGACGTCCTCGCGCCCGCTCAGCACCTCGCCCAGGTTCCACACGTCGGCCCGGTTGGCGAGCATGTCGGGGATGCGGAACTGCTCGCCGGACTCGGTGTACGGGTTGCCCGCCATGCACACCGCGAACCGCTTGCCGCGCAGGTCGTAACTGCGCGGCTCGCCGTTCCGCACGCCCTCGATGCGGCGCGTGGCGTCGCACAACGGGATGAACTTCTGCAGCAGTTCGGGCGAGGTGTGCTGGATGTCGTCGAGGTAGAGCAGCGTGTTGTTGCCCGCCTCCAGTGCGAAGTTGATCTTCTCGATCTCCTGCCGGGCGGTGGCGCTCGGGGCCTGGCCGGGGTCGAGGGAGGTCACGTCGTGTCCCAGGTTGGGGCCGCTGACCTTGACGAGGACCATCCCGAGCCGGTCCGCGACGTACTCCATCAGCGTCGTCTTGCCGTAGCCGGGAGGTGAGACGAGCAGCAGCATGCCCTGCGAGTCGGTGCGCCGGTCGGCGTCGGCGGTGCCGAGCTGCTTGGCCAGGCTGTCCCCGATGAGCGGCAGGTACACCTCGTCCAGCAGCCGGTTGCGGACGAACGCCGACATGACGCGCGGCCGGTGGTCGTCCAGCCGCAGCCGTCCGCGCTCGGCGCTCACCAGGGAGGTGCGCAGCCGCTGGTAGGCGCGGAACCCGGGCACGGTCTCGGTGCGGAACTCGGCGGTACGGGCCAGGAGTTCGTCCAGCCGTACGGTTAGGGCCCCGCCGCCCGCGATGCGCGGGTGGTCCCCGAGGAGGCCCTCCAGCCGCGCGGTGAGCGGCGCGTCGCCCGCGTACCGCTCCAGCTCCGGGCAGAGCTCCACCGCCACGGCCTCCGCCAGATCGCCGCCGTCGAGCCCGGCCCCGGAGGTTTCCGCGTACGGGACGAGCCAGCCCTCCACGAGCTGGCGGCGGGCGGCCAGGTCGTCGCCCAAGGCCGCCAGGTCCTCCGTGTACGCGTCCGGCCCGGCCGCCCGGTGGAATCCGTCGAGGAACGTCCGGACCGCGCCGGAGCGCACGAACCCGGCCGGCCCGCTCGTCAGCTCCTCGAAGAGGTACGCGGCGACGGCCTCGGGCCGTGCGCCGTCCGCGGCGGCGGGGCCGCACTCGACCGCCGCCGCCCACTCCTCCTGGAGCGCGGCGATCGCCGGGGCCAGGCCGAAGGTGTCGCGGGCGCGGGCCAGCGAGACGGCCCGCCGCCGCCAGGCCGTGCGCTGCTCCGCGTCCACGCCGTACGCCCAGAAGAGCTGCGCGGCGGCCCGTGCCCGGGGCTCGTGGCGCAGCAGCCCGGCCGCCGCGTGCAGCCGCAGCAGGGCGGCCAGGATCGCGGTGGCGTCCTCGTCGTGGACGCCCCGGGTGTACCCCTCGTCGTACGCCTCGGCCGCCGATTCCCGTACGAGCCGGGCCAGTTCGGCGTCGGACAGGGCGGCCAGGCGGCTTGGCCCGTGCTCGTCCAGGAGCCGGGCGGCCAGGTGCTCGGCGCGGTAGACGGCGGCGTTCTCCGAGGGGAGGAGCTGCTCCCAGTACGGGCGGGCCGCCGCGAACGCCGGGTCGGTGACCGGGGCCCGGTAGTCCGTGCCGGTCAGCGCGAAGGCGAGGGTCTGCCCCGCCCCGTCGCGGTCTCCGGAGGGGACGAGCGTCAGGTCGAACGGCTGGGTGTTCACCGCGAACCGGTGGCGGCCCAGCTTGATCACGGACCCGCCGTCCGCGTACAGCTCGGTGCGGTCGCGCAGCGCGCGTCCGGCCTCCTGGCGGGCCGCCTTGAGCCGCCCGTCCAGCTCCTCCGCCCGTACGGGGTCGCCGAGTTCGCGCAGGTCGTCGGCGGTCCTGCGGACCTTGGCGACCATCGGGTCGGAGGCGAAGTAGGTGTGGACGGCGTCGAGGTCGTCCAGCGCGGCCACCCGGCGGGCGATCGTGTCGAGCACCCGGTCGGCCGACCCGGACAGCCGCTCGGCCCGGCGTGCCCGCTCGTCCTGGAGGGTCTGCTTGCGCGCCGAGAACGCCTCGTACACCTCGGTCCGGCGCTCGGCCAGCTCCGCGAGGAAATCGTCGAACTCCGAGAACCGCGACTCCAGGTTCTCCAACTGGAGGAGCAGGCGCGCTAGTTGGTCGTCGCACGCCTCCGGTGTGTCGGCGGCGGCCAGCGCCCCCGTCACCGCCTGCCCGAGCAGCGCGAACTCGGCGGCGAACTCGGCCCGCCCCTCCTTCGACAGCAGCTCGCGACGGCGCGCGTCGAGCGTGGCGCGGGCCCGGTTCGCCCCGCCCAGCACCTCCGCGATCCGCTCCAGGATCGAGGTGCGCACGGTGGCGTCGCCGATGTCGAGACCGGCGACGACGTCCGTGACGGTGGCCAGCCCCTCCGTCATCACGGCCAGCCGGTCCGTCACGGTGGAGGCGTCCCGGACGGTCTCCAGCGCCCCGGCGTCCGCGACGAGCCGGGCGATCTCCTCGTGGTAGCCGTCGAACGCGTCCTCGCGTGCGAGGAAGGACACGGCCCGCTGGGCGGCGGACGCGATGTCCTCGGCCGTCCGGACCGACAGCTCCGCGATCCGCTCGGCGTCGGCGTACCGCATCTCGGAGATGGTCGCCAAGTGGCCGTGCGCCTGCCGGAGTTCGGTCAGCCGCTCGACCCAGGCGGACGCCGATCCGGGGGCCTCGCCGCGGACCCGCCGCACCAGGGCGGTGATGCGCTCGGCGGTCTCCTCCAGCGCGTCGGCGGCCCGCCGGGTCAGGTCCTGGACGGCGGTGAACTCGGCGAGCACCTGCTGTGCGGTGTCCCGCAGCTCACCCAACGGCTCGGCGAGCGAGCCCAGTTCGGGATCGGCGAGCCAGTGGTAGCGGTCCTGGGCGCGGGCGCAGTCGGCGGCGAGCCGCCCGTACACGGCGGTCGTCGGCGTCATGTCCCGTACGCCGTGGGCGAGGGCGAGGCAGTCGGAGATCCCGCGCACCAGGTCGGCGTTGCCGGTCCGGGCGAGCGGCCCGGTCCCGGCGGGGCGGGCTGCGGCGTAGGTGTCGGAGACGTACGGGCTCTGCCAGCGCTGGAGTTGGTGCACGCGCCCCGGCCCGTCCGGGCTGTCGCGGAGGAGGACGAGCGTCCCGTCGTCCAGCAGCGCGTGGCCGCGCCCGGTGAGCGGGGTGGCGACCTCCTGGCGGATCAGGTTGTAGGGCAGGAGGAGGCTGCGGAGGCCGTCGCGGGAGCGGAAGACGTACAGGACGTCCTCGCCGTTGGGGGAGCGGACCGCGCCTTCGAAGACGGGCTCGGTCAGGTCCTCGGCGGTGTCGAAGGTCTTCGCGGTGCCGGTGGTGAGGTAGTAGCCGCCGGGGAAGATGATCCCCTGGTCCTCGGGGAGCCGGTGGCACGCCGGGCCGATGCCGTCGAGCCGTTCGACGGTGGAGAGCAGGGAGTTGAAGACGAGGTGGCGCCAGGCCGTCTCCTTGTACGGCCGCACGCGCAGCAGCACCAGCGGCCCGACCTCCGCGTACTCGACGTCGGCGTCGGCCAGCGACTGGAGCGGCTCGTCGACGGGCTCCTCGTAGATCCCGTCGGGGGACTCGGTGTCGTCGGCGGTCTTGACGGTCAGGGTGCCGCCGACCGTGGCGACGAAGAGGCCGCCGCTCTTGCCGACGGCGATGTGCGGGTGGCGGCCGGTGACGTGGGCGTCGCGCCCGGCGACGGTCCATTCGACGTCGTGCGACGGCGGGAAGACGTGGTCGCGCTCGCCCTGCGCGTCGAGGAACGCCCCGGGCGTCCCGTCCGCGTTCAGCGCCCAGCGCAGGACCCTCAGGTCCTCGGCGTTCTCACCGGTACGGAACACGGCGAGCAGCCTGCCGTCGACGCGGCGGAGCCGCAGGAGGCGGGCGTCGCGGAAGTAGCGGTGCAGGGAGGCGAACTCGCGCCGGAAGGCGGGGTCGTCGAGGAGCGTGTCGCCGGACGCGTCGGACGCGCCCGGTACGCCGTCGCGGCCCTCGTCCTGCGGGGAGGCGTCCCGTACGAGGAGCACGTCCTCGACGTCGGCCTCGCCCCGGGCCCCCGGCCCCCGCTCGAAGCCGAAGAGCAGCTTCCCGCCCACGGCGACGAGGTCGCGCGGCACGGCGGCGTGCTCGGTGCGGACCTGCTCGGTGGCGAGCAGCCTCAGGCCGGTCGAGCCGAACTCCTCGGTGCGGCGGGCGTTGAGCGCCTCGGCCCGCCGGATGAGCTCGCCGGCCTGGGCGGAGAGCCGCCGCCGCAGCACCTCGTAGGCGCCGGCGTCCACATCGCCCCGCCCGCCCTCGGTGGCGTCGACGGTCGCGGTGGTGTCGCTGTCCATGCGTACGGCTCCCTACGTGTTGCGTGTTGCGTGTGACGTGCGGCCCGGGGGTTTTGGCCGGTCCGGCGTACGTGGACGAGCCGTTCGGTCGGGTGGGCCGGGCGATTCCATCCCGTCCGGCGTACGTGGACGAGCCGTTCGGTCGGGTGGGCCGGGCGATCCCAGCCCGTCCGGCGTTCGAGGACGGAACCCTCGGCGTGATGGGCCCGCCTCTGCTGTGCGGGTCAGACCCGACGATCCCAGCCGGTCCGGCGTTCGAGGACGGAACCCCGTGGGCGGTGGCCCCGCCCCCGGACGGGCGGGCGGGCGAGGCCCGGTGGCCCCACCCCCGGCGTCCGGGCCGACGCAACCCGCCCCCGGCGGACCGGCGAGGACGGGTGCGCCCACCCCCGTGGGACGCACCCGCACCACCGGCCCGTCCGGTCCGCGGCCTACCCCTTCGCCCCGGACCCGTTCAGCGACACCGCCGCCGGCGCCGTCCCCGTACGGCCGTCGCCGGCGCCCCCGACCGGCAGGTCCGCGAGGCCCAGCTCCTTCGCCGCCGCCAGCAACTGCTCCACCTGGCCCGACGCCGCACCCGACGACCCCATCAGCCGCATCAGCAGCGCCGACACCGTCAGGTTCTGCACATCGCCCGTGGAGACCGAGCCCAGCACCCGGGTCAGGTCGTCCGTGAAGGAGGACGAGCCGTCCAGCCACGGCCCGGCCAGCGCCTGCGCGGTCTGCGAGTTCTGGACGAACCCGTCCACGCCCTTGCCGAGCGAGACCGAGGAGACCAGCCGGTCGAAGAAGACCGAGTCGCCGCCGACGATGTCGATATCGGCGTTCTCCAGCCCCGTCGCCAGGACCGTCGCCTGCGCCTCGGCGACCTGCCGCTGCACGTCGAGCCCGGCCAGCCGGATCTCCTTCTCCGCCTCCAGCCGCAGGCGGTACTCCTCGTGCGTACGCGACGCCTCGTCCAGCGCCGCCATCGCGGCCGCCTTCTCGGTGAGCCCCGCGGCCTCCGCCTTCAGCTTCTCGCCGATGACCGCCGCGTCGGCGGCCGCCTGCGCCTGGGTGCCCTCGGCGTCCGCGAGCGCCTTGAGCCGCGCGCCCTCCGCCTCGGCCTTGAGCCGGGCCGCCGTGGCCTCGGCCTCCGCGAGACCGGCCTTCTCGATGACCTCGGCCTCGGCGTCCCGCACCTGCACGGCGGCCAGTCCGGGCGCGGCCGACTCGGCCTGCACCCCTTCCGCCAGCCGCAGCTTGGCCTGCGCGTCGAGGTCGGCGGTCTTCAGCCGCGCCTCGGCGAGCGTGAGCTGCTCGGCCGCCAGGTGCGTGGAGGCCGCCTCCGCCGCCTCGGCCGCCTTGATGTCCTTGACCAGCTTCTCCTGCGCCTCCGCCTCGGCCGCGATGATGACCGACCTGCGGGCCCGCTCGGCGTCCTCGACGGCGCGCAGGGTGAGGATCGACTCCTCCTGCTCCGCGACCGTGCGGTCCACCGCGATCCGCTCCCGGATGACGTCGGCGACCTCGCGGCGCTCGGCCTCGACCTCCTTCGTGGCGGCGATCCGGTTCAGTTCGGTCTCGCGCTCGCGCCCGATGACCTCCAGCATCCGGTCCTTCTCGATGCGCTCGCTCTCGACGGCGATGACGCGCTCACGGTTCTTCTGCGCGACCGCGATCTCCCGCGCCTGGTTCTCGCGCTGGATGCCGAGCTGTTCCTCGGTCCGGATGAACGCGGTCTGCGCGCCGAGCCGCTCCTCCTCCTGCACCCGGGCGGTGGCCGCCTCCTCGCGGGCGCGCAGGCTCTCGACCTCGCGACGCTGCTTGATCTCCGCCTCGGCCTGCCGGCGCTCCAGCTCCAGGATCGTCTCGCGGGCGTCGACGTCCTGCCGGGTGATCTCCTTCTGCTCCGTGCGCTGGAACTCGTTGGTGCGCACGTGCTCGATCGCGGTCAGCTCGGTGATCTTCCGGATGCCCTGGGCGTCCAGGATGTTGGAGCCGTCGAGCTGCGACATCGGGGTCTGCTCGAGGAAGTCGATCGCGGCGTCGTCGAGGTGGTAGCCGTTCAGGTCGGTGCCGATGACCTGGATGATCCGGTCCCGGAACTCCTCGCGCTTGGTGTAGAGGTCGACGAAGTCGAGCTGCTTGCCGACGGTCTTGAGCGCCTCGGAGAACTTCGCGGAGAAGAACTCCTGGATGGCGACCTTGTCGCTGGCCCGCTGCGTGCCGATGGACTGCGCGACCTTGATGACGTCCTCGACGGTCTTGTTGACCCGGACGAAGAAGGTGATCTGGATGTCGGCGCGGATGTTGTCCTGGCAGATCAGGCCCTCGCGCCCGGCGCGGTGGATCTCGATCTTCTTCACCGAGATGTCCATGGTCTCGGCCTTGTGGAGCACGGGCAGGACGACGGCCCCGGTGAAGGTCACGTCGACCTTCTTGGTCTTGGAGATGATCAGCGCCTTGCCCTGCTCGACCTTGCGGAACAGCCGGGTGATGACGAAGACGACGGCGATGACGATGAGCAGGACAGCGGCGATGAGCACGCCTATGCCCAGGGAGATGGCATCCATAGAGAGTCCTTGGCGGCTGGTCGGTACAGAAGTTCGTAGGTGGGCGGGTCCGTCGTACGCACGGGGCGGGCGGTCCGGCACGGACCCGCTCCACGGCGCGGTGGTCCGACGGGACCGGGGCGCCGACCGGTGCGGGCCGGCTCCGGGGCGGTCCCGGGGCGGTCCCGGAGCCGTTCCGGATCGGGCCCGGATCAGCTCCGGGGCGGTCCGGGCCGGCTCCGGGTCAGCGGTTCGGTCCGCCCGGCAGTTCGTGCGGTCCGGAGTTCGGGCCCGGGTCCAGCGCCGCGTCGTAGGGCGAGACCCAGAAGAACTCGCCCTCCTCGTCGTACGCGTAGAGGAGCCCCGTACTGCCCATGACGAGCGGTGCGTCCCCGGCGGCCGGGCCCGAGAGCGGGTGCAGTGGTTCGGCGAGCCGGACCTGCACGACGGCGGTCGATCCGTCGCGCGAGACGACCTCGGCCTGTCCGAAGACCCCGGTGACGGAGCCGGTGCGGATCGTGCAGACGCTGCCCAGGAAGTCGAGGCGGGATGGGGGAGGTTCCGCCGGGAAGTGCCGGCGGAAGCGGTGCAGCAGAAGACGGACGGCCGCCCAGGCGAGGAGCAGCGACCCCGCGAGCACGGCGACGGAGAGCAGGGTGCGGGCGGTGCCGCCGGTCCCGCTCCGGTGCAGCAGGACCGTGCCGGTCAGGCTGCCGAACCAGGCGAGGACGACGAGCAGGGAGAAGGAGACCGAGACCGGGACGCCGCTGAGACCGGCCGGAGCGGTGTCGAGGTCGCCGTCGAAGGAGTCGTGGCCCGCGGCCCCGGCCAGCACCAGCAGCCAGAAGCAGACGACGACCACCAGGGCCGCGCCGAAGATGACGGCGGGGAACGCTAGTGCCGCGCTCAGGAACTCGTCCATCGGTCCCACCCCCTGTGGTCGTGCGCGCCGCCCCCGTGACGGCGCGTTCAGTCGGTTCCGGCCCCGGCGCCCGGTCCCGGTTCCGTTGTCGGCTCCGGCACCGGTTACGGCTCCGGTTGTGGTGACGACTCCGGTGGCGGTGCCGGTTCCGGGTTCGGCTCCGGGAGGCGGCCGGTTGGGGCTTCCGAGGCTTCCGGGTGACGGGGGCCCGGCCCCCGCGGCGTGGTCGAACCCGCCGCGGCGACCGGGGCGTTCCCCTCGGGCCCCGTGCCGGACCCCTGGCCCGTGCCGTCCTCGATCCCCCGTGGACGGTACGGAATCCGAGCTCCGGGAGGCTCCCGTGCCCCCGTTCCCGTGCTCCCCCGAGCTTCCCCCGTGCTCCCCCGGTGCGCTTCCCCCGGTGTGTCTCCCCCGTGGTGTTGCTGACCTGATCCTGACACCCCGGGGTGGTACCGCGCATTGCCGGAACCCGGCAATCTTTACGCGGTGCTGATGCCGGGCACCGGCACCGCCCCGGTTGCGTTGGGGAAATGACAGGACTGTTGCAAGGCTGAAGGAGAATGCGTGGCTGAGCCGAGGATTCCCGACGAAACGCTGGGCGATTATGCCCATATCCTGGGCGAAGTCGCCCTCACCGGCCGCCGTCTGACGCGTGACGAACTGGAGGAGCGACGGGCCCTGGGGCGATCGGCGGCGGACGCGGGGTATCAGCTGCGCGCCCTGGTGACGATGCATTTGGCACGGACGCGTGAGGCGTGGCCGAGCGCCGCTGCCGGAAACTCCCCTGCCGCGACCGACGCCGTCCTGGCCGCCGTGGAGCAGGCGGTCGACGCCTTCGCGGAAGGTTTCGAGCGCGCCCAACGGCTCACCGTACGCCGGGAGGAGGCGGCGCGCCGGGAGTTCATCGACGATCTGCTGTACGGGCGCAGCGACCTGGTCCGCCTCGCGGAGCGGGCGACCCGCTTCGGTCTGCGGCTCTCCCGGGCGCACGCGGTGGCGGTGGCGTCGGGACCGGAGGCGTACACGGAGACGGACGCGGTGCCGCGCAGTGTGGAGACGGCGCTGCTGACGCGGTTCAGCGGCCGCAAGATCCTGCTGACGACGAAGGACGGCCGGATCGTCTGCATCGCGCCCGGCAGCCAGCCCGACGTGCTGCGCTACTTCGCCAAGCAGGCGCACGCGGCGACGGACGGCGGCCAGGTCGCGATCGGCCGCCCGCACAAAGGGCCCGGCGGGGTGGTCCACTCGTACGACGAGGCGCTCGAAGCCCTCGACCTGGCGGACCGGATGAGCATGGACGATCCCGTGCTGTACGCCTCCGACCTGCTGGTCTACCCGGTGCTGACCCGGGACCGGCAGGCGATGGCCGATCTGGTGCGCAGTGAGCTGGGGCCGCTGGAGAAGGCGCGGGGCGGCGCGGAACCGCTGCTGAACACGTTGGCGGTCTACTTCGACGCGGGCTGCGTCGCCGCCGAGACGGCCCGCCGACTGGCGCTGAGCGTCCGGGCGCTGACGTACCGGCTGGAGCGCATCCACCAGTTGACCGGGTCCGACCCTTCGGACCCGATGCACCGCTACAGCCTCCAGACGGCGGTCATCGGCGCCCGGCTGCTGGACTGGCCGGCCAAGGAGCTGTGACCGCCGGCGGCCCCGCGCCGGGGAGGGCGCGGGGCGCGGTGGTGGCCGGGGCGCTCCAAGGGGGGTGAGCACCCCGGCCGGCCGGTGAGGACGGGGTCGCGGCCCGGTGGTCGGCCGGGGGCCGCGCGACCGCACCGGCGGTTCAGGGGCCGGACCTGCGGTTCAGCTACCGCACCGGCGGGGTGAAGATCCACCGGACCTGCGGTTCAGGGGCCGCGCCGGCAGGTCAGGGAAGTGGATTCCGTGCGGACCTGCTCCCGGTGATCGCCGGTCGCTCAGAGGTCGAACTCGTGCGGCGGCAGGTCGAGCGCGAAGCACGCCTCCCGTACGACGCCCCGCTCGGTGGCGTCGAAGTCGCCGTCCGCGCCGCCGATGACGATGCCGATCTGGATCACGGCACGGGCCTCGGCGGGCTTCTTCTTCGCCTTGGCGATCTCCTGGATCACGCTGACCTTGCCGAAGGCGAAGTCGGCGGTGAGCTGGTCGACGTACGCGTTGAAGCGGCGCTGCAGGTCCTCGGCGGGGAAGTTGCGCAGGACGTCGTTGGCCCCGATGAGCGCGGCGACGCGCTGACGCTCCGCGGGGTCGACCGAGCCGTCGGCCGCGGCGACGAGGGCGCACATGGCCATGCTCGCGTCCCGGAAGGACCCCGACTTGAGCTCGTTCTTCTTCGCCTCCAACTGCGTCTGCATCGACGAGGCGGATTCCTTGATGCGGTCCCACAGAGCCATGACGTCTCCTTATGTGCTGCGTTCTGCGTTCTACGGAGTGGTGCTGAGCCGGGATCGAGGCACCTCTACAGCCGTGTAGAGATTAGCAGCGTGCGCACCGCTCCCGCGCCGGGTTCGAGACGGCTTCCCCGGTACGGCATCCGCCTCGCACGTATGACCGCTCGCACGCACGCGCTACGGCATGACGTGTCGTCGGACGGCCAACACCCGTGTCCGAAAGCGGAGATGAACGCCGCGTCCGGACGGTGGACGGCCCGCCGGACCCTCTATCGTGGCGCCATGTCCGTCGATCTGATCCGCATCGTCTCCCGTGACTCGCCCATGGCGCTGGCCCAAGTGGAGCGCGTACGCAGCGAGTTGTCCGCCCTGCACCCCGGCATCCGCACGGAGGTGGTCCCGGTGAGGACGACCGGCGACAAGTGGATGGGCGATCTCAGCGCGGTGGAGGGGAAGGGCGCGTTCACCAAGGAGGTCGACCAGGCCCTGCTCGCCGGGGAGGCGGACCTGGCGGTGCACTGTGTCAAGGACATCCCGGCGGACCGCCCGCTGCCCGCCGGCACGGTCTTCGCCGCCTTCCTCCGGCGCGACGACATCCGCGACGCCCTGATCCACCCGGGCGGCCTGACCCTCGACGCGCTGCCCGCCGGTACCCGGATCGGTACCTCCTCCGTACGCCGTTCCGCCCAGCTCGCCGCGTCGCACCCGCACCTCGACTGCGTACCGATGCGCGGCAACGCCAACCGCCGGCTGGAGAAGCTGGCGGCGGGGGAGGCGGACGCGCTGCTGCTGGCCGCGTCGGGGCTGGAGCGGATCGACCGCGCGGACGTGATCACCGAGATCCTGTCGACCGAGGTGATGTGCCCGCCGATCGGCGCGGGCGTGCTCGCGCTCCAGTGCCGCGAGGGCGACGACGCCGTCATCGACACGGTGAGCGGTCTCGGCGACCCGGCCGCACACCGCGAGACGACCGCCGAGCGGATGTTCCTCCATGTGCTCCAGGGCCACTGCAACAGCCCGATCGCCGGGTACGCACGCGTCGAACGGAACGGCGACCTCTCGCTCCGCGCGAAGGTGTTCACGCCGGACGGCAAGACCGTGCTGAACGCGCACGAGTGGGCCGGCCCGCTGGACCCCGCCACCCTGGGCACGTCGGTCGCGGTCGCCCTGCTCCGGCAGGGGGCGCGCGAACTGATCGACGGCATCGCGCACTGAGCCGCGGCGAGCGTCCGGAGGCGTCCGCAGGCGTACGGAAGAGTACGAAGGCGTACCGAGGCGTCCGCAGGCGTACGGCCGCCCCCGAAGCCGTACGGAGACGCCCGCAGGTACACCCCGGAGTGCACAGCCGTGCTGTACGGAGACGCGCGTACGCCGGAGCCCCCGGACCCCACCGTGCTCGTGGGGTCCGGGGGCTCCGGCGCCGGTCGTGCGACCGTCCTGCCGGGGGCTATTCGCGCTTCTCGCCCGCCGGTTCCGGGGTGAGGTCGTCGTGCGAGCCCAGCCGGCGTTCGGGAGCGGACTTCGGGGCCGGTTCGGCGGGCTCCACAGGGCTCGCGCCCGTACTCTTCCCGGCGGCGGGCTCGCCGCCGCCGCGACGGGCCGCGATCTTCTCCGCGAGGGGCTGCGTCCACCGTGCGGTGAGCGGGCCGACGATGACGAGGATCAGGACGTACGCGGTGGCGATCGGGCCGATGCGCGGCTCGGTGGCGACGGCCAGACCGGCGATGACGATGGAGAACTCACCGCGCGCCACGAGGGTGCCGCCCGCCCGCCAGCGGCCGCGCGAGCCGACTCCGGCGCGGCGTGCCGCGTAGTAGCCCGTGGCGATCTTGGTGAGGGTGGTGATGACGGCCAGCAGGGCGGCGGGCAGCAGCACCGGCGGGATGTCGGCCGGGTTCGTGGAGAGCCCGAAGAAGACGAAGAACACGGCGGCGAACAGGTCCCGCAGCGGGGTGAGCAGCTTGCGGGCGCCCTCGGCGACCTCGCCGGAGAGCGCGATGCCGACGAGGAACGCGCCGACGGCCGCCGAGACCTGGAGCTGCTGGGCGACGCCGGCGACCAGGACGGTGAGGCCGAGGACGACCAGGAGCAGCATCTCCGGGTTGTCGGAGGAGACCGCGCGGCTGATCAGACGGCCGTGGCGGAGCGCCAGGTAGAGGACGATGCCGACGGCGCCGAGGGCGATGACGAGCGCGAGGCTGCCGCCGGCCAGGCTGACCCCGGCGAGCATGGCGGTCAGCAGCGGCAGGTAGATCGCCATCGCCAGGTCCTCCATGACGAGGACGCCGAGGATGACGGGGGTCTCACGGTTGCCGAGCCGGCCGAGGTCGGTCATCACCTTGGCGATCACGCCGGACGAGGAGATCCAGGTGACTCCGGCGAGCGCGACGGCGCCGACCGGTCCCCAGCCGAGCATCAGGGCGGCGACGGCGCCGGGCGTCGCGTTCAGCACGAAGTCCACGGCGCCGGAGGGGTACTGCGTCTTGAGGCTGGTGACCAGCTCGGACGCGCTGTATTCGAGGCCCAGCAGGAGGAGCAGCAGGATGACGCCGATCTCGGCGCCCACCATGGTGAACTCCTCGCTCGCCTTGAGCGGGATGAGCCCGCCGTGCCCGAACGCGAGCCCCGCCAGCAGGTAGAGCGGGATGGGGGAGAGTCCTATCCGGCCGGCGAACCGGCCGACGAGCCCGAGCCCGAGGATGACGGCCCCCAGCTCCACCAGCAGTGCGGTCGTGTCGTGCATAGTCAGCCCTCCGCAATGATCTCGGAGAGCGCGTCCACGCCCTCACGTGTACCGACGGCGACGAGCGTGTCGCCGATGGCCAGTCGGAAATCCGGTTCCGGCGACGGGTGCGCGCTGTGGGTGCGCAGCACCGCCACGATGGACGCCCCGGTCCGGGTCCGCGCCCGCGTCTCCCCCAACAGCCGCCCGCCGTACGGGGAGCGGGACCCGAGCGGGATGTGCTCGGTGACCAGGTCGATGCCCTCGGTCCGTACGGCGTCGATGGGCGCCGGATCGATGAGGTGCGCGAGGGCGGTGGCCTCGGTCGTCGTCAGGGGGACGGAGAGTTGGCACGAATCAGGGTCGTCCTGTTCGTAGAACCCGATGAACCGGCGGCCGTCGTGGTGGACGACGACCGAGATGTGCTGGCCCGTCTCGGTCGTGAAGTCGTACTGAGCACCCACTCCGGGCAGTGACGTACGGCGGGTTCCCATGGCTTCCTCCCGAGACGTGCGGCGGTACGCGCGCACTTGGCGATCTCTTTATCCGGCCATTACCTTATCGGGCGACGAGGATCCGTCGAGGGGCCGAGGACCCGGTGCCGTCGGCCCGGCGGCCATGGCGAACGGGTGCCCGGACCGCCCCCGGCCGTATGCCGCACCTGTCCGAAAATCGCCCCTACCCGGCGCGCTCGGGTGCGAGCAGTTCCAGCGCCTCCTCCCACGGGAAGACCGCCGTCTCACCGGACTTGGGCGTGTGCGGCGTGGCGGAGCTGACCCGTACGCCCATGGCGCGCAGCCTGGCCAGACTCTCGACGTACGCGGGGTGCCGGGCGAGGAAGGAGTTCACGGCGGGGAGGACGGCGGTGGGGACGCCCTGCCCGTACGCCTCGCAGAGGATGCCGAGGGCCAGGGTGTCCGCGATGCCGGCCGCCCACTTGTTGACGGTGTTGAACGTGGCGGGGGCGACGGCGATCGCGTCCGGGTCCGGAAACGGCCGGGGTTCGCCGGGGGAGCGCCAGGCGGAGCGGACCGGGTAGCCGGTCCGCGCCTCGACGGCCGCCACGTCGAGGAAGCCGAGCCCCTGCGGGGTGGCGACGACGCCCACGTCCCAGCCGGCGTCCTGCGCGGCGGCGAACAGCACGTCGGCGTCACGGGCGACCCCGGCCGCGCAGACGACGACGTACAGGAACGGCCTGCGGCCCCTCGATCCGGACGGTTCGCGCACGGGAAGACCTCCATCGGTCCGGTGACTGTCGGTGTGGTGTGGTGCGATGCGGTCAGCGTAGGGCGAGGGTGTCGGGCGACGGACTGAAGGAGAACGGCCGTGAACCGGCGGCGGGACCGATGAGTTCCGCGGCCACGACACGTCTCGTCTCTGCCGTCGTTCGCACACGAGCACGCGTACGAACAGCGCATGAGCAGGCGTACAAGCAGCACACGAGCAGGCACACGAGCAGGAGGAACGCATGGCGCAGTTGCTGAGGGTCCAGAACTTCACCGTCTCGTCGGACGGGGTCGCCGCGGGGGAGGACCAGACGCTGGAGCGGCCGTTCGGCGATGTCGACCCCGGGGACCTGTTCTCCTGGGCGGGGGCGACGGCCAGTTGGCCGAACCGGACGGACCCGGGCGGCAGCCGGGGCCTGGACGACTACTTCACCCGGGACTTCACGCACAACATCGGGGCCGAGATCATGGGCCGCAACAAGTTCGGCCCGCAGCGCGGGCCCTGGGAGAACCACGACTGGCAGGGCTGGTGGGGTGAGGAACCCCCGTTCCACACACCGGTGTTCGTCCTGACGCACCACACCCGGCCGTCGATCACGCTCTCCGACACCACGTTCCACTTCGTCGACGGCGACCCGGCGACGGTACTGGAGCGCGCGCGGGAGGCGGCGGACGGCAAGGACGTCCGGCTGGGCGGCGGCGTCACGACGATCCGTGAGTTCCTGGACGCCGGTCTGATCGACACCCTGCACGTGGCGGTCTCACCGGTGGAGATGGGGAGCGGGCTGCGGCTGTGGGACTCGCCGGACGACCTGCGCGACCGCTACCACCTGGACGTCGTCCCGAGCCCGAGCGGCGTGACACACCACCTGTTCTGGCGAAAGTGAGGCCGGGGCCCGGCCAATTTCGGCAAGTGTCCTGCGGGAGCGCGGGGGATCGGGAACAGTCGGATGCGTAGTCGTCCGAGTGCGCAGAGGTACGGAGCGCCGTCCGGGCACCGCAGGCCGCCCGGACGGCGGCCACTCGAGAAGGACTCCCGTCGTGACGCCTTTCCACCCCCGTTACGCCGCCGCCGGTGATGTGGGCGCGGCACTCATGCTGATGGACTCCCGGCTCAGGAGTGTCCACGCGGACACGGTCGGCTCCGACCCCGAACAGCAGCGCCTGGTCGAGCATCTGCTCGGCTCGATGGGGCCGGAGGGCCTGGACGACATCCTGGACGGCGCGTGCACGCTCATCTTCATGTACATGAAGTGGCTGCGGGAGGCGCATGAGGCGCACGACAAGGACGTCATCGAGTACGTGGTGCCGACCCTGGTCGCGACGTTGAGGCAGATGCCCATCAGCATCCCGCCCGAGACCATCCCCACGATGTCCGGCATGGTCATCGCCGCCGCCATCGGCCTGAGCCCCACGCTGTGGCGGCAGCAGTACGGCGACTGGAAGCGGACGGAGCTGACCCCGGTGGAGGCGACGGCGTTCCTGCTGGCGGAACACATCAACCGCATGACGGGCGACCCGGACTTCGCGACCCGCCTGATCACGGAAGCGCTGACGCAGGTCGAGGAGAGCCACGCGGAGGCGGAGCGGGGGTAGGGGGAGGGGGCAGTGGGAGGCGTGCGCGGAACTCCTAAGCCCCGCGCGCGAGCCTCTGAGCAGCGGCCGGCCGACGACAGGCCCTAGGACAGCGGCCCGCCCACGTCCGGTGCCCCGGTGTCCGCCCGGCCACCATCCGGCTCCCCGGCCGGCGGCTCCCCGACTGACGGCTCCCCGACTGACGGCTATCCGACCGGTGGCCTCCTGACGAGCGGCAGTGGCCACCCGGCGCAGGCCAGGAGTGTGCCGCCGTCCTCGGTGAGGAACAGCAGGGCGGTCCACGACCGATCGGCGGCGTCGACCATCCCGGTGCGCACGGGCCGCCCGTACGCCCGGACGGCCTGAACGGCGGCCTCCAGCCCGAGCGGCTCGATCCCGTACTTCCGCATGCGCCGCAACCGCTGCCCGTAGACACCGGCATGCCGCCCGGCGGGCTGCGCCCGGTCGCCCACCCAGTAGCCGCCCCCGCCACGGAGGACGGCCAGAGCCTTCCCGGCCACCTCGCCACCGTCGGCGCCCAACAACGCCTCCAGCACGTGCTGTTCCATGCTCACCCCCACCGTCGCGTTGTCCGGGTGGGTTCAGGTTCCTTCGATCCAGTACTGGTGGAGGCGGGCCAATGCATCTTCCTTGGCCATGGCGGCGACGGTTTCCTCGGCGAGGCCCACCCGGTGGATCAGCATGTACACCAGGTCTGCGGGCAGCGTCTCTTTGGGTACTTCTGGGGCACCCCGGTTCGGAAGCCGACCATCGAGCACGCAGTCCCAGAACTCGTCCTCGGAGACCACCAGCTGGTCGCGGAGGATGTGGCCCCAGATCCCGGCGCCGTAGACCGTGCGATCCACGGGATGCGAGATCCGTGTACGCAGGATCCGCCCGTCGAACAGCGTCAGTTCGTAGGTGACGTGGTGAGTGCCAGTTCGTCCCCGTGCGTCCCGCACACGGTCCCATGCCTCACGGGTGCAAAACCTTTCATGTCGCTCACGGCTGGGCTGCGGTCGGTTCACCGGCCGTTCCCGACCAGCCAGTCGGTGAGCTGCTGATCGTCGCTGAGAGCGATCAGCTGTACCAGGCCCCAGTGGTCCTTGTGGTTCGGGGCTGTGCGCAAGCGGTCCTGCCAATCCTCTGCGTACTCGCGAAGTGCGTCGACCATCTCGCTGAGAGCCTCGTCGAAGGTGGCTCCGTCTGCTGCTACCGGAACGCCTGGAATGAAGATCGACCAGCCTCCAGACTCGGCGACGGCCTGAGCCTTCGCCGAGCAGCCCAGAGACAGATAGTGCCGCAGTCGATCAACATCGACGACCGCGGCACGGCCACTGTCCCGGCGTACGGTCGCCACGCGACCCTCGCCGGCCGCGTCAAGAAGATCCTTGAAGTGGGTCCGGGCCTCGGTATAGCTCTCGTAGTGCACTGCGGACATGCCGCCTCCTCCACGTTCCTATCAGCATGCCTCGACGTGGCGAGTACGTCAAGTACGTTAAGTACGTCTCGTGTACGAAGTGTTACATTCCGGTCGGGCTGCCACGAACCCCTCGCCTGCTCCCGTCCCCCCTGCAAGGCCCACGCCCGCTGTGGCTGTCGGTGGCCGGTGGGAGGATCGCGGGATGGTGATCACGGGGTATGGGGACGGGCCGACGGTTGTCGGGGAAGCGCTGGTCGGGCGGGCGGGGTTCTGGGGCTGTCATCTGCTGGGGCTGTGTGAGGACGGGGCGTGTGACGAGCGCGCCGAGCCCGCGTGGTTCGGGGGTGACGGGGCCGATGCGGATGCCCTCGCCGAGGTCCTCTTCGACCCGGAGCGGTGGCCGGTGTTCCGGGTTCCGGTCGAGGGCGCGGCCCCTGGGGGCGGGGTCGCCGTGGTCTACCGGAACCTCGACGGTGACGGCGGAGTGGAGTACCGGCGGACCGGAGGCGTGACTGGGGCCGTGACCGGAGCCGTGACCGGGGGTGCGACCGGAGGCGGTACGGGCGATGTTCGGCTCTCGTGGGGCGAGTTGGTCGCCGTCGCCGATGGTCCGGGCGGCGGTGGCGACGGGGTGTCGGACCGGGACGAGCGGTTCCTGTTGCTCCTGCCGTGCCTGCGCGGCACGTGGGAGGAAGCGGTCGCGCGGGAGCGGGTGGTCGCGGCTCTGGTCGCGGTGGGGGCGCCCGAGGACACCGTCGAACGGGCCGCCGGCCATCTGCTCGGTCATCTGGAGCGGCGGGCGGTGAACGAACCCGGCTGGAAATCGCCCCTCAGCGGGAGATGAACGGGGTCCCGTGCGAGGGGCGGCCCCGCCCGGACCTCCTCCAAAAGCAGGGGGGGCACGTGGCCCGACCCCGCACAATGACCGGATGATCGGCAACCGGATCACCCATCGCACGGCGGACGGCGTCCGTATACCCGGAACCTGGCGTCACGCCTTCATCCGCAACGGCGGGACGTTCTACCTGACCGACCTGGTCATCTACGCGGACGGGCTCATCGACTGCTGGGGCCTGGCCACCATCGATGAGTTCGAGCGGAAGCTGCGTTCCGGCTGGGTGGCCACCGGCCTGCGGGAGGGCGCCCAGGCGTCGGCCCACGGTCTGGCCTCGTGGCGCTTCGCCGAGCCGCGTACATGGCTCACCCCGGAGCTGCTGCTCGCCGAGGTGCGGGACGCGATCGACGAGCTGAACGGTCGCCCTGACTCGACCGGCCGGTGCCTGGCCGCCGTCGACGTGTTCCTCGCCGACCGCACCGAGGAGAACCGGGCCGCCGCCCGCGCCGCGTACCTGGCCGTCCCCGAGACCCGACGCCACTACGCGCTCGGTGACATGGACCGCAAGGACGGGCCGCTCCAGGTGCTGGTGGCGGGGCCCGGGGGCGTGACGGACCGCCGACCCGACGAGCCCGTCTCCCAGGCGATGTACGACGAGGCCGTCTCGTACTTCGAGGAGCGCGCCAGGCTGATCGCCGAACTGCCCTCCCGGGTTCCCGCCGACGGACCGGCCACGCCGCACGCACCGGCGGTCCACCTGCCCCAGACATATCCGCGACAGCGTGTCGACAACCCCGGAAAGGTGGCCCTGCGCAGCGACTACCCCGCCCCCATCGACATCGACGGCATCACCTACGCCTCCGTCGCACACGCCTACTGGGCCTTGTCGGTCGCCGATTCCACGGCGCGTGCCGCCGTCGCGGTGGCGGACACCGCGTACGCGGCTCGCGAGTCGGCCGCCGCCGCCACCCGGCGCGAGGGCTGGGAAGACGCCCGCGGCGCCGTCATGACCACGCTCCTGCGTGCCAAGTACGCCCAGCACCCGGACCTGGCCGACATTCTTCTCGCGACCGACGACGCTACGCTCATCTACGACGATGCCGACTCCACCTTCTGGGGCGACAACGCCGGCCGTGGCCGCAACTGGGGCGGACGCCTGCTCGAACTCGTCCGCTCCGAACTCCACGCGAAGCGCGCCGGAATCATGTGACGACCGCGCCGGGGTCGGTGCCCGGAACGCGAGGTTGACGGGCGGCCCCCTGCTCCGGCCGGAGGAGCGGGCGGGGCGCCGCGTGCGTTCCGGGGCGCGGTCGGGCTCGCTCGGCGGTCCACGAAGCGGTAAGTCACCTGGTCGAGTGGGGTTTTGCCTCGTTGGTCGGCCCGCCATCCCGGCTGCGGTACCGTGATCGAGTCATCACGCTCTGTGTGTGTACGTGTGTATGTGCGCGTACGCATACGGGGCGGCCCCCGGTGGTGTTCGAGCACCGAGCCGAGGGCCTTCACCCAACGAGTGGAAATACGGAGTCCACTGGGATGCTTCGGCATGCTATCGCGCCCTCCCGGCGCTACACGAAGGCATCGCACGATGTCGTGCGCCATCCGCGTCTGTGCAGCGACGCGAAGATCCTGATCCTGTACGTGCAAGGGCTGCCCGAAGGCGAGGCCGGGCTCGCCCTGTCCGAGCACGCACGGAAGTTGGGCATCCGGGGGCGCGCCTTCCAGCGTCTCAAGGAGCAGTTGCTCGTACACGGCTACGTGCACGAGCGGCGGGCCTCCGGCGACCGGGGGCAGTGGGCCACCCATCAGCTGTTCTCCAACGTGCCGTTGGACGACGCCGGGGCACGCGAGCTGTGGCGGCGGGCGGCGGAGGGTCTGGAGAGCGGTGGCGGCGGCTGTTCGATCGGCGGCGCTCCCGGTGGTGTGCCCGACGGCGTACCCGGTGGCGCTCGTCCGGTCTCTCCCCGGGGCTCGTCGCGCCGGTCCTCCGCTCCGAGTGCGCGCTTTCCGACCGTCGGCCGGCCGGGCCCTCGGGCCGTCGGTCATCAACTACCGGTGGACGAAGAACGGGAGAAGAACTCTTCCCGCCCACCCTCCGAAGCGGTCGCGGTGCTCGTCGGTACGTCCGATACGTCGGATGGGCCGGGAGCGCGTGAAGCAGCCCCAGCGCGCAGGGCTGATGAAGCCCGCGATGCCGTCGAGTCCGCCGTTGCCGCCGATGCCGCCGAGACTCCCGAGGCCGTCGAGTTCGCCGAAGCCGAGCGGGTGTTGTTGTCCCTGCGGCACTCCCATCGCGAGCTGCACCTCGGCGTTCCCGAGGCGCGCGCTCTCGTCGGGCAGGCCGTCGAATGGCTGCGGCGCGGGGTGTCCGGCGCCGATCTGCGGCGGGTGCTGACCAGCGACCTGCCGCCCGGTGGCGTGCGGTCCGCCGTGGGGTTCCTGCGCCACCGGCTGGTGCAGAAGATGCCCGCGCCCGTCGCCCCCGCGCCCGCTGCTGCCTTCGCCCCGGCACCGGTTGCCGCCTTCGCCCCCGTGCCCGTCGCCCCCGCGCCCGCTGCTGCCTTCCGGCACCGGTTGCCGCCTTCGCCCCCGCGCCCGTCGCCCCCGCGCCCGCCCCGGCGTCCGGGACCGCGTCCGTACCCCGGCGGGAGTCCGGGACCGCGCCCGCATCCCCGCTTCCGGATGCCGCTCCCCGGTACGTTCCTCCGCTCGTCACCTGCGAAGGGCCCGGCACCGAGCACGTCTTCCGGTCCCTGGGAGGCGAGACCCGGTGCCCGGACTGCGAGCAGGAGGCCGCCTGGGCCCGGTGGGCCGAGTGCCGTATCGCCGCACTCGGGGGCGACGCCCTTCCCGGACCGGGCGACCCACGACCGGACGGCTGGCGCGCCCGGTTGGCCGCCGCCACCGAGGCGGCAGCCGCCCGTCAGGCCGAGCGGGAGACCGGGGAGACCGAGCGGGAGGCCGGAGACCGCGCGGACGGGTGTGGAGCCGGGGCGGCGTGACCGTGCCCGGGAGCCCTCGCGGGGGTCCCGGGCACGGGGTGGCCTGGCGGGCGGGCGGAGGATCGTGGCCCCCGCCCGTACCCGCCGTCAGCCCTTGATCTCGATCTCGCCGTTCTGCTGCGAACCCGGTCCGCCCGGCGTCGCGGCGTCCGCCGCCGTACCGGACTCGCCGGCCGTGGGCGCGGGCACCGTGCCCGTACGGGACGTGAGGTTGTTCAGGAGCGACGCCAGGTCCACGCCCGTGGTCGAGCTGAGCAGCTCCATGCCCTGCGAGACGTTGTCCGTGACCGTACGGGCGAGCTGGCTCGCGCCGTCCGTGGAGATGACCGTCATCTTGTCGATGGCGCTCAGCGGCTCGGAAGCCTTCGCGACCACGCTGGGGAGGACCTCGACCAGCATCTGGAGGACGGCCGCTTCACCGTACTGGGCGAACGCGTCGGCCTTCTTCTGCATGGCCTCGGCCTCCGCCGCACCCTTGGCGGCGATCGACGCGGCCTCCGCCTCGCCCTCGATGCGGACCGCGTCGGCCAGCGCCGAACGGTGCAGCTTCTCGCCCTGACCGGTCAGGCGCGAGCGCTCCGCGTCCGCCTCGGCCTCCTTGACCTGGGCGATGCGGCGGGCCTCCGCCTCCTGCTCGGCCTGGTAGCGGGCGGCGTCGGCGGGCTTACGGACCTTCGTGTCCAGCTCGCGGTCGGTCAGCGCGGCCTGGCGCTCGGCGACCTTCTCCTGCTCGGTGAGGACTTCCTGCTGGCGTGCGGCCTCGGCGAGCGGACCGGCGGCGTTGGCCTTGGCGGCCGCCGCCTCCGTCTCGGCCTTGATCTCGGCCTGCTTCAGGTAGTACGTCCGCTCGGCGATGGCGATCTCCTCGGCCGCCTTCAGCCGGGCCTGCTCCGAGGCGCGCTTCGCGATCGCCTCGGCGATGTCCGCCTCCTGCTTGGCGCGGGCGGCCTCCGGGCGGCCGAGGTCCTCCAGGTAGGAGCCCTCGGTGGTGATGTCCTGGATCTGGAAGGCGTCCAGGATGAGGCCCTGGCCGGAGAGGCTGGCCTCGGCCTCCTCCGCGACCTGCCCGGCGAACGCGGCCCGGTCCCGGATGATGTCCTCGACCGACATCCGGCCGACGATCGCGCGGAGCGCGCCGGAGAGCACTTCCTGGGTGAAGCCGACGATGCCGTCCTGCTGCTGGAGGAAGCGCTGCGCGGCGGCGCGGATCGCGTCCTCGCTGCCGCCGACCTTGACGATCGCGACGCCTTCGAGGTTCGACTTCACGCCGCGCAGCGTCACCGCGCCGCGCACGGCGATCGGGATGTGCCGGCTGGAGAGGTCGAGCGTGAACTTCTGCTGCACGAACGGCACGACGAAGACGCCGCCGCCGACCACGACCTTCTGGCCGCTGTTGTCGATGCTGGTGAGGCCCGTGACCGGGTCCGTCGACTTCTTGCCCCGGCGCCCGGTGATGATGAACGCCTCGCTGGGCCCGGCCACCTTGTAGCGGGTGATGACGACGAGGCCGAGCAGGACGAGCAGGACGACGATGCCGATGACGGCGATGACTACTGGACTCATGTGATGTGTCCCCCCTGCCTCCCGTGGGGGACGGCAGATTGTTGTGGAGCTGGGCGGTGCTGTGGAGTTCGGGTGGGTCGGGGATGGCGGACGGGGGTTGGCCGGCGGTCCGGGTGTCGCGTGGTCAGCGCTCCACCGGACGGACCGCGACCGAGGTGGTCGACAGGGCCTCCTCGACCCAGATCTCGGTACCGCGCGCGACGGGAACGGCCGATTTCGCCGCGTACTTCACGGGCTGGCCGCCCAGCCGCAGCATGACCTCGCCGTAGCCCTCCGCCGGGATGGCCGTCACGACGGAACCGGACGTGCCGACCAGGTCGGAGCCGCGCGGAGTCGTGTGCGTCTGGTCGCGCATCAGGGCCTGGCTGAGCTTCCAGGTCAGCCAGGCCGCCACCAGACCGGCGGCGACGCCGACGGCGGTGGCCACGACCGTTCCGGCGCCCGTCGTGCCGAGCACGACGGCCCCGCCGAAACCAAGCATCGAGACGAAGCCCGCGATCACCGGAAGCGACAGCAGCCCGTCGAACAGGCCGTCGAGCACGCCTCCGAAGAGCCCTTCCAGGACCCCGTCGAAGATCAAGGAGAGCGCGAGCAGGACGATCCCCGCAATGCCGAGACCGAGAAAGAAGGTCACGCGATCACTCCCCGCCTGTCGACTTCCCCCGATTGTTTTTCGTCGATCTGGCTGGATGGTCCCATACCGTACCTGCCTCAGTCACTGCCGGATTCCGGCAATCTTTACGACTTTTTGATGCCGGACAAACGGTCCGTGAGCGTGGAGAGCGACTGGAAGGTCGCTCCGAGCAACGCCACGTGCTTCCAGCGGACCACCCCGTCCGGGTCGATCAGGAAGACCGCCCGCCGCACGCCGATGCCCGGCGCCGCCACCCCGTACGCCCTGGCCGTCTCCCGGCCCTCGTCGGCCAGCAGCGGCATGCGGAGGCCGTGGGCGCGGGCGAACGACTCGTGACTGTCCACACCCTGTGGACTGATCCCCCAGACGTCGGCGTCGAGCCCCTCGAACGCCTCCATGCCCGAGGAGTACGAGCACAACTGCTTCGTGCAGACGCTGGTGTTGTCCCCCGGGTAGAACGCCAGCACCACCGAACGGCCGCGGGCGGAGGAGAGTCGGTAGTCGGCGCGGGTGAAGGAATCGCCGGACAGGGCTCCGCCGGGGAGGGTGAAGTCCGGTGCCGTGCTGCCGAGTTGAGGTCCGGATGCCATGGAGGGCTCCTTCGGTGTCGTCTACGGGGATGGTGCTCGCGTCACGGATGGTTCCGTGCCGGTGACCGTACAGTCGGTGACCGTAGAGTGGACGGCACGGTCCGCCGTCCCGCCCCCGCGACCGGTCCCTCCCCGGAGGGGCGCACCCGTCGGGGCCGGTGGGACCGGTCGGGCCGGTGGGACTGGTCGCCGGTCCGCCTGGCCACCGGCGCCCGGGGCGTCCGTCCGTCCCATCCGGAGCGGTCCCGGCGACGAATACCCGGCAGAGGGGGCTCCGCGCCCCGCACCCGGACCTGGAGGTACGCGTGGTTCAACGACCGCCGTCGGCAGCGGTTCTCGTTCTGCACGGTGGACGCGAGACCGGTACGGAGCCTCCGCCGCCGGGGCTGCTCAATCTGCCCGGCACCCGGATGCGCCCCTTCGTCAGGGCGCTCGGAAGGGCCGCCCGCACGGCCGGTACCGGTGCGGGGCCCGCCTCCGCCTCGGCCTCCTCAGCCGGGCCCGCCTTCGCCACCGGGGCCGGGAGCGGCGTGCTCGTACGGCAGGTGCGGTACGGCCACCGGGGCTGGAACGGCGACCGCGCCGACCCCTTCCACGACGCCGTGGCCGCCCTCGACGCGCTGCGGGACGAGGCGGGCGACGAGCTGCCGGTGGTGCTCCTCGGCCACTCGATGGGAGCGCGCGCCGCTCTCCGCGCCGCCGGACACCCCCTGGTGCGGGGTGTCGTGGGGCTCGCCCCCTGGTGTCCTCCGGGGGACCCGGTCACCCAGCTCGCCGACCGTGACGTCGTCCTCGTCCACAGCAACCGGGATCGGCTGACGAGCCCCCAGGCCAGCCAGTCGCTCACCGCGCGGGCCCGCCGCGCCGGCGCCCGTACCTGCATGATCACCGTCCGGGGCGGCGACCATGCCATGATCCGCCGGGCCCCCGCCTGGCACCGCGTCACCACCGCGCTCGTCCTGGGACTGCTCGGTTCCGGCAGCCTGCCCGCACCGGTCGGCGCGGCCCTCGCCCTTCCGGCCACCGCCGAGGCCACCGAGGGCACGCTCGACCTGGACCTCGACCTGGGCGCCGGGGCCGGGCCGGCCGGCCGTCCGCCGACGGCCGTTCCGCCACGCCGCTGACCGGTCCCCCAGCGGATGCGGTCCGGGGAGGGGCGGCCGACGATGGAGGACCCGGTGCTCGGGGGACCTCGACGGCGGGAGGCAAGGTCGTGCAGGCCGACGCGTGCGACGACGGTATGCCGTCGTTCTTCGACCCGAAGACGGTCGCGGCTCTGTTCGACGGCAATCCCGCCGCCGTCGCCGTGCTCGACCACGAACTCCGCTACACCTACGTCAACCCGGCGCTGGAACGGCTCAACGGCGTCTCCGCGGCCTCCCACATCGGCCGCACGTTCTCCCAGGTGCTTCCCGGCCTGCACGGCCAGGCCGGGGTCCTGCGCGAGGTGCTGGCCGACGGCAAGCCCCGGGAGGTGACGATCAGCGGGCGGACCTGGGCGCCCACCGAGGAGGAGCAGCAGCTCTGGCGCGCCACCTACCACCGGCTCGACGTGGACGGCGAGGGCTGCGGGCTGATGGCGATCGTCGTCGAGATCACCGACATCGCCCGGCAGCGGGAGGAGCTGGAGCAGGCCCGCGCGCACGTGGCCCTGCTCAGCACGGCCGCCGTCCGGATCGGCACCACGCTCGGTATGGACACCACCTGCCGGGAACTGGCCGATTTCGTCGTTCCCGAACTCGCCGACGTCGCGGCGGTCGACATCTTCCCGTCCGAGGTCGGGCACTCCGTACGCCGTCCCGCACCCGGTGTCGTACGGCTGCGGCGGGCGGCGCTGCGGGGCGACGGCGACCTCGACGAGCAGGTGCAGCAGTTCGGCCATCCGGGGGAGTACGTCGACTTCGCGCCGGACTCCGCGGTGACCCGCTGCCTCACCGAGCACGAACCGGTCGTCGAGGACTGGGAGGACCACCGGGGCGGGCGCAGCGCCTTCACCTCCGACCGGATAGCGGCCTCCCGGGCGCTCGGTCTGCGCCAGGCGCTCGTCGTCCCGCTCACCGCGCGCAGCCGGCCGCTCGGCACCCTCAGCCTGGTCCGGACCGAAGGGTCTCCCGCCTTCGACGACCAGGACGTGGCCGTGGCCCGCGAACTGGCCGTACGCGCCGGGGTGGCCATCGACCACGCCCGCCGGTACGACCGGGAGCACAGCATCGCCCGCGAGCTCCAGCGCTCCCTGCTTTCCGAGCCCTGGGGCCCCCACCCCCACGTCGAGGTCGCCACCCGCTACCGCCCCGCCGACCGGGGCGTCCTGGTCGGCGGCGACTGGTACGACGTGGTGCCGCTCCAGGACGGCCGCCACCTCAAGGCGATGGGCGACGTGATGGGCCACGGGGTGGAGGCGGCCGTCGCCATGAGCCAGTACCGCTCGCTGCTGCGGCTGCTGGCGCAGGAGGACCTGCCGCCGCACGAGATCCTGGAACAGCTCGACCGGATGGTGGAGCGGTCGGGCCTGGACCGGGCGGCGACCTGCCTGCTCGCCGTCGTGGACCGGTTCGGCGGGGTGTGCGAGGTGGCCAGCGCGGGCCATCTGCCGCCGGTCTTCATCGACCCGGGCGCCGAGGGGGCCCGGATCGTGCCGGTGCCGGTGGGGCCACCGCTCGGCACCGGGTTCGGCGGCTACCGGACGGCGTCCGTGCCCTGCGGCCCGGGGACCGTGCTGTTCATGTACACCGACGGGCTGGTGGAGCGCCGGGGCGAGGACATCGACGTGTCGGTGCGGCGGCTGGCCTCGCTGACCCTGCCGCCGGGCGGCGGTCTGGAGGACCTGCTGGACCGGGTGCTGGACCGCTTCGGCGACGACGCGGAGGACGACATCGCCGTCCTCGCCTCCCGCATCCGGGAGGGGGCGCCGGTAGTGCGGCCGACGCCTGCGGAGTGACCTTCGGGGCTTGGACGGGGTGAGCCCGGACGGGGTGAGCCCGGGCTGGGCGGAGCGGTTGTGCCCGGCAAGGGCCTGGACGTGGTGAGCCGGTGCTGGTCCAGGTCCAGGCCGGCGTGCCGTACGGGCCCGGTCCAGGCCCAGGCCGGTGTGCCGTACGGGGCCGGCCGGTGTCAGCCCAGTTCGAGGCTGGTGATGCCGTACAGGCCCGGCCGGTCGATCTCCGGGGCCGGACCGGTGTACATCCGGGCCGTGTCGAACGACGGCGTCAGGTCCAGCTCCTGCGCCAGCCGGACCGCCGCCGGGTTGACGTCGGGCACGTCCACGGCCACCGGGCCGTCCGGGGCGGCGGACGCCAGCGCGCTGACCAGAGCCGCCGCCACCCCGGGCGACGCGGCGTACAGGGGGCCGATCCGGGAGGCGGCGCGGCAGGCCCGCACCACTCCGAGGCCCCGCAGTTCACCGTCCCGCACCGCCGCCAGGGCCGTACGGCCGGGGGCGGTGATCCAGGAGGCCAGAAAGGTGTCCCGGGCGGCCGGGAAGAACCGGCGGTCGTACGCGGCGAGCACGTCGAACGGCACGCTCCGGGCGTCGACCAGAGTGGTGCCCGGCGGCGGGGCGATGCCGGGCGGCGGCGTCCCCTCGTACCGCGCGTTGCTCCAGCAGGTGCGGAAGCCGGAGCGGCGGTAGTTGTCCTGCTGCGCGGGCACTCCGTCCAGCCCGATGGTGCGCCCGGCGAGCCGGGCCGTCCCGGCCTGCCAGGTCCGCAGTCCGTAGCCCTGGCCGCGCAGGTGGGGGCGGGTGAGGTAGAAGCCCAGGAAGCCGTGGTCGGGGCCGTAGCGGACGACGGAGACGGAGGTGACCGGTTCGCCGTCCAGCCGTCCGAAGAGGAAGCCGCCGGGGTCGGTCGCGAAGAAGACGCCGCCGTCGTGGAGCCCCGGGTTCCAGCTCTCCTCGTGGGCCCACTCGCCCAGGGTCACGATGTCCTCGGCCCGGGCGGCGGTGATCTCGAATGGGTTCGGCACGGCACAGTCGTACCCCGGCCGGTCGCCGTTCAGCGGTCGGGGGACGGGCGATTTCCGGCCTTTCGGACGGTGCGCGGGCGCGTGGGTGCGGGCGCGGGTGCCGTGCGGGGTGCGGCGCGGCGCGTGGGGACGCGGTCGGGACGGGCCGGTCAGGCCGCCTCCGGGTTCTCCCGCTTCCGGCCGCGCAACTGCCGCAGGACCAGCGCGGCCGAGGTGATCAGCGGCAGCATCCCCGCCACCGCGTCGGCGGTGTTCAGCTTGTCGTGCGTGCCCTTGGCGCGGCGGACCTGCTTCGACGCCCTGACGACCGCGAGCGCGCTGCTGCCGAGGCTCAGCACGAGCCCGGCCTTGCTGCCGCGCAGGCCCTTGGCGGGTGCTGACCGGTTCTTCCCCATCGAAGCCACCTCCAGGCCGGTGGGGCGGGCCTCCTGCGCGGGCGCGCCCTCCCCGTCCACGTAACCGGGTGTCCGCCGCCCCTGCAAACGGACCGGCTCGGTGAGCGGGTCCGGGCGGGTTGTACCGCGACCGGCGGACCCGCGGCGGCACTCCCGCGCCACTCCCCGTTCACGCGGCGTCCGCGCGGGAGTCGTCGGGCCTTGCGACAGTCCCTCGCGGAAGACCACCACGCAGGAGGACACGTACATGAACGGATCGAGGGCGCGGCTGCCGCGGCGCGGGGCGCTGCTGCTGGCCGGTGTGCTGGCGGCGGGCACGGTCGTGGCCGGTGCGGGGACCGGGGCGGCCGCCCCCGCGGACCCGTGCGCCGGGACCGGACCGCTGCCGCGTGCCTGCGCGCAGCCGGGGGACCTGATCGACGTCACGCTCGGGGAACTGCACCCGACGCAGGCCGTCCTCGGTTTCGACCAGATCTTCTACAAGCTCGGCCGGTACGGCAGCGACCGCGACGAGGCGGCGGGCGGCGTCAACAAGCGGTTCGACGAGTGGTGCGAGACCAACGGCCAGGGGGAGGCCGCGTCGGCCCGCCCCGGGGCCCGGCTGGACGACCCGTCGAGCTTCACCTGCACCGTTCCGCTCGGGAAGGAGACGCCCGAGACGATCGCGCCGATGAAGACGGCCGTCGTCGGACCGGGCGGCAAGCTCTACCTCACCGACGGGCACCACACCCTGACGTCCTTCCTGGAGGGCCCGGACGGCTCGCCCGCGACGCGCATCCGGCTCCGCGTCACCGACAACTTCAGCGCGCTGTCCCCGTCCGCCTTCTGGCAGCGGATGACCGCCGAGAAGAAGGTGTGGCTGCGCGACGAGAACAACCGCCCGCTGACCGTGAACCAGCTCCCGGACCGGCTCGGCATCACGCACTTCCGCGACGACCCGTACCGCAGCCTCGTCTACTTCACCCGGGACATCGGCTACGAAGTCCCGGACGGGGCGACGGAGTTCCTGGAGTTCTCCTGGGGGTCCTGGCTGCGCGGCGAGCACGACACGGGCGCGTACGACCTGACCGCCCCCGGCCCCTACCTCGACCTGGTGAAGCGCGCCTCGAAGTCGATGGCCGCGCTCGCCCCCGACGCGGTCGTGGACGACGGGAGGACCGCGGCGCAGCTCGGCCGGATCGACGCGTGGAACGGCGGGAAGAAGGAGACCGGAGGGGAGTTCGCCAAGCTCGGCCGGCCGCTGAGCGACCCCAAGCCCGGCAAGCTCGCGGAGGCGCTGGACTACAAGGCGCGCGTCCAGGCGGCCCCCGCCTGCACCACCAGGGTCACCGGCCCCCGCAACGGCCCGCTGACCGTCACCGCCGGCGTCACCTGCCTGGACCGCGCCGCCCAGCGCGGCCCGGTCGTCGTCCGCCCCGGCGCGGCCCTCGTGGTCACCGGCTCCACGCTCGACGGCCCGGTCCAGGCCGACGGGGCGGCCGCCGTCCACCTGTGCGGTTCGCGGGTGTCCGGCCCGGTCTCGGTGAGCCGCGCGACCGGCCCCGTACGGATCGGGGGCCCGGGGTGCACGGCGAACACCGTCGAGGGCCCGGTCGTCCTCACCGGCAACACCGGGGGCGTCCGGTTCGCCGCCAACGCGGTCACCGGACCGCTGGTGTGCTCCGCCAACCTGCCCGCCCCGGCGGCCGGTCCGGGCCGCGCCAACGAGGTGCGGGGGCCGCGTACGGGGCAGTGCGCCGCGCTCTGAACCACGCGCCCACCCGCGTACGGGCCGCCTGAGCGGACGTCAGGGAACGGGCCCCCGACCGGTCGCGTGCCGGTCGGGGGCCCGTCGGCGTACGCGCTCCGACGACGCCGGGCGGAGTCCCGGGGGCGTGCCCGCCCGTCCGTCGGCGGTCGCGCGTGCTCAGCCGAGCACGTACGCCAGCGTCGTCGCCGCCCCCAGCGCCGAGCCCGCCACGGTCTGGGCGACGGTGTGGTACCCGAGAACGACCCGGGTCCAGCAGACCGCCGCCGTCAGGGCGTAGGCGGCGAGCCACCAGGGGGAGTGCACGACGGCCAGGAGGGCGACGGTCGCCGAGGCCACCGCCGCGTCGACCGAGATCTTCCACACGGTGTTGACGGCCAGCAGGCCGATCGTCATCACCCACAGGGCGAGCATCGCGACGAGGATGCCGGTCGGCGCGTTCCCGAGGACCATCACCACCGAACCCGCGCCGATCGAGCCCAGGATCACGAAGAAGATCGGCGCGCGCTTCGTCCGGTCCACCACATGGCGGTCGCCCCAGGTGCCGCGCCCCCGCTCCCACTCGATGTACCCGGCCGGGATCAGCCCGGCGCAGAGGGCACCGAGGAATCCCCAGAGCAGCCCGGTCCAGTCGCCCGCCGCCGCGAGGCCGATACCGAGCATGCCCGCCAGCAGGACGTTGCGCGGCTGGAGGACGTCGGTGACGGTGCGGGCCGCGGAGGCGGTGCGGGCGGAGGCGGTGGGGATCCCCTCGCCGGTCGTGGTGGGCGTGCCGCCGGTCATGCGCTCGTCTCCGTCGTGGGGGTGGGGGTCATGCGCCTGTCTCCGTCGTGGGGGTGGGGGCCGTGCGGGCGGGCCCGGCCGTCGCCGCCGTGAGGACGGCGCGGGCGGGTTCCTCGCCGACGCTCCGGTACGCGGCGGCGACCCGTACCAGCCGGGCCACCTCGCCGTCCTGGTCCGCCGCGTGCTGGGCGGCGACCGGCGCGGCCCCTCCGGCGGGTGCGCCGGACTCCTTCGCGAGCAGGGCGGCCCGGATCCAGTAGGCGTCGGTGAGGGGTTCGGCGCGGCGCGGGTCGTCCGTGTCCCGGGCGGCGGCCCGCGCGGCGGCGTCGAGGAGCCCCTCGGGCGCGTAGTGGCGCAGCTTCTCGGCCGCGTCCGCGATGTCGGCGGCCCAGCGGTCCACTCGCAGATCGGCCGGCACGTTGAACCGGGTCAGCTCGCGGGCCAGGGAGGCGGGCGGGTCGAACGGCTGGTCGGGGAAGGCGGCCATCAGCTCGTACCAGAGCGCGTGCAGCCGGACCTGGGCCCGCCACAGCCTGGCCCGGCGCGCCCCGGCCGCGAAGGCGGGGACGGACGCGCCGAGGGCGAAGAAGGCGAACAGCACGAGCTGCGCGGCCTCCGTGATCTGGTCGAACCGCAGGGCGAACTCCTCGCTCGGCTCGTCCACCACGCTGATCCACAGGAAGAGGGTGCGGCTCACGGTGTAGCCGACCCCGATGAACATCGCGAACGTCATCATCCCGAGGCCGATGCGCAGGTGGCGCCGCCGGGCGTCGAGCGTGGCCAGCGCCCACTGGAAGGCGCAGACGGCGGACGCGGCCCCCAGGTAGAGGTAGAAGACGCTCATGTAGAGCGTGGCGCCCCATTCGCCGGCGTGGTCGGAGACGAAGCGGTCCGAGGGCTGCGAGCGGTCGACGACGGTGAAGAAGAGGACGGTCAGCAGGACCAGGGTGGCGACGGACGCCTTGGCCGCCAGCTTCTGGACGAGCCGCGCGAACCGTACGTGGCGGGGGACCGCGCCCTCTTCGGGGTAGCTGCCGTAGATGGCCACGATGTAGCTGAGGATGGCCAGAATTGCCACGGTGGCGGTGTAGTGCTTGATGAGGACGGCGAGGTCGGTGACGGCGCTGTTGTTGAGCCCGATGCGCACCGCCTCGGTCTTCGTCCACAGCGCGAGGGCGAATCCCGCGTAGCAGCCCCACAGGGCCCGGCGTCTGCGGTCCTCCTCGTCACCCCACAGGGCAGCGGGCATACGCCACAGGGCAACGGCCGTCATCAGGCCGGCTATCAGGTAACCGGCGAGATCGAGGGGGGTCACGGCGCTGTTCGTCCTCGGGATCGGGAGCACGGGGGCGGGAGCCCGCGCACGGCGCGGTGGCACGTGTCAGCCGCGTCCGGTCCACCTGGTCGGGAACAGGGCGCGCCGCCGATGGGCCACCGGGCGGGACAGGGAGTTGTCCAGCCGCCCCACCATGTCATCGGTGGTGAGGTCCCGCGCCATCCGGGGGATCAGCGAGGCACCGAATTCGGCCATACGTTCGTCGTGGGTGTCGTACTGCGCCCGCGCCTGCACGGTCCCGCCGCCGGAGGCGAAGGACTCGGCGGCGGCCGGGGAGATCATCCGGGCGATCAGCGAGGTGTCGAAGACCGGCAGGAGCGCGCGCAGCCGCTCCGCGTCCAGGGTCGTCCCGTGGTCGAACCACTCGTGGCACAGCTCGTGCAGGATCACGTGCTGGGTCTGGTACGCGGTCGGCCTGCGGCGGTAGAGGACGAGGCTGGTGCCGCCGGACTTCAGGCGCAGCCCGCAGGCGGCGTTGACGCGCGCGAGGCGGTCCGGCATCTCGTGCAGCCGGATCGTGCGCCCGCTCGCCGCCTCCATGTTGGCGACGAGCCCGTCCAGCGTGAAGGGAACCGGGAGGGGCAGGTCGGCGAGCCCGGCCTCGCACTCTTTCCGCAGTTTCCTCAGGGACATGACGAAGACGCTACGCCGCCGGGCCCGCCGAGCGGGGGTTCACGGCGGAATCTCCGCCCCCGCCGCCACCGGCACCGCCCCCGCCACCGCCACCGCCATCGCCACCGGCACCACCGGCACCACCACCGTCATCGCCGCCGGCACTGTCCCGGGCGGCGTCCTCCAGCAGGTCCAGGGCGAACTGGAGGAGTTCCGGCGGGAGTCCGTCCTCGTCGATCCCCCGTCCGGCCAGGCCGCTGATCTCGCCGGTGCGCCGCTTGGCCAGGAACTGGAGCCCGGCGACGACGTCGTCGACGACCTCGGACTCCTCCTTGAAGAACCGCCAGTCCACGCCGAACCCCAGACCGAGGGCCTTGAGGATGTCCTCGGACGGCTGGGTGACCTTGCCGGCCAGGATGTTGGAGAAGTAGCTGTGCGACAGCGAGCCGCCCCGGTCGCGGACCAGTTCGGCGAAGACCCGTCCCGAGACGCGCTGGCCGGGAAAGGTCTTCTCGACCATGTACTCGACTTTCTCCCGCAGCGAGGCGAGGCGGGGCAGCTCGTCCGGGCCAGGGGGCTCGACGGGTTCCGGACCGCGTTCGCCGCCGTCGTCCTGGGCCATCCGGTCCTCCACGATCACCTCGGAGTCGGAACTGAGCTTGCGTAAACACTCTACGTCACTGTTAACTCGAAAAAACACGGGCAGGGGACCACGAGGGGAGTCCCTTGCCCGTGAACACCCGTACCCCGCGATGCCCCCAACAGGCGGGCGCAAGGCGGGAGTTACCGGCATCGGGGCCGAAAGTGGACCCCGGGCGGCGGCGCACGGGGCCCGGGCGGGCCCGGGCCGGGCTCCGGACAGGGGTGTAGCCCTTCACGACGGGGGATGCGTGAAGGGCTACGCGTGCATTATGGCCCCGCGGTCCTCCTGACGACAACTGACCGGTCGGTCAGCGGCCTGTCGGCGGTGCCGGAGTGACGCCGGATCAGGGGGCCTCGGTGGGCGGCGGCATGGCGTCCGCTCGTCCGCGAACGGTGCCGGCGCCCGGGCTCTTCCGTCCGCGGTGGCGTCCGTCCGCGCCGGTCGTCGGCCGGCGTCGCGCCCCCGCACCGCCGTGCGCGATCTCCCCGTGACACGCCGCGCGGCGGCTTCCGGCGGCGCAGCCGTGCGGCGGGGGCGGCCCGCGGGGCGATTTCGCCGCCGGATCGGGGAATATTCCCCGTGTCGTACCGAATTTCGGCACAAAGCGCGAGGATATTTCACGTTTCGGTGGACGTGGCGAAATCCGGTCGCTGCGCGGCCTGAGGGCGTGGTGATATGGCGCACCTACCTCTTCCGGCCTCGTCGTGTAGTCTGGATGGCAGTTGCAGTTGTGGTTCCCAAAAAGCTTCACGCGCTCCTGCCGACCGGATGTCGGCGGATGCGCCTCGGTCTTTCCGGTGCTCTTCCGGACGGGGTAATCATCGCGGCGACGCGGGATCCGCACAGTGCGGTTCCCCGGGCTCTGCCCCTAAGGAGATATGACATGGCTTCCGGCACCGTGAAGTGGTTCAACGCGGAAAAGGGCTTCGGCTTCATCGAGCAGGACGGCGGCGGCGCCGACGTCTTCGCCCACTACTCGAACATCAACGCCTCCGGCTTCCGCGAGCTGCAGGAGGGCCAGCGCGTCAACTTCGACGTCACGCAGGGCCAGAAGGGCCCGCAGGCCGAGAACATCACGCCCGCCTGATCACTCGGGCGGCACTGCGCAGCCGGGGCCCGCACCATGGGGTGCGGGCCCCGGCTCGTCGTCGTTTCCGGGGACCGCGTCACGCGTCCCCGACCCCCTCCAGGTGGAGCCGCGCGTCCGGTGTGTTGATTCCCGGCGGCCGGGCTCCCTTTTCTTTCGTCATTTCATCGGCTCGTTCTTGCGATTCCGGGCGCCGTTCACCGTCGCTTTTCCCGAGGAATCCCTCGATACGTGCCCTATCGAGGAAAGGTTCTGTGTGAACCGCGAACGTACTCCCCGCTCGAACGACCGCTTCTCCCGTACGCGCTCCTCGGGCGCGCCCCGATACTCCGGTTCCGGCTCGGGCTCCGGCGGCGACCGCCGGGCCGCGGGCTTCGGCGGCGGCCCCCGGCGCTCGGGCGGTCCCGGCCGCCCCGGTGGCGGCTCGGGCCGTCGCTCCGCGTCCGGCGTCAAGGGCGAGTTCGCCCTGCCCGTGACCGTCACCCCGGCCCTCCCCGCCGTCGAGACCTTCGGCGAGCTGGAGATGCCCGCACCTCTCAAGGCGGCGCTCACCACCGCGGGGGTGACCGTGCCCTTCCCGATCCAGGCGGCCACCCTGCCGAACTCGCTGGCCGGCCGGGACGTGCTGGGCCGGGGCCGTACCGGCTCGGGCAAGACCCTCGCCTTCGGCCTCGCGCTGCTGGCCCGTGTCGCGGGCCGCCGCGCCGACGCCAAGCGCCCGCTCGCCCTGGTCCTCGTCCCCACCCGGGAGCTGGCCCAGCAGGTCACCGACGCCCTCACCCCGTACGCCCGGTCGCTCAAGCTGCGGCTCGCCACCGTCGTCGGCGGGATGTCCATCGGCCGTCAGGCGAGCGCGCTGCGCGGCGGCGCCGAGGTCGTCGTCGCCACCCCGGGCCGTCTCAAGGACCTGATCGAGCGCCGCGACTGCCGGCTGGACCGGGTGACGGTCACCGTTCTCGACGAGGCCGACCAGATGGCCGACATGGGCTTCATGCCGCAGGTCACCGAACTCCTGGACCAGGTGAACCCGGACGGGCAGCGGATGCTGTTCTCGGCCACCCTGGACCGCAACGTCGACCTGCTGGTGCGTACGTACCTGAAGGACCCGGTCGTCCACTCCGTCGACCCGGCCGCCGGCGCGGTCACGACGATGGAGCACCACGTCCTGTACGTCCAGGGCGCCGACAAGTACGCGACCACGACGGAGATCGCGGCCCGCGACGGCCGCGTGATCATGTTCCTGGACACCAAGCACGCGGTCGACAAGCTCACCGACCACCTGCTGCAGAGCGGGGTCCGCGCGGCGGCGCTGCACGGCGGCAAGTCCCAGCCGCAGCGCACCCGCACCCTGGAGCGGTTCAAGACCGGGCAGGTCACCGCCCTGGTCGCCACGAACGTCGCCGCGCGCGGCATCCACGTCGACAACCTCGACCTTGTCGTCAACGTGGACCCGCCGACCGACCACAAGGACTACCTGCACCGGGGCGGTCGCACCGCCCGCGCCGGGGAGTCCGGCAGCGTCGTCACGCTGGTGCTGCCGAACCAGCGCCGCGACATGACCCGGCTGATGGCGGACGCGGGGATCACCCCGCAGATCGCCCAGGTCCGCTCCGGCGAGGCCGAGCTGAGCCGGATCACCGGTGCGCAGAAGCCCTCCGGTGTCCCGGTCGCCGCCGCCCCGGTCAAGGAGCGCGACCGGCGCGGCAGCGCGTTCATGGGGCGCGGCACCCGGCGCGGCGGCGGGGCCCCGGCCCGGCGCGGCCGCCCCGGCGAGCCGACGCCCGAGGCCCGCGCGGCAGCGGCCCAGCGCCGGGCCAACCGCGCCGCCTGAGCAGCGGGGGCGGCGGGGCGGCCTGAGCGGCGGGGGCGGCCGGGGTACGCCCCGGCTGCCCCGGCGTTTCCGTACGTTCGGCGGCTCCGGGCTCCGTGGGTCCGGGCGTTTCCGGCGTTCCGTACGTCCGGCGGCTCCGGGGCCCGTGGGGGGCCGGGCGCTCCTGGCGTTCCGTACGTCCGGCGGCCGCCGGGTTTCGAGTGCCCAAGGCTCCCGTAATGCCGGGGCGGCGGCCGTCGTCAAGCGGGCGGGCGGAATGATCACCCGGTGAGGACAGCGGGTTTCCCGACCGCCGATCCCGCCGGGGCGCGGGCCGAACCGCCCGCGCCGGCCCCGCCGGTCCGGGCGAAGCCGTTCCCGGCCGTCGTGGCGGTGCGAGGATCGTGATCATGAACCGCAAGCTGACCGCGTTCGGCCTGACGGCGGTGGCGTCCGTGCTGCCCGCCACCGCCGCCCACGCCGACGAGACCCACACCGACGCCCACAACGGCCCGCAGGTGGCGCTGATCGCGACCGGCCAGATCGACGACCCGCTCGAAGACGTCCTGGAGCACGTCGCGGTCCTCGGCCGGACCGTCGTCGTGGACCACTGAGCCTCGCGCGCCCCGGACCTGCCCCGGCCTCACGCCGCCCCTGCGCCCCCTCCTCCCCCGCCCGTCCGCTCCGGCGGCCGCGCGCCGCCCTCGGCGTCGAGACGGGGGAGGACCCGGTCCAGCGGGCCGGGGATCCACCAGGCGGCGCGGCCCAGCAGGGTCATCACCGCGGGGACCAGCAGCAGCCGTACGACCGTGGCGTCGATGAGCACGCTGGCGGCCAGCCCGAGGCCCAGCATCTTCACCACGATGTCGTCGCTGATGACGAACGCGGCGAAGACGCTCACCATGATCAGCGCCGCGCAGGTGATGACCCGGGCGGTGATCTCCAGCGCGTGCGCCACGCTCGCGCGGGGGTCCCCGGTGCGCACCCACGCCTCGTGGATCCGGGAGAGCAGGAAGATCTCGTAGTCCATGCTCAGCCCGAAGACGATCGCGAACATCATCATCGGCACATAGCTCTCGATCGGGACCTCGCCCGACACGCCCAGCGCCGGACCGCCCCAGCCCCACTGGAAGACCGCCACCACGACTCCGTACGAGGCGGCGATCGACAGGACGTTGAGCACGGCCGCCTTCACCGCGACGAGCAGCCCCCGGAAGACCACCAGGATCACCAGGAACGCCAGCCCCACGACGACCGCGATGATCAGCGGCAGCCTGCTGGAGACGAGGTCCAGGAAGTCGACCTGGGCGGCGGTGGTGCCGGTGACGTACGTGCCCGCGGCGGTGCGGGAGACGGCCTGCGGCAGGACGTCGTCGGCGAGGCGGTTCGTCAGGGACGTGGTCCGCCCGTCCTGCGGGGCGGCCACCGAATAGGCGGTGGCGGTGAGCACGTCGCCGTCCGAGGTGGCGGTGAGCGGGGTGATCACGAGGGCGTCCGGTACGTCGGTCAACGCCTTCCGCGCCTGGTCGGCGAGGGAGGAGCGGTCGCCGGACGGCACCTTGCTCTGGTCGATGACCAGGGTGAGCGGCCCGTTGGATCCGGGGCCGAAGGCGCTCGACATCAGGTCGAAGGCGCGCCGGTCGGTGAACGACTTCGGATCGGCGCCGTCCCCGATGTGACCGAGCTGGATGAAGAGCGCCGGGAAGGACAGGACGGCCAGCAGCACCACGCCGCCGGCCAGGAACCACCAGGGCCGCCACTCCACTCGCCGCGCGTACCGGTGCCAGCCGCCGGGGCCGCCCCGGTCGGGACCCCCCTCGTCGCTTCCGTCGCGTTGCGCCGGTACGGTCTCGGCGACCGGTCTCCGTACGCGCGCCCGGTCGATGCCGCGGCCGATGAGTCCGAGCGCCGCCGGTACGAGGGTGAGGGCGCCGGCCACCGCGGTGACGACGGTGACCGCCGCGGCGAGGCCCAGCTTGCCGATGAAGCCGATCCCGGAGACCCACAGGCCGGACAGCGCGATGATCACCGTGCAGCCGGAGAGCAGCACGGCGTGTCCGCTGGTGGCGGCGGCGTTTCCGGCGGCGGCCACCGGGTCCCGGCCGTCGGCGAGGTTCTGCCGGTGCCGGGTGACCAGGAAGAGCGCGTAGTCGATGCCGACGCCGATGCCGATCATCGTGGCGAGCGTCGGGGAGACCGTCGCGAAGGTCGCGGCTGCGGCCAGCAGTCCCAGCAGCGCGAGCCCGCACAGGGCGCAGACCAGGGCGGTGATCAGCGGGAGCACGGCGGCGAGCAGGCTGCCGAAGCCGATCAGCAGGACCACGATCGCGACTCCGAAGCCGATCGCCTCGCTGGTGCGGTCGCTCGGTTCGGGGCGCGCCAGCTCCCCGAGCGACCCGCCGTACTCCACCGTCACCCCGGCCGACCGCAGCGGTCGCACCGCCTGGTCGACGCCGTCCAGGTACGAGGGGTCGAAGGTGGACGGCTGCACGCTGAACCGGACGGTGATGTACGCGGTCTCGCCGTCCGTGGAGAGCGGCCCGGTGTTCGGGTCGGGCGGCGGGGGCGGAGTGGAGCCGGACGACGGCAGCGGGCTCTGCACGGAGAGCACGTCCGGGAGCTTCTGGAGGTCGGTGACGGCGGTCGCGACCTGGTCCGAGACGGAGGTGAGCGGCTTGTCCGGGTCGTGCAGGACGACTTGGGCGCTGTAGCCGCCCGCCTGGGGTGCGTGCGCCTTCAGGACGTCGAGGCCGTCCTGGGACTGGGTGCCGGGCAGCGAGAAGTCGTCGGAGTAGTCGCCGCCGTACGCGTGCTGGAGTACCTGGAGGCCGGCGAGGGCGACCGCCCACAGGACGAGGACGATCACGAAGTGCCGGGCGCACCACGTGCCGGTGCGGTGCAGTACGCCCCGGTGGCGCGGGTCGGGCGCGCGGTCGGCGCGGGCCTGTGACGACGGCATGCGGTGCCTGCTTCCTGCGCTGCCCCGAGCGGTGCTCGGGGCCTGCCCTGCCTCGGGCGGTGCTCGGGTCCTGCCCTGCCCGGCCCGGCGGTGTACCGGCCGGGGCGTTCACGGGTCTGGGCGGGGCGGTTCCGGGGGCGGGCAGGACGCCTCGGGGTCTGGGCGGGGCGTGCCCGGGGTCGACCGGGATGCCTCGGGGGTGGGTCGCTCACTGACTTCGCATTCAACGGCTCCGGCCGCCGTCCGGCACGTCGGTGCGGGGGAACGGGTGACGGTGAAGGCGTCGGGGCTCGGGCCGGGCCGGGTCGGGGCCGCCCGATGCGCGGGGGCCGCCTGCTCGGCGTGCGGGGGTCTGCCCGGGGTGCGTACGGGGGCTGGCCGGAGGGTGAATGCGGTGGGCGGCCCCAGGATCGATCCACCGGCCTCCCGCATGGGCAGCGGGCCCGCGCTGGATCAGGCTGTGATCATGACGAATTGGACCCGTAAGGCATTACTCCTCGCCCTCTCCACCGCCGCCGCGGCCGGAACCCTGGCCGCTGTCGGCGCGCCCGTCGCCCACAGCCGCCCGGCGGGGGCCGCGGCGGCACCGCTCGACTGGGGACCCTGCGCCCCCGTGCCGGGCACGACCGTGCCCGCCGGGCAGCAGTGCGCCACGCTCCGGGTGCCGTTGGACCACCGGGCCCCCGGCGGGCCCACCGTGGAGGTGGCGGTCGCCCGGCTGCCCACCGACCGGCCCGAGGCCCGGCGCGGCACTCTGCTGGTCCTCGCCGGCGGCCCCGGCGGCTCCGGGGTGCAGCGCCTCGCGCAGAAGGGCGAGGCCCTGCGCGCCGCGACCGAGGGCGCGTACGACCTGGTCGGCCTCGACCCGCGCGGGGTCGGCGGCTCCACCCGGGCCGGCTGCGGCATCCCCGAGGCGGACCGGCATCTGGTGACCCTGCGGGCCTATCCGGCGGCGGACGGTTCGATCACGGAGAACACCGCGCGCGCCCGCCGCACCGCCGAGGCGTGCGCCCGCGACGGCGGCCCGGTGGTGCGGTCGTTCAGCACGCGGAACCAGGCCCGCGACATCGACCGGCTGCGTGCCGCGCTGGGCGAGCGCAATCTGTCCGTCTGGGGCCACTCGTACGGCAGTTACGCCGGGGCGGTCTACGCGCAGGAGTACCCGGACCGCGTCGACCGGCTGGTCCTGGACAGCGTCGGCGATCCGGACCCGGCGCGGGTGGGATCCGGCTGGCTGGCGAACACGGCTCCGGCCGTCGCCCTCCGCTTCCCCGACTTCGCGGCCTGGGCGGCGGACCCGGCCCGGGAGGCCGAGGGGCTCCGGCTGGCCCGGCGGGCCGAGGACGTGGAGCCGCTGTTCCTGGCGCTGGCACGGGAGTTGGACCGCGCACCGAGGGAGTCGGGAACCCCCGGCGTCCCGTTGACCGGGGACCGGCTGCGGCAGGCGCTCCAGAACAGCCTGATGAGCGACCGGTCGTTCCCCGCACTGGCCGGGCTGATCCGCTCGGCGCGGGAGCCTGAGGGCCGCCCGGCGCTGCCGCCCGAGCTGGCGGGCGCGCTGCCGGACGAGGACGCGACGCTGACGATGGCGGTCGTCTGCAACGACGTGCGCTGGCCGGGGCCGCACGCCGGGTACGCCCGCCGGGTCGCCGCCGACCGGGCGAGGTACCCGCTGACGACCGGGATGCCCGTGAACATAGCCCCGTGCGCCTTCTGGAAGTACGACGAGGAGCCGAAAGCCACCCGGATCACCGACGACGGCCCGTCCGAGGTCCTGATCATCCAGAGCCTGCGCGACCCGGCCACCCCGTATGCCGGGGCCCTCAAGATGCGGGCCGCGCTCGGCGAAAGGGCCCGGATGGTCACCGTCGATCAGGGCGGGCACGGGATGTACCTGGGCAACGGCAACGCCTGCGGTGACCGGGCCGTCAGCGACTTCCTCGTCACGGGCGAGCGCCCGGCCGGGGACGTGTACTGCACCGACTGACCGCTGCCCGAACCGACCGCCGCCGCGCATGGACCGCTGCCGGAACCGGCCTCCGCCGCGCATGGAGCACCGCTTGAACCGACCACCGCTTCCCATGGACCACTGCCGGAGCCGGACCGGTCCGGCGAACGGAGGGGAGGCGGCGGGGAGGGCGAGCAGCGGGGAGAGCGGGCGGCGGCCGTACTGGGGCCGTGCTATGGCCGGTCCGGGGTGTCGTCGTCCTCCGTCGGGACGCACAGCACCGGGACCGTCGACATGTGCAGCAGCTTGTGGGGCGTCGAGCCGAGCAGGGCCCCGCGCATCGGACTCTCGCCCCAGGTGCCGACCACGATGACCCGGCCCCCGTGGCGTTCGGCGGCGTCCAGCAGGGCCTGGGCCGGCCGCTCGTCCAGCACCTCGACCGAGGCCGGGACACCCGCCTCCTCGGCGGCGGTGAGCGCGTGCTCCAGGCCGGTGCGTCCGGCCTGGCGGATCGCCTCGTAGTGGCTGCGGTATTCGGCGCCGTCCCGCAGCCCGGGGGCGGCGGCCCCGTAGACCAGGACCAGTTCCTCGCCGTACGCGGCCGCCACCTCGATGGCGATGCGCAGGGCGCGGGCGGCGCCGGGGGACTCGTCGTAACCGAGGACGACCGACATCTCAACTCCCCTTCCGGCTCGGAGCGCGCACCAGATCCGGGTCCGCGACCCCCGGCCGCTCCTGCCAGAACACCGCGTCGCGCAGCCGCCACACCACCATCAGGACCACGCCGATCAGGGAGATCACGATGCCGATGACGAGCGGGGGCCCGAGCCCGAACCAGGAGGTGCCGCTGTAGGAGTTGGCCGGGTCGGACATGTCGATGATCGAGCGCACCAGCAGCCAGGTCAGCAGCCCGGCGCCGACCACCGGGCCGAGTCCGATGAGGAGGAAGTTCCGCACGCTCTCGGTGAGATGGCGGCGGTAGTAGACGGCGCAGGCCACCCCGGTCAGCGCGTAGTAGAAGGCGATCAGGAGGGACAGCGCGGTGAGCGAGTCGAAGAGGGCGTTCGTGGAGATCTGGTTGACCACCACGTACCAGGCGATGGCGATGCCGGCGACCCACCACGTACTGACGTCCGGGGTGCGGAACCGGGGGCTGATGTGTCCGAAATGCTGCGGCAGCGCCTGACGGCGGGCCATCGACAGGGCGGTCCGCGAGGCCGGGATGATCGTGGTCTGGGTGGAGGCGATCGCGGAGGTGGCTACCGCGAGCAGCAGGATCCAGTCCCAGCCGCCCAGGACGTCCCCGGCGAGCTGGGCGAAGACGAACTCCTCCTCGCCCGCGTTCTCCGCCAGGAACGCCGTTCCCGCGAAGGCGACGACCGCGAACGCGACCGACAGATAGGTCACCAGCAGCACCACGGTGGACCACAGGCCCGCTCTGCCGGGGGCGCTCGCCGAGTCCTCCGTCTCCTCGGTGAGGTTGACCGCGGACTCCCAGCCCCAGTAGATGAAGACCCCGAGCAGCAGCCCGCCGGTCAGCGCCGCCCCGCCCGCGCCGAACGGGTTGAGCCAGTCGGCGGCCGGCTCGATCGAGTCGAAGCCGGTGGTGCCCGCGTACACCCGGTACAGCGCCACCACGACGAAGACCAGCAGGAACGCCACCTGGAGGAGGATCAGCGCGTTCTGCACCTTGGCCGACAGTTCGGTGCCGATGACGCACACCGCAGTCATCACGATGATCAGCAGCACGGTGAGGAGCTGGCGCACGACGTCGTTCTCGACCCAGCCGTCCAGTCCCACGGCCAGCAGGGTGAAGCTCACCGCCACGTCGGCCAGCGACCCCACCACCAGGACGCCGGTCATGGTGATCGCCCAGCCGCCGAGCCAGCCCGCCCACGGGCCCATCGCCCGGGTCACCCAGGAGAACGTGGTCCCGCAGTCCTGGTCGACCTTGTTCAGGTAGTAGAACGCGGAGGCGATCAGCAGCATCGGCACGAAGGAGGCGAACATGACGCCCGGGGCGTAGATCCCCACCAGGGCGACGATCGGGCCGATCACGGCGGCCAGGGAGTAGGCGGGGGACGTCGCGTTGAGGCCGATCACCAGGGCGTCGACGAACCCGATCGCGTTCGGCCTGAGGCCGACATCCGGTTCGTCCCGCACACGGTCGTGGGCCATGGTTCCTCGCTCCGCCGGGCACCCCCGCCGGGAGCGGGCGATGATCCGGGTCTCATCGTAGGAAGACCCGGCGAAACCCGCATTCCGGGCGTATCGCTCTCACCGCTGAGGTGTCCCCCGGCCTGCCGGCGGGATGTCACCCGAACGGCCCGCTCCTCTGCGCGGCCGGAGGTCTGGCCGCAGGGTGGAGTCCATGTGGTCACGACGGCTCGTCCTGGGCGTCCTGGTCCTGCCCCTGGTCCTGCTGGTCTTCGGGGACGGACCGGCGTTCCGTACGCGCGGCCCCGAGCTGGCCACGGGGCCCCGCCCGCCGCGCGGCCTCCCGCAGCCGGCCCTCGTCAGCCGCCGGGAGTGGCACGCGGACGAGAAGCTGGTCCGCGAGAAGCCGCACTACACGGGCGCGGCGCGGGCGGTGTTCGTGCACCACACCGGCAACCCCAACGACTACGACTGCGCGGACGCCCCCGAGCTGATCCGGGCCGTGCAGCGGGACCACGTCCGGCAGGACGGCTGGGACGACATCGGCTACAACTTCCTCGTCGACCGCTGCGGCACCATCTACGAGGGCCGTGCGGGCGGGGCGGGCCGGTCGGTGCTCGGGGCGCACACGAAGGGGTTCAACGCCGACACGGTCGGCATCGCGGCCATCGGGAACTTCGGCCCGGGGGCCGAGGTGCCCAAGCCGATGATGGACGCGCTGGTGAAGCTGGTCGCGTGGAAACTCCGGCCCGGCGCGGACCCGTTGGGCACGGTGGACCTGGTCTCGACGAACGACGAGAGCCGTTTCGACGAGGGCCAGGTGGCCCGGCTGCACGTGGTCTCCGGCCACCGCGACAGCTTCGAGACCCGCTGCCCCGGCGACGCGCTCTACGCCCGGCTGCCCGAACTGCGCGAGCGCGCCGCGAAGCTGCGCGCCACCGTCCCCGGCCACTCGGCGGCGGCCCGGCTGCGCCCGACGTTCTGAGGCCGCGCGGAGCCGGAGCCGCGTTGTGCAGGGGGACGCCGGTGGCCGGTCGGCGGGCGCCGGTTGGCCGGCTTCCGGCCGCTCGCTTCCGGGCTGTCGGCAGACAACTACCGGCCACCGGCTACCGGCCACCGGCTACGGGTCGGCGGCTATCGGGCGACGAACTGCGTGAGTATCGCCTGCACCTCGTAGATGTCGACGCCCTTGGTGAAGGTCTTCTGGAGCGGCGTCGCGCTGCCGGAGATCCAGATCTTCAGCTCGGCGTCGAGGTCGAACGTCCCGGCGGTCTCCACCGCGAAGTGGGTGATGCTGCGGTACGGCACCGAGTGGTACTCGGTCTTCTTGCCGGTGATGCCCTGCTTGTCGACCAGGATGAGCCGCCGGTCGGTGAACAGGATCGTGTCGCGGATCAGCAGGAACGCGGCGTGCACCTGCTCGCCCTGGCCGAGCAGCCGTTCGTAGTCCTGCTGGGCGGTGGCCGGGTTGATCGTGTGGGCGTTGCCGAACAGTGCCATGGGTCCCCGTCTCTCCGATTCGTTCGTCGTGTCCGTCCACCGGAGTACGTGCGCGGTGGGGGTTCTGGTTCCCGTACCGGGTCCGGCGACACCTGCGGGAAGGGGCCCGGAGACGCCCGGACCGTCCCGCGCGCGGGTCCGGCTACAGCGGGACGACCGTCGCCTCGGTCGCCTTCACGCTGGTCCAGACGGCGCTCCCGTCGGTGAGGCCGAGTTCGGCGGCGGACTCCGGGGTGACCTCCGCGACCAGGTCCGGAGCCTCCGCCGAGGTGATCAGCAGCCGCAGCCGGCTGCCGACGGCGGTGATCTCGCGGACCGTGCCGGGCCAGACGTTGCGCGGGGAGCCGGTGGGCCGCTCCCGGTGGACCGAGACGGCTTCCGGGCCGATGACGGCGAGGGCGGGCGCGCCCGCCGGGAGGGGCTCGGCGGCCACGAGCCGCCCGCCGCCCTCGGGGGCCAGCCCGTCGGCGGTGGTGGTGCCGGGCCAGGCGTTGCGGCCGAGCATCCGCGCCACCCACGGCGAGCGCGGGTGGCGGGTGACCTCGGCGGGCGGTTCGTCCTGGAGGACCCGGCCGTCCTCCAGCACCAGGACCCGGTCGGCCAGCGAGACCGCCTCGACCGGGTCGTGGGTGACGATCAGGCAGACCCCGCCGAACCGGGCGAGGTGCCCGCGCAGGGTGTGCCGGACGCGGGCCCGGGTGGTCTGGTCGAGGGCGGCCAGCGGTTCGTCCAGCAGCAGGAGGCGGGGGCGGGCGGCCAGCGCGCGGGCGAGGGCGACGCGTTGGGCCTGGCCGCCGGAGAGCCGGTCGGGCCTGCGGTGGGCGAGGTGGCCCACCCCGAGCCGGTCCAGCCAGTCCTGGGCCTCGCGCCGGGCCTCGGCACGGGGGACGCCGTGGGCGCGGAGCCCGTACGCCGTGTTGGCCAGGGCGCTCAGGTGTGGGAAGAGCGCCCCGTCCTGGGGGACCCAGGCGACGCCCCGGCGGTGCGGGGGGAGCGCGGTGACGTCGCGGTCGCCCAGGCGCAGGACGGCGTGTGCGCGGGGGGTGAGGCCGAGGAGGGCCCGCAGGAGGGTCGTCTTGCCCGCGCCGTTCGGGCCGACCACCGCGATGGTGGTGCCGGGCCCGGCGTCCAGGGCGAGGCGGGTGAACCCGGTGACGTCGGCGTGCAGCGGCCAGGGTTCGGACGGGCGCGGGTCCGGGGGGAGGGCGGACGGTTCGGGGAGCGGGTCCGGGGCGGTGCCCGCGGGCTCCTCCGGCCGGCCCGCCGCCCGGTGCGCGGGGTCCCGGTGGTCGCCCGGGGTGCCCGTCCAGCGGCCCCGCAACGCGATCAGCACGATCATCGCGATGGCCAGGAGCAGCAGCGATACGGAGGTGGCGGCCTCCGGGGAGTCCTGGAGCAGCAGGTACACCTGGAGCGGCAGGGTCTGCGTGGTGCCGGGGAGGTTCCCGGCGAAGGTGATGGTCGCGCCGAACTCGCCGAGCGCCCGCGCCCAGGTCAGGGCGGCTCCGGCGATCAGCCCGGGGGCGACCATCGGCAGCGTCACGGTGAGGAAGACGCGGACGGGCGACGCCCCCAGGGACGCGGCGGTCTCCTCGTACCGGGGGCGCAGTCCGCCGAGCGCGCCCTCCAGCGAGATCACCAGGAACGGCATCGCGACGAACGTGGCCGCGACCACCGCCCCCGAGGTGTGGAAGGGCAGCGTGATCCCGAAGGTGTCCTCCAGCCACGGCCCGAGCAGCCCGCGCCGCCCGAACGCCAGCAGCAGCGCGACCCCGCCGACCGTCGGCGGCAGCACCATGGGCAGCAGCACCAGGGAGCGGACGAACGCCTTGCCGGGGAACGGCACCCGGGCCAGCAGCCAGGCCAGCGGCACCCCGAGCAGCAGCGAGAGCCCCAGCGCCCACAGGGAGACGAGCAGCGAGAGCCGCAGCGCCTCGGTGGTGGCGTCGGCGGTGAGGTGGTCGCCCAGTTCGCCCCAGGAGGTGCGGGCCAGGATGCCGACGAGCGGCAGCATCAGGAACGCCACGGCCAGCAGGGCGGGCACGGTCAGCAACAGGGGCGCGCGGGCCCCGGGCGTACGGCGGAGGGCCGGTCGTCTCATGGGTGACCTCGTCGGGGCGGTGGCGGGGAGGTGCGGGTGGCCCCGGCGGGGCCCGTAGGACGGTACGGGCTCCGCCGGGACGTGCGGGGAAGCGTGACGGCCGCGCGCCCCGGGCGGTGTGACGGCAGCGCGCCCGGGCGGCCGTCACACCTCCCGGACAGCGGGAGAGGCGCGCACCCCGGACGGCGGGAGAGGCGCGCACCCCGGGCGGCGGGCGGCTCATCGCGGGGCCGGGTCGCGGGGCCCGGCGCGGGGGACGTGGTTACGGCTGCTGGAAGCCCGCGCCCCGGAGGATCTGCTGCGCGGCCGGGGTGGAGAGCCAGGCGACGAACGCGGCGGCGGCCTCGCCGTGCTTCGACGTCTTCAGCGTGGCGGCCGGGTAGGAGGCGATGGCGTTCTCCGCGTCCGGGATCTCGACCGCGTCCACCTTGTCGGGGGCGGTGGCGGCGTCCGTCTTGTAGACGAGCCCCGCGTCCGCCTCGCCGAGCGACACCTTGGACAGGACCGCGCGGACGTTGGGCTCCTGGGAGACCGGCTTCACGTCGATCTTCCGCGCGTCGAGGATCTGCCGGCTGTAGCGGCCGACCGGCACCTCGGGGGCGGCCAGGACGACCTTCAGCTTCGGGTCGGCGAGGTCCTTGAGGTTCGCGACCTTCTCCGGGTTGCCCTCGCCGGTGGCGATGACGAGGCGGTTCTTGGCGATGACGACCGGCTCGCCGGTGTCGCCGGAGAGGCCGTCCATCGTCTTGGTGTCGGCGGTGACCAGGGCGTCGGCGGGCGCGCCCTGCTTCACCTGGGCGGCCAGCTCCTGGGAGCCGGCGAAGGAGAACGTCACCTTCGTGCCGGGGTTCTCCTTCTCGTACGCGGCGCCCGCCTTCTTGAAGACGTCCGTTAGCGAGGAGGCGGCCAGCACGGTCAGGTCGGCTTTCGGGGCGCCGGAAGCGGCCTCGGAGCCGCTGCCCTTGTCCTTCCCGGTGCCGGAGTCGTCGTTTCCGCAGGCGGCGAGCGGGATCAGGAGGGCGGTGGTGAGGAGGGCGGCGGCCGCGTGGCGGCGGGTGAACGGCAGGGACATGAGGGTCGGGGCTCCTTGGACGCGTGCGCGGCCGGCGGGGTGCCGGTCCGGCGGGGCAGCGGTGCGGGGCTGCGCGAGGTGGTGCTGTGCGGGTGGCGCTGGGCGGTGGCGGCGCGCGAAGTGGTGCTGCGCGGTGGCGCTGAGCGGGGTGGTGCCGGGCCGGGCGGTGCCGCGCGAGGTGGCGCCGCGCCGGGTGGTGCTGTGCGGTGGTGCGAGGCGCTGTGCCGCGCGTGCCTCAGGAGGGTTGCCCGGGGGCTGCGCGGGTTCTGGGCGGGGTGGTGCGAACGGCTGCGCGGGTCGGGTTCAGATGCGGTCGATGTGCACGTTGGTCGACTTCACCCGGGCGGTCGCCTGCATGCCGACCTCCAGCCCGAGCTCCTCCACCGCCTCCCGGGTCAGGAGCGAGACGAGCCGGTGCGGGCCGGCCTGGATCTCGACCTGGGCCGCGACGTCCCCGAGTTTCACCGCGGTGACGATGCCGGGGAACGCGTTGCGGGCCGAGGTGTACACGTCCTCCTCGTCGCCGCCCGCACCCTGGCCGACCTCGATCGAGAAGGCGGCCAGCGCACGGCCGTCGATCAGCCGGCGGCCGGACTCGTCGCGATGGGTCGCGACCCGTCCGGCGTCCGCCCAGCGGCGGGCGGTGTCGGGGCTGACCCCGAGAAGGCGTGCTGCCTGACCGATTGTGTAGGACTGCATGTGCGACACGCTAGGCCAATCAGGCTGGCGTTTGCCATTCTCTGGACGATGATCCGTCGCACCTGCGAGGCGGTTCGGAGGAATGTACGGGCCCGGCGGCGGGTGGGCCGTACCGCTCAGCCTGTGCACCCGTTCCGCCCGCCCCGACGGCTGGAGCGGGCCGCGTCAGGTGATCGCGCGGTCAGTCCGCCGGGCTCGTCGCGGGCATCCGGCCCACGGTGGTGCCCAGGTCGATCACGGCGAACGCGGCGCCCTGCGGATCGCTGATCGCCGCGAACCGGCCGAACGGGCTGTCCACCGGCCCGTACCGCAGCTCCCCGCCGCGCGCGGTCGCCTTCGCCACGGCCGCGTCGCAGTCCGGCACGGCGAAGTACACGTTGACGTACGACGGGACCTCCGGCGGGAACTCCTCGCCCATCGCCATCCGGCCGAGGACCGTCCGCCCGGCCACGTCGAACATGGTGAAGTCCATCGACTCGTCGTCGAACTTCCGCACCGTGTACGGGAAGACCGCCGGGTAGAACGCGTCCACCCGCTGCGGGTCCCGGGTGAAGACCTCGCTCCAGCAGTAACCGCCGGGCGCCCCCATCTCCGTCTCGAACCCCTCGTGACGGCCTGCCTGCCAGATGCCGAAGACGGCGCCGCCGGGGTCGCGGGCCAGCGCCATCGTGCCGAAGTCGCCGATCCGCATCGGCTCCATCAGCACCTCGCCGCCGTTGTCGCGGACCTTCACCGCGGTGGCGGCCGCGTCCGGCGACGCGAAGTAGAGACACCACGCGGAGGTGTCGTCCGCGCCCGGCATCGGCGGGACGACGGCCGCCGCGGCCCTGCCGTCCGCGAACGCCTGCGTGTAGTCGCCGAACTCCGACGCGCTCTCGCCGAACGTCCAGCCGAGCACGTCGCCGTAGAAGCTCTTGGCGCCCTCGATGTCGACGAACATGGCGTCCGCCCAGCACGGGGTGCCCTCGGGTTGTACAGCCATCGCCCCGGTCCTTCCCTGCGATCCCTGGTCTCGGCCCCGCCCCGTGCTGTCCACGCTAGGCGCGGCCCGGCGGTCGCGCGCGGCCGGACGGCGGCGACTCCCTTACGTACTAGTGCATACGCGGTACGCACTAGCGTGAAGAAAGGCTAGGGTCGGGGTCATGACCGCGCTCCCGCCCCGGCCCGTGACCCTGACCGGGCAGTACGTCGCCCTCGTGCCGCTGGCCCCCGACCACCTGGACGACCTCTTCGCGGCGGGCGGGGGCGACGCCGAGGTGTGGCGCTGGCTGACCGGGCCGCCGCCGCGCACCCGTGAAGAACTGGGCGGCTGGATGGGCCGGCTGCTGGGCGATCCGGCGTACGTGCCGTTCGCCGTGGTCCACCGGGCGAGCGGGCGGGCCGTGGGGTGGACGACCCTGCTGGACGTGGTGGTGCCGGACGAGCGGCTGGAGATCGGCTGGACCTGGTACGGCCGCGACCACTGGCGCTCACCGGTGAACACCGAGACGAAGCTCCTGCTGCTGACGTACGCCTTCGAGGTGCTGGGCATGGGGCGCGTGCAGCTGAAGACCGACCACTTGAACGAGCGGTCCCAGGCGGCCATCGCGCGGCTCGGGGCGCGGCGCGAGGGGGTGCTCCGGCGGCACCGGCGGCGGGCGGACGGCAGTTGGCGGGACAGCGTCTACTTCTCGCTGCTCGCCGACGAGTGGCCCGAGGCGAAGGCGCGGCTCACCGCGCGCCTGGCGGAGGGCTGAGCGCGGCCGGCGGGCGGGAGGCGCGGTCGGGGGCGGGCGCGCGTTCCTCGCCGGCGCGGCTGGTGAGGGTGCGCGCCGGTGCGGCCGGGGAGGATGCCCGTCGGCGCGGCTGGGGAAGGTGCGCCCCGGCCCGATGTCCCGGCCGGTCTATCTCCGGGGCGCCCCGTGCTGCCGGGCCGGTCGCTCGTCGGCGGCGCAGTCCGCGCAGTCGGGGTTCTCGCAGGGGCCCGCCCGCCAGACGGGGACGAAGATCCCGAGGGATTTGTGGCGGTGGATCTCGGAGCGTACGGGCTGTTTGCAGGTCGGGCACATGAAAGCGGCCCGCTGTCGGGTCTCACGCTCTTTGCTGGCCATTTACTCACGATAGGCCGGGCGGGTACTTTTGGAAACCTTTAGCTGCGCTTTTGCCAGGCTTTACTTCTCGGCGGAGGAGGTGTCCGCGCCTTCCTTGCCCTCCGGCGGGCGGCGCATGCTGAGGGTCACCGACACCGCCAGGATCACGACGATCACGGCGAGGCTCACCGGGGAGGGGATCTCCGGGATCGAGGTGCTGATCATCTTGTGGGCGGCCTGGAGGATCAGCTTGACCGCGATGAAGGCGAGGATGACCGCCAGCCCGTGGCTCAGGTAGTGGAACCGGTCCAGGAGCCCCGCCAGCAGGAAGTACAGGGCCCGGAGCCCCAGGATGGCGAAGGCGTTGCTGGTGTAGACGATGAACAGGTCGTCGCTGACCGCGAGGACCGCCGGCACGCTGTCGACGGCGAAGATGAGGTCGGCTGCCTCGATCGCGGCGACCACCGCGAGCAGCGGGGTGGCGACCCGCCGCCCCTCCTCGTGGACCACGAAATGGGTGCCGGAGTAGTGGTCCTGCACCGGCATCACCTTCCGCAGCAACCGCACCGCGAAGCTCTTTCCGGGGTCGAAATTCTCCTCCTGGCCGCTGAGGATCTTGTAGCTGCTGTAGAAAAGGACCGCGGCGAAGAGGAACAGGACGAACGTGAAGCGGTTCACCACCGCGACGCCGAGCGTCAGGAACACCGCCCGGAACACCAGGGCTCCGATGACGCCGAAGAAAAGCACCCGGTGCTGGTATTCGCGGGGCACCTTGAAATAGGCGAAGATCAGCGCGAAGACGAAGAGGTTGTCGACCGACAGGCTCTTCTCCAGCAGCCAGGCGGTCGTGTACTCGGTCCCGGCGGTCGTCCCGAGCGTCACGAAGACGACCGCGCCGAAGACCAGCGCCAGCCCCACCCACAACGCGCTCCACAGCCCGGCCTCCTTGAAGCCGATGACATGCGCCTTGCGGTGGGCCAGGAGGTCGACCGCCAGGGAGACGACGACGGTCACGGCGAACACGATCCAGAGCCACACCGGTACGTCCACGCGCAGACCTCCCGCTCGGGTACTTCCGAGTGTGACCCGGCCGTCGCGACGGCGCCCGCCGAAGACCACCGGGGGCGACCGCGCTCCCGCCGGGCCGGCTGTCCGGTGGACGCGGTGACCACCGTGTCCATGGCGGGACGGGCCGGGCCGCCGTCGGCCGATACGAGGCCGGTCTGTATCGGCCGATACGCGGCCGATACAGACCCGCGCGGTTCTCGAAGCTCTGCCCTGCCCGGCCGGAAGCACGGCTCGCGGACGCTGGGGGCGTACCCCGCGCCGGTGGTACGTGACCTCGGACGTTGGGAGACGCGTGCCGTGCTGAGCACCCGGAAAGGCCCGGACACCCGCGACGGGACGGCGGAGGGCGGGACACCGCCGCCCGCCTCCCCGGCCGCGCGGGAGCAAGGGCGGGGGCAGGGAGATGAGCGGGGACGGGGGCCGGGGCGTGGGCGGGGGCCGCGCCGCGCCGACCGTCTGCTCGTCGCCGCGGCCGTGTGCTGCGCCGTACCGATGGCGCTGCAGGGGTGGATCCCGAACACGGGCGTCAACGCGGGCAGCCTCGTCCAGACGCTGCTGCCCTGGACGGGCCTCGCCGTGCCGGTCCTGCTCGTGCTCGCCGCCGTACGCCGGTCGCGGGCGGCCGCCGCGGCGGTGCTCGTACCCGCCGTCGTCTGGGGCACCCTCTTCGGGGGCGCGCTCACCGACAAGCGCTCGGCCGGCGGCGACCTGACGGTGGTCAGCCACAACGTGGGGGAGGCGAACCCCGACCCTGCCGGTACCGCGCGGGTGCTCGCCGGGGCGGACGCGGACGTGCTGGCGCTGGAGGAGCTGTCCGACACGTCGGCGCCCGTCTACGCCCGCGAACTGGCCGCCGCCTACCCGCACCACGCGGTGATCGGCGGAGTCGGCATCTGGAGCCGGCACCCGCTGGCGGACGTGCGCGCCGTCCCGATCATGCCGTGGACCCGTGCGCTGCGGGCGACGGCCAAGACCCCGGAAGGGCCGGTCGCCGTGTACGCGGTCCACCTGGCGTCGGTACGGGTCTCGGCGGCCGGGTTCACGACGGGCCGCCGCAACGACGCGGCCCGTGAGCTGGCCGCCGCGCTCCGGGCGGAGGCCGTGCCCCGGGTCGTGGTGCTGGGCGACCTCAACGGGACGTACCAGGACGACGCGCTCGCCCCGGTGACCTCGCGGCTGCGGTCCGCGCAACGGGAGGCGGGCGACGGCCTCGGCTTCACCTGGCCCGCGGTGTTTCCCGTGGCCCGCATCGATGAGGTCCTGGTGCGGGGGATGACCCCGCGCGCCGCCTGGACCCTGCCCGCGACCGGCAGCGACCACCTCCCGGTCGCGGCCGCGGTGAGCCGGTGACCGTGAGCCGGAGGCCGGGCACGTACCGCCCGAAGCCGGTGGCCTCGCTGCGGAGACCGGTGATCTCGCGGGGCCGGCCGGGCACGTCACGTCGGCGGCCGGGCACGTCACGTCGGCGGCCGGGCACGTCACGCCGGCGGCCGCGGACTTCGCACCCGAGGCCGGTGACCTCGCGCCCGAGACCCGTGGCCGGGCCGTCCGCGTCTTGCCCCACTACGATGCGAGCGACCGACCGATGACCTCGAACGCCCAGGTAGGCAGCGTGTCCGAAGCCCGGGGCCCGGCCCCCGTCAGCGTGCTCGTGGTCGAGGACGACGCCACCATCCGCCGCGCCGTCCAGCTCGCCCTGGAGCGGTACGGCTACCGGGTCGACGTCGCCGCCGACGGGCTCGACGGCCTGGAGGCGTTCCGCGCAGGCGCGTACGACCTGCTGATCCTCGACGTGATGCTGCCCGCGCTGGACGGGATCGGCCTCTGCACCCGTATCCGCGAGGAGAGTTCCGTCCCGGTCCTGATGATGTCGGCGCGCGGCGACGCCCTCGACGTGGTCGCGGGTCTGGAGGCGGGGGCCGACGACTACGTGGTCAAGCCCGTCGACACCGCCGTCATGGTCGCCCGGATCCGCGCCCTGCTGCGACGCGCCACCTTCAGCCCCGACGCCGAGGAGGCCGCGCTCCGGAGGACCGGCCCGGCGGGACGCGGCGGCCGGACGGCGGGCCGGGCCGCCCCCGACCACGTGCTGACCTTCGGCGATCTGACCGTCGACACCCGGGGCATGGAGGTCCGCCGGGCCGGGGAGACCGTGGCGCTCACCCCCACCGAGCTGCGTCTGCTGCTGGAGTTCGCCGCCGCGCCCGGAACGGTCCTCGACCGCCGCCGGCTGCTGCGCGAGGTGTGGGACTACGGCTGGGAGGGCGACACCCGGGTCGTGGACCTCTGCGTGCTCCGGCTCCGCAAGAAGATCGGCGGCGGGCGGATCGAGACCGTACGCGGCTTCGGCTACAAGCTCGTCCGCGGCTGAGCGGCCGGCCGTCCCGTGGACCTCCTCAACCCCCGCGCCCTGCGCTGGAAGATCGCCGCGCTCGCCGCCGCCGCGTGCTGCGCGGTCGCCGCCGTCGTCGGCTTCCTGGTGCACGACGCGACCCGGGAGCGCGGTCTGCGCGTCGGCACCGAGCGGGCGACGACGCGGCTGACCGCCGCCGAGCGGGAGTTCGAGCGTACGGGGGAGGCCCCGGCCGACATCGACGTACGGTCCCGGGCCGAGCTGCCCGCGCCCCTGGCCCGCGACCTCCCGCCCCGCCCGGCCGGAGGGCCGGGCGGGACGGCGTACGCCACCTGGTACGACGTCGATCCGCCCAACTGGTACTGGATGTGGGGTGCTGCGGTCGTCGGTGGCGACCGCTACCTCGTCGTCCGGGAGGACATGAGCGCCGAGGTCCGCAGCCTCCAGCTCCTGGACCGCAGCATCGTGAAGTCCGTCCTCGCCGCACTGTTGGTCGTCGTGCCGCTCGCCGCCCTCGCCACGGAACCGATCAACCGCCGTCTGCGCCACGGGGCCCGTACCGCCCGCCGCATCGCCGACGGCGACCTGGACGCCCGGATCGGGTCCGCCGGGCGGGCCCGCGACGAGATCACCGAGATGGCGTCGGCCGTCGACCACATGGCCACCGCCCTCCAGAACAAGCTGGACAACGAGCGCCGCTTCACCGCCGACGTCGCCCACGAACTGCGCACCCCGCTCATGGGCCTGGTCACCGCCGCCGGTCTGCTGCCCGAGGACGACGAGGCGGCGGGGCTCGTACGGGACCGGCTACGGGCGCTGAACGCCCTGGTCGAGGACCTGTTGGAGATCTCCCGCCTCGACGCGGGCGCCGAGCGGGCCCGGCTCGACCCGGTGCCGTTGGGCGAACTGGTCGCGGACGTCGTACGGCGTACGGACACCGACACGCGGGTCACCGTCGAGCCGGGCGATGCCGACGAGGTCCGTACCGTCCACGGGGCGTCGGCGGGTGCGCGGGGCGCCGGGGCCGTGGGCTCGGCCGGGCTGGTGGAGACCGATCCGCGCCGGGTGGAGCGGATCGTGGTGAACCTCGTCGCCAACGCCCACCGGCACGGCGCGGGCCCCGTCGAGGTGACCGTGGCCGGGACGCGGATCGCCGTACGCGACCACGGGCCGGGCTTCCCGCCCGAGTTGCTGGCGGACGGCCCGCGGCGCTTCCGTACCGGCGCGAGCGAACGGGGCCGGGGGCACGGGCTCGGGCTGACCGTCGCGCAGGGGCAGGCCGGTGTGCTCGGAGCCCGGCTGACGTTCGCGAACGCCCCGGGCGGAGGGGCGCTCGCCACCCTCGACCTGGCTCCGCCGCCGCCCTGATACGGAACCGCAACGCACTCACGCGGCGCTGGAAACGCGGCGGCACGGGTCCGGAAGAACGACTCCTCGAAGGTGACAGCGGTAACGGCACACCGCACGCACCGCCAGGAGGAGCCCATGCCCGAGCCGACGCCCACGTCCACGTCCACGCCCGAATCCAGCGCCGTGCCGACGCCCGCGCCCGCGCCTGAATCCAGCGCCGTGCCGACGCCCGCGCCCGCGCCTGAATCCAGCGCCGTGCCGACGCCCGCGCCCACCCGGGAGACCGAGACCGGAACCGTTGTGGCCGCCCCCGCCCCCGGTGGCGGCCGTCTCCGTCGGTCGGTCCTCGGCCCGTTGACCGCCGCCGTGGTGCTCGCGGCGGCTGCGGGAGGCTGGTACGCGTCCGGCGGCGGCTCCCCGGTCGGGGCGGCGGTCGACGGCACCGGGGAGGCGGTGGCGCCGGTCGCCCGGTCGCTGCGTCTGCCGTGGCCGGACGAGGGCCAGGCGAGCGTGGCGGTCGAGGGGATCGGCAGCCTCGGCACCCGGGGGGAGCAGAAGCCGGTTCCGATCGCCAGCCTCACCAAGGTCATGACGGCCTACGTGATCCTTGAGGGGCACCCGATGCGGGTCGGCGCCCCCGGCGCGGCGGTGGTCGCCGACCAGCGGGCGGCCGACGAGTCCTACTCCTCCGTCGAGACGACCGCTCCCGTGCTCGCCGGCCGGACGTACACCCAACGGCGGCTGCTGGAGCTGATGATGGTGCCGTCCGGCAACAACATCGCCCGTCTGCTGGCCCGTTGGGACGCGGGACAGGAGCAGGCGTTCGTCGCGAAGATGAACCGGGCCGCCGCCGGTCTCGGCATGCGTGCCACCACGTACACCGGAGTGAGCGGGATGGAGGCGAGCACCAGAAGCACGTCCGACGACCAACTCCGCCTGGCCCGTGCCGCGATGAAGGACCCAGTCTTCCGGCAGATCGTGGCGACCGCCTCCGTCACGGCTCCCGGGACCGGGGCCACCTTCCGCAACACGAACCGGCTGCTCGGGCACGACGGAGTGATCGGCCTCAAGACCGGCTCCTCCACCCCGGCCGGCGGCAACCTCGCCTGGGCCGCTACGCAGAGGATCGCCGGAACCACCCGCCTCGTCGTCGGGGTGGTGCTGCACCAGCGCGCCGGCACCACCCCGGCCGAAGGAAGCGCCGCCGCCCACGAGGCCGGCCGCGCCCTGATCACCACGATCCGCGCGGACCTCCCCGACGCGCTGACGCGAGCCGGTGGCAGCGGACGCCGATGACCGGCGCGGTGATCAGCTCCAGGGGCAGCGGACACCGATGACCGGCGCGGGGATCAGGCCCGGTGGCGGTGGACGCCGATGCCCGGCCGGTCGCCGGGCGGCCCGGAGCGCGGGAGCGCCCCATCGCCCGGCCGCCCGGCGCGGTGTCAGTGCAGCGTCTTCAGCATCTCCGCGGCGAACGGGGTGATGTCTCCGGTGCGCCCGTTCAGGGTCTTCGCCGCCCACGCGGGGTCGGCGATCAGCGCCCGGCCGACGGCGACCATGTCGAACTCGTCGCGCTCCATCCGGTCCAGCAGTTGCTCGATGCCGGTGACGTTCGAGTCATTGCCCTGGAAGGCGCTGAAGAAGTCGCCGTCCAGCCCGACCGAGCCCACGGTGAGGGTGGGCCGGCCGCTGATCTTCTTGACCCAGCCCGCCAGGTTCAGGTCGGAGCCCTCGAACTCCGGCAGCCAGTAGCGGCGGGTGGACGCGTGGAACACGTCGACACCGGCCTCGGCCAGCGGGGTGATCAGGTCGTCCAGCTCCTGCGGGGTCGCCGCGAGCTTCGCCTCGTACGCGTCGGCCTTCCACTGGGACATACGGAAGAAGAGGGGGAAGGCGTCGGACACGGCGGCGCGGCAGGCGGCCACGATCTCGGCCGCGAAGCGGGTGCGGGCGACCAGGTCGCCACCGTAGGCGTCGGTGCGGCGGTTGGTGCCGGACCACAGGAACTGGTCGATCAAGTAGCCGTGGGCGCCGTGCAGTTCGGCGCCGTCGAAGCCGAGGCGTTCGGCGGCGGCCGCGGCGTCGGCGAAGGCGGCGATGACGTCGTCGAGGTCCTTCTGCGTCATGGCGCGCCCCTTGGCCTCGCCGTTCAGCGCCACGCCCGAGGGGCCCACCGGCTCGGCCTCCGGGACCGGCCCGGCGCCTTCGGCGCGGGTGACGCCCACGTGCCACAGCTGGGGGATGATCGCGCCGCCCACGCGGTGCACGGAGTCCGCCACGTGCGCCCAGCCGTCGAGGGCCGCCTCGCCGTGGAAGCGCGGGACCCGGTAGCTGGTGCCCGCCGAGTCGTGGTCGACGTAGGTGCCCTCGGTGATGATCAGGCCGACGTCGGCGGCGGCCCGCCGGGTGTAGTAGTCCGCCACGTCCTGCCCGGGGACGCCGTCGGGGGAGAACTGCCGGGTCATGGGGGCCATCGCGATCCGGTTGCGGGCGGTGAGCCCCCGGACCGAGAACGGGCGGGAGAGCGCGTCGGCGGCGCGGGCCGCGGCACCCTCGGCGGGGCGGGCGGGGGCCGGCACGCCTGCCGTGGCGGTGCCTTCCGTGGTCGTGTCAGTCACGTCGCTGTCCTGTCGGTAGCCGGTTGTCCGTGGCCGGACCCCGTATCCGGCCGTCCGGGTACGGGTCCGGATCCGGGGGCCCGTGCCCGGCCGTACGTTGTCCGTGGCCGGGAGCCGGGCGTCCGTATCCGGGAGGTCCGTATCCGGAGAGTCCGTTCCGGGGGTCCGTGTCCGGGTGTCCACCGGGCCCCAACGCGTCCGGACCGCGCCTCCATCCCGGGAGCCGCCCGGGACCGGGTAAAGGGTGGGCAAAAGATGGAGGCTACCTCCGGTGCTGTTGAGGGGCCGCCCCGGCCTCACCGGAGCCGGCCGCCCACGTTCGCCTCCCCGGGCCTCACCGGAGCCGGCCCCCTGGACGGCGCGGTTCCCGCCGGGCCGGCCCCGTCACCCGCCGGGCCGGCCCCGTCACCCGGCGGGGGTGGCGAACGTGGGCGCGAGCGCCGTCCGCAGCCGCCCGGCGAACTCCGCCTCCCGGCCGGCGAACCGCGGGTACTCCCCGGCGAAGTGGTGCCACTCCACCGAGGCCAGCGCCGTGTCCAGATCCCCGCCCTCCACCCGCGTGCGCCCGTACTCCGGCCACTCGTCGCTCAGCCGGAACACCTCCTGGAACAGGGCGTCGGGGAGCGGGTGGCGTTCCGCGAGGAGGGTCGCGTCGTAGAGGTCCTTGCCCTGCGCGTACATGTCGCTGATCAGCCACATCACCTTCCAGGCCAGGGAGAGCGCCGGGGTGGCCGCGTACAGGACGCCGCCGGCCGGCAGGGTGATCCGTTCGGGCGGCTCGGGGAGCCGCTCGCCGAACACGAAGTCCAGCTGCACCCAGCCGCCCGGGGTCCCGGGGGCCTCCCAGGGCAGCATCATGCGGCGGCCCGGCACCCGTTCGTACGTCCAGATGTCCTCGCACACGGCCCCGGCGGCGCTGATCCGCACACCGTCCCCGCCCTGCGCGGCCCGCGCCTCGGCCGCCTCCGCGACTCCGGTCAGCAGACCCGAGGTCCGCTCCTCCTCCATCCGCCAGGACGCAGGGGCGACCACGAAGTCCAGGTCACCGGGCTCGCGCGCCTCCTCGCCGAACCACAGCGCCATCAGCACGCTCCCGCGCAGCACCAGCGCCTCGGCCCACGGGGACGCGGCCACGCCGTCCCGTACGGCGGCGAGCGCCGAGGCCCGCGCGGTCTGCCAGGCCCGGGTCGCGGCGGGGGAGGGGAAGACCGGGTCGGAGGCGCGGAAGGCGTTCGGGAACTGCTTGAGCGCCGGGTCGAAGACGGTGCGCTGGACGGCTTCGTCGTCCAGCACCCGGAGCATCGTCCCGGGGACGTCGAGGAAGCGGCGGCGCACGTCATTCCGGTCCCGGGCGGGCGCAGTGGTCCCGGCCTCGACGACGGGCGCGGGGGCGGCGGTCCCGGCCCCGGCTCCGGGCGCGGGCGCGGCGGGCGGGGCTCCCGTGGCGGCCGCGGGCGTGACGGGCCCGGCGGCTCCGGGCGCGGGTGCCTCCTTGGAGAACGGCGGTCGGTCTTCGGTGCTCATGCTGCTCCCAGCCATCCTTCGTCCAGCTCCGGACCGCTGTCCAGGAGCACGTACTCCCGCTCCACGTCGACGACGTCGTACGCCGCCAGCTCCGCGAGGAGCGCGTCCAGCATCAGGGCCGCGCGCCGGTCGCCCGTACGGTGGCAGCGCTGGGTGACGAAGCGCTCCTCCCGGCCGTCCGCCCGCACCCGGCGCGCGTTCCACGAGACGTGCGCCCCGTGTCGTTCGGCCACCGTGACGAGCCCGGCCCGGTCACCCCGCTCCGGGTCGAGCAGCAGCTTCACGTGATGCTCGAAGTGCCGTGCACCGTACGGGTGTCGAGCGTCCGGCACGTCGATGTCGTCCCGGGGGACCTCCACCGCCCAGGGCGCGCACTCGACCTTCACGCGGGAGACGGCGAACCCGTCCCGGCCAGGGCGTCCCCGGCCGCACGGACGGCGGCCAGCTCGTCCTCGTAGGACGGCCGGCTCCCGCGCAGCGTCAGCATCGGCTGGGAGGCGGTGCGTCCCCGCGCCAGCGCGATGTGGGTGAACTTCACGTCGGGTCTGCGGGCCGCCCAGCGCTCCAGCCTGCTCAGTTCGTCGCCCTCGCACAGCACGGTCAGATGGCTCTCGTACACCGGGACAGCATGCCGCAGCGCGCGTCGAACGGGCGCGCGTATTTACGAGGGCCGGGGCCGGGGCCGGGGCGGAGCGCGAGCAAGCGCGGGGCGCGACAGACGATGCGCGATGGGCGGCGCGGGACGCGTACGGGCGATGCGCGACAGGCGGTGCGCGGCGGGCGGGGCGCGGCGCGAGATGCGCACGCCCGGGGGACGCGCACGCCGGGTGTGATCGTTCCGTGACCTCAACCGCCCGTCCGGACCGATGACTTCGCCGCCCGATCGCGGTCATGACTGCGACACCCACGGACGTGAACCCGGACCAGGAAGGCCCTCATGAACCGGACACTCGACGACCGCCCCCGGACGCCCGACGCGCCCGCCCCCGTGCTCGGCGCCCGCCCGCCGGCCGCCCGTACCGCCTCCGCCGTCCCCCGGCCCGCCGGACGGGCGCTTCTGGCCGGAGCGGTCGTCGCCGGTCCGCTCTTCCTCGCGGCGGGGGTCGCGCAGGGCGTCACGCGGGAGGGCTTCGACTTCACGCGGCACGCGATCAGCCAGCTCGCGCTGGGGGACGCGGGCGGACTCCAGACGGTGAACTTCGTCGTCGCGGGCGTCCTGCTGCTGGCCGGGGCCGCAGGGTTGCGCACCGTGCTCCGGGGCGGGCCGGGCGCGACATGGGGGCCCGCGCTGATCGCGGTGTTCGGCGCTTCGTTCGTCGCGGCGGCGGCGTTCCCCGCCGACCCCGGGGCGGGCTTCCCGGCCGGGGCGCCCGAGGCGGTCACGATGAGCCCGCACGGCACCGTGCACATGGCTGCCGGCATGGTCGGCTACCTGGCGCTGTGCGCGGCGCTCGCCGTCCTGGTCCGCCCCCTCGCGGCCCGGGGCCACCGTACGTGGGCCCTGGCCTCCCGCCTCGTCCCGGTCGCGGTCCTCGCCGGCTTCCTGTCCTCCGCCGCTTCGGTCCCGGCCTTCACGGCAGGCGCCGGCCTCGGCCTCTGCTGGCTGGCGGCCGTGGCCGGCCGGCTGCTCGCCGACGTACGGCAGAACGCCTGACACGGGGCGTCCGGCGGCCGTTGTCAGACCCCTGGGGAAGACTCTTCCGTACGGCCGCACCCGCACATCGCGGTCCGTGGTTCACCGCGCGCCGCCCATCGCACGTCAGGTGCGCCGCGATCCGGCGCACTCCCCCCTTTCGCACATTCCACCTCGCCACAGACGGGACACCCCATGACCGACGCCGTGAAGGGCCCTGCCAGCTACTTCCCCTCCATCGAGAAGAAGTACGGCCGCCCGGTCTCCGAGTGGAAGGGCCTCATCCGCTCCTCCGACCTGACCAAGCACATGGAGCTCGTCGCCTGGCTCAAGTCCGAGCACGGCCTGGGCCACGGGCACGCCAACGCGCTGGTCGCGCACACCCTCGCCGAGGACCGGACCGCCTGAGCGGCGGCAGCCCGCCCCGGCCCGGTGGGTCCGCCGCGCCCGGCCCGGTGGGTCCGCAGCCCGCCCCTGGCCCCGGCCCGGTGGGTCCGCCGCCGCCCCGCCTCGTCAGGTCCGTCTCCGGCCCACCCCGAAGGGCCCGCCCCCTCCGTCGTGGAAGGGCGACGTTTGTCGCCGCTTGCCCGCAGAAATGTCCGCGATCGGTAACCGAGGGATCCTCCGCGGGCCCGCGGCTGTCTGGAGGGGTGCACGGCATCGGCGGGAACGGGACAAGGGGCGGGCGGACATGGCGAAGCACAAGGGACGGGCCTGGCACAGCAAGATGTTCGCCGCGGCGATCGGTGTCACGGCGCTGGCCGCGGCCGCCTCGATGTGGACCGCCCAGGCCGACACCACCGCCGGCGGGCCGCAGGGCGCGGCCTCCTCGCCGGCCGCCGCGAAGCGGCCCGTGCAGAAGGTGGCGGCCGACATCGCGCACGCCTCGGAGAGCGGGCCCGAGGGCGTCAACATCACCATCGACGACGGGCCGGACCCGGTCTGGACCCCGCAGGTGCTGCGCCTGCTGAAGGACGAGGGCGTGAAGGCCACCTTCTGCATGGTCGGCACCCAGGCGCAGGCGTACCCGGACCTGGTCAAGAAGGTCGTGGCGGACGGCCACCGGCTGTGCAACCACACCGTCTCGCACGACACCGCCATGGACACCAAGTCCGAGGCGTACCAGTCGCAGCAGATCCTCGACGCGGAGCGCATGATCGTGAAGGCGTCCGGGGGCGTCCGGTCGCAGTACTACCGGGCCCCGGGCGGCGCGTTCACCCCGTACAGCCGGCAGCTCGCCGCCTCGCACGGGATGCGTCCGCTGGGCTGGAACGTCGACACCAAGGACTTCGAGCACCCGGGCGCGGACGCGATGGTCGCCACCGTCAAGCGCGAGATCGCCAACGGGCCGACCGTCCTCTTCCACGACGCGGGCGGCGAGCGTTCCCAGACCCTGTCCGCACTGCGCGAGGTCCTGCCCTGGCTGAGGGAGCAGGGTCACACCTTCGGCTTCCCGGTGCGCTGAGACGGGCCCCCACCAGTAGAGTGCGATGCTTGTTCGATTCGCAGCGAGGTGGGGGACGACCGGTGGACACACAACTGAGAGACGTGGCACAGGGGTTGGCGCGGCTGCTGTGGCGCGAGCACACCGTGTACCGGGAGCGGTCCGGAGGCGTGGTCATCCGGGGGGAACACGTACGCCGGTGGATCAGCCTCGCCCCGTCGGGCGGCCGGGACGAGGTCCTGGTCCGCGCGGGGCGCATCCTGGACGGCGGTACGACCGCGCCCGCGCGGTCCGAGGCCGTGGTGTCCCTCTCAGCCGGTACGACCGTGCTCGCCGCGACCTGCAGGCGCCTGCTGGCCGAAGCGGCGGCCGACGCACTGGGGGCGGCGGGGGGTGAGGCGTCCGGCGGGAGCGAGCGCCCCCGGAAGACCCGTCGGAACCGGAAGGACCGGAAGGACCGTGGGCCCCACGACACCGCTCCGGCGAGGGACCGGAAGGGGCGCGCCCGCAAGGAGCGGCACACCGGGTTCAGCTCGTGGGTGATCCTCCTCAGCGTGGTGGGCCTGGTCGGCCTGTACGCCTACAGCGCCGCGCAGCACGCCTGAGCCGAGGCCTCACGCAGTCCGCCGCCCGGCCGGCGGCCGTGCGGAGGTCGGCCCGTCACCCCCTACTGCGTCGCGTCGCAGCTCTTGCAACGGCTCACGGCCGTACGGCCGGTGTTGCCCTCGGTGGCCCGGAGCGGAAGGGAGGGTGCGAGCCGGCGCCACGCCCCGGAGGACGGGGCGGGCACCCAGCCGTAGACGGGCGGCCGGATGTCGGACGGGATGATGTGCTGGCAGCCGGGGAGGTGGGCCAGGCCGCTGGAGTGGATGATGATCGAGGCCGGCGGCCAGTCGCTCCAGCCGTCGGCGGGTGCGCCGACGCGGGAGGCGGGCGGGGCGCAGTCCGCGCAGTTGTGCATCTCGTGGCGTTCGCAGTACAGCATGGGGCTCACCCTGCCGGACCGCGCGGCCCGGCCCGTCGGATTCGGGCCATTTTCGCCCCTTACGGAGAGGTGTCGCCCGCGCGGGCCTCATGCAGCGCGAGGAGTTCCGCCAGATCCTCGTCCACCATGACCCGGGCGAGCCGGCCGGCGGCCGCCACGACCTTCGGCCAGCCCGCGGCGCGCAGGTACGCCGCGTCGGTCTCCTCCGGAACCTCCGCCTCGACGGCCGCGATCGCGCGGCCGAGCTGCCGCATCAACGCGACCTCCTCCTCGGTGCGCAGGCCGATGCCGAGGTACCGCTCCGGATGGTCGGCGTCGCAGAAGTCGTCGTACAGAACGTGGAAGATGTGGTCCAGGTTCTCGAAGGTGGCCGGATCGAGCCATACGTCGTGCTGCCAGGGCGGATGGGCGAGCGCCAGCACCGCCGGTACGAGGTGCGTCCGCACGCGTGCGGTGATCAGTCCGAGGTCGTCCACCGGGGGATCCTAGGGGCGCCGGACGCACACCGCGACCGACTTCCCGCGTACGGTGCACACGTCGAGCGACACGTACAAGGCACTGCGCCACCAGGGGGATTGGCCCGTGGTGGAGCACCGGCAGACGTTCCACCGGGCCTCGGCGACGGCCCGCCGATCCCCTCGGATTCCCTCGGAGGCAGGGCATGAGCGCGATGACGCACCCCGGCGACGCAGCCGGCGAGGTGTCCGGACCCCTCATCGGGGCCGACCGGCTGGCCGCCCGGATCGGGGACGGCACGGTCCTCTTCGACGCCTCCGTCGGCGCCCACCGCGGCGGGGGCGTCCGCATCCCCGGAGCCCGGCCCTTCGACCTCGACGGGGAACTGTCCGACCACACCTCCGCCGTGCCGCACACCATGCCCGACGCGCGGCGGTTCACCGAGGCGCTGCGCGCGCTCGGCGTGCACGACACCGACACGGTGGTCGTCTACGACGCCCAGGGCGTCTACTCCAGCGCCCGCGCCTGGTGGATGCTGCGCGCGATGGGCTTCGACCGGGTCGCCGTCCTCGACGGCGGCCTGCCCGCCTGGATCGCCGCGGGCCACCCGGTCGAGCGGTCGCCCGCCGCGTACGACGGCCTGCCCGGCACCTTCACGGCCCGGCCCCGCCCGGGGCTGATCGTGGACGCGGACACGGTCGCCGCCGCCCTCGCCGACCCGGCCGCGGCCGTCCTGGACGCACGCAGCGCGGGGCGGTACGCCGGAACCGCGCCCGAGCCGCGTCCGGGGCTGCGCGGCGGCCACATGCCGGGCGCCGCCGGCCTCCCCTTCGGGGAGCTGCAACGCGACGGCGGCGCCATGCGGCCGGCCCGCGAGCTGCGTACGGCGTTCGAGGCGGCGGCCGAGGGCCGCGAGCGGCTGTACTTCAGCTGTGGCTCCGGGGTCACCGCCTGCGTTCTCGCGCTGGGGGCGACCCTGGCCGGTTACGACGACCTCGCCGTGTACGACGGCTCGTGGAGCGAGTGGGGCCTCCCCGGCGACCGGCCGGTGGTCACAGGCGACGCCCGCGTACAGAACGGCGGGTGACCCGCGCGCACAACGCGGCGGCCGGTTGCCATCTGCCGGTGTTGGCTGGTCGACGCAGCGGATGGTGGTGGCCGGCGGGCGAGGCCGTGGGCGACTACCCGGGTGACACGGCCCGCCCCTGCCGGCCCTCGGCGTCCTGTCGCCGTAATCCCTCCCTCGGGGTTCCCCTAGGAGGCGAAGGGGTCCTTGAGTGGCGCGGGGGTGTCTCCCCACGCGTACTCCAGGCCGCCGACGAGCTGGAACAGGGCATCACGGACCGCTCGTTCCTTGACATGTGCCCGGGACTTCGCCTCGCGCCCTCTTCGCTTGTTCAGGAGCGGTTCGTCTCCCCTCGGCGGGACGGTGAGCAGCCTTCCGGTCGGTCAGGCGGACGCGGGGCTGCCGAGCATCGCGGAGGCGTGCTGCAAGGGACTCAGGGCCGGTGCGGGCGCGGCGGCGCGGGGGACGCTGCGGCAGGTGAAGCCGAGCTTGTCCATCGCCCGGAGCACTTCGGCGGTGCTGAAGTCGCGGCGGTCCTGGCGAGTGACGACCTCACCGACCTGCTTGACGGGGTAAGTGCGGCGTCCGACGGTCACGGAGTCGCCGACGATCTGCTCTGGCTTGACGCCCTTCATGGAATCCAGCACGCCGCTCTTGGTGAGCTCGAAGGGGAAACGGGCGATGACACAGCGCATGATGCCTCACAGGGAGAGAGGAACAAGGGGATGGCTCTGCGGGAGACGGTTCAGCGTGCTCAGGCCAGGGCCCCCCGGGGGCCGGCCCTCTCGACCGGGGCGGAGTAGGCGTCGCGCGTGCGGTGCCCCGTGTCCTCTGGTGGAACGGCGGGCGTGGCGTATGGCCTGCGGCGGTTGAGGACGTCGCGCAACTGGAGACGGTCCGAGTAGCGGGAGCCGTCCCGGACGGCGGTGAGCTCGGCGCGGGTGACCAGGCCGATGCGCAAAGCGTCGTTGTCGCAGACCGTCAGATGCCGGGTTCTGGCGCTGACCATGACGGACAGTGCGACCTCGACGGTCATGTCGTCGTAGACCTGTGGCCCCGCCGCGTCCGCGGCGTCGAATGCCGCTGTGAGGACGAGCGTGGTGCCGTAAGGAACGTGCTGGTGCTGGACAGATGTCACAACGTGTCTCCTGGGGAGTTGGGCCGACGTCCTGATCACGTGTGGTCAGGACGGCGCGGGTGGACGGCCCCCGACCGAAAGCGAGCGTTCTGCCCGAGCCGGTCCGGCCGCGACCGAGGGCGTCCCTGCCCGCCGGGGAATCCGGCGTTGTCGCCCCCGGCTTCGGGAACGGCGTGGTGACATCTTGGGCGGGACGCGGCCGACGGGCTCCTCGGCAGGTCGAAGCTGTCGAACGACCCGACCGCGGGCAGCGCCGGGATGATCCTCTCGGGCAGGGCGGACTCTCCCCCCGCAGACGCTGGCTGTAGACCACCCGGACCGCCAGCGGACGCGGAGCGGCCAGGGGCGGCCGAACCGAAGCGGCCGCCGCGCGTCGAGCCTGCGGCGGGTTCGTGCCCGTGGCTGTCGTTGCGAGAAGCGACACGGGGGGAGCGGATGTCCGTACGTGAGGCGTTCATGCTGAACCTTCCTCAACACGCACGGAACGCATCGAGAAATACCACAGCCGCGCAGCAGCGCGCGGGATCGCAGGAACGGGCCGAGTGGAATGCAGGCACGGCATTACTGGAATCCGTGCCGCCGTGATCTGGAGCGGGTGTGGTCTGCGAGAAGAATTCGGCGCGCCGAAGGATTTATTCGCATCCGTCTGCGCACCTTGCCGACGTGTCTCGTGCTTCATCGCCGGGTGAAAGCAAGCAGTTGGGGCCCGCACCCCGAGGGATGCGGGCCCCAACTGCACAGGCGCGTCAGCGTCAGGCGGGAACGATGTTCTCGGCCGTCGGGCCCTTCTGGCCCTGAGCGATCTCGAAGGACACCTTCTGGCCCTCCTGCAGCTCGCGGAACCCCTGGGCGGCGATGTTCGAGAAGTGGGCGAACACGTCAGCGCCGCCACCGTCCTGCTCGATGAAGCCGAAGCCCTTTTCCGAGTTGAACCACTTCACGGTGCCAGTAGTCATGTCAATCTCCTTTGGGCAGTACACCGGAATTCGCACTCTACGGATCCCGTGTCGCCGCGATGATGCCCTGCCCGGAAATGACCGGTAATGCAAAGCGCCTTTTACGGGGTGAAACCGTTCCGGAGCGCCTGGAGTTTTCGGGTACCAAAACTGCAACTGAGTGTGACAGTAGCACGCTGCGGCAGATTATGTGTGCCGAGATTTTTTCCGGGCATGCGGACGCAGAAACTCTTCCCGTGCAGGTCGTTGAATTCTGGGCTCGCCGGCGCAGGTATCTTCCCGGTGACGCCTCTCGTGAACGTGTCCGTCCACCGGCCGGGGCGCAGCGGAGACCGGCCGTCAGGCCGACGACCCGCTGTCGATCACCAGGTCGGCGCCGACCACCGAGCCCGCCGCGGACGAGGCGAGGTACAGCACCGCGGCCGCCACCTCCTCGGCCTCCGCGACGCGGCCGAGCGGGTTCTCCGACTTCATCCGCTCCGCCCGGTCGCCCTCGGTCTCGCCAGGCAGCAGGGACATGGGGGCGGCGGAGGCTCCCGGACTGACCGCGTTGATGCGGACGCCCTGGTGGATGTGGTCGAGAGCGGCGGCGCGGGTCAGCGCGGAGACCGCGGCCTTCGAGGTGATGTACGCGGCGGCGTTCGGGATCCGGAGGTGCGCGCCGAGGTTGGAGGAGATGTTGACGATGGCCCCGCCGCCGTTCTCCTTCATGTGCGCGATCTCGTGCTTCATGGCCAGCCAGACCCCGGTGACGTTGGTCCGCAGCACCGCGTCCCAGTCCGCCTCGCTCACCTCGCCCACGGGGGCGGCCCCCCGGAGTATCCCGGCGTTGTTGACCGCGATGTCCAGCCCGCCGAACCGGGAGACGGTCTCGTGCACGAGGTCGCGGAGCCGGCCGGAGTCCGTGACGTCGACCGTCACGGCGGCGGCGGTGCCCCCGGCCGCCTCGATGAGGGCGACCGTCTCGTCCAGGGGCGCCGGGGTGCGGCCCGCGACGACCACGGACGCGCCCTCGGCCGCGAAGGCGAGCGCGATGGCGCGGCCGAGACCGGAGCCTGCGCCCGTGACGAGCGCGGTCCTGCCGGTGAAGCGGTTCATTGCGACAACTCCTCTGGTTGAGCGCCTGCTCGGCGCTTCGGTGCGGAAGGGTGACGAGGTGGGCGAAGACGGTCGGCGGGCAGCGGTCGGTCGCGCATCAGCGGCCGGCGGAGCGAGGGGCGTACGGAGATCGGCGCGGCGGCGCGGTGGCGCGGCCCTCAGCGGGCCGCACCCCGACGACGCCGGCGGCCCCTCCGTACCGGCACCCTCCCCATATTTGATCGATCGGTCCATTATTCGGGTAGGGGTCCCCAGGCGCGCGGGCTCGGCATCGCCAGCGACCGGGCGCGCTCCTGACGTCAGTCCAGCAGGGCCAGCGCCTGCTCGGCCGCGTCGCGGACCCGGGCGGGATCGCTGGACACCTTCCCGACGATCCGTACGCCCTGCAGCAGGACGAGCAGCATGCGGGCCAGCGCCCGTGGGTCGCGGTCCCCCGGCAACTCGCCCTGCGCCTGGGCCCGTACGAGTGCGGAGAGCAACGGCGTCTCCAGCCGCTCCCAGCTGATCTCGACCCGACGTGCTGCCGCTGGATCATGCGGGCCCAGCTCGGCCGCGGTGTTGGTGACGAGGCAGCCGTTCAGCCGGGATTCGGGAGAGGCGGCCTCGTCGGCGAAGCGCCGCACCACCGCCCGTACGGCGGGCAGGGCGGGCCCCGGCTGCGCCAACTCGGCGACGAGGACCGGGTCGTGTCCCTCGGTGTACCGGTCCATGGCCTTCAGGTACAGCTCGTGCTTGTTGCCGAAGGTGGCGTAGATGCTGGCGCGGCCGATCCCCAGGTGCTCGACGAGATCGGCCATCGACGTCGCTTCGTAACCGCGCTGCCAGAACAGCTCCAGGGCTGCCTGCAGCGCGGCGTCCGGATCGAATTCCTTGGTCCTGGCCACGTCGGCGACCCTAGGTCATTCGAGAACGATCGGTCAACAAAGGTGAGGCCGGCCGCCGCACCGCGCCGCCGCGAGTACCGTCCAGGACCGCCGCCATCACCGCTACCGCCACCCGCACGGCCGTCCCCGCGCGACAGCGGCCGGAAGCCGTACAACCAACCGAACCGATCATCAGTCTTGTTCGGCGACCCCTGGTGATCGACATCGGTCGTGGAACAGAACTGAAGGACTTGATGAACCCTGCCAGACGCATGACCGCCTCCGCCCTGGTCCTGGCCACGGCAGGCGGACTGCTCTACGCCACCGCCGCGCCCGTCTCCGCGGCGGCGAACTGCGCCTCCCCCGTGTTCAAGCGGCAGTTCTTCGCGAACACGACGTTCTCGGGTAAGCCGAAGAAGACGGACTGCGATGCCGCGATCGACCAGAACTGGGGCACGCGCGCACCCGCCTCCGGACTGCCGTCCAACCACTTCGGCGTGCGCTGGTCGGTGACCCGCGACTTCGGCTCCGGAGGCCCCTTCACGTTCTCGGCCTCCGCACAGGACGGCGTACGCGTCTACCTCGACGGCGTCCGCAGGATCGACGTCTGGAAGAACGGCTCCTCCACCGTCAAGAAGACCGTCAACGTGACGATCCCCAAGGGCAAGCACACGCTCCGCGTCGACTACGTCAACTGGACGGGCTCCGCGAACGTCAGGTTCGCCTACACACCGCGCACCTCCGCCGCCCACGACAGGGTCAAGCCCCTCGCCCCCACCGGCGCGGCCGTCTCGTACAACGCCACCACCGGCGCGGCCAGGCTCACCTGGAGTAGGAACGCGGAGGCGGACCTGGCGAACTACCGGGTCTACCGCCGGCTGAAGGGCGCCCCGTACGGAAGCAAGCCGCTCGCGACGGTGACCGCCACCTCGTACACCGACAGCGCGCTGCCCAGGACCGGCGCGGGCTACTACTACGAGGTGCGGGCCGTCGACAAGGCGGGCAACGTCTCCGGCGGCAGCGCCGACCAGCTCGTCACCACCGTCGACAAGACCCCGCCCGCCGCTCCTTTCCTGGAGTTGGACTCCTGCCCGGACGGCATGCCGTACGCGGCGCCGGAGCTGGTCACCACCGCGCAGAACGCCGCCGACATCGTCCGGTACGGGATGCAGCGGCTGGACGCCGCCACGAACCGCTGGATCACCGTCCACTCCGGTACGGGGGGCGCGATCTGCGACACCGGCTACCGGTCCGACGGCAGCAAGGTCACCTACCGGGGCCGCGCCCGGGACGCCGCCGGGAACTGGTCGGCGTACTCCGCCGCCACCACGTTCACCACCTTCGACCTGACCCCGCCCGCCCCCGTCACCGGGCTCCGCGCCGAGTACCGGTCGGGCGTACCGCATCTGATGTGGTCGCCCGTCGCCGACGCCGCGTCGTACCAGGTCCTCCAGTACGACCCGGCGACCGGCGGCTACCTCGACGCCCGCCCGGCGGGGAGTCCCGGGGACCGGACCGATGTGGCGCCGCGCCAGACGGCGGCCGTCGCCGACAGCTACCGGTACGCGGTGCGCTCCGTGGACGCCCGGGGCAACGCCGCCGCCCCGGTGGAGATCACGCTGAACATGGCCGACCGGCCGGAGTCGATCGCCGCGTTCAAGACCACCGCCCGGAGCGACGGCGAGGGCGTGATGGTCGCCTGGAGCAGCGTCGACCCGTGGACCGTCGACGAGCGGACCCTTCCCACGTACAAGATCCTCCGGACCGACACCGCGACCGGCGAGACCGCCGTCGTGGACCGGTGCAAGCCGTTCACCTCGGTGGACCAGCCGTTGACCGACCCGGACACGTACTGGACCTGGGCCGACGACGACGCCCCGCTGGCCGCCCGCAAGCAGGTCAACGGCCGATGCTGGGACGTCCGGGGAGAGTCGGAGACGACGTACGAGTACCGCGTCGTGACGACCGACCGGTACGGGAAGGCGTCACAGCCCGGCCCGCCCGCCACGGCGACCACCCCGGACACCGAGCGCCCCGGCCCGGTCGGGAACCTGACGGCGGAACGCGTACCGCTCGGCGTCCGGCTGACCTGGACTCCGCCGGCGGACACCGACGTCCGCTCCTACCACGTGTGGCAGGGCGTCACCGATCCGGACAGCGGTGAGACGGTCTGGAAGGAGAACTGCTGGTCCGGCGACTCCATGGCCGAGACGGAGAGGCTCTGCCCGACCGTCGCCGACGGTGCCGTCCACACCTACAAGGTGGCGGCCACGGACGACCGCCTCCCGCACGACGCCATCCCGCTCGACGCCCTCCACACCACCGAGGTCTCCGTCACCCTGCCCGACACCCGGCCGCCGGGCTGGACGCAGACCGACGTCCGACAGGGGCAGTACCCGACTCTGCACGTCGGCTGCTCCGCGTCCTCCGGGCTCGGCGACTGCTCCCGGTTCGCGAGCTACCGCGTGGAGCGCTGGGACCCCCTCACCGCCTCCTACGCCACCCTGACGGAAGGCACGGCGGGCGACGCCACGTCCTACATGGACATGACGGTGCACGAGGACCTGTTCGCCCTGTACTACTACCGCGTCGTACACCTCGACGCCTCGGGCGCCGAAGCCGCGACACGGTCGACGGCGCACGGCATCTGGAACTCCTGGCTCTGACCGGCGGCGGTACGCGAGGGAGGGGGCCGGAGACCGCTTCGGCCCCCTCACCCCGCCCCGGCCACGACGAACGGCCGGACCGACGCCGAGAGGAGCAGGGCGATGACGAACCCCTCACGCCTGAACGGGGGTTCACGCACGAGCACGTCACGCTTGTCACTTTCCTGTCATACGCTGCCCGGCAGCGGCCGCGCCCCGCTCGTCACCGAACTCCACGGTCACGACCGGACGCCGCGCGGCGCCATCGATCACCGGTGATCCACCGGTTGTCCCGTGGGGGTAAAACACGGTGCGGACGCACAGCATCTCGACCGCGACAGCGCTCGCGGTCCTCTTCAGCTCGACGGTACTGAGCGTCGTCGCGGCCGGCCCCGCGTCGGCGGCCACCGCGACCGTCGGCTCGCCCGCCGGCATCGTCGTCGACGGCGTCGGACAGCGGGTGTTCGTCGGCGACGACGCGAAGGACCGGATCATCGCCGCCGACTACAACGGCAAGGTCCTCGACTCGGTGAGCGGTATCGAGGGGATCTTCGACCTGGCGCTCTCCGACGACCGCGCCACCCTGTACGCGACGGCGCGGCGCAGCCACGAGATCGTGGCCATCGACACGGCCACCCTCGACATCAAGGCCCGCTACCCGGTGGCCACCGGCATCGGCCCGCTGTACGTCGAATTCGCGGGCGGCAAGGCGTGGTTCACCTACGAGGACCCGGCGGACGGCCACGGCGACCTGGGCTCGATCGACCCGGCGGCGGACCCTGCGGCGGACCCGGCGGGCGGGACGGCCCCGACGACGCTCGGACAGCTCCCCCGGGATTCCGGAGTCGGGGGCGGGGCGTTCCTCGACACCGACCCGTCCGCCCCGGGACTGCTGGCGATCGGCGCGACCGACTTCCACGACACGGCCAAGAACCTGATGGCCGTCCTCGACGTCTCCGGTGCCACGCCCCAGGTGGCGGCCTGGCACGACGGCGGCTACCCGCTGCGGTACGTCAGCGACATCGACCTCGTGCCCGGTACCCCGCAGGTGCTGGTCGACGGCACGGACCGGCACGGATACGCGGACGGGACGTTCACCGCCGCCGGCGCCTACCTGGCCGGGGAGCGCGCGGACATCGCTCCGAACGGTCTGATCGCCCAGATCAGCGGCGCGAACGTGGCGGTCTTCGGGCCCGGCCAGAGCCGGCCGATCCGCACGTACGCCGGTTACACCTCCGCCCTCGCCTGGGCCCCGGACGCCTCCCGGATCTTCGCGCTGGTGAGCTCGCCCGGCGGCTACGTCCTCAAGGCGCTCACCGACCCGACGCTGAACGTCCCGAGCCTGACGGTGAACGCGCCGTCGACCGCCACGCGCGGCAAGCCGATCACCGTGACCGGGAGGCTGTCGGCGACGGTGCCGCTGCCGAGCGGCGCGCGACTGCAGGTCACCCGTACCGACCTGGAGAGCTCCCAGGGCAAGGCGCTGCCCGCTGTCACGGTGAGGGCGGACGGCTCGTACACCTTCACGGACACGCCGCAGGCCGGCGGCACGGTCACGTACAAGGCGGCCTACGCGGGCGACGCCGCGCACATGCCGGTCAGCGCGTCCGACAGGGTCACGGTCCCCCACGCGACGCCGACGCTGACCCTGAACAAGAACGGCGGCGTCCACGACTACGGAACCGACGTCTCCTTCACCGCGCACCTCGGCCCGACGTACAAGAACCGCACGGTCGAGATCTGGGCGAACCCCTTCGGCGGCGACAAGCCCAACAGACTGCTGAAGACCGGGAAGGTCAACTCCAGCGGCAACATCTCCGCGACGGTGGACATGACGCGGGACACCGACGTCACCGCGGTCTTCAAGGGCGACACCCGCACGGCTCCCCGGACGGCGAAGTCCACGGCGTACGCGCGGGTCAAGGTCTCCACCGCCGTCTCCAAGCACTACAAGAAGGCCAAGCTCGGCTCGACGTCGTACCACTGGTTCCACCGGAACACCGATCCGCTGCTCACGACGACCATGTCCTACGTCAAGGGGCGCAAGCAGCGCCTCGACCTCCAGGTCCACGCGGGCGGAAAGTGGCACTCCGCCGGCTCGGAGTACTTCCCGCTCGGCACGAACGGAAAGTCGGCCGTACGCCTGGAGGCGCCGGGCACGTCCGGGATCAAGGCGCGCATGCGATCGGTGTACGTCAACGGATCGTCCGGCGACAGCGTGAACTCCACGACGTACGGCCCCTGGAAGTACCTGTACTTCACCCGCTGACCCACCCCGCCCGGCCCACCGCGCCGCCGAAGGGCCCCACCGCTCCCGGTGGGGCCCTTCGGGGTTCGCGAGGGAGAACGCCCGAGGCCGACATGGTCTCCGGCGCCGAACATGACCGCCGTGCTGTGCGCTCCGCTGGACACGGATGGGGCACGAGGGGCCGACAGCGCGACGCGTCCTGGGTCCTGCGCGATCCAGGCGAAGAGCCCTTCGGAGCCCAGGACGCCGGTTTCGACGCGCTCGCTCACGCGGCGTCCGTGCCTGTGGAGGTGCCGGCGGAGCCCACGATCTTCCCGCGCGCCTCGGCGAGTTCCTCGTCGCCGAAGGGTCCGTGCTCCTCCTCGTGACGGCGAAGGTCATCGCCGAGAAGCTGGCGCCGAATCTGCCGGGCTACGGCTTCCGCCACGTAGCCGGAGACGTTGTCCGTGAGCTTGCGCAGCTCCGCCACCTGATCGCTGGGGAGCGTGACGGTGATGCGGGTCGTTAGGGACATGAGTCCAAGCATGCTGGAGTATGCAACTGCTGGCTCGGTCTCTGGTCCCTGTCCTGACGTATGCCGACGCATGCTCCGGCATGGACGACTTTAGGCCACGGCAGCCTCACGAGGCACCTGGCTGCACGCGCCTCTGATGTGCTCGGCCTCTTCACGTAGCGGGGGGTTGTCCAGGTCTGACAGGTCGTCCGGGCCGAACGGGTGCCCGCCCCCTGTGGAGACCGGTGCTACAGATCGTCGGCCGTCCCCTCGATCGCAGGTCCCCAGTCTTCGGGCAGGTTTGCGGAAAGGAGCGCGACCGCCTCCGACGCCGTGTCCGCCACGCCCACCTCACGGAGGCCGGACTCACCCGTCTCCCACAGGCGAATGACGGAGAAGCGCCCGTCACGTCGTCTGAAGAGGGAGGGTACGTCTCGCGACCATGGGTACCGTGTGCAGCGACTGAACTGAAGAGATCCGTGACTGATGAGCGGAAAAAGTGAACGCAGTTTAGGGTCCGCATGGGCCGCCCGTGAAAGGTTCGGATCGATCACGCCGGATGATTCAGACAGGACGCTTTGCCACTCCTTTGTGACCGAACCGGGGATGTCGGCATCAATCTCAGCTGCCATTCGCCTGTTCTCTCTTGAGTCTGAGGTACTCGGGATTCAGTTCCATGATATCTGGTTTATCGTTGATGTCGATTTTCTTGTTGCCTGAATACCAGGCAATCTCTTCCCACGGGCGTCCGTCCGGGTTGGCGTACCCATCGGCCACGTCTGTCTCGTAGGCCCGAACCGCGCGGGCAACCACGCTCATCTCCCATGCGGTTCCGTTACCTGCGTCGGGCCATCGATCCCTGTTCCCCAGGCCGAAATTGTCACCGCGCTCCACGGCTACCCTGAAAGCCTCGATGATAGTTTCCGGCGTATTCCAGTTCCCAGTTTCTCCGGCTCGATTCGGCATTCCGTCCAAGGTTATGGACAGTGTTGTCCCTCGATCGTTCACGGCGGCGGCGACGTTGGTCATCCACACAGGGCCGCCAGGCTCCTCATCGCCGTATGTGCTGTCATTGTATGTGTGCGCGCCGGGGTCATTATTATTGCGTAGGTGCTCGGCAAGGCTATTGGAATGTCCACCAGGACGGTTGACGCCCAGCACCACGCTGTGCGTGTGCTCCCCGCTCCGGTGCGGGCACCCCGCAAGCCCCAGCGGGTCGATCCACCGCGTGGGGTCGTCGACGTAGGTGACCGCGTTCGGGGCGGGGATCAGACCGAGTGGGTCGGGGGAGAGGTAGCGGCCCGACTCGGGGTCGTAGTGGCGGTGGCGGTTGTAGTGAAGGCCTGATTCGGGGTCGAAGTACTGGCCGGGGAAGCGCAGGGGGGTGTAGGCGTCGGCGTCACGGTTCCATGACGTGGTTCCCCACAGGGCGGAACGGGTGCGCCACGCCACCTCGCCCTGTTCGTCGACCAGTTCACGAGGTGTGCCGATGAGGTCGGTGATGATCGCGAAGAAGCGGCCGTCGACTTCCGTCCGGTCCACGAGCCGGCGCTCCACCTGGGTCACCGGCCTCACGCCGTCGTGGTCCCAGGTGAGGGAGACGGAATCCTGGGAGCCCGTGATGGACGTGGTCTGTTCGCAGAGGGTGTCGCCGTCCCAGGTGAAGGTCACCTCCTCGACCACCGTCGCCCCGTCCTCGGCCAGGCGCTGCTTGGCCGAGCGCCGTCCCAGGGCGTCGTAGAGGTAGCGCCAGCGCGTACCGTCCGGTGTGGTGACCGAGACGAGGCGGTCCTCCGCGTCCCAGCCGTAGCGCCAGGTCTCGGGCTTGCGGGAGAGGCGGGCCCTCTGGCGCAGGATCACCCGGCCCTGAGTGTCGTGTTCGTACCGGACGCGGCCCGCACGGGTGAGGCGCGTTCCGGCGTACTCACGCGGCCCGGAGGCGTCGCCCGCACCGGGCCAGGAGGCACTGGTCTGGTTCCCGGCCTCGTCGTACGTGTACCGCTCCGACCAGTTCTCCGCCGTGATGCCGGTGACCCGGCCGTCACGGGACATCTCCAGCCGCTTGCGTCCTCCGGTCAGCTCTTCGGCCGAAGCGAGGCGGCCGCCGGGGCGGTACGTGTACGTGCGGCGCTGGAGGACCCGGTCACCAGTCGTCCGGACGCGCTGGTCGATCAGGCGCCCCGCGCGGTCGTACGCGAGATCGAGGGTCAGCGAGTCACCGATCCGGCGGCCGGTCTCGCGACCCGTCTCGTCGAAATGGAAGCCCAGCCGGTGGCCGGATGCGGTCAGCTCGGCGGTGCGACCGGCCGGGTAGGACCAGGAGCTGACCGCACCGGACGGGGTGACACGACGGGTGCGTCGCCCGGTCTCGTCGTAGGTGTTGACCAGTTCGCGGCCGTCGCACACCTCCCGGAGGACCCTGCCCGAGCTGTCGCGGACGAAGAACAGGCCGGTGTCCGGCCCCGTCGCGGAGGCGAGGCGACCGTGGATGTCGTAGGCGAAGCGCGTGACGTCCCCGTCGGCGTCCTTGGCGGTGACCCGGCCCGCGAGGTCGCGTTCGTAGCGGACCGTCCGACCCAGTCCGTTCGTCCGGGAGAGGAGTTGGCCGCAGGTGTCGTGGGAGTAGCGGAGGGTGCGGCCGTCGTAGTCGGTCTCCGCGCTGGTACGGCCTGCCGCGTCGTACGTGTAGGTCCAGGTCAGACCCTGAGGGTTGGTGACCCGGGTCAGGCGCAGCTCGGTGTCGTGGGTGAACTCCTGGCGTGCGCCGCCCGGTGTGGTGCGGGCGGAGACCAGATCGAAGTGGGTGTACTCGAAGCGGGTCTCGCCGCCCGCCGCGTCGGTGTGCGCAAGGCAGTTGCCCTCGCTGTCGTACGTCCACGACTGCTGCGAGCCGTCGGGATCCGTCCGGCGGGCGAGCTTGCCCTCGACAGTCCACTCCAGCTCGGTGGTGCGGCCTTGCGGGTCGGTGATGCGCACCGGGCGTCCGAACGCGTCCCGGACGTAGCGGGTGACCGTACCGAACGGCCCGCGCATCGCCAGCGGCAGACCGGCCGCGTCACAGCGCAGCCGGTCCAGCGCGCCCAGGGAGTCGTCGACTCCGAGGAGCTGACCCTGCGGGCCGTGGGTGAGCCGGGTGGTGGACCCGTCCGGGCGGGTGAAGAGCGTCGGGTTGCCCCGGTCGTCGTACTCCTGCCGAGAAGTCCCGCCGTCGGAGCCGGTGACGAAGGCCAACTGGTTCAGCTCGTTGTACTCGACCCGGGCGACGGTGCCGTCGGGGTGCTCGACCCGGACCGGGTTTCCGCGATCGTCATAGGTGTACGTGGTGGTACGCCCGAGAGGGTCTGTCCGGGACAGCAGCCGGTCGTACCGGTCGAAGCTGCGGTGGGTGACGCCGCCCAGCGCATCGATCTCCGCGACGGCCTGGAGCCGGTCGTTGAACTGGTGGACCTTGGTCGCACCGAGGGAGTTCGTGTACCGGGTGACGCGGTCGCCTGTGCCCGGATGGACGTCGTAGGCGAACGTGGACGACAGATGGCCGTCCGGGCCGACCGTGCGGACCACGCGGCCGGCATCGTCGTACACATAGCGGAACGTGGAGTCGTTACGGTCGGTCCACGAGGTGATCCGGTCGTCCGGGTCGTATGTGAAACGCAGAGGCAGACCGGACGAGTTGATGACGGCGTCGAGGTTGCCGAGAGTGTTGTAGCCGTAGCGTACGACCGTGACGGGACCGTCCGGCGTACGCAGGGACAGCTCACGTACGCGGGAGTCCTCGACGGCCAGGGTGACCCGGTAGCCCCCGGAGTGGACGACGGCGGTCGGACTGCCGTCCCCGAGGCGCGCGAAGCCGATCCGGTTGAGGTTGCGGTCCTCGATCTCCCGAAGCCAGTAGGCGGGAGACGCGTTGTACGGGCCACCGCGGAAGGAACGCGTCAGACCCGAACGAGGATCCGTGACGAGATAGGTGGTTTCGCTGTTGCCCTGGCCTCCGTGCCGCAGGGGCAGCCGGGGGCCTTCCACGGGGACTACCCCGTTGTCGTCCTCGGGCAGGGGCAACCGCGGATAGACGAGGAGCGAACCGTCCTCCCGGGACCACACCGCGCCTCCGCCGAGGGGGTCCAACTCGATTCTCTCGTCCAGCGTGGAGGCCCAGCTGCGCCCGAACCACTGGCCGTAGCGATAGCCGGAGAGATGGGTCCGGCGAAGGACCAGAGGAAGGACTCCGGGAAGGGCCAGATCGGTCTGCGGGAGGGTCATCTCGCCGGTGGCGACGTCCACCGGGTCGTTCTCGCAGGTCTTCTTCTCCAAGGAGATCGCGTTACGGCGCGGCTCGTCCTTGGCGTTCTTCAGCGCGTCAGCCTTGGTGCGGGCGGAGTTCCGGGGCGCATCGGGGCGCGGGCCGTCTTCCTTGTCGCCCTTCTGCACCTTCACGCCCTTGGACATCATCTCCTTGATGTCCAGTTCGATCTTCTTCTGGTTCTCGGAGATCTCCTTGACGGCTTTGGGGAGCGTCTTTCCGAAATGGTCGCCCAGGGCTTCGTTGGCCTTACCGAGCGCCTTCATGGCCTTGTCGATCACGGGGTCCAGGGCGCCGGCGATATCGTCTTTGCCCCGGCTTCGTCCATGATGCGCCTTGGCCTTGGACAACTTCCCCGCGGTTTTGCCGTGAACCTCGACGCTGACCAGGTTGAGCTTGGTGCCGGCGCGGGTGTGTTCCGCGTGCTCGATGTGGACGCCCTTGCCGGGCGCGGGGCCGGGGCCGTCGGCCGAGGCGAGCTGGAGGGAATCCTTGACCCCCGCCACTCCTTCGTTGAAGCCTTCCTTGCCCGACTGGCCGACCTGGTTCATGTCGACGCCGTCCTGGAGGCCGAGCGCGTTGGCTCCGACCTGTACGGCGAGGTCCGCGGCCATGTTCTCTAGTGCGGCGACGGCCGGCTCGGTCAGGGCGGAGACGATGTATCCGACGACCTCCTCCATGCACTCCTTGATGATCCGGCGGATGGCCTGCTGTGCGACCGCGATGGCCGCCCCGCCGATGAGCATGGATAGCCCGCCGGTCACTGGTATCAGCGCCATGGAGACGCCGGCCTTGCCGGCGAGAACGCCCAGGTGGACGATTGCCGCGTACTTCATGGCTTCGATCGCCGTTGCCGCGTTGTCCAGGGCGCCGGCGATGGTGCGAGCGCCACTGGCCAGGTCCTTCACATGCTTGTTCTTGACCTTGCCCCAGTGACCGTTGAGCGCGTCGAGGGCTTCACCGCTGCCGGAGGACAGCAGACGTTGCACGTGCTGGTTGGCAAGGTGACCATCGTCCTCGACATCGTCGGCGAACTCCCTGAGAGCGTCGGCCATGTCCCGGTACGCGTCTTCGTCGACGTTTGGCCAGTTGATCCCGATCAGGTCAAGCATGGTGTCGGCCCAATCGGGCACGGTTACAGCCACAGTGCGAAGTCCCCCCGTGCAGAGCTGCGTTCACTGAATGCAGACGCGAACACGATCTCATTCTCGCGCCGCGTCACCCAAGATCGGTCACCGTCGGCGTGTATGAACGAATGGGCAGCTGCGAGGTGAGACCGCGGACGCCCAGCGCCTAGTTCTCGCTACGTGACGACGAGGTGCGCGGCGACATGGCGGCGGGGCCCGTACTCTCCGCAAGGCGGCTGCGGGGGAGGCTCGGCGGAAGGCGGCTGCCGGACATCGCCGCCGTGGCCCGTCCGGGTCGCGTGCTACACGGCACGGATCTGGTGCGCGACACCTAGACAGATCCAGGCAACAAACAAGGCCCGGGTCGATGACCTGGGCCTTAGTCGTGGAGCGGGTGACGAGAATCGAACTCGCGCTCTGAGCTTGGGAATCAGCGGTGTTTGGACCGCTGGAATGGATCTGACCTGCGCTTTCTCGTCAGGAAGCTTGGCTTGCCCTGGTCTCTGGGAGCCGTATCTGACCGCTGCTGTCCGCTGTGCTGGGCACGGATGGGGCATGAGGGCAGCGGTGCGGCGGGCCCTGCCGGGGGTGTGCTCGGTGGTGGTCCCGTGCGTCGGAGTCTCGGCACCGCACCTAGCTGGGACATCATGGTTTTTTCCTCTTATATTCGGATAATGTGCTCGATAGAGGTCACGCCTTCCCCTGCCAGGTCGACGGAGGTCGCAGGATGAAGGGCCCTGGAAGGCTGGAGGCGCTGCGGCTGGCGGGGCTGACCGCGGCGGCCGACCCCGGCATGGACCGCTTCGCCCGGTTGGTCACGCGCGTTCTGCGCGTTCCGGTGTCCCTGGTCTCGCTGCTGGAGGCCGACCGGCAGGTGTTTCCCGGGATGGTCGGGTTGTCCGGGGTCTGGGCGGCCCGGCGCGAAACCCCCTTGAGCCACTCCTTCTGCCAGCACGTCGTCGCGGACGGCAAGCCGCTGATCCTCAGCGACACCCGGTCGTCTCCCCGCACCTGCGACAGCCTCGCCATCCCCGACCTCCGGGTGGTCGCGTACGCCGGTATGCCGCTCACCGACGCGGACGGGCATGTCCTCGGATCGCTCTGCGCCATCGATCACGAGCCTCGCGAGTGGACGGCGGACGAGCTGCGCGATCTTGAGGATCTGACCGCGGCCTGCTCGATGGAGCTGAGGCTGAGGATCGCCTCGGAGTTGATCCAGCGGGACCGCGACCACGCCGGCCTCCTTCTGCGCGCGGCCATCGAGCTCGCCCACGCCCGCGATCTCACGGATCTGACCCGGCGCCTGCGCCACCTGTTCCAGGGGCCGGCCGAGCCCACGTTCGTGGGCCTGCTCCTGGCAAACGGCGGAAAGCTGTGGCGCGTGATCGACCCGGAGGACGTACGGCCGGTGGAAAGCGCCATCGACCATCTGGAGTGGGATGCCTCCTTCCCCAGCGCCCTGGCCATGCGCGAGCAACGCGCCGTCTTCGTAGCGGACCGTCCCACGCTCCTGCGCGGCTTCGGGCCCGAGGCCGTAGCCGGGTACGACTCGCTGGGTCTCGAGTCCGTGATGTGCGTTCCGCTGCCGGACCGGCGCGGCGTCCTGACGTGGTGCTGGTCCCGCCCCCATGTGCTGGCGCCGACGGAGGAGGCCGTTCTCACCACGGTGGCGGGGTACGTGAGCCAGGCGGTGGAGCGTACCCGTTTCGTGGCCAACCGGCTGAGCACCGCGGAGCAGCTGCAGGCCGCGATGCTCACCGAGCTGCCGGACGTACCGGGCCTGGACATGGCGGCCCTGTACCTGCCGGCCGCCGACCAGGACATGGTCGGCGGCGACTGGTACGACGCGTATCCACTTCCGACGGTGCCGCCCGCGACCCGGCCCGCCCTGATGGTCTCGATCGGCGATGTCATCGGGCACGACGTCCAGGCCGCCACAGTGATGGGCCAGATCCGCAGCATGCTCCGACAGGCGAGCCTCGATGACCCGGCCCACTCTCCCTCCGCCGCCCTCGACGCGATCGACCGGGCCATCGGCACCCTGCCCCTGGGGCTGGGTGCCACAGCGGTCCACGCCCGCCTCGACCTCCACGACGGTCAGTGGCGGCTGACGTGGTCCAACGCCGGACACCCGCCGCCGCTGCTGCACACCCCGGAAGAGGGTGTCTTGCCCCTGGGCGACCACGATCTGCTCCTCATCGGCACGTCGGAGGACGACCCGCCCCGCCACGACCACACGCGCGACCTCCCCCCGGGCAGCGTGCTCCTCCTCTACACCGACGGCCTGGTCGAACGCCGCGACGCGGACATCGACGTCGGCACCGCCCGCGCGACTGCCGTGCTCGCCCGCCACCGCGACAAACCCCTGCCCCTCCTCCTGGAAGCCCTCTCCGAGGGCCTGGCGGACATCCCGCAACGGGACGACGTGGCGGTACTCGCCGTCCGAATCACCCGGACGGAACTATGACGGACCGTTGGCGCCTGCATGAGCGCAGACCTCACGCGCCGTCACCCGTGCCACAGCCACCCGCAGCTGGAAAACGTCGGCTGCCGCGACTCTCTGTGCCGCGGCTCCGGCCATGGCAGTCGGGACCGCGAGCGTGACAGCGTCGGCGCCCTCAGGGAAAGCCGAAAGCCGACCGGCGGCAGCGTCGAGAGCTTCCTCCTCGGAGAGCCCTGGGGCCGGGCGCCATCAACCGTGATGGCGCCAACATTCTCGTGCAGCTCCACCGGGTGGCCGACAACACCGGACCGGGCGAGTCACACGGGCCCGCTACCCGGACACGCCTCGGCTCCAGACGGGCGGACCTTCATGATCGACAATCACTGGACAGCCCGGGGCACGCGCTCGCCGACGCCCGCTGAGTCGGGAATCAACTACAGCCGAAGCCGAGGTCCTGATCTGCGGGATCCTCTCCGGTCCGGAGTGCGTACCGAGGGTGCCAAGCCGGGCCCGGCGCTGGGCGCCCGAGACGGCAGAAGTCGCCGATACGCTCCGCGCGGCTGACCCGCCTCCGGAGACGGCGGAGGCTACGGCTCAGGTGCTCGCTTTCTGGGAGCAGGACAAGGGCCAGTGCGACGTGCCGGTTGCCGGTCAAAGATGTCCTCGCCCAGTTCCGGTCAGGACAGAGCATGTAGACGAGTCCGGACAACCAACAAGGCCCGGGTCGATGACCTGGGCCTCAGTCGTGGAGCAGGTGACGAGAATCGAACTCGCGCTCTGGGCTTGGGAATCAGCGGTGCTTGGGTCGTATGGAAGGCACTGAACTGCGCTTTCCTGCGAGGAAGTCGGGGTCGCCATGGTCTCTGGAGGCTGTTCCTGACCGCTGCTGCCCGCTCGGCTGGGCACGGATGGGGCAGGAGGGCGGGCGGCGCGACGATCCAGGCCGAGAGCCCTTCCGAGTCCAGGCCGACAGTTTCGACGCGACTCGCTCACGCGGCGTCCGCGCCGGTGGAGCCGACGATCTTCGCACGCGCCTCGGCGATCTCCACGTCGCTGAGGGAGCCGTGCTCTTCCTCATGCCGACGGAGGTCGTCCCCCAGGAGCTGGTGCCGGATCTGGCGGGCTACGGCTTCTGCCACGTAGCCGGAGACGTTGTCCGTGAGCTTGCGGAGCTCCGCCACCTGATCGCTGGGGAGGGTAACGGTGATGCGAGTCGTGGAGGACATGAGTCCAGCCTGCTGGAGCATGCGCGGGGTGGCGGACTTGCCCCCGAGGGAGCTCAACCCTTCACTATATGAGATAGGCCACGTGCTGGAGGGCGATCATCTCGCCGCTCGTTGTCGGTCATATGGGTGACACGTCGCAACGAGGAAGGCACGCCATGACAGGCACGTTCACCACACCTGGCCCCATCCACTCGGTAACCACCAGTCGGCGATCCACGGCGCGGTGGCTCACGGTCGGTGGTGTGCTGGCAGGTCCCCTGTTCCTCGCGGCCGGACTTGCCCAGGGCCTCACGCGCGACGGCTTCGACTTCACTCGAAACGCGATCAGCCAACTCGCTCTGGGTGGGGCCGGCTGGGTTCAGACGTTGAGTTTCGTGTTCACCGGAGCGCTGCTGGTCGCCGGCGCGGCCGGGCTACGGTGGACTCTGCACAGAGGCCCCGCCGAGGTATGGGCACCGGCCCTTGTCGGCGTGTTCGGCCTCTCCTTCTGGGCTGCAGCCGCCTTCCCGGCCGACGCCGGTGCGGGCTTCCCCGCAGGCTCCCCGGACGCGACGGTGATGAGCGGGCACGGTGCGGTCCACATGGCTGCCGGAATGATCGGCTACCTCGCTCTGTGTGCGGCACTCGTCCTTCTGGCCCGCCCGCTTGCCGCCCGGGGTCTTCGCGGCTGGGCCGTGGCGTCGCGGGTCGTGCCCGCGGCTGTCTTCGTCGGCTTCATGGGCTCTGCCGCGTCGGTTCTTGCGTTCACCGCCGGTGCCGGCCTCGGGCTGTTGTGGCTCAGCGCGGTGATGGCACGGCTGGCCGACGCTCCGGGCGACCACTAGCCAAACGCCGTTCTCACCGATTCCACCAAGACGATCACGATCCGAAACGGAGCATCCATGACCGACTACGCCGTGAAGGGCCCTGCCAGCTACTTCCCGTCCATCGAGAAGAAGTACGGCCGTCCGATCGCCGAGTGGAAGGGCCTCATTCGTTCCTCCTCGCTGACGAAGCACATGGAGCTGGTCGGCTGGCTCAAGTCCGAGCACGGACTCGGCCACGGCCATGCAAATGCCCTCGTCGCCCACACACTCGCCGAGGACAACGCCAAGTGATCAGGTCGGGACGTCGGGGCCTGCTTCACCGCTCAGGTGTCCCGGCAGGCCGAACAGTGGGAAGAGGAGCGCGGTGTCACGGAATGCCGTGATGCTCGCGATGCGGTCGCCGGAGAACTCGAGGACTTGGAGCGCCCAGGGCTCGTAACCGGTACCGTCCGTACGGGGCCGGTACTGGCCGAAGGCGGGGGAGCTGTTCGCCACGGTCGGAATGAGCCGCGAACCGCGGCAGCCGACGGCCGGCCCGGTCAGCCACGACCTGATATCGGCCATCCCGCGCATCCACTTCGCGTACGGCGGCAGAGACAGAGTGGCGTCGACGTGGAGCAGTAATCCCAGCTCCTCCATGTCGTACCGGGAGAACGCCGTCGCGTACCGCTCGGCCAGAACCTGCTGGGTGCCCCCGGGCGCCGGGAGGCCGAGTTCGCCGGTCCTGTCCCGGCGATCGGCCAGAGTGGCACGGGCCCGCTGCAAAGCGCTGTTGGCGGAGGCGAGAGTGCAGCCGTGCAGGTCGGCGACCTCGCGGGCCGAGAAACCGAGGACATCCCGCAGGAGCAACGTAGCTCGCTGCTTGGGCGGCAGGTGCTGGAGCGCGGCGACGAAAGCCAACCGCACCGACTCGCCGGTCATCGCGGAAGCCGCCGGATCGCCACCGGGCAGAGGGTCGATCCACAGCGCGCTGTCCGCCGGCGCGCCTGGAGGCGCGGAGCCGCCCGACGGCCCGGACAGGTCCATCGGCAGCGCCCGCCGCCTCCCGGCAGCCAGGGCGTCTAGGCACACGTTGGTGGCGATGCGGTACACCCACGAGCGCAGGGACGACCTGCCCTCGAACTGCCCGGCGTTCTGCCAAGCTCGGACGAGGGTCTGCTGAGCGGCGTCCTCGGCTTCTGCGTACGACCCCAGCATGCGATAGCAGTGGCGAACCAACTCACCCCGGTACGGCTCAAACTGCAGCACTATCGCCCGCGCCTTGTCATCCATGTCCCCCCCCGTTCCCGATGACGTGCCCCCCTCGCCATGTGGCCAGGCGCGCCCATCCGACGCGCATAACGATAGAGCTGCGGGCATGTGCGGCGATCTCGCGGACGGACAAAGCGCGACCGCGAGTGCCGCGAAAAGGGATCAGGTGGTGCGGAGCTGACGCAAGGCGCTTGGAGAGGTCTAGACAACGATGAACCCCCAGGCCGATGACCTGGGGGTTCGTGGAAGAGCGGGTGACGAGAATCGAACTCGCGCTCTGAGCTTGGGAAGCTCATGTTCTACCATTAAACTACACCCGCGAAGCATGCCGATCACCGGCGCTGCATCGTTCCACACTCTACCCCATGCCAGGCCCCCGGCGGATGCGCCGTGGGGCCTTCGTGTTGTGCGGGCGGGGAGTGAAGGGGGGTGGACGGGGGTGTGATCGGCGGGAGTTGGAGGCGTAGCGTGGGGGGTCGGAGTGCCGGGTGTGGTGGCGTCCCGTTCATCCCCTAATGTGGCTTTCTCGTCCGTATGCGGTTGGGGAAGGGACTTGATGGAGTCGATGGAGCGCACCGTCGTCCGCTGTGCCGAAGGGCATGTTTTCGCTACCTCGTCGTTCCCGATGCAGCAGCTCGGGGCCGGCCGGATCGGGCCCGGGCGGTTGATCCGGTGTCCCCGGTGTGCGCGCTTGCGCCAGGCCGTGCCGGTGGCGTTCGAGAGGCGGTAGCGGCGGGCCCGGCGGGGGCTGGGACGTCGTCGTGTGCAGGCCGTGGCGCTCGGGAAGGTGGCGCTGCGGCCTCTCGCGTGAGTGGGCGCGAAACGTGAGCGGTGCGAAATGCGTAGTGCGAATGCCGATGCTCGTGCCCGTGTCGATCTGCGTGCCCGTGCCCGTGCCTGTGGGTCGTGCTCGATGCCTGTGCCCAAGCCTGTGTGCCCGGTGCCCGGTGCCCGGTGCCCGGTGCCCGAGCCCGACGCCTGTACCCGGGCCCGACGCCCGTACCCGTGCCCAGGCCCGACGCCCATGCGCGTGCGGGCACCGGTGCGGGAGCGGGTGCCGGTCTGTGAGCGGGGCTCCGTCCGGGAGGGCGGGAGGGGCGGGAGAGGCCCGCCCCCGGGAGGCCCGCCCCGGTGCACGTGGTGGTGGTCCGGTTGGGGTGGGCTCGTGCCTTCTGCGTATCCTCGGGGCGTGCTTCTCTCAGACAAGGACATCCGGGCCGAGATCGACGCCGGCCGAGTCCGTATCGATCCGTACGACCCTTCGATGGTGCAGCCGTCGAGCATCGACGTGCGGCTGGACCGCTACTTCCGGGTGTTCGAGAACCACCGGTACCCGCACATCGACCCGGCCGTCGAGCAGCCCGACCTGACGCGCACGGTCGAGCCGGAGGGCGACGAGGCGTTCATCCTGCACCCCGGGGAGTTCGTGCTGGCGTCCACGTACGAGGTGATCTCGCTCCCCGACGACCTGGCCTCCCGGCTGGAGGGGAAGAGTTCGCTCGGGCGGCTCGGTCTGGTGACGCACTCGACCGCCGGCTTCATCGACCCCGGGTTCTCCGGGCACGTGACCCTGGAGCTCTCCAACCTCGCGACCCTGCCGATAAAGCTGTGGCCGGGGATGAAGATCGGGCAGCTGTGCCTGTTCCGGCTCACCTCGTCCGCCGAGTTCCCCTACGGCTCCGAGCGGTACGAGTCGCGGTACCAGGGCCAGCGGGGGCCGACGGCCTCGCGGTCGTTCCAGAACTTCCATCGGACCCAGGTGTGATCAACCATGACCAGTGACGTGCGGGAAAACCTGACCTACGAGGGCTTCGGGCGGGCGGTGCGCGAGTTGGCGCAGGCCGTCGCCGACGACGGTTACGAGCCCGACGTGGTGCTGAGCATCGCGCGCGGCGGGGTGTTCGTCGCCGGTGGGCTCGCGTACGCCCTCGACTGCAAGAACATCCACCTCGTCAACGTGGAGTTCTACACCGGGGTCGGGACCACCCTGGAGATGCCCGTCATGCTGGCGCCCGTCCCCAACGCGATCGACTTCTCCGACAAGAAGGTCCTGATCGCCGACGACGTCGCCGACACCGGCAAGACACTCAAGCTCGTCCACGACTTCTGCGTCGACCACGTCGCCGAGGTGCGCAGCGCCGTCATCTACGAGAAGTCCCACTCCCTCGTGAAGTGCGAGTACGTGTGGAAGAAGACCGACCAGTGGATCAACTTCCCGTGGTCGGTCGAGAAGCCCGTCGTCCGGCGCGACGGGCAGGTTCTCGACGCCTGACGCGACCGTTCAGAGAAAGAGGGGCCCCGGAACGCTCAGCGCTCCGCGGCCCCTCTTCCGTATCGGCCGGCTCAGATCGTGCCCAGCTTGATGATCGACAGCAGGGCGACCAGCTGGATCGCCGAGGCTCCCAGCGCCTTCGGCCACGGCAGGTCGTGCGACTTGCTGACCATCGACGTGAACAGCGCGCCGGCCGCGAGCCAGGTCAGCCAGCCCAGGATCTGGACCAGGGGGTTCTCGCCGCCCAGGAACACCGCGAAGACCAGGCGCGGCGCGTCCGTCATCGACATGATCAGCATCGACAGGCCCACCGTCGGCTGCCACGCGCCCGTGCCGCCGAGCTGGCGGGCCAGGGTGTGGGTGACCGCGCCGAGGACCAGGCCGCCGATGACGAAGCCGACACCGGTGAACAGGACGTACGGGATGGCCGCCGAGATCGTCGCGTTGATCGCTTCTTCGCGGGCCTGGTCGAAGCCGAACAGTGCGAGCAGCCCGTAGAGGAACGTGACGATCAGCGCCGGGCCCCAGACGGGGTAGTCCCGCATCTGCCAGAACGTCGGCCCCGGCCGCATCACGATGCCGCTCAGCAGCTCCTTCCAGCGCAGCCGCGGGCCCGCCGGCGGGGCGGGCGCGGAGCCGGCCTGGTAGGTGCTGCCCTCGCCGTACGGGTCCTCGTCGACGCGGAACGCCTGGGTGTGCCCGGGGTTGTTGGCGTACGGGTCGTGGGGCGCGGGGTCGGCGTACGGGTCGCCGAAGTACTCCGGCTCGCCGTGGCCGTGGTGGCCTCCGCCGTGGTGGCCGCCCTGCTGCCCGGGGCCCGGGTGGCTGCCTCCGTGGTACGGGGCGCCGTGCGGGGCTCCGTACGGAGGTGGCGCCGAGCCGTTGCCGGGGGCCCCGGCGGTCGGCCACGGCTGAGCACCGTACGGCGGCTGTGGTGCCTGCCCTCCGTACGGCTGCTGCCGCTGCTGCTGCGGTTGTTGCGGGGTGCGGTTGTCCCGGCCGCGTCCGATCCTGAATCCAGCCACCCGTCGAACGTACCTGGTCCGCGCCGCCCGGGGGTGGGGCCGGGGAGGACCGCCCGCCATTGCGGCCGAGCTGTGACATCCCCTAAGGGGTGAACCCGGGGCCCAGGACGGGGGAGTTCAGGGGAGGAAGACCGACGTGGAGAAGGTGACGGAGGGCCGGCCCGTGGTACCCGCCGGGTGGAGCGCGACCAGGTCCTGCCGCTCGCCCCGGTATGTCCGCACCACGGTGTCCGGCTTCCTGTCGCCGTCGTGGTCGCCGTGGCTCAGGAGGGTGGTGCGGGTGGCGCCCGTGGTCCTCAGCGGTGCGGTCGGGAGCTGCTCCGCCGCGAACGCGTACGCGCCGGCCGGGCGGAACGGGCCCTTCGCCGAGCCGAGGCGGAGGGTGCCCTCCCCCGCCCGGCCGGGGGTGTGCGGGTGGGCGGCGGTGACGAGGTCGTCGTGGCCGTCGCCGTCCGCGTCGGCCTCGGGCTCGGGGGCGTAGAGGTACGGGCCGCCGTCGGGCACGGGCAGCAGTGCCGCGCCGCGCGGGGCTCCGGCGCGGGTGAAGGGGCCGGGCAGGAAGGTGATCCGGCCCGCGCCGGCGGTGACCGCGAGGTCGGCCCCGCCGTCGCCGTCGAAGTCGCCGCAGACCGGGTGCGCGGGCCACGTGTCGCCGTACCGGGCCTGCTGCGGGATGCGGACGGTGACCGCCGTGCCGGTGAGGCCGGCGGGGGAGCCGAAGAGGATCTGGAGGGGGACGGGCGGGGCGCCGATGCCGTTGTACGGGGGGTCGGTCGAGACGATCAGGTCGGTGAAGCCGTCCCGGTCCAGGTCGCAGGCGTCCTCGGCGTCGAACGCGGCGGGCAGGGTGTTCCCGGACTTCGCCGCGTTCGCCCGCGCGCTCAGGAGCTGCCGTACGGCCGGGTCCAGGGGGCGTTCCGGGTCGCCGGTGCCGTAGACGACGCCGATGCCCGCGTCCTCGTCGCGGGCGTCCCCGGGGGCCTTGACCAGGTCGTCGAGGACCAGGTCGCGGTGGCCGTCGCCGTTGAAGTCGTACGGGACGCGGCTGCCCTCACCGGGGGGTACGGGGAGGTGCGCGGCGCCCGCCTCGGGCCGGGAGCGGGGCGGGGTGTCGCCGTTCTTGCCGTCGGACACGGGGGCGGGGGAGGGCGCGGTGGCGGGGGACGACGGGCCCGAGCAGGCCGTGAGAGCCAGCAGCAGGGCCGCGCAGCCCGCGGCGAGGGCTGCGGGGACCCGGCGGCCGGGTATCGCGGCCTTCGGGGGCTCGGTGCGGGTGGCGGATGGGCGCACGGGTGCCTCGTCGTCGTTCGTCGTCCGGCGCCCGCCCGGTCCGGGGCGCGGTGTCGCGGGGCGCGGGTGCCGGAAGCCGGGTGCCGGAAGCCCGCCCGGGTTCGGGGGGCGGGCCGTATCGGGCTTTGTCCGCGCCCATGATGCTCCGGATGCGGCGCTCCGTACATGTCCGGGCTCACACGCGGCATGCGGGGGCTCAGACGCGGCGTGTACGCGATCGCGCACGGCCTGTCCGGGCTCACATACGGCCTGTCCGGGCTCGCGCACGGCCTGTCCCGGCTCGTACACGGCCTGTCCGGGCCGACACGCGATCGACGCGCCACGGCAGCCCCCTCGGGCCGCCCCCACGGGCCCCGGGCGAACCCACGGCCGCCTCCGCGGGCCGGGTCCGCGCCGGAGCGCGCCGGACATGGAGAAGCGGCCGGTCCCGCCCCCGAGGCGGATCCGGCCGCTTCTCGCGGCGATGCTCTACGTCACTGTGCCGGTTCGGGCTCCGGTGCGTCCACCTCGTCCGCCTCACCGGCCGGGTCGAGCGGCGTCTTCACCGAGTCCAGGAGGAGCTGGGAGACGTCCACGACCTGGATCGACTCCTTGGCCTGGCCGTCGTTCTTCTTGCCGTTGACCGAGTCGGTCAGCATGACGAGGCAGAACGGGCAGGCGGTGGAGACGATGTCCGGGTTGAGGGCGAGGGCCTCGTCGACGCGCTCGGTGTTGATGCGCTTGCCGATCCGCTCCTCCATCCACATCCGGGCGCCGCCGGCGCCGCAGCAGAAGCCGCGCTCCTTGTGGCGGTGCATCTCCTCGTTCCGCAGGCCCGGGACCTTCGCGATGATCTCGCGCGGCGGGGTGTAGATCTTGTTGTGACGGCCCAGGTAGCACGGGTCGTGGTACGTGATCAGGCCCTCGACCGGGGTCACCGGGATCAGCTTGCCCTCGTCGATGAGGTGCTGGAGCAGCTGCGTGTGGTGGATGACCTCGTACTCGCCGCCGAGCTGCGGGTACTCGTTGGCGATCGTGTTGAAGCAGTGCGGGCAGGTCGCGACGATCTTCTTCGACGACTTGGGCTTCTTCGTCGCCTCGTCCTCATCGTCCTCGCCGTAGGCCATGTTCAGCATGGCCACGTTCTCCTGGCCGAGCTGCTGGAACAGCGGCTCGTTGCCCAGGCGGCGGGCGGAGTCACCGGTGCACTTCTCGTCGCCGCCCATGATCGCGAACTTGACGCCCGCGATGTGCAGCAGCTCGGCGAACGCCTTGGTGGTTTTCTTGGCCCGGTCCTCCAGGGCGCCGGCGCAGCCGACCCAGTACAGGTAGTCGACCTCGGTGAGGTCCTCGACGTCCTTGCCGACGATCGGGACCTCGAAGTCGACCTCCTTGGTCCACTCGACGCGCGCCTTCTTGGCGAGCCCCCAGGGGTTGCCCTTCTTCTCCAGGTTCTTGAGCATCGTGCCCGCCTCGGACGGGAACGAGGACTCGATCATCACCTGGTAGCGGCGCATGTCGACGATGTGGTCGATGTGCTCGATGTCGACCGGGCACTGCTCGACGCAGGCGCCGCAGGTGGTGCAGGACCACAGGACGTCCGGGTCGATGACGCCGTTCTCCTCGGCGGTGCCGATCAGCGGGCGCTCGGCCTCGGCGAGGGCGGCCGCCGGAACGTCCTTGAGCTGCTCCTCGGTCGCCTTCTCCTCGCCCTCCATGGTCTTGCCGCCGCCGGCCAGCAGGTACGGGGCCTTGGCGTGCGCGTGGTCGCGCAGCGACATGATCAGGAGCTTCGGCGAGAGGGGCTTGCCGGTGTTCCACGCGGGGCACTGCGACTGGCAGCGGCCGCACTCGGTGCAGGTGGAGAAGTCGAGGATGCCCTTCCAGGAGAACTGCTCGACCTGGGAGACGCCGAAGACCGCGTCCTCGGCCGGGTCCTCCCAGTCGATCTCCTTGCCGCCGGTCGTCATCGGCTGGAGCGCGCCGAGCGCGACCTCGCCGTCGGCGTTCCGCTTGAACCAGATGTTCGGGAAGCCGAGGAAGCGGTGCCAGGCGACGCCCATGTTGGTGTTGAGCGAGACCGTGATCATCCAGATCAGCGAGGTGCCGATCTTGATCATCGCGGTGAAGTAGATGAGCGTCTGGAGGGTGGGCAGCGACAGGCCCTTGAACGCCAGGACCAGCGGGTACGACACGAAGTACGCGGCGTCGTAGCTCTCGACGTGGTGGATCGCGCCCTCGAGACCGCGCAGCACCAGGATCGCGATGCCGATGGTCAGGATGATGTACTCGACGAAGTACGCCTGCCAGGCCTTCGAGCCCGCGAACCGCGACTTGCGGCCGGCCCGCGAGGGCAGGTTGAGCAGCCGGATCACGATCAGCGCGAGGATGCCCACGACGGTCATCAGGCCGATGAACTCGATGTACATCTCGAACGGCAGGAACGTGCCGATGACCGGCAGCACCCAGTCGGCCTTGAAGAGCTGGCCGTACGCCTGGAGCAGCGTGGGCGGCAGCGTCAGGAAGCCGATCGCGACGAACCAGTGGGCGAAGCCGACGATGCCCCACCGGTTCATCCGGGTGTGGCCCAGGAACTCCTTGACCAGGGTGATCGTCCGCTGCTTGGGGTCGTCGGTGCGGCTGCCTGCTGGGACCGGCTGGCCCAGACGGACGAAGCGGTAGATCTGCGCGACGGCTCGGCAGATGAGCGCAACGCCGACGACCGTCAGCACCAGCGACACGATGATCGCGGCGAGTTGCATGAGTAGGGCTCCTCGGGCCTGCGAGAGCGGGATCCAGTTGACTACTGCCCACTACTACTAAGCAGTAACTTAATTAGTCTGTGCTGACACTATCCACTTAGTCCACCCCGCTGCAGCCGGGCGGGCGGTGATCTGTGTCGCTCAGGTGTGCCTTGGTTCGGCGGCCCCCGGGGAGCGCCGTTCGCAGGCAGTCGCGCGCGGCCTCGGCCAGGATCGCCAGGTCGAGCACGACTCCATGGTGCTCTGCGTAGTGCTGGTCCAGCAGCGCGGGGTCGTCCCACGGCATGCCGGAGCGGGCCCGCACCTGCGCCAGGCCGGTCAGTCCCGGGCGCAGCTCCCGCCGCCAGTGCCGGGCGCGGGGGTCGGCGGGGCGCGGGTTTCCGGGGGCGAGCGGGGCGGGTCCGACGAGGGCGAGGTCGCCGCGTACGACGTGGGGGAGCCGGGAGAGCGCGTCCAGGTGGAAGCGGCGCGTCCGCAGCGTGCGCAGCGTGAAGACCCGGCCGTGCAGACCGGCCCGCGGCCGTCGGTCCCAGGCGCCGCCCGGGGTGCGGCGCAGGGTCAGGGCGAGGGCGGCCACCGCGACGGCGGGGGCGGTCAGGAGCAGGAGCGCGGTGCCCAGCGCCAGGTCCAGGGCGCGCTCGGCGGTGGTGTTCGCCGCGGGCGCGGGCCGGGGGAGGAGGCGGTCGGCGAGCCGTCCGGCCCGGTCGGTGAAACCGGCCAGGTGTGCGGCGGTGCGGGAGGGGAAGTCGCCCTTCGCCGAGGCGGACAGCGGTGCGTGCCGATCCCTCCGGGCGCGCCGGTCCTTCGGTGCGTACGGCCTGTCCCGGGTGTGCGGGTCCCGCTGCGCGTGCAGGTCCCGCTGCCCGTACGGCTGCCCCTGCCCCTGCTCGTACGGCTGCCCGTGTGCGTACGACGGGTCCCCCTGTGTGTGCGGTTGCGCGCGCCGGCCGCGCCGCCGTCTCGCGTTCCGCATCGCGGCCTGCATCGCGTTCTGCATCGCGCCCGCCCGGGTTCGAGGTTCGATGGGGTGACGATCCACGGTGAAACCTGCCGGTCGGTGACGGTTGTGGCCGTCTCACGGCATTTTGTGTCAGAACGATCCCACGGTGGGGGTACGGGGCGGGTGGTGCGCGAGGGGTGTGGCGCACTTCTGGGTGGGCCTGTGGCGGCCGCACCAGCGCGGATGTGCTCTGCATAAGCACTTAAGTTGAGTGGGGTCGACTCAGGTCTGTTGACGCGTGCCGCGATGTGATGCATCCTTGAGTCAGATCCACTCAAGTAGTCTTTGGAGGAATTGACATGGCACGTGCGGTCGGCATCGACCTGGGCACGACTAACTCCGTCGTCAGCGTTCTGGAAGGCGGCGAGCCCACCGTCATCACCAACGCCGAGGGCGCCAGGACCACGCCGTCCGTCGTCGCCTTCGCCAAGAACGGCGAGGTGCTCGTCGGCGAGGTCGCCAAGCGCCAGGCGGTCACCAACGTCGACAGGACCATCCGCTCCGTCAAGCGCCACATGGGCACGGACTGGAAGATCGACCTCGACGGCAAGAGCTTCAACCCGCAGCAGATGAGCGCCTTCATCCTGCAGAAGCTGAAGCGCGACGCCGAGTCGTACCTGGGCGAGAAGGTGACCGACGCGGTCATCACCGTCCCCGCGTACTTCAACGACTCCGAGCGTCAGGCGACGAAGGAGGCCGGTGAGATCGCGGGCCTCAACGTCCTGCGCATCGTCAACGAGCCGACCGCCGCCGCGCTGGCGTACGGCCTGGACAAGGACGACCAGACGATCCTCGTTTTCGACCTCGGTGGCGGCACCTTCGACGTGTCCCTCCTGGAGATCGGCGACGGCGTCGTCGAGGTGAAGGCCACCAACGGTGACAACCAGCTCGGTGGTGACGACTGGGACCAGCGCGTCGTCGACTACCTGGTGAAGCAGTTCGCCAACGGCCACGGCGTGGACCTGTCCAAGGACAAGATGGCTCTCCAGCGTCTCCGCGAGGCCGCGGAGAAGGCGAAGATCGAGCTGTCGTCCTCGACCGAGACCACGATCAACCTGCCCTACATCACGGCGTCCGCCGAGGGCCCGCTGCACCTGGACGAGAAGCTCACGCGCTCGCAGTTCCAGCAGCTGACCGCGGACCTCCTGGAGCGCTGCAAGACGCCGTTCCACAACGTGATCAAGGACGCGGGCATCCAGCTCTCCGAGATCGACCACGTCGTTCTCGTCGGTGGCTCCACCCGTATGCCGGCCGTTGCCGAGCTGGTCAAGGAGCTGACCGGCGGCAAGGACGCCAACAAGAGCGTCAACCCGGACGAGGTCGTCGCCATCGGCGCCTCGCTCCAGGCCGGTGTCCTCAAGGGCGAGGTCAAGGACGTCCTGCTCCTCGACGTCACCCCGCTGTCCCTCGGCATCGAGACCAAGGGCGGCATCATGACCAAGCTCATCGAGCGCAACACCACGATCCCGACCAAGCGGTCCGAGATCTTCACGACGGCCGAGGACAACCAGCCGTCCGTGCAGATCCAGGTCTACCAGGGCGAGCGCGAGATCGCGGCGTACAACAAGAAGCTCGGGATGTTCGAGCTGACCGGTCTGCCGCCGGCCCCGCGCGGCGTCCCGCAGATCGAGGTCGCCTTCGACATCGACGCCAACGGCATCATGCACGTGGCCGCCAAGGACCTCGGCACCGGCAAGGAGCAGAAGATGACCGTCACCGGCGGCTCCTCGCTGCCGAAGGACGAGGTCAACCGGATGCGCGAAGAGGCCGAGAAGTACGCGGAGGAGGACCACGCCCGCCGCGAGGCTGCCGAGTCGCGCAACCAGGGCGAGCAGCTCGTCTACCAGACGGAGAAGTTCCTCAAGGACAACGAGGACAAGGTCCCCGCGGACGTCAAGACGGAGGTGGAGACCGCTGTCGGCGAGCTGAAGGAGAAGCTCAAGGGCGAGGACACCGCCGAGATCCGCACGGCCACCGAGAAGGTCGCGGCCGTCTCCCAGAAGCTGGGCCAGGCGATGTACGCCAACGCCCAGGCCGAGGGTGCGACCCCGGGCGCCGAGGCCCCGGGCGACGGCCAGGCCAAGGCCGACGACGACGTCGTCGACGCCGAGATCGTGGACGACGAGAAGGACACCAAGGGCGGTGCGGCGTGACCGAGGAGACTCCGGGCTTCGAGGAGAAGCCCGACGTCCCCTCCGGCGCCACCGCTGACGACGCCGAGCCGAAGGCCGCCGAACCCTCCGAGGAGGAGGCGGCGGCCCCGGCCGGGGACACGGACAAGACCGTCGGCCTGACGGCACAGCTGGACCAGGCACGCAGCGCGCTCGGCGAGCGCACCGCGGACCTCCAGCGGCTCCAGGCCGAGTACCAGAACTACCGCCGCCGCGTGGAGCGGGACCGGGCCACGGTCAAGGAGGTCGCCGTCGCGAACCTCCTGTCCGAGCTCCTGCCCGTGCTCGACGACGTCGGCCGCGCGCGGGAGCACGGAGAGTTGGTCGGCGGCTTCAAGTCGGTGGCCGAGTCGATGGAAACCGTCGTCGCGAAGCTGGGCCTCCAGCAGTTCGGCAAGGAGGGCGAGCCCTTCGACCCGACGATCCACGAGGCCCTGATGCACAGCTACGCGCCGGACGTCACCGAGACGACCTGCGTGGCGATCCTGCAGCCGGGGTATCGCATCGGCGAGCGCACCATCCGCCCCGCGCGGGTGGCCGTCGCCGAGCCGCAGCCGGGCGCCACGCCCGCCGCGGCCAAGGAAGAGAAGACCGACGACGAGGAGAGCGGTGGCACCGAGGAGGTCTGACGACGCGTCTGACCACCTCGGGGCCCACCGCGCGGCCCGGCGGCCGGCCCACGGGCCGGCCGCTCGGCCGATCGTCCGGAAGGAGGGACGTCGATGAGCACGAAGGACTTCGTCGAGAAGGACTACTACAAGGTTCTCGGCGTCCCCAAGGACGCCACCGACGCCGAGGTCAAGAAGGCGTACCGGAAGCTCGCCCGCGAGAACCACCCGGACGCCAACAAGGGCGACGCCAAGGCGGAGGAGCGCTTCAAGGAGATCTCCGAGGCGAACGACGTCCTCGGCGACCCCAAGAAGCGCAAGGAGTACGACGAGGCGCGCGCCCTCTTCGGCAACGGCGGCTTCCGGCCCGGCCCCGGTGGTGCGGGCGGCAACTTCAACTTCGACCTGGGCGACCTCTTCGGCGGGGGCGCGCAGGGCGGCGGACAGGGCGGCGCGGGCGGCGGCTTCGGCGGCGGGGGCGGTCTCGGCGACGTCTTCGGCGGGCTGTTCAACCGCGGCGGCGCGGGCACCCGCGTCCAGCCGAAGCGCGGCCAGGACATCGAGTCCGAGGTGACGCTCAGCTTCACCGAGGCGGTCGACGGGGCCACGGTCCCGCTGCGGATGTCCAGTCAGGCGCCCTGCAAGGCGTGTTCCGGCACCGGCGACAAGAACGGCACCCCCCGGGTCTGCCCGACCTGCGTCGGCACCGGCCAGGTCTCGCGCGGCAGCGGCGGCGGCTTCTCGCTCACCGATCCCTGTGTGGACTGCAAGGGCCGGGGCCTCATCGCCCAGGACCCCTGCGACGTCTGCAAGGGCAGCGGCCGGGCGAAGTCGGCGCGCACCATGCAGGTGCGGATCCCGGCGGGCGTCTCCGACGGCCAGCGGATCCGGCTGCGCGGCAAGGGCGGCGCGGGCGAGCGCGGCGGACCGGCCGGCGACCTCTACGTCGTCGTCCACGTCGACGCCCACCCCGTCTTCGGCCGCAAGGGCGACAACCTCACCGTCACCGTGCCCGTCACCTTCCCGGAGGCGACGCTCGGCGGCGAGGTCAAGGTCCCCACGCTCGGCGGCCCCCCGGTCACGCTGAAACTCCCCGCCGGCACCCCCAACGGGCGTACGATGCGCGCCCGGGGCAAGGGCGCGGTGCGCAAGGACGGCACCCGCGGCGACCTGCTGGTCACCGTCGAGGTCGCGGTCCCCGGGGAGCTGGACGAGGAGGCCCGGGACGCCCTGGATGCCTACCGGAAGGCGACCGCGGACGAGGACCCGCGGGCGGAACTGTTCCAGGCGGCGAAGGGAGCTTGAGATGGACGGCCGTCGACGCAATCCGTACCAGCTGACCGATGAGACACCGGTGTACGTGATCTCGATCGCGGCCCAGCTCTCGGGCCTCCACCCGCAGACGCTGCGCCAGTACGACCGCCTCGGCCTGGTCTCGCCGGACCGCACGGCCGGGCGCGGTCGGCGCTACTCGGCCCGCGACATCGAACTGCTGCGCACCGTGCAGCAGTTGTCGCAGGACGAGGGCATCAACCTGGCGGGCATCAAGCGCATCATCGAGCTGGAGAACCAGGTCACCGCGCTCCAGCAGCGCGTCGCCGAACTGTCGGCGGCGGTGGACGGCGCGGCGGTCGCCATGCGGCAGCGCGAGGCCCAGGTCCACGCCTCGTACCGCCGCGACCTGGTGCCCTACCAGGACGTGCAGCAGACCAGCGCCCTGGTGGTCTGGCGGCCGAAGCCGAAGCGGCCGACGGAGTAGCGGCACCGGCCGGCGGAGCCGTAGCGCCGGCCGGCGGTGGCCCACCCGTACGGAGAGGGGGCCGGGAGAGCGGATCGCACGCTCTCCCGGCCCCCTTTTCGCGTGCGCGGCGCGCGTGGCTTCTCCGGGTCGGGGCCGGGTGCGGGGCGCGTGGACGTCACCACCCGCGTACGCCCTCCGCCCGGCCCGCTCCGGGCGGTGGCCGTGCCCGCTACGGCAGGAACTCGCTGACCGTCTCGACCAGCATCATCCACATCGGCTGACCGCCGGTGCCGAAGGCGGCCGCCAGCGCGTAGGCGATCGCCGCGTCGAGGGGCTTCGGTTCGGCCCCCTCCCGCCACTCGGCCAGGACCCGGCCGTCGCCCCCCGAGGAGAAGTCCCCGACGCGCTTGCCGTCGCGGAGCAGCCGGCTGCTCGGGATGGAGTCGGGCACGAGCCGGTAGGACGTGCCCGCGCAGCGGACGTCGACCCGGTAGGAACGGCGGCGCAGCTTCCCCTTGCCCGGCTTGATCGTCGCCTCCCGCCCGTCCACGGTGAGGGTGAGGTGGCGGGGGTCGCGGGTGCCGATGGCGATGTGGTCGTCGGCCGCCACGCCGGGGGCACGGGTGAGGACGACGCGCGGTATGCGTTCGCCGCTCACGACGAGCTTCTCGCCGTGGTCTCCGGTGAGTTCGACCAGGATGTCCCCGAACCGGTCGTCCTCGACGGCGGCGGGCAGGGGCGTGGTGTCGGTCATCTGGGCTTCGTGGTCCTCGGGTCGGTCCGGGTGGGCGCCGGTGGAGCGCCGCACCGGCTCAGTCGCGCCGGTGCGCCTCTACGATGCCCGAGCCGATGAGGAGGGCGCCGAGGTGGGTGCGGCTGGTGGCGCCGAGGGTCTGCGTGAGTCTGGCGATGTGGGAGCGGCAGGTGCGGACGCTGATGCCCATCCTGCGGGCGATGACGTCCGCAGCGGCTCTCCGAAGGGCGTGGCGCCCGCCCACAGGACGTCGTAGACGTGGGCGAGATAGCGGACGAGGGCCGGGTGGGTGACGCACAGCGCGACGTCGCGTTCGGGCGAGATCGAGATGTAGGCGGACCGGTCGAAGACGAACATCCGCTCTGCGGTCTGCTCCATGGTGCGGATCTGCAGGTCCCCTTGGGGCAGCCGGTCCACGTACTGCTTCAGGTTCATGTTGTAGCGCGCGGAGTGCTGGTACAGGTGGCGCATGGACACCCCGCGCCGAAGGGGCTCGATGGCGCTCTGCCGGGCCTGTTCGAGCATGACGTCGGGGCGCTTGCTGCCGGGGTGCAGGGTCAGGATGCGCTTCCGGGCCGCCTTTCCCGCCTCCGCGACGGCGGCCTGGATGGCGGGCTTCCCCTGGATCACCGTCATGGCCGGGTCGTCGGAGGAGCCGGTGAGCGGGGCGAGCGGGGCCAGCGCTTCGACGAGGGCGGCCGACGCGGCCACCCGGGCGTGGATGTCGCGGGTGAGGGGCGCGAGGAGTTCCGTCAGGGCGGCGGCCGCCGGTACGGGCAGCCGTCTGCCGGGGTCGTGCGGGTCGGGGCGGAGCAGCCCGAGCCGGGTGAGGCACGGTACGCGGTCGGCTTCGGCCGCGGTGACGCCTCCCCGCTGGAGCGCGTCGGTGTAGAGCAGCCGAGCCGGCGCGCAGAGTTCCTCCGGGCCGTGGTGGGGGTGGGGCGTTCCGCTCGCGCCGTCCTCCGGGCCGTGGCCGGTGGGGGGCGTTCCGCTCGTGCCGTCCTCCGGCACCGTCGGCCCGCTCATCGCCGTCATGGGATCAGACCCCGCCGGGCTCGTCCTCGACGATGCCCGAGCCGACGAGGAGGGCGCCGAGGTGGGTGCGGCTGGTGGCGCCGAGGGTCTGCGTGAGTCTGGCGATGTGGGAGCGGCAGGTGCGGACGCTGATGCCCATCCTGCGCGGCAGGGGGTCGTCGTACGGAGTCGCCCGCGCCCAGAGCACTTCGTACGTGTGGACCAGGTAGCGCACGAGGGCGGGGTGGCGGATTACCAGAGCGGACTCGGTGCCGGGGGCCGCGGGGAGGTACGCGGTCTCCCGGTCGAACACGATCAGGCGGTCGATCGCCTGCTCCATCGTGCGTACTTCCAGGTGCTCCGGGCCCAGGTGGTCCAGATAGGCGGCGAAGCGCCTGCTGTAGCGCACCGGATGCTGGTAGAGGTGGCGCAGGCGTCCGCCCGCCTCGATGACGGCCTGCGCGTTCTCCAGCCCCGCGCGCAGGTTGGTGACCATCCGGTTGCCGCCCGGTTGAGCGGTGAGGACTTCGCTCCGTGCGGCGCGGGACGCCTCCCGCAGCGAGTCCATGATCCGGTCGTTCCCGTGGATGACGGTGATCGTCGGATCGGAGGGAGGGGGCGCGAGCGAGGCGAAGGGGAGCAGGGTGTCGAGGAGCGCGGCGGCGTCGGAGAGGTGGTCGGAGACCTCGCGCGCGAACGGGATGAGGAGGCGCGTGAGCGCGGCCGGTGCGGGTAACGGCAGCATCCACCGGTCGTCGTTCGGGTCGGGGTGGACCAGCGCGCGACGAACGAGGCACGGCGCGGCGACGAGATCGGACCGTGCGACGCGGCCCTCCCGCAGTGCGGTCGCGTACAACGCCGTCGCCGACTCGCAGAGTCCGTCGACGGCATGCGCTCCCGCCGTGTTCGACGTCACGCACATGTGCTGATCCCTTTCTCGTGTGGCTGCCCGGCCGGCGAAGGCCGCGGTGGTGTACGGGTGTGAGGCCCCCGCAGGGCGATCAGCCGGCTCCCCGAGGCGAGAGGCGCTTCGCGTCGGGCGCTTCCACGATCCCCGACTCGACGAGGAGGGCGCCGAGGTGGGTGCGGCTGGTGGCGCCGAGGCTCTGCGTGAGTCTGGCGATGTGGGAGCGGCAGGTGCGGACGCTGATGCCCATCCTGCGGGCGACGACGTCATCGACGTGGCCCTCGGTGAGAAGGCGGGCGATGTCGCGCTGGACCGCGGTGACCTGGATCTCCGGTCCGGCCGTGCGATGGTTCTCGGCCAGCGGGACGGCATGCGCCCAGAGGACTTCGTAGACCTGGACGAGGTAGGAGACCACGGCCGGTTGGCTGATGCGGAGCGCGGCGGTGCGATCGTCCGAAGCGGGGACGTAGGCGGTCGCACGGTCGATGATGATGAGCTGTTCGACCGTCACCTCGGTCGTGCGCACCTGGACGTGCTGGGCGGGTACGTCGGCGAGGTGGCCCCGGACCCGGCTGCTGTAGCGGGCCGCGTGCTCGTAGATGTGCCGGATGCGGACACCGCGGCCGATCGCGGTGCGAGCATCGGCCCGTGCGGCCGACAGCGAGGCGGGGGCGTGGCCGGTGCCGGGCTGGGCGGTGAGTATCTCGTCGGTGGCCGTGGCGGCGGCCTGGTCGACGGACGCCTGGATGGCGGCGACCCCCTCCAGCACGGTGATCGCCAGGTCGGGGTCGCCGGGCGGGACGGAGCTGAGCGGCAGGAGCGACCGGCTCAGCGTGGCGGCGAGTCGCAGTTGCTCATCGATCTTCCGGGAGACGGGCCGCAGCAGCTCGCCCAGGGCGGCGGACGGTGGTACCGGACGCAGCCAGGCGTCGTCCCACGGATCGGGGCGCAACAGGGACAGTTCGACGAGGCAGGGAGCGGCGGACGTCTCGGTCCGTGCCATCCGGCCGGTTCGCAGAGCCGCCCCGTACAACCGGAGGGCCGCTTCGCACAACTCGGCCTCTCCATGAGGAGAGTGCCCTGCTCTGTCGCGTTCGGTGAACATTTGGAATCCCCCCGCTTCGTGCAGTGCAGTAAGTGGACGGTGGCGCCAGCCTAGTTGTGGGGGGATCGTGGACGTGTCGGGGGAGCGGGGAACTCCCCCGGCGAGCCCGGGCATGGTCGTGCTCTCCCCCTTTGTGCGGCCATGCTCCGGGCCCCGGGGGCGTGGGCCCGAGCTTTCAGGTGTTCCGGTCCAGGATTCCGGAACGTGCGATCAGATAGCCGAGTTGGGCGCGACTGCTGCTGCCCAGGGTGGCGGAGAGCTTGGCCACATGGGCACGGCAGGTACGAACGTTCATCCCCAGGCGGCGGGCGATGGAGTCGTCCACGTGCCCCTCCACGAGCAGTTGCGCGATCGAGCGCTGGACGCCACTGATCCCCTGCGGCATCGGGTCGTACTTGACCTCTTCGAGGAGGGGGGCGGCCCGCGTCCACAGCTGCTCGAAGACCTTCACAAGATATTCGACGAGACCGGGGTGGCGGAGTTCCAGCGCGACTTGGCGGTCATCCTGGGCGGGTATGAAGGCGACCGTGCGATCGAAGACGATGAGACGCTCGATGAGCTCCTCGAGTGTCCGGATCTCCACGTTGTCGCCGGCGATACGCTCGGCGTAAGCCAGGGTGCTGGGGCTGTGGCGCGCCGTGTGCTGGTACAGGGTCCGGATGCGTACTCCCCGGTGGACGACGGACAGTCCACGCTCCAGCGGCTTGCTGAGCTGGTCCTCGTTTCGCCCGCCCCCCGGCTGGACGGTGAGCACTTCTGTCCGGCATTCCGTGGTCGCGTGGTCGAGCGCCGCGTTGATCCGGTTGACTCCTTCCAGCACGGTGATGGCGTGCGTCAGGGGCGGGCCCTGTGCGCTGATGTCCATGAACGGCTCGAAGGACTCGGTCAGTTGCAGGGAATGCCTTCTGCGTTCCTGGATCTCGCGTTCAATGGGATGGAGATGCTGCGCCAACGCTGCTGAAGGAGGAACCGGACGGAGCCAGTTCGGATCATCCGGGTCGGGGTGGAGCAGCGCGAACTCCATCAGACACGGGGCGGGCGTGAGTTCGGAGCGGGCTATGCGACCCGATCGAAGTGCGGTGGCGTAAAGACGTCCCCCTGCCTCGCACAGTTCGGTGATCGCGTGAGGATGTGTCGTCTTTATGTGGCTTTTGGTCATTTCTCCACCCCCCATGTTCCTGAACATTCAGGAACATGATGCATCGATCCAGTGGTGTTCACGTGCCCGGATGGGACATCGTCTGAAGTGCGGGGGAGAGGAATCCACAAGTGAGGACGAAGCCGACTATGTACAAGCGAATGCTTCGCTCGGCGCTTGCCGCCTCGTTCGTCGCGGCCGTTGGACTCGGGCTGACGGGCGTCGGCGTCACGGCAGGCAGCAGCGAGCAGAGCGAAGTCCAGGCCGCAGCACCCACTGACATTGGCTGGATCGCGCCGGCTGCGGTCCCGGGCGACATCGGATGGAACTCCCAGGCCGGCGTGGGCGCATGAGCACCCCGCCGGACGACCGCACCTTTCGGCGTGAGATGGCCAGCGCCTACCGCTCAGGGTGGCATTTCATCGATCTGCTCACGGCGCTGCCCGGCCGTGGCGACTCGTTGATGGTCACCCTGTTCGGAGAGCCGGTCGTCGTGGTGATGGAAGAGGACGAGGACGTCCGTGCCTATCGCTGTCTCCGCCGGCCGCGTGGTGCTCCGCAGCCGGTTCGCTGTGCCGTCAGGTACGGCATGATCTTCGTCAACCTCGATCAGCGGGACCACGAGCTGTTCGACGCAGAACCCCTTTCCGCCACCCCCCGCAGCGCCTGAGCGATTCCCCCGTCGTCACCTGTCGCTCCAGGCGCTTCCCCCACACAGCGGCGCCACCGTGACCTGAACACGGTGGCGCCGTTGTGCTGCTCCGGGGCCGGAGGCCGGGGCCGGGGCCGGAGCCGGAGGCCGGTGCCCGGGGCCGGAGCCCGTACGGCCCCGGGCCGTACGCGGGCGGCCCGCCTCAGGGCTTGCCGAGGGCCCGGTCGAGGGTGATCTCGATGACGACCCGGGTCGGATTGACCCGCGGGGGCCGTCCGTAGCGCACCTCGTGCCGGGCCTCGGCGTCCTTGACGGCCTCCGGCTCGGTGCGGATGACCGCGCGGCCCTCCAGGGTCGCCCAGCGGGCCCGGTCGATCTGGCAGACGGCCACGCGCGCGCCCTCGGGCCCCGCCGCGCGGATGTGGGCGACCTTGCGGCTCCCCCCGTCGGTGATCACGCGCGCCACCCCGGCGTCCGGGTCGTACGTCACGCAGACCGGCACCACGTGCGGTGTGCCGTCCGGGCGGGGGGTCGTCAGCGTGGACAGGTGGCTCTCGCGCCAGAACGCGACGTATTCGGGTGAGGGGTTGCGTACGTCTGCCATGGGGGCAGCGTACGAGTGCGGCGCGCGGGTGCGGCGGGCGCGGGTGCCACGGGTGCGGCGTACGGGCGCTGTGGCCGCGGCGTGCGGGCGGTACGGGCGGCGTGCGGGAGTGTCCGGCCGCGTCGAACGGCCCCTTTCCGTTTTCTGTGGCGCGCCTCTTCCCGCCGCCGGCCCGCCCCGCTCGGCAGCGGACGCATCCCGCACGACCGCAGGGGAAGGCGTGCACCCACGCCCTTGAGTGGAGTAGACTCAACTTTGTACACGACGACTGAGTCAACGCAGGGATCCGTGCGTGACCCGCCAGCTGCGAGGAGGAGCAACCACCCGTGGACGCCGAGCTGACCAATAAGAGCCGGGACGCCATCAACGCGGCCACCAGCAGGGCCGTGAAGGACGGGCACCCCGATCTGACTCCGGGGCACCTGCTGCTCGCGCTGCTGGAGGGGCAGGAGAACGAGAACGTCACCGACCTCCTCGCCGCCGTCGAGGCCGACCAGGCCGTCGTGCGCGGCGAGACCGAGCGGCTGCTCGGCTCCCTGCCCAGCGTCACCGGCTCCACCGTCGCCCCGCCGCAGCCCGACCGGGAGCTGCTGGCCGTCGTCCAGGACGCCTCGCAGCGGGCGAAGGAGCTGGGCGACGACTACATCTCCACCGAGCACCTGCTCATCGGGATCGCCGCGAAGGGCGGCCGCGCCGGTGGGATCCTCGACGGACAGGGCGCCAGCGCCAGGAAGCTGCTGGCCGCATTCGAGACGAGCAGGGGAGGGCGCCGGGTGACCACTCCCGACCCGGAGGGCCAGTACAAGGCCCTGGAGAAGTTCGGCACCGACTTCACGGCCGCCGCGCGCGAGGGCAAGCTGGACCCGGTCATCGGCCGTGACCAGGAGATCCGCCGCGTGGTGCAGGTGCTCTCGCGTCGTACGAAGAACAACCCCGTGCTCATCGGGGAGCCCGGCGTCGGCAAGACCGCCGTGGTCGAGGGGCTCGCGCAGCGCATCGTCAAGGGCGACGTCCCCGAGAGCCTCAAGGACAAGCGGCTCGTCTCGCTGGACCTCGGCGCGATGGTCGCGGGGGCGAAGTACCGCGGTGAGTTCGAGGAGCGCCTGAAGACCGTCCTCTCCGAGATCAAGGAGAGCGACGGGCGGATCATCACGTTCATCGACGAGCTGCACACGGTCGTCGGCGCGGGCGCCGGCGGCGACTCCGCCATGGACGCGGGCAACATGCTCAAGCCGATGCTGGCCCGCGGCGAGCTGCGGATGGTCGGCGCGACGACGCTCGACGAGTACCGCGAGCGGATCGAGAAGGACCCCGCCCTGGAGCGCCGCTTCCAGCAGGTGCTGGTCGCCGAGCCCACCGTCGAGGACACCATCGCGATCCTGCGCGGGCTCAAGGGCCGTTACGAGGCCCACCACAAGGTGCAGATCGCGGACTCGGCGCTGGTGGCCGCCGCGACCCTCTCCGACCGCTACATCACCTCCCGCTTCCTCCCCGACAAGGCCATCGACCTGGTCGACGAGGCGGCCTCCCGGCTGCGGATGGAGATCGACTCCTCGCCGCTGGAGATCGACGAACTCCAGCGCTCCGTCGACCGGTTGCGCATGGAGGAGCTGGCGCTCAAGAACGAGTCCGACCCCGCCTCCAAGCAGCGCCTGGAGAAGCTGCGCCGCGACCTCGCGGACAAGGAGGAGGAGCTGCGCGGCCTCAACGCCCGCTGGGAGAAGGAGAAGCAGGGCCTCAACCGGGTCGGTGAGCTGAAGGAACGGCTCGACGAGCTGCGCGGCCAGGCCGAACGCGCCCAGCGCGACGGCGACTTCGACGCCGCTTCCAAGCTGCTGTACGGGGAGATCCCCGGCCTGGAGCGGGAGCTGGAGGAGGCGGCGGAGGCCGAGGAGGCTTCCAAGGACAAGGACACGATGGTCAAGGAGGAGGTCGGCTCCGACGACATCGCGGACGTCGTCGGCGCCTGGACCGGTATCCCGGCCGGACGGCTGCTGGAGGGCGAGACCCAGAAGCTGCTGCGGATGGAGAGCGAGCTGGGCAAGCGGCTGATCGGGCAGACCGAGGCCGTGCAGGCCGTCTCCGACGCCGTACGCCGTACGCGCGCCGGGATCGCGGACCCCGACCGGCCGACCGGCTCGTTCCTCTTCCTCGGGCCCACCGGCGTCGGCAAGACCGAGCTGGCCAAGGCGCTCGCGGACTTCCTGTTCGACGACGAGCGGGCCATGATCCGCATCGACATGAGCGAGTACGGCGAGAAGCACAGCGTCGCCCGGCTCGTCGGTGCCCCGCCCGGCTACGTCGGGTACGAGGAGGGCGGTCAGCTCACCGAGGCCGTCCGCCGCCGCCCGTACAGCGTCGTGCTCCTGGACGAGGTGGAGAAGGCCCACCCCGAGGTCTTCGACGTCCTGCTCCAGGTCCTCGACGACGGCCGCCTCACCGACGGCCAGGGCCGTACGGTTGACTTCCGCAACACCATCCTCGTCCTCACCTCCAACCTCGGCTCCCAGTTCCTGATGGACCCCCTGGTCAAGCCCGAGGTGAAGAAGCAGCAGGTGCTGGACGTGGTGCGGGCCTCGTTCAAGCCGGAGTTCATCAACCGGCTGGACGACCTGGTCGTCTTCTCGGCCCTGTCCGGCGACGAGCTGGCCCACATCGCGGGGCTCCAGATCGACCGGCTGGCGCAGCGGCTCGCCGAGCGCCGGCTCACCCTGGACGTCACGCCGGAGGCGCTGGCCTGGCTGGCGGCGGAGGGCAACGACCCGGCGTACGGGGCGCGGCCCCTGCGCCGGCTCATCCAGACGGCGATCGGCGACCGGCTGGCGAAGGAGATCCTGTCCGGCGAGATCCGCGACGGCGACACCGTACGGGTGGACCGGGCCGAGGACGGGCTGATCGTCGGCCCCGCCTCGTAACCGCTGGTCACGCGCCGTCGCACGCTGTGGTCGTAGACCCGGCGGGGCCCGTCCCCACGCGCTGTCTGTCAGCTTGTGGCGGATAGGGGCCGCCGGGGCTTGCCATGCCCCGCCCGCCATGGGAGAGGATGGCCGCAACCGCACGAAGGGAAATAACGGTGAGCATCGATCCGTCCTCGATTCCTAATTTCGGGGGCCAGCCCGAACCGCAGGCGGCAGGACCGGAGGGCCCCGTCGTCCCTGACCAGGACCTCGTCAAGCAGCTCCTCGACCAGATGGAGCTGAAGTACGTCGTCGACGACGAGGGCGACCTCGCGGCGCCGTGGGAGGAGTTCCGGACGTACTTCATGTTCCGCGGCGAGGCGGAGCAGCAGGTCTTCTCGGTCCGTACGTTCTACGACCGCCCGCACGCCCTGGACCAGCGTCCCGTCCTGCTGGACGCCATCGACGACTGGAACCGCCGCACCCTGTGGCCCAAGGTCTACACCCACGCCCACGAGGGCGAGGGCGAGGAGGCGGGCTCCGTCCGGCTGATCGGTGAGGCGCAGATGCTCATCGGCACCGGTGTGAGCCTGGAGCACTTCGTCTCCTCGACGGTGAGCTGGGTGCGCGCCTCGATCGAGTTCGACAAGTGGCTCGTGGAGCACCTCGGCATCGAGCCCGCCGAGGGCAAGCCGGCGGAGGGCGAGGAGCCCGCGGGCGCCTAGCGGCCGGCAGCCCCCGCAGCCTCCGGCAGCCGACGAGACGGCCCGGGAGACGGTCACCACGACCGCCTCCCGGGCCGTTTCCGTGCGGTGCGTGCCGTCCGGGTTCCTCAGCCCGTCAGCCGCCCGAGGCGGGTGACCGCCTCCTCCAGGACCTCGTCCTTCTTGCAGAACGTGAAGCGGACCTGGCTGCGGCCCGCCTCCGGGTCGTCGTAGAAGACCGAGTTCGGCACCGCCGCCACCCCGCAGCGCTCCGGCAGGGCGCGGCAGAAGGCGTAGGCGTCCTCGTCGCCGAAGGGGGCGATGTCGGTGGTGATGAAGTACGTCCCCTCCGGCTCGTACACCTGGAAGCCGGCGGCCCGCAGCCCCGTGGCCAGCAGGTCCCGCTTGCGGTGCATGTCCGCGAGGAAGCCCGTGAAGAAGGTGTCCGGGAGGGCCAGCGCCTCGGCGATCGCGTACTGGAACGGGCCTCCGCTCACGAAGGTCAGGTACTGCTTCGCCGAGCGCACCGCCGCCACCAGCGCCGCGTCCCCGGTGACCCAGCCGACCTTCCACCCCGTGTACGAGAACGTCTTGCCGGCGGACGAGATCGAGACCGTGCGCCCGCGCATTCCGGGGAGTGCGGCGATCGGGTGGTGCGCCCCCGTGAAGACCAGGTGCTCGTAGACCTCGTCGGTGACCACGAGCAGGTCGTGTTCCACCGCGAGCGCCGCGATCCCGGACAGTTCGTCGGGCGTGAGCACGGTTCCGGTCGGGTTGTGCGGGGTGTTCAGGAGCAGCAGACGGGTGCGCGGGGTGATGAGGGAGCGCAGTTCGTCGAGGTCCGGGCGGAAGCCGGGGGCGCGCAGCGTGAGCGGTACGCGCCGGGCGCCCGCCATGGCGATGCAGGCGGCGTACGAGTCGTAGTACGGCTCGAATGCGATGACCTCGTCCCCGGGTTCCAGCAGGGCCAGCAGGGAGGCGGCGATCGCCTCGGTGGCCCCGGTGGTCACCAGGATCTCGGTCTCGGGGGACCAGCTCAGCCCGTAGAAGCGCTCCTGGTGGGCGGCGACGGCTGCGCGCAGCTCCGGGACGCCGGGGCCCGGCGGGTACTGGTTGCCCCGGCCGTCGCGCAGCGCTCGTACGGCCGCCTCGCGGATCTCCTCGGGGCCGTCGGTGTCGGGGAAGCCCTGGCCGAGGTTGATCGAGCCGGTCCGCAGGGCCAGCGCGGACATCTCGGCGAAGATCGTCGTGCCGAACGCGGCGAGGCGGCGGTTGAGCAGCGGCCGCCCCTCTTGCTCCGACGTTTCCTGAGTGGCTCGTCCCTGTGTCATGGGCGCCATCCTGGGCCCAAGCTCTGGAGTTGCTCAAGTCCGCTTTGGCGCGCGAGCGGCTGGGGAATCCCCCTCTCACACATCGACGGGGAAGCGACGGGGGACCTCGCTTCGGGGGAAGAAAGGCGGTGGGGAACATGGGTGTCCTCATCTCGGCAGTGGCCGCCGTGGTCGTCGTCGGAGGGCTGCTGGCCGTCCGGCGGTCGCAGGCGGCCGGTTCGGCGAAGGCCAGGGGGAAGGGGCGGGCCGGCGCCGGGCGCCGGCGTTCCGGGGGCGGTTCGTCCGACGGCGGAGGCGGCTGGTGGGCGGGCGACTCCGGCTCTGGCGACTCCGGTTCCAGCGATTCGGGCGGGCACTCCGGCGGCCACTCGGGCGGTCACTCCTGCGGCGGCGGCTCGTCGTGCGGGGGCGGTTCGTCCTGCGGCGGCGGGGGAGGGTGCGGCGGCGGGAGCTGAGTCCCGCTCCGGCCGCACCGCCGAGTACGACCGGCGGGGGGCCGGTCGCGGGGCGCGGCGCAGGTCCCGCCACCGTCACCGACAGTGAGCGGGGAGACGGGCGTCCGGAGGGTGAACTCCCTTCGGACGCCTTTTCGTTGAGCGACGCGGACGTTTTCGGTTGAACAAGTGAACCCGTGGGCCCCCGAGGGGATGGAAACCACGGCAAGTTGGGCGAAAACGCTGTGGGCGCGGCGTACTTCGTGCTTCTCTCGACGGAGAGAACCTTCAGCCCTCGGACCTCAGTTGGACCAGATCGGGCGACCCGCCTCCCGCGTGCGTTCCGCCGGGGGCGCCCGCTGTCCAGGTGTCCATGTGTTTGCGGAGCCCACCCATGCTCACCACCCTCCAGACGGCCTACTCCGACACCCGCGCCGCCGACCTGGCCTGGATGCTGGGGCGGGAGCCGCTGCCCGCCCTGGCGGTCCTCGACCTCCGGCTCGGCGCGGCCGACCTCCAGATGAGGCTGCTCGGCGCCTCCCATCAGGTCCTCCTCCGCGAGGAGGGTGCGACCTGTTCCGAGACCGTCGCGTGCATGCCGGGCAGCAGCACCCCGCTGCCGCTCGGCGTCTCGAAGCGCCTCGGCGACCGGGAGTACGAGTTCGCCGCCCGCGTCGAATCGTTGACCCGGGGTCAGTTCGCGGGCCGCGCCCAGGAGTTGCTCGCCCTCGTCAGCGACCACCCGCACGGGCTGGTGGGCACCTTCCCCGGCAGCCCGTACGCCTTCACCGCGATGCTCGCCCATCGCACCGAGGGCCAGGTGCGGTGGCGCACGTGGCACGCGTACCCGCAGGAAGGGCAGTTGGTGGTGACCCGGACGCGGGTCGGGGTACGGGTCCCCGCGGCGGCGGTCTGAGCGGGGACGGTCCGGGCGGAGGCGGTCCCGGCCGCGGTACTTACACCCGTGTGGGTGACAAGGTGCGACGGCTCCGTGACGTAGCGTTCCCTCATGATCGACCAGCACACGTCGCTGCGAGGGGGCGCGGCGGGGCTTCCCGTACGGCCGAGGACCGGACGGCTCCTCGTGCTGGCCGCGGTTTTCGTCTGCGCCGCCTGCGGCCTCGTCTACGAGCTCGAACTGGTGGCGCTCGCCTCGTACTTGATCGGGGACTCGGTCACACAGGCGTCGGTCGTGCTCTCCGTGATGGTGTTCGCGATGGGCATCGGCTCGCTCCTCGCGAAACGTTTGCGCTGCCATGCCGCCGTCGGCTTCGGGCTGCTGGAGGCGGCCCTCGCGCTGATCGGCGGCTCCTCGGCGCTCGTGCTCTACGCCTCCTTCGCCTGGCTCGGTGAGTCGCAGTACGTCCTGGTCGGGTTCTCGCTGGCGATCGGGGTGCTGATCGGGGCGGAGATCCCGCTCCTGATGACGCTGATCCAGCGTGTCGACCGGCAGGACGCGGGCGGGGCCGTCGCCGACCTCTTCGCCGCCGACTACGTGGGCGCGCTCGTCGGCGGGCTCGCCTTCCCCTTCCTGCTGCTGCCGATGCTGGGGCAGTTGACCGGCACGCTGTTCACCGGCTCGGTCAACGCGGCGGCGGGCGGTGCGCTGGTCCTGTGGGTGTTCCGGCGCGACCTCAGCGCCCGCTCCCGGTGGCTCCTCGTCCTGGCCAACGTCTCGGTGATCGCCGTGCTGGCGACGGCCACCGTGCTCGTCGACGACTTCGAGCGGGCCGCGCGCCGGGCGGTCTACGGGGACCAGGTGCGGGTCGCCGTGCAGACCGGGGTGCAGGAGGTCGTCCTGACCGGCGCCGACCGCGACTCCCTGGACCTCTACCTGGACGGCCGGCTGCGGGTCAGCGCCCGCGACGAGTACCGCTACCACGAGGCCCTGGTCCACCCCGCCATGAACGGGCCCCGTGCCCGCGTGCTCATCCTGGGCGGCGGCGACGGGCTCGCCGCCCGCGAGGTGCTGCGCTACGACGACGTCCGCTCGGTCACCGTCGTCGAGCTGGACCCCGAGGTCACCCGACTGGCCCGGACCGACCCCGCCCTCTCCGAGCTGAACGGCCACGCCTTCCGCGATCCGCGCCTGACCGTGGTCTCGGCGGACGCGTTCCCCTGGCTCCGGGCCGACCGGGGGCGCTACGACGTGGTGGTCTCCGACCTCCCCGACCCCGGCATCACCGCCAGCACGAAGCTGTACTCCGCCGAGTTCTACGGGCTGGTCGCCGAGGCCCTCGCCCCGGACGGGCGGCTGGTGGTGCACGCCGGACCGCTGGGCGCCCGGCCGCAGACCTTCTGGACGGTGGAGGCGTCGGTGCGCGCGGGCGGCCTCGCGCCCCGCCCGTACCGCGTCACCGGCCGGTACGGGGGCTTCGCCGCGAGCCCGGACCGGGGCGGCGACGACGACCGGGAGCGGGAGGACTGGGGCTTCCTCCTCGCCGGTCCGGGTGCCGCCCCGCAGGTCGTGCTGGGCGCCGGAGGTCCCGAACCGCGCTCGCTGGAGGGCCCGGAGCTGCGGGAGGGCGCGCGGGAGGCGGCCGGCGCCCGGCTGCCGGGCCTCGCTCCGTCGACGCTGATCCACCCGCGGTACTGGGAGGAGGTGTGAGGCGGGGGCGGGCCGGTGGGGGCGTACCTCGCCGGGGGAGTGCGGGGCCCCGCGAGGGGCGCGGGGGCGGTCCGGCGGGTGCGGGGCGGCTTTCGGCGGGCGGAACCGCTGACGTCCGGGCCGGGGGCGGATTAGGCTCGGTTGCCATGGAGCATGAGGTGTTCGTTCCGGTCCCCGTCCCGACCCTGCTGCGGACGCTGGGGGACCCCGCCCGGGTCGCCCGCTGCGTGCCCGGCTTCCAGCAGGACGCCGACGCGTCGGCGTCGCCCCTGGCGGGCCGGCTGAAGCTGCGGGCCGGCGGCCACACCATCACGTACCGGGGCGAGCTGCGGCTCACCGGCCCGGGGGACGGCGACGGCCCGGACGGGCCGCGCCTCTCGGTGACCGGTACGGGGGCTGAGGCCCGGGGCGACGGTGCGGTCGAGGTGGCCCTGACCCTCGCCCTCACCGCGAAGGACGGCGGGACGATGCTGACGTACAGCGGCACGGCCGAGGGGGACGGGCGGCTGGCCGAGCTGGAGGACGGCGCTGCCCTCGCGGCCGCCCACCGGCTCCTGGACCGCTTCACCCAGCAGCTGGTGACGGAGTCCCTGGCGGAGCGGGGAGAGGGTGAGGCCGAGGTCAAGGCCGAGGAGGACGCCGGTAGGGACGCGGAGGCCGGGGCCGGGGACGCCGGTAGGGACGCGGGAGCCGAGGACGCCGGTACGGACGCGGGAGCTGAGGACGCCGGTACGGACACCGGGGCCGGCAGCACCGGCACGGACGCGGACGCCGACGGCGCCGGTACGGACGACGCCGGGGGCGACCGTGACCGCGTGGGCGAGGGCCCCGATGACGCCCCCCGTTCCGTGTACGACTCCCCGGTGCCGCCGCCCTCGCTCGACCCCGTCGCCGGGGTGGAGTTCACCGTTCCGGACGAGCCGACCGCCGAGGCCGCGCACGCCCGGCGCACCATGATCGGGCGCAGCGCCGAGGAGGTCGACCACGCGCCCCCGCGCGGCCGGTACGCCCCCGTGCCGTCCATGGACACGGGCGGCACGAACACCACCCTGCGGTGGGTCGCCCCCGCCGCCGCCCTCGCACTCGCCTCCGCCGTGGTGCTCGGCCGGGCGCTGCGCCGCCGGAGGTAGTCCACGCCACGGGCGGCGGAAGCAGGGCGCCGCCCGAGCCCCTGAGCCCAGCCGCGTCAACGGCAGGCCACCGTGGGAACCGCGGCCGGCCGCGGGCCACCCGGCACACCGCGGGCGATCGCGCGCGTGGGCCAGTAGGGTCGTCGGGTGAGCAGCAGCGAAGAGAACGTCAGGCTGACCGTCGGCGAAGCCGAGTTGACCGTCGACCCCCTCCACGGCTGCCGGATCAGCAGCCTGCGGATCGGCGGCACCGAGCTGCTCCGCCAGGGCGACCGGTACGGCTGCTTCCCGATGGTCCCCTGGTGCGGGCGCACCGGCCACGGGCGGTTCCGCAACGGCGGCGTGCTCCACGAACTGCCGCTCAACTCCCCGCCGCACGCCATCCACGGCACCGGCCGGGACACCTCCTGGACTCCGGCGTACACGGCCGCCGACGTGGCCGAGGGCCGGGCCGCGTTCTACTACGACCTCGCCGCGCCCTGGCCGTACGAGGGCCGGGTGACGCAGACCTTCGAGCTGACCGGGGACTCCCTCACGCTGGGCCTCGCCGTGGAGACGTACGGCGACTCCTTCCCGGCCCAGGCCGGCTGGCACCCCTGGTTCCGCCGCAACCTCGGCGGCGAGGACGCCCGGATCGCCTTCGAGCCCGCCTGGCAGGAGGAACGGGGCGCGGACCACCTGCCGACCGGGAAGCGCATCGACCCCGTACCCGGGCCGTGGGACGACTGCTTCGGCATGCCGGACGGCGTGGACGTGAAGCTCACCTGGCCGGAGCAGTTCGAGCTGAGCGTGAAGAGCCGCAGCGAGTGGGTGGTCGTCTACGACGAGCAGGACGAGGCGGTGTGCGTGGAACCGCAGTCCGGGCCGCCGAACGGGCTGAACACCGCGCCCCGCCTGGTGACCCCGATCGACCCGCTGGAGATGGGCGCGGTCTGGAGCTGGACGCGGCTCTGAGCCGATGCCCGGCAGGGTGTGGCCCGCCGCACCGCTTACCCTCGTGGTCATGACTGACGTACGCGCTGACCTGCTCCAGCAGATCAAGGAAAAGGCCGTGGTGCACGGCAAGGTGACCCTCTCCTCGGGTCTGGAAGCCGACTGGTACATCGACCTGCGCCGGATCACGCTGGACGGCAAGGCCGCGCCGCTGGTCGGCCAGGTCATGCTCGACGCCACCGCCGAGCTGGACTACGACTGCGTCGGCGGGCTGACGCTCGGCGCCGACCCGGTCGCCACCTCGATGCTGCACGCCTCCGCCGCACACGGTGAGAGCCTGGACGCCTTCGTCGTCCGCAAGGCGCAGAAGGCGCACGGGATGCAGCGCCGGATCGAGGGCACCGATGTGAAGGGCCGCCGCTGCCTGGTCGTCGAGGACACCTCGACCACGGGCGGTTCGCCGCTGACCGCCGTCGAGGCGGTGCGCGAGGCGGGCGGCGAGGTCGTCGCCGTCGCCGTGATCGTCGAGCGCGGGGCCGCCCCGGCCATCGCCGAGGCCGGTCTCCCGTATGTGCACGTCTACTCGGTGGCGGACCTCGACCTCGCCTGAGCCGGACGCGTACGCAAGGTGACCTGCGGTTTTCGTCAGGGGTGGACCGTTTCACGTGAAACGGTCCACCCCTGACCCATAACCGTCCGGTATCCAACGGGGTCCGCCGGGTGGAGCCCGGGGGTGAGTCTGGGAAGATGGGGGCGACGATGACGTCGCCCCCAGGTCAGGGACTCACGCCTGCACACCCGCACATCCCAAGGAGCGGTCAGATGCCCATCGCAACCCCCGAGGCTTACGCCGAGATGCTCGACCGGGCCAAGGCGGGCAAGTTCGCCTACCCGGCCATCAACGTGACCTCGTCCCAGACCCTGCACGCCGCCCTGCGCGGCTTCGCGGAGGCCGAGAGCGACGGCATCGTCCAGATCTCCACCGGCGGTGCGGAGTTCCTGGGCGGCCAGTACAACAAGGACATGGTCACCGGCGCGGTCGCCCTGGCCGAGTTCGCGCACATCGTCGCCGCGAAGTACGACGTCACCATCGCACTGCACACCGACCACTGCCCCAAGGACAAGCTGGACGGCTACGTGCGTCCGCTGCTCGACGTCTCCGCCGAGCGCGTCGCCAAGGGTCTGAACCCGCTGTTCCAGAGCCACATGTGGGACGGTTCCGCCGAGACCCTCGCCGACAACCTGGCCATCGGCCAGGAGCTGCTGGCCAAGGCCGCCGCCGCCAAGATCATCCTTGAGGTCGAGATCACCCCGACCGGCGGCGAGGAGGACGGCGTCACGCACGAGATCAACGACGAGCTGTACACGACCGTCGAGGACGCGCTGCGTACGGCCGAGGCGCTCGGCCTGGGCGAGAAGGGCCGCTACCTGCTGGCCGCCTCCTTCGGTAACGTCCACGGCGTCTACAAGCCGGGCAACGTCGTGCTCCGTCCCGAGCTGCTCAAGGACCTCCAGGCGGGCGTCTCCGAGAAGTACGGCAAGCCGGCCGGCAGCCAGCCGTTCGACTTCGTCTTCCACGGCGGCTCCGGCTCCACCGCCGAGGAGATCGCCACCGCGCTGGAGAACGGCGTCGTGAAGATGAACCTCGACACCGACACCCAGTACGCCTTCACCCGCCCGGTCGCGGACCACATGTTCCGCAACTACGACGGCGTCCTGAAGGTCGACGGCGAGGTCGGCAACAAGAAGACCTACGACCCCCGCACCTGGGGCAAGCTGGCCGAGGCCGGCATGGCCGCGCGGGTCACCGAGGCGTGCGCGAACCTGCGCTCCACCGGCACGAAGCTGAAGTAACCGTCCCGTAGTCACGGACGTACGGTGTCGGGCCCGGTCCTCCCCTCCAGGGGGCCGGGCCCGTCGCCGTGCCGGGAGAGAGAGAAGAGGAACCGCTGTGGGCGCGCTCTACGATTTCGACACCGCCGTCGACCGCCGGGGCACCTGGTGCATCCAGTGGGATGGGGTCGCCGACCGCTTCGGGGTCGACGGCCTGCTGCCGTTCACCATCTCCGACATGGACTTCGCCACCGCCCCCGAGGTGCTGGACGCGCTCCGGGACCGTCTGGACCACGGGGTGCTCGGCTACACCACCTGGCAGCAGGACGACTTCCGCTCGGCGATAGCCCACTGGTACGCCACCCGGCACGGCACCGAGGTCGACACCGGGCAGCTGGTCTACGGTCCGTCCGTCCTCAGCCAGCTCTCCCAGCTCCTCCAGATGTGGACGGCCGAGGGGGACGGCGTCGTCGTCCACACCCCCACGTACGACGGTTTCCGCAAGGCGGTCACCGGGCTCGGGCGGGAGCTGCGCGGGGTGCCGGTGGGGGACGAGGAGGCGCTGGAGCGCGAGCTGGCCCGGCCGGACGCGAAGGTCCTGGTGCTGTGCTCGCCCCACAACCCCACCGGCCGGGTGTGGACGGAGGCCGAGCTGGCCCGTACGGCCGAACTGGCCGAACGCCACGGGGTCGCCGTGATCAGCGACGAGATCCACGCGGACTTCGTGCACGAGGGAGGCGTCGGACGCGTCCACGTGCCCTGGACCCGGGTGGCGGGCGGCGGCCGCTGGGCCCTCGTGACCTCCGGCTCGAAGGCGTTCAACTTCCCGGCGCTGACCGGGTCGTACGGCTTCATCGGCGACCCGCACGACCGGACGGAGTTCCTGCGGCGGATGGAGACGGCCGAGGGCCTCGCGTCGCCCGCCGTCCTCTCGCTGACCGCGCACATCGCGGCGTACCGGGAGGGCGCGGCCTGGCTCGACGCGGTCCGGGCGTATGTGGCGGGGAACCTGGAGTACGTCGCCCGGCGGCTCGGCGACGCCCTGCCGGAGCTGGGGTGGACGCCGCCCGAGGCCGGCTACCTGGCATGGCTCGACCTGCGGCCGCTGGGCGTGGACGACGAGGCGCTGCAACGGGTGCTGGTGGAGCGGGAACGGGTCGCGATCATGGGGGGCGCGGTCTACGGGGCGCCCGGGTTCCTCCGGCTGAACGTGGGGTGCCCCCGGGAGAAGGCGGTCCTGGGGGTGGAGGCGCTGGTGCGGGCCGTGGAGACCGTGCGGTAGCGGGGGCTTCGGGGCCCCGCGGGGCCCCGCGGGGCTTCGGGGGTGCGGGAAGGGGCGCCTCGGGGCAGGCTTGCCCCATGGCCGCTGCCTCCGCCGCCTCCGCTCCCGGAGAGATCCGGGTCGCCTCGCCCGCCGGGCGCTGGGTCGTGCTGACGACCGTGCTCGGCTCCAGCATGGCGATGCTGGACTCGACCGTCATCAACGTGGCCCTGCCCCGGATCGGCGCGGACCTCGGCACCGATCTGGCCGCGCTCCAGTGGACCGTCAACGCCTACATGCTCACCCTCGCCGGGCTGATCCTGCTGGGCGGGGCGCTCGGGGACCGGTACGGGCGGCGGCGGGTGTTCGTCGTCGGCGTGGTCTGGTTCGCGGCGGCCTCGCTGCTCTGCGGGCTCGCGCCGAACGCCGGGATCCTCATCGCCGCCCGCGCGCTCCAGGGGGTCGGCGGGGCGCTGCTCACCCCGGGGTCGCTGGCGCTCATCCAGGCGAGCTTCCACCCGGACGACCGGGCGCGGGCCGTCGGGCTGTGGTCCGGGTTCGGCGGGGTCGGGGCGGCGGTGGGGCCGTTCGTCGGCGGATGGCTGGTCGACGGTCCCGGCTGGCGGTGGGTGTTCCTGCTCAATCTGCCGCTCGCCGCGATCTGCGTGCCCGTCGCCCTCCGCCACGTACCGGAGTCGCGTGATCCGGCGGCGCACGGGCGGTTCGACGTGCTGGGGGCCGCCCTCGGGGCGCTGGCGCTCGCCGGGGTGACGTACGCGCTGATCGAGGCCCCGGGGAGGGGCGCGTCGCCGGTGGTGATCGGGTCGGCGGTCGGCGGGCTGGCGCTGGGGGCCGTGTTCGTGGCGGTGGAGCGGCGGCGGGCCGATCCCATGCTGCCGCCGTCGATCTTCCGCTCCCGTCTCTTCACCTCGGTCAACCTGGTCACCTTCTGCGTCTACGCGGCGCTCGGCGGCTTCTTCTTCCTCTCCGCGATCCAGCTCCAGGTGGTGGCCGGGTACTCGGCGCTGGGGGCCGGTACCGCGCTGCTGCCGACCACCGTGCTGATGCTGCTGTTCTCCGCCCGGTCGGGCGAGCTGGGGCGGCGGATCGGACCCCGCATCCCGCTCACCGCGGGGCCGCTGCTGGCCGCCGCCGGGATGCTGCTGATGCTGCGGGTGGGGCCGGACAGCGCGTCCTTCGGCGGGTACGTGAGCGAGGTGCTGCCCGCCGTCGTGGTGCTGGGCACCGGGCTCGTCGTGGTCGTCGCCCCGCTCACCGCGACCGTCCTGGCCGCCGTGGACGCCGGCCGGGCGGGGCTGGCCAGCGGGATCAACAACGCCGCCGCGCGGGCGGCCGGACTCATCGCGGTGGCCGCGCTGCCCCTGCTCGCCGGGATGGGGCCGGAGGCGTACCGGGACGCGGGCGAGTTCGCGGCGACCTTCCGGCGGGCGATGCCGATGTGCGCCGGGCTGCTGGTGGCGGGCGCGGTCCTCGCCTGGTGGACGGTGCGCACCCCGGCCGCCGCCGGCCGGGAGGAGCGGCCCGCGTGCGCGGTGCACTGCGGGGTCACCGCCCCGCCGCTGGAGCCGGAGCACCGGGAAGCATGAGCCGCGACGCGTGAGCCGTCGCCCGTGAGCTGCGGGCGCGTGGGCCGTGACGCCTGAGCCGGGACGCCTGGGCTGCGCGTGTGAGCCGTCGGCCGTGAGCCGCTACGCCTGGGCTGTGGCGCGTGGGCCGTCACGGGTGAGCCTCGGCGCGTGAGCCGTCTGGGCGCTCCGGCCCCGGGCGTGCGCCCACGCCCCGGCGCGCGGCTCCGTCCCGGACGCCGCCCCACGGGCGGGCGCGCGGTGCCGCCGGGGCGTGACGGCAGGCACACTGGACCCATGTCCATCCACGAGAACCTGCTCGGGGGCCCCGCCCCGACCCACCTCCCCGACGACCCCGAGCCGCGCGAGCTGCTCGCCGCGGGCACCCCGCCCGCCGAGGTCGCCGCGAAGTACCCCACCTCCTCGCTCGCCTGGGCGCAGCTCGCCGACGAGGCGTACGAGGGCGGCCGGGTCGTCGAGTCGTACGCGTACGCCCGTACCGGCTACCACCGCGGCCTCGACTCCCTGCGCCGCGCCGGCTGGAAGGGCCACGGCCCCGTCCCGTTCGAGCACGAGCCGAACCGCGGCTTCCTGCGCGCCCTGCACGCCCTGGCGCGGGCCGCCGGGTCGATCGGGGAGACCGAGGAGCACGAGCGCTGCACGACGTTCCTGCGCGACTCCTCGCCGACCGCCGCCGACATCCTGGGCTGAGCCGCCTCCCCGAGCCGCTCCCCGTCCCGGGCCCGGGACGGGGAGCGGCGGAGGGCCTCCCTGACCCGGCCCGGTCCGCACGGAGGCCCTACTATGCGAGCAGGGGACCGGAGCTCCACCACCTCACGGAAGGGGCGGACCGCTACCCGGAAGCTCGTGTCGAGGAGACAGAAATGTCGACCAACCACCCCGACCCCGAAGCCACCGGTGCGGACACCCCGCACCTGGACTTCGCGGGCACGACTCCGTACGAGGACTATGTCCAGGCGGATGTCCTGACCCACCTCCAGCACCTCCGCTCGGACGACCCCGGCGAGATGGTCTTCCTGGTCACCACCCAGGTCATGGAGCTGTGGTTCACGGTCATCGTCCATGAGTGGGAGACCGCCACCCGCGCCCTGCGCGAGGACCGCATACCCGTCGCGCGCGACGCCCTGAAGCGGTCGCTGCGCGAACTGGAGGCGCTCAACGAGTCCTGGCGGCCGCTGGCCGGACTCACCCCCGCCCAGTTCAACTCCTACCGGGGCTCCCTCGGCGAGGGGTCCGGGTTCCAGTCCGCGATGTACCGGCGGATGGAGTTCCTGCTCGGCGACAAGTCCGCCTCGATGCTGGTGCCGCACCGGGGCGCCCCCCGGGTCCACGCCGAGCTGGAGAAGGCGCTCGGGGAGCCCAGCCTGTACGACGAGACCCTGGCGCTGCTGGCCCGGCGCGGGTACGCGATCCCCGAGTCGGTCACCTCCCGGGACCTGACCAAGCGGTACGAGCCCTCGCCCGAGGTCGAGGCCGTGTGGGCGGAGATCTACGCCTCCGACGACCAGAACGACGAACTGGTCCGCCTCGGTGAACTGCTCACCGACGTCGGCGAGCTGGTGTGGCGCTGGCGCAACGACCACCTCGTCGCCACCCGGCGCGCGATGGGCTCCAAGACCGGCACCGGCGGCTCCGCCGGGGTGGCCTGGCTGGAGAAGCGCGCCACGAAGAACGTGTTCCCCGAGCTGTGGACGGCGCGCAGCCATGTCTGAGACCACGGCCACCACGACCGCGGCGGACGGACTCCGCGCGCGGGCGCTGAAGCTCGACGCCGCCGATCCGCTCGCCGGCCGCCGCGCACTCTTCGCGCTCGACGACGGCGTCTACCTCGACGGCAACTCGCTCGGCGCGCTGCCCGTCCACGTCCCCGCCCGGGTGCAGGACGTCCTGGCCCGCCAGTGGGGCGAGCTGCGCATCCGGTCCTGGGACGAGAGCGGCTGGTGGACCGCGCCCGAGCGGATCGGCGACCGGATCGCCCCGCTCGTCGGGGCCGCCGCCGGGCAGATCGTCGTCGGGGACTCGACCAGCGTGAACGTCTTCAAGGCCGTTGTCGCCGCCGCCCGGCTCGCGGGCGAGGGACGCGACGAGATCCTGGTCGACGCGACGACCTTCCCCACGGACGGGTACATCGCCGCCTCCGCCGCCCGGCTGACCGGCCACCGGATCGTGCCGGTCGCGCCCGCCGACGTCCCGGCCGCGCTCGGTCCGCGGACCGCCGCCGTGCTGCTCAACCACGTCGACTACCGCTCCGGCCAGCTCCACGACCTGCCCGGACTGACCGCCGCCGTCCGCGCGGCCGGCGCGGTCGCGGTGTGGGACCTGTGCCACAGCGCCGGCGCGCTCCCCGTGGGGCTGGACGAGCACGGGGTGGACCTGGCGGTCGGCTGCACCTACAAGTACCTGAACGGCGGCCCCGGTTCGCCCGCGTACCTGTACGTCGCCGAGCGCCACCAGGCCGCCTTCGACTCCCCGCTGCCGGGGTGGAACTCGCACGCCGACCCGTTCGGCATGACCCCCGACTACGCCCCGGCCGACGGTTCCGTACGGGGCCGGGTCGGCACCCCCGACATCGTCTCCATGCTGACGCTGGAAGCGGCGCTCGACGTGTGGGACGGGGTGTCGGTGGAAGCCGTGCGGGCAAAGTCCCTCGCGCTGACGGACTTCTTCCTGGAGTGCGTCGAGGCGTACGTCCCGGCGGGCCGGGTCACCTCCGTCACCCCGGCCGCGCACGCCGAGCGCGGCAGCCAGGTCGCCCTGCGCTGCGACGACGCGGAGCCCGTGATGCGCCGCCTCATCGAGCGGGGCGTCGTGGGTGATCTGCGGCGGCCGGACGTGCTGCGGTTCGGCTTCACCCCGCTGTACGTGGGGTACGCCGACGCGGAACGGGCGGCGCGGGTGCTCGCCGACGTACTGGCGGAGCCGGAGCTGGCTCGGGGCGCTTCCTGATGTGACGTCAGGAGTGGTGTGAGCCAGGCGGGGACGGTACCGGGTGCTGGTACCGTCCCCGCAGGTCAACCCCATTGGGGCAGGGCACCGGCGCAGGCCATGGGCAGAGGACGGTTGAGCAGCATGACGGATTTCCCGGGTTCCCCGGACTCTGCCGCGCGTGAGCGGGACGCGGCCGAGAGCGCCTCCGCGTTCGCCCATCCCGCCGTCGCCCCCGACCGGACCGCCGCCTACGGGGACCACCCCGACCAGGTCGTCGACTTCTACGCCCCGCGCGACGGCCGCACCGGGGCCCCGCTCGTCGTCCTCCTGCACGGCGGCGCCTGGCGGTCCCCGTACGACCGGGCCCACGTCTCCCCGCTCGCGGACTTCCTGGCCCGCCGGGGATTCGCCGTGGCGAACGTGGAGTACCGGCGCGGCGGCGACGACATCCCGCGGCAGCGCGACGGCGCGGAGCCCGGGGCGGGGAGCACCGGGCCGGTCGCGGGGCGCTGGCCGGAGACCTTCGACGACGTGGCCGCCGCCCTCGACGCGATGCCCGCCCTGGCCTCCCGCGAGCTGCCGGGCGCCGATGTGCGGCGGATCGTGGTCTCCGGGCACTCGGCGGGCGGGCACCTCGCCCTGTGGGCGGCGGCGCGGCACGTCCTGCCCGAGGGGTCGCCGTGGCGGCTGCCCGCTCCGCCGTCGCTGCGCGGGGTCGTCGCGCTGGCCCCGATCGCGGACTTCGCCACGGCGGTCGGGCTGGGGGTGTGCGGGGGAGCGGTGACCCAGCTCCTCGGCGGCGAGGCCGGATCGGTCCTCGGCGGAGACGCCGGGGCGGTCCTCGACGGAGACGCCGGGGCCGTCCTCGACGGTGACGCCGGGTCGGCTCTCGGCGGCGACGCCGTCGCGGTGGAGCGCGCGGCCCACGCCGACCCCGGGGTACTGCTGCCGACGGGGATCGCCACCGCGATCGTGCACGGCGTCGAGGACATCGTCGTGCCCCCGGCCGTCTCCGAGGCGTACGTCGACGCGGCGGCCCGGTCCGGTGAGACGGTCGGACTGACGCTGCTCGGCGGGGTCGGGCACTTTCCGCTGATCGACCCGTCCGCCGACGCCTGCGCGGTGGTGGCCGAGGAGCTCGCCCAGCTCGCCTGGTGAACCCCTGCCGGTCTCTCTCCGCCCCCTTGTCGGCCCTCTCCGGTCCCTCTCCGGTCCCTCTCCGGTCCCTCTCCGGCCCTTTCCGGATCTTTCCGTGGGGAGGGGCCGCAATAGAGGACCGAGGGTGACCTCAACGGTCCCTACGTTGGTGTCGTTGCCGCTCGGACGGAGTCGCAACCGACGAAGGGGACCCCTATGACGATCCTGGTGACCGGAGCCACGGGAACGGTCGGCCGCCGCGTGGTCGAGCAACTGCTGGAGCGCGGCGAGCGGGTCCGGGCCTTGACCCGTGCCCCGGAACGGGCGGAGTTCCCGCCCGGCGTCGAGGTCGTCGGCGGCGACCTGGAGGACCCGGCGTCGCTGGCTCCCGCGCTGCGCGGGGTGACCGGGCTGCACCTCATCACGTTCGGCGGGGAGTTCTCCGCCCCGCTGGAGACCGGCGACGAGATCCTCGCGCTGGCCGCGGAGGCGGGGGTGCGCCGGGTGACCGTCCTGCACGGCGGCGGGGACACCCCGATGGAGACGGCCGTGCGCGCGAGCGGCTTCGCGTGGACGGTCGTGATGCCGGTGGAGTTCATGGCGAACGCCCTTGAGTGGGCGCCCGGCATCCGGAGCGAGGGCGTGGTGCGTGAGCCGTTCGTGGACCGGCTGAGCGCGATGGTCCACGAGTCGGACATCGGCGCGGTGGCGGCCGTCGCCCTCACCGAGGACGGTCACGGAGGCCAGGAGTACCTGGTCACCGGACCGGAGGCGCTCACCGTGCGCGACAAGACGACGGCCATCGGGGCTGCGCGGGGCGCGGACGTGGAGCTGGTCGAGCTCACCGAGGAGCAGGCGCTGGAGAACTGGCGCGGCCAGGGCATGCCGGAGGACGTGATCGGGTTCCTGATCGCCGTCTACCGGGACACACCACCGGAGGGCCGGACCGTGCTCGGCACGGTGGAGAAGGTCACCGGGCGGCCGGCGCGGACCTTCGCCCAGTGGGCCGGGGAGCACGCGCACCTCTTCCGCGCGGGGGCCTGAGCGGAGTGGTGACGGGGCTCTGAGCGAGGGCACGATCGAGGCTTGAGCTGAGGCACGCCCCGGGCCTGAACGGAGACCGGGCCCGGGTCTGGCCTGGGGTTCGACCTGGGCCTGAGCTGGGATTTCACCGGGGATTCGGTCGGGCCCGGGGCCAGGCTCCCGTGGCTCTCCGGTAGGGGCGGCGGAGGCGTGTAGTCCTTGAGAGGGATGCCCGGGAATCCGTAGCGATGGTGACGACCCCGTCTCCGCCGCCGCCTACCGTGGAAGCGTGACCGAGACCCAGACGAAGACCAGTAGCCCGGAGTTCCGGGCGGCCGCGGGGGCCATCGACGGCCTGCGGAACGACCTCCTGCGCGATGTGCTCGCCTACCGGCCGCTGCCGCCGCTGAACCCCGATGGCCGGCTGATACGGCTGCTGCCCGAGGGCCTGCGCAAAGCCGCCGTCTGGACCCCGCACGCGCTGGTGCTGTTCGCCGCGTTCCTCGTGATGATGGCCGGGTTCAGCCAGTGGGAGTTCCGCCTGCTGATGGGCCTGCTGCCCGCGATCGCGGTCGCGATGACCCTGGTGCGCCCGGTCGCCGCGTTCTGGGCGTCGATGCTGACGACCGTGGCCTGCGGGGTGCTGGGGAGCGAGGGGCCGTGGGGGCCGGGCGCCTTCATGGCCCAGCTCGTGGTCCTGGTGGTCGTGGCCGCCCGGACCCGGCCCCGTACGGCCATCTGGATGTGGCTGCTGACCCTGCTGCTTGGGGTGTTCCTGGAGGGCGGCTCCCCCGCCGTCACCGCGCCGATGGCCACCCTCTCCGCCTTCGCGCTGCTGGTCGTCGCCGTGGTCCAGATCCGGCGCGCGGCCGAGCACGAGGTCACCGTGCAGCGCACCGTCACCGCCGTCGAACGCGACCGGCGCACGCTGCTGGAGGAGCGCACCACCATCGCCCGGGAGCTGCACGACGTGGTCGCCCACCACATGTCGGTCGTCGCGATCCAGGCCGAGGCCGCCCCGTACCGGGTGGAGAACCCGCCGCCGGAGCTGGAGCAGGCGTTCGTCACCATCCGGGAGAACGCGGTGGCCGCCCTCACCGAGCTGCGCCGCGTCCTCGGGGTCGTCCGGGCGGAGGACTACGAGGCCCCGGACGCCCCGCAGCCCACCCTGGCCGTGCTCGACGGGCTGCTGGACAACGTCCGCGAGACGGGCCTGGAGACGGAGAAGGTGATCACCGGGGCCGTCCGCGAGCTGCCGCAGGGCGTCGAGCTGTCGGCGTACCGGATCGTCCAGGAGGCCCTGAGCAACAGCCTGCGGCACGCGCCCGGCTCCTCCGCCCGGGTCGAGCTGAGCTACGTCCTCGGCGGGCTGGGGCTGCGTGTGGTCAACGGCCCCCCGCAGGGCCTGGTCAAGCCGTCGCCCGGGGCCGGGCACGGGATCACCGGGATGCGGGAGCGGGTCGCGATGCTGAACGGCGAGATGACGGCCGGGGCGACGGCGGACGGCGGCTACGAGGTCGCGGTGTTCCTCCCCGTGCCGCTGTCGGAGCAGCCGGAGGCCCGGGAGGCGGCCGGCGGGCCCGTGGACCGGGACGCGGCGGGCGACGCCGAGACCGTCGTCATCGAACGGGACGGCCGGGCATGAGCGACACCGACATCCGGGTGCTGATCGTCGACGACCAGATGATGGTCCGCGAGGGGTTCTCGGTCCTGCTCAACGCGATGCCGGGCATCACGGTCGTGGGTGAGGCACTGGACGGCCGGCAGGCGCTCGACCAGGTCGCGGCCCTGCGCCCGGACGTCGTCCTGATGGACATCCGTATGCCGGAGATGAACGGCATCGAGGCGACCCGCGAGATCGTGGCGCGGGACGCCGACGCGAAGGTCCTGGTGCTGACGACGTTCGACCTCGACGAGTACGTCTACCAGGCGCTGCGGGCCGGGGCCTCGGGCTTCCTGCTCAAGGACGCCTCGGCACGGCAGCTCGCGGAGGGCGTACGGGTGGTGGCCTCGGGCGAGGCGCTGCTCGCGCCGGCGGTGACCCGGCGGCTGATCAACGAGTTCTCCAAGCTCGCGGAGGCCCCCCGGCCGCCCGCGCTGGCCCGGATCGGGGACCTCACCGAGCGCGAGACGGAGGTGCTGGTCCTCATCGCGCAGGGGCTCTCCAACGGGGAGATCGCCTCGCACCTGATCGTCGCCGAGTCCACGATCAAGACGCACGTCAGCCGCATCCTGGTGAAGCTCGGACTGCGCGACCGGACCCAGGCGGCGGTGTTCGCGTACGAGGCGCGGCTGGTGACGCCGGGGTAGGACGGAGGCCGTGGCGCCGGGGTAGGACGGGGACGGTGGCCCCGGCGCGGCCGCGAGGCCCTGTGCCACGACCCGCCCCGGCGCAAGGCCCGCCCCGCCCTGCCCCGGCACGGCCGTCGCCGCAGGTCGCAGCGGACGCGGGGCGGGGTGCGGCGGGCCGATCGCGGCGGTGGGATCGGCTCGCGGCGGCGGTGGGCTCGGCTCCGGGCGGACCCCTTGCGGTGGCGGCGGGCGCGGGTAGCGTCGGATCATGCACGTGTCCTTCGACCCATGGTCGCCCGCGTTCGTCGCCGATCCCTACCCCGCCTACGCCGCGCTGCGGGCCGCCGGCCGGGCGCACTGGTTCGAGCCGACGGGGCAGTGGCTGATCCCGCACCACTCCGACGTATCGGCCCTGCTGCGCGACCGGCGGCTCGGGCGGACGTATCTGCACCGCTTCAGCCACGAGGAGTTCGGCCGCACCCCGCCGCCCGCCGCGCACGAGCCGTTCACCACGCTCAACGGGCAGGGCATCCTCGACCTGGAGGCCCCCGACCACCCCCGGATCCGGCGGCTGATCTCCAAGGCGTTCACCCCACGCACGGTCGAGAACCTGGCCCCGACCGTACGGCGGCTGGCGGCCGGGCTGGTCGACGCGTTCGTGGCCCAGGGCGGCGGGGACCTGCTGGCGGAGATCGCGGAGCCGTTGCCGGTCGCCGTCATCGCCGAGATGCTGGGCGTCCCCGAGGCGGACCGGGGGCTGCTGCGGCCCTGGTCGGCGGCGATCTGCGGGATGTTCGAGCTGAACCCCTCACCGGAGACAGCCGAGGCCGCCGTCCGCGCCTCCCTGGACTTCTCCGCGTACCTGCGCGGGCTGATCGCCGAACGGCGCGCCGACCCCGGCGACGACCTGATCTCGGCGCTCATCGCCGCCCACGACGAGGGCGAGCGGCTGACCGAGCAGGAGATGATCTCGACCTGCGTGCTCCTGCTGAACGCGGGCCACGAGGCGACGGTCAACACCACCGCCGGCGGCTGGCGCACCCTCTTCCACCACCCGGAGCAGCTTGCCGCGCTCCGCGCCGACCCCGCGCTGCTGCCCACCGCGATCGAGGAACTGCTGCGCTACGACACCCCGCTGCAGATGTTCGAGCGCTGGGTGCTGGACGACATCGAGATCGACGGCCAGGTGATCCGGCGGGGTGCGGAGGTGGCGCTGCTGTTCGGCTCGGCCAACCGGGACCCGGAGCGGTTCGCGCACCCGGACGCCCTGGACCTGTCCCGTACGGACAACCCGCACATCACCTTCGGCGCGGGCATCCACTTCTGCCTGGGCGCCCCGTTGGCCCGGCTGGAGCTGGCCGCCTCCTTCGGGGAGCTGCTGCGCAAGGCGCCCGCGCTGCGGATGACGGCGGAGCCGGAGTGGCAGCCGGGGTACGTGATCCGGGGGCTGAAGGAGCTGCGGGTCGAGGTTTAGGCGAGGCGCGGGCGCGGGCCCGTCCGCCGGGTTCAGCAGGGCGAGCCGCAGTCCCGGAGCGCCCCGGGCGCGGCCAGCACGTCGAAGCCGTAGCCGAAGGCGGCCAGGGCAGCGACGGCCGCGAGCAGCCCGAGCGCGGCACGCCGGAGGCGCCGGACGGCGGCGAGCACGGTCAACGCGAGGGCGGTCCCGCCGAGGACCAGGACGGGCAGGCCGAGCCAGAGGACGGCCGGGTTGGTCTCGCCCTCGAAGGCACCGAGCAGCCCCCGCCTGCCGTACGGGAACCAGATGGCGACGCCCGCGAGCGCGCCGAGTACGGCGGCGAGGCAGCCAACGGTTCCGGTGAGGGCGTCGCGCCGCGGATGGTCGGTGTCCATGCTCCGGGGGACGCGGCCGGGTGCGGGAGCGGTTCCGCCCACTCCCGGATGCGCCGCGCCCCGGACACCCGCCGCTCCAACGCCGGAGGGGCCGGAGACGTGCGGTGCCCCCGCCCCTACGTCAGCGGGTACGAGGAGCGTCCCGACGCCTCGTCGATCTCGTCGTGCGCCTTGGTCAGCAGCTTCATCGCCAGTTCGTTGAGCGCCCTGGCCCCCGCGATCTCCTCGCCGACGCGCTGCTGGTCGGCGTCCGACGGATGGCGGCTGGCGTAGCCGTGGGCGCGTACTTCCGTTCCGTCGGAGAGGCGGACGAGCGCCGCGGCGCGTGTGCGATGCGTGTCCTCCTCGAATGCGAGGTCGATGTGCCATCCGACGGCGACTCTGGTCATCGCGAACACCTCCGGGAGGGTCCTGGCGTCTGTCCGGGCGTCTCCTACCAGCGTGCGCCCGCCGCCGCGTCCGCGCTCGCCGGGGCGGGCAGCATCAGCGACCAGGCGCCGGGCCGGACCGTCCAGGTACGGGTGCGCACCGGCCCCGCGGTGCGTATGTCGGCCCGGTAGCGGAAGTCCGCGCCGGAGACCGTGACGGCTTCGGCCTCCACCGTGACGTCCTCGCCCGACGCGGTGCGGACGACGACGTCGGCCAGGCCGCCACCGCCCCGGGAGGTCACCGAGAGGTCCCGGACCGGGGTGTCCAGGTCGCTCAGCACCACCCCGTCCGCCTCGATGCGCAGCCGGTGCGTCTCCGGCTGCGCGGCGGCCACCGGGGCCGGGCGGACCAGGGACGTCATGAGCGAGCGGCAGGTGTCCCAGACGGCGGTGACGCCCACGTGCGGGCTCCGCGCGTCGGGCGGCGGGGGCGGGACCGGGATGCGCAGCCGCCCGAGGACGACGCCGTCGCTGTCGTCGACCAGCAGGTCCAGGCGGCGCACCACCCCGTCCAGCGCCGTGCGCGCCGCGGCCACCGCGCCCCGGGGGACGCCGAGGGCGTGGGCCACCTCCAGCGCGTGCGCGGCGCCGACGGGGATGAGGGAGAGGACGCCGGCGGCCAGCTCCCGTTCGCGGTGCAGCTGGGCCACCGCGCGCAGCAGCGCGTGGTCGTCGCCGACCACCACGGGCCGGCGCGAGCCCCGCCGGGACAGGGCCCGCGCGAACTCCTCGGGGGTGTCCGGAAGGCAGATCTTGGCGTGCGAACCGGCGCTCAGCACGTCCTTGGCGATCCGGACGGACTCGCCGTCGTTCCGGCGGGCGGCCGGGTCGATGACCACCAGGAGCTGGTCGTCGCCGTCGCCGGGGGGCTCTGCAGCCGACACCTCGGTCCTTCCTCGGGTAGCATCTTGGTGCAAGAGCCCCTTGCGCTATTGCGCCAGGGGCTTCGTCTATTCCGGGGCACCCGGTTCGACGGCTCAGGCTCTGTCGTACATCGTCGTGCGGCAGGTACGACCTTGACGTACGCCCCCTGACCTTGGACATGCCCCGCCCGGAAGGGGTGTACGCCTGTGCCCGCACTTGTGCTGCTCGGTGCTCAGTGGGGTGACGAGGGCAAGGGGAAGGCCACCGACCTGCTCGGTGGATCCGTGGACTATGTGGTGCGCTACCAGGGCGGCAACAACGCCGGCCACACGGTCGTCGTCGGCGACCAGAAGTACGCGCTGCATCTCCTCCCCTCCGGAATCCTGTCGCCGGGGTGCACCCCGGTCATCGGGAACGGTGTCGTGGTCGACCCGGCGGTCCTGCTCTCCGAGCTGAGCGGTCTGAACGAGCGAGGCGTCGACACGTCCAAGCTTCTGATCAGCGGTAACGCTCACCTGATCACTCCGTACAACGTCACGCTCGACAAGGTGACCGAGCGCTTCCTCGGGAAGCGCAAGATCGGCACGACGGGCCGGGGCATCGGCCCGACGTACGCCGACAAGATCAACCGGGTGGGCATCCGCGTCCAGGACCTCTACGACGAGTCGATCCTGGAGCAGAAGGTCGAGGCGGCGCTGGAGCAGAAGAACCAGCTCCTGGCCAAGGTCTTCAACCGCCGGGCCATCGAGGCCGGCAAGGTCGTCGAGGACATGCTCCAGTACGCGGAGCAGATCAAGCCGTTCGTCGCCGACACGACGCTGATCCTGAACGACGCCATCGACGCAGGCAAGGTCGTGCTCTTCGAGGGCGGCCAGGGCACCCTGCTCGACGTCGACCACGGCACGTACCCCTTCGTCACCTCGTCGAACCCGACGGCGGGCGGCGCCTGCACCGGCGCCGGTGTCGGCCCGACGAAGATCAGCCGCGTCATCGGCATCCTCAAGGCCTATACGACGCGTGTGGGGGCGGGTCCGTTCCCGACCGAGCTGCACGACGAGGACGGCGAGGCGCTGCGGCGCATCGGCGGCGAGCGCGGTGTCACCACCGGCCGTGACCGCCGCTGCGGCTGGTTCGACGCCCCGATCGCGCGGTACGCGACCCGGGTCAACGGCCTGACCGACTTCTTCCTCACCAAGCTGGACGTCCTCACCGGCTGGGAGCAGATCCCGGTCTGCGTGGCGTACGAGATCGACGGCAAGCGCGTCGAGGAGCTCCCGTACAACCAGACCGACTTCCACCACGCGAAGCCGATCTACGAGAACCTGCCGGGCTGGTCCGAGGACATCACCAAGGCCAAGACCTTCTCCGACCTGCCGAAGAACGCGCAGGCGTACGTGAAGGCCCTGGAGGAGATGTCGGGCGCCCCGATCTCCGCGATCGGCGTCGGCCCCGGCCGGACCGAGACGATCGAGATCAACTCGTTCCTGTAGGCGGTGCCTTGTCCGCGGGGCCCGGGGTCGCACCGACCCCGGGCCCCGCGGGCTTGTCGGAGGCGGGATCGCGACGCCCTCTGCCCTCTGGCTGGTCTAGACCTTGACAGGTCCAGACCAACGGCGCTTGGGTGGTGGCCCGTCATGTCGGCGTGCCGGGGTGCTCGGCGTGCCGCGCCGAAGGAGTGAGCAGCTCTGAAACGCATCGATCACCTCGCCCGTACCGCCGTCGCGCGTACCGCCCCGGCTCGTACGGTTGCCGCGCGAACCGCTCTGGCCCGTACCGCCGTCGCCCGTACCGTCAGTGCCGCCGCTGCCCGTGCCGCGCGCGCCGGGAGGGCCCTGGCCGTGCCGGCGGTCCTGGCCGGGCTCGTCGCCGGGCTCGTCACGGCGGCGCCCGCCGCCTCCGCCGCCCCCGGTGCTCCGGACGGTGCGCTCTGCGCCCCGCTCCACCGCGCCACGGCCGACTACCGCGCCGGGGACACCGTCTCCCATCACGGCCGCAACTGGAGCGCCAAGTGGTGGACCCGGGGAGAGAACCCGGGCGCCGGGAACGCCTGGGCGGACCGGGGCGCCTGCGGCGGCGGGGTCTCCGACTTCGTCGTGAGCGAGGCGCAGTTCGACGCGATCTTCCCGGACCGCGACCCCTTCTACACGTACCAGGGCCTGATCGACGCGCTCCACGCCTACCCGCGCTTCGCCAACGTCGGTACGCCGCAGACGCGGGCCCGGGAGGCGGCGGCGTTCCTGACGCACGCGGACTTCGAGTCGGTCGGGCTGAAGTACGTCAAGGAGATCAACGAGGCCAACTACTGGCGCAAGTGCGACGACACCCAGCCCTTCGGCTGTCCGGCGGGCCGGGCGGCGTACTACGGGCGCGGCCCGATCATGTTCAGCTGGAACTTCAACTACAAGGCCGCCGGGGACGCCCTCGGCCTCGACCTGCTGAACGACCCCTGGCTGGTCGAGCGGGACCCGTCCGTCGCCTGGGCCACCGCGCTCTGGTACTGGAACACCCAGAACGGCCCTGGCACCATGACCTCGCACGACGCGATGGTCGGCGGCGCGGGCTTCGGCGAGACGATCCGCTCGCTCAACGGCGCGCTGGAGTGCGACGGCGGCAACCCGGCGTCGGTGGCCGCGCGCGTGGAGCGGTACGAGCGCGTCACGGGGGTCGTCGGGGTCGCCCCGGGGTCCGGGCTCACCTGCTGAACGCGGCCCTGCCGGAGCCTCGCAGAGTCCTTCGCGCGGGAACCCGGGAGCGCCGTCCCCGGGGGCGCGGGGCTGTCCGCATGCTGGGCGGGCCGGAAGATTTTACCTTCGGGCCCGCCCCGGGGCGGCCGGGGCCCGGACGGACTGCCGTCGGCATAAGGGCTGTTGAGGAGCCCTCCCGGTGCGATCGGACCGGGAGGGCGGGGCCGAAGGTGAGGGAAACGGAAGATTTTTCGAAGTTGGTCTAGACCTTGACAGGTTCAGACCACCTCGCTTGAGTGTCGGTCACCCCCACGGCGGCGCACGGCCGGACGTCGCGCCGCGTCCAAGGAGTGTGATCACGTGATCCGACGTGTCATGAGTCTGCTGGTCGCGCTCGGCGCGATCGTCGCGGCACTCGTCGTCCTTCCCGCAGCCACCGCGCAGGCCGCCACCTGCGCCACGGCCTGGAGCTCGTCCGCCGTCTACACGGGCGGCGGCAACGTCTCGTACAACGGCCGCAACTACACCGCCAAGTGGTGGACGCAGAACGAGCGTCCGGGCTCGTCGGACGTCTGGGCCGACAAGGGCGCCTGTGGCGGCGGCGGTGACGGACCGGGCCAGAACAACGGCTTCGTCGTCAGCGAGGCCCAGTTCAACCAGATGTTCCCGAACCGGAACGCCTTCTACACGTACAAGGGCCTCACCGACGCCCTGAGCGCCTACCCGGCGTTCGCCAACACCGGCAGCGACGAGGTCAAGAAGCGCGAGGCCGCCGCCTTCCTCGCCAACGTCAGCCACGAGACCGGCGGGCTGGTGTACATCAAGGAAGTCAACGAGGCGAACTACCCGCACTACTGCGACACCACGCAGTCCTACGGCTGCCCGGCCGGCCAGGCCGCCTACTACGGCCGCGGTCCGATCCAGCTGAGCTGGAACTTCAACTACAAGGCCGCCGGTGACGCCCTGGGCATCAACCTCCTCGCCAACCCGTACCTGGTCGAGCAGGACCCGGCCGTGGCGTGGAAGACCGGCCTCTGGTACTGGAACACCCAGAACGGCCCCGGCACCATGACCGCCCACAACGCCATCGTCAACAACGCCGGCTTCGGCGAGACGATCCGCTCCATCAACGGTTCGCTGGAGTGCAACGGCGGCAACCCCGCCCAGGTCCAGAGCCGGATCAACAAGTTCACCCAGTTCACCCAGATCCTCGGCACCACCACCGGCCCGAACCTGAGCTGCTGACCTCGCGGGGCGGGGCCACGGCCCCGCCCGAGCGATCCGCCGAGCGGCTTCGAGGACGTTGTTCGGCCCATCAGGCCCCACCCGGACGGGGGCGGGCCCGGCACCCGCCGGGTCCGCCCCCGTTCCGGTGTTGCGGAGCGCCCCGCAACGGACCGCGCCGCAACGGGGCGCGCCGCGGGGGAACCGGCGACAGCGACCACCCCCGTGAGCCGCTGCCGCCGCGTTCCCCGCGCGGCCGCCGTGTTACGGCACCCCCCGTCGTCCCCCGACGTGCCGCAACAGATTCGGACCCTAGAACGAGGGGTAAGGGGACGGGAGATTCAAAGCGCCCAGTGGGGCGGCCACGGGGGTATCGGTTCGCACAGTCGGGTGAGGAGGCCCCTCGCGCTGCCCCGCGTCCTGGGCGGGAACGGGGGAACGGGTGCGCACACAGGAGCGCGCGGACGATCTGCTGCGGATGAACCGGCTGGCCCGCACCGGGGGAACGGCCGAGATCCTGCGCTGGCTCGCCGGGCGGGCCGAGGGCTGGGCGGGGCTCGTCGGGCCGGACGGGAGGGTGTTGCACGCCGCCTCCCGTACGGAGCGGGCGGTGGTGCCCGACGTCGCGGGGCTGATGGCGGAGGCGGCGGGAGCGCTCACCGAGCGCGGGGCCCAGACGTACGTGCTGGACACCGGCGTGCACACCGCCCTGTTGTTCCCGTTGAGCTCGGGCGACCCGGACTCCCCGGTGCTCGTCGTCGTCACGCCCCGGCCGGTGGCCGCCGGGCTCGGCACCCTGCTGGCCGACGTGGTCCTGCCGCTGTCCCTGTGCCGGCAGGCCGAGACGCTGGAGCGGCGGCGGCGCCGGGTGGACCTGGCGGAGTCCCGGGGCCGTGAGGCGGTGCTGCACCTGCTGATGACGGGCCAGCTCGCCGTCGCCCACCAGGTCGCCGGGGCGCTGCGGCCCCGGCTCCCCGACCCGGTGCGGGTGTGCGTCGTGGAGTGCGCCGCCGACGACCGCGACGAGGTGGCCCGGATCTGCGCGGACGTGGACGGCGGCCGGTCCTGGATCGTGCGGTGCCCCGTCTACTCCCGCCACCTCATCCTGGTGATGCCCGTGCGGGACGGGGACGCGGAGGGCGGGGCGATGACCGACGAGGTGGTCGCCGCCCGGGTCGGGGCGTGCGTGGTGGGCGTCAGCGAGCCGGTGCCGCTCGCCGACACCGCGACCGGCTACCGCCAGGCGTTCCACGCGTTGGCCGTCGCCCGCGAACTCCCCGCCCGGCACGCCCGGTTCGGTGTCTCGCCCGATCCCGCGCTGGTCGTCGGGCCGGAGGGCCGGCAGTGGGCGGACGACCTGCTGAACCCACTGCTGACCCATGCGCCCCGCCGCGCGCGGGACCCCGGGAGCCAGGATCTGCTGGCCACGGCCACCTCCTGGCTGGCGTTCTCGTCGCACGCGACCGACCACCTCAAGATCCACCGCAACACCCTGGCCGCCCGGCTGAAACTCGTCGGTGAGCTGCTCGGCCTCGATCTGCACCGGCTGGCCGACCAGGCCGCGCTCGACCTGGCGCTGCGCGTCCGGGCCACCCCCGCCCCGGCGTGCACCCCGGCCACGGCATGTGCCCCCGGGCCCGTTCCGTACGCCCCCGAGCCCGTCCCGCACGCCCTCGGCGGCCCGGGTGCCGAGGGGTGGGTGCGGGGCCTCGACGCCGTCCTGCGCCGCCCCGGCGTCCGGGACTGGGCCGAACGCCAACTCGCGCCCGTCGACGGGTCCGAGGAGACCCTGCGGACCTGGCTGCGGTGCCAGGGCCGCCTCGGCCCGGCAGCCGCCGAGCTGGGGCTCTCCGTCCCCGGCGCCCGCAAGCGCCTCGCGCGGCTCGAAACGGTGCTCCAGCGCTCGCTGCTCCGCCCGCCGAGCGCCCGTTACGACCTGTGGCTGGCGCTGCGGTCCCGGGATCTTCCCTCCGCGTGAACGCTCCTGTGCGTGAAGCGAGTTGAGATGGTCGATGAACAAAGTCGGTTACTGAACGTGACTAGTACGGTGTGTTAGCTTGGATGGCGAGGTCCGAGTAACACACCGTGCTGGTCGCGCTCAGGGAGGCGTAGTCATGGGGTCGAGCTGGAACGAGCGACGGCTTGAGCGACGCGTGAGGCCCGGTGACGGGAAGCCGCTCAAGCCCTTCCGCTGGTGGCAGTTGACCCGGCGCTCGCTGCTCTCGCTCGCGCTGCCGGTGGGCGGCGGCCTCTCCGCGACGTACACGGTGGAGGTCAAGCACGGCGGTGACGCCGAAACGGGCGTGGTCCGCGCGCGGCTGTACCGCGACGGGGTCTGCGAGGCCGAGTCGAAGATCCCGGCGCGCTTCCCCGTCCCCGGCGGGCGGATCGAGGTCCGCAGAAGTGAAGTGGGCCTGCGCCGCTGCCACTTCGTCGCGGACGACGGGTCCGAGAGACGGCTCGTCCCCGACCCCCGGTCGGCGGAGGGGCGCCGTATGAACTTCGCCCGCGAGCATCCGGGCGCCAGCGCTCTCATCGGGGCCGTGTCCGTGGTGCTCCTGCTCGTCGGAGTCGGCCTCAACCTGCTCCAGGTCGCCCAGCCGATCTCCGAGATCCCGGCCGTGGCGCAGGCGTTGGGCTCCTTCGAATCGCCGTTGCGGCTGCCGGTGTGGCTGAATGTCGCGCTCGGTCTCGGCGCGGCCCTCGGCGCGGTCGAGCGTGCCATGCGGATGCGCTACCACTGGCTCCTCGACGGCGGGGCCGGCACCTGACGCGCCCCGTATGAGGCGGACTGCCTGGTCCGTTCCCGGCCGAGACGGACCGCCTGGCCCGTTCCCGTACGGGGCTGGCTTGGGCCGCCTGATCCGTTCCCGTACGAGGCGGACTGCCTGACCCGTTACCATACGAGGCAGGCTCGCGGCTCAGATCCGGCCGTCCAGCACGAGGTCGACGGCCGTGCGCAGGACGTCGAGTTCGGTGGCGATCCGCGCGTCCTCGCTCGGCAGCACCTGCTCGATCGAGACGCCGTTGACCACCGTCAGCAGGAATCGTGCGCGCCGCGCGGTGTCCCCGGCGGCCAGCGCCCCCTCCTCGGTCAGTGCCCCCAGGCACTCCTCGACGCGGCGGGTCACCTCCCGCTGCATCGCCTGGTACTCCGCGCGCATCGCCTGGGTGGGCTCCGACGCGATGTACCGCTCGTGCACCGTCAGCCACGCCTCGCGTGCGCCCCGCGCGCTCTGCGGCGGTACGAGGAGGCTCTGCAGGCAGCCCATCAGCCGCTCGCGCGGGGCGATGGACGTGTCCCGGAAGCTCTCCTCCGGCAGGACCAGGTCGAAGACGACCTTCAACATCGCGTCCATGAGCGCGCGTTGCGTGGGGAAGTGGTGCCGCAGCGATCCCGTGCTCACCCGCGCCCGCTCCGCCACCGCCCGCACGCTCAGCGCCGCCCCGGCGCCCTCGCCCAGCATCGTCGAGGCGGCCCACAGGATCCGGTCCCGGCTCTTCAGCCCCTCCGGCGGCGTCGGGTGCGCCGGTTCCGTGTCACCAGCACGCTGTACTGCCATGGGCCCGACGCTAACACGGTCGTCACCAGCGGATACGGCCTCCCGCCGACGTGAGGGCGGTGACCGTCCGGGTGCGGCGGGGGCCGGACCCGGCACCCCGTCCGGGCGTGGCGGGGGCCGGACCGGGCGCCCCGTCCGGGCGCGGCGGGGGCCGGGCCGGCTGCTCCGTCCGGAGCGGTACGGCTTGACACAAAAGTGCATGATCGTGCAACCTTTTGGCGTCCGTCAACTCCTGCCGCCCTGTCGGCGGATGTTGTTGCTTGCGCGATCAATGACCTGGAGGTCTGCGCATGGCCGAGCCCGTGAAGATCAAGATCTGGTCCGACTACGTCTGCCCCTTCTGCATGCTGGCCGAGGGCCCGCTGGAGGAGGCGATCAAGGACGTGGGCGCCGACGTCGAGGTCGAGTGGCTGCCGTTCGAGCTGCGTCCGCACCCCCAGCCCACCCTGCGGCCGGAGGACGAGTACCTGCCGAGCATCTGGGAGCGGGCCGTCTACCCGATGGCCCGCCGCCTGGGCGTCGACATCACGCTCCCGACCGTCTCGCCGCAGCCGTACACCGCGCTCGCCTTCGAGGGGTACCAGTACGCGGCCGAGCAGGGCCGGGGCGCCGAGTACAACCAGCGGATGTTCCGCGCCTTCTTCCAGGAGAGCCAGGACCTCGGGCAGCTCGACGTCCTCACCGCCCTGGCCGGCGAGATCGGGCTCGACGAGACCGGGTTCCGGGCCGCGCTGGAGGACGGCACGTATCGCGAGCGGCACCGCGAGGCCCTGCGGGAGGCGGCGGCGCACCAGGTGCAGGCCGTGCCCACCATCCTCGTCGGCGACATCCGCATCGAGGGCGTCCCGCGCCCCGCCCAGCTCCGCAAGGCGATCCTCGACGCCCAGGCGCAGCAGGCGGACGGGGACGTCTACGGCGCCGCGTGCGGCATCGACGGCAAGGGCTGCTGACGTGTGCGGCACCCATCCCGCCCTCGCCGCCTGCCGCTTCGCGGGCCTCGACCTGCGCAACCGGTACGCCCTCGCCCCCATGACCCGCGTGTCGGCGACCGGGGACGGCCGGGCCACCGAGGAGATGGCCGCGTACTACGCGGGCTTCGCCGAGGGCGGCTTCGGGCTCCTGATCACCGAGGGGACCTACACCGACCGGGCCTTCGCCCAGGGCTACCTGGACCAGCCCGGCATCGCCGACGAGGCGCAGGCCGCGGCCTGGCGGCCCGTCGTCGACCGGGCGCACGCCGCGGGCGCGCGCGTCGTCCTGCAGCTGATGCACGCCGGCGCCGTCTCCCAGGGCAACCGGTTCCGCGACCGGGCCGCGGGGCCCTCCGCCGTACAGCCGCTCGGCGAGCAACTGGCCAAGTACCGGGGCAGCGGGCCCTGGCCGGTGCCGATGGAGCTCACCCGCCGCCAGATCGCCGAGGCCGTCGCGGGCTTCGCCGCCTCCGCCGTCCGCGCCCGCGAGGCCGGATTCGACGGGGTGGAGGTCCACGGGGCCAACGGCTATCTGCTCGACCAGTTCCTGACCCCGTACACCAACCTGCGCACCGACGAGTACGGCGGCGGCCTCCCGGGGCGGCTGCGGCTCGTGCGGGAGGTGACGGCCGAGGTCAGAGCCGCGGCCGGGCCCGGCTTCACGGTCGGCGTCCGGCTCTCCCAGGGGAAGATCAACGATCCCGCGTGGCGCTGGCCGGGCGGCGAGAGCGAGGCGGAGGCGGTCTTCACGGCGGTCGCCGAGGCGGGCGCCGACTATCTGCACCTGGCGGGCGGCGGGCGCGACTGGTTCCCCGAGGGGCGGACGCTCCCCGCGATCGCCAGGGCGGCCACCGGGCTGCCCGTCATCGCCAACGGCGGCCTGCACCGGGAGGCCGTGGCGCGGCGCGTCCTGGAGGAGGGCCACGCCGACCTCCTGGCGGTCGGGACGGGCGCGCTGGCCGATCCCGACCTGCCGCTCAGGGTGGCGGCGGGAGACGCGCTCACGCCGTTCGACGCCGGGATGCTGGAGCCCCTGGCGACGCTGGGCAACGCGCGGACGTACGTGTCCGGCAACGCGTCGGCGCACGCACCCGCTTGACACTGGTTACTTGCACATGCAAGATTAACTCCATCAGGTCACGCCGCCGGCGGAGAGCTGTGAAGCCATTCGCTTGCGTGTGCAAGCAATCGCACGATGACGATGGTCGATGCAGGGCAACTCGGGAGACGAACTGCCATGGGTACACACGACAGCGAACTGATGGGCTACGCCCACGAGGCGATCCGGCTCAGCCGCGAGCACGTCGCGCAGGGCGGCATCCCGTTCTCCGGAGTGGTCGTGGGCGGCGGGCGCATCCTGGGCACCGGCTTCAACCGGGTCCGCGAGGACAACGACCCGACCGCGCACGCCGAGGTCGTCGCCATCCGCGAGGCCACCACCCGGCACGGCATCCGCGCCGTGGCGGGGGCCACCCTGATCGCCTCCGGCGAGCCGTGCGCCCTGTGCTACATGGCGGCCCGGTTCGCCGGCGTCGGCCACATCGTCCACGCCGCCGACCGCCGGACCGCCGCACGGTACGGCTTCGACTACACGAGCACGTACACCCTCTTCGCCGAGGACCCCGAGCGCTGGCCCCTCAAGGTCACCGCGCTCCATCTCCCCGAGGCGGAGCAGCCGTTCCAGGACTTCCTCACCATGGACCGCTCCCGGTACTGACCCGGGCCCGCCCGCCACCGCCCGCCGTCCCGGGCACGACCGCCGCACCCCGTCCCCGACGTGACGCGGCCCGCGCGGCCCCCGCGCCGCCGCCGGCCGGGAGGCCGAAACGGCGCCCCGCGCCCCCGCACCCCAGCTCCACGCTCCACCCCACCTCTCGCACCCACCGCACGGAAGGACCAGCCATGCACTGGCTCTACCTCGCCATCGCCGTCGCCTTCGAGATCACGGTCGCCATCGCCGCCGGAAAGGCCGAGGGCTTCAAGAACCGCAAGTGGACCGGGATCACCCTGGCCAGCGGCGCCGCCGCCACCTTCTTCCTCAGCAAGGCGCTGCTGACCTTCGACGTCGGCGTCGGCTACGCCCTGTGGACGTCCGTCGCGGGCGTCGGCATCACCGTCCTCGGCGCGCTCTTCTTCGGCCAGCGCCTGAACATCAACAAGGCGATCGGCATCCTCCTCGTCATCGGCGGTGTCGTCGGCCTGCAGCTCAGCGGCTCCGCCTGAGCCCCGCGCACCGCTCACCGGCGCCGCAAGCGGCCCACCCCGCACACCCCTGACGACACCTCTGAGAGAGGAACCACCTCCCATGTCCAACGCGGCCAAGAGCTCCACCAACGCCTGGCTCTCCCTTCTGCTCGCCGGTGTCTTCGAGATCGGCTACGCGCTCGCCGTCGGCGGCAGCGAAGGCTTCACGCAGCTGACCTGGTCCCTGGTCGCCGTGGTCTTCTTCCTGCTGACCCTCTACGCCCTCAGCCTGGCCCTCCGCACGATCGACGTCAGCATCGGCTACGCGGTCTGGGCGGGGATCGGCGCGGTCGGCGCGGCGGTCTTCGGCCCGCTGTTCTTCGACGAGACGCTCACCCTGGCCAAGGGCATCTGGCTGGCCGTCATCATCGTCGGCGTCATCTGGCTGAAGCTGGCCGACCGCACGAAGCCCGAGGCGGTCGCGGCCCCGGCCGCCGAGCCGCAGGCCACCAACCGGCCCGGCGCCCTCCAGGTCTGACGCGCCACCACCGCATGCGGTGCACCGCGCGACAGTACGCCCCCGGCGGCTGCCCCCCCTCCACGGAAGGGGAGCGGCCGCCGGAGGCGTCGGCGTCATACGGCGGTGCGGCCGCCGTCCACGGCGAGGGCGGCCCCCGTGGTGAACGACGAGGCGTCCGAGCAGAGCCAGGCGGCGGTGCGGGCGATCTCGCTCGGTTCGGCGAGACGCCGCTGGATCGCCTTGCCGCCGAAGCCGGCGCGGACGGCGGGCCCGCCCGCGAGGACGCCGTCCATCATCTCCGTGTCGGTGCTGCCCACCACGAGCGCGTTGACCCGGATGCCGTACTCGCCGTACTCGGCGGCGGCCGCCCGGGTCAGGCCGAGCACCGCGTGCTTCGCCGCCACGTAGGGCGCGGACGCGGAGGTGGCGCGCACCCCGGCGACGCTGGAGGTGTTGACGATCGCGCCGCCGCCGGCCGCGAGCAGGGCGGGGAGCTGGGCGCGCAGGCAGTTCCACACCCCGCGCAGGTTGACGTCGAGGGTCCGGTCGAACTCGTCGTCGGACAGCTCGTGCAGGAGCGTTCCGGCGCTCGCGTGCCCGGCGTTGTTGAAGGCGCAGTCGAGGCGGCCGAACCGTTCCGCGGCCACGGCGACCGCGCGGTCCATGTCCGCCCGGCGCGTGACGTCGCCCGGTACGGCCGCGGCCCGGCCGCCGTCCTTCCTGATCCGCTCGGCGGCCTCCTCGATCCTCTCCGCCCGGCGGGCCACCAGGACGACGGCCGCGCCCTCGTCCGCGAAGAGCCGGGCCGCGGCGGCGCCGATGCCGCTGGAGGCGCCGGTGATCAGCGCGACCTTGCCGGCCAGCAGCGGTCCGCCCGGCGTCACGCCGCCGTCCCGGCCGCGACCGGAGCGGCGTCCCAGAACGTGCCCGAGGCGAGGTCGCGGTCGATCCGCCGGACCAGGCCGTCGTCGATCTCGTCGAGGCCGCCGATCAGATGGCGTACGCCCGACTCCTCCATGAGGGCGCGCTGGTGGCTGTGGACGAAGGTGGAGGGGCGGCCGACGAAGCCGGCGCCCAGCTCGCGGGCCACGTCGGCGACCTTGGCCACGTCGTCCACGAAGAGGGCCTGCTCGGGGCGGAGGCCGAACACGTCCCGGGTGATCTCCTTCAGTCCGGGGCGGAAGTCGTTGGTGCAGACGTAGCCGGGACCGTCGAACAGCTCGGCGTACCGGCCCAGATGACGGTCGAAGTGGTCCTTGCCCAGGCCGCCGTAGCAGACCGTGCGCAGCCCGGCGGCGCGCAGCCGGACGAGGAGTTCCTCCGTGCCGGGCGTGATCGTGACCGGGTGGCGGTCGAGGTGGGCGGCGCGGTCCTCGAAGTAGGCGGCGAGCGCCTCCTCGCCGCTCATGGAGCCGCCGGTGGCGGCGGCGAGCAGGCGGCCGGCGATGTGTTGCGGCTGGGAGAAGACGGATCTCTCCAGCTCGGCGGAGTACGTACCGCCCCGGGTGGTGATGAAGTGGTGGATCACCGGGCTGAACGTGTCGTTGAGCAGGACACCGTCGATGTTCAGGGCGGCCAGGCGCAGGGTGAGCATGCTTCTCCGTAGGGTTCGTCGGAACGGGCGGAGCGGGGCAGGACAGCCGTGGTGCTGGGCATGCCGAACGTGCGGGGCATGTCGGGTGTGCTGGTCGTGCTGAAGGGCCGGCCGGTGGGAAGCGCCGGCCGGGTACGGCTGTGGGCGGAGCGGCCCGGGAGGCCGCTCCGGTCGGGGCGTCGGCGCACCGCCGTGAGTCAGGGCGTCAGCGCATTGCCGTGAGCCTGGGCGGCAGCGCGTTGCCGCAGGTCAGGGCATCAGCGCACTGCCGCGCGCGGGTGACGTCTCGGCGCGGGTGATCACGGACGGGACCGCGAGCCCCGGCAGGATCAGGTTCCACATCTGCTGGGTGCGTTCGGGAAGGTCGCTGCGGCCGCTGACCACGTTGGAGTACATCTGCATGCCCGTACACGCGGCCACCACGAACTCGGCGACCACGACCGGGTCCACGCCCGGCTGCAGCTCGCCGGACTCCAGCGCCTCGTGCAGGCAGCCGACCATGATCCCGCGGAAGTTCTCGTACGGGTCGGCGTTGAGGGTGCCGTTGATGGACGCCTGCTCGTTGGTCAGCCGGACGCCGGCCCGCAGCAGCGGGTCGCGCTGGAGCTGCCAGGACCAGACGAGGGTGAGGTCGATGAGCCGCTGGAGGCCGCCGGCGGCGAGCAGCGGCACCAGGGTCTCCGGCTGGCTGTTCATCACCGCCTTCGCCAGGTCCTCCTTGGAGCCGAAGTGGAAGTAGAGCGCTCCCGCCGTCACGCCGGCTCGCTTGAGGATGCGGGTGATGCTGGCTCCCGCGTAGCCGAACTCGTCGAAGACCTCGGCGGCCGCGGTCAGGAGGGCGCGACGGGTCTGCTCCGCCCGCTCCTGTTTCGGTTGTGCCATGACTCTCACCTTCCCAAAAAGAATGCTCCTTATGTTAGCCAGGTGAACAGGGGGATAGGCAAGTCCGTTATGTGGTAGTCGAGTTGGTTTTGCGATCAGATCGCCCCGAGGGAATATCGACGGGAGGATCCCCCTTGACTTGAGAAAACAAAAGGAACATTATTTTTGGAGCGGGGCCGCGGAGAGCTGATCACCGATCGCTCTCCGGTCACCCCGCGTCAACCGTCGACCTTGGGGGGCCAAGTTGTCTGTTTCTGTTCTGAGCCGTGACGCGAGACCGGTCCAGCAGTCGCAGGTGCACCAGTGGCAGGTGCACAAGCTTCGGGGCGAGGAAGTCCTGCTCACGTCCTGGTTAGAGGCGAGCCCGAACCAGTACGTGGTCACGGCGCGCTGGCCGAAGGGCCACGACTTCTACCGGTCGGCGGGGGGCTCGTACGACCCGCTGCTGCTCGCGGAGACCGTGCGCCAGACCGTCCCGCTGCTCTCCCACGCCGTGCACGACGTGCCGCGGGAGTACAAGCAGGCGTGGGAGGACTTCAGCTTCGCCGTCGAGCCGCTCGCCTCGCTGGTCACCACCGGCGAGGACGAGGTGCGCATGGTGGTGTCCTGCTCGGACGTGATCCGGCGCGGCGCCCGGTTCGCCGGGATGACGATGGACATCGACGTCTACCTGGGCAAGCGGCTGATGGGCATCGCGCACACCCGCTTCAACAACCAGCCCGCCGCCATCTACCGGCGCCTGCGCGGGAGTTACGCGGACCTCGACGCGGCCCAGGAGGGCTGCCTGCCGGTCGGGCCGCCGGTGGAGCCGCACCGCGTGGGCCGCGACCGGGTGGAGGACGTGGTGCTCTCCCCGGCGCTGGGCGGCGAGCGCCCCGGCCGGTGGCTGCTGCGGGTGGACCCCTCCCACCCGGTGCTCTTCGACCACGTGGTGGACCATGTGCCCGGCATGCTGCTGCTGGAGGCCGCGCGGCAGGCGGCGCACGACGTCGCCGGCCCCGGCGCGGCGGTCATCGGGATGAAGACGGACTTCATCCGGTACGTCGAGTTCGACGCGCCCACCGTCGTCGTGGCCGGGGAGCCGGTCTCCGCCGGTACGGGCCGGCGCCGGATCCCCCTCCGCGTCGAGCAGCACGGGGTCCAGGTCTTCACCGCCGATGTGACCGTCCACTGACGCCCCCCGCGGCATGACGCGGCGGGCGGCCCGTACCTCCCGGAAGGGAGACACGGACCGCCCGCCGCGCGCTCGTGCCCGGGCCGGCTCCGGTGCGCTCGTGCCCCGGACCGGCCCTGCCGCGTGCTCATGCCCGGGCCAACTCCGGCATCGGTTGCGGCAGTTCCTCGTACACCGTCACCGATACGTGCACCGAGGCCGGGACCGCGAAGCTGGCCTCGTACCCGGGCGGGGCCAGCAGCTGCCGCACCCGCCAGCCGAGCGGCTGGCCGGTGAGGTCCAGCCGGTTCATGACGGCGGCCATCCCCTGCCCGGTCGCCTTGGCCATGGCCTCCTTGCGGGTCCACAGCCGGGCGAAGTCCCGGACCAGCTCGTCGCCCGCGCGGCCGCCGAGCCACTGCTGCTCCCTGGGGTGGAGGAACGGCAGGTAGCCGGCGACCGACTCCGGCGTCGGCCAGGACTCGATGTCGATGCCGATGGTGGCCTCGGCGACCGCGATGGCGACGTGGTCCCCGCTGTGCGACATCGAGAACTCCAGGGGCTCCCCGGCCGGATCCGGGGCCGGGCTGCGGATGGCCGGCCGCCCGTGCGCCCCGCCGCAGCCGGGACAGGGCTGCCGCAGGAAGCCGACGCTGCCGGGGGAGCAGCCGAGCGAGGATCCGAGCACGCTGCGCAGCGCCCAGTGCGCGAAGGCGTAGGACTCGCGGCCGGACTGCTGCGGGATCGACGCCAGCCGGCTGCGCTCCTTCTCGTCCAGCCACGGGGGCGCGGACCCGTCGGGCGGGAGGCGCTGCCCGGCCGGGGCCCGGACGATCCAGATGCCGACCGGATCGAGGACCTCGCCCGGGGGCGCGTCGGACCACGTGAAGTCGTGTGTCATGTCGATACGGCTCCTGATGCGGCGGGGGCCCGGCCGGCCCCCGCCACGGGTCGGATCAGGCGGTTGCTGCGAGCAGCGGCCACGGGCCGGTCGTGGCGTACTGCCCCAGGTCCTCGGAGGCGAGGTAGCGCCGGAACCCCGGTACCTGCTCCGCGGGGCGCAGCGCCCCGCGGTACAGCACCATCCCGCGCACCCCGGTGTCGTCGTCGTGCCAGCACACGAGCGGGATGTGGTACTCCGGCGTGTCGCAGGTCTCCTGCACGGCGGCCTGGTAGCCGTACGCGGGCAGCAGGCTCATCGCGCCACGCTCCCGGCCTCGGGGACGACCTGGAACAGGGCGCCGTAGTCGGTGATCCGCGCGGCCGCCCCGCTGCCGCCGGCGGCGTGCAGCGCGTGCCAGAACAGCACCTGGTTCGCGGTGAGGACGGGGAAGCCGACGGTCTCCTCCAGGCCGGCGATGGTGCCGACGGCGCGGATGCCGTTGCCGGCGACCAGGACGGCGTCGGGGCGGTGCGGGGCGACGTCGGACTCGATCCACTTCACCAGCGCCTCCGGGGTGATCAGCTTCTGGTTGCTGGGGAGGCCGCAGGGGGCGTGGTGGACGACGTCGAAGCCGCGCTCGCCGAAGTAGGAGGCGCCCAGGGCGGACAGCTCGTCGTCGAACCACGGCGGGTTCACCAGCGCGATCCGCTCGGCGCCCAGGGCGCGGAAGCCGGCCGCGGCAGCGTGCGCGGTGCCGGTGAGCGGGATGCCGCGGGTGCGCTCGGCGAGCCGCTCGAACAGCTTCTGCTCGCCGTCGGCGCCCAGGACGTAGGAGGAGCTGGTGAATCCGAGGGCGATGGAGTCCAGCGGGGAGGCGGCCAGCAGCTCGACGGCGTCGTCGATGAAGGGCGGGTCGATGAAGGCGCGCACCGGGTCGTGCGGGATCTTGGGGTCCATCTCCCCGCCGGGGCGCATCGCCCCGAAGTGGACGCGGGAGCCGTGGATGAAGACGTCGCGCGGCGCCATCGCCTGGAGCTCGGACTCGGGCCCGACGTCCGCGTGCGGAACGACGACGCCGACGCGGGCGACCGCGCCCCAGCCGTCCTCACGGGCCTGGAACTGCGTCATGGGGTGCCTCTCCTCTTCTTCTGCCGTTCTTCTGCGGGAATGCCGGTACGGACCTCCGCCGGCGGCGCCGGTACGAGGGGGCGTACGGGTACGGAAGGGGGTGCGGGTACGCAAGGCGTACGGGTACGGAAGGGGTGCCGGTGCCAAGGGGTGTGCGGGGGCGAACGGGGCGTGCGGGGACGAACGGGGGTGCGGGCCCGGCGGCGCGTGCGGGTCCGGGGGCGGTGCCGGGCCCGGGGTCAGGCGGTCGCCTCGTCGGCGAGCGAGCCGCCGCTCACGGTGCCGGTGCCGCCCTCGTCGAGGAACTTCGGGTGCTTGCGGCGCATGTTCTCCATCACGAACGCGTACGGGACGTCGTCGAAGTCGCCGTGGTCGGTGAGGAACTCCATGCTCTGCCGCCCCTGCGCGTCGAAGGGGTGGTAGAGGCTGTCGGAGCGGCCGTCGAACTCCAGCGGGGTCATGCCGTACAGCCGGCACAGCAGCTTGTTGAAGACCGGGGTCACCTGGAGCCAGCGGCCGTCGAGGTACACGGTGGCCAGGCCGTGGAAGAAGACGTCCCCGCCGATGTAGGAGCGCAGCCGGTCGGAGGCCAGGTGGTTGCGGACGTCGCTGTAGTGCAGCCGGGCCGGGATGCCCACCGCGCGGCAGCAGGCCGCGTACAGCACGGACTTGTGCAGGCAGAAGCCCTTGCCGCCGGTGATGATGCTGGACGCGCGCAGGCCCTCGGGCGACAGGTCGGCGCCGTAGACCTCGTAGTGGATGCCGTCGCGGACCGCGTAGTAGAGGGTGACGGCGAGCTCGACCGGTCCGGCGGTCTCGCGGTCGGTCCCCTTGAGGGCCTTGTCGACGAACGCCCGGACGGTCGGGTGCCGGTGGTCGAGGAAGTCGGTGGCCTCGGTGAGGCGGGCGAGGTCCTCGGCGGTCAACCGCTCGGCCGCGGCGCCGGCGGCCGGCTGCGCGGAGGTGGCTTCGGTCAGGGTCTCGGTCATGGCGTTGCCTCTCGTCACAGGCCCATCAGGGCGGCGATGCAGTTGCGCTGGATCTCGTTGGTGCCGGAGTAGATGGAGCCGGCGGTGGCGTTGCGCAGCTCGCGCTCGATGCCCGTGTCGGTCAGGTAGCCGCGGGCCCCGAAGATCTGGATGGCGTGCCGGGCGGTGAGCTGGTTGGCCTCGCTGACCACGATCTTGGTGGCGGCCACGTCCAGCGAGGCGTCCTTGCCCTGTTCGACCTTGCGGCCGGTGTCGTAGAGCCACTTGCGGGCGGTCTCGACCGCGATCCGCATGTCGGCGATCTTGTGCGCGACGGCCTGGTTCTTGCCGATCGAGGCACCGAACTGCTGCCGCGTGGTGGCGTGTTCGACGACGCGCTTGAGGCGGTGGGTCATCTCGCCGAGGTTGACCGCGAAGGAGAAGAGGACCTCCCGCTTCATCACGTAATCCATGATCAGGAAGCCGGCGCCCTCGCTGCCGAGGCGGTTCGCGACGGGCAGCCGGACGTCCGTGAGCGTCACCTCGCTGATCGGGGAGGTGCGCAGCCCCATCGTGTCCAGCGGCTCGCCGACCGTCAGGCCCGGGGTGGAGCGCTCGGCGAGGAAGGTGCTCAGCCCGAACGCGCCCGGCTTGCCGGTGCGCACGTACAGCAGGAAGAGGTCGGCGACCGGGGCGTTGGTGATGAACAGCTTGCCGCCGTTGAGCACGTAGTCGTCGCCGTCGCGGACGGCGGTGGTGCGGATGTTCATCACGTCCGAGCCGTGGCCCGGTTCGGTGATGGCGTGCGCGGTGATGGCCTCGCCCGAGGTGACCCGCGGCAGGTAGCGCTCGCGCAGCTCCGCGGAGCCGAACGCCTGGAGCGGGATGCCGACGCTGACGATCTGCGTGGAGGCGGAGAAGTTGAGGCCGGCGTCCCGGCTGGTGTGGCCGAGGCCCTCCAGCGCGGCCATGGTCTCGGTGAGCGTCCGGCCCGCGCCGCCGTGCTCCGGGGCGAAGGGGAGGGTGAAGAGGCCGGAGCGCTGGAGCGGCTTCCACTTCTCGTGCGGGAACTCGCCGGCGCGGTCCCAGCGGGTGACGTCGTCGTTCAGCTCGTCGGCGTACGGCGCGGTGAGGCCGTAGGTGTCCGTGTCGTTCTCTGCTGCCATGGGTGCTCTGCCTTGCCTTTCGCCGGTCGCGGACGCTGGGGGAGCCGGGGTGCGGATCAGTAGCGGGAGAAGCCGTCGTCGGAGAGCGAGTGCTTCTCGTCGCCGCGCAGGGCGGGGCTGAAGACCGAGACGAGCAGGAGGTCCTCGTCGTCGGAGGCGATCAGGTGGTGGGCGTCGTTCTTGTCCAGGGCGTAGATGGTCCCGGTCTTGATCTTGTGGCGGGTGCCGTCGGTGGTGACGACCTCGCCGGAGCCGCCGATGCAGTAGCAGGCCTCCAGGTGGCCGAGGTACTGCAGCGCGCTGGAGGTGCCCTGGCGTACCAGCGTCTCGCAGACGGTGAAGCCCATCCCGTCCTGCTCGGTGAGGAGGCGGTGGCTGGTGCCGCTGCCCCACTCGACCGCGGGGACGTCGGAGAGAGAACGGACGATCATGGGAGAACTCCTGTCATCAGTTGTGTTCCGGACGTGTGTGCAGGTGGTGCGGGTACAACTCGTGCCGTGCTGGTGCGCCGCGTGTGGGGGGCGGTTACGCGGAGTGCGGGGGCGGTCGGTCAGACCGCGGCCGGGGCGGCCTCGGAGACGAAGCGGCGGATGTCCGCGAGGGTGCGGTAGGCGGCCGGCTCCAGCGGGATGTCGTCCACCGGTATGCCGTACGTCTCCGATATCCAGGAGATGAGGCGGACCAGGCCGAGGCTGTTGACGACGGTGCTCTCGATCAGGTCGAAGTCGTCCGTCAGGTCCGCGGCGTCCTCGCCGGCGAGGAATTCCTGGACGATGTAGTCGCGGATCGGGTCGGTGGCGGTGGTGCTCATCACGTGTCTCCGTTCAGTCGGGTCTTCTTGATCGAGTTGCGGTCGGGCTTGCCGGTCGGGGTCTTCGGCAGCGGGGTGCCGGCGAGCGCGACCGAGCTGGGCACGGCGTGGCGCGGCAGGTGCTTCGCCGCGTACGCCCGCAGTCCCAGCGAGCTGAGGGAGGTCCCGTCCCGGCGCACCACCTCGGCGTGCAGCCGGGTGCCGGCCTCGGGGCAGGGCAGGGCGACGACACAGGCCTCGACGACGTCCGGGTGGGCGCCGAGGACGGTCTCGACCTCCAGCGTGTTGGTGCGCACGCCGCGCACCTTGACCTGGAAGTCGGTACGGCCCTGGAGGAAGTGGCGTCCGTCGGCGTCGCGGTGGACCAGGTCGCCGGTGCGGTAGAACATGGCGCCGCCGCCGCGCGGGTCGGGCATGAACGCGTGGGCGTTACGGGCCTGTTCGAGGTATCCACAGGTCTGGAAGGGGGTGTGGACCAGCAGTTCGCCGGTCCCGGGGCCCTGGAGGACCTCGGTGCCGTCCGGTCCCTCGATGAGCAGGACCGCCTCGGTGCCCTCGATCGGGGCGCCGATGGGCAGCGGGTGCACGAAGGCGTCCGGGTCGATGTCCTCGATGAAGCTGTCGTTGGTCTCCGTGCAGCCGAAGACGTTGTGGAAGCGGGCGGCCGGACAGGCGGCGAACGTGTCGCGCAGCCCCTGCTCGGAGACGGACTCCCCGGTGAACACGACCGTGCGGACCGAGGGGTAGCGGGCGCCGTCCGCGGCGAGGAGTCGGTGCAGCAGGGGCACCCCCTGGACCAGGGTCACGTCGTTGTCGCTGGTCAGCGCCCGCAGGTAGGCGGCGTCCCCGCTGGCCCCGGCGTCGGCGAGGACCACGGTCCCGCCGGCTTCCAGGACCGTCCAGACGTCGAGGAGGGCCAGGTCGAAGTTGAGCGGCGAGAAGCTCAGGCTCCGGGCGTCGGCGTCGAGCCCGAACTTCTCCGTCGCCCAGTCGCCGAAGCGGTCGAAGGCGTCGGTGCGGATGGGGACGAGCTTCGGTACGCCGGTGGAGCCGGAGGTGGTGAGGGTGAGGAGCGACTCCTCGGGGTCCGGGGCGCTGAATCCGTCCGCGAGCGCGGGGTCGCTCTCCTCCCGCGACAGGATCGCGCCGCCTCCGGGGACCGCGACGGCGGTCAGCGGGCCGTGCGCCTGGGCGGTGAGCGTGGCCAGCGCGGCGGCGCCGAGACCGGGGGAGGGGACCAGGGTGTTGATCCCCCGCCGCCAGGCCGCCAGCAGCAGCGCGATGGTCTCCGGCGACTTGTGGGCCGGTACGCACAGGGCGCGGACGTCCGTGCGGTCGACGGCGTCCAGGTCCGCGGCGGTCCGGCGGGCCAGCTGCTCCAGGTCCGCGTAGCTGACCCGGGCGCCGCCGGCGACGAGCGCGGTGCGGCCGGGATCTTCCTGCACGTGTCTGCTGAATGCCTGCAAGAGGCGAGGCGAAGGCAACGGTCCCCCTTGGTGGTTGGGCGATCTGGCCGGTGCGTCCGTTCTGGCTGGTTCGACCGGCCCCACAGATGTGGCTGTGCTCGCTGGTGCGGCTGGATCGGCTGGTGCGGCCGGTCCGGCTACGAGGAAGAATCTACGGGCCTTCATTTGCATGGTCAAGCAAATACTTTAGCCACTGTTGTGACCTGGGTCACAGCTCTGTCGGTTCGTGCGAGGCCGCTGTGGAGGCCCGAACATGCAAAGACGGCGGGAGGCCCGGGTCACCCCGGGCGCCTCCCGCCGTCTGGCGCGATCTCGTCAGGCTGCGCTGCGCAGCGCTTGCACCGCCCTGGCGAGCTGGTCGTCGGCGCTCGCGGTGTTGAGGGCCGAGCTGAGGACGTCGGCGTACGTGGCACGGGCTTCCTGGTAGCGCTTGCGGCCTTCCTCGGTGATGACGGCGAAGACGCCGCGCTTGTCGTCGGCGCAGCTGTCCTTGTAGGCGTATCCGGCGCTGTCCAGCCGTCCCACCAGGCGCGTCACCGAGCTCTGGCCCAGTCCGATCTGGTCCGCGAGCTCCTGCATCCGGCACTCGCCCTTCTCGGCCTGGGTGAGCACCTCCAGGGCGCGGTACTCCGAGAGGCCGACGCCGTAGCGGCGCTGCAGGGTGTGTGCGAGCTGGCGCTCCACGAAGGTGTGCAGGCCGAGGACGGCCTCCCACATGGCCTGATCGGAGGCGGCGCGTGGCTGTTGGTTGATCGTCATGGAACAGCTCCCCTTCTCGACTGCGATGACACCAAGATACATGCCTGTGCAATCATCTGGGGAGGGTCGGGGAGCGCGGGAGGGCTCCCTGGCCGATATTTATTTGTATAGGCAAGCAATGGCGTCAGGGGGTCATGCCCTCCAGGGTGGCGCAGGCGTAGGCGGCGGACACGAGGGTCATGTGCCGGTGCCATCCGGGGAAGGAGCGTCCTTCGAAGTCGAGGAGGCCGAAATCCTCACCCATGTGCCGGACCGCGTTCCGCGCCCCCCGGGGCGAGCGGGCGAGCTCCAGCAGTTCGGCCGGGTGGCGGTCGGTGATGTTGGTGAGCCAGATCCGCCCCGGCCGGCCGGTGGCCGCGTCCCACTCGGCCATCAGCCGCCCGGGCCCGAGATCGCGCTCGCCGTCCGGTCGCAGTCCGCGCACCGTCGTCTCGTACGAGATGACCTGCCGGCCCGCCCCCGCCGGGTGCCGGACGCCCCGGCGCAGCAGTACGGCGCGCGCCGACTCCCGCTCGCCGGGCGGGACTTCGGGCCCGCCGAGGGCGGTCTGGCCCGGAACGGCGAGGACGAAGGAGTGTCCGCTGCCCTGGAGCCGCTGCGTCAGCGGGGTGGTGTCGCACAGGGAGGTCAGATCCGCCACCACCGGGGCCGTGTGCCCGCCGGACCAGGAGGTCATCTCCCGTACCAGGGACAGCGCCTGGTCCCACAGCGGCTGGGGCCGGGTTGTCGCCGGGATCTTCGCCCGGTCGCGTTCGGCCTCGTCGCGCAGGAAGCGGGGCGGCAGGAAGAGCTGCCAGTCGACCGGGACGTGGGCCCGTCCGACGTCGAGGAACAGGCCCATGCCCAGCTGGCAGTTGACGGTACGGCCCGACTCCGGCAGGAAGCGCTGGTGCACCCCGGCCGAGTGGCTGCCCCGTTTGGGCAGGACGGCCGGCGCCAGGGTCCAGGAGCGCACGGGCAGTGAGCGGGCGGCCCAGCGGGCCAACTCGCCGCGCGCCGGGCCCCATTCCCAGGGGCTGGCGTTGACGAACTGGTGCAGCGACGTCGAGGCCGCCTCCGAGCCGGTCACGACGGCCGCCATGCGGCGCACGGTCTTCTTGCCGTGCGTGCGCAGCAGCCCCTGCAAGTACACATGGCCCCAACGCTGCTGGTCGGAGCGGTGCAAATGGCCGAACAGGAGCCGGGGCAGGTCGCCCAGCGGCCGGCTCGCCGTCAAGTCGGTTTCGTGCATCGTCGTCACTGCGGGTCCCTCCCAGGTGAGCGTCGCTCAGCAGACTAACAAACATAGAGAATGTTCGTTATATTTCTAGGGGGAGAGAACGACTACTTGCCGAGGTCCAAGGAGAAGGCGCATGCAGAAACGGGCGGCCAGGACGCGCCGGACCGTGTTGGAGGCGGCGGCCGACGAGTTCGCCGAGCGCGGTTACGAGGGCGCTTCCCTCCAGGGAGTCGCCTGGCGGGCCGCGACCTCCATCGGCGCTCTCACCTTCCACTTCCGGAACAAGACCGCCCTGGCCGAGGAGGTGCGCACGGCGGGATCGGCCCGCTTCACAGTCTGCCTGGAAGAACTCCCGCCCTGCGTGGACCCGTTGAGGGAGCTGCGCACCCTCGTCGGCGCACTGGTCCGGCTGGCGCACGAGGACCCCTTCGTCCGCGCCGCCCGCAGGCTGGAGGCCGACGCGCCCGAGGACGCACCGCCGTTGACCGAGATCTGGCTGCCCGTGCTCCGCACCCAGCTCGACCGGGCCCATAGCGCCCGCCGGCTCCGCCCCGGGGTGGCCCCCGAGGACGCGGTGGCGATGCTGTCGCACCTCGCGGAGGGGGCGATGGCCGCCCACGGCGCGGCGCGGGGCGCGGCCCGGCACACCGCGTGGGAGGCGGCGTGGGACTCGGTGTGGGACGTCGTCCTGCACGGCCTCGCGGCGGACGGACCGGAGCGGGGACCTGAGGGGACCGCCTCCCCGGATCTGGCCGGAACGTGCCCGAGCACCGGGTGACCGGCCGGCAGGGGAGCCGCTCGACCTCGCGGTAGGGGTGCAGAGTTCAGGCGCGCCCGGGTCAACAGGGCTGAAGGCTCGATGAGTTGCCGACCGGGGCCGCGGCGCCCCGTGCTCCGTTCGCGGGGGGACACCCCGGCGGGCGGACGGCGTCCGCCCCGGACCGCCCCGGTACGGGGACGGCCCGGGGCGCACGGGTCGCCGCGCCCTCAGGAGCCGTCCCGCGCCGCCCGCTCCACCGCGTCCGCCACGTCGTCCAGCACCCGCGCCCCAGGGGCCGCCGTCAGCCGGCCGCGCACCCACGCCGCCCCGGTCCTGGCCTGCGGCCACGCCTGGAAGGCGACGCCGCCGGGCCCCTGGTGGCCGAAGGCCCCGGCGCGGACCGTAGGCCAGCGGCCCTCGTCGAGGAGTTGCAGGCCCCCCTCGCCGTACGCGCTGACCCCGCCGAGCAGCGGGTCCAGCCCCTCGACCCAGAAGCTCCGCGCCTGGTCGAGCGTGCGCCGCGACAGCAGCAGCGGCTCCTCGCCCGGGGCGCGTACGGCGTCGGCGGCCAGGACGCCCTGGAGCCGGGCGAGGCCCCGGGCGGAGGCGTACGCCCCGAGCGAGGGCACGATCGCGTACCGCCGCCGGGTCCGGCTCCACACCCCGACGTCCGCCGGGAACGGCGACGGGTTGTCCCACACCCGCCCGAACAGGTCCGCCGCGCCGTCGTCCGGCCCGCCGTCCGGCGCCGAGAAGCGGGCCCGGAAGCCGGGGTCGTACGAGATCCGGGCGGCGTGCGGCAGTTGGTCGGGGACCAGGCCGAAGTGGACGTCGAGGCCCAGCGGACCGGCGATCTCCTCCAGGAAGAACAGGTCGAGGTCGCGGCCGTCGACCCGGCGGACCACCTCGGCGACGATCCACCCGGCGGTCCACGGCCCGTGCAGCACCCCGCCCGCCCGCGGGTCCTCCTCCAGGCTGTGCAGTTCGAGCAGCGCGGCCATCATGCGCGGGTTCTCGACGTCCCGCTGGTCGAGCCCCGCCGCCATGCCCGGCAGCCGGGCGGTGAACGTCAGCACATCCCGCAGCGTCACCTTGCCCTTGCCGCGCATCGCGAACTCCGGCCAGTAGTCGGCGACCGGCCGGTCCAGGGCGAGCGCCCCCATGTCGGCGAGGAGCAGGACCGCCGTGGCCAGGACGGCGTGCGAGCCCGTCATGGCCGGCACGAGGGTGTCGCCGGTCCACGGGGCGCCGGTGACCGGGTCGGCCGTGCCGTGCCACAGGTCGACGACCAGCTCCCCGTCCCGTACGACGGCGAGCGCGGCGCCCTGGGCGTGGGACGGCCCCGCCTCCCGGCAGGCCCGTTCGAAGGAGTGGCGCACCGGGGCGAACCCGGTCGCGGTGGTTCCGTGGACGCCGGTCGTCGCCGCCCGAGGCCGTGGCCGCGGGAGGACCTGCCGTACCAGAGAGGTGGTCATGTCAGGAACTCCGTAAGAGATGGAGAAGGGGGAAGGGCGGTGCGGCGGCGGGCCGGGCGCGGTTCACGCCTCGGGTGCGCCCGCCGGGTAGGGCAGGAACTCCAGGTCGGTGACGTCCTGTTCGGTCAGCCGCACCCGGTCGCCGCCGAGGTTCTCGGCGAGGTGGTACGACGCCCGCGTGCCGGGCAGCGGCACCACGTGGTCGCCGAGCCGCAGCAGCCACGCCAGGGCGACCTGCGCCGGGGTCGCCCCGTGCCGGGCGGCCACCTGGCCGACGGCCTGCGTGAGCGCGTAGTTGTGGCGGATGGCCCGGGGGGCGAAGCGGGGCTGGGTGCGCCGCCAGTCGTCCGCGGGCAGGTCGTCGTGGCGGGAGAACGGACCGGCCAGCAGCCCGCGCCCGAGCGGGGCCCCGGCCAGCAGGGCGATCCGGCGCTCCACCGCGTACGGCACGACGTCGTCGAGGCCGCACCGCGTGAACAGCGACACCTCGGCGGCCATCGCCGCCGCCTCGTGCACGGCTTCGGCGTCGCGCGCCTCCTGCACGGTGACGACGGGCAGCCCCAGCATGCGGATCTTGCCCGCCCAGACCTGCTCGGCCAGTGCGCCCCAGCTCTCCTCCAGCGGTACGCCGGGGTCGACGCGGCGCAGCAGATAGAGGTCGATGTGGTCCACGTGCAGCCGGCGCAGGCTCTCGTCCACCGCGTCCCGCAGCGCCTGCGGGCAGCCCGCGGGCCGCAGTCCGCCGTCGGGATCGCCGAGCAGCCCGCCGCCGGTACAGAGCACCACCTCGTCCCGCCGGCCCCGGATGGCCTCGCCGATCAGCCGCTCGTTCTCCCCGGCCGCGTACGCCCCGGCCGTCTCGACGAGGTTGACCCCGAGGTCCACCGCCTCCTGGACCAGCGACACCGCCTTGGTCCGGTCGCGCAGCCCTGGGGCGTAGCGGTACGAGAGTCCCATCGCGCCCAGCCCGAGCCGCCCGACGACCGGCCCGTCCCTGCCCAGTGTTGTGGTCCGCATCCCGCGAGAACTCCCTTCTCCACAGAGGAAAGCGACCTCACCATGGCAACAGGCCGAGGGCGTGGAGGGACAGCAACCCGGTGCGACTTGCCGACCTCCGACGACTTCGGCAAGTCCGCCCGGGGCGACGGGTGTTACGCGTGGGGCGCGGTGATGCGGGCGATCGCCTCGACCGTGAGGGCGCGCTCGTGGGGCTCGGTCTCCAGGGCGCGGTGGATGGACAGCCCCTCGATGAGGGCGTCGAGCTGCCGGGCGGTGGCCGGGTCGAAGTGCCACTCCAGCGCACGGCGGCTGCGGCTCATCCAGGTGCGGGTCAGTTCGCGGTAGGCGGGCCGGCGGGCGGCGAGGGTGTACAGCTCGTGGGTGAGGATCAGCTCGCGCTGGTTGCCGCCGGAGAGGTGGTGGACGAGGTCGGCGACGGCCTCGCGCGCCTCGTCGGGGCTGCCCGCCGCGCCGAGGCGCTCCTCGAAGACGGCGACGATCGTGCCGGAGAACCGGGTGAACGCCTCGTGCAGCAGCTCGTCCATCCCGGAGAAGTGGTACGTCATCGAGCCCAGCGGCACGCCCGCGCGAGCGGCGACCTTGCGGTGCGAGACGCCCGCGACGCCCTCGTCCACGATGAGGTCGAGGGCGGCGTCGATGATGCGGTCCCGCCGCTCGGGGTCGGTGCGCCCGGTCGCCATGCGGCGCCCTCCTCGGTCGGCTCGGTGCTCGTCGCAGCATAGAGCGGCGGATGGGAGTGTACGAACGTACGCCTTGAAGCGTACGATCGTACGCCTGCATGCCCCTTCCCCCGCGTACGCCCCCGTACCCATCCCGTCTGCCGAGGCAATTCCGTGAAGAACCCGCAGGTCATCGACGCGACCACCCGCCGCTGGCGGGCCGCGCTCTTCCTCTTCATGCTCGCCACCGGGGTGAGCATGGCGTCCTGGGTGGCCAGAACGCCGGCCGTCCGGGACGCGCTGGATGTGACCACCGGGGCGATGGGGCTGGTGCTGTTCGGGCTCTCGATCGGGTCCATGGCCGGGGTGCTGGCCTCCGGCGGTCTGGTACGCCGGCACGGCGGGCGGTCGGTGATCACCCTCGGGGCCGCCCTGCTGGTGGCCGGGCTCCTGGTGATCGCCGGGGGCGCGGCACTGGAGGTGTCCGGCGGGGTGTTCGGCGGGCTCGCGCTGTTCGGGGCCGGGATGGGGCTCGCGGAGGTGGCGTTCAACATCGAGGGCGCGGCCGTCGAGCGGGCCGTGGGCCGTCCGGTCCTGCCGGTGCTGCACGGCTGCTTCAGCCTGGGGACCGTGGTCGGCGCGCTGCTGGGGATGGGGCTGACGGCGCTGCGCTTCCCGGTCGGCTGGCACCTGGCGGCGATCGCGCTCGCGGTGGCGGCGGCCGGGGCGTGGACCGTGCGGGCGGTCCCGGCAGGGACGGGGCGCGAGGAGCCGGAGGCCGCCGACGTCGACGGGCGCGGCGGCGGGTGGCGGGCGCAGGTGGCGGTCTGGCGGGACCGGCGGCTGGTGCTGATCGGCCTGATCGTGCTGGCCATGGCGTTCGCGGAGGGCTCGGCCAACGACTGGCTGCCGCTGCTGATGGTGGACGGTCACGGGACGAGCGCGACGGCCGGTTCGCTGACGTTCATGCTGTTCGCGGTGGCGATGACGACGGGCCGGTTCACGGGCGGGCCGCTGCTGGTGCGGTACGGGCCCGCGGCCGTGGTCCGGGCCAGCGCGGTGATCGCGGCGGTGGGCGTGGCCCTGGTGGTCTTCTCCTCCAGCGCGCTGCTCGCCGGGGCGGCGGTGGTGTTGTGGGGGCTGGGCGCCTCGCTGGGCTTCCCGGTGACCATCTCGGCGGCGGGGGAGGGCGTGCGGAACGCCTCGGCCCGGGTCGCGGCCGTCTCGACGGCGGGGTACGCGGCGTTCCTGGTCGGACCGCCGTCGCTGGGCTTCCTCGCCGACCACGTGGGGCTGCGGAACGCGATGGTGGTGGTCCTGGTGCTGCTGGGCGGCGCGGCGCTGATCACGGGCGCGCTCCGCACGCCGGAGCGCGAGGCGGGCGCGGTGCCGCAGGGGGATCGCTGCACCGCCGGGTGACGGCCGCGGTGCCGTGCGGTCCGTCGCGGGGTGACGGCTGCGGTGCTGTGCGGTCTGTCGTGCGGTGACGGCTGCGGTGCTGTGCGGTCCGTCGTGGGGCGATGGCTGCGCCGCCGCCGGGTGACCGCCGAGCCGCCGTTCCGGAGTCAGTCGGCCCTGGTGTAGATCAGGCTCTTGCCGGGGCCGGGGGTGGACCGCCGCAGGGTGTCGTCCGGCAGCAGGGTCAGTTCGGTGGGCCGCCCCGGGCTGCAGGAGGAGAGGGGTTCGCCGGAGGAGACGGTGGAGGGCCCGAGGCGGACCGGTTCGTCCTGCCCGGGGCGCTCGGCGAGCGGGGCGCTGAACTCGCAGCGGTACATGGCCCCGCCCGAGAGCGGCCCCTCGGTGGTGAGCGCGAGCACCTGGCCGCCGACCTTGCCCTGACGGATCGTCAATGTCCGTGTGATCGTGCCCTGTTGGGTGGTCTCGGTCTGCGACCACGTCCCGAGGTAGCCGCCCGGGACGGCCCCCTCGCCGGCCCCCGCCGTGGCGGACTTCGACGGGCCGGGGGAGGCGTTCTTCCCCGGGGAGCCGCCCTTCATGAAGGCGTACACCGACCCGCCCGCGCCCAGCGCCACGGCCACGGCGACGGCTATGAGGGCGACGGTGGCCCCGAAGGAGCGGCCCTCCCGGGCGGCCGGGGGAGGCGTGGGCGCGAAGTGCGCCGGGGGAAGCGGCTGTTGGTGCGCGCCACCGTACGGCTGGGGGTGCGGCGGGGGCGTGGTGTACGGGCCGGGCAGGGTGGGGTGGTGCGGCTGGGGGAACCCGTACGCCGAGGGCTGGGGCCGCCCGTACGGACCCGAGGCCGGACCCGGGGCCGGGGTGGGCGCCGGTCCCGGCGCGGGCGGGGCGGCGGACGCTCCGGTGGTCTGCGTGCGGTGCGGGGCCTCCGGAGCCGCCGGGGCGCCCGCCGCTGCCGGCCGTTCCGGACCCTCCAGCGGCCCCCGGCCCTCCGGCGAACCCAGCTCCTCCGGCCGCTCCCGGCCCATCGGCGGCTCCGGGTCCTCGGCGTCGAGCAACTCCACCGCATGACGTCCGAGTTGGGCGAGGAGAGGAGCGGGCAGCCACGGTTCCTCCGGGTCCGCCTCGCCCAGGCGGGCCAGGATCTCGTCCGTGGAGGGCCGCGCTCCCGGGTCCTTCGTCAGGCAGTCCCGTACGACGTCGGCCAGCTCCTCGGAGACCCCGGTCAGATCGGGGTCCTCGTGGGCTATCCGGAACATCAGCGCGTGGGCCCCGCCGCTCTCCGCCGTACCGAACGGCAGCCGCCCCGACGCGGCGTACGCGAGGACGGCGCCGAGGCAGAACACGTCGCACGCGGTGGTCACCCGCTCGCCGCGCACCTGCTCGGGGGCCATGAAGCCGGGCGAGCCGACGAGGACCCCGGTGCGGGTCAGCTCGCCGTCGTGCACGGACTCCAGGGCGCGGGCGATGCCGAAGTCGATGACCCGGGGGCCGTCGATGGTCATCAGGACGTTCGAGGGCTTCAGGTCCCGGTGGACGAGCCCGGCGCCGTGGATGTGCTGGAGGGCGTGGGCGAGCCTCGACCCCAGGAACCGTACGGAACGCGACGGCAGCGGCCCGTACGCCCCCGAGGCCGTGACCGGGGCGCCGGGGCGGCCGGAGACGACGCGGTTGAGCGAGGGCCCGGCGACGTACCCCGTGGCGACCCAGGGGACGGGCGCCTCGGTGTCGGCGTCCAGTACGGGCGCGGTCCACGCGCCGCCGACGCGGTGCGCGGCGCGGACCTCCTGGCGGAAGCGGGCGCGGAACTCGTGGCGCGCGGCCAGTTCGCCGTGGACGAGCTTGAGGGCCACCGTGCGGCCCCGGTCCGAGCGGGCGAGGAAGACCCGGCCCATGCCGCCTTCGCCGAGGCGGCCGAGGAGCCGGTACGCGCCGATGCGGTGCGGGTCGTCGGGACCGAGCTTTTCCATGGTGCGCTTCCTCCCCTGCGGCCCGCACGAGGATAGCCCCGCCGGGCTGGGGCGGCGGGGCCACGGTCCCTCTCTACGACACACCTCCCCGCGCTCCGGTTCCGCCACCCGCCCCGGCCCGCCCCTTCGAGCCCGCCCCGGCAACGCTTTCCCTTCCGGCCTGCCCTGGCCGCCCCTTCGAGCCGGCCAGGCCCGTCCGTCGCACCGCCCCGCTCCGGCCCCGCCCCTTCGAGCCCGGCCCCGGCACCGCCCCCGGCGCCCGCGCTCCTCGATCCGGGCCGCCGCCGATGCCCCACCGGGGCACAGGGCCGCCGCAGGCGAAGCGGTTATCGTCAGGGCGCCACGCGCCGGCCTCGGAACGCCCGCGCCGACCGCGAGGCGTGGTGCCGGCAGCAGTCGGCCGGAACCCGTTGGAGCCCGAGGCCATGACCGACCCGACGAAGGACCCCCGCTTCCTCCGGGACCCCTATCCGACCTACGCGGCCATGCGTTCGGCCTGCCCGGTGCAGCCGCTGCCGGCCGGTTCCGGCGGCCGCCCCGGCTATCTGGTCACCGGCTACGCGGAAGCCCGGGAGGCCCTCGCCGACCCCCGGCTGTCGAAGGACACCGCCCGTTTCTTCGCGGGCGCGGAGTCACGGCGCCGACCGCATCCCGCGGTCGCCCACACCATGCTGGCCAGCGACCCGCCCCACCACACCCGGCTGCGCAGGCTGGTGGCCAGGGCTTTCACCACCGGCAGCGTCGAGCGGCTGCGCCCGTTCATCACCCGCACCACCGACCGCCTGCTCGACCAGTGGCCCACCGAAGGACCCGTCGACTTCGTGGCCGGTCTCGCCGCACCGCTCCCGGTCGCCGTGATCTGCGAGCTGCTCGGAGTGCCGCAGGCCGAGCGGCCCGATGTCCAGCGCTGGTCCGCGCGGCTGTTCGCGGCCGGAGACCCCGCGGTCGTCGACACCGCCTCGCACGCCGTGGCCGCCTACACGGCCGGGCTCGTCGCCCGCAGACGACAGGACCCCAGCGACTCGCTCCTCGACCAGCTCATCACGGCGTGCGACGCCGACGACGACGTGAGCGAGCAGGACCTGGTCTCCCTGGCCGTCCTGCTGCTCGTGGCCGGACACGAGACCACCACCAACGCCCTCGGCAACGCGCTTCTCGCGCTCCTCACCGCCCCGGGCGAACTGGACCGCGTGCGGCGAAACCCCCAGGACATCCCCGCCGCGCTGGACGAGCTGCTCCGCTACGACTCCGCGGTGAGCACGGCCACCTTCAGGTTCACCACGGAGCCCGTCACGCTCGGCGGCGCCGATCTCCCCGCCGGCGCTCCGGTCCTGGTCGCCCTCGGGGCCGCCAACCGGGACCCGGCGCGGTTCCCGGCGCCCGACCGGCTCGACCTGGACCGCACCGCGACCGCGCATCTCGCCTTCGGCCACGGCATCCACCGCTGCGTCGGCGCGCCCCTGGCCAAGGCCGAGTTGGAGATCGCGTTCCGAGCGGTGCTCGCCCGCTTCCCCGGGATCAGCCTTGCCGTACCGGCGGACCGGCTGGAGTGGCGGCGCACCCGACTCGTCCGCGGCCTGGAGTCCCTTCCCGTCATGGTGTGACGCCGGAGAATGGTGTGACGCCGGGGAACCGGCGAAGCTCGGGGCGGCTCCTGGCCCCCAGGTGCCGCCCCAGGCGTCGTGGACCCGGTCAGGATCCGCCGGACACGCCTTGGACGCCGGACACGCCTTGGGCGCCGGACGGGCCGGAACCGCCCCGGTCCGCACCCGTCAGGGTGTCCAGCGCCTCCGACAGCCGCTCCAACGCGCCCACCGCGTCGCTCAGGCCCTCCACCCCCAGCTCCCCCGCCAGCCGCGCGGCGAACTCCGCGTGGGGCGGGCCGATCCGGGCCACCGCCCGGCGCCCCGCATCCGTCACCCGCAACAACTTCGCGCGGCGGTGCGCCGGGTTCTCCGTGTACTCCGCGAGCCCCCGCTCGACCAGCAGGTCCGCGATCCGCTGCACGCTCTGCCGGGTGATCCCCATCGACCGGGCGATCCCCGCCACCGGCAGCGGCTCCACCAGCACCGCGCCCAGCACCTGCCACCACGCCGACGTGAGCCCGGCCGGCCGCGCCAACTCGTCGGCCACCGAAAGGAACTGCCCGTTCAGCCGGAACGCCGTCACCGCCGCCCGGCTCAGCGACTCCTGCGCGGACGGGACGCCGTTCGCCCGCGCCGCCTCACTCACCCGCGCCCCCTCGCTCTCCCGCGCCGCCTCACTCACCCTGCAACACCTCGTACGCGCTCGGGTCCGAGTCGTGGAACAGCCGGTACCACGCGTCCAGCTTCTTCGCGTCGTACACCCCGAGCAGCGCGAACACCTCGCGCGCGAACGCCACCGGCTCCGTCGGCCCGGCCGTGACCAGGCGCCCGCCCCCGTCCGCCCCGGGGTCCGTGACCGCGTCCGTCTCCACGTACCGCTCGCCGCCCGCGTACCCCGTCGCCGCGAGGTAGAAGGAGACCGCGCTCGTGTGCGCCCGGTCGTCCAGCAGCCCTTCCCGGGCCAGCCCGGCCGTCGCCCCGCAGATCGCCGCGACCGGCGTCCCCGCGTCCAGGAAGCCCCGGGCCGCCCGCGCGAACGGGGCCAGGGCCTCGCCGGTGTCCCAGGCGGCCGCACCGGTCAGGATCAGCAACGCGCTGTCCCGCGGCCGCAGTTCGTCCACTGTCAGATCGGGCCGGACGCGCAGGCCGCCCATGGTCGTCACCGGCTCGCGGGTGAGCCCCACGGTCCGCACGGTGTAGCCGTTCTGGGTGAGATGGGCGGTCGTGTGCCCCGTCTCCCAGTCGGCGAAGGTGTCGTAGACGGCGAGATGCACGGTCTTGGCGCTGCTGCTGGTCATGACGGCCTCCTCGGCTCTATGACAGAAGGCTGTCAGTTCGACAGCATGCTGTCAATAGGTGCAGAGGTGTCCACGGGTGCCGCAGGCGTGTCCACGGGTGCCGCAGGGACGACCACGGATGCCGGTGGAATGCGACACCCTGCCGACCCATCCGCCCCAGGCCGTACAACGTGGCCATGGAGAGCGGACCCCGTCGCCGCCTACGCTCGCCGCATGACCCCTCATGCCCCTCATGCCCCGTACGCCGACCCCGCGGCCGGTGCGGCCGTGAAGGCCGCGGACCGCGCGCACGTGTTCCACTCCTGGTCCGCCCAGGGCCTCATCGACCCGCTCGCCGTCGCCGGCGCCGAGGGGTCCTACTTCTGGGACTACGACGGCAACCGCTACCTGGACTTCACCAGCGGGCTCGTCTACACCAACATCGGCTACCAGCACCCCACGGTGATCGCCGCGATCCAGGAGCAGGCGGGCAGACTCGCCACCTTCGCACCGGCGTTCGCGGTCGAGGCGCGTTCCGAGGCCGCACGCCTCATCGCCGAGCGCACCCCGGGCGACCTGGACAAGATCTTCTTCACCAACGGCGGCGCCGAGGCCGTCGAGAACGCCATCCGGATGGCCCGGCTCCACACCGGCCGTACGAAGGTGCTCTCCGCCTACCGCTCGTACCACGGGGCCACCTCCACCGCGATCAACCTCACCGGTGACCCGCGCCGCTGGCCCTCCGACAACGGCTCGGCGGGCGTCGTCCGCTTCTGGGCCCCGTTCCTCTACCGCTCCCCGTTCCACGCCGCGAACGAGGCCGAGGAGTGCGCCCGCGCACTCCAGCATCTGGAGGACACCCTCGCCTTCGAGGGCCCGCCGACCATCGCCGCGATCATCCTGGAGACCATCCCCGGCACCGCCGGCATCATGACCCCGCCGCCCGGCTACCTCGCGGGCGTCCGCGAGATCTGCGACCGGTACGGGATCGTCTTCGTGCTCGACGAGGTGATGGCCGGATTCGGCCGCACCGGCGCCTGGTTCGCCGCCGACCACTTCGACGTGGTGCCGGACCTCCTGACCTTCGCCAAGGGCGTCAACTCCGGTTACGTGCCGCTCGGCGGCGTCGCGATCAACGCCGAGATCGCCGCCACCTTCGAGACCCGCCCCTACCCCGGCGGCCTCACCTACTCCGGACACCCGCTGGCCTGTGCCGCCGCCGTCGCCACCATCGGCGTGATGGAGGACGAGAAGGTCGTCGAGCACGCGGCCCGGATCGGTGAGACGGTCCTCGGCCCCGGCCTGCGCGACCTGGCCGAACGCCACCCCTCGGTCGGCGAGGTGCGCGGCCTCGGCGCGTTCTGGGCGCTGGACCTGGTCCGCGACCGGGAGACCCGCGAACCGCTCGTCCCGTACAACGCCACGGGCGAGGCCAACGCCCCGATGGCGGCCTTCGGCGCGGCCGCGAAGAAGGAAGGGCTGTGGCCCTTCATCAACATGAACCGAACCCACGCCGTCCCCGCCTGCAACGTCTCCGAGGCCGAGGCCGCGGAAGGGCTCGCCGCCTTGGACGCCGCCCTCTCCGTCGCGGACAGGTACACGGTGGAGGCGGGCACGGGCGCGTAGAACCCCTTCCGCACCCGCGTTCCGTACTCCGGGTGATCGCCCCTGTACGCAGCCGTACGACCCCCGGCGTGCCCGGAATCGGGCACGGCGGGGGTCTGGCTTAAGGTGACCCGAGCCAGTGGTGCCCCGGGCCGGAAACAGCCGGTGAACGGGGTGGGCGGCGCGGACAGGGACGTACGTACGGAGGGGGCCGGGATGAGTCCGAGCGGAGGCGTGACGCGCAACACCCTGCGCCGGCAGATCGCGGACGCCCTGCGGGACGAGGTGGTCGCGGGGCGGCTGCCGCCGGGCCGGGCCTTCACCGTGAAGCAGATAGCCGAGCAGTACGGGGTCTCCGCGACCCCGGTCCGCGAGGCGCTCTTCGACCTCTCCGCGCAGGGCCTCCTCGTCTCCGACCAGCACCGGGGCTTCCAGGTACGCGAGTTCACGGTCGCCGACTACCGCGCGATGGCCGAGGCCCGCGCCCTCGTCGTCGACGGCCTGTTCCGTGACTCCGCCGAGCAGGTCGCCATCCTGCCCGAGGCGCTCGCCCCGATCCGCCGGCGCGCGGCGGAGGCGGTCCGCGCGGCGAAGGGTGGCGACCTCGACGTGCTGATCGGGTACGACCTGAGGTTCTGGCGGGAGCTCGGGCAGTTCGTCCGCAACCCCTACCTCGCCGACTTCCTCACCCGGCTCCGGGTCCAGGCATGGGTGTTCGCCGTGCACCGGCTGCGCCGCGACGGCGTGGACGAGGACGTGCTGTGGTTCGGCCACGAGGAACTGGTCGAGGCCATCGGCCGCGGCGACCGCGAGCAGGTCAGGGCCGCGATGCACGCGTACTACGGCCACGCGCTGGCCTGGGCGGAACGGCTGGAGGCCCGGGAGAGCCGGGACGCCGAGGCGCGACCGCCGGGGGAGCCGGGCGCGCGGGCGTGAGGCCGTGGCCGCCGGGGCCCTGTGCGTGGGGTTCGCCCCGCATTACGCTGGTCCGACGATCGCCGAACCCGTTGGAGAGCGAGACTTCGTGGCCTGTGACCTGTGGCTGGTCCCCCTCGTCGACGTGCTGTGCCACAGCGCCGACAATCCGTTCGCCGAAGAGATCGCCGTCTACGACAAGGCGCTGAACGACGCGGGGCTGCCCCCCGTCCCCGTCTACGCCTACATGCCGGGCCTCAACGGGGACGTCGCCCCCGTGGCCGGTTTCGACTACGACGCCCTGCACTTCCTGCGCCGGGCGTACCTGCTCCAGCTCAGCGGCCTCGCGGTCACCCCCGTCGAGGGTCTCGACGGCGAGTACGAGCGTCTGCTGGAGATGTTCGAGCAGGGCGCGCAGCAGTCGCACCTGGTCTGGCACTACGACCACGCCGGGGCGTACGTGCCGGTGGACTTCCCGGCGCCGCTCTCCGACGACGCGCTCCTGGCCGGCGGCGGGCCGCTGGGCTCCGCGCACGGGCTGCTGCGGGAGCTGCAGTTCGTCGCCCCGGCCATCGGCATCGACCCGGCCAACCCCCCGGCCGCCCCGCAGCCTCCCGCCGGGCCGACCACGCTGGAGGAGCCGGCGGCCCCGATCCCGTACGACGACAGCCCGTTCGCCCGGGAACGGCACGTCTGGCTCGGCCTCCACGCGGCGGCGACCCGCAGCCTGGCGCAGGGCTCGATGATCATCTTCAGCTGACCCGACTACGGACCGCTGCCGCGCGGGGCGTCCGGCCCGTGCGGCGTGGAGTGACCGGGGTGCCGGGGGCGTTCCGCCCGTCCGGTGTGGGGTGACCGGGGTGGCCGGGTGCTGGGCGGCGTCCCGCCGGCCCGGCCCGAGGCCGACCCGTGCGCCGGGGGCCGTCCGGCCCGGAGCGGCCGGACTGCCGACACGCGGCCCGTCCGACCCGGGGCGACCGGCGTCCCGCCCGTCCGGCCCGGGGGCGTCCCGGGCTCCGGGGGCGTCCGGCCCGCCAGAGCGCCCCCGCAGGGCCCGGCCCCTCCCACCGAGGGGCAGAGGACCCCGGCCCCTTTCACCGAGAGGCAGGACCCCGGCGCCTCTCACCGAGGGGGCGACTCCGGCGGCCGCTGCCGGGGCATGTTCGGCCGCGCCGCCACGGACGGCATCGCGAACCGCCCCGGCGCCGCCCCCTGCTCCCCGCGCCCCCCGGCGCTCCCGGAGGCGAGGGCCTGCATGCCCATCGGCGCGGGCCCGGCCCGGAACTCCACCATCCAGTCCGCCGTCTCCGACCGCACCAGTTCGGTCACGTCCTCCGAGAACCGCCGCAGCACCCCCAGGCACCGCTCGGTCGCCTCGCTGGCCGTGCCCTCGGTCGGGCCGAGCACCTCCCGTACGCACTCCGACGCCCAGTCGAACTGGAGGACCTGGAGCCGCCGCTGCACCGCCTGGGCCGTGGCCAGGTTCCTTATCCAGCCGGAGGTGAGGCCGAAGTACCGGTCGCAGGCCATGCAGGCCGCCCCCAGCAGCAGCGACAGATAGCCCCAGCCCGCCGAACCGCTCAGCGCCCCGGTCAGGTCGAGCAGCGGCAGGGCCGCCCCGGCGACCGCCCCGGCGGCCGTGCCCATCCGCAGCCCCCGCGCGGCCCGCCGCTTCCAGACGCGGTCGTTCAGATACCAGTCGGCGGTGTCCAGCGCCCCGGCCTCGACCCAGCGGTAGAGCTCGTCGAGCCGTTCGGCCGGCTCCCCCCAGTCGCCGAGCGGGAACGGGCGCCCGGTCAGATCCCGCCCCCCTCGGCCGCCGGCGGCACGCTTCTGCCCGGCGGAACCGGGGCCGGGCCCCGGGCCGGCGTCGGAAGCGGAATGCACTACTCCGTTTTCACCGGATCCCGCATCGGACTCCTTGCGGGGCGGCCCCTCGGGCTGCATATCCGGCTGACTCACCGGGGCACTCCTCTGCACTCTGACGGACGGGACGGACGGACGCGTGGGGCTCCCCCGAATCGGGCCCGGACCCGGCCTCCGGCCGGGCCCCGAGAGGGATGGGGGCGGTCCGCGCGACCGGGAGACCTTCGAGATCCCCGAAACCCCTGAGGGGTAACTCTGCGTCACCGCACAGGCACGCTCGCGTGTCGATGTGCATGCCCTTCCTACCGCCGAATGGTGGGCCGTGGGGTCGAAAACGCGGGATTCCCGCCTGCGGGGGGTCGCTGGTCAGGTATAGGAGCGCTCACGGCGGTCCGCGAATCTCACCCGAAAGAGTTGCTCCCCGGCGGGTGGAGCGCCGTGCCCGGGGAGCACGTAGGCTCGGCTTACCGAAACATTCGTCGTCGAAATGCCAGGAGTGACCGTGATTCCCGGTGGTGGCCAGCCCAACATGCAGCAGCTCCTCCAGCAGGCCCAGAAGATGCAGCAGGACCTCGCCGAGGCCCAGGAGGAACTGGGCAGGACCGAGGTCGACGGACAGGCGGGCGGCGGTCTCGTACGGGCCACCGTGACCGGTTCCGGCGAGCTGCGCTCCCTGGTGATCGACCCGAAGGCGGTGGACCCGGAGGACACCGAGACGCTCGCCGACCTCGTCGTCGCGGCCGTCCAGGCGGCCAACGAGAACGCGCAGACGCTCCAGCGGGAGAAGCTCGGCCCGCTGACGCAGGGTCTGGGCGGCGGGGGCGGCATCCCGGGTCTGCCGTTCTGACCCCACCGGATCCGGGCGGGCCCGCCGGGGCCTACTGGTACCGACCCGTACCCACTACGGTACGGAGCAGGAAGCGAAGAGAGGCGTTCCGTTGTACGAAGGCGTGGTTCAGGACCTCATCGACGAACTGGGCAGGCTGCCCGGCGTCGGTCCCAAGAGCGCGCAGCGGATCGCCTTCCACATCCTCCAGGCCGAGCCCACGGACGTACGCCGGCTCGCGCACGCCCTCCTGGAGGTCAAGGACAAGGTCCGGTTCTGCGTCGTGTGCGGCAACGTCGCGCAGCAGGAGCAGTGCGGGATCTGCCGGGACGCGCGCCGCGACCAGGCGGTCATCTGCGTGGTCGAGGAGCCCAAGGACGTCGTGGCGATCGAGCGGACGCGGGAGTTCCGGGGCCGCTACCACGTTCTGGGCGGGGCGATCAGCCCCATCGAGGGCGTCGGCCCGGACGATCTGCGCATCCGCGAGCTGCTGGCGCGGCTCGCGGACGGCTCCATCACGGAGCTGATCCTCGCGACCGACCCCAACCTGGAGGGCGAGGCCACCGCGACGTACCTGGCGCGGATGGTCAAGCCGATGGGCCTCAAGGTGACCCGGCTGGCCAGTGGTCTGCCGGTCGGCGGCGACCTGGAGTACGCAGACGAGGTCACCCTGGGCCGGGCGTTCGAGGGAAGGCGGCTGCTGGATGTCTAGCGCCTCCGCCGCACCCCTGCGGTCCGCCCCCGGGAGGGCGGTCGGCGCGCCGCCGTCCGCCTCGCGGCGCCCCGCCGTCACGCTCTCTTCGCCGTCCGCTTCATCGTTCGCATCACCGTCTGTGACCGCGCCCACGGGAGGTCCCCTCGATGTCTGACGCCACGCTGAACTCCGTCACCCAGGACCCGGGCGACTTCGCCGTCCAGATCGCGGACCAGATCAAGACGTTCATCGTCGCGGTCACGGAGGTGTCCAAGGTCGAGGAGCCGGAGGAGGCCGTTCCGGTCCTGTTGCTCCAGGTCTCGCAGCTCCTGCTCGCGGGCGGCCGGCTCGGCGCGTACGAGGACGTCCTGCCCGACGAGCGCTACGAGCCGGACCTCGGCGCGGAGCCCGACGCGGACGGCCTGCGTGAGCGGTTCGCGGCGCTGCTGGAGCCGATCGACGTCTACTCCGAGGTCTTCGACCCGTACGAGCCCCGCAAGGCCCCGGTCCCGCACCGGATCTCCGACGACCTGGCCGACCTGGTCACCGACCTCGGCCACGGCCTGGCGCACTACGAGGCCGACCGCACCGCCGAGGCGCTGTGGTGGTGGCAGTTCTCGTACTTCTCCAACTGGGGCTCCACCGCCTCCGCCACCCTGCGCGCCCTCCAGTCCCTGGTCGCCCACATCCGCCTGGGCCAGCCCCTCGCGGAACTGGACGGCCTGGACACCGACCAGGACCCGGGCGACGACGACCTCGCGGAAGAAGCGGGCCGCGTGATGCTCCAGGAGATCGCGGGCCCGCTGGGCCTGCGCCCGGTGCAGTAGGGGCGGCCCCGGCCCGGGAAGAGCCGGGACCCGCGCGCCCCCTCCGCCCCGCGTCGCTCTCGGCGGCGGCCGTCAGCGGAACGCGTCAACGTTCTCCTCGGCCCAGCGGCGGTAAGGGCGGGCGGGTGATCCGGTGACCCGGGCGACGGTGTCGTGGACGGCCACCAGCGCGTCGTTGACGTCGCCGCCCATCAGGTCGAGGACGCTGTTCGCCACCTCGGCCCCCATCATCGCGGCCATCGGCCCGTAGACGTCCTCCCGGGTGATCCCGACGCAGGCCACCTTCCGGCCCAGCAGCCGCTCCAGCTCACGGATCTGCTCGCGCGGGGTGATCGGCGCCGGCCCGGTGAGCGGGTACGTCCGCCCCCGGTGGCCCGGCCCGGTCAGCGCCGCGCGGGCCACCGAGGCGATGTCGGCGGGGTGGACGGCGGGCAGCCCGACGTCCGGATACGGAACGCGGACCGCGGACTCCTCGCGTACGGCCTCCGCCCACCAGAGGGTGTTGGAGGCGAACTGCGTGGGACGCAGCACGGTCCACGCCATCCCGCTCTCCCGCAGGCGGCGCTCGACGGCGAGATTCGCCCGCGCCGGCCCGAGGTGTGGATGGGTCACGGTGGTGATGGAGGAGACCAGCACCACGTGTTCCACCCCCGCGTCGCGCGCGGCGTCCAGAATCCCGGCGTCATCGCCGACGCCTGCGATGAGGAACAGCGAACGCGCCCCGTCCAGCGCGGACTTCAAGGAATCCGCCCGCCCGAGATCGCCTTCCGCCAGGTCCACCCCGGCGGGCAGCACCGCCCCGGCCCGAGCGGCGTCGCGGGTCAGCGCCCGTACGCCGCTCCCACGCCCCTCCGTGTGCAACTGCCGTACCAGCTCACGGCCGATGTTCCCGGTCGCCCCGGTCACCACCATCATCTTCGAGCGCTCCTCTGTTCCGTCAGGTCCGCCGGATCACCGTTCGTCGGACGGTGCGGACGCTAGGACCTCAACCAGGCTTGAGGGCAAGCGCGTTGGGGAGGGGCGGTCCCTGCTTGACCTCAACCGCGCTTGAGCGACGACGCTCGTGCCGAACGGCCTGCTCAAGGACCGCCTCGCACAAGGAGCTTCCGCATGAGTGCCACGCCTCCCGTCAACCCCGCCGCCCCCGGCCCCGCCCCCACCGTCCTCGGCGTACCCGCCCCGCAGGAGGACGTCGACGCCATCGTCGCGTTCGTCGCACGGGTCGAGCACACCCAGCAGAACGCGCTGCCCGACGCCTTCCTCGACGGTTTCCGCGAGGACGCCCTCTGGACCACGGCCCACGGGAAGCGGCTGACCGGCCTGCCGGAGATCAGCGCCTTCACCCGTACGGTGCTGCCGCCGCAAGCGGGCTCCCCGGTGACCGCCACGTACACGGTCGACCTGATCCTCTTCATCCGCCCCGACATCGCGGCGGTCAAGATCCGTCAGCGCCCGGTCTCACGCGCCGACGGCCGCCTCCTGGACGAGGTCTTCCACGGCAGCGAGGACCCCTCCGCCCTCATGGCCGCTCATCCCGAAGCGATTCCCGGAACCCCGACCTACGTGCTGGCCAAGGACGACGGTGTCTGGCGCGTCGCGGCCGCGCAGAACACGCAGGTGCTCGACGCGGGGACGCTGGCGGCGGGGTGAAGTCGCCCCGGGCGGGACGGGTGGACACGACGGGCCCGCCGTCCGGTCGGGGTGGACGACGGGCCCACTGTCCGGTCGGGGTGGACGACGGGTCCACCGCCCGGTCGGGGTGGACGGCGGCGGATCTCCCCGCCGCCGTTCCCGCAGGTCCGCCCGAAGCTCAAGCTCCGATCTCCGGGCCCCGAGCCTCGTGCTCCGAGTTCCGAGCCTCGTGCTTCGAGCCCTTTTCCAAGGAGTGGGTGGTGGGGTTCAACCCACCCTCCCTCCCTTCCTTGGCCGTCTTCCGGCCAGGTTCCGAACAGCCCGCCAAACTGCGCGAATTCGATCGCGCGTGACGTTAGGTGACCGAGTTGCGTCGGAGCGTAAAAGCGCTCTAGGTTCACGACCAGCAACCCACAATCCGTAAAACGGACAACCCCGGCGGTGCTACCAACACCAACCGGGGTCTGACCGTAAGAGACCGCCTGCTAGAAAGGCTGGATCCCCATGGCTGCCGCCAACCTTAGTGCCGTACTGCGCGCGCCCGCCCACCCCATGGCGAAAGCCGGGTACGGAAAGCGCGACGCCCCCGATCAAGCACCGCGCCGCGCCGACGACTTCGCCGGGCTGGAGCCGCGTGAGGCGGCCATCGCCGGGTACATCGACCGGCTGCCCGAAGGCGCGGCGATCGGCTACAAGGTGCTGGCCGAGGAGCTGCCCGACTACGGGCAGCAGGCGTGCCGCAGCGCGCTGGACCGGCTGACCCGGGCGGGCCACCTCCGCCGCATCCGGATCCACCTCGCCCAGGCCGACGGCCGGAGGCGCTGGGTGACCCGTACGTACTTCTCCCGCACCGCCCGCGACGCCGACTGGTGGGCCGCCCACGTGCGGTTCGTCCGGGGCCTGGACGCCCCGGGCCAGCCCCCGGCCCCCGCCGCTGCGGCACCCGCACCGACAACCGGACCCGCCTCCTCCGCGACACCCGCCGCCACCACCGCAGCCCCGTCCGCTTCCGCCGCCGCCGCCGCCTCCGCCTCCGCCCCCGCCCACACCGAGCCGTACGCGGCGCAGGGCACGGACCGAGCCGCGGAACCTGCCGAGGCGGCACCGAGCACCACCGCCACCGCCACCGCAGCGGGCACGGAGCCGGAGCGGGAGCCGGAGCCCGGTGTGCGCGCCCCGCGTTCGGAGGCGTACGCCCTCCTCGCCGGGCTCGGTGGCCGTGAACCCCGGCTCCAGCTCTCCGACGGCGAATGCGTGCAGCTGGAACACCTGGTCGGGGAGTGGCTGGCGCGCGGCGCCGGCCGCGAACAGATCACCCGGGCCCTGACCTCCAGTCTGCCGACGCCCGTGCACTCCGCCGGGCACTTCCTTCGCAAGCGACTGGAGACCAAGATGCCGCCGACGCCCGCCCCCGTACCCGAGAACGACCAGCTGGACGAGTACGTCATCGAGTCCGTGATCGTGTGCCTGTTCTGCGACGAGGACGAGACGACCACCACGCTGGACCACGGCGTCTGCGCCGACTGCAGCGCGGCGATCGCCCGCGACGAGGCGGTGGGCCTGACCGGCGACGTACCGGACACGTTCCTGGCCCGCCCCCGCCCCGAGGTCGACGTCGCCGCCCGCATGGCCGAACTCCGCTCGGCCGCCGTCCGCCCGGTCCTCCCGTCCCCGAGGCCGCGCCGGTGAGCCGCGGGGGACCGCACCCGCCCGGACGGCGTTCTCGCGCCCGACGGGCACTGCGCGGGGCGGGGGAGTGGGAGGCCCCCGCCCCCGATCGCACACCCCCGCACGCTCCTGGGCGCTCCCGGGTGCACGCCCCAGGCGCACGCCGACCCCTCCGCGTACCCCGACTGACTGCTCCGACTCGCCCGACCCGCCACGATCGTGTGGGCTGGGACACAAACGGGAGTGCCCGTGGCCCGGCTGGGCAACAGCCCTCTACGAGCAGTTCGGAGCGACACGCCGTACCGGGTGGTGAGCGGGACATCTCACCATCTGGTAGGGACGGGTCGATTCCGGGCTGCTCGTTAAACTGAGCCGACCGCAGTAATGACTGAGCGAGGAGCGCACGTGGGCCTTGTCGTGCAGAAGTACGGAGGCTCCTCCGTAGCCGATGCCGAGGGCATCAAGCGGGTTGCCAAGCGAATCGTCGATGCCAAGAGGAACGGCAACCAGGTGGTTGTCGTGGTGTCCGCGATGGGCGACACGACGGACGAGTTGATAGATCTCGCCGAGCAGGTGTCCCCGATGCCTACCGGCCGGGAATTCGACATGCTGCTGACCGCGGGTGAGCGGATCTCCATGGCCCTGCTGGCGATGGCGATCAAAAACCTGGGTCACGAGGCCCAGTCGTTCACGGGCAGCCAGGCCGGTGTCATCACCGACTCGGTCCACAACAAAGCGCGCATCATCGACGTCACTCCGGGCCGCATCCGGACCTCGATCGACGAGGGCAACATCGCCATCGTCGCCGGGTTCCAGGGCGTGAGCCAGGAGGGCAAGAACATCACCACCCTCGGCCGCGGCGGGTCGGACACGACCGCCGTCGCGCTGGCCGCCGCGCTGGACGCCGAGGTCTGCGAGATCTACACCGACGTCGACGGCGTCTTCACCGCGGACCCCCGGGTCGTGAAGAAGGCGAAGAAGATCGACTGGATCTCCTTCGAGGACATGCTGGAGCTGGCCGCGTCCGGCTCCAAGGTGCTGCTGCACCGCTGCGTCGAGTACGCACGCCGTTACAACATTCCGATCCACGTCCGCTCGTCCTTCTCCGGACTGCGCGGCACCTGGGTCAGCAACGAACCGCAAGGGGACCAGAAGGTGGAGCACGCGATCATCTCCGGAGTCGCCCACGACGTCTCGGAGGCCAAGGTCACCGTCGTCGGCGTTCCGGACAAGCCGGGCGAGGCGGCCGCGATCTTCCGTGCCATCGCGGACGCCGAGGTCAACATCGACATGGTGGTGCAGAACGTCTCCGCCGCGTCGACCGGTCTGACGGACATCTCCTTCACCCTCCCCAAGGCCGAGGGCCGCAAGGCCATCGACGCCCTGGAGCGGACGAAGGGCTCCATCGGCTTCGACTCGCTCCGCTACGACGACCAGATCGCCAAGATCTCGCTGGTCGGCGCGGGCATGAAGACCAACCCGGGCGTCACCGCCGGCTTCTTCGAGGCGCTGTCCGACGCGGGCGTCAACATCGAGCTCATCTCGACCTCCGAGATCCGCATCTCGGTGGTCACGCGCGCCGACGACGTCAACGAGGCCGTGCGCGCCGTGCACACCGCCTTCGGTCTCGACAGCGACTCCGACGAGGCCGTCGTCTACGGAGGCACCGGCCGATGACCGGGCACCGCCCTTCGCTCGCGGTCGTCGGTGCGACCGGGGCGATCGGCGGTGTCATGCTCCGGATCCTCTCGCAGCACGCGGACGTCTGGGGCGAGGTCAGACTCGTCGCCTCACCGCGCTCGGCCGGCCGCAGGCTGGTCGTGCGCGGTGAGGAGGGCGAGGTCCTCGCACTGAGCGAGGACGTGTTCGACGGCATCGACGTGGCCCTCTTCCTGGTGCCGGACGCGGTGTCCGCCCACTGGGTGCCGATCGCCGCGGCCAAGGGCGCCGTCGTCGTCGACGACTCGGCGGCCTTCCGGCTCGACGACGACGTGCCGCTCGTCGTCCCCGAGATCAACCCCCATGCCGCGCGTCTGAGGCCGCGCGGCATCGTCGCGTCCCCGAACTGCACCACCCTGTCGCTGATCGTCGCGGTCGGCGCGCTGCACGCCGAGTTCGGGCTGCGCGAGCTGATCGTCTCCTCCTACCAGGCGGTCAGCGGCGCCGGCCGGGACGGCGTCGCGGCCCTGCGCGAGCAGCTTGCGCTGGTGGCCGGTACGGAGCTGGGCACCCAGCCCGGAGACGTACGCCGGGCCCTGGGCGCCACCATGGACGGCTCCGGCGGCCAGGGGCCGGGGGGCGTGAACAGCGTGCGCGATCCGGGCGGCGTACACGCCCCGGGGGACGTACGCGGCCTGCACGGCGCGGGCGGTGCGGACGGCCGGGGCGGTGCCGGTGGTACGGGGGGCGCGCGGAACCCGTTCGCCGCGCCCGTCGCCCTGAACGTGGTGCCCTGGGCCGGTACGGACGCCGGGGACGGCTGGTCCACCGAGGAGATCTCCCTCCGCGAGGAGTGCCGCAAGGTGCTGGGCATGCCCGACCTGAAGGCCACCGCGACCTGCGTGTACGTCCCCGTCATCGCCACGCACTCGATGTCCGTCCACGCCCGCTTCGAGAACGAGGTCGCCGTCGACAAGGCGCACGAGATCCTCGCGACCGCTCCCGGCGTGGTCCTGTTCGACAGCCCGGCGTCCGGGGACTTCCCCACCCCGTCCGACGTGGTCGGCACCGACCCCACCTGGGTGGGCCGCGTCCGGCGGTCCATGGACGATCCGCACGCCCTGGAAATGTTCCTTTGTGGCGACAATCTCCGAAAAGGTGCGGCTTTGAACGTGGCGCAGATCGCCGAATCGATCGCCGCCGAATTCCCTCGAAGATGATCGAACTTGTTTTGTAGGATCTGTGAACGCCCTATGAGAAATTCGCTGGTCTGAACCTCTTGAGCTGGGACGTTGTCGTATCCGACGATGTTCTCCCGGCCCATCTGCAACCGCACCTCGGCCGGGCTGCGTCTATGCGGTCACTTTGTGCATTGCCGGACGCGATGACGGGGCATTTGGGGAAGAGCAGGTACGTATGAGGGCATGTCGCACAGCGTCGAACGTGGCGTGGTCCGCGTACAACCCTGACGGGGGGCAGCGTGTCCAACTGGCGTGGCAGAGGTTCTCGACATCACAGTGGTGGGCCCGTTGCGCGGCGCTTCGGTGCGTCCGCTCCGGCGGCCCCGCGCGCCCGGCGGCATGCCGGTGATCGCGCCCATGCCCGCCGCACGCCCGGCATCGTTGCCCTCGCAGCGCGGGAGTGCTGAGGAGGCGGTGGCAGCCGGAACCACGGTCGACCATCTCACCGAGACCTACCGCGCCCACTACCGCTCCCTGCTCGGCCTCGCTGCCCTGCTGCTGGACGACACCGCTTCCTGCGAGGACGTGGTGCAGGAGGCGTTCATCCGCGTCCACTCCGCGCGCACCCGGGTGCGCGAACCGGAGAAGACCCTCGCGTACCTGCGCCAGACCGTCGTCAACCTGTCGCGTTCGGCCCTGCGCCGCCGCATCCTCGGGCTGAAGCTGCTCTCCAAGCCGATGCCGGACATGGCGAGCGCGGAGGAGGGCGCGTACGACCAGCTGGAGCGGGACGCGCTGATCAAGGCCATGAAGGGGCTGCAGCGTCGCCAGCGCGAGGTGCTGGTGCTGCGCTACTTCGCGGACATGACGGAGGCGCAGGTCGCCGAGGTGCTGGGCATCTCGCTGGGGTCGGTGAAGGCGTACGGTTCCCGGGGCATCGCGGCCCTGCGCGTGGTGATGGAGGCCCAGACGTGACCGGGCCGGAGCGATGCCACGGACCGGATCCCGAGGGCTCCGGAAGCACCGGGGGCCGCAGTGCTTCCGAGCGGCACGTCGCCTCCGGGGGCCGTGGCGCTTCTGAGAGCCCCGAGCAGCACAGGCACGAGAACGACCCGACGGGAAACGGAATTGTGAACCACGGGCCGGAGAAGACTCCGCACACCGATCCCGACCACCCGCACGAGGGAAGCGCGGCACCCGACCCGGCCGTGGCGCCGGAACCGGAATCGCCCGCCCGCCCGGTCGGAGACGCGGTGGACGGCCCGGGAGAGCCCGACGAGGAGGACCCCGAGGAACGCGGTCCGGCCGCACGCCCCGCACCCGCCGAGGACGCCGAACACCAGCACCCGGGCACGCCCACCGACACGGAGGCCCGGAAGCCGGTCCCGACCGCTGGCGCGGAAGCCCCGCAGCCGGGCGCGGAAGATCCGGCCCCGAACACGGGCGCGGAAGATTCGAGCGCGGGCCCGAGCACGGAGGACCGCAAGACGGCCCCGAGCGCGGTCCCTACCGTCGGCGCGGAAGACCGGAAGCCGGTCCCGAGCGCTGACAAGGCAGACCGGAAGCCGGTCCCGGGTACGGCCCCGACTGCCGGCGCGGAAGACCCGAAGCCGGGTGCGCCCGCCGGTGGCGACGGCGAGGACGCCCTCCTCGCCACCCTGACCAGCATCTTCGCGGCCGAGCAGAGCACCGGCCCCTCTGCCGCCCCCCGTGAACTGGACGAGGTCGCCCTGCGCGGCATGCTGCAGGGCGCGGTACGGGATCTCAGGCCCGCCGACGGAGTCCTCGACCATCTCCACCGTGCGGTCCCCGCCCGCCGGGCCAGGCGGCGGCAGGCCGTCGTGGGAACGGCCGCGGCGGCGTTGCTGATCGGTACCGCCGTCCCCGCCTTCGTCCACGTCGCGACCTCGAACGACGCGTCCACCGCACGGCCCGCCATCGCCGGGCACGGCGAGCAGGCCCAGGGCGGCAACGGCGACGGGGCCGCCCCCGACGCCCCCGACCTGCAGACCGCGGAGCCCACCGACCGCCGGAGCGAGGGCGTCACCGGCGAGGCCGACCCGGACCCCAGCCCCACCAAGGGCGAGGGCGGCGACCCCGACGGTACGGCGACGGCGAAGCAGCCCGACCCCTCCGCCGTGGACTACGCGATGCTTCCGGTCTGCGACCCGGGCCAGCTCGGCGTGGCCTCCGCCGGAACGGGCGCCCCCGGGGCCGACGGCACGGTCTACGGCAGCTTCAAGATCGCCAATGTGTCCGGCAAGGACTGCACCGTCAGCAGCAACGGCACGGTGGGCTTCACCGCCCTCGGCGCGGCGGACCCGCTCAAAATCGGCGTGGTCCAGCACGCGGCGGGCGACGCGGCCCCCGGCCTGCCCGATCCCTCGCAGGAGCCGGGCACGGTGGTGCTGAAGCCGACCATGGCGTACGAGGTGCGCTTCGCCTGGGTGCCGGCCGACACCTGTCCCACAGCGGGCCCGTCCCCGAGCCCGACCCCGTCGGCGGACGGCGCGGGCGGCTCGGTCGGCGACGGTACGGACCAGTCCGGCACGGCGGCCCAGTCGCTGACCGAGGGCGGCGGTACGGCGGAGGGCAGCATCGCCGTGACACACACCCCGGAGGCGGGCGCTCCCACGGCGGAGACGAAGATCCCCAACGCCTGCTCGGGCACCATCTACCGCACAGGCGTCCTCGCCACGTCCTGACCACCCCCAGCCACCACCCGACACGGGCATGCCGGCCGGACCACCGGACACGGCCGGGGCACACCGCCGGGCCCGGACGCGCCGGACCGCAGGGTCCGGGGAGGCCACGCACGACCGGGTACGGAACGGGTCGGACCGGACAGCCGGGTACGGGCGGGCCGGATCACCCGGCACGGCCGGGGTGCACCGGTCGGCCCGGACGCGGCCCATCGCCCGGGTACGGACGTGCCGGACCACCGAGTACGGACGTGCCGGACCAACGGGCACAGGCGGGGTGCACGACCGGGTACAGACGTGCCGAACCACTCGGCACGGACGGGGCGGACCACCCGGCGCTGCCAGGGCACACCGGTCAGGCGACACGGCCCATCGCCCCACGCGGACCGAGCGGGCCGCCGAGTCTCGACCAAGGCGCACTGGGCCCACCGGTCGGCCGGGCCTCTCGACGGATCATTGCGCCGCCCCGCGGCAGGGTGCGGTCAGGAGGTGAGCCGACGCGCGTCAGCCCTCGAAGGCCAGACCTCGAGCCGGCTTACGGGCGAGTCAGCGGCCCGAGCCGGCTTCCGCGGCCCGCACGTCTCCGGCGACCCCTGAACCCTGCGAGCCCACCGCGTCCTGCGAGCCGGCCGGGGTCTGCGAGCCCACCGGGTCCCGCGAGCCGGCCGGGGCCTCCGAGCCCACCGGGCCGACATCCGCGCCGTCCGACCCCGCCTCGGAGCCCCCCGCTCCGGCTTCCAGCCTGTCTGCCCCGGTCTCCGAGCCTTCCGGCCCGGCCGCCCCGCTCGACTCCTCCGCCCCGGCCGCCCCGGCCCCTGACTCCTCCGACCCGGCTTCGGCCCCGTCCGGGACGAGGCCGAGCGCGACGTCACGCGCGGCCTCGGCCTCCCTCCGCACCAGCCGGAACCACATGAAGAGCACGAACCCCGCGAAGACGAACCACTCGCCCGTGTACCCCAGGTTCTGGAACGCCTTCAGGTCGAGCCCGCTGCCCTCCGGAGCCGCCGCCGGCACCGGCTTCATCGCCCCGCCCGTACCACCCGCCTCGGGCTTCGGGAGGGTCACCCAGGCGTCGTAGACGTCGTACGGCACGAGGTTCACCAAGGTCGCGGCGCTGATCATGCCGAGCTGCCCCCCGGGGAGCCCGCCCCGGACGTCGACCCCCTTGCTGCGGGCGTTCTCGGATGCCTGGAGGTCGCCGGTCACCGTGACCTCGCCCCGAGGTGCTGCGGGCACCTTGGCGTCGCTCGCGGATCCGGGCAGCCAGCCCCGTACCACCGGCAGAGCCTTGCCGCTGTCCGTACGCAGCATGTTCAGGACGTAGAAGCCCTGGCGGTCGTCCAGTTCACGGCCGGGGACCAGGAACTGGTCGGCGTACGTGCCGGTGGCGACCGCCGGGCGGCCCGACGTCACCTTGTCGACGGGCAGCAGCTCGTCCAGCGGCTTGGCGGCCCGGGTGCTGGGGTCGGGCTGCTTCTCCGCCTGCTCGTGCGACTGCACGCGGTCCTCGAAGCGGCCGAGCTGCCAGGTGCCCATGAACACGCAGAACGGGATGGCCAGCACGACGAAGAGGTTGATCCCCCACCATCGCGGGGTCAGCAGGAACCGGTACACCCCTCCAAGGTACGGTTCCCCGCACCGCCCACCCGGAGCGGGGTCCGCCCTTTATCCGCCTCTTACGCATCCCCCGCCCGGGGCCGACGCCCCGCCGAACGATCCCCGCGCCCGGTCTCCGAGGCCCCACGCCGCCGCCCGGGCTCAGGGCCCGGGGTGCGGGCCCCGCGGGGTCAGCGCCCCGCCGTACCGGCCACCGCGCCCCCTCCCAGGTGCTTCAGGGCGAACTCCAGCTCCAGCCGCACCTGCTTGATCCGCTCCTCCACCACGAGCGAACCGTGCCCCGCGTCGTACCGGTACACCTCGTGGACCGCGTCACGCGCCGCCAGCCGGTCCACGTAGTTCTCCACCTGACGGATGGGGCAGCGAGGATCGTTGACGCCCGCCGAGATGTAGACCGGAGCCCGTACCGCGTCGACGTACGTCAGCGGGGACGATGCCTCGAAGCGCTCGGGAACCTCCTCCGGCGTACCGCCCAGCAGCGTGCGGTCCATCGCCTTCAGGGCCTCCATCTCGTCGTGGTAGGCCGTGACGTAGTCCGCGACCGGCACAGCGGCCAGCCCCAGCGCCCAGGAGTCCGGCTGGGTGCCGAGCCCGAGCAGGGTGAGATAGCCGCCCCACGAGCCGCCCGCCAGGACCAGCCGCTCCGGGTCCGCGAGTCCGGACGCCACCGACCACTCCCGTACGGCCGCGATGTCCTCCAGCTCGATCAGGCCGACGCGGTGCTTCAACGCGTCCGTCCAGGCGCGGCCGTACCCGGTGGACCCCCGGTAGTTGACCCGCACGACCGCGAAACCGTGATCCACCCAGGCGGCCGGGCCGGAGGCGAAGGCATCGCTGTCGTGCCAGGTCGGCCCGCCGTGGATCTCGAAGACCGTGGGGAACGGTCCCTCTCCGGACGGCGGCCGCTGCACGAGGGCGTGGATGCGGCCGCCCGGCCCGTCCACCCACACGTCCTCCACGGGCACGGACGGCGGGGCCTTCGCGCCGGGCGGGTCCAGGACCACCGCGCCGCTCGTGGACCGTACGACCGGCGGCTGGGCGGCTGACGACCACAGGTACTCCACCGTGCCGTCCGGGCGGGCCGTGGCGCTCGACACCGTACCGGCGGGGGTCTCCACGCGGACCGGTTCCGCGGCCCCCGGCTCGTACCGCCACAGCTCACTGCGGGCCTCGAACTCGTGCTCGATGAGCAGTGCGGAGCCGTCCGGATACCACTCGGCCCCCACGTCGCCCGGCAGGTCGACCGGCAGCGCGGTCTCCGTGCCCGCGACCGGGTCCCAGATCATCGGCTCCCAGCGCCCCCGCCGCTGGTGTCCGACGAGGAGCCGGGTGTCGCCGGCCACCGGGGCGAATCCCAGCACGGTGAGACCCAGCTCCTTTGTGCCGCCCTCGGTGTCGTCCAGCTCGGCCACCGTGGAACCGTCCGGGCGCACCACCCGCAGCGCGGAGTGCATCGCGTCACCGTGCTCGGTGTGCTCCAGTGCGATCAGGGTGGAGTCGTGGGAGAGGTCCCCGACCCCGGCGGACTCCCGGTGGCGGTAGATCTCCACGGGTGCGCCGCCCGGCTCGCGTACCAGGTGGACCGTCGTGCCGTCCTCGTCCGTCGAGCGTCCGATCACCGCCGAACCGTCCCGCCCGAGAGCCAGACCCGCCGGGTAGGAAGGGGCCAGCCCCGGCACGGCCGGCTCGTCCTCCCCGCCGTGGAACGGCTGGCGCATCCAGACCCCGAACTCGTCGCCGTCGGTGTCGCTGAACCACCAGATCGCCTCCCCGTCCGGCGTCAGCACCCCGTCCGTGGTCCCGTTGGGCCGGTCGGTCACCTGGCGTTGGTGCCCGCTCGCGCGGTCCCACGCGTACAGCTCATAGGTCCCGGTGGCGTTCGACACGAAGAGCGAGCGGTCGGGGGCCTCCTCGGCCCAGTCGGGCAGGGACACCCGGGGCGCGCGGAACCGCTGCTCCCACTCCGGCGTGGTCGAGGCGTTCTGTGATTCGCTCATGCCTCCATCCAACCCGATCGGTCGGCTGTGCGGGGGACCTGTGGATAACCTCTCGGCCCTCCCCGTCACCGGTCAGCTGATATCCCACGCCTGTGGATAACCGGTGGCCCGTTCTCCGACCCCGTGGGTAGCTTCGACCCATGTACTCCCCGACTCCTGACGACTGGCGCGATGCCAACCGTGCGCGCTGGGACGAGCGTGTGCCGATCCACGTGGCGAGTGACTTCTACGACCTGGACGCGTTCCGGTCGGGCCGGGACGCGCTGCGCGCCTTCGAGCTGGCCGAGGTCGGCGACGTGACGGGCAGGACGCTGCTGCACCTCCAGTGCCACATTGGCATGGACACCCTGTCTTGGGCGAGACACGGCGCGAGGCAGGTCGTGGGCCTCGACTTCTCGGAGCCCGCCGTGGAGACCGCCCGATCCCTGGCGGACGAGCTGGGGCTGGGCCCGGACCGCGCGGCATTCGTCACCGCCGACGTGTACGACGCCCCGTCCGCCGTTCCCGACTCCGCCTACGACATCGTCTACACGGGCCTCGGTGCGCTGAACTGGCTTCCGGACATCGACCGTTGGGCCGAGACAGCCGCCTCGCTGGTCGCTCCGGGCGGCTTCCTCTACCTCGCGGAGTTCCATCCGCTGACCGACACGATGGACGCCAAGACCGGCTCCGTGGTCACCGACGACTATTTCAGCCGTGACGCCTGGGTGGACGAGACGCCGGGCACGTACGCCGACTTCGACGCGCCGACGGTCCACAACCGGAGCGTCGAGTGGCAGCATCCGGTGGGCCGGGTGGTCACCGCGCTCGCCGCCGCCGGCCTGCGGATCGAGTTCCTCCACGAGCACGATTCCTCGCTCTTCCAGCGGTTCGATGCGCTGGAGCGCCACCCGGACGGCCACTACCGCTATCCGGCGGGCCGTCCCCGCATCCCGCTGATGTACTCGATCAAGGCGTCACGGCCTGCGGAGCCGGGGAGATAGGCGAGGGCGGGGCCCGGCCCGCCGCGCTCCGCCCGCCGATTGTCAGTGGTGGGGGCCACACTCGTCCCCATGACCGAGATGACGGGAAGCAGCGCCCCGGGGGCGACGACGGCGGCGCTGCGCGGGGCGGTGGAGGCGTACTGGGCGGCGGCCGAGGCGCGCGACTGGGACGCGTTCGGAGCGACTCTGGCCGAGGGCGTGGTGTACGAACTGCCGCAGACACGGGAGCGGATCAGCGGCAGGGACCGGTACGTGCGCTTCAACCGGGAGTATCCGGGTGACTGGCACGTCCGGGTCGAGCGGATCGTCGCCGACGCCGAGGGCCTCCAGGCCGCCGCCAGGACGGGATTCACCGTGACGGGAGAACAGGAGGAAGAGGAGGCGGCGGACTTGGACGCCATCCATTTCTTCACATTCGATGAGAACGGGCTGATCACCGGGGTGACGGACTTCTGGCCCGAGTCGTACGAGCCGCCGGCCGGCCGGGAGCACCTGGTGGAGCGCTACTGACGAAGGCGGCCCACCGGTCGCCCGGTGAACCGCCCTCTTCGCGTGTGCTCGGTGCTACACCGCCGAGCGGAAGGCGGGCAGGTATCCGCCCGACTGCCCTGCCGCCTTGGGGTGGTACGAGTTGTAGACCGGGACCGTGACGCTGTGCAGCCAGGCGTCGCCCGAGCAGAGCTCATGCCCGGTGAACTCGTCCACCACGCTGGAGAAGGTGAACCCGGCGTCGGCGGACCGCTTGGCGATGACGCCGTTCAGCACGTCCGAGGCGTTGTTGATCGCGGCCCGTTCGGCCTCGGTGAGCCCGGCGACGCAGCTGCCGGACAGCTGGTAGAAGCGGGGGTAGCCGAGGACCACGACCTGGGCCTGCGGGGCGCGGGCCCGAATGCCGTCGTAGAGCGCGTCGAGGCTGCCGGGCAGGGAGTTGTTCATCTGCGTCACGGCGCTGTCGACGCTGCTGATGCAGGCGGCCTCGCTGCCGAGGACGCAGTCCTGCATGACGTCGGCGAACCCGACGTCGTTGCCTCCGGCGGTGACGCTGACCAGCGAGGTGGACCCGTTGAGCACGCCGAGCTGGCTGCTCGCCACGGACGAGGTCGTCGCTCCCGAGCAGGCGACGAAGTCGAAGGAGGCCGGGGAGTTCGCCGCCTGCCACAGGTAGGGGTAGGCGTTGGTGCTGCGCCGGCAGTCACCGCTGTCGGACAGGTAGTCCCCGGCGCCGACGCCCGAGGAGTAGGAGTCGCCGAGCGCGACATAGCCGCCCGCTGCGGCGGAGTCGTTCGCGGCGGCCGGCCCGGCGACGCCGAGAGCGGCTGCCGCGGCCAGGGCGAAGGTGATGAGGGAAGCCCGGATTCTGCGTACGGACATGGCTGCAGGCCCTTCGAGGTGTGGGGGGATGAGGGGGCGAGCCGTGAGGGGAAGGGGAGTTGGGGGGAGCGATGCAGTTTCTAGCAGCTCGCGGTACCAGCGGGTAATGCCCCTGCGAGAAGTCGTCTGATATGCCCGAATGATCGTTCGGTGCCCCGGGCTCCGCGCGTAGATAAACCCTCAACTGCGTTACCATGCAGGCAAGTTCGAGAAAATCCCGTGGGTATCGGCGCGGGTCGGTAGCCGCGTATCGCGACCCGGACGGGGGAGCGCGGCCTGCGACGGTGGACGCCGGATTCATCCGAACGGCTCAACTCGTGCCGCGCGACGGCGAAAGGAAGGAGGGGCGGGGCGCGGGAACGGCGACGCAGCCCACGGGCCCACGGGTGACGGAGGGTAAACGGCTCGCCGCCGCAGGGGGGAGGTGCCCTACGATTGCCGCATTCCGCGGTTGCACGCCCATACAAGGCTGCCGACGACCGCACACCACCGACCGGCCCCGTCACGGCACGGCCACCGGCCCCGTACACGTACGAAGAGGAGCATCCGAGGATGGCTCGACACCTGGTAACCAGCGCGCTTCCCTACATCAACGGGATCAAGCACCTGGGCAACATGGTCGGGTCGATGCTTCCGGCGGACGTGTACTCCCGGTACCTCCGCCTGCGCGGCCACGACGTCCTGTACATCTGCGCGACCGACGAGCACGGGACGCCGGCCGAGCTGGCGGCCAAGGCGGCCGGCACGTCGGTGGCGGAGTTCTGCGCGCAGGCCCACAACGCGCAGAAGGCCGTCTACGACGGTTTCGAGCTGGCCTTCGACCACTTCGGCCGCAGCTCCTCGCACCAGAACGTCGAGATCACGCAGCACTTCGCGCGCAAGCTGTGGAAGAACGGCTTCATCGAGGAGCGGGCGATCAGCCAGGTGTACTCCCCGGTCGACGGCCGCTTCCTCCCCGACCGCTATGTCGAGGGCACCTGTCCGCACTGTGGCTACGACAAGGCGCGCGGCGACCAGTGCGAGAACTGCACCCGGGTCCTCGACCCGACCGACCTGCTGGACCCGCGCTCGGCGATCAGCGGCTCCACGGAACTCGAGATCCGGGAGACCAAGCACCTCTTCCTGCTCCAGTCGAAGCTCCAGCACGAGGTCGAGGCATGGGTGGCCCGGCACGAGGCCGACTGGCCGCAACTGTCGTCCTCCATCGCCCGCAAGTGGCTGACCGAGGGCCTGCACGACCGGGCGATCACCCGCGACCTGGACTGGGGCGTGCCGGTCCCGGCGGACACCTGGCCGGAGCTGGCGGCCGAGGGCAAGGTCTTCTACGTCTGGTTCGACGCCCCGATCGAGTACATCGGCGCGACGAAGGAGTGGGCGGACGCCGCCCCGGACGGTGAGACGCGCGACTGGAAGTCCTGGTGGTACGAGGCCGACGACACCGTCCGCTACACCCAGTTCATGGCGAAGGACAACGTCCCGTTCCACACGGTGATGTTCCCCGCCACCGAGCTGGGCGTGCGCGAACCGTGGAAGAAGGTCGACGTCGTCAAGGGCTTCAACTGGCTGACGTACTACGGCGGCAAGTTCTCCACCTCCCAGAAGCGGGGCATCTTCACCGACGCCGCGCTGGAGACACTCCCGGCCGACTACTGGCGCTACTTCCTGATCGCCAATGCCCCCGAGTCCGACGACTCCTCCTTCACCTGGGAGCACTTCGCCGCCACGGTCAACAAGGACCTGGCCGACACCCTCGGCAACTTCGTCAACCGCGTCCTGTCCTTCTCCCGCAAGCGCTTCGGCGACGAGGTCCCCGCAGGCGCGGCGGCCGACGAGGCGGAGACGAAGCTCGGCGAGGAGATCGTGCGGCTGCTGGCCGAGTACGAGGAGCACATGGACGCTCTCCAGTACCGCAAGGCCGGCGCCGCGCTGCGTGCCCTGTGGTCGGCGGGCAACTCCTACCTGGAGGAGAAGGCCCCCTGGCTGGAGATCAAGACCGACCCGGACGGCGCGGCCCTGACCCTGCGCACGGCGATGAACCTCATCCACCTCTACTCGGTCGTCTCCGAGCCGTTCATCCCGGCCTCGGCCGCCGCCATGCGCGGGGCCTTCGCCCTGGAGAACGACACCGCGACCTGGGTGACCGCCGAGCAGACGAAGTCCCTGGACGCTGTCCCGGCCGGCACGCCGTTCACCGTGCCGCCGGTGCTCTTCGCAAAGATCACGGAGGAGGACCTGGAGTCCTACCGCGAGCGCTTCGGCGGCGCTGACGCCTGAGCCAGGGACCGGTCACGATGGGCTGAGGGCTTCGAAGGGCTCTCAGCCGTCGAGGAGGTGTCGGAGCTCGTCCTGGCGCAGGCGCTGGTCCGGGTCGGCGGTGTCCCCATCGAAGCGCACGCCTTCCCTGATCAGGAGGGATGCGGCGGTGTCCGTACGCGAGGGGTCGGGCCACTGGAAGCCGGGGCTGACCTTCCCGGCGGCCGTGAGGACGCGCCAGGGGTTGGGGCATCGACCGCAGGTGCCGAGGTGCTGACCTATGGGGACGGCATGGCTCCCGACCGCCGCCGCCAGGTCGCCGTAGGTGGTCCATCGCCCAGCCGGGACACCGCTCAGCAGAGTGTGCAGCCCGGTCCAGTCCTTGCGAGTGCCGCTGAGCTGCCTGGCCAGCCCGGTGAGGTCGGACCCTGCCAGCGTGGCCCATGCGTCGGGGTCGACGTCGGCGGGCACATGGGCGGTGTCCACGTCCCACCACGTCGTTCCCTGTATGCCGTCGGCGGTGCGTCCGGTCACGCTCGTAAAGATGTGGTTGGCCAGCCCGGTAGGGGAGTAGGAGGCTCCGTCCGCGTCCCAGACCAGTGGCTTGGCGGTGTCATTGGTCCAGGTGGCGGCTGCCCGGCCGGTGTCCTGCGCCACCCACGCCCGGATCTCGGCGCGGATCGCTTCCGTCACACCGTGGCGCGGTGTCATTAGCAGCCTCGTCCCATCAGGCAACAGGCCCGCGCCGACAAGCACGTGGACGGCGTTGCGTGAACGCGAGCGTTCCTGCAGCTTCTTGGCCGCCGCCTCGCCTTCGACCCGGGTCGGGGTGAGCGTGAACTCCTCGACCTCCGGGGTCGGATAGACCTTGGTGAACCCGGCGACGATATGCCCTTCCACCCGCCACAGGCCGACCTGGACGAGGTCGATGTCGATGCCCATCTCCGAAAGCCAGACTACGGAGTGGGTGACCTGCTTGGGGAAGTCGGCGGCGATGATCACCTGCCGGGGCCGCTGAAGCAACGCCGGGCTCCACTCCCCGTCTACGTGGTCGAGCAGCCGCTGCCTGCACGCGCCGATGTCGAGGGTCTGCCCCCTGCGCGACAGGAAGTCGCGGTGTGCCTGGGTGAGGGTGTCGAGGTCGAAGCGGGACACCAGGGCGGCGTAGGTGATCGCCTGGAGGTGCACGTCCCGGTCGGCTGTCCCCCGCTTCAGCTCGACCACGACGAGGCGCCCTGTCGCATCCAACCCGAGCACGTCCAGCCGGTCGCGGGCCGGCACTCCGTCGGTGTCGGCCCACCGGTCGTACTCCGCGGTGATCACGAGCACTGACTCCCCGAGCACCTGGGGATGGGCGATCACCCATTCCTGGAGGTGCTGCCGCTCCAGCAGGCTCTCGGCGGCGAGCCCGGTGCGCGATATCGGCGTGGCCGTCCGGCCGTCCACGGTGAAGAGATGATCCACGATGCCCCCTCGTGCGCCCGGCGCGGTGCGTCGGACGCCCAGAGCGTACGCGGGCGGGGTCCCTCTACGAGGGCTATCTCGCCGAATCGTCGAAACGCCGAACTGCTTCGGGAGCCAACGGGGAGCCGGATTCCGAGATCGGCTCCCAAACGGCTCCCAAGCCGCCCCGGAAACCGCTCAGGGGCCTGATCCACTAAGTGGATCAGGCCCCTGACCTGGTATTTCGGCTGTCGGGGTGGCGGGATTTGAACCCACGACCTCTTCGTCCCGAACGAAGCGCGCTGCCAAGCTGCGCTACACCCCGATGTCCACCGGACTCCCGGCGACATCGATAACTCTAGCCCACCTGTCGCCGGAGGCGAAATCCGCTTTCTTCTGGGCTCGCGTCCGCCCGGTGCCGGGGGCCGACGGGAGATCGGCCGCCGGGCCGGCCGGCGGGGCTCAGGTCTTCGGTGCCAGGGTCAGCAGGGTCGCCTCCGGGGGGCAGGCGAAGCGGACCGGGGTGTAGCGGTTGGTGCCGCAGCCCGCGGAGACGTGGAGGTAGGCGCGGCGGTCGCCGACCGTGTGGCTCGACAGGCCCTTCACCCGGTCCGTGTCCAGGTCGCAGTTGGTGACCAGGGCTCCGTAGAAGGGGATGCACAGCTGGCCGCCGTGCGTGTGGCCCGCCAGGATCAGGGGGTAGCCGTCGGCGGTGAAGGCGTCCAGGGAGCGCAGGTACGGGGCGTGGACCACGCCGATGGAGAGGTCGGCGCCGGACTCGGGGCCGCCCTCGACCTCGGCGTACCGGTCCCGCTTGATGTGCGGGTCGTCCAAGCCGGTGAAGGCCAGTTCCATGCCGTCGAGCTTCAGTCGGCCCCGGGTGTTCGTCAGGTTCAGCCAGCCCGCCTCGTCGAAGGCGTCGCGCATCGGCTCCCACGGGTTGTGGACGACGCCGACCGCGGGGGCGTTGCCGTTCAGGCCGTGCTTGCCCTGGACCTTCTCCAGCAGATAGCGGGCCGGGTTGCGCAGCTTCGGGCCGTAGTAGTCGTTGGAACCGAAGACGTACACCCCCGGGAACTCCATCAGCGGGCCCAGGGCGTCGAGCAGCTCCGGCACCGCGTCCGGGTCCGAGAGGTTGTCGCCGGTGTTCACCACGAAGTCGGGGCGCAGCCCGGCGAGCGACTGCAGCCACGCGCGCTTCTTGCGCTGACCGCTCACCATGTGGATGTCGGAGACCTGGAGCACGCGCAGCGGGCGTGCCCCATGCGGGAGCACCGGGACGGTGATCCGTCGCAGGCGGAACGAGCGGGCCTCGAACCCGGCGGCGTAGGCCAGTCCGGCGGCGCCCACCGCCGCGCCGACTGCCGTGACTTTCAGGGGTACTCCGTAGCGTGCGCGCATGTGTCCATCGTCGCAGACCGGGCCGGGCCGCCCGGAAAACCGGTGGGCGGCACCGGGCCCGTACCTGTCACAATCACGGCATGACCACGCTCAAGTCCAAGCTCAAGGAAGACCTCCACGCCGCCATGAAGGCGCGCGACGAGCTGACCTCGTCCACCCTTCGGCTCACCCTCACCGCGATCACGAAGGAAGAGGTCAGCGGCACGTCGGCGCGCGAGCTCTCCGACGACGAGGTGCAGAAGGTGATCGCCAAGGAGGCGAAGAAGCGCCGAGAGGCGGCGGAGGCGTTCGCCCAGGGCGGTCGGACCGAGCAGGCCGAGCGGGAGAAGGCGGAGGGCCAGATCCTCGACGGTTACCTCCCCAAGCAGCTCACCGACGACGAGCTGCACGCGATCGTGGCGTCCGCCGTCGAGGAGGCGAAGGCCGCCGGGGCCGAGGGGCCGCGTGCGATGGGCGCCGTCATGAAGATCGTCAACCTCAAGGTCGCCGGGCTCGCCGAGGGCGGCCGGGTCGCCGCCGCGGTGAAGCAGCGCCTCGCCGGCTGAGCCGACACTGCGGGCCCCGGCCGACGCCGCGAGCCTCGGCCGAGCTGAGCTCCGGTCGGGCTGAGCCCCGGCCGAGCTGGGCCCCGGCCGAGCGAGCACACCGTGGGCCCACGGCCGAGCGGGCATGGGGAAGCGTCCCAGTCGAGCGGGCACGGGGAAGCGCGCCGACCCGGCACAGCGAACGGAAAGCGCGCCGGAGCCGCCGAGCGGGCACGGGGAAGCGTCCCAGCCGAGCGGCTACGGGGAAGCGCGCCGACCCGGCACACCGAACGGAAAACGCGCCGGAGCCGCAGGGCACAGCAAGCGGGAAGCGCGCCGACCCGGGCACAGCAAAGGGGTGGGCGCCCCGGTCCGTCACGACCGGGGCGCCCACCCCTTTCCGCTTCCGTGCTTCCCCGCCGGTCAGGGGCCCTCGCGGCCGCCGCCCCGGCCCGGGCCGCCGATCATGCCGTCCGGGAGCTGGATGTCGGGGAACCGGTTGCCGCCGCCGGGCTTGCGGTCCTCGCGGCCCCCGTCCCCGTCACCATCCCCGTCCTCGTTGCCGCGGCCGCGGTCCCGGTCGCCCTTCTCCCCGTCCCCCTTCTCCTTGCCGCGAGGCACGGAGACGGTGTTGAACCCGGGGGTCTCGGAGGCGTCCAGCGCCCCGGTCATCGCGATGCGCCAGATCGGGCCGGGCAGGCAGCCGCCGCAGACCTTGTCGTAGTACTGGCCACCGATGGTGACGCCGAACATCGAGCTCTTCTCGCCGATGTCGTCGCCGACCCACACCGCGGTGGAGAGGTTCGGGGTGTACCCGACGAACCAGGCGTCCTTGCGGTCGTTCGTCGTACCGGTCTTGCCCGCGTTGTCCCGGTCGCTGAGTCCGGCCTGCGTACCGGTGCCGTCCTCCACCACGCCCTTGAGCATCTGGTTGATGGTGTCCGCGGTCTTCTCGCTCATCGCCCGCGAGCAGGACGTCTTCGGCACCCGGAGCTTCTTGCCCTGCGGGTCCTTGATGGACGCGATGGCGACCGGCGTGCAGTAGGTGCCCCGGTTGGCGAACGCGGCGTACGCGCCGGCCATGGAGAGCGGGGTGCTCACCTCGCCGCCGAGGGTGATCGAGGGGTACTCCCCGATCTTCTTGCCGTCACCGCGTTCGTAGCCGAGTTTCTTGGCCATCTCGACGGTCTCGCAGAGGCCGGCCTTCTGCTCCAGCATCGCGAAGTAGGTGTTGATGGACTTGCCGAGCGCGCTGGTCATGTCCCAGCTGCCCTTCTCGGACTCCAGCTCGTTCTGGAGCTTCCAGGGCGCGTGGCCCGCCGGGGCGCCGGAACAGTTTCGGAAGTCGCGCTCCTCCAGCGTCATCTTCCAGTCCGAGGAGAACGACGTCTCCGGGCCGATGCCCTTCTCCAGCGCCGCCGCGGCGGTGAACGGCTTGAACGTCGAGCCGACCTGGAAGCCGTAGGTGCTGCCGCCCATCTTGTTGCTGACGGAGAGGTTCAGCACGGTCTCGTTCTGCTTCTGGTCCAGGCCGTACGGGCGGGACTGGCCCATCGAGAGGATCTTGCCGCTGCCCGGCTGGACCTGCACCACGGACGCCGCGAACTTGTCGTCCTTGTTGACCTTCGCGGTGGCCGCCTCGTTCGCCGCCTGCTGGGCGCGCGGGTCCAGCGTGGTCCGGATGGTCAGACCGCCGAGGTTCCAGAGCTTGGCCCGGTCCTCCTCGGTCTTGCCGAACACGGGGTCGGTGAGGATCGTCTTGCGTACGTAGTCGCAGAAGAAGCCGGAGCCGCTGACGGCGGTGATGCAGCCGTTCTTCGGGCGGGACACCTTCAGCTTGATGGGCGTCTCCATGGCCTTGTCGGCCTCGGCCTGGGAAATGCTGTCGACCGCGGCCATCCGCGCCAGCACGGTGTTGCGGCGCTTGGTCGCCTCCTCCGTGTCGTTGACGGGGTCGTAGCGGCTCGGCGACTGGACGATGCCGGCGAGCAGCGCGGCCTCTTCCAGCTTGAGGTCCTTGGCGTGCTTGGAGAAGTAGCGCTGGGACGCGGCCTCGATGCCGTACGCCTGCTGCCCGAAGAACGTGATGTTGAGGTAGTTCTCCAGGATCTTCTTCTTGCCGAGCTCCTCCTCGACCTGGATCGCGTACTTCAGCTCGCGGACCTTGCGGCCGAGCGTCTGCTGCGTGGCCTCAGCGACCTTCTCCGGGTCGTCGCCCGCCTCCTCGACGAAGACGTTCTTCACGTACTGCTGGGTGAGGGTCGACGCGCCCTGCGCGGTCCCGCCCGCCTGTACGTTCCGGTTCATCGCGCGCAGGATGCCCTTGAGGTCCACCGCGCCGTGCTCGTAGAAGCGGGAGTCCTCGATCGCGATGATCGCGGACTGCATGTACGGCGAGATCTCCTTGAGCGGGACGACCGTGCGGTCCCGGGAGTACACCGTGGCGATGGTGCCGCCGTCGCGGTCCTGGATCGTGGTCCGCTGGCTGAGCGGCGGAGTCTTGAGGTTGGAGGGGATCTCGTCGAAGCCTTCGACCGTCCCCTTCGCGGCGAGCCCCAGCGCTCCGGCTGCTGGCAGCGCGATGCCTGCCAGTACAGCTCCGGAGAGCGCGGCGACACCGAGGAACTTGGCGGCCTGCTGGGTCGTGGTGAGACCCCCGCCCGAGCGCTTTTTTGGCATGGGGGCAGCCTAACCAGTTGTGATGAACGTTTCGTAGGAGCAAGGGCCCATCGGAGCGTTCGCGTACCAGACCGTGACATCCGAGTGGGCCGGTCGGCCGATCGGCCCGCTGTCGGCCGTCTGTCGGCGGGGTCTTCTCGCCCGTCTCGCCCTGACCTGTTCCGGGGAATCGACGGTCACCTCTGCGACCACTTCCGCGCACCCGCGTCATCGGGAAGCGCCGGACGTGCGGGCAAGCGGGCGTGCGGCGGCTACCTTCCCATTCGCCGGACAGGCGGGCAGGCGTTGGCCTAAGCTGCTCTCAACTGTCACAGCAGTCCGGTTGCGTAGCAAGTCCCCTGCCACCCCATGCGCATCTTCTGGTCATTCTTCGTCTGACCGATGAACAACCGCATCGCCCTTCATCCCGACAACGAGGCGCTCCCGAAATCGCCTTGTATGTCGGGAGAAGTCCCTTGCGATTCATGTGCACTGTCCATTTTTCGCAGGGATAGTCGCGCATGTCCTCCGCTCACTCCCCTGGGTGATCTGCCGCATACGCATAGTCCGTTCGGACCATTCAAGATTGGGCCCGAAGGGGGTGTTGTGCTGTCCCGGCCTTCCGTAACGTCCACGACTGGCAGCGGTGAATATGCCGCTGCCGCCGTGGGGGAGCCTCGATTCGGGAGAGGACGGCGCCGGCATGGGCTGGGTAACCGACTGGAGTGCGCAGGCAGCCTGCCGCACTACCGATCCGGATGAACTGTTCGTACAAGGGGCAGCGCAGAACAGAGCCAAGGCGGTGTGCACCGGATGCCCGGTGCGGACCGAGTGCCTGGCCGACGCGCTGGACAATCGCGTCGAGTTCGGCGTGTGGGGCGGCATGACGGAGCGGGAACGCCGTGCGCTGCTGCGCCGCCGGCCGACCGTCACGTCCTGGCGCCGACTGCTGGAGACCGCGCGCAGCGAGTACGAGCGGTCGACCGGCATCCTGCCCGGAGTCATCGGGCTGGAGGACGAGGAGCTGCACGAGACGTACGCCGCGGCGGGGTAGGCGCAGGCTGCCGACGGGAGCACGGGTGGGCGCGGACCGTCGGCGAGCGGCGGACCGCCGGGAAGAGCACGGATACGGGTAGGCGCGGGCGCCGCCGCCGAGTCCGGTCCGCACGCGGGCCGCGCACCGACGGCGCGCCGGGCCCCGTCCATGCCAGGGCGCGCCGGAGCGCCGTCCATGTCCGGGCGGGCCGTTGGCCGTTACGCCGCTCCGGCCGGGGCCGGTGCGGAACCGCCCGCGAGACGGTGGCCGATGGCCCGGAGGCCGTCCAGATCGTGTACGTCGCCGGGCAGCGCCGCCACGGCCGTCACCGCCACCTCGGGGTGGAGCGCGGTGAACTGGTCGCGGGTGCGTTCCTCGCGGGCGACGACCTGCATACGCTCGGCGTGCAGGCGCAGCAGACCCGCCGTCAGTTCCTCGATGCCGATGACCTCGGCCGCCGCGTCCGTGCCGGACGTCGGCTCATCCGCTCCGGGCGCGGCCTCGGTCACGTCGGACGCGTCCGGTACGCCGTCGTTGTCGTGGGGTTCATCGCTCGCGCCGCCCACCGTGTCGGGCGCGTCCGTCGTCGTTGCGTCTGTCGTGTCCTGGTGGTCGGCTGCGGGCTCGGGCCCGGACGCCTGCCCGGCGGCCTCGGGGGAGAGGGGCGGCTCGGTCGGTCCGGATGCGGTGAGGGCCGGGTCGGGGGCTTCCCGGTCACCAAGGCCAGCTTTCCCGGCCTCCTGATCCACAATGCGGGCGTCGTCAAGATTTTCCGCGGCCGTCAACGCCTGCTCCGCCGAGAGCCGCGCGGCCTCGCTGCCGTGCACGCGGTTGAGGACCAGACCCGCCAGCGGCATGTCCTCGGCGGCCAGCCGCTCCACGAAGTAGGCGGCCTCGCGCAGCGCGTCCCGCTCCGGCGTCGCCACCACGAGGAAGGCCGTGCCGGGCGCCTGGAGCAGCTTGTACGTGGCGTCCGCGCGGCTGCGGAAGCCGCCGAACATGGTGTCCATCGCGGCGACGAACGTCTGGACGTCCCGCAGGAACTGACCGCCCAGCAGCTTTCCGAGCGTGCCGCTCATCATCGACATGCCGACGTTCAGGAACTTCATCCCGGCCCGGCCGCCCACCTTCGCCGGCGCCATCAGCAAGCGGATGAACTTGCCGTCCAGGAAGGACCCCAGCCGCTTCGGCGCGTCCAGGAAATCCAGCGCGGAGCGCGAGGGCGGGGTGTCGACGATGATCAGGTCCCACTCGTCGCGCGCCCGCAGCTGCCCGAGTTTCTCCATCGCCATGTACTCCTGCGTACCGGCGAACCCGGCCGACAGGGACTGGTAGAAGGGGTTCTCCAGGATGGCCTTCGCCCGCTCGGCGTCCGCGTGCGCCTCGACGGTCTCGTCGAAGGTCCGCTTCATGTCGAGCATCATCGCGTGCAGTTCGCCCTCGCCCGTGATGCCGTCGACCTGCCGGGGGACGTTGTCCAGCTGGTCGATGCCCATGGACTGGGCGAGCCGGCGGGCCGGGTCGATGGTGAGGACGACGGCCTTCCGGCCGCGCTCGGCGGCCCGTACACCGAGGGCGGCGGCCGTCGTGGTCTTGCCGACCCCGCCGGAGCCGCAGCAGACGACGATCCGGATGCCCGGGTCGTCCAGCAGCGCGTCGACGTCGAGGGAGGTGCCGGTGTCCGGGGCCGTGCCGTGGCCCGCGGCCTTACCGGAAGGGCCCGCTCCGTAAGCCGTAGCCGCGTCCCTGTCTCTGTCCTCGTCCCTGTCCGTGGTCGTTCCCGTCCCCGCGCCCGACGTGTCCGCGCTCATGCGTCCCCCTCCTGCCCCGCGCCCTGCTTGCGGAGCTCCGTGGCCAGGTCGTGCAGCGCGGCGAGGTCCACCCCGTCGCCCATCAGGGGCAGCTCGGCCGTCGGCAGGCCCAGCCCGGCCAGGACCGCGCGCTGCTCCCGCTCCAGACCGACCCGCTCGGCGTGCTCGGCCGCCTGCTCGACCAGGGGGCGTACGAGAGCGGCGGAACCGGTCACTCCGGCCCGGGTCAGCGCCTTGGCGATCTCCTTGCGGCGGCCGCCGGCGGCGGTGCGCAGGGCGTCCTCGTCCAGCAGATGCGGGCGGACCATGTTCACGAAGACGCTGCCCACGGGCAGTTCGGCGGCGCGCAGCTCGGCGATGCCGTCCGCGGTCTCCTGGACCGGCATCTCCTCCAGGAGCGTGACCAGGTGGACCGCGGTCTGCGGCGACTTCAGGACCCGCATCACCGCCTGCGCCTGGTTGTGTATCGGGCCGATCTTCGCCAGCCCGGCCACCTCGTCGTTGACGTTGAGGAAGCGGGTGATCCGGCCGGTCGGCGGGGCGTCCATGATCACGTGGTCGTAGACGAACCGGCCCTGCTTGTCCTTGCGGCGTACGGCTTCGCACGCCTTGCCGGTCAGCAGCACGTCCCGCACACCGGGCGCGATGGTGGTGGCGAAGTCGATCGCGCCGAGCTTCTTGAGGGCCCGGCCGGCGCCGCCGAGCCTGTAGAACATCTGGAGGTAGTCGAGGAGCGCGAGCTCGGCGTCGATCGCCAGCGCGTACACCTCGCCACCGCCCGGCGCGACGGCGATCTTGCGCTCCTCGTAGGGAAGCGCGTCGGAACCGAAGAGCTGGGCGATGCCCTGCCTGCCCTCGACCTCGACGAGGAGGGTGCGCCTGCCCTCGGTCGCGAGGGCGAGCGCGAGGGCGGCGGCGACCGTGGTCTTACCGGTACCGCCCTTGCCGCTGACGACCTGGAACCTGCTCACGTATTCGAGCCTAACCAGTCAGGCCCCGGCCTACGCACGGGACCGTACGTGCCAGGCGTTACAGTCGGGCCCATGACCAAGTGGGAATACGCGACCGTGCCCCTTCTCGTGCACGCGACCAAGCAGATTCTGGACACCTGGGGCGAGGACGGCTGGGAGCTGGTCCAGGTCGTTCCCGGCCCGAACAACCCCGAGCAGCTCGTGGCCTACCTGAAGCGGGAGAAGGCGTAGTGGCGGGCGCCGTCGAATCGCGCCTCGCCGAACTGGGCCTGACCCTGCCCGCCGTCGTACCGCCGCTGGCCTCGTACCAGCCGGCCGTGCGGTCCGGGGTGTACGTGTACACCTCGGGCCAGCTCCCGATGGTGGACGGCAAGCTCGCCGTCACCGGCAAGGTCGGCGCCGAGGTCACGCCGGACGAGGCGAAGGAGCTCGCGAAGACGTGCGCGCTCAACGCCCTGGCCGCCGTGAAGTCGGTCGCCGGCGACCTGGACCGGATCAAGCGCGTCGTGAAGGTCGTGGGCTTCGTCGCCTCGGCCTCCGACTTCACCGGCCAGCCCGCCGTGATCAACGGAGCCAGCGAGCTGCTGGGCGAGGTCCTGGGCGACAAGGGCGTGCACGCCCGGAGCGCCGTGGGCGTCGCCGTGCTGCCGCTGGACGCCCCGGTCGAGGTCGAGGTCCAGGTGGAGCTCGTCGAGGGCTGAGCCCTTCCGGCCGCACGGCTGCGGGAGCCTGGACGAGGCGTCGGCGGTCACCGCGGTCGAGGAGCCTCCCCGCCCGTACGACCGCCTTCACACGGCTTTCCCGTCCCCGCGGCCTGCTGTCCGTGCGGCCTCCGCCGTCCAGCCCTTCCGATCCCGCCCGGTCCCGCGACCGGGCGGGATCGCGTGTGTACGGGGCATGTCGGGGCGCTGTGACGTTCCGGGAGACTCTCGAACATCGGCGCGGTTCCGGATAGCCTCCGGCCATGTCCCAAGGTCAGTGGTACCCCCCGGAATGGCCCGACCGGATCAGGGCCCTCGCCGCCGGTGAGCTGACGGCCGCCGCCCCTCGGCGGGCCGCCACCGTGATGCTGCTGCGCGACCCGGGCACGGAGAGCGGCGCGGCAGGCGGTGTGCCGGGCGATGTGACCGGCGGTGTGACCGGCCCCCTCGTGCACATGCTGCGGCGGCGGACCTCCATGGCGTTCGCCGGAGGCGCGTACGCCTATCCGGGTGGCGGGGTCGATCCGCGCGACGACGACCGGCTGATCGGGTGGGCCGGGCCCCCGTTGGAGCAGTGGGCCGCCCGGCTCGGCGTGGCGACGGTCACCGAGGCGCAGGCCGTCGTCTGCGCGGCGGTGCGCGAGACGTTCGAGGAGGCGGGCGTCCTGCTCGCCGGGCCGACCGCCGGGTCCGTCGTCGGCGACACGACCGGGGACGACTGGGAGGCCGACCGGGAGGCGCTGGTCGCCCGGGACCTGTCGTTCGCCGAGTTCTTGGATCGGCGCGGTCTGGTGCTGCGCTCGGACCTGCTGGGCGCCTGGGCGCGGTGGATCACCCCGGAGTTCGAACCGCGCCGGTACGACACCTGGTTCTTCGTCGCCGCGCTCCCCGAGGGGCAGCGCACCCGGGACGTATCCACCGAGGCCGACCGTACGGAGTGGATCGCCCCCGCCGAGGCCGCCCGCCGCTACGACGCGGGCGAGCTGCTGATGATGCCGCCCACCGTGACCACGCTGCGGGCCCTCACGCCGTACGGGACGGCCGCCGAGGCGCTCGGGGCCGCCGAGGACCAGGACATGACGCCGGTCCTGGCCCAGGCCCGGCTGGAGGGCGACGAGCTCGTGCTGAGCTGGCCGGGTCACGACGAGTTCACCAAGCACGTGCCCGCCGCGGGCGCCGGGGGTGGTGGGGCATGACCGATGCGGCAGCGCTGCCCGGACAGCCGCGCGGAACCGTCCACTCCGGTCCCGCGACCGCCCGTACGGTCAACGTCCTCGCGCCCAACCCGTCCGCGATGACGCTGGACGGCACGAACACCTGGATCGTGGCCGAGCCCGACTCCGCCTTCGCCGTCGTGATCGATCCCGGGCCGCTCGACGACGTACACCTGAGGGCCGTGATCGACGCGGTGGAGCGGGGCGGGCGGCGCGTGGGGCTGACGCTGCTCACCCACGGGCACCCCGACCACGCGGAGGGCGCAGGCCGGTTCGCGGAGCTGACGGGGACGAAGGTGCGGGCCCTGGACGCGGCGCTCCGGCTGGGCGACGAGGGCCTGGCGGCGGGTGACGTGATCACGACGGGCGGCCTGGAGCTGCGGGTGGTGCCGACGCCGGGGCACACCGCGGACTCGCTCTCGTTCCATCTGCCCGCCGACCGGGCGGTGCTGACGGGCGACACGATCCTCGGGCGCGGTACGACGGTGGTCGCGCACCCGGACGGGCGGCTCGGCGACTACCTGGACTCGCTGCGGCGGCTGCGCTCGCTGACCGTCGACGACGGCGTCCACACGGTGCTGCCGGGCCACGGGCCGGTCCTGGAGGACGCGCAGGGGGCGGTGGAGTTCTACCTGGCCCACCGCGCGCACCGGCTGGCCCAGGTGGAGACGGCGGTGGAGGCCGGGCACCGTACGCCGTCGGAGGTGGTGGCGGCGGTCTACGCCGACGTGGACCGCTCCCTGTGGCCGGCCGCCGAACTGTCGGTACGGGCACAGCTGGAGTACCTCGCCGGACACGGGCTCATCTAGAAGCGCCCCGGGCGTGGAACGGGGAGGGCCCCGCCGACGGACGTACGGTACGTACTCCGGTCGGCGGGGCCCTCCCGTCGGGTCTCACATCACGCGCACCGCTGCGGATACCGCGGGGACCGGGGGTCAGCGCGAACGCTTCGCCAGCCGCTCCACGTCCAGCAGGATGACCGCACGGGCCTCCAGACGGAGCCAGCCGCGGCCCGCGAAGTCCGCCAGCGCCTTGTTGACCGTCTCGCGGGAGGCGCCGACCAGCTGGGCCAGCTCCTCCTGGGTGAGGTCGTGCACGACGTGGATGCCTTCCTCGGACTGCACGCCGAAGCGGCGCGACAGGTCCAGGAGGGCGCGGGCGACACGGCCGGGCACGTCGGAGAAGACCAGGTCGGACATCTGGTCGTTGGTCTTGCGCAGGCGCCGGGCGACCGCGCGCAGCAGGGCGGTGGCCACCTCGGGCCGGGCGTTCAGCCAGGGCTGCAGGTCGCCGTGGCCGAGGCCGAGCAGCTTGACCTCGGTCAGCGCGGAGGCGGTCGCCGTACGGGGGCCCGGGTCGAAGAGCGACAGCTCGCCGATCAGCTCGCCGGGGCCGAGCACGGCCAGCATGTTCTCGCGCCCGTCGGGCGAGGTGCGGTGGAGCTTCACCTTGCCCTCGGTGACCACGTACAGGCGGTCACCCTGGTCGCCCTCGTGGAACAGCGCGTCTCCGCGGGCGAGGGTCACCTCACTCATCGAGGCGCGGAGCTCCGCGGCCTGCTCGTCATCGAGCGCCGCGAAAAGCGGGGCGCGCCGCAGAACGTCGTCCACGAGTTCTCTCCTTGTCGGCCTGTTCCGGAAACCGTGGTCCCCATCATGCCGGACGGTAAAACAGTGCGATCAATCACAAACCAGTTTGACGCACGGGCGGGGCGGAACCTACGGCAGGGGTCCGATCGGGGGCGGAAACACCAGGACAGCCGTGGTTGTCCGTGCCTGGCTCTAGGCTGGCCGGGTGTCCAGAATGCCGCGGAGTACACGGGCCGAGAGGGCCGACGTGGCTCCGGAGGGCCCCGGTTCCGCTGTGGGCGAACAGACCCGGCCGCGCCCGAGGATTGCCGCGAATGGCTCCCCGGAAGGGGCACAGGATTCCTCCGGAGAGCCGGATAAGCCGCTCCGGAAGACGGCCAGGAGGTCCGCAGTGTCATCGTCGAAGTCCGGTTCGTCCGGCACCACCGGCAAACCCGCCGCCAAGGCTGCCGCGACCGGAGCGAAGGCCCCCGCCGGGACCGGCGGCCCGGCCAAGACCCGAGGTCCCGCCAAGACCGGTGGCTCGGCCAGGACCGGCAGCTCGGCCAAGGCGGGCGGCCCCGCCAGGGCCGGTGGCCGTGCCAAGGCGTCCGCCAAGCCCGAGTCGCACCTCGCGATGGTCCGCCGGGCGCGCCGGATCAACCGCGAGCTCGCCGAGGTCTATCCGTACGCCCACCCCGAGCTCGACTTCCGCAACCCCTTCGAGCTCCTCTGCGCCACGGTCCTCTCCGCCCAGACCACCGACCTCAGGGTCAACCAGACCACTCCCGCGCTGTTCGCCGCCTACCCGACGCCCGAGGACATGGCGGCGGCCGTGCCGGAGGAGATGGAGGAGCTGATCCGGCCGACGGGCTTCTTCCGGGCCAAGACCAAGTCGCTGCTGGGCCTCTCGGCCGCCCTGCGGGACGAGTTCGGCGGCGAGGTTCCCGGCCGTCTCGACGATCTCGTCAAGCTGCCCGGCGTCGGCCGCAAGACCGCCAACGTCGTCCTCGGCAACGCCTTCGGCGTCCCCGGCATCACCGTCGACACGCACTTCGGCCGCTTGGTGCGGCGCTGGAAATGGACGGACGAGGAGGACCCGGTGAAGGTCGAGGCGGTGGTCGCGGACATCTTCCCGAAGAGCGAGTGGACCATGCTCTCGCACCGCGTCATCTTCCACGGCCGCCGCGTCTGCCACGCCCGCAAGCCCGCCTGCGGGGCCTGCCCCATCGCCCCGCTCTGCCCGTCGTACGGGGAGGGCGAGACCGATCCGGAGAAGGCCCGGAAGCTCCTGAAGTACGAGATGGGCGGTCAGCCGGGCCAGCGGCTCAGCCCGCCCGCCGACTACCCGGGCAAGCCCGCGCCCGCGCTGGGGGCCGGGTGAGGGGAGGGGAGAGGCCGGCGCCCCCGGCGGCGGATGTTCACTCCTCAGGGCGGAACGGCCCGGAACGAAATGGCCGATGACACGCGTTGTGAATCGACGGGGGTGCCTATGACGCACACGCACACACACGGCACGACGCGGGCCGGGAGCGGCCCGGCGGAAGGGCCCGTCCGCGCGGACGGCGACGGACGCGTCAGCGACGTGCCCGCAGCCGTCACGACCGAGGGCCTGCCCGCGTGGCTCGCCCCCGTCGCCGACGCCGCGCGCACCGTCCGTCCGCAGCAGCTCAGCCGCTTCCTGCCGCCCGAGAGCGGGGCGGGCCGGCAGTCCGCCGTCCTGGTCCTGTTCGGGGAGGGGGAGCGCGGGCCGGAGCTGCTGCTCATGGAGCGTGCGGGGACCCTGCGCTCCCACGCCGGGCAACCGTCCTTCCCGGGCGGCGCGCTGGACCCCGAGGACGGCGACCAGGCGACCACCGGTCCGCTGCGCGCGGCGCTGCGCGAGGCCGAGGAGGAGACCGGACTCGACCCCCGGGGCGTGCAGATCTTCGGCGTGCTGCCCCGGCTCTACATCCCCGTCAGCAGCTTCGTCGTGACGCCCGTGCTCGGCTGGTGGCGTACGCCCAGTCCGATCGGGGCCGTCGATCCGGCCGAGACGGCCCGGGTTTTCACGGTCCCCGTGGCGGATCTCACGGACCCGGCCAACCGGGCCACGGCCGTCCACCCGAGCGGGCACAGCGGCCCGGCGTTCCTGGTCGAATCGGCGCTCGTCTGGGGCTTCACCGCCGGAGTGATCGACCGCATCGTCCACTACGCGGGCTGGGAACGCCCCTGGGACAGGTCCAGACAGGTGCCGCTCGACTGGCGCTCATGACACGCTGGCTGTCCTGCTGCGCTGCTCCGGGCCCGGTCCGGACCCCGTCCCCTCGACGGGCCAGGTGACGAAACTGCGAGGCTATAGACGGTGAACGTGCTGGACATCCTGCTGCTGCTGGCCGCCGTGTGGTTCGCGGTCATCGGCTACCGCCAGGGTTTCGTCGTCGGCGTCCTGTCGGTGATCGGTTTCCTCGGGGGCGGCCTCGTCGCCGTCTACCTGCTGCCGGTCATCTGGGACCGGGTGACCGAGGATGCCGAGATCTCCACGGCGATCGCCATCGGCGCGGTCGTCGTGGTCATCGTCTGCGCCTCGATCGGCCAGGCGTTCACCACCCACCTGGGCAACAAGCTCCGCCGGTACATCACGTGGTCGCCGGCGCGCGCCCTGGACGCCACCGGCGGCGCCCTGGTCAACGTGGTGGCGATGCTGCTGGTGGCCTGGATGATCGGGCTGCTGCTGGCCGGCACCGCGCTGCCGAAGCTCGGCAAGGAGGTCCGCACCTCCTCGGTGCTCCTCGGGGTCGACCGGGTGATGCCGGAGCAGGCGCCCACCTGGTTCCAGGACTTCTCCTCGGTCCTCGCGCAGAACGGCTTCCCGCAGGTCTTCAGCCCGTTCGCCAACGAGCCGATCACCGAGGTCAAGGCCCCGGACCCGGCCCTCGTGGGCAGCCCGGTCGCCGCCCGCGCGAAGAAGTCGATCGTCAAGGTGGTGGGGACGGCGCCGAGCTGCGGCAAGGTCCTCGAAGGAACCGGTTTCGTCTTCTCCGAGCGCCGTGTGATGACCAACGCGCACGTCGTCGGCGGCGTGGACGAACCCACCGTCCAGATCGGCGGCGAGGGCCGCCTGTATGACGCGAAGGTCGTCCTCTACGACTGGCAGCGCGACATCGCCGTCCTGGACGTACCCGATCTGCGGGCCAAGCCGCTGAAGTTCACCGGCCCGGACGACGACGCGGAGACCGGTGACAGCGCGATCGTCGCGGGCTTCCCCGAGAACGGCGCGTACGACGTGCGCTCGGCCCGCGTCCGCGCCCGCATCGACGCGGACGGCCCGGACATCTACCACCGGGGCACGGTCCGCCGCGATGTGTACTCGCTCTACGCGACGGTGCGCCAGGGCAACTCGGGCGGCCCGCTGCTCACTCCGGACGGGAAGGTGTACGGCGTGGTGTTCGCCAAGTCGCGCGACGACCAGGAAACCGGATACGCGCTGACGGGCGACGAGATCCGCGAGGACATCGAGATCGGCCGCACCGCCGACCAGCAGGTCGACAGCCAGGGCTGCGCCCTCTGACCGGTGTCCGAAGGATCGGCGCCGGGCCCGGTACCGGGGAGGCCGGCGCCGGGCCCCGGCCGCGTTCCGTCCTGCCGCCGTTCCTCGCTCGTACGGAAGGGCGGTGGCGGTCAGTTGCGGGTGTGGCGGAGTCGGGCCGAGACCCAGCGGGCCCGGCGACGGAGAATGCGGGAGATCCCGAGACGGGAACGGTGAACGTCATGCACGTGGTGCACCCGGCCGCGAGGGCCGCCCCCCTCATGCGTGCTCACACCGGTCGTGGCGGCGGAGCGGCGGTTGCGTGCTTCGTCAGTGAAGTCGTGCGTCCAGCCCATACCCCGACGTCTGCCCCTGACCCATGGTCGGTAATCGTGCGCGAGTCGGCCAATTGGCTTATGCGGCAGGCAATTGGCTGTGCGTCACACACGCGTTCGTCCGGCGGGGCGACGGCTACCGGTCGGGCTCGGGATCCTTGAGCCAGTTGATGAGTTCGTTGGAGAAGCCGATCGGGTCCTCCTCGTGCGGGAAGTGCCCGACACCGTCGAAAAGTCGCCATCGATAGGGCGCCTCGACGAACTGTCCGGAGCCCGCCGAACTACGGGTGCGGACCGCCGGGTCGAGCGATCCGTGCAGGTGCAGGGTGGGCACCCGGATCGGGCGCTTCATCCGCCGGTTGAACTGGATTCCGTCGGGACGCGCCATCGACCGCACCAGCCAGCGGTACGGCTCGATCGAGCAGTGGGCGGTGGAGGGGATGCTCATGGCCCGCCGGTAGACGTCCAGGGTGTCCTCGTCGGGGAAGTCCGGGGTACGGGGGCCCGCCCAGTCCTGGATGAGCTCCCCGACCAGCGCGGCATCGTCGGCCACGAGCTGGCGCTCCGGCAGCCACGGGCGCTGGAAGCCCCAGACGTACGAACCGGCCCGCGACTGGGCGAAGTCGGACAGCATCGAGGAGCGCCAGCGGCGCGGGTGCGGCATGGAGGAGACGACCAGCCTGCGGACCAGTTTGGGACGCATCACGGCGGCGGTCCAGGCGAGGTACCCGCCGAGGTCGTGGCCGACGAGGGCCGCGTCGGGCTCGCCCAGGGAGCGGATCACGCCGGTGACGTCGAGGGCCAGGTTGGCGGGGTCGTAACCGCGCGGCGTGCGGTCGCTGCCGCCCACGCCCCGCAGGTCCATCGCGACCGCCCGGAAGCCCGCGTCGGCGAGCGCGGTCAGCTGGTGGCGCCAGGTCCACCAGAACTGCGGAAAGCCGTGCAGCAGGAGTACCAGCGGGCCCTCGCCCACCTCCGCGATGTGGAAGCGCGCACCGTTGGCGGCCACGTCGCGGTGGGTCCACGGGCCGTCGAGCCGCACCGGGCCCCCGGCTGCGGTACGCCCCGCCGGGGCTGCGGACGGCACGTCCGGGGCTGTCCGGTCGGCAGCGGTCGCGGAGCCGTCGGCCGCGACGGTCGGGTTCACCGGGTCCGCGGGACGCGCCGGGCCGGATGCGCTGGAATCGGGAGCCGTCATGTGGACGAGCGTGCCACAGCGGTGGCGTTGTCCCGGCCGGTGCCGCCCTCGACGCCCTTCGCCAGGGAACTGCCGGACCGCTCGATGATCGCGGCGGCCTCGACCGACGGGCGGGGGTGCGGCTTGGCGTTCTGGAGAACGGCGGCGGTCTGCTTGGCGGAGGCGATGGACTTCTCCGGCGGCTTGACCTTCTTGAACTTCCGGATGCCGAGGAACGCCAGCAGCAGGCCCAGCGCGATGAACGCCCCGCCCACGATCAGGAACGACCACGCGAGCCCGAGGCCCAGGTTGTGGATCCCGTACGCTGCGGCGAAGCTCAGCACCGGGATCGAGAAGAGCGCGAACACGCCCGCGGCGACGAACGCGATGCTGCCGATCGCCCCGCGCTTGGCGTCCTGGCGGACCTCCGCCTTCGCCAGCGCGATCTCGTCGTGCACCAGTGCGGACATCTCGGCCGTCGCCGCGGCGACCAGTTGCCCGATGCTGCGGTCGGTGTTGCCCGCGTAGTTGCCGGGGTCGCTCATCCCTGACTCCCTCTCCGTCTTCGACACATCCGATGTCAGATCATGCCGGACTGTTCGGCTTGTTGCGCGCCGCCCCCGCCCGCTCTTCGGCGATACGGCGGTGTTCGGCCGCCTTGCGCTCGTGGATGACGGCCATCCGCAGGTGGTATTCCGGGTCGTCCTGCTCGTAGACGTCCGGTACTCCGGACTGGTCCTCGTCCAGCTCCTCCGCCTCGGTCAGCGCACGGTACTTCCGTACCCGGATCCTCAGGAGTACACAGGCGATCACGGCCGCGATCAGGGAGCCGAGCAGGACGGCGGCCTTGATCTCGTTGACCGCCCCCGCGTCACCTTCGAAGGCGAGCTCTCCGATGAGCAGCGAGACGGTGAACCCGATGCCGGCGAGGGAGGCCAGCGCGAAGACGTCGGCCCACGCCAGGTCCTTGTTCAGCTCCGCCCTGGTGAAACGGGCGGCCAGGTACGTGCCGCCGAAGATGCCGAGGGTCTTGCCGACGACGAGACCGAGGACCACGCCGAGCGTCTCGGGCCGGGTGAAGACGCCCGCCAGCGCCTCGCCGTTCAGCGCGACCCCGGCCGAGAACAGGGCGAACAGCGGGACGGCGACCCCGGCGGACAGCGGGCGGACCAGGTGCTCGATGTGCTCTCCGGGGGAGTGCTCCTCGCCCTCGCGGCGGGTACAGCGCAGCATCAGGCCCATCGCGACACCGGCGATGGTGGCGTGGATGCCGCTGTTGTACATCAGCCCCCAGACGACCAGGGCGAGCGGAACGTAGACGTACCAGCCCCGGACCTCGAAGCGCAGGAGCGTGTAGAAGAGCACCAGCCCGAGGACGGCGCCGCCGAGCGCGAGGAAGTTCAGGTCCGAGGTGAAGAACACCGCGATGATCAGGATCGCGAAGAGGTCGTCCACAACGGCCAGGGTGAGCAGGAAGGCCCGCAGCGCGGACGGCAGGGAGGTGCCGACCACGGCGAGCACGGCGAGCGCGAAGGCGATGTCCGTGGCCGTCGGGACCGCCCATCCGTCCAGGGAGCCGCCGCCGACGACGGAGGTGAGCGCGTAGACGAGCGCGGGCGCCGCCATCCCGCACAGCGCCGCCACCACCGGGAGGGCGGCGGCCTTCGGGTCGCGGAGTTCGCCCGCGACCAGCTCGCGCTTGAGCTCGACACCGGCGACGAAGAAGAAGACGGCGAGCAGCCCGTCCGCCGCCCAGTGCGCCACGGAGAGGTCCAGGCCGAGGGTCCCGGGGCCTAGGTGGAAGTCGCTGACCGCCCCGTACGAACCCCCGAAGGCGTTCGCCCAGACGAGTGCCGCGACCGCCGCCACCAAGAGCAGCATCCCGCCGACCGTCTCGGTTCGGAGCGCCTCGGCGACGTAGTTCCGCTCGGGGAGCGAGAGCCTGCCCAGCAGCGGGCGGCGGGGCGGCGCGGGTGTGGGGGGCGTGGGTGCTGCCACGAGAGAGACCTCCAGGTCGGGGCGGTGCGCGGGTAGCGCTGATCGGCATGCCGACCAGACTTCCCGGCGCCCCTGTGGAGATGTTCTATGAAGTTGTCGATCTCCCGCCACTCTACCGGGGGCGTGAGAGGCGGACCGGACCCGGCGAGCTGCGGGCTCTTCGCCCGGACGCCGGATGGGCACCCGGTGCGTCACCGGGTGCCCATCGGAGCCGTACAGCTGTGGTCTGTCCGTGCGGACGGAGCCGTCAGTCCTCGCAGTCGTCGGTTCTCGGAGCCGTCAGTCCTCGTCGGACGAGGAGGACGGGAGCTGCGTCGTGATCAGGTCCATCACCGAGGAGTCGGTCAGGGTCGTGACGTCGCCCAGCTCGCGGTTCTCCGCGACGTCGCGCAGGAGGCGGCGCATGATCTTGCCGGACCGGGTCTTCGGCAGCTCGGCGACCGGCAGCACCCGCTTGGGCTTGGCGATCGGGCCGAGCGTCGCGCCGACGTGGTTGCGCAGGTCCGCGACCAGTTCGTCGGAGGCGGTCGCCGTACCGCGCAGGATGACGAACGCCACGATGGCCTGGCCGGTCGTCTCGTCGGCCGCGCCGACCACGGCGGCCTCGGCGACCGACGGGTGGGAGACGAGCGCCGACTCGACCTCGGTGGTCGAGATGTTGTGCCCGGAGACGAGCATGACGTCGTCGACCCGGCCGAGCAGCCAGACGTCGCCGTCCTCGTCCTTCTTGGCGCCGTCGCCCGCGAAGTACTTGCCCTCGAAACGCGACCAGTAGGTGTCGATGAAGCGCTGGTCGTCGCCCCAGATGGTGCGGAGCATGGACGGCCACGGCTCGGTGAGGACGAGGTAGCCGCCCCCGCCGTCCGGCACCTCGTTGGCCTCGTCGTCCACGACGGTGGCGGCGATCCCGGGCAGCGCGCGCTGGGCGCTTCCCGGTTTCGTCTCGGTCACGCCGGGCAGCGGCGAGATCATCATCGCGCCGGTCTCGGTCTGCCACCAGGTGTCCACGACCGGGCACTTGTCGGCGCCGATGTTCTTCCGGTACCACATCCACGCCTCCGGGTTGATCGGCTCACCGACCGAACCGAGGACGCGGAGGCTGCTCAGGTCGAACTTCGCGGGGATGTCGTCGCCCCACTTCATGAACGTACGGATCGCGGTGGGCGCGGTGTAGAGGATCGTGACGCCGTACTTCTGCACGATCTCCCAGAACCGGCCCTGGTGCGGGGTGTCCGGGGTGCCCTCGTACATGACCTGCGTCGCGCCGTTGGCGAGCGGCCCGTACACGATGTACGAGTGCCCGGTCACCCAGCCGACGTCGGCGGTGCACCAGTAGACGTCGGCCTCGGGCTTGAGGTCGAAGACCGCGTGGTGCGTGTACGCGGCCTGGGTGAGGTAGCCGCCGGAGGTGTGCAGGATGCCCTTCGGCTTACCCGTGGTGCCGGAGGTGTAGAGGATGAACAGCGGCTGCTCGGCCTCGAACGCCTCGGGGGTGTGCTCGGCGGACTGGCGGCCCGTGATCTCGTGCCACCAGATGTCGCGGCCCTCGGTCCAGGCGGTGTCCTGCCCGGTGCGGCGGACGACGATTACGTGCTCGACGGTGTCGAACCGTGAGACGGCGTCGTCGACGGCCGGCTTGAGCGCGGACGGCTTGCCGCGCCGGTAGCCGCCGTCGGCGGTGATGACGACCTTGGCGTCCGCGTCCTTGATGCGGGCCGCGATGGCGTCGGCGGAGAAGCCGCCGAAGACCACGGAGTGCGTGGCGCCGATGCGGGCGCAGGCCAGCATCGCGATGGCGGCCTCGGGGATCATCGGCAGGTAGACCGCGACCCGGTCACCCTTGCCGACGCCCAGCTCGGTCAGCGCGTTGGCTGCCCGGGAGACCTCGTCCTTCAGCTCCGCGTAGGTGATGGCCCGGCTGTCGCCCGGTTCGCCCTCGAAGTGGATGGCCACCCGGTCGCCGTTGCCGGCCTCGACGTGGCGGTCGACGCAGTTGTACGCGACGTTCAACTCGCCGTCCGCGAACCACTTCGCGAAGGGCGGATTGCTCCAGTCGAGGGTCTCGGTCGGCTCGGTGGCCCAGGTGAGGCGGCGCGCCTGCTCGGCCCAGAAGCCCAGCCGGTCCGCCTCGGCCTGCTCGTACGCCTCTGCGGTGACGTTGGCGTTGGCGGCCAGCTCGGCAGGCGGAACGAACTTCCGCTCTTCCCGAAGCAGGTTGGCCAGGCTTTCGTTGCTCACGACTTCTCCCAGTCCCAGGGTGTCCGTTGTGTCCCGGGGCATAGCTCATCAGGCGCGAGGCCGGGTGACAAGTGTCTGCCGGGAATTGGTTTAGACCTGTGTCTTCGTGTATGGAGCCATGATCCCGCTCCGCGTTCCGGGGGTGCCGAGCGACGCGTGGGGTGCGGTGATTTCGCCCGGGTGGGGCGGGGTGAGGTGGGGCGGGCGCGTGTCGCGGGGGTCGCGGTGGGTGTGCCGGTCGGCGGAGGCGGGGCGTGGCTCCCGGGTGCGTCGACTGGTTGCACGCGTCCGAGGGGTGGCCGGTTCAGGTCGATGCGGGCCGGGGCGCGTGGGGGTGGGGTGGGGTGGAGTTGGTTGGCGCGGTGCGGTCGGTGCGGGCGGTGCTGACCGCGTTGGTGAGGGGGCGGTCGGGGCGGTGCGGTGCTGGCCGGGTCGGTGCGGTTTGCGGTCGGTTCGGGGCGGCTCGGTGGGTCGGTTCGGGTGGTCCGGAATGGCGTGAATCGACTCGGCGCGACGTGGACCGACGTTGGGTCGGCGTGCCCCGATGCGGGTCGGCGGGGCCCGGCGTCGGTCGACGGGGTCCGTCGAAGAGTGGGGGGCGTTCGGGCGAGTCGATAATCCTTATTGATGAATAAGCAGCTTTTCATTCGGTATGTCGCCCTTGCCGTGCGGGACCACATGCGAACTTGGCCGCGCCGTGTCGGCACTCCAACGCAAATGACCTGCAAGGAAGAGGGTGGGCGGATGATGGCCGCCACGAAGAGGATCGTCCTGGGCGTCATGTCCACGGCCTTGGTCGCCGTTCTCGCGGGCTGCTCCGGAGCTGGTTCCGGAGGTTCGGGCTCCGGGTCGGCCGACACGGAGAAGGGGGCCCATGGCGCCAAGGAGAATCCGCCGGCCGCCCCGAAGGGCGCGGTCAAGCTGATCGGGGACGGTTCCACCGCCCACACCGGCGTCCAGCCGAACATGCCGGCGGTCCAGCGCCTGGCCCCGGGCGAAAAGCCGCCCCAGTTCGTGGTGTTCTCCTGGGACGGTGCCGGTGAGGACAGCCAGAAGCTCTTCTCGCACTTCCGCGGTGTGGCCAAGAAGTACAACGCGAAGATGACGTACTTCCTCAGCGGTGTGTACCTGCTGCCGGAGGAGAAGAAGGATCTCTACAACCCGCCGCAACACGCCCCGGGCCGCTCCGACATCGGCTTCAACGACACCAAGGGCATCCGCGACACCCTCGCCGAGGTCCGTGCCGCCTGGAAGGAGGGCAACGAGATCGGCACCCACTTCAACGGGCACTTCTGCGGCAGGGACGGCGGTGTCGGGACCTGGTCCGTCGAGGAGTGGAAGAGCGAGATCAGCCAGGCGAAAGCTTTCGTCAAGAGCTGGAAGACCAACACGCCAGAGCTCAAGGGTGAGGCCCCGCTGCCCTTCGACTACGACGAGGAACTGATCGGCGCCCGCACTCCCTGCCTCGAAGGCCAGAAGAACATGGTTGCCGCAGCGCGGACCATGGGCTTCCGCTACGACTCCAGCGGCGTCGGCAACCAGGTCTGGCCCAAGAAGAAGGACGGCGTCTGGGACGTTCCGCTCCAGCTCGTCCCCGTGCCCGGCCGCGCCTTTGAGACCCTCTCGATGGACTACAACTTCATGGTCAACCAGTCCGGGACGGCCACCCAGGGGGACCCGTCCCAGCACGAGTTCTGGGGCAACCAGATGCGGGACGGCCTGCTCCAGGCATTCGATCGCTCCTACAACGGCAACCGGGCGCCCCTGATCATCGGCAACCACTTCGAGTCCTGGAACGGCGGCACCTACATGCGCGCCATCGAGGAGACCATTGCGAAGGTGTGTCCGAAGGAAGGCGTGCGCTGTGTGTCTTTCCGCCAACTCGCCGACTGGCTGGACGCGCAGGACCCGAAGGCGCTGGCCAAGCTGACCAAGCTCGGCGTGGGAGAGGCCCCCAAGGCCGGGTGGCAGTCCTTCCTCGGCAACCAGCCGGCCCCCCAGAAGGCCGGAAGCAAGGCAGCCACAGGGGCCGCCCAGGAGAAGGCGGGGGAGAAGACGAACAAGTCCACGGACGAGAGCGCCGACGAGAAGGCGGACGAGAGGGCCGAGAAGGACGCGCAGGAGTAGTTCCCGGGGCGGCGCGGGGCGGGGCGGGGCGGACATGGCAGGGCGTCAGGAGAGTTCCACGCACCTGGCCTTCGTCCCCCGGGTGCCGTTGAGGGGGGCGAGGCGCACGGCAGCACGAGCGATGACTGAGCGCACCACCGTGTTCGCCGGTCACCTGGAAGAGGGGTGACCGGCGAACACGGTCCCCGCGTGACGATCGGCTCTCAGAGCCGAGGGATCGCGCGCGATGTGTCAGGCGGGTGCCGTCGCTCCCGCCCCGGCGTGTCGCTCGTCGAGGACGAAGGCGGGGTCGACCTGGGCGGCCAGGTCGGCACCCGTCTTCTCGTTGCCCCAGCTCTCGGCGTTCTTCAGGTGGAAGTGCACCATCTGACGGGTGTAGCGCTCCCAGTCGCGCAGCTCGTACGAGTCCTCGGCAGCGTCCTGCAATGCCTGAAGGGCCATCCTGTTGTCGGCCTCCAGCAGCTCGAACCGGGACGGCCGTCCCTTCTCCATCGAACGCACCCAGTCGGAGTGGCCGACTCCGATCAGCAGGTCGTCGCCGACCTCCGCCCGCAGGAACTCCAGGTCGTCCGGCCCCTGCACCTTGTTCCCGACGACCTTCAGTGCGACGCCGTAGTCACGCGCGTACTCCTTGTACTGGCGGTAGACCGACACTCCCTTGCGGGTCGGTTCCGCGACCAGGAACGTCATGTCGAAGCGCGTGAACATCCCCGACGCGAACGAGTCCGAGCCCGCCGTCATGTCGACCACCACATACTCGTCGGGTCCGTCGACCAGATGGTTGAGGCAGAGCTCCACGGCTCCGACCTTGGAGTGGTAGCAGGCCACGCCGAGGTCGGACTCCGTGAACGGGCCCGTTGCCATCAGCCGGACGTCCCCGTCGTCGAGCCGAACCGTACGCGCACAGGCATCGAAGATCGGATTGTCTTCACGGACCCGCAGCAGGCGGGAGCCCTCGCCGGGCGGGGTCGTCTTGATCATCGTCTCGGCGGAGGCGATGCGCGGGTTGGAGCCCCGCAGGTAGTCCTTGATGAGGGGGAGATGCGCGCCCATGGCAGGAAGCGCGGCGGCCTCCGCCTCGTCCAGACCGAGCGCGGCCCCGAGGTGCTGGTTGATATCGGCGTCCACGGCGATCACGTGGGCTTCGTTGGCGGCGAGGTGGCGGATGAAGAGCGAGGACAGCGTGGTCTTTCCGCTGCCGCCCTTCCCGACGAAAGCGATCTTCATGTTCACCTAGGGTAGTGCTTCCGTTGCGTTGCGCTGTCAAGGTTCGTGAAGAAGGCCACTTGAGGGTGGCCGGAGCGAGGTGGGCGCGTAGCCTCGCTACTTATGAGTACGACTGCCTCAGACCCACTCGCCGCGCTCGGTTCCCTGCCCGGCGTGCCCGACGCCGTGGACTCCGTTCGTACGTCCGTCGACCGGGTCTACGGGCACCGCGTCATGCGGCGCCGCAGCAATGAGGTCACGGCCGAAGCCGCACTGCGCGGCTCCCGCGGCTCGGCCGCACTGTCGGGTGCCGACTGGAACCTCGAAGAAGTACGTCGGCGCACCGACTTCAGCGGCGAGGATGAGGCGCGCGTGGTCGGTGCCGCCCTCCGGCTCACCGCGGAGGCGGGACAACTCCTCTCCATCTGGCGGCAGTCGCCGCTGCGGGTGCTGGCGCGGTTGCACCTGGTGGCTGCGGGCGGGGCGACCCCCGATGACGCGGTGGGCCGCCCTCGGCTGGCGGGCGAACCGGTCGACGAGCCACTGATTGAGGCACCGCTCCCCGGTGCCGAAGAGGTCGCGGGCCGACTGGAGGGTCTCTCACGGTTGATCATCGCGGGCGGCAGCGCCCCTGCTCTGGTGACGGCCGCGGTGGTCCACGGTGAACTGTTGGCGCTGCGCCCGTTCGGTTCCCACAACGGCCTGGTGGCCAGGACGGCCGAGCGGATCGTGCTGATCGGCAGCGGCTTGGATCCGAAATCGATCTGCCCGGCCGAGGTGGGACACGCGGAGCAGGGTCGCGCCGCTTACGTGGCGGCGTTCGAGGGCTATACGTCCGGAACTCCGGAGGGCATGGCCGCCTGGATCGCCCACTGCGGGCGTTCCGTCGAACTGGGGGTGCGCGAGTCGACCGCGGTCTGCGAGGCGTTGCAGCGCGGCGCCGCCTGATCTTCGATTCGCTCCCCAGGTGTGCGCCGGATGCCCGCTGCGAGGGCACCGGTCTCGTAGGGAGGGCGCGAACAGGTGGGCGCTGGGTCCCTGGGGTCGAGGGGCGGGGCCGGGCCGGGCCGACCGAACCTTCGTATCGGGAGGGCAAGGGCACTCTGCTGGCCAGTTCGGCAGCCGGGTGGCTGTGAGAGTTGCGGCGGTACCGGTGTCCGGTACCGCCGCTGGCACGTCCGCCGAGTTACCAAGCGTCCTCGTGATTCGCCCATCAGGTCGGGTGCTTTGCCCGTCACCTGGTGCGGCTGGCCCGTAATCGACGGGTCGACGTCGCGTGGGTGCTCAGCTTCCATGCGCGGTCCGTGGGGCCGTCATGCGTAGCAGGTCATCCTCACGGATGTCCTTGGTCTCGCGGGCCGTTAGCTCCTTTGTACTCCAGGTCCGAGGGAAGGGAAACCTCTGGCCAGACTTCTTTACTTTTCTCCTCAATAAAGGGCGAATCGGGCTGGTTGATCGGTGTGCCGACGTGGGGGGAACAGCGCTTCTTTCAGTGCCCCCCCACCCTGGCCTCCGCTCTCCCCGGCTCTCCGTCCCCAGCCCTGCCTCCACTCCTTCCGTGCCGCCCTCGGCTTTTCGGGTGGCGTTGCTGTGTCGCGCCCTATCCCGGCAGCGCCGCGGTGGCGCGTCGGCGGCTGGCGTACCAGACCAGTCCGGCGGTGACCGCCGCCGCTCCGACCGCTGCCGCCGCCACGAGGGCGGGGCGGGCCGGCATGGAGAAGGCGGGCAGGCGCTGCTTGAGTCGGACCGGGCGGTTGAAGACGAGAATCGGCCACTCGCGAAGGGTGGCTTCGCGGCGTAGCCCGCGATCGGGGTTGACCGCGTGCGGGTGGCCCACCGACTCCAGCATCGGCACGTCGGTCACCGAGTCGCTGTAGGCGTAACAGCGCGCGAGGTCGTACCCCTCGGACTCCGCGAGGGCCTTCACGGCCTCCGCCTTGGTCGGCCCATAGGCGTAGTACTCGATCTCGCCCGTGAAGCAGCCGTCGTCGCCGACGACCATCCGCGTGGCGACGACGCGGTCCGCACCGAGAAGTTCGCCGATGGGTTCGACGACTTCGGCGCCCGAGGTCGAGACGATGACCACATCGCGTCCTGCCGTGTGGTGTTCCTCGATGAGGGTGGCGGCCTCGTCGTAGATGATCGGGTCGATCAGGTCGTGCAGGGTCTCTGCGACGATCTCCCTGACCTGCTGGACGTTCCATCCTTTGCAGAGGGCTGAGAGGTAGGCACGCATCTTCTCCATCTGCTCGTGATCGGCGCCCCCGGCCATGAACACGAACTGGGTGTACGCGGTGCGCAGTACGGCGCGGCGGTTGATCAGTCCGCCTTGGTAGAAGGACTTGCTGAAGGTCAGCGTCGAAGACTTCGCAATGACCGTCTTGTCCAGGTCAAAGAAGGCTGCTGTGCGCGGCGAGAAGCAGTTTTCCACAACGCTGAGCATAGGGGCCCACCATTCGGCGTAAACTCCGGCGCGTGGGTTTGCCTGAGAAGGGCCTCGGGTACACCATGGAAGTCACGGATCGTTCGCGACCGTGCTAACCCGGCCCGACTCCTCCCCCCCCCGAGTCGGCCGTGGGGACGACCCCCGCTCTCCCCCCCGGCGGGGGTCGTCGCATGTCCGGACGCGTTTCCGAGGCGAAAACCACGTCGATCTCCCTTCCGGCCGCCGTTGGCCTGTTCGTGCGGCGCGGGTGCCGTGCCGCCCGTCTCGTCACAGTGTGTAGCCGGAGAGGTGCGCTGCGGAAGTCGCTGGTTCGGGTTACGAAGTTATTCACAAGCCCGAGGTTGTCCACAGCTTTCCATCAAGATCCACATCTTTTTCCGCCGTGCCTCACGTTGATTCCACCCGCGAAGTCCGCGGTTGCTGGAACGCGCATCTCGGAAACGCTCCGAGAACACCGCGAACCGCACTGAAGGGACAGTGAGAAGGGGGCGGAGATCGTGGCTGGATCCCTCGCAGGAGATGGTGTGGCGGTCGCCGGGCGGCGGCACGGAGGCCCGCTGATCGTGACGGAGGACATGGAGCTGCTCGACGACCTGCTGCGGCTGTGCGCGGCGGCGGGCGCCGAACCCGAGGTCCATCACGGACCACCGGGGCGGCGTGGCGGCTGGGAGCGGGCTCCGATGGTGCTGGTCGGGGACGATGCGGCCGCTCGGTGTCGCGGAGCCGGCCGAAGGAAGGGGGTGATGCTGGTCGGGCGGGACCAGGACGACCCGGACGTGTGGCGGCGGGCGGTGGAGATCGGGGCCGAGTATGTGCTGCGGCTGCCTGATTCCGAGGGCTGGCTCGTCGAACAGATCGCCAACGCCGCCGAAGGCGTGGGGAGGCCGGCGCTGACCGTCGGCGTGCTGGGCGGCCGGGGCGGCTCCGGCGCGTCCACGCTGGCCTGCGCACTCGCGGTGAGTGCGGCGAGAACGGGCAAGCGCACGATGCTGATCGACGCCGACCCGCTGGGAGGCGGCATCGATGTGCTGCTCGGCGGCGAGCGGGTCGAGGGCATGAGGTGGCCGGATTTCGCCCAGACGAAGGGGCGTCTCGGCGGCGGGGCCCTGGAGGATTCGCTGCCCGCGCTGCACGGATTGCGGGTGTTGAGCTGGGGCCGTGACGACGAGGTGGTGATTCCGCCGCAGGCGATGCGGGCTGTGCTCGCCGCCGCGCGTCGCCTGGGCGGAGTGGTGGTCGTGGACCTGCCGCGCCGGGTTGACGAGGGCGTTGCCGAAGCTCTGGCCCAGGTTGATCTCGGTCTGCTGGTGGCACCGGGCGAACTGCGTGCTGTCGCCGCAGCCAAACGGGTCGCGGCCGCGGCCGGCATGATGCTGGACGACCTGAGGGTGGTTCCCCGGGGCCCGTATGCCTCCGGTCTGGACGGGGGGTGGGTGGCCCAGGCCATCGGTCTCCCGCTCGTGGGCGAGCTCCCCCGGGAGCCTGGCCTGCTGGCCGCCCAGGACGACGGCACGCCGCCCGGCGCCGACGCCCGTAGCCCGCTCGCCCGGTTCTGTGCGGCCTTCTGGGCACAGGTGGAGGCAGTGGCCGACACCGGCTCCGTGACCGGCCCGCCCGGGGGAGCGACGGTATGACGGACGAGCTGCTCGACGCCGTGCGTCGGCGGTTGGCCCGCAGCGGCGCTGCCCCGACCCCGGCCGGGGTGGCCGTCGCCCTACGGGCCCAGGGCCGTCTGCTGGGGGATGCCGAGGTGCTCGGTGCCGCGGCGGAGCTGCGCGGCGAGCTCGTCGGCACGGGAGTGCTGGAGCCGCTGCTGGCGGATCCGGACGTGACGGATGTGCTCGTGTCGGCGCCGGACCGGGTGTGGGTGGACCGGGGCGGCGGACTCCAGCTGACGGGCGTCACGTTCTCGGACGCGGCGGCGGTCCGCAGGCTGGCCCAACGCCTTGCCGCGGTGGCGGGCAGACGGCTCGACGACGCGCGGCCCTGGGTGGACGCGCGGCTGCCCGACGGTACTCGGATGCACGCTGTGCTGCCCCCGGTGTCTGTCGGCTCGCCCTGTCTCTCCCTGCGCGTGGTACGGCCCAGGGCTTTCTCGCTCACGGAGTTGGTGGATGCCGGCACGGTACCGCCGGGGGGTGACCGGATTCTGCGGGCGCTCGTGGAAGCACGGGTCTCCTACGTCATCAGCGGTGGCACGGGTGCGGGAAAGACGACGCTTCTCGCCAGCCTGCTCGGCGCGGTAGGGGCGGACGAGCGGATCGTCCTCGCCGAGGACTCCGCCGAACTGCGTCCGGATCACCCGCATGTGGTCCGTCTGGAGTCCCGGTCGGCCAATCAGGAGGGCGCGGGCCGGGTGACGTTGCGGGATCTCGTGCGGCAGGCCCTGCGTATGCGCCCCGACCGCCTGGTGGTCGGGGAGGTGAGAGGCGCCGAGGCCACCGAATGGCTGGGCGCCATGAACACCGGACACGAAGGAGGGTGCGGCACGGTGCACGCCAACGCCGCGGAACACGTGCCTGCCCGGCTGGAGGCTTTGGGCACCGCGGCGGGCCTTGACCGGGCCGCCCTACACAGCCAGTTGGCGGCGGCGCTCTCGGTGGTCGTGCATCTCGTACGGGATCGTGCGGGGCGGCGGCGGGTTGCCGAGGTACACGTTCTGGAACGGGACGTGGCCGGGTTGGTCTTCACGGTCCCGGCCCTGAGCTGGGGAATCGACGGTTTCGTGCCGGAGCGGGGCTGGGAACGGCTGCGGTCGCTGATCGGGGGTGCGCTGTGATGGCGGCGATGTCCGCGCACACGGTTCCCGTGGTGGCGCTCTGCGCGGGCTCGGCGACGTGGCTCGCGATGAAGCGGGAGCCCGGGGTGCGACGGGCGCGCGTGCTGTTCGTGGAGGATCCACTCCGATCGCGTCGGCAGTGCCTTGTGCGGGTCCGGCTGTGCCAGTTCTGGCGGCGGGGAACGGAAACGGCCCTACGGCGGCGGGAATGGTGGTGTGTTCCGGCCGCCGTGCTCCTCGCCGTGATGGGGGGCTCGGTACTTCCACTCGTCGCGGGAGCCGTGGCGGTTCCACTGGTGGGCCGGTGGTTGCGGCGGCGGGCAGGTGCACGCGATGCGGAGCGGGGCGCGGCTGCCGTGGCGGCGTTGTGCGGAACCGTGGTCGGGGAGCTGCGTGCCGGCCGCGAGCCGGGACAGGCGTTGCTGGCTGCCCTGAGCGAGGGCTCGGGAGAAGCCGACGATTCCACGGATGGTGTCGCCCCCGGCGGTCGGCTGGGGGCAGCGGAGGACGCGGTGCTGGCAGCGGCGCGGTTCGGCGGCGACGTACCGGCAGCGCTGCGGCAGGCCGCGCAGGGACCGGGGCTGGGAGGGCTCTCCGGAATGGCCGCCTGCTGGCGGGTGGCCATCGACGGCGGGGCCGGGCTGGCGGCCGGGCTGGAGCGGCTGGAGGCGACGCTGCGGGACGAGCGGCGCAGACGGGAGGAGCTCCGCGCGCAATTGGCGGGAACGTGGTCGACCGTTGTGGTTCTGGCGCTGCTCCCTGGGGCGGGGCTGGGCCTTGGGGCGTCCCTTGGAGCCGAGCCGTTGCGGGTTCTGCTCCACACCCCGGCCGGCCTGGCCTGTCTGACGGTCGGCGTGTCACTGGAGGCGGCCGGGCTGTACTGGGCCTGCCGCATCGTGCGCGGAGGGGAGGCGACATGAGTGCGGTGGCCCGAGAAGTTGTCCACAGCCTGGGGATAGCTTCTGTGGCTTTCCTCCTGGCCGCTCGACTGACAGCCGCGGCCACGGCTGGATATCGGATGAGAGCGGTCCGCGGCCGAGGGTCTCTGCTGCTGGGGATGACTGCGGTGGCGCGGCCCGGAGGGTGGAGCCTGAGACGGTCGTCCGCACGGGTGCGGCCACCTGCGGGCTCATTGCTCGCCGGGCCGGCACGGCGGTGGGTGGCTCCGGCCGGAGCCTGGCTGGGCGGGTGGATTCTGGCCGGCGGCGTGCTGGGCTGCGCAGTCGGCTCGGTCGCCGCGTTCGGGACGTGGCGGTGGCAGCGATCCAGGCTGCGGCGGCGTCCCGATGGCACCGGTCCGGATCGTTCCGTGATCGCCGGCCAGCTGCCGCTGGCAGCAGACCTGTTGGCCGCCTGTATCGCGGTCGGAGCCGGCCCCGGGGAGGCCGCAGAGGAGGTCGGCGTGTCGATCGGCGGGCCGGTCGGTGACGGACTCGCCCGCACCGCTGCCGAGATTCGCCTCGGTGGCGAACCGGCCGAAGCATGGGGGCGGTTCGCCGCGATACCGGGCGCCGGCCCGCTGGCTCGCTGTCTGTACCGGGCGGGTTCGACCGGGGCTCCGGCCGCGGAGCCGGTCGCCAGGCTCGCCGAGTCGATGCGCGCCGAGCGGGCTGCTGCGGCGGTCAGGCGGGCGCAGCGGGCCGGGGTGCTGATCACCGCACCCGTCGGCCTCTGCTTCCTTCCCGCCTTCCTGGCGATCGGGGTGACACCAGTGATCATCGGCCTCGCGGGCGACCTGCTCGCAGGCGGCGGTCCGGGCCGCTGAGCTGGTGCGCGGAGTGAGGCCGAGGAGACCAACCGAGCCGTCATCTTCGCCGCGAAACGAGGGCGTTCCGTGTCGTTCACGGACCTCTCCGACTGACGGGCGTCCGTACGGACGCCCGCACACCATCAACGCTGTTCGGGGGATGAAATGGAATCAACGTTCTGGGGCCTGCGCTCCGTCAAGGCACGACGCTGCGCACGGCCGTCCGAGGGGACGCCGGGCCGCTCGGAGAAGTGGTCCACGTGGTGGGCAGGGAGGCTTCGCCGTCCGGATCGCGGGATGACCACGTCCGAGTACGCGGTGGGAACCATCGCGGCATGCGCCTTCGCGGCGGTGCTCTACAAGGTGGTGAACAGCGGGCCGGTGCTGTCGGCCCTGCAGTCACTGGTCGAGGACGCGCTCGATGCGAAGTTCTGAAATCTGCTCGGCGCCCGGTGCGGAGGTGGGACTTCCGGGGAGGCCGCGCGGATTTCCCTGCCCGGCGGTCGGCCGGCGCCCCTCTCGTGGCATTCGCCCGGCTGCTTCCCGGCCACGGGTCCGAGAACGGGAAGCGTGGTGGGGCGGTCGCGGGGATCGGGGCGCGGTGACGGCGGAGGCGGCCGTGGTGATCCCGGTTCTGGTGACCTTCGCCCTGACGCTGCTCTGGGCCTTGGTGGCGGCCTCCGACCAGATTCGGTGTGTGGACGCGGCGCGGTCCGGAGCGCGGGCCGCGGCCCGTTCGGAGCCGGAGGCAGCGGTGCTGGCTGCCGCGCGTGAGGCCGCGCCCCGCGGGGCCCGGGTGGAGGTGGAGCGGGCGGGCGACCTGTGGCGGGTCAGGGTGGAGTCGCCGGCTCCTGGGCCGGAGGCGTTGGCCCTGACGTTGAGCGCCGAGGCGGCTGCCTTTGCCGAGGACGCGGTGGGAGGGGCGGCTGATGAGGGTGGGACGGCCTGAGGGGCGATGCGTTCTGCCTCGCCGACCGGGCGACGGCCAGGGGAGGTTGCTGAGGGGGCGGGGGCGTTGCCGGCGCGAGATTCGGGGCGTTGGCACGTCGGCGGTGCTGGGCGTGATCTGTAAGGCGGCCCCCGGTGTGGTCGGGGTCGGTCGGCGATGGGCGTCGAGCGCCGTCGCGGCCTGCCGTACGTCGGCGGCTTCTGCGGATCGGGGCGGGGCTGGGGCGAACCCGGGAGCGGATCGTGGGGTGGCGACGGTGTGGGTCGCCGTCACCGCTACCGCGCTGTGCACCGTGTTCGCGATCGTTCTCGCGTTGGGGCAGGCCGTGGCCGCTCGTCACCGGGCTGGTGGGGCGGCAGACCTGGCGGCGCTCGGGGCTGCGGACCGAGCGCTGGAGGGAGCGGTGGTCGCCTGCGAAACGGCCCGGAGAGTGGTCTCGGCGCAGGGAGCCGAGCTGGTCCGTTGCGCGGTGGACGGAGAGATCGCCGATGTGACCGCCCGGGCGCGGTTCGGCCCGTACACACCCGCCGTCAGAGCGCGGGCCGGGCCGCCGGGCGGCCCTCGGGCCGCCGCGGGTACGGACGAGCACACGCGTGGTGCGGGCCCGGACACGCTGGACGGTGACGCGTGAGCCTTCGACTTGAGCCTTCGAAAGGAGTGGCGACGCGATAGGGCGCCGGTGGGGCGCTGGCCTTCGCTTCGGGAAGGGCGGCGGGGCGTGGACAGTTTCGGAGGAGACGGGCGAGCCTTGGAGGAGGGAGAGGAGAGGGAGGGACGGCAGCGAGGACTTTCGGGGAGTTCTGATCGGGCGTCGTCCGGAGGCTTCTACGTTGGGGAGTCGGGGAGGTCGGGCTTGACGGTGGTCGCTCGGCCGGCCTCGGGCGGTGCGGACCTGAGGAGTTCGGTGAGCAGGCGCACGGCTCCGCGTTTGTGCAGGGGGTCGTTGCCGTTCCCGCACTTGGGGGACTGGATGCAGGAGGGGCAGCCCGCCTCGCACTCGCAGGACGCGATGGCCTCCCGGGTCGCCGTCAGCCACGCGCGGGCGGTGTGGAAGGCCCGTTCGGCGAATCCGGCTCCGCCCGGGTGGCCGTCGTACACGAACACCGTCGGCAGCAGCGTGTCCGGGTGCAGCGGTACGGATACGCCGCCGATGTCCCAGCGGTCGCAGGTGGCGAAGAGCGGCAGCAGGCCGATCGACGCGTGTTCGGCGGCATGGAGCGCTCCGCCGAGGATCTCGGGGTTGATGCGGGCGGCGTCGAGTTGGTCCTCGGTGACCGTCCACCAGACGGCACGGGTACGCAGGGTGCGGGGCGGCAGGTCGAGCTTCGTCTCGCCCAGGACCTCGCCGGTGATCAGTTTGCGGCGGAGGAAGGAGACGACCTGGTTGGTGACCTCGACGGAGCCGTAGCAGAGCCGTCCCTGACCCCAGGGGATCTCGGTGTCGGTCTCCAGGACGGTGATGGCCGTGGTGTCGCGGGCGACGGTCGAGTAGGGCGGATCGGCCTGCTCGACGAGGGCCACGGAATCCTCCAGGTCCAGGGTGCGGACCAGATAGGTGCGGCCCTGGTGCAGGTGGACCGCTCCCTCGTGTACGGCGGTGTGGGCGGCGGCCGCGTCGACGGTGCCCAACAGGCGGCCGGTGCCCTCCTCGACGATCTGGATCGGCCGGCCGCCGCCGCCCCGGATGTCCGCGAGGTCGGCGGCCCGTTCGCGGCGGGTCCAGTGCCAGCCCGACGGGCGCTTGCGCAGCAGTTTCGTGGCCTCCAGCTGAGGCAGCAGTTCGGGGACCGCCGGTCCGAAGAGCGCGATGTCGGTTTCGGTGAGCGGCAGTTCGGCTGCGGCCGCGCAGAGATGGGGGGCCAGGACGTAGGGGTTGTCCGGGTCCAGCACGGTCGACTCGACGGGCTGCCGGAACAACGCCTCCGGGTGGTGCACCAGGTACGTGTCCAGCGGGTCGTCCCGGGCGACGAGAACGGCCAGTGCGCCCTGCCCCGAACGGCCGGCGCGTCCCGCCTGTTGCCAGAGGGAGGCGCGGGTGCCGGGATAGCCGCAGACGACGACCGAGTCGAGACCGGAGACGTCGATGCCGAGTTCCAGGGCGGTGGTGGCCGCCAGACCGAGCAGTTCACCGGAGTGGAGCGCCCGTTCGAGAGCCCGGCGTTCCTCGGGGAGGTAGCCCCCGCGATAGGCGGCGACCCGTTTCGGCAGCGAGCGGTCGACCTCCGCTAGTCGTTCCTTGGCGATCACCGAGATCAGTTCCGCGCCGCGCCGGGAGCGGACGAAGGCGACCGAGCGGACGCCCTGAAGGGTCAGGTCGGTGAGGAGGTCGGCGGTCTCGGCGGTCGCGGTACGGCGTACGGGGGCGCCCCTCTCGCCGTGCAGCTCGGTCAGCGGGGGTTCCCACAGGGCGAACACCAGCTCGCCACGCGGGGACGCGTCGTCGGAGACCTCGACGACCGGAAGGCCCGTCAGCCGCCCTGCGGCGACCGCGGGGTCGGCGGCGGTGGCCGAGGCCAGCAGGAAGACCGGATCGGCTCCGTAGCGGGCGCACAGGCGGCGCAGACGGCGTAGTACCTGGGCGACGTGGGAGCCGAAGACGCCTCGGTAGGTGTGGCATTCGTCGATCACGACGTACCGCAGGGCGCGCAGGAAGGACGCCCAACGAGGATGGGAGGGCAGGATCCCGCGGTGCAGCATGTCGGGGTTGGTCAGGACGTAGTTGGCGTACTGGCGCACCCATTCGCGTTCCTCGACCGGGGTGTCGCCGTCGTAGACCGCCGGCCGGACCGCGTTGCCGAGCGGGGTGGCGAGCGCCTTGACCGAGCGGCGCTGGTCGGCTGCCAGGGCCTTGGTGGGGGCGAGGTACAGGGCGGTGGCCCCACGACCGTTCGGGGCCTCCGAGCCGTCCAGGAGGGTGCTGAGGACCGGCGCGAGGTACGCGAGGGACTTCCCGGACGCCGTACCGGTGGCGATCACCACCGACTCGCCGTCCAGTGCGTGCTCGGCCGCGGTCGCCTGATGGGCCCACGGATGGTCGACCCCGGCCCCTTCGATCGCCGAGATCACTTCTGGTCGGATGCGATCCGGCCAGATGGCATGGGTTCCCGATCTCGGGGGCAGGTGCTCCGTATGAGTGATGCGCGCGGCCCGGCCCGCCCCTGTGGCGAGCCGGTCGAGGATCATGGTGGGAGAGGGACGCGAGTCCCCACTCTCGGGTGGTCGTCCGGGACGATGATTCTTGGCCATCGGCACCGAGTGTGTCACTGGCGTGACGGACAATGGTCCCAAGGCGTCGTGCATGGCTGCTGGTAAGTGATTGAATGCCATCGCGGCTGGCGATCCGTCCCCTGGCCTCCGTCGGGGAGACCGAGGGGCGACCGCTCGATAGCAAGGTGCTGGAGGATCCGTGGACCTGTCCCTGTCGACTCGCAATGTGTCCGGGCCTGGTGGCGACCGTACGGTCGTCGAGGTCGGTGGCGAGATTGATGTGTATACCGCGCCCAAGCTGCGCGAGCAGTTGGTCGAGTTGGTGAATGACGGCAGCTACCACCTGGTTGTCGACATGGAAGGCGTCGACTTCCTCGACTCCACCGGCCTCGGCGTGCTCGTGGGCGGCCTGAAGCGTGTCCGGGCCCATGAGGGCTCGCTGCGCCTGGTCTGCAACCAGGAGCGCATTCTCAAGATCTTCCGGATCACGGGCCTGACCAAGGTGTTCCCGATTCACACCACGGTCGACGAGGCTGTCGCCGCCACCGACTGAGGTCGGAGCGGACCGGCCCGAGGGTCGGTCGGCAGGCAGTGAACAGGCCGGCAGCGGCAGCGTGTGGGCCGTGACGGGCGGGCGGTCGACCTTTGGGTCGGCTGTCGGCTTTGTCGGCTTCCGGAGGAGGAGAGCAGGGGTGCCGGGCGACACGCCCGGGGCCCCTGAGTCGTACGCCCGAACGTTCGAGGGGGATGGCATGGCCACCGTTGAACTCCGTTTCAGCGCCCAGCCTGAACATGTCAGGACGGCCCGCCTGGTGGCGGCCGCCGTGGCGCGCAGGGCCGGCGTCGACGAGGCGGTGCTCGACGAGGTCAGACTCGCCGTCGGTGAGGCGTGCAGTCGCGCGGTCGGGCTGCACCGCAGTCACGGCATCACCGAGCCGGTCAGTGTGGCGTTGACCGAGGAGGAGAAGGTGTTCTCCATCGAGGTCGGGGACAGCGTTCCCGGACCCGGCGGAGACCCTGCCGACTCCGGGGCGCGCAACGGTTCCGGTACGACCGGCGCCTCCGGCGGGGGGCTGGATCGGCCCGACCCCGAAACGGATGGCGCGGGCGAGGACGAGATGGGCCTCGCGGTCATCAGCGGCCTCGTCGACGACATGGAGGTTCGCTCGGGTGCGGGCGGCGGAGTCATCCGCATGAGCTGGCCCGCGGCCGGCGCCGCGCTCCAGGCGTGAGGGGCTGACCCGGGAGCCCAACGGGCTCGCGGAGGCAGGCGGGGCCGGACATCGGCGGACGGTTGTACCGCCTGAAATCTGCGGGCGCGTGGGTGCGTGCACGGGCCTGTATGGCTTGCCTGAGCGCCTGAGCGCCTGAGCGCTTCCGGTTCGGTTGTCATGGGCGGTGGCCGGAGTTTCGTGGTGCTGTTGTCGTCGGGTCTCGTGTGGCCTGTGCGCATCGTGGTGTTCCGCGAGCCCGCGCGGTACGCGCGTTCACCGGCCTACGTTTCACCGGCCCACGCCTCGTAGGAGCCCTCGTCCTGAGGCTCAACCACCGCTGTCGGCCTTGCGGCCAGTCCTTCCGGTACGGGGGCGTGGTGTGCGGGTGTGGTCTCTGAGATTTTCGCCAGGTATGAGGCCGAGAGCTTTTTGCCGGGCCATCGTGCGGTAATGCGTCTGCCGCATTACTGCATTCGAGGTGAATCCCGCCGTTGATCTTTCGGCGTTGGGGGAGAGCGATTCATTCTCTTCCCGACCACTGTTTTGATCGGGTTCCGCTCCCTACAATCCGTCCACGACTTGAGCGCTGCGCATCAAGGAGGACGTATGGCGGAGTTCCTCATCACCCCCACGGCAGTACTGGCGCAAGAATCCGCGTTTTCCGACCCGCCGGTTTCTCTCGCGGCGGTTCTCACCGAAGGCAACCGGCTGATCGTGATCACCGTGGCGGTGGTCGCAGCCGCCGCGCTGGTGGTAGCCCAGGTGCTCGTACGCCAGGTTCTGGCGGCCGGGCAGGGCACCGAACGCATGAAAGAGATCGCCGCGGCGGTCCAGGAGGGGGCGAACGCCTACCTGGCCCGCCAGTTGCGTACGGTCGGCGTCTTCTCCGTCGTCGTGTTCTTCCTGTTGTTCTTGCTGCCGGCCGACACCTGGTCGCAGCGGGTGGGCCGTTCCCTCTTCTTCCTGGTGGGTGCGCTTTTCTCTGCGGCTACCGGATACATCGGTATGCGGCTCGCGGTACAGAGCAATGTCCGAGTGGCGGCGGCGGCGCGTGAGGCGACTCCTGTGGAGGGGGAAGCGGAAAAGGATCTCACCGCTGTTTCGCACAAGGCGATGAAGATCGCCTTTCGCACCGGTGGTGTGGTCGGCATGTTCACCGTGGGGCTCGGGCTGCTCGGGGCGTCGTGCGTGGTGCTCGTCTACGCCGCCGACGCGCCCAAGGTGCTGGAGGGGTTCGGCCTGGGCGCGGCGCTCATCGCCATGTTCATGAGGGTCGGTGGCGGGATCTTCACCAAGGCCGCGGACGTGGGCGCCGACCTGGTGGGCAAGGTGGAGCAGGGCATCCCGGAGGACGACCCGCGCAACGCCGCCACCATCGCCGACAACGTGGGCGACAACGTCGGTGACTGCGCGGGCATGGCCGCCGACCTCTTCGAGTCGTACGCCGTGACGCTCGTCGCCGCCCTCATCCTCGGCACGGCCGCGTTCGGCGACTTCGGGCTCGCCTTCCCCCTGATGGTTCCGGCGATCGGCGTCGTCACCGCGATGATCGGCATCTTCGCGGTCGCCCCGCGCCGCTCCGACCGCGGCGGGATGACAGCGATCAACCGGGGCTTCTTCATCTCCGCGGTGATCTCGCTCGCTTTGGTGGCCGTAGCCGCCTTCACCTACCTGCCGTCCTCGTACGCCGAGCTGGACGGGGTCACCGACGGGGCGATCACCGGTCACGGCGGCGATCCACGGGTCTTCGCCTTGGTGGCCGTGGCCATCGGCATCGTGCTGGCGGCGCTCATCCAGCAGCTCACCGGCTACTTCACCGAGACCGACCGCCGTCCCGTCCGGGACATCGGGAAGTCCTCGCTCACGGGCCCGGCCACCGTGGTCCTCGCGGGCATCTCCATCGGTCTGGAGTCGGCGGTCTACACCGCGCTGCTGATCGGGCTCGGCGTCTACGGGGCGTTTCTGCTGGGCGGTACGTCGATCATGCTGGCGCTCTTCGCGGTCGCGCTCGCCGGTACGGGGCTGCTGACCACGGTGGGCGTCATCGTGGCCATGGACACCTTCGGGCCGGTCTCCGACAACGCCCAGGGCATCGCGGAGATGTCCGGCGACGTCACGGGGGCCGGCGCCCAGGTCCTCACCGACCTGGACGCGGTCGGCAACACGACCAAGGCGATCACCAAGGGCATCGCCATCGCCACCGCCGTTCTGGCGGCCGCCGCGCTGTTCGGCTCGTACCGGGACGCCATCGCCACGGCCGTCGCGGATGTGGGGGCCGAGGCCGGGGAGCTGGGGCTGAGCCTGGACATCTCGCAGCCCAATAACCTCGTCGGCCTGATTCTGGGCGCGGCGGTCGTCTTCCTCTTCTCCGGACTCGCCATCAACGCGGTGTCCCGGTCCGCCGGCTCCGTGGTCCACGAGGTCCGGCGGCAGTTCCGCGAGCACCCGGGGATCATGGACTACTCGGAGAAGCCGGAGTACGGGCGCGTCGTGGACATCTGCACCCGGGACGCCCTGCGCGAACTGGCCACGCCCGGGCTCCTCGCGGTGCTGGCGCCGATCGCGGTCGGCTTCACCCTCGGCGTCGGGGCGCTCGGCTCGTACCTCGCCGGAGCGATCGGTACCGGCACCTTGATGGCGGTCTTCCTCGCCAACTCCGGCGGCGCCTGGGACAACGCCAAGAAGCTCGTCGAGGACGGCCACCACGGCGGCAAGGGCAGCGAGGCCCACGCCGCGACCGTCATCGGTGACACGGTCGGCGATCCGTTCAAGGACACGGCTGGCCCGGCGATCAACCCGCTCCTCAAGGTGATGAACCTGGTCGCCCTGCTCATCGCCCCGGCGATCGTGCAGTTCAGCTACGGCACGGACGCGAACCCCTGGGTGCGGGCGCTGGCCGCCGTCATCGCCATCGGGATCATCGTGGGCGCGGTGTACGTCTCCAAGCGGCGGGGCATCGCCGTGGGTGACGACGGGGCATCGGACAGTGGGCCGGGAGGCGGAGGCACCGGGTCCGTTTCCGTGTGACGCGCAGCTGGTGACGTACGGCCGCGCGGCGCGGGGAGTGTGTCGTGTGACGGGAGATCAGCAGAGCGGTGGACGGCGTGTGCTGACGCGCCGTCCACGTCTACGTCCTCTGTTCGTTCCGCCGTCCCGCCCTGCGCTCCGTGTTCCTTCCATCGAACGAGTGACCGTTCATGTGTGCGGTTTTCCTCGGGAGTGGCGTCCCCCTCATTCTGCTTGGTGCAAATGGCTTCAAAAGGGTGCGGAACGGTTCACCGGCACCCGGCTGCCGAAGCCTCGGCGTGTAAGTTCCGGGCCGAGAGCCTTGGAAGGGACCAAACCGGTGAACAAGAAGTTTGCAGCCGCGCTGTCCGGCGGTGCGGTACTCGTACTGACGCTGTCGGGCTGCAGCGACGACAGCGACGACAAGGTCAACGACTGGGCCAAGAAGTTCTGCGCCCAGGCCCAGCCGCAACTCCAGAAGATCAACAAGGCCAACGCCGCCATCGGCCAGAAGACCGAGGACCACAACCCGCCCGCCGAGGTCCAGCGGACCGACTCGGTCGCCTTCCAGCAGATGTCCGACGCGTACAAGGCGCTGGGCAAGGCTGTGGACGAGGTCGGCGCGCCGCCGGTCGACGACGGTGAGAAGACGCAGCAGGCCGCGATGAAGGAGCTCAACGCCTCGTCCAAGGAGTACGCCGAGCTCAAGACCAAGGTCGAAGCGGTGGACACCAAGGACCAGCACAAGTTCTCCGACGGCCTGAAGACCATCGCCCAGGAGCTGGGCCGCATCAGCGCGGGCAGCAACGAGGCGATGGAAAAGTTGGAGTCCGGCAAGGTCGGCACCGCGATGTCGAAGCAGAAGGGCTGCCAGAAGCGGCCCGCCTCGACCGCGCCCTCCGGTTCCGGAGCGGCCGGCGGCGACGCGGCCCCGGAGGGTGCGGCCCCCGACGGGAAGGACGCCGCCCGCAAGGACTCCACGGACGCCGACGCCAAGGACGCGAAGGAGAAGGACTCCTCCGACAAGGACGCCAAGGACTCCTCCGAGTAGAGGGTCCCCGGACGTCCTCGGACGAGGACCGAACGCCGTTCCGGCGGCCCGGGCGCCCGGTGGGCGTGCCGGGCCGCTGCCGTTGTCGGTGGGAGCGGACACAATGGACGGGTGAGCAAGAGCAGCCTTCCCGCACCCGACCACGCCGCCGACCTCCGTGAGGCCCTCCTTGCCGCGGACTTCACCGCGGACGGACTCCTCGACCGTCTCGGAGCGCCCGCCTACGCCGCCCTCGCCCGCAGCGAGACCGTCCCCGCCCTGCGGGCCACCCGGGGCGCCGGCCCGCTCGACACGCTGGTGCGGCTGTTCCTCCTGCAGCGCCCGGTCGCCGAGGAGCGGGCCCGGGCGGCTCTGCCGCTGGAGGTGTGCCTCGCGGACGGTTGGCTGACCCGGACCGGCGGTGCGGACGGGGAGGCCGAGGTCCGCGCGTGCGTCGACGTACGGCCGTACGGGGGGCCGGACGGCGAGGACTGGTTCATCGTGTCCGACCTCGGCTGCGCGGTCGGCGGCGCGGGCGGGATCGGCTCGCGCGAGGAAGGCGTCGTCCTCGGTGTCGGCGGAGCCTCCACCACCCTCGCCGGGATCACCGTGCGGACGCCGGTCGCCTCGGCGCTCGACCTCGGCACGGGCTCCGGCATCCAGGCGCTGCATGCCGCCCAGCACGCCACCCGGGTCACCGCCACCGACCTCAACCCCCGTGCTCTGGAGTTCACCCGGCTCACCCTCGCCCTGTCCGGCGCCGCCCCCGCCGACCTGCGCGAGGGCTCGCTCTTCGAGCCGGTGGGCGCCGAGACGTTCGACCTGATCGTCTCCAACCCGCCCTTCGTCATCTCGCCCGGCGCCCGGCTCACCTACCGGGACGGCGGCATGGGCGGCGACGACCTGTGCCGGACGCTGGTGCGGCAGGCGGGCGACCACCTGAACGAGGGGGGATACGCGCAGTTCCTCGCCAACTGGCAGCACGTGGAGGGCGAGGAGTGGCAGGACCGGCTGCGTTCCTGGGTGCCGTACGGGTGTGACGCCTGGATCGTCCAGCGCGAGGTCCAGGACGTCACGCAGTACGCCGAGTTGTGGTTGCGGGACAGCGGCGACCACCGCAGCGACCCCGCCGAGTACGACGAGCGGTACGGGGCGTGGCTCGACGAGTTCGAGGCGCGGGGCACCACGGCCGTCGGGTTCGGCTGGATCACCCTGCGCAAGTCCGCGGCGGCCGCGGCCGGCCGGCCCTCGGTCGTCGTCGAGGAGTGGCCGCACGCGGTGCAGCAGCCCCTCGGCCAGGCCGTGCGGCAGCACTTCGCCCGTCAGGACTACCTCCGCGACCAGGACGACGCGGCGCTGCTCGCCGGGCATTTCGTCCTCGCCGCCGAGGTCGTGCAGGAGCAGGTGGGGCTTCCGGGTGCGGAGGACCCCGAGCACGTGGTGCTCCGCCAGCACCGGGGCATGATGCGGGCGACCAAGGTCGACGCCGTGGCCGCCGGTTTCGCGGGCGTGTGCGACGGCTCGCTCCCCGCCGGCCGCATCCTCGACGCCATCGCCCAGTTGATGGCGGAGGACCCGGTGCTCCTGCGCGACCGCACCCCACAGGCGATCCGGCTGCTGGTGGAGGAGGGCTTCCTGGAGCCCGCGCCGGGCGTGGAGACGCGGGGGGAGTAGGCGGCCACCTCGGGGGCGGGCCCTCGCTGGGCGGTTGCCTCGGTGCGCGCCGCCGCAGGGCGAGCGGCTTCGGGGCGCCCCGCCTCGGAACGGGCTCTCCAGGGGCGTGCCGCCTCGGAACGGGTCCACGGAGACGCACTGCCTCGGAACGGTCCCACGGAGACGCACTGCCTCGGGGCGGGTCAATACATCTAGGCCGCGCGGCCCGGGTCGCGCGGCCTCGCCCCATCCCCGTAGTCGAGGTTCCGCGCACCGGCGGAGGCTCGGCGTGGTGTGGAGGCGCGTTGTCCGGTTGCCTCGTGCGGGGACGTGAGGCACTGGCGGGACGCCTCGGCGGCGGCAGGCGTACGCCCGGCGCACGCTCTGTGCGCCCCGTCCGCGTGCGGCTTGCGTGAGGGCCGGTTCCCCATGATCTCGTGCGTGGTCCGGACGGCATGGGTGCGGCGGTTCGGCTCCTTCCGGTACCGGTCGGGACCGGTCACCCTTCGGTATACCTCCGGCCGCTCGGCCAGCGTGTTCCCGCCCGATGCCGTCCGTGGAGCGTTCGTGCTCAGGCATTCCGGTCCCGTTCGGGGCGACTGCCGACCGGAATGCGTACACGGCGCGGTCCGTCTCGGGGGCGCGCACTCCGGTCAGGGAGTGCTCCCGGACCGTGAACGGTCTGCCCCCAGGCCACTGAACGGGTGCCGCGCATACGGCCGATGGGGTTCCGCAGGGTGGCGGGGGAGTGCTGTTAACCCCGGGTTCGTGTGGGCGACGTCCCGGGGTGACAACCTCCCCGTGCCGGGCCGCCGGGACCGTGCCGGGCCCGCCTGTCGATGACCGTTCGAGCCGTCGGGAACCGTTCCGGCCATCGGGACGGGTCGTGCGTCAGGCCGTACGACGGTCGGCGCGGCAGGCCGAGGTCGGCAGACCGGTGCAGGTCGCAGCGGACCGGCACCACGCGCCGCACGCCATGCCGCGCGGCGCACCATGCGGCGGGCCGTACGCCAGGGCGCCGCTCGGCGGCCGTACGGCACGGCACGGCACAGCACACGACAGGTCACACGAGGGGCTAGGGGTACGACATGGAGAGCGTCTCAGCAGTCTTCGCCGGTACGGCCCTGTCGCTGTTCGGCGCCGCCCTGCTGATCTGGACCGGGGCGCGCGCCCTGCACCGCGCGCCGGTGGCGCACGGTGTGAGCCCCGTCGCCTCCACCGCACTCACCACGCTCTTCGGCGTAGTTTTCCTCGGCCTCGGCGTGTGGGTCCTCACGTTCGTCTGACCCCCTTCCCCGGTGGCGCGAAGCCCCGGAGCACCGGCCGCCGGGCGGTTCGCCCGCAGGCCGCTCGGCACCGAGCCCGACCGTCCCCCGGAAAGCCCCAGGCCGGGGCCCCGGCCGCCCTGACCCGGCGGTCCGGGCGGCAGGAATGGCGGAAGTCGGGTTACCGTTCGAGTGGCCGTTGCGGGCTTTTGCCGTTTGACACGGGGGCGGGTTGTACCGTCACACTCCGCAGCGACAGCACCTCGGCGGCGTCACGACGCCGCCCGGATGCCCATCGAGTGTCGACCGGAGAGAAGAGCGAAGTTGTCCCCGACCAGCGAGACCGCACAGGGCGGCCGCCGACTCGTCATCGTCGAGTCGCCTGCCAAGGCGAAGACGATCAAGGGCTATCTCGGCCCCGGATACGTCGTCGAGGCGAGCGTCGGGCACATCCGCGACCTCCCGAACGGCGCGGCCGAGGTCCCGGACGAGTACACCGGCGAGGTCCGCCGCCTCGGGGTGGACGTCGAACACGACTTCCAGCCCATCTACGTCGTCAACGCCGACAAGAAGGCCCAGGTCAGGAAGCTCAAGCAGCTGCTGGCCGAGTCCGACGAACTCTTCCTCGCCACCGATGAGGACCGCGAGGGCGAGGCCATCGCGTGGCACCTCCAGGAAGTCCTGCGGCCCAAGGTCCCGGTCCACCGGATGGTCTTCCACGAGATCACCAAGGACGCGATCCGCGCCGCCGTCGCCAACCCGCGCGAGCTCAACCAGCGCATGGTCGACGCCCAGGAGACGCGCCGCATCCTCGACCGCCTCTACGGTTACGAGGTCTCGCCGGTCCTGTGGAAGAAGGTCATGCCGAAGCTCTCGGCGGGCCGCGTCCAGTCCGTCGCCACCCGCCTCGTCGTCGAGCGGGAGCGCGAGCGCATCGCCTTCCGCTCCGCCGAGTACTGGGACCTGACCGGAAAGTTCGCCACCGGCCGTACCGGCGATGCCTCCGACCCCTCGAACCTGACCGCCCGCCTCAGCGCGGTCGACGGCCGCCGTATCGCCCAGGGCCGCGACTTCGGCCCCGACGGGCAGCTCAAGGCCGGCTCCGCCCAGACCCTCCACCTGGACGAGGCGAACGCCCGCGCGCTCGCCGCCGCGCTCGCCGACTCCTCCTTCGAGGTCCGGTCCGTCGAGTCGAAGCCGTACCGCCGCTCCCCGTACGCCCCCTTCCGGACCACGACCCTCCAGCAGGAGGCGAGCCGCAAGCTGGGCTTCGGGGCCAAGGCGACCATGCAGGTGGCGCAGAAGCTGTACGAGAACGGCTTCATCACCTACATGCGTACGGACTCCACGACCCTCTCCGACACCGCGGTCGCCGCGGCCCGGGCGCAGGTCACCCAGCTGTACGGCGCGGGCTACCTGCCCGACAAGCCGCGTACGTACGCCGGGAAGGTCAAGAACGCGCAGGAGGCGCACGAGGCGATCCGCCCCTCCGGCGACCGCTTCCGCACTCCCGCCGAGACCGGGCTCACCGGCGACCAGTTCCGGCTGTACGAGCTGATCTGGAAGCGGACCGTCGCCTCCCAGATGAAGGACGCGACCGGCAACTCGGTCACCGTCAAGATCGGCGGCCGGGCGAGCGACGGGCGCGACGCCGAGTTCTCCGCGTCCGGCAAGACGATCACCTTCCACGGCTTCATGAAGGCGTACGTCGAGGGCGCCGACGACCCGAACGCCGAGCTGGACGACCGCGAGCGCCGGCTGCCGCAGGTCGCCGAGGGCGACGCGCTGTCCGCCGAGGAGATCACGGTCGACGGCCACGCCACCAAGCCCCCGGCCCGCTACACCGAGGCATCGCTGGTCAAGGAGCTGGAGGAGCGCGAGATCGGCCGCCCCTCCACGTACGCCTCGATCATCGGGACCATCCTGGACCGCGGGTACGTGTTCAAGAAGGGCACGGCGCTCGTCCCGTCCTTCCTGTCGTTCGCCGTGGTCAACCTGCTGGAGAAGCACTTCGGCCGGCTCGTCGACTACGACTTCACCGCCCGCATGGAGGACGACCTCGACCGCATCGCGCGGGGCGAGGCCAAGTCCGTGCCGTGGCTCAAGCGCTTCTACTTCGGAACGACCGGTTCCGGTGACGACCCGGCCGGGGCCGGTTCCGCCTCCGACGCGGGCAACGGCGACGGCGACCACCTCGGCGGCCTGAAGGAACTGGTCACTGACCTCGGCGCGATCGACGCCCGGGAGATCTCGTCCTTCCCCGTCGGCAACGACATCAAGCTCCGCGTCGGCCGCTACGGGCCGTACATCGAGCGGGGTGAGAAGGACGCCGAGGGCCACCAGCGCGCCGACGTGCCCGACGACCTCGCCCCCGACGAGCTGACGGTCGAGCTGGCCGAGGAACTGCTGGCCAAGCCCAGCGGCGACTTCGAGCTGGGCGCCGACCCGGTCAGCGGCAACCAGATCATCGCCAAGGACGGCCGGTACGGCCCGTACGTCACCGAGGTGCTGCCCGAGGGGACGCCGAAGACCGGCAAGAACGCGGTGAAGCCGCGGACCGCGTCGCTCTTCAAGTCCATGTCCCTGGACACGGTGACGCTGGCGGACGCGCTCAAGCTGATGTCGCTGCCGCGTGTCGTGGGCACCGACGCCGAGGGCGTCGAGATCACCGCGCAGAACGGCCGCTACGGCCCGTACCTCAAGAAGGGCACCGACTCCCGGTCGCTGACCTCCGAGGAGCAGCTCTTCGACATCACCCTCGACGAGGCGCTGGCGATCTACGCCCAGCCCAAGCAGCGCGGGCGGGCCGCGGCCAAGCCGCCGCTGAAGGAGCTGGGCACCGACCCGGTCAGCGAGCGTCCGGTGGTGGTCAAGGACGGCCGCTTCGGCCCGTACGTCACCGACGGCGAGACCAACGCGACCCTGCGGACCGGCGACAGCGTCGAGGAGATCACTCCGGAGCGCGGTTACGAACTGCTCGCCGAGAAGCGCGCCAAGGGGCCGGCCAAGAAGAAGACGGCCAAGAAGGCTCCGGCGAAGAAGGCGACGGCCAAGAAGACGGCCGCGAAGAAGACGGCGGCCACGACCACGGCCGCCAAGAAGACCGCGGCGAAGAAGACGACGACGGCCAAGAAGGCGACCGCCACCAAGACGGCCACCAAGACGGCTGCGAAGAAGACGACGGCTGCGGCGAAGAAGGCGACCCCGGCCTCCCCCACGCTGACCGACGACTGACCTCGGTAGCGCCGCGGTCGACCCCGGCACGGCTCGGATCGCGCACCTGTCGCCCGGCACCGCAGTGAGGTGCCGGGCGACAGCCGTGTCCCGGGCGGTGTCCTGGGCGGTGCGAGTCCTGGCCGAAAGATGTCTACGTCCATATGTTCGGACGGGCCGACAGTCACCGCACCGCTGCCGATAGGCTGGGCGGATGACGCGAGCCGAGCAGCCAACGGTCGTGAGCCCCACCTCCGACACACTTGCCGCAGACTCACGCGAGCGCGCCGTACGGGCCCTGTTGCGCATCCCTCCGCTGAAGCGGTTGTGGAGCGCCCAGCTCGTCGGCGGTATCGGCGATGCACTCGCCCTTCTCGTGCTGGTCCTGCTGTCGCTGCAAGCGGCGGTCCTTGAGGGCTCATTCGGCACCGGATACCGCGGGGCGGCCTTCGCCGTCGCCGCCGTCTTCGGCGCCCGGATCCTTTCCACCCTGTTCTTCGGAGCCGTACTCCTGGGGCCGTTGACGTCCCTCACGGGGCCCGGCGGAAAGCTGGACCGACGATGGCTCATGATCGGGGTGGACGGGCTGCGCCTGGCGCTGCTGGTCGTCGCCCCGCTGTGGATCGACTGGACGCCCGACAAGGCGCTCATGATGGTCCTCATCACCGTCTTCGTGACGGGCGCCGGTGAGCGCCTGTGGGCCGTGGCCAAGGACAGCGCCGCCCCGGCGCTGCTGCCGGGCCCGCCCCCGGAGGGCGCCGCCGTGCGCCCGCTGCCCGACCACCTCGACGCCCTGCGCCGCCTCTCCCTGCGGACGAACTTCCTCGCCGTGCCCGCCGCCGCGGTGGTCCTGCTGGCCGCCACGCTGATCGGCAACCTCCTCGGCTCCGGCCTGGAGTGGTTCTCCTTCCACCAGGCGGCCCTGGGCTCCTACGTCGCGGCCGGGCTCTTCTCGGCCTCGATCTCCGTCCTGTACTTCATCGAGTTCCCGGCCGACCGGACGCCCCGGCCGCGCTCCCCCCTGGAGGGCCTGCGCCGGCCCGGCACCGGCAATGGCCCCGACAAGGGCCGCACCGGCGCGGTCCCGCTGCTGGTCGCGGTGTGCGCCGCCGTCGCGGGAGCCGTCGCGGCCGCCGCCGCCGTATCCGTTCTGCACGCGTACGACCTGGGCGGCGGGCCCGCCACGTTCGCGCTGCTGATCCTCGGACTGACCGGCGGCACCGCCCTCGGCATCCGCACCGCGCGCCGGGTCCTGCCGACCCTGTCGCGCCGCCGCCTGCTGGCGCTGGCCGTCACCGTCACCGGACTCGCGCTCCTCGCGCTCGGCCTGGTGCCGGACACCGCGACCGTGCTGGCCGTCGCCCTGCTCGCCGGGTACGCCGCCGGGGTCGCCGCCAACACCGGGCACACCCTGATCGACCAGGAGACCGAGGCGTTCCGGCAGGCCCGGACCACCGAGCACCTCCAGGCCGTCGTCCGGGTGCTCGTCGCGCTCGGCGCGGTCGCCGGCCCGCTGCTGGCCGCCGCCATAGGGCGCCACCGCCTGGTCGCCGGGGACTTCGTCTTCGCCCACGGCGGCGCCGCCTTCACCCTGATGCTGCTCGGTGCGCTGCTGCTGCCCGTCGCCGCGTTCGTCCTCGCCAGGACGGACGACCGGGCGGGCGTGCCGCTGCGCCGGGACCTGCGCGAGGCGCTGCGCGGCGACGACCCCGCGGTCGCGCCCGCCGCCACCGGCTTCTTCCTCGCCCTGGAGGGCGGCGACGGAGCGGGCAAATCCACTCAGGTCGAGGCGCTCGCCGAGTGGATCCGGTCCAAGGGCCACGACGTCGTGGTGACCCGCGAGCCCGGCGCCACGCCGATCGGCAAGCGGCTGCGGTCGATCCTGCTCGACGTCTCGTCCGCCGGTCTCTCCAACCGCGCCGAGGCCCTGCTGTACGCCGCCGACCGCGCCGAGCACGTCGACTCCGTCGTCCGCCCGGCGCTGGAGCGCGGCGCGATCGTCATCTCCGACCGCTACATCGACTCGTCCGTGGCCTACCAGGGCGCGGGCCGGGACCTGGCCCCGACCGAGATCGCCCGGATCTCGCGGTGGGCGACGAGCGGCCTCGTACCGCATCTGACGGTGCTGCTGGACGTCGACCCGGCGACCGCGCGGGAACGGTTCACGGAGGCGCCGGACCGGCTGGAGTCGGAGCCGGCGGAGTTCCACGAGCGGGTGCGGTCCGGCTTCCTGACGCTGGCCGCCGCCGACCCGACGCGCTACCTGGTGGTGGACGCCGGCCAGGAGCCGGAGTCGATCACCACGGTCGTACGCCACCGGCTCGACCAGCTCCTTCCGCTCTCCGAGGCCGAGATCGAGGCCATCGAGGAGGCCCGCCGCAAGGCCGAGGAGGAGGCCCGGCGCAAGGCGGAGGAAGAGGCCGCCCGCAAGGCCGAGGAGGAGCGCCTGGAGAAGGAGCGCCAGGAGCAGCTCGCCCGGCTGCGCGCCGAGGAGGAGGAGCGCAAGCAGCGCGAGCTGGAGGAGGCCCGCCGCCGCGAGGCCGAACGCCAGGCGGAGGAGGCCCGGCAGCGCGCTGAGGAGGCCCGTCGCCGCGCGGAGGAGGACCGGCGCCGGCTGGAGGCCGAGGAGCGGGCCCGCGAGGCCGAGCAGGAGCGGCTGCGGCAGAAGGCGGAGGAGGAGGCCCGGCAGCGCAGGGTCGCCGAGGCCGAGCGGCTGGAGAAGCAGCGCAAGGCCGAGGAAGCCCTGCTGCGCGCCGAGGAGGCCCGCCGCCGGGCCGAGGAAGAGGCCGCTGCCCGTACGGAGGCGGCGCGTGCCGAGGCCGAACGGGCGGAGGCCGAGCGCGCGGAGGCCGAGCGGGCGGCCCGTACGGAGACGTCCTCGCGGTCCGAGGGCGGTGCGGCGGGGTCCGGTGCGGCGAAGCGACCGGGCGGGTCCGGCGCTTCGGGGCCGTCGAGCGCTTCGGGCGCTTGGGGCCCGTCGGTGCCGGAGAACGAGATCACGGTCCCCACGCCGATCGTGAACCCGAACGAGATCACGCAGCAGGTTCCGACGGCGCGCCCGGAGGACGAGCGCGCTTCGGGTTCCGGGTCGTCCCGTTCGGGGTCGGGGTCGGGGTCGGGGTCGGAGTCGGGGGCGGGTTCCGGTTCTGAGCGTTCCGGTTCGGGGTCGGGTTCCGGTTCGGACCGTTCCGGTTCCGGGCTCGGGGACGACGAGACGGCGATGCTGCCGCGCGTTCCGGACCCGGAGCGGGCGGACCCGTGGCCGCAGGTGCGGGAGTCCGACGAGACCGCCGTGCTGCCGCCGGTGCGCGGTGACCGGCCCTCCGACCGGGTGCCCCAGGGGTACTTCCGGGACGAGGGTCCGGCGGCCCCGCCCGCGGAGAGCGAGAACGAACGCACCCGCGAGCTGCCGCAGATCGAGGACCCGAACGCCCCGGCCCCCGGCCGGCAGCAGCAGTCCGGTCGCCGGCGCCCCCGCCCGGACTGGGCGGAGGAGACCCCGCTGGACGATCTGCCGACCCTGGCGGACGAACTCCTCGGCGGCCACGACGGCGGCCATGAGGACGACGGCCGCAAGGGCCGGGGACGCCGTCCGCGCGGCTGATCCGCCTCCGCGGCGTCTCCGAGGTCCGCCTCACCCGTCCGGCCCGTCCGTCCCTTCGGGGGTGGGCGGGCCGGTGGTGTCAGTGGCGTCCTCCACAATGGAAAGCGGCACGGGGCGCCGGAGGGGGAGCGGCACGGCCGGCCCCCTGCCCGATGCTTTCGCACGACACCACCGGAAGGGCGGTGACCCATGACCGTATGGGACGACCTGGTCGGACAGGACCGAGTGCAGGAACAGCTCGCCGCTGCCGCCAAGGACGCCGATGCGCTGGTCACCGCCGCGTCGGGCGGTGAGCCGCTGGACCAGGGCTCGAAGATGACGCACGCCTGGCTGTTCACCGGACCGCCCGGTTCCGGACGGTCCACGGCGGCCAGGGCCTTCGCCGCGGCGCTCCAGTGCACCAGCCCGGACCGGGCCATGGGCGGTGCGCCGGGCTGCGGGTTCTGCGACGGCTGCCACACCAGCCTGATCGGTACGCACGCCGACGTCGAGGTCATCCGCACGGACCTGCTCTCCATCGGCGTGAAGGAGACCCGCGACCTGGTCCGCCGCGCGCAGCTCTCCCCTGCGGTCGGGCGATGGCAGATCATCGTCATGGAGGACGCCGACCGCCTCACCGAGGGCGCGGGCAACGTCCTGCTGAAGGCCGTCGAGGAGCCCGCGCCGCGCACGGTCTGGATGCTGTGCGCCCCCTCGCTCGAAGACGTCCTGCCCACGATCCGCTCCCGCTGCCGCCACCTGACCCTGAGCACCCCGCCGGTGGAGGCCGTGGCCGACGTCCTCATCCGCCGCGACGGAATCGACCCCGAGCGGGCGCACGCGGCGGCGCGCGCCACCCAGGGGCACATCGGGCGGGCCCGCCGTCTCGCCACGGACGAGCGGGCGCGGGCACGGCGGGCCGCGGTGCTGAAGGTTCCGCTGCGTGTGGCGGACGTGGGCGGCTGCCTCAAGGCGGCCCAGGAGCTGATCGACACGTCCACCGAGGACGCCAAACAGCTCGCGGAGGAGGTCGACGCGAAGGAGACCGAGGACCTCAAGGCGGCGCTCGGCGGGGTGGCGGGCGGCCGGATGCCGCGCGGTACGGCGGGGGCGATGAAGGAGCTGGAGGACAAGCAGAAGCGCCGGAAGACGCGTACGCAGCGCGACAGCCTGGACCTGGCGCTGACCGAGCTGACCGGGTTCTACCGCGATGTGCTGGCGCTCCAGCTCGGTTCGAAGCTGGCGATCGCCAACACCGACGTACAGGACTCCCTCGACCGGATCGCGGAGTCCTCCACGCCGGCGCAGACCCTGCGCAGGATCGAGTCGGTGATCGCCTGCCGGGAGGCGATGGACCGCAATGTGGCGCCGCTGCTGGCGGTGGAGGCGATGACGATGGCGCTGCGGGCGGGCTGAGCGGCCGCCCCGGCGGGGGTGTGAGCGGTCCGTTCGGCTGTACGGGAGCGGTCGGCGGGGCCCGGGTGCGAGTGGTCCGTGCGGCCGTACGGGGGGCCCACCGGGCTCCGGCGGGCACCCTGTTCACCCGAATGAGCAGGGAATCGGACGACTCGTCACCCGCCGGATACGCTCCCGGAATGGAAACCAGGCGCCCACTCCGTACCTTCGCCATCGGGATCGGCACTGCCGGTCTGCTCCTCTCCGGCTGCAGCGCCGGCGGCTCGTCGCCGAGCGCTTCGGCCACGGGCACGGCCGCCCCCGAGGGGCTGTCCTCGTACTACACGCAGAAGCTGAGCTGGCGCGACTGCGGCGTGGAGGGGTTCCAGTGCGCGACGATGAAGGCGCCGAAGGACTACGACAAGCCGGATGACGGCGACATCGACCTCGCGGTCTCCCGCAAGAAGGCCACCGGCCCCGGCAAGCGGATCGGCTCGCTCCTGGTGAACCCGGGCGGCCCCGGCGGCTCCGCGATCGGTTACCTCCAGGGGTACGCGGCCCTCGGCTACCCGGCCCCGGTGCGGGCCCGCTACGACATGGTGGCCATCGACCCGCGCGGCGTGGCCCGCAGCGAGCCGGTCACCTGCCTCTCGGGCAAGGAGATGGACGCCTACACCCAGGTGGACCAGACCCCGGACGACGAGGCGGAGGTCGGCAAGCTCACGGACGCGTTCGAGAAGTTCGCGGCGGGGTGCGAGAAGCGGAGCGGCGCGATCCTCCCGTACGTCTCCACCGTCGACACGGCCCGCGACATGGACGTCCTGCGAGCCCTCCTCGGCGACGAGAAGCTGAACTACGTCGGAGCGTCGTACGGGACGTTCCTGGGCGCGACCTACGCGGACCTCTTCCCGAAGCGGGCCGGCCGACTCGTGCTGGACGGGGCGATGGACCCGTCGCTCAAGGCCATCGACATGAACCGCGACCAGACGGCGGGCTTCGAGGGGGCGTTCCAGTCGTTCGCCGCGGACTGCGTGAAGCAGGCGGACTGCCCGCTCGGCACCACGTCCACGGCGGACGCGGCGGCCGCCTTGAAGCGGCTCTTCAAGGACCTGGACGCGAACCCGGTCCCGACCGGCGACGACCGTGAGCTGGGCGAGGCGCTGGCCACCACCGGGGTGATCGCCGCGATGTACGACGAGGCGGCCTGGCCGCAGCTCCGCGAGGCGCTGGCGGGCGCGCAGCGCAGCGACGGCTCCGGCCTGCTGTCCCTGGCCGACAGCTACTACGAGCGGGACCCGGACGGGAAGTACGCGAACCTGATGTTCGCCAACGCCGCGGTGAACTGCCTCGACCTGCCGCCCGCCTTCGACGGCCCCGACGCCGTGGAGAAGGCCCTCCCGGACTTCGAGAAGGCGTCCCCGGTCTTCGGGCGCGGCTTCGCGTGGGCCTCCCTGAACTGCGCGTACTGGCCCACCGAGGCCACCGGCACCCCGCACCCCACGGAGGCGAAGGGCGCGGCCCCGATCCTCGTCGTCGGCACGACCCGCGACCCGGCCACCCCGTACAAGTGGTCCGAGTCTTTGGCCGACCAGCTCTCCTCGGGCACCCTGCTCACGTACGAGGGCGACGGCCACACCGCGTACGGCCGGGGCAGCGACTGCATCGACACGGCGATCAACACCTACCTCCTGGAGGGCACCCCGCCCAAGAACGGCAAGAAGTGCACCTGACCCCAGCGGCCCCGCCTCTGACCCCAGCGGGCCTCCACCCCCGCCCCTGACCAGCACAAACGCCTCCGGGGGTGCCGTGTTCGGAGCACCCCCGGAAACTGTGTAGACTTGGCTCCGCTGCTGATCGCACCATAGTGCGACAGGGCACGCCGCCTTAGCTCAGTTGGCCAGAGCAACGCACTCGTAATGCGTAGGTCTCGGGTTCGAATCCCGAAGGCGGCTCAGAAGAACCCCAGGTCACATAGCCCGTGACCTGGGGTTTTCTCTTGCTCGGGGCATGGCGGGGCGCGCGGCTGGGGTGCTGTGGGGTGGCTTGCGTGAGCGATGCGTGAGCGAGCGGCGGGTGATCTGCTTCTGCGGTCTCTTCGTTCTTTTCGGATGTCTCTTCCGATGTCGAAAAAAGACCTACAGAGGCGAGTAGGTCTTGAAAGCTGTGCGCGACCAGCCTCTGCGTGTTGCGTTGCCCCATCCCGCGTGCAGCCTTTGCTGATAGGGGAGTTGACGTACCGGAGGGTATTAGTCATCCTGTTATGTTCTGCTCGTAGAGGTCCTTTCTTGGACAGTGGAGGAATCTTGGAAGAGCCCATTTCCGGTCGCCCTAGGGCGCAGCGGCCTCGCCCACTACCGGTGCTCGTGCTGGCGGACGTCAGCGGCAGCATGGCCGATGACGGCAAGATCGACGTGTTGAACCAGAGCATGGCCACGATGATCCAGTCGTTCGCCGCCGAAGATTCGCTACGCGGTGAGATCTGGACCGGCGTAGTGACCTTTGGTGGCCGCAGGGCTGCGCTCCATCATCCGCTGAAGCCGGCAGACCAGGTGCAGTGGACCGACATGGAGCCTGCGGGACGCACCCCGCTCGGGGGAGCACTCGATCTCGCGACCGAATTGCTCGCGGACGACGGCGTCATACCGCGCCGGGCCTTCCGCCCAACGGTTGTGCTGGTTTCCGACGGGATCCCGACCGACGAGTGGCGCGGCCCGTTGCAGCGGTTGCTGGCCTCTGAGAGGGGCACGAAGGCGCTCCGGCTTGCCGTGGGAGTGGGGCAGGACATGGACGAGGAGGCGTTCGCTGTGCTCAACGCCTTCATCGGCAACCCCGCCATCGCGGTGAAGCGTGCCGATGAAGTGCATGAGCTGCCGCGATTCTTCGACTGGATCACCGCCACCGTGACCACACAGGTGCGCAGCGGTCGGATCAGCATCGACGACCTGTCCGACTTTATGAACTGACCACCAAGATACCTGGGAGTACACCGAGTGCTGGGGACCGGCCCGAACTGGAGCACGACCGGATTGCAGGTCGTGGTGAGCACCGAGAACAGCCAGTCCATCGAACTGACACGCAGGCTCGGCGCGGGGGGCCAGGGAGAGGTCTGGGAAGCGAGCGGCGGTCGCGTAGCCGTCAAGATTCTGCGCAGCCGTGACGCGGTCGCCGCTCAGCGGCTCGCCGAACGGCTGCGTACTGTCCGCCTGCTCGACCTGGACGAGATGCCGCTGGCACGCCCGCTCTCCCTGCTGGCACCGCCCTATCTGGGTTACACGATGCTGATGCTCGCCGACATGGCCGCGTTGCAGCATCTGGTCAAGCAACCTTCGGGCGCCGGCGATCTCGCGGAGTGGTACGCGACGACCGGCGGTCTGAGGCGGAGGCTGCGATTGCTCGGCCGACTGGCTGGCGCGCTGGCCGAGTTGCACGCCAGGGGCTTCTGCTACGGGGATCCGTCGCTGGTCAACGTGATGGTCTCCGATTCACTGGAGCACGAGCAGGTGTTCCTTATCGACGTCGACAACATCGCCGTGGTCTCGGAGGTCCGGGACGGCGCGTACGTTACTCCGGGGTACGCGGCACCCGAGGTCGTCACTGGGCGACGTGGTGTGTCTAGCCTTAGCGACGCCTTCGCCTTCGCGGTGATGGCCTTTGAGACGCTTTCCATCCAGCACCCGTTCATCGGAGATCTCGTTCACGACGGTGAACCGGAGTTGGAGGAACGAGCCTTCGTTGGCGGGATTCCCTGGGTAGACCACGGCAGCGACCAAGCCAACAGGTCGAGCTTCGGGCTGCCCCGTCGCCACACCCTGACGCCGGGGTTGCGCGCCCTGGCGGCGCGGACATTCGAGGGCGGGCTTGCCGACCCCATCGGGCGGCCCACGGTGGGCGAGTGGCGTACGAAGCTGTTCGAGGCCGCCGATCTGACTCTGACCTGCGAGGGGTGTCGGGGTTCCTTCTACGGCAGTGAGCCCGCGTGTCCGTGGTGCCGGAACCCGCCACCACCAGCTCTGGTCGCCCGAGTCCTCACTCAGGTACCACCCAACAAATCGGGGGAACAACTGATCGCACGGACCAGGCAGGCGGTCCTGTTGCAGCGAGAGATGGCCGCCTCGATATCGAAGCGCACCGCCACAGGGTCGGTAATCGGCGGTGAGCTGTCCGTCGTTACCCTTCTGTTCGACCGCACCGGGCAGCTGACCGTGCGTAATCGTTGGGACCGGCCGACGTGGGTGGTTGGCCCGGGTGGGGGACCGTGGCTTCCGGTCGAGCCCGGGCAAGAATCCGCCATTCCCGGACTGGCCAAAGGCGCCATATGGGAACTGCACTTCGATGCTCAGCACACACCGCACAGGCTCCTGCGCTTCAGTCGCCTCACTCAGGGGGGCGGCCGGTGAGCCCGGGCGCGCCCGACAGCGGGCAGGCTAGCCGCCCCCGGCCGATGCCACCGAGTGGCAACGGATCCTCCGGTTCATCACGCGGGGGAAGCCGGAACCGGCCTCAATATCAGGCCAAGACGAGCAAACTGTCCCCGCTTTCAGGCGCCGCCACGTTGATCTCCCTGACGTGGCAGCTACGAGCGGCACCACCGCAGGTAGCGGCCGACGAGACAGAGGCGGTCCTGGGACATACCCCTGCTGGCGGAGTCGTCGTGGAGATCGACGGGGTACGAGCACCTGCGGTCGGCTTGACGGACGAGGACAGCCGCAAGCTTCAACGACTCCTTGGGTCAGGCCGGGCGAGGGTGGTCATCGCGCTGTGCCTCTCTCCTGCCGTGGACCAGGGGGCATGGCCACGTCTGGACCTCAATGTGTACACGTACGACAAGGGGCCGACTGGCACGCCGCTGGCGATCGGAGTGACCGACAAGGAGTTTCAGAGCATCTTCCGAGCCGCTGGCAGGCCCCGATACGACAAGCCCGAGTGGGCGCTGCGGTGGCTGAACGAGCGACTCGTTCTGCCTCCTCTTCCCGGCTCCGCGGCCAGCACCCCAGGTCGTATGGTGATCTCGGCCGGTCCCAGGGAGAGCGCCGAGGAGCCGGTCGCTTTCCGTATCCACGGTCGAGGTGTGGCGGTCGATGTGAAGACCGTGGGCGACCGGGTGATGCTGAGCCGAGTGGTGCTGCGCGGCCACGATGCACAACAGGGACCACTGAGGCTGATCAACCGCTCAGTCGCCTTTACCGACGAATCCCAAGCCACGCGTCTGCGTGCCGAGATGAAGCGGCAGCTCGCCAAACTCGCCTCGGGCGAAGGCTTCCTGGCTATGTGGAACACCTACAACCGCAAGGAAAGCTGGTGGATCCATCGAAGGATTCACGATGACAGGTACCTCAAGTACGACCGGGTGGTGCGCCGGCACGACGGCACCCTTCGCTTTCACGTAGCCGTGCCGACAGGGCCCGATGAGGGCAAGCTGTCCCTGTTGGACCAGGCATACCGCAGGAACGAAGACGAGGCTCTGGAACTAGAGGCATCCATAACCCTGCCGTCCGTCCTGCTGCGCGAGCCCGCCGCTGACGGAGAAGAGTGGGGCCTGCTCGACGACGAGCTTCCCCAGGAGTCGGTCAGCGGTGAGGTTCTCAGCGCCGACCCCGTCGCGGGCACGGTCGACGTCCGGCCGCGGCCCGTCGAAGCGCGGGCCGGGATGCCCGTCCAGCGGCGAGACCCCGCTCCGCAGGGCTTCCTCTACCGGTCCTTCCGAGGCGACCGCCGACGACTGATGCGGCGGCGGAAGGCCTTTGACCTTGTACGAAAGGGCCGCACCGCGATTCCCAATCTCCTCGCCCTGCTTGAAGGCGATCCGGCGCCGGCGCCGGTGCTGGAGCGCCCGATCGACCCGAAGTCAGAGGCTACCTGGGCCTGCTTCAAGAAGGGACGGCCGACGGAGGCCCAGGAGAGCGCACTGCGCGTCGCACTCAACACTCCTGACGTCGCGATCATTCAGGGTCCGCCGGGTACAGGCAAGACCCAGGTGATCGCTGCTTTGCAGACCAGGCTCGCCGAGGCCGGAAGGGGCTATGCCCGGCTTCGCGGAAGTATGTTGCTGACCAGCTATCAACATGCCGCCGTCGATGAGCTGGTGGAACGGTCCGTGGTCTTCGGCCTGCCCGCCAACAAAGTCGACCGGGCGGGTCGTGGGACCACGGTGCAGATCGACCGCTGGCAGACGGAGACGACGACCCGGCTGACCGAGCGGATCGCCAAGACCGACCAGGGTCCCGGTATGGTCGCGCTTCGCCGGGCGGCAGCACTCGCCGCCGGGTACCTTCTTGCGCCGACAGATGCCGTGGGCACCGCCGCGATGTTCCGTGAATTGATGGACCTCACTGATGGGCTGGTGCCCGGGCGGATCACCGATCGGCTCAGGAACCGCCTGGCGGCACTCAGAGTGCCGCGTCCAGTCCTCATCGGATCGGACGCGGAGGAGTTGGCGGTACGGGCAGTGCGGGGCATTCGGGTGTCAGCGGAGTCGTTCGGCGACGACGGTCCGGCTGGGGCGGCGAAAGCCTTGAGGAGGCTGCGTACGCTCACGGACGTAGACCTCCCGGACAACGGGCTCGAACTTCTGGAGAGGGCAGCTGCTTGGGATGAGCCAGGCCCGCCTGTGTTCCTGGCCGAGTTGGCCGCTCTTCGGATCACCCTCTTGGAGCTGCTGGCCACGCCGGCCGGTCCCGCACCGGCCCCGGCGGTCGACCCGGAGCTGCGCCGCCTGATCGAGGACACTGTGGACGCTCTGGCGGACCAAACAGCCGAGTCAGCGGCGGACGGTGTCACGCTGGCGCTGCTGGATTACCGGGAGGCGCTCGACGGTGACCCCGACGCAGTGCACTGGACGCTCCGTGAGTACACCGCCTCGTACGCCGCTACGTGTCAGCAGGTCTCGTCGCCGGCGATGGCCGAGGCGAAAGGTGAGTCATATGTCGACGATCTTGTCTTCGACACCGTGATCGTGGACGAAGCGGCCCGAGCCAATCCGCTCGATCTGATGATCCCGCTCATTCACGCGGGCCGGAGAATCGTGCTGGTCGGTGACCACAATCAGCTACCGCAGATGCTGGAGCCGGACGTGGAGCGCGAGTTCGAGCCGGTCACTCGGGAACTGCTCTCGGAAAGTCTGTTCCAGCGACTGTTTGAGGGCCTGGCGAAGCCTGGTGTCCCCGTGCAGCGTGTGGTGACCCTCGACAGCCAGTTCCGCATGCACAGGGTGCTCGGCGATTTCGTCAACCGCAACTTCTACGGGGATCTCAAATCCCCTCGGCCCGACGACGAATTCGCGCACGGTCTGTCCCGCTATGGCACGGCGGTCGCGGCCTGGCTGGACGTACCGCCGAGCGTCGGTCCCGAATACGGTGAGCGCAGCAAGTGCCGGCCGGCGGAGGCCGTGGCCGTCGCCGAGGAGGTCGCCCGTCTCGTCGACGAGACACCAGACCTCACCATCGGGGTGATCGCGTTCTACTCCGCCCAAGTCGAAGAGATCTGTCGCAAGCTGGCGGAAAAGGGCCTGCTCGCCCGCGTGGGCAGGGACTACGAGGTAGCGGAGCGACTGCGGTACGACAGCGGCGGCCACCGGATGGACAGGTTGCTGGTCGGTACCGTGGACGCCTTCCAGGGCAAAGAGTTTGACATCGTGTTGCTATCGACCACCCGCTGTGCTCCACGGCAGGAAGTACCGCCCGCGGCCACCGACCGCACGTACCCCAGATGGGTCGCGAGGCGGTACGGACATCTGACACTCCAGAACCGGCTTTGTGTGGCGATGAGCCGTCAGAAGCGGCTCCTCATATCCGTAGGTGCTGCGTCGATGTTCGACGCCGGTTTCGCTCCACCAGCACTGGCTCCGCTCACCGACTTTCTGGACATGTGCGGAAAGGGGGCGCCCTATGGCCACCTCGGCCGCTGACTGGTCCCGGGCCAGGGTGCTCAGCTACGACCGGCGGGAACCCGGCGACGGCCGGCTCTGTCTGCTGTGGCCTGCCTGGGCATACCGCGTCACCGCGCCCGTCCTCAAGCACCGTGGTCTGGATCTCTTTGAACGAGTCGTACTCGGACTCTGTCAGGCGGGTGTGCGCCGGCCTGACCGCATGGGGGCCCTGATCGAACTCGACGCCCGACTGTGTGCGCACATTCTTGACAGGGCTGTCGGCGCTGGACACCTAAACGAGCGCCACGAGCTCACGGATCAAGGGCGCCAGGCACTGCGCACCGGTTCGACGGCCGAATCCCCGGAGTGGCAGGTTTGCCACATCTTCGAGGACCCGTTCTCGGGAGAACTGTGGCCTCGGACGACCGACTCACTTCGCGAGGCGCATGTGCTCCGCTACCACGGTGAAGGCGTGGAGCTGCAACTGGGCACAGTTGGCAAGTCGGACCGTGCGTCGGCGCGACGGGTCCGGCCGCCGGACCGGCCTCCGCAGCGCCCCAACGCCGCGCGCGTGGTGGCCGCGGCGAGCGAGGATCGGGACGCCCGTCGCGTCTTCAAGGTGCGCCAGTACGAACGCCGATCCGGACTCGACCCGGTCGCCGCACCCGAGGGCCTGGTGGGCTCTCGTGGGCCCGGGGGGATTCCCGAGAACCTGCCGGAACTTAACCGGATCGCGTTCCTCAACGATCCTGAGCCGGTGTACCTGGTGGGGTTCTTGGAGGTGTCTGGCGACGCCGACACCGAGACGGCCGAGGCATGGACTGCGTACGACCCGTTCGGGCTGGGTCCCAGCGACTTCTTCCAGTCATTGGTCTACCGCTTCGGCCGCGACGACGGCACGCTCGACGAGGAGATACAGGTCCGGGCAGCGGCGGAACTGGCCGCGGCCAGCGCCCGGTACATCCAGGCGGATCAGGGCCTGCGCGATCTATTGGAAGAGCGCCTGGCACATGACTTCGGCCCCGAGATCCGCGGCGACCGTGACGCCTTCGATCTCATGTTGGAGCTCGACGTAGCTGTCGAGTCCACGAACCGGGACGAATCGATGGAGCGGATCGTGCACACGGCGCTGCGTCTGTACGAGGTGCTATTCCGCCGGATGATGGTGGCGTATCCGGTGAACGACGGCACCTTCCGCACGTTCAAGAACTCACCGACGCTGCGCCGGGCGATGCTGGAAAACGCGGCTCAGAGCGTCGGGTTCCACGGGGTCACACGGCTCTACTCCGGAGTCCGAGATAGAGAACTGGACGATAGCTACCGCAAGCCGGAGGAGGGCTTCCTCAAAGCCATGTTCCCGTTGACGCTGCTCGCGGCCAAGGAGTATGCCGACCATCCGCTGCGCCCCATGGCGGTTGAGCAGCCCGACCTTCCGCTCACACTCACCGTTCTCAACCCGCTGCGCAACCGGGGTGCGCACGCGGGACGTGATGCCACCAACCCGCATGATGCTCAGTGGTGCCGAGACGCCGCGGCCTGTGCCGTGCGGGCTCTCCTGCGACTGCCCCACCCTCGAACCGAGAGGACTTCGCTCTGATGGCCAGGAACCGCAGGGCCCGACGGACACAGCCGAAGCGTCCCGATTCGCCGAAGACGACCAAGAAACCCTCCCTGGCTGAGATGGTCTCGCAGGGCATGACGTCCGCCGCGGTCGAGCTGGGCAGTGAAGCCATTCCTTCGGCGCAGCCGGCCGGCCCCCCGCACAGCGAGGAGGATTTGGCCGATCTGTGGCAGCAGGCCACTCAGGTGACGCGGGCCTACCATGACGCGGTGAAGGGGCTGGAGCGGCGGGAGGGAGCTGCCACCGCGAGGGAGGAGGAGATCGTACGACGTCGGGAGCAACTCGACTCGGAAGCAGAGATGTTCGACACTCGGCGTAGTGAGCTGGCCGAAGCCGAGTCGGCCCTGGAGCGGGAACGAGAGGTGCTGTCGGAGCGCGCCGCCGCACTGGACGGCCGCGACCGCGCTTTGCTGGACCGCGAGTCGGCGCTTGCCGTAAGGGAAGAGCGGGAGAAGGAGCTGATCATCGCTGAGGCTCGCACAGAACTAGACGCGGCCCGCAGGCGGTTCGACACCGCCCGCCTCGATTTCGACGAGGAGATCGAGCGCCAGCGGTCCCGTCTGCGCGAGGAACTCTCAGCCGAGAGAGAACGGCTGGTCTCGGAGCGTGCGGAGCTGGCCGAGGAGTGGCGGCGAATGCGTCACCAGAAGGTGGAGTTGCAGGCTCGCGAGGAAGATTTCCAGGACACCAAGGAACTGTACGCGGAGCGCACCACTCTCGCTGTGTCGTCCGCCACCGAGCAGATCCGTGCCGAAGCCGAGCACCGGCGACGGCTCTATGAGGCGGCACGGGACGATGCCGACATGCACAGTAAGCGGATTGCCGAGTACGAGCAGCTCGATCGGGCGTTCGGAAGCCAGAGCCCGGTTGACGCTCTGGCCGAGTTGGAACGGCTACGCGACGAGAGCGCGGAGCTGCGACGGCTCCGGCTTTCGGCGCCCGGTGAGCAGACCCTGCGGCTCGCCGCTCTGGAGGAAGAGACCCGCCAGCTTCGCGACCGGTGCATCACCTATGCCGCCCACAATGAACGGTTGCAGCGCCAGCTTTCGGCGCACGAGATCACGGCCGTGGAGGTTGAACGCCTGTCGGTGAGCAAGGAGGCGCTTGAGGCGGAGGTACGAGCCTATCGGGAGCAGGTCGAGGAGCAGAAGCGCGACTGGCAGGGTTTGGTCGAACGGAGAGAGGGCGAAACTGCCTTCGCCGCTTGTAGCATGATGGACGAGAACTACGACACCGCCCCGGGTGACCTCGCCGAAATGGCCCCTCCACTGAATGAACTGGTCGCGCACGTAAGGGCGTTCATCAGGCAGCAGCACGGGCTGTTCTACGAGATGGCCGATCTGCGTTCATTCCTCGGCGGTCTCGCCGCGACGCAACTGCACTTGCTCGAGGGCATCAGCGGCATCGGCAAGACACAGTTGCCGCAGCGGTTTGCCGAAGCGATCGGCGCGACCACGAAGATCGTGTCCGTCGGCGCAGACTGGCGCACACCGCAGGATCTCATGGGTTACTACAACGCCTTCGAGCGCCGCTTCTACGAGTCAGAGTTCACCAAGGCCCTCTACCAGTCGCAGTGCCCGAGGTTCTCCGCGCAGCCGTTCTTCATCGTCCTGGACGAGATGAACCTTTCCCATCCGGAGCAGTACTTCAACGACGTGCTGTCCGCGCTCTCACGCGAAGTTTCCCGTGAGAGCAGGCCCGATCTCGTCCTGATGAGTTCCGCTGTGGAGCCGTCTCCCCGGCTGTTGCGTGAAGGGCGGCTGTTGCCCGTACCGAAGACGGTCTTCTTCGTGGGCACCGCCAACCAGGACGAGACGACACTGGCGTTCGCGGACAAGACGTACGACAGGGCGAACGTGATCGAACTCCCCGCCACGTACGAGCGATTCACTGTCCCGCCACAGGACTCCATCGAGCCGCTGAGCTGGAAAGCCCTCGAAACTGCCTTCGACGCCGCCGAGGTGGCGCACCAGCGCGATGCCCACAAGGCTGAAGAATTTCTTGCCAGCACACTGGCTGACCGGATGGCCACCGACTTCCAGATCTCTTGGGGCAGTCGCCTCTCCGCGCAGCTCTCCCGATATGTGCCCGTGGTCATGGCTTCTGGAGGATCTCTGAGCGAAGCCACCGACGAACTGGTCGCGCGAAAGATTCTGCGCAAGCTGCAGGGGCGCTACGAAGTCCGGGTGGACCACCTGAAGCAGCTGCGAGAGGATCTAACCGTCAACTGGCCGAAGTTGTCGGCCGAGGGAACCCCTGATCGATCGGTAGCCGCACTCGACAGCATCATCCGCAAGCTGGGCCACGAATGATGGACAGCGATGACCTGCTGGACCGAGTCTCAGGCCGACCGGTATCGGGGACCGTCGGGCGCGCGCTGACGGGTCAGTACATTTTCTTGCCGGAGCGCGGTTCTGGGGAAGCCGGACTCCGACCGTTGGGGACCGGCGAGTATTACGTCGAGCAGAGGTCGCCGGACAGGGCGGAATCCGATCAGGCGACGGTGGAAGCCGTTCTGGCAATTGGACGGATCGTCGCAACGCTGACCGCACGGAAGGCCTCTCTTACCGAACTGGCAGACATCCACCCGCTGGTGGATGGTGCGGCCGCGATGAAGGCCCTTAGCCGCCAGCCTCTGGAAGAGGCGATCGAGGAGCATCTTCCCTTTCTACGCTCGGTGTGTTTCCGTCCTGTGAGCCGGCTGCTTCCCATCAATCATCTGGTACCGGTACCCAGGGCGCGGCGTATCACACCGAATACTGTGATGCGCTTGGCCGCGCACAGTGAGGACTGGGCCTCGTTGCGCCCGGACGGGGTGCGTCCGGATCGGGTGCTCAGCCCTGAGCGCGAAGTGAATCTGGACCTGTACGAGAACCGGGTCGCCGTTCACCTCGTGGACCAGCTCTGGCGCTATCTCACCGTGCGCATAGCCCAGATTCGGGATATCAAGGGCATGTTCAGTGATGTAGAGCGGTACATCGACGATGTGAGCAGCCGACCGTGGCAGCAGAGCAGCTTGAGGCTTTGGCATCTGCTTGCTCATTTTGTCAAGCAGGAGGAATGGGACGCTCGGGCCAGTCTACGTTTGCAAGAACTGGAGAAACTGCGAAGTGCGGTGTCCGCACTTCGCAGATCACCGTTGTGGAACAGCGTGAACCGGCGCGCGGCGCTGGGTACTTCGCTGCGCGCCACAAACCTGTTCATCGGCGAAGACCGCTTCCGCCACGTCGCCGACCTCTGGCGGCAGTGGATGGCTACCCGAACGCGTTTCATTTCAGTCGATGACGAATTCAGTCGTGGTCAGGAATGGTGCCGAGGGTACGAATGCTACGTCGTCGTTCTGCTCCTCCGAGCATTCGATGAGGTCGGCGGAGAGCCAGCGGACCAGTCAGTACTCGCCCGGGGCGCGGTGCCGGTGCATTACCGGTACAGAGGATCTGACGTGACGCTACGCTGGGGTGAGGACGGCGTGCTGGTCATTGAGCGCGACGAGACTGTCGTGCTGCGAGTGGTGCCGCTCCCACACCCCTTGACGGAGTCTCGGCTGAGGGTGCCCGTATTGGACGAGCTTGCCATGCTCACCGTTCAGCCGCCGACCGAGCCCACGCTCGTGCTCTACCCGGGAGGCAGAGAGGAACGGCAAGAGTTGCCGCAGTCCGTGCGGCTGCAATCATTCGAAGCGCCCGGCGCACCGGCGCCCGGCAAGGACGGCACTCCGCTGTGGAAGATCCCCGTATCACCTCTGGAGATCGACAGCGTGACTAGGCTGGGCCGAGGGCTGCGCTTCGTTCTTGAACAGCCCCGCCTGTCCGGTTATCCGTACCACGTGTCGGTCGGCGCCGGAGTGGACACCGAATTCGTGTCCAGGATCCCTTGGCTGTCGATGGGGACGAACGGGCTCATCGTCACACGCGTACCGGCCGATCATGAGTTGGCCGCCGCACGAGCAATGGTCCTGGCGCAGCGCCGGGACACCTCTCGCTTTCAGCAACGAGGCACGAATGCCACGGCGGTGGAAGAGCTGTGGGAGGAGGTTGGACGCGCTGTCAAGCAGACGGTCGCGCTCACGCGATGTCCTCGATGCGGCGCCGAGTCCGCCACCCCGGATCGAACTCTGCAGATTCGGGGCGATGGGCACTTTCGATGCTCGTGCGGTCAGTGTGGCGGAATCTGGGAGGGGCGGCGGTGTCGGACGTGCCGCCAGCTATACCCCATCCTTGAATCCTCGGCTTTGGTTGATGCCGGGAACGCAGATGGCGACTACCTCGATCGACACTTTGCGACAGACCTTCTGGCGGCACCGTGCTGGGTACGAGCCCGGGTCTTCATATGCCCACAGTGCACTGTCTGTGGGAACGCCGAAGGCGAGAGTCAGTGTGCGCGCTGTAGTGATGGCAGTGCCACGGCTGGGCAAGGACTGGGCGGACGCCGGTCCAGGGCCTCCGACTGAGTTCCAACACTGACATGAGGGGGTCTTCGGGGCCCGAGGCCAGGGCGGGCATGCGCAGCCCAGACGCGACGAAGACCTGACGTACAGGGTTCTTTGCTGGCCCCCGTGTAATGCGTAGGTCTCGGGTTCGAATCCCGAAGGCGGCTCAGTGAAGGCCCAGGACAGATTGACTCTGACCTGGGCCTTTGTGGTGTTCGAGGCCGGGTGCTGTGGGTCGGGGGTGTTCAGTTCGGCGCTCCGTCGTCGTCGCCCACCGTGATAGGTGCGTCCGTCGGGACGCCCTCGTCTCATGCTGCCCGGTGGCGCTGTGGCGGTGGTCAGGCGCGGAGGTAGGTCAGGACGGCCAGGACGCGGCGGTTGGTGGCGTCGGACAGGGTCAGGTCCAGTTTGGTGAGGATGGAGCCGAAGTGCTTGCTGACGGTGCCCTCGCTGATGTGCAGGGCGGCTGCGACCGACGCGTTGGACCGGCCCTCGGCCATCAGGGCGAGGACCTCCTGCTCGCGGGGGCTCAGGGTGGCCAGGGGGTCGCGGCGGTGGCGCAGGAGCTGGCGGACCACCTCGGGGTCGACGACGGTCGCGCCGGCGGCCACGCGTTGGAGGGCGTCGACGAACTCCTCGACGTGGCCCACGCGTTCCTTGAGGAGGTAGCCGACATGGGTGCCGTTGGAGGAGTCGAGCAGCTCCTCGGCGTAGGCGCGCTGGACGTACTGGCTGAGGACGAGGACGGGCAGCCCGGGGTTCTTCTCGCGCAGTCGCAGGGCGGCCCGCAGACCTTCGTCGGAGAAGCCGGGAGGCATCCGTACATCGGTGACGACGATGTCCGGGTCGTGCTCGGCGACGGCCGCCGTGAGTTCGTCGGCCGTGCCCACAGTGGCGAGGACCTGGTGGCCGAAGCGCTCCACGAGGCCGACCAGGCCCTCCCGCAACAGCACACTGTCCTCGGCCAACACGATGCGCACCATCTGGTTCCCCTGTCGGGCTCGGGCGCGTCCGGCGGATCTCGACCGGTCCGCGATCCTGATCCGCCGGGCACACCCTAGCGGACCGGTCGGGCGTCGAGCCGGCGGTCCGGAGCCGGGGGGCAGGGCACGAGGACGCGGAGGACCGTGGGCCCGCCGGACGGTGAGGACACCAGCAAACGGCCGCCGAGGACCGAGAGGCGATCCGCCACTCCCTCCAGCCCGGTGCCCTCCGCCTTGTCCGCGCCGCCTACGCCGTTGTCCCGTACGCGGACGTCGAGTCGGCCCCCGTCGACGCGGGCCTCGACGGCGGCCCGGGTGGCCCGGCTGTGCTTGGCGACGTTCGCCAGCGCCTCGCACACCGCGAAGTAGACGGCGGACTCGACCGCTTCGAGGAAGCGGTGGGGCAGGTCGAGATCGAGGTCGACGGGGACGGGGGAGCGGTCGGCGATGTCCTCGACGGCCGCGGCCAGGCCCCGGTCGGTGAGGACCTGGGGGTGGATGCCCCGGATCAGTTCCCGCAGTTCGACCAGGGCGGCCTGGGCCTCCCCGTGGGCCTGGGCCAGCAGCCCGGCGAGGGGTTCCTCGCGGGCGTCGAGGCGCGCCAGGCCCAGGTGCATCGACAGGGCGACCAGTCGCTGCTGGGCGCCGTCGTGCAGGTCGCGTTCGATACGGCGGCGCTCGGCCTCGAAGGCGGTCACCAGGCGCATCCGCGACCGGCTCAACTCCCGTACGCGTACGTCGTCCTGCTCGGGCGGCGCGTCCAGCAGGAGGCGGGTGAGCCGTGCGCGTCCCGCGGCGAGCAGACCGAGCGGGTAGGCCAGCAGGGGGAGCAGGAGCAGTCCGGCCAGGGCGACGGCGAACGCCGCCGGGTAGGAGTGCACCAGCCACAGCTTGATCACGCGCACCTCCTCGCCGCCGCCGGCCGTGGCCATGACCAGCGGGGTGGAGACCAGACCCCCGCTCACGCCGATGACCGTGCCGATGATCACCGCCTCCAGAGGCCACAGGAGGCAGGCGAAGAGCAGGGCGTACCCCAACTCCCGCCAGGTGGAACGCTCCTGGAGACGCGTGCGCAGCCAGGCGGCCGGACCGGTGCGCGGCGGGTCCCGGTGGGCGTCGGCCATCGGGACGGCCGGGTCGATCAGACGCAGCCGACGCCGTTCCAGCCGCGCGACCGGCAGCCCGGCCAGGACCAGCATCAGCAGGAGAGGCACCCCGACGAGGACCACGGTCAGCAGGCTGCCGGCCAGCGCGAGGACGAGCAGGCAGACCAGGAGGGCGGCGCCCAGCGGCGCGCTGGTCAGGAAGTACAGGGCGCAGCGCCACGGCCAGCCGCTCCGGAGGTACCGGCGCTCGTGCAGGGCCTGCCAGAGGCCGGGTGTGTGCATGAGGGGCACGATATGAGGCCCGTTTCGCGCGGAGCCACCCAGCCGGCTCCGCCATCGGCCCGGTGGTCCGTGCGCGGCCGCCGGTGGTCCGTACGCAGCCGTCGGTGGCCTGTACGTGGCTGTCGGTGGCCCGTACCGGCCGCCAGTGGGCTGTGTCCGGTGCGTGGGGTGTTCCTCTCCGTGTCCGGGGCCCGCCCGGGGTGCTCCTTCCCGTGACCGGTCCCCAGGGCGCTCCTCCCCTTGTCCGGTCTGCGGTGCGCTCGTCTCCGTGTCCGGTCCGTGGGGCGTTCCTCTCCTCGCCCGGGTCCCGGTGCGCCCCTCCCCGCGGCCGGCCCCCAGGGCGCTTCTCCCCCTGTCCGGCGCGGTCACCGTCCGCCGGGAGGTGGAGCTGTCTCCACCCCGAAGACTCCTCCCAGCTGCGATGTGTCCCGGCCGCGGACCCGGTGGAGTGGACACCATGAATCAAGCCGCCGTCCGACTCCGCTCGGTCACCCGCTCCTACGGCAAGGGCGCCAGCGCCGTGACCGCCCTGGACAACGTCTCCCTCGACATTCCGCGGGGCACGTTCACCGCCGTCATGGGGCCCTCGGGCTCCGGCAAGTCGACCTTCCTCCAGTGCACCGCGGGCCTGGACCGGCCGACCGCCGGCCAGGTGCTCCTCGGGGAGACCGATCTGAGCGGGCTGAGCGAGAAGAAGCTCACGCTGCTGCGGCGGGACCGCATCGGCTTCGTCTTCCAGGCGTTCAACCTGCTGCCCTCGCTCACCGCCGCGCAGAACGTGGCGTTGCCGCTGCGGCTCGCCGGCCGCCGCCCCGGGCGAAGCGACGTCCTGGACGTGCTGGAGAAGGTGGGGCTGCGCGAGCGGGCCGGGCACCGGCCCGGTGAACTGTCCGGCGGCCAGCAGCAGCGGGTGGCGCTCGCCCGCGCCCTGGTCACCCGGCCGGAGGTGCTCTTCGGCGACGAGCCGACCGGCGCCCTGGACACCACCACGGGCCGTGAAGTGCTCACGCTGCTGCGGGAGATGGTCGACCGGGGGCAGACCGTCGTCATGGTGACGCACGACCCGGTGGCCGCCTCCTTCGCGGACCGGGTGCTGTTCCTCACCGACGGCCGCGTCCACGGCGAACTGCTCGCCCCGACCGCCGAACAGGTCGCCGCGCACATGACCGGACTGGCGGCCCTCCCGTGCTGAAACTCGCTCTGCAGGGCATGCGGACCCGCTGGGTCACGTTCGTCGGCTCGTTCATCGCCCTCGCCCTCGGCGTCAGCCTCATCGCCACCACCGGGCTCGCCCTCGCGGCGACCTTCAGCGCTCCGGACCGCGGGCCCGAGCGGTTCGTGAAGGCGCCGGTCGTCGTGAAGACCTCCGACCTCGTCCGGGTGGACACGCCCATCGGGGAACGTACGCGGACGATCACCGACCCCGCGCCGGTCCCGGCCGCCGTCACCGCGAAGCTCGCGGCGCTCGGCAGGACCGTCGAGGACCGCACCTTCCCCGTTACGGGCCGCGGGCTCGGCGCGGACACGGTCGGCCATCCGTGGTCGGTCGCCGCGCTCACCCCGTACGCCCTGACCGGCGGACGCGCCCCTTCCGCGCCGGGTGAGGTCGTCGCCACCGGGGACGCGTTGCGGCCCGGCGCCCGGGTGCGGGCGGCGACCCCTCGTGGGTCCGAGGAGATCACCGTCGTCGGGACGGTCGCGTCGGCCGGCTTCGAGAACGCGCTGTTCTTCACCGACGCCGAGGCCGCCCGGATCTCTCCCGACGTGGACGCCGTCGCCGTGCACGCCCCGGCCGACCGGGTCGAGGCGGCCGTGGGCGCCGGGTTCGACGTCCTGACCGGCGACGAACGCCGCCGCGCCGACCCGGACCCCGACCGGGACGCGGAGGCGCTGGTCTCGGTGAACGCGCTCCTCGGTACGGCCGCGGGCGTCACCGGCTTCGTGTCGGTGTTCGTCGTCGCCTCGACGTTCTCCTTCGCGGTCGCCCAGCGCCGCCGGGAGTTCGGGCTGCTGCGCACCGCCGGGGCCACCCCCGCCCAGGTGCGGCGGATGGTGTTCACCGAGGCGTTCGTGATCGGTGTGCTCGCCTCGGCGGCCGGCTGCTCGCTCGGGGCGGCGGGCGCGCCCCGGCTGGCCGCCTGGATGGTCGACGCCGGTATCGCCCCGGCCTGGTTCCGGATCGGCGAGCAGACGTGGCCGCTGCACACCGCGTTCTGGACGGGTCTGTTCGTCGCCCTGAGCGGGGTGGTCGTCTCCTCGTGGCGGGCCGGCCGGATCGGCCCGACGGAGGCGTTGCGCGAGTCCGCGGTCGACTCCCGCGCGATGCCGGTGAGCCGTTGGCTGATCGGCGGCGCGGTGCTCGCGGCCGGTCTCGGGCTGCTCGCCCTGGCCCTGCTGGACAGCCCGGCCGACCTGCTGAAACGTAAGACGTACGTCACCCAGCCGATGCTGCTGATCGTCGGGTTCGCCCTGTTCGCACCCGTCCTGGTCGGACCGCTGAACCGGCTGCTGACCTGGCTGCCGGCCCGCCTGCCCGGTGCGACCGCCATGCTGGCCCGGGAGAACGCGTCAGCCGGGATCCGCAGAACCGCGGCCGTCGCCGCCCCGGTCGTCATCACCGTGGCCCTCGCCGCCTCCCTGATGGGTACCACCGCCACGATCAGCGAGGCCAAGGCGGACGAGGCGCGGGAGCGGATCACGGCGGACCTGGTCGCCACGGCGGGCGGGGAGGGCCGGGCGCTGCCCGAGGAGTTCCTGCGGCGCGCCCGGGCCGTCCCCGGCGTGACCGTCAGCGCGACCCGGTCCACCGGGGTGACCGTTCTGGAGGAGGGGGTCGCCCTCGTCACGTCCGAGGCCGAGGCGGTCGATCCGGTGGCGCACGCGGCCGTGTCCCGTCCGCCGGTCATGGCGGGCCGCCTCGCCGACCTCGACGACGACAGCATCGTCGTCAACGAGGAGTGGCTGACCACGGAGGTCGGGGACCGCGTCTCCGTCTGGCTGGGCGACGGCCGTAGGGCGGACCTGCGCATCGCCGCGGTGCTGGCCACCGGTACCGGCGACAACGGAGTGTACGTCACCGAGCGCAACGCCGCCGGCGCGCCCGTCGACCGGGTCGACCTCGCGCTGCCCCGGGACGGCGCGGACAGCGCGGCGTCCGTACTGGGCGCCGCCGCGGAGGCGACCGGCGTCCAGCTCCTGACGGGCGACCGGTGGGTCGACGCCCACTACCCGCGCTCCGGCGAGAACACCCGGCTCGGCCTGTGGCTGATCCTCGGCATCGCCCTCCTCTACACGGGCATCGCGCTCGCCAACACCCAGATGATGGCGACCTCGGACCGGGTCCGCGACCTCGCCTCGCTGCGTCTGACGGGCGCGACGAAGGGACAGGTGCTGTGGCTCGTCGCGGTCGAGGCGCTGGTGGTGGTCGCGGCCGGCGCGGTGCTCGGGGCGGTGATCGCCGGAGTGAACCTGCTGGGCGTGTGGAGCGCCCTCGGCCTGCTCGGCGTGTGGTCCGGCGTCGTGGTGCCCTGGGGCACGGTCGCCGCGGTGATCGGCGCGAGCGCCCTGCTCGCGACCGCGGCCTCCGTGCTGCCCGCGTCGCTCGCGCTGCGCGTCCGGCCGGTCGAACTGGCGGGCACGCGCGAGTGACCGTGTCGGCCGCGGAGGGCGGTCTCGCCGGGGACGGCGGTACGCCGTGGATGCCGCCCACTCCGCCGGGGCGGGACCCCGGCACCGCCTGAACCCGGTGCCGCCTGACCCGCCCGTACGCCGTTGGCCCCGGCCTGTACGCCGTTGGCCCCGGCCCGTATGCCGTTGCTACCCGACCCGACCCGACCCGACCCGACCCGTACGCCGTTCCCATCCGACCCGCCCGTACGCGCGCGGCCCCGGCCCGTGTGGAATGGGTCCATGGCTGACGTGACCGCAATGCTGGAGGAGCTGGGGGACACCGCCCCGCTGACCGCCGAGTCGGCGGCGGCGAGGTTCGCGGCTCGGGGGTGGACGCCCGGGGGCAAGGTCCGTGCCGGCGTGGAGACGTCGTGGGACAAGAACGCTGTGGGGGGCTGGATTCAGACGCTCGGCGGTGGGGTGGTCCGCGTCTCGTTCTTCGTCTGGTTCCGCGACGTCGACGCGTCGGGCTACTTCGACGACCTGGACGCCGTCTACGAGGAGGGGGAGCAGGCGCTGGCCGACTTCCTTCCCGAGATCGAGGAGTCCCCGCTCGCCGGCCGCCTCGTGGAGGCCGAGCAGACGGAGGCGGACCGGGACGAGTTCGTCAAGCTGAAGAAGTGGATCTTCGGCGGCCGGATTCTGACCGCCGGAGTGATCCAGCACGACACCGACCTTCCGGTGATGGTCATGGTGACACTGGAGCCCCCCGGCACCACCTGACCCGCCTGTATCCCCTTGCTCCTACGCCCGCCCGGGACGGCGTGCAGGCCATGCTGTGGCCGCTGGCGCCGGCCCTGTTCACTGCCGTGCTGCCCGTCTGCCTGGGCACGGCGGCAGGCCCGTTCGAAAGGACCGTCCGCGATCCCGGGAGGCTTCGACTGCTCGTGACCGGCGCGGCCGTCGCCCTCGCGTTCGGCGTCGCGCTGTGCGGAGCCGCGGTGAGTCCCGCCATGGCCTTCCGCAACACCGCCCTGCTCGTCGGCCTCGCCTTCCTCGGCACCGTCTTCCTGCCGCCGGGGGCGGCCTGGGCGCCGCCCGTCTTCGTTCCCGTGCTGATGTGGCTCACCGGCACCCGGGCGACCGGCCGGGCGTACCCGTGGGCCGTGCTCCTGGCCCCGCCCGCGTCCGCCGCCGCCGGAGCGCTGTCGGCCGTGGTCCTCGCGGCGGGGGTCGTCGCCTACGTCGTCAGGGGGCCCGCCCCGAGCCGCTGATCCGCCGGCCCCGTGCCGGTGGCGTCCAGCGCCGCCAGGGCCGTGCGCGCGTGCTCGGTGGTGCGGGTGGTGCGGGCGTCGGTAAGGCCGTGCGTGTAGTAGCGGCGGGCCTCGACCGGCCGGCCGAGGTCGCGCAGGCAGTCGCCGATGGTGAGGTGGGTGTCGGGGCGGTGCGCCGTGTCGTCGGTCCGGCCGAGGAGGACCAGGGCCCGCCGGGCGTACGCGAGGCCGTCCAGCGGTCGGCCGCGGAGCCGGGCCAGCTCCGCGAGGATCTTGAGGCACTGGGCCTGGGCCGCGACCCGGTCCAACTCCCGGTTCAGTTCCAGGGCCGTGCGAGTGTGCTCCTCCGCGATGTCCAGGGCGCCCATGTGCCGGGCGCAGACGCCCAGATGCTGGTGGGAACGGGCCACCTCCTCGGGAGCGTCGCGGGCGACGGCCGAGCGCAGGGCGGCGTCGAACTCGGCGTGCGCCGCCTCGTAGTTCCCGGTGAGCACGTACAGGGTGCCGATGTGGTTGCGCAGCTCCTCCGCCTGCGCCGTGTCGCCCGTGGCCGTGCAGAGGGCGAGCGCCGACCGGCAGTGCGCCATCGCGGCGTCCAGGTCCCCGTCGTCCTCGGCCAGATAGGCCAGGCTCCGGTGGCAGCTGCTGACCGAGCCGTGGTCCTCCAGCCGCGTGAAGACCTGCTGGGCCTCCGTGAAACCGGCTCTGGCCTCCGCCGGGCGTCCGCCGTCGGCGTTCAGCATCGACAACTGGTAGAGAGCGGCGGCGGCGTCCCGGTCCCGGCCCAGGGCGCGGAACGTCGTGCGGGCCCGGTCGTACCGGGCGTGGGCGACGCGGTGGTCGCCCTGCTCGATCTCGATGGAGCCGAGCTGGTGTTCGGCGTGGGCGATGCCCAGCGGGTCGTCGGCGGCGGTGCTGACGGCCAGGGCCCGTTCCAGGTGTTCGCGACCCTTCTTCATGTCGCCCCGGTCCCGGGCGATGAGACCGAGCTGCCGGTGGGCGAACGCCTCCGCCTCCGTGCCCGGCTCGCTCCACTCCAGCAGCCGGAGGCAGAGCGCCCGCTCGGTCGTCCAGCGGCCCATCGCGTGCAGGACGCGGCACAGGCGGGTGCCGAGCGCTCCCGCCTCCCCGTGCGCACCGGTCGAAACGAGGTGGTGCAGGGACTCGAACGCCGCGTCCACGCGCACCGCTTCGGGCAGGCCGGTGTCGGAGAAGAGGCCCTCCGTGTACGCGGCGGCACGGCGATGGGCGTCGAGGGCGGCCTCCGGGCGGAGCCGGCCCAGTTCCCCGGCGGTCCAGCGGTGGACGCTCCAGAGCCGCGTACCGGCCGGGCCCTCGCCGTCCTCGGCCAGCAGTCCGGAACCGGCCAGCGCGTCGAGGCGTTCGCGAGTGGCCTCCCCGTTCCCGTCCCCGTTTCCGTTTCCGTCCCTGTCCCCGTCCCTGCCCCTGTCCTCGTCCCCGTCGGCGGTGAAGGCGGAGGCCGGGACGGGCGTACGGTGCACCGCCGCGCGGTGCAGCAGGGTGCGGGTCGGCGGGTCCAGGGCGGAGAGCAGGTCGTCGAGCAGCGTGTCGGCGGCCGTGAGGCTCAACGCCTCCCGTACGGCGGGCCGCACCTCTCCCCGTACGCGGGCGCGGGCGGCGTCGAGCCCACCGCCGAGCCGGCCCACCCGGGCGGCCAGGTCGTCCGCCGCCCGGCCGGTGCCCAGAAGCGCCTCCAGGTACGCGTACGTACGGGGGTGGCCGCCGATGGCCCGGCGGATCTCCCGCCACTTCGTCGGGGGGAGTCTGCGCGACAGGGGCAGCCGCAGCCGCATCAGATCGGTCTCGTCCGGGGTGAGCGGAGGGAGCGGGAGCCTGCGGAGGCGCGGCGCCGCGGACCCGGCCACCGTCGGGAGGGGGTGACGGGAGACGATCACCAGGGACGTGCCCGCCGATCGGGCGGTCAACGCGGCCAGGAACTCCGCCAGTTCGGGGTCGGCGAATCGGAAGCGGCCCGCGTGGTCATGGGCCAGGTTGGCCTCGAAGTCGTCCAGCACCACGGTCAGCGGCCGGGCCGTCCCGTCCGCCCCGGAGTGGACCGCCTCGTTCGTACCCCCGCGTACGCCGGGGGCGGCGGTGAGGTGCGTGAGGTCGGCCAGGCGCGCGGGCCACGGGCGCTCCGGGTTGCCCAGTTCCCGCAGTCGCGGATCGTCGGTCCTCCCGCCGAGCGCGTCCGCCGCGCCGCGCAGGACGTCGTCGGGGCCGAGCGGGCCCTTGAGCAGGACGAGCGGGCCCGAGAAGGCCCGCAGGCGCAGCAACTCGCCGACGAAGGCGGTCTTCCCGACCCCGCCCACGCCCTGCACCACGAGCCCGCCGCCACCAGCGTCGGCCAGGACGTTCAGGGCGAGGCGCAGGTGTGCCCGCCGGCCGACGAACTCGCCGAGCGGCAGCGTGAAGGGGGCCTGGGGAGAGGCGGTCCCGGGCGGGGTGTCCCTGGGTGAGGTGTTCCCGCGTGGGGTGTCCTCAGGTGAGGTGTCCCCGGGCGGGGTGTTCCTGGGTGGGGTGGTGCTTCCGGCTGGATCGCTTACGGGCGGGGCGGCGCTTCCTGCTGAGTCGCGTACGGGCGGGGCGGCCGTGGGGTCGGGCTTCCCGGGCCGGTGGCGGGGTCCGGCGTACAGCAGGGGAACGTGCCATTCCGGCAGCCAGTCGTCGGCCGCGCGTCGCAGGCGCTCCTGTTCGACGCGGGCGTCGTGCAGGGCCTCCCACCAGGGGCGACCGCCCGCCAGCCCGGCGTACATGCGAGCCATCAGCGCGCCGGCGTACGTGTCGCGGACCGGCGCCGACATGGCGACGACCGCGGGCACCCCGGCCTCCGTCAGGCTCTGGGCGAGTCCGGGCAGGAACCTGCTGTGGTCCCCCGCGTCCGGCACGGCGGCGCGGTTCACCGGCGAAGCCGTCGAGCAGCCGGCCAGGACCACGGCGGGGACGTTGGCCGCGCCGCGCACGGCCTGCCACAGGGCGTCGGCGGTCGCCGGTTCACGGTCCCCGGCCCCGTCCTCCAGCAGGAGTTCACCGGGCCGTGCGTGGCAGACGATGTGGACGATGTCGGCGGGCCGCTCCGCCAGGGCGGCGCGGAGCGCGGTGAGGCTGCCGGAGCTGAGGACCCGCAGGTCTGCCCGGCCCGGGACCCGGGACATGGCGGCGGCCAGCCGGGCCGTCTCCGCGTCCAGGTCGAGCAGGGGCTCCCGGTGGCCGGGGGACCTGCGGGGGCCGGCGAGCAGGACGAGCAGCCGGAGCGAGCGGCCGGGCGGGTCGAGGGGAGGGGGCGCGTGGTGGCCGCCGAAGCCGCGGTACGGCCGGACGGTCGGGTGGAGCGCCAGCGGCGTCGGGCTCCCCGGCAGGGTCAGCGCTTCCCACGGCAGGCTGTCGAGCCGGCCCGGTTCCGCCTCGATCACGAGCGGCAGGCCGTGCCCCTTCTCCTCCGCGCTCCGCGACGCGGCGGTGAGGGCGCGGACGGCGCGTTCGCCCACCGCCTCGGCGAGCAGGCCGCCCAGCCGCCGCGTCAGGGCCGGGGGCGGGACGCCCGTGCTGCGGCGACGGCCGCTCCGGGCCGCGGCTCCGTACGTCCGGTGGAGCGCCTGCACGGTCTCCGCGAGGGAGAAGGGCACGTCGGCGCCGGGGCCCTCGGCGACGGTGCGCGTACCCACGCCGAGCGTCACGGCGGTCGCGCCGATCCGCAGCCGCCAGTGCGGCGGGCCGGGGTGTGCCGCCGACGGCGGATCATCGGACACAGGGGTCCTCCTTCAGGTGCACGGCCTTCGGCGGCGCGGCGGGGGCGGCCCCGCAGACGTACACGACGGTCGGCTCGGCCTTCGCGTCGAGCGGCGCCGTGACGTACAGGACGGCGCCGGCGAGGACCAGCAGCGAGGCCAGCAGGGTGTCGCGGCGGGCCCGTCTCAGGGACCGCCGCACGTGCCAGGCGTGGACCCAGGCCAGCAGGCGGTGCTGCAGGCGCTGGATCAGCAGGGCGTTCCGCCGGGCGACGGCGGCCTCGTGGGTCAGGATCCGCGCCCGGGCGGGGTCGTCCTCGCGGGCCAGCAGCGCTTCGAGGCGGGCCGCCACGGTCAGCCGGAGCCGGCGTTCCCTTCGCAGGCCGGCCGGGGTGGAGGCGGTGGGACCGTAGAAGTCGGCGGGCGACCGGTCGATCAACGCCCGCAGCCCGTCCAGCTCCGGCGAACCGAGGTCGTCGAGCGTGGCCGTCCGAGGGGCGAGCACGTCACCGGTGCGCCACACGACCCAGACGACCCCGACGACAGCCAGGAGCATGCCGCCGGCCGCGGTCACCACGTCCCCGGCGTCGTCCAGGTCCTTGACGACGACGAGAGGCCCGCCCGCCAGCACCAGGGCGCCGACCGCCGCTGCCGCCGCGGTCATCCAGCGCGCCGTGGCCCGCATGTCGGTGACGGAGGCGCGGAGGTCGGCGAGGACGGGGTCGGGGTCCGGGGCGCCGGGCTGCGGCTCGGCGGGGGTGCTCATCCGGTGAAGGGAAGGTGGGCGTCCGGATCGTCGCCGTCGTCGTCGCCGCGCATGTCGGGTGGTGTCTGGTCGTCGGGGAGCTCTTCGTGCGGCACCCACGCGGTGCCGTTGAAGAGTTCCACGTCGTTCCCGTTGAACCGGATGTCGCCCTCTTCGGGCTGCGGTGGTGAACCCATGACCGGATTATCCGTAAAATTAATGCCAGTTGGTAGTGGATGTGCTCAACTGGCGTTGTGTCGTAGCTTCTTGCTGTCGGTGGCAGCGATGCCGACGAAACCGGCGACACACGTGAGGCCAGCGAAACCGGCGACACACGTGAGGCCAGAGAAACCGGCGATACACGTGGGGCCCATGAGGTGAGGCCCGTGATACCTGCGATGCCTGCGCCGCGCCGCACCGTTTCCGTCCGCGTCGACGAAGGGCTCCCGCCATGTACGACCTGATGCTCAGCCCGCACGCCCGGGGCACCGCCGTCGAGCAGTTGCACCGCCTGGTGGAGGCTGTCGGGCTCGTCACCACCGTGCAGACGTCGATCGGAGTCGGGGACACGGCCGGCGTGATCGTCGAGGCGGCTCCCCGCCTCGCGGAGGACCACGACGTCCTTTCCAGCGGGCTGATCATGAGCCGCGTCGGGATGTACCGCATCGCCTGGGGCGTCGTCAGCCACCCCGGCGGGAGCCTGGCGGTCCTCGCCCCGCTGCCGGGCTACGAGGGGCAGCAGTCCTCCGACTGGATCCGGCACTACATGCGGGAAGTGCTCGACCCCGTCATGGCTCTGTCGGGGCGCGGTCACCGCACCGGCGGAGGGGGTAACGGCACGGTCACGGAAGAGGAGTTCGCGCGGGCGTTCAGGGAGGCGTACGTCTGAGGGCGCGTACGCCTTCGGGGGCGCCCGGGAGCGAGTTCGTGCCCGGCGCCTGGGGGCGAGTTCGTGCCCGGCGACCGGGGGCGCGTTCGTATCCGCCGATCCGGGGCGAGTTCGTGCCCGGTGATTCAGAGGCGAGCTTGTGCCCGGGTCCGGGGCCGGCCACTTCGCGGGGTGGCGGCCGCCTCTCCGCGCGCGTGGGGCGGGCCGTGTCGCGTGCGGGGCTATTCCTCCAGGCCGTTGGCCCATACCCAGGCGGCGATGCCGACGCGGTTCCGTACGGTCAACTTCCGCTGGACGCTCGCTATATGGGTCTTGGCGGTGCCCGGGGAGATGAAGAGTGCGGCGCCGATCTCGGCGTTGGTCAGGCCCTTCGCGACCAGTCGGGCGATCTCCGTCTCCCTGGAGGTCAGCGCGTCCGGCGGTTGGACCGGCCTGGGTCTGCCGGCGTTTCGGTGGTGTCGCAGCAGGCTGACGGTGAGGGACGGGCTGATCAGCGTGTCGCCCGCCATCGCCGCGCGCACCGCCTCCACCAGCAGCGCCGGCCCCGAGCGCTTCAGCAGAAAGCCGCAGGCCCCGTACTCCAGCGCGGTGTGCACGTACTCGTCGAGCCCGAAGGTCGTCACCACCACCACGCGGACCGGCTGCTCCGCTTCGGGGCCGGCGAGGCGCCGGGTGACCTCCAAGCCGTCCAGGCGCGGCATCCGGATATCGGCGAGGACGACGTCCGGGCGCAGTCGTGCGGCGAGTTCGACGGCCTGCTGACCGTCAGCCGCCTCGCCGACCACCTCCATGTCGGGCTGGGCTTCCAGGATGAGGCGGAATCCGACGCGTACGGACTCCTGGTCGTCGGCGAGGAGGATGCGGAGGGTCACGTCCGGCACCGTAATGCGGTTCCGCCACACCCGGCCAGCGGGGACGGGCCGGAACGCGCCGGGCGGGGTTGCGGAGCCGGGGAGTTGAGGAGCTGGCGAGTTGGAGAGTTGAGGGGTTGGGGAGTTCGGGAGCTGGAGTCGGATTGTGGGCGGTGGGTGGTGGGCGATGGACGGGGCGGGCGGCAGGCGGGTCGGCTGACGGGCGGCAGATGGCGGGGGTGCGGGGCGGGGGTGGTCGGTCAGGTGGGCAGGGGGAAGGTCGCGGTCACCTGCCAGCCGGGCCGGCCGTGGGGTCCGTCGTCGGTGCGGGCCCCATGGTTCTCCTGGGCCGCGCCGAAGTGCAGGGTGCCGCCCAGCGCCCGGGTGCGTTCGGAGAGCCCCGCCAGACCGGTGGCCGCGGGGTGGACCCGGTCGCCGAGGTGCCCGCCGCCCGTTCCGCCGGGGGCGGGGGGTCCGTTGGCCACGGACACGGTGAGTACGGGATCGGCGTCCTCCGCGCCGTCGAGCAGCACGGACACGGCCACCCACGGAGCGGTGGTCGCGTGTCGGCGTACGTTCGTCAGCGCCTCCACCACCACCCGGTGGGCGGTGCCCGCCACCTCGTGGGGGACCCGCCGGACGTGTTCGGAGCGCCGGTCCATGTCCAGGCGCACGTCGGCCGGGCCGGCCGACCTGAACCGGTCGACGACGTCCACGATGTCCTCCAGGCCGTACGTCCCCGGCGGCGGCGATGCCTGGGGCGCGTCCGGAGAGCCGGGGGAGCCGCCGGGGGAGTCGCCGGGGGTTCTGAGCATGTGGACGGTGCGGTCCATGGAGCCGAGCGCCTGCTGGCCCGACTCCTCGATCTGCCGGAGGAGCGGCAGCAGCTCCTCCGGCCGGTCCGCGCCGATCACCTGCGCCGCCTGGGCGAGCACCACGACGGCCGAGACGTCATGGGCGGCGAAGTCATGCAGGTCAGCGGCGAGTTCGAGACGTTGGTGCCGCCGCGCCTCGTGCACCGCGCGGACCCTGCGGGTTTCCAGCGAACGCAGCCCTCCACCCGTGGCAGCCGCGGCGATCGTCCCGAGCGCGATGAACGCGCTCTGCGCGGCGGCGTCCACAGCGGACGGCGGAACGTGCAGGCGAAACAGCGCGGTTGAGGACAGCAGCCCCAGGATCGAGCAGAGTGCGGCGGCCTGCCGGGCAGGGGCGTACCGGGCGACCAGGCAGACGAGCAGCAGCAGCGCCGCGATCTCCACGAGCGTCGCAAGTCCGGTCGCCCGGTCCGTGGTTGGCGGGCTGCTGAACAGCGTGCCGAGGGCGGAGGCGGCGGCCACGCCGGCGGCGGCCCACGCGACGGTACGTGGCCGGTGCCGCCTCCAGGCGACGACGAGCACGCCCAGGGCCGCCACCGCTGTGATCGCCCCCGCCTGGAGGCCGCCCGCCGGGGCCGTCAGCAGGCCGACGGCCACCCCGCCCAGGGCGAGGACCGCGCAGACCGGAGCGACGGCTCGCTCCTCAAGCCGGAATCGGCGCCCGACCCGTACGAAGTCCCGTTCTTCCGCCGCCATTTCCGGGATTCTACGGAGCCGGGGCCGAAGCCGGAGCCCAGCCGGACGGCCGGTAGCCCGGCCTGGGTCGCGGGCCCGGGGCCGGGCCCCGCAGGGCGCTCCTCCGGCCGGGAGCCGCGTACCCCTGCGTCTGGGGGTGCTCCTATCCTGGGCGGGCGCGCGGCTCCGGCCGGGTGTGAACTACCGCAGGATTCAAGGCCATCGGGGGGTCTGTTCAGCATGAGCGTCGGCGCGGGCGGCGGTACGGGGACGGGTGCGGGGCCGGGGAAGCGTCCACAACCGGGTACGAGTGCAGGGGCGGCCCCGGGCGGAGGCGCGCCTGCGGGCGAGGGTGCGGGGCCGGGTGCGGGGGAGGGCGACAGGCGGGGCACGGCACTGGACGGCATACGCCCCCTCGCGGTCGGCGATCCCGCCCGGATCGGGCCCTACCCGCTGCTCGGCCGGCTCGGCGCCGGCGGCATGGGCCGCGTGTATCTGGCCCGTTCGGCGGGCGGGCGCACCGTGGCCGTGAAGGTCGTGCACGAGGAGCACATCGCCAACGGGGAGTTCCGGGCGCGTTTCCGGCGGGAGATCGAGAGCGCCCGGCGGGTCGGCGGGCGCTGGACCGCCCCGGTGCTCGACGCCGACGCGGACGCGGAGCAGCCGTGGGTGGCCACCGGCTATGTGCCCGGCCCCTCCCTGGAACAGGCCGTACGGGAGCACGGCCCGCTGCCCGTGGAGTCCGTCCACGCCCTGGCGGAGGGGCTGCTCCGCGCCCTGCGCGGGATTCACGCCGCCGGGATCGTCCACCGCGACCTCAAGCCCTCCAACGTCCTGCTGACCGCCGACGGCCCCCGGGTCATCGACTTCGGCATCGCCCGCGCCTTCCAGGTGTCGGTCGAATCGCTGCTGACCAGCACCGGTATGGTCATCGGCTCCCCGGGATTCATGGCGCCCGAACAGATCCTCGGCGAGGAGACCGGGCCCGGGGCGGACGTCTTCTCCCTCGGCTGTGTGCTGATGTACGCGACCGCCGGACAGTTGCCGTTCGGGGCCGGTGCGAGCAACCAGCACGCCGTCATGTTCCGGATCGTCCAGTCCCCGCCGGACCTGAGCGCCGTGGCCGACGACCGTCTGCGGGCGCTGATCGAGCGCTGCCTGACGAAGAACGCGGCCGAACGGCCGGGTGTCGACGAGCTGTTGGCCGAGCTGGCCGCTGCGGCATCCGCGTCCGCCTCGCACGGTGCGTGGCTGCCGCCGGTGCTGCTGGCCCGCCTGGCGCGGCAGTCGGCCCTGCTGCTGGACGCGGATGTGCCGGGGAGGGCCGACGCGGCGGGGAGTGCTGATGTGCCGGGTCGGGCGGACGTACCGGACGCACCGGGGGGACGGAACGCACCGGGAAGGGGTGCTGACGCACCCGGGGCTGCGGAGGTGCCCGGGGCCGTTGGTGTATCCGGGGCTGCGGAGTCGCCCGGGGCTGCGGACATGCCCGGGGCTGCGGAGGTGCCCGGGGCCGTAGGTGTACCCGGGGCTGCGGAGGTGCCCGGGGCCGCTGACGTACCCGAGGCAGCAGAGGCGCCCGGGGTCATAGACATACCCGGGGCAGGGGAGCCCGGCCGCTCCACTGCCGAGCCCGCGCCCGAGGCCGATCCCGGGGCCGAGCCCCCGCCCGCCGTACCCGCCGTACCCGCCGCCGTACTCGCCTCTCCGGCCGCTGCCCGTGATCTCGGGACGGTCGATCTGCGTCCGCACCCGGCCGAGGGCCTCGCGCCGGCCCGTGTCCCGGCTCCTGCCCCCGCGCCCACCGACCCCGGCCGGGTCGCCCCGCCCACCGGCCCCGGCCCGTCCGCCCCAGCCACCGGCCCCGGCCCGGTCGTCCCGTCCACCGGCGGCCGGTCGCGTCGTCGCCGGGTCTGGGTCGTCGCGGCCGTCGTCGTCGCGGTGCTGGTCGCCGGGGGCACCACGGCGTTCCTCAACCGTGATCCCGGTGGTTCCGCCGATGCGCGGGGCGGGGAGTCCACGCCCCCCGGCGCCGGTGACACCTCCTCCGGGCCGTCGGCCGCGCCCTCCGGGGACGACGAGGACGGGGCCAAGGGCGACGGCGAGCGCGACCCGAAGGACAAGGACGCCGACAAGGGCAAGGGCAGCGGCGACAAGGACAAGGGGGAGGACGGAGACGGGGAGAAGGACACCGACAGCCGCAGCGCCGGGTCGGCGTCCGAAGGCGGCGGATCCGGAGACGGCGGTTCGGCGGATTCCGGCTCCGGTTCGGGCTCTGGTTCCGGATCCGGCTCCGGCTCCAGTGCCGGAGGCGGCGGCGGCGCGCAGGGTGGGTCCGGTTCGTCGGCGTCGGGCGGATCCGGCGGCGACGGGGTGAAGCCGCCCGCGTCGAACCCCGACCCCGCCCCGGACGGCCGGGTGCCGCAGCACTTCGTCGGAACCTGGTCCCTCGAATCCCAGTACGTCGTTCTCCAGCCGCACACCGTGGTCATCCGGCGGGTGTCGCCCGGTCAGTCGGCGGTGACCCTCGTCGCCGACGTACAGGGGTCGGGGCACTGCGAGTACACCGCGAAGCTCAGCTCCGTGGCGGACGGCGGGAAGCGGATCAACGTCGGCGCCGGGGTGGTGGACCGGGCCCGTTCCGGCCCCCTGTGCCAGGACACCGAGCCCTCGTCCTTCACCGTCGCCGGGTCCGGCATCCAGCACGACGTCGGCCCCGCCCACGGCAGCGGCTACCGCTACAACCGCGGCTGACCGGTACGACGACCGCGCCCGACCGGCACCGGTGGTCCCGGTGCCGGTCGGGCGCGGCTCAGGCAGGGTCGGGCGCGGTTCAGGGCGGTCAGGCGCCCCGCAGCCGGCTCGGCGGCCGCGCCGGTCAGTCCGGCGCCTCGCCCGGGTACGCGCTCGCGAACGCCGAGTGGAACAGGGCGGTCACGTCCCGTCCCGTGAGGCCCTCGGCGCGGGCCTGGCCCATCCAGTCGGTCAGCGCGGACCGCAGCGGGGAGTCGGGCCCCGACTGGGGCTGGGCGAGGGTGCGGGTGATGAACGTTCCGGCCCCCTGGCGTACTTCGGCGAGTCCCATACGTTCCAACTCGCGGTACGCCTTGAGCGTGGTGTTCGGGTTGACCTTGGTGGTCGCGGCGACCTGGGCCGCGGTGGGCAGCCGGTCACCCACCTCCAGCGCGCCCATGCGCAGCGCCTGTTCGACCTGCCGGACGATCTGGAGGTAGGTGGACACCCCACTGCGCCGGTCGATGCGGAACACGACCACGGACTTCACCTTCCGCTCGATTGCCGACACTTTACGTAGGAGAGGGGAGCCGGTCCTACAGCGGACGGCGGGAGGTCCACCAGAGGGTGAACGCCGTGAGCAGGGCGGTTCCGGCGAGCAGGATGCCCGCGGCGGTCCACTGCATGGTGCCCATCTGGCTGTAATCGAGGTACTCGATCACGTTGTTGACGATGCCGTGCTCCTTGATGCACGAGTTCTGCGCCTTCTCGGTCGCCTCGGCGCAGATGCCCCAGTTGTACAGGGTCCCGTCCGCGCTGCCGACCCAGCGGTCCGCCTCGTACGCGTCGTTGAATCGCTCCGGGAGATCGCTGTTCAGCGGGTACGTGAACATGTGCGTGACGCCGATCCGTACGCGGATCTCGTCCCAGACGAACAGCGTGGTCATCGCCGTGAAGAGGAACGCGCCCACCATGGCCGGGAGCACCCGGCGGACCAGCACGCCGATGGTGACGCCCGCCGCGGTCAGGAAGAGCAGGAAGGCGGGCAGGACGGGACCGGTGTTGTCGAAGATGAGGCCGTCGATCCACTCGCTGGGGAACAGGGAGCGGTACGGCTTCCACCACCAGGTGAACAGGGCCGAGAGCACCACGCCGGAGACCAGCGCGAGGGTGTAGGCCAGGCCGAGCTTGGCGATCAGCCACTGGCGGCGGGAGACGGACTGGGTGGTGACGAGCTGCGCGGTGCCGCTCTCCTGGTCGCCCGCGATGAGCGGGGCGCCGATGAAGACGGCGAGGATCAGCGGCAGGCCGTTGATGATGCTGGTGATGTACCCGTAGCCGCGGTTGTTCTCCAACGGCTGTCCGGCGTCCTTCTCCGGCCAGCCCTTCGCGTCGAGCAACTGGACCAGGTTGTGGCGCTCGTACACGATCCAGATCGCGGTCAGCAGGGTCAGGCCGAGGACGCAGGCCAGCGCGATCCGGTGCTGGCGGACGACGAGCCAGGGCAGGCCGCGCAGCAGTCGGCGGCTCGTGCCGGTCCCGGTGGGCTTGTCGGTGAGAGTGGCGCTCATGCGGCCTGGGTCCCTTCGGCGTCGACGCGGGCGCCCTGCGTGTAGAGCGAGGGAGCGTCCGGGGAGCGGAGGTGGGAGAGGAGGACTTCCTCCAGCGAGGGCTCGGCGATCTCCCAGTCGGCGGGGAGCGGGCCCTTCGGCCGGATCATCGCGTGGAACTGCCGTCCCAGGAAGCGGACTTCGATGACCGTGTGATGGTCGAGCTCGGGCGGCAGCGCGCCGTCGTGGCTGACGCCGGTGACCAGGGCGTGCGCCGGGACCAGCGCGTCGGCGTCACCGGCCATGCGGATGCGGCCCTCGGCGACGACCAGCAGGTAGTCGCACATGTCCTCCAGCTCGGTGAGCATGTGCGAGGACATCACCACCGTGGTGCCGCGCTCGACGGCCTCCGCCATCAGGAGGGTGCTCATCTCGTCGCGCGCCAGCGGGTCGAGATCCGCCATCGGCTCGTCCAGCAGCAGGAGTTCGGGCCGCTTGCCGAAGGCGAGGGCGAAGGCGAGCCGGGTGCGCTGGCCGCCGGAGAGCGTACCGACCCGGGCGTCCATCGGAACGTTGCCGGAGCGGACGATGCGGTGCGCGGCGGCGGCGTCCCAGTCGGGGTTCAGCTCGGCGCCCATCCGCAGCGTCTCGGCCACGGTGAACCGCTTGAACAGCGGCTTGTCCTGCCCGAGGAAGGCGATCTTGGGCAGGACGCCGGGGTCGTCGACCGGTACGCCGAAGACCTGGAGCCCGCCGGTGCTCGGCCGCACCTGGCGGGTCGCCAGCCCGAGCAGTGTGCTCTTGCCGGCCCCGTTCGGGCCGACCAGACCGCAGATGCGGCCGGCCGGGATCCGGAAGGAGCAGTCACGCAGCGCCCAGCCGCGCCGGTAGCGCTTGCCCAGGTCCCGGGCTTCGAGTGCCCAGGTGCCGGACGTCGCGTTCGGGGTGCTCGTGTCTGCCACGCGCCTCACCTCGATTCCATGAGTCAATTAATGGAATCATGGAGTCGCGAGGGAATGCGTGTCAAGCGCGGGAGGGCGCGGGAGGGCGGTGGCGCCGCTGCGGTCGCCCTGCGGCGGGATCCGCACGGGGTTGAAGCGAGCGGGTTCGCGGCGGCCCTGCGGTGGGATCCGTGCGGGGGGCTGAAGCGAGCGCGTTCCCGGCGGTCAGGGATTAGGCTCGCTCCCATGGGCAGTCACCCGGAAAACCTGCCGTCCCCGACCACCCCGGCCGGCCGCGAGGGGCTCGAAGCCGTGCTCGCCCGGCCCGACCGTGCGGTCGTCGCCCTCGACTTCGACGGCACGCTCGCCGACATCGTCCCGGATCCCGAACAGGCGCGCGCCCACCCCGGCACCGTCGAGGCGCTCGCCGCCCTCGCGCCGAAGGTCGCTGCCGTCGCCGTGATCACCGGCCGCCCGGCGGACGTCGCGGTGCGGTTCGGCGGTTTCGCGGGCGTCCCCGGCCTGGAGCACCTCGTCGTCCTCGGGCACTACGGCGCCGAGCGCTGGGACGCCGTGACCGGTGCCGTCCACGCCCCGGCCCCGCACCCGGGCGTCACCGCCGTACGTGCCGAACTCCCCTCGCTGCTCGAAAAGTCGGGCGTCGGGGACGGCGCCTGGATCGAGGAGAAGGGGCAGGCCGTCGCGGTCCACACCCGGCGCGCCGACGACCCGCAGGCGGCCTTCGAGGCGCTGCGCGCACCGCTCGGAGAGTTGGCCGCACGGCACGGGCTGATCGTCGAACCGGGCCGCCTGGTCCTGGAGTTGCGCCCGCCGGGCATGGACAAGGGCGTCGCGCTCGCCCGGTTCGTGGCCGAACTGGACGCGGAGTCGGTGATCTACGCGGGCGACGACCTCGGGGACCTGGCCGCGTTCGCCGCCGTGGAGAAGCTGCGGACCGGCGGCGCGGACGGCATCCCCGGCCTCCTGGTGTGCAGCGGCAGCACCGAGGTACCCGAACTCGCCGCCCGCGCCGACCTGTCGGTGCCGGGCCCGGCCTCGGTGGTGGAGTTCCTGGCGGCCCTGGCGGAGCGGCTGTAGGGCTGCGGAGCCGTAGGGCGTGTCCGGCCCGTGCGAAGGCGGGCAGGGCGGCATGCGACCGCCCCGGCCCACGCGAAAGCCGGAGGGGCGGCCGTGAACCGGAGCGCCCCACGTGCGAACGGGGGGGGCGGCCCGAAACCGGGCCGCCCCTCCCGCCTCCGCGTTCGGGCCCCTACCGGGGCAGCTCGTCCTGTCGCAGGGCCTCCAGCTGCTCCAGGAACCACGCCTGGGGCGGCAGCGCCGTCGCCGCCTCCGCCAGGCGCTTCGTGCGGCCGGACCGCTCGTCGCCGCTCATCGTCAGCGCCTCGTGCAGCGCGTCCGCCGTTCCCGTCACGTCGTACGGGTTCACCACGATCGCGTCCTCGCCCAGCTCCTCGTACGCCCCCGCCTCCCGGGACAGCACCAGCGCGCAGCCCTGGTCCGAGACGACCGGGACCTCCTTGGCGACCAGGTTCATGCCGTCGCGGATCGGGTTGACCAGAGCCACGTCCGCCAGCCGGTACGCGGCCAGCGAGCGGGCGAAGTCGTCCTTGACGTGCAGCACGACCGGGGTCCAACTCTCCGTGCCGTACTGCCCGTTGATTTCCGTCGCCAGGGACTGCACCGCCGCCGTGTAGTCCCGGTAGACGGCGAGGTCCTGGCGGGAGGGGTAGGCGAAGGCGATGTGCACGACGCGTTCGCGCCACTCCGGGCGGGCCTCCAGCAGGGCCCGGTACGCGTGCAGGCCGCGCACGATGTTCTTCGACAGCTCGGTGCGGTCCACCCGGACGATGGTCTTCCGGCCCTCGCCCACCTGCTCCCGCAGCGCCGCCATCCGCTCGTCCACGTCCGGCTCGTGCGCGCGCTCGCGCAGGAAGTCCGCGTCGGCCCCGAGGCCGTGCACCCCGATCCGGGTCCGGCCCGTGCCGCCGAGGATCTCCGTACAGCAGCCGATGAATGCGTCCGCCCAGCGGCGGGTCAGGAACGCGGCCCGGTCCGCGCCGAGGATGCCGTGCAGCAACTGCTCCGCGATGTCGTCGGGCAGCAGCCGGAAGTAGTCCACGGGCGCCCACGGGGTGTGCGAGAAGTGGCCGATCCGCAGGTCCGGGCGCAGCTCGCGCAGCATCCCCGGGGCCAGGGCCAGGTGGTAGTCCTGGACGAGGACCGAGGCCCCCGGCTCCGCCTCCTCGGCCAGCGCTCGGGCGAAGGCGCGGTTGTACGTTTCGTACGCGGCCCACTGCCGGCGGAACTCCGCGTCGAAGACCGGCTCGACGGGCGTCTGGTAGAGCATGTGGTGGACGAACCACAGCACCGAGTTCGCGATGCCGTTGTAGGCGTCGGCGTGCACCTCGGCGTCGATGTCCAGCATCCGCACACCCGGTTCCCCGACCCCCCGGCGCACCGCCTCGCGGTCGCCGTCGCCGAGGGCCGCGCAGACCCACAGCTTGTCGTCGACGGCGCTCAGCCCGGAGACGAGACCGCCGCCGCCGCGCTTGGCGTCGAGCGTCCCGTCCTCGCCGAGCGTGTACGAGACGGGGCCGCGGTTGGAGGCGACGAGGACCTGGGAGGCGGGGGACGCGGAGGACGTCGTGGAGGGCGTGTGCTCGGAGACCATGTACCGGAACCTAGCCCGCGAGTCCGGCCCCCAAACGCCCCGCCGCTCCCCGCGGCCACCGCCTCACGCCCCCGGCGCGCCGGGCGAGCACACCACCTCCGGGCCGCGGCCCACCGCCTCACGCCGCCGGGTGCTCACGCCTCCGCGCTCATCGCCCCCGCGCCGGGGCCCACCGCCTCACGTCCCCGTCGCGCCGGGAGGGCACACCACCCCCCCGCCGCGGCCCATCGCCTCACGCCGCCCGGCGCGCCGCGTACTCCGCGATCTCCCGCATCGGCGGCCTCTCCTCGGTGTCGACCGCGTGCGTGCGGGGAACGAAGCCGTCCTCGCCGCGCTCGAACTGGGTCAGCGCCGGCCGCACCAGATGGCCCCGGGAGAGCCTGAGCTGCGCCGTCCGGTAGATCGCCGCCGCCATCCGGCCCAGCGCCTGCCCGTCCTGGTGCCGGTGGACGCGTACGCCCACGTCGACCTGGCCCAGCGCGTCCAGGCCCACCGTGTGCAGCGCGTCCACCAGCAGCCCCAGCTCCACTCCGTAACCGACCGGGAACGGCAGCCGCTCCAGCAGGGAGCGCCGCACCGCGTACTCGCCGCCCAGCGGCTGTACGAACCCGGCCAGCTGCGGCCAGTGCAGATTGAGCAGCGGGCGTGCCACCAGTTCAGTGACGCGGCCGCCCTGACCTGCGGCGTCGCCGAGCGGGCGGTCGTACATCGCCTTGACGAACTGGACGGCGGGGTCGGTCAGCAGCGGGCCGACCGTCCCCGAGACGAAGTCCGCCGAGAAGTCCCTGAGGTCCGCGTCCACGAAGCAGACGATCTCGCCGCTGGTCACCAGCAGTGACCGCCACAGCACCTCGCCCTTCCCGGGCAGCGCCGGGATCCGGGGCAGGATCGCGTCCCGGTGGACCACCCGCGCGCCCGCCGCCCGCGCCGCGGCCGCGGTGGCGTCGGTGGAGCCGGAGTCGATCACCACGAGCTCGTCGACGAGCCGGACCCGCTCCATCAGCTCCCGGCGGATCGTCGCCACGATCGCCCCGACCGTGGCCTCCTCGTTCAGCGCGGGCAGCACCACGCTCACGGTCGTACGGCCCGGGTCGGCGGCCCGGGCCTCGGTGAGCCGGTTCAGCGGGCGGTCGGCGGACGACCAGGAACGCCCGGTCAGCCAGCGTTCCACCTCTTCGAGCACGGTCGGCACTCCTCGTATGTGATCCATCTCGCGGTTCGGACGTCTATCTCAACGGTCCGGTGCTTCGGTTACAGTCTTGAACAACGCGTATCGCCGTCGCATGTCGGGGTCGGAGCGCGGATAAACGCCTGGATCGAAGATCCAGCGCCATAGAGCTCATCCAGAGGGACTGAGGGAACGGCCCGTTGAAGTCCCGGCAACCCTCCTGCCGACCGCGAGGTCACGGTGGGGAAGGTGCCAATTCCGTCTTGCGGCGAAATGCGTCGCGAGGAAGATGAGGAGAAAGGGACCTCCGCCATCATGGCTGTTCAGACTGTTGCAGGTACCGCGGACACCACCGCTTCCGCCGCCCCGAACGTCGATCTCGGCCCCGCCGCGGCGCTCTCCTGCCGCGAGTGCGGCGAGCGTTTCGAGCTCGGCCCCCTCTTCGCCTGCGCCTCCTGTTTCGGACCGCTGGAAGTGGCGTACGAGCTGCCCACCGGCGCCCCCGAGGAGCTGCGGAAGCGCATCGAGGCCGGACCGGACAACATCTGGCGCTACGCCCCGCTGCTGCCCGTCCCCGCCGACGTGGCCGAGAAGCCCAACCTCAACCCCGGCTTCAGCAAGCTCGTCAAGGCCGACAACCTCGCCCGCGAGCTGGGCGTCACCGGCGGCCTGTACGTGAAGGACGACTCCGGCAACCCGACGCACTCCTTCAAGGACCGCGTCGTCGCGATCGCCGTCGAGGCCGCCCGCGCCTTCGGCTTCACCACCCTCTCCTGCTCCTCCACGGGCAACCTGGCCGGCGCCGTCGGCGCGGCCGCCGCCCGCGCCGGACTGCGCTCCTGCGTGTTCATCCCGCACGACCTGGAGCAGGGCAAGGTCGTCATGGCCGCGGTGTACGGCGGTGAACTGGTCGGCATCGAGGGCAACTACGACGACGTCAACCGCTTCTGCTCCGAGCTCATCGGCGACCCGCTCGGCGAGGGCTGGGGCTTCGTCAACGTCAACCTCCGCCCGTACTACGGCGAGGGCTCCAAGACGCTGGCGTACGAGATCTGCGAGCAGCTCGGCTGGCGGCTGCCCGACCAGATCGTCATCCCGATCGCGTCCGGCTCCCAGCTCACCAAGATCGACAAGGGGTTCCAGGAGCTGATCAAGCTCGGCCTCGTCGAGGACCGGCCGTACAAGATCTTCGGCGCGCAGGCCGAGGGCTGCTCCCCGGTCTCCGCCGCCTTCAAGGCCGGCCACGACGTCGTACGCCCCCAGAAGCCGAACACGATCGCCAAGTCGCTGGCCATCGGCAACCCGGCGGACGGCCCGTACGTCCTGGACATCGCCCGGCGCACCGGCGGCGCGGTGGAGGACGTCACCGACGAGCAGGTCGTCGACGCGATCAAGCTGCTCGCCCGCACCGAGGGCATCTTCGGCGAGACGGCGGGCGGGGTGACCGTCGGCGTGACGAAGAAGCTGGTCGAGGCCGGCGTGATCGACCCGACGCTCACCACCGTCGTCCTGAACACCGGCGACGGCCTCAAGACGCTCGACGCGGTCTCCGCCACCTCGCAGGCCACGGCGACCATCAAGCCGAGCCTGGACGCGTTCCGCGCCGCGGGCCTCGCCTCCGCCTGACCACCCCGACCGCAGCAGCCAGAAAGGCGACCGTCATGAGCGTCAAGGTCCGCATCCCCACCATCCTCCGCACCTACACGGGCGGCCAGGCCGAGGTCACGGCGGAGGGCGCGAAGCTCTCCGAGGTCATCGAGTCCCTGGAGAAGGACCACCCGGGCATCGCGGCCCGTGTCCTGGACGACCAGGGCAAGCTGCGCCGCTTCGTCAACGTGTACGTCAACGACGACGACGTGCGCTTCGAGGGCGGCCTCGACGCGGCCACCCCGGACGGCGCGGGCGTCTCGATCATCCCCGCGGTCGCCGGCGGCTGCTGAGCCGCGCGGGGCCGGTCCGCCCGGGGGCCGGGTCGTAGGGACGGGCCCCCCGGGCCGGACGGATTGAACGCACGGCCCCCGGGCTGGACGGGACGGGCGGGCCGGATCGTACGGCCCCGTCCGTGCTGATCCCGTCGGAACAGCCGCATCGGCCCCTTCCGATCTGATCCTTTCGGGTCTGCTCCCTTTCGGGGCCATTGAGCCCCGTGTGGCCGCAGTGCCTTCGTGTGACACCGGTTGCCCCTTCCGCTCCATAAGCGGAGGGGGCAATTCTGCATGGTTGAGCGCGGTACAGTTGGGGAAGCCCCGTCCGCTGCTCGTGCCGCCCGCATATGAGAATGCGCCCGGCCCCGATAAGAAGCAGCCAAAGTACGTGAACCTCTTGCGGCATAAGTGCGCTTTGCCCGGCCCGACTTGCCCGTAAATCTCGGAAACCCGCATATTCGCGTGTTCCGGCGCGCCCATATTTCTCGTCCGATTGACCTGTTGCAGAGGGCAGTTGGACGGATACATTCGGCCGCGGTCGACGCGCTGCGGCGCCGCGCACCCTCTCCTGTCGGAGGGTGGGTCGCGACCCGGGCCCGCGAAGTGCGGTCCCGTGCAAGTGCCAGTAATAGGGGAGTTGGCATGGCTCAGGGCACCGTCAAGTGGTTCAACGCGGAGAAGGGGTACGGCTTCATCGCGGTCGACGGTGGTGCGGATGTTTTCGTCCACTACAGCGCGATCCAGATGGACGGGTACCGCACCCTCGAAGAGGGTCAGCGAGTTGAATTCGAGATCTCGCAGGGCCAGAAGGGGCCCCAGGCCGACATGGTCAAGCTCGCCGTCGGCTGAGCTCGGCACGGTCGTACGACGACACCGCGCACGCACGTAGGGCCCGACCCCTGGAATGCTCCAGCAGGGATCGGGCCCTCCGCGCGTCCCGGGGCGTCCAGAGGCCTCAGCGCGTCCCGGGGCGTCCAGGGCCCTCCGCGTGTCCCGGGACGGAGCCTCGGGGGCGCGCGGTTGACGGTCTCCCGGTGGCCTCGGGGCGCACGCCCGGCGGTCTCCCTGCGGCACCGGGGCAGCGTGGTCGGCAGCGGCCCCGCGCCGCCCCACCCGTAACCGCGCCCGCGCCGCCCCTGTACGTGACCAGCGACGCCCGTGCGCGGTCACCTGCACCACGCCCCTGGACGTGACCTGCGACGCCTCCGTACGCGGGCCTGCGACGCCCTCGTCCCGGACCGCCCGGCGGGCCCCGACCACATGGCGGGCTCTCGCCGAAGGCGCTTGCACTCTCGGGGGTCGAGTGCTAATCATTGGCGTTAGCACTCTCCAGGTGAGAGTGACAGAACTTGGACCGGGCCGGTGAGGCCCGCAGGCGCGGTGGGGCAAGGAACCACCGAGTCGCAGGCCGTCCGTCGCGGGCGCCTCTCGGTCCGGAGCAATCCACCCCTGTCCGGGAGGACCACTTCACATGGCCAAGATCATCGCGTTCGACGAGGAGGCACGGCGCGGTCTCGAGCGCGGGATGAACCAGCTCGCCGACGCCGTCAAGGTCACCCTCGGCCCCAAGGGCCGTAACGTCGTCCTCGAGAAGAAGTGGGGCGCGCCCACGATCACCAACGATGGTGTTTCCATCGCCAAGGAGATCGAGCTCGAGGACCCGTACGAGAAGATCGGTGCGGAGCTGGTCAAGGAGGTCGCCAAGAAGACGGACGACGTCGCCGGCGACGGTACGACCACCGCCACCGTTCTCGCCCAGGCTCTCGTCCGCGAGGGTCTGCGCAACGTCGCCGCGGGCGCCAACCCGATGGCCCTCAAGCGCGGTATCGAGAAGGCCGTCGAGGCTGTCTCCGCCGCTCTGCTGGAGCAGGCCAAGGACGTGGAGACCAAGGAGCAGATCGCCTCCACCGCCTCCATCTCCGCCGCCGACACCGAGATCGGCGCCAAGATCGCCGAGGCGATGGACAAGGTCGGCAAGGAAGGCGTCATCACCGTCGAGGAGTCCCAGACCTTCGGTCTGGAGCTGGAGCTCACCGAGGGTATGCGCTTCGACAAGGGCTACATCTCGGCGTACTTCGCCACCGACATGGAGCGTATGGAGGCGTCGCTCGACGACCCGTACATCCTGATCGTCAACTCGAAGATCGGCAGCGTCAAGGACCTGATCCCGCTGCTGGAGAAGGTCATGCAGTCGGGCAAGCCCCTGCTGATCATCGCCGAGGACGTCGAGGGCGAGGCGCTCTCCACCCTGGTCGTCAACAAGATCAAGGGCACCTTCAAGTCCGTCGCCGTCAAGGCCCCGGGCTTCGGCGACCGCCGCAAGGCCATGCTCGCGGACATCGCCATCCTCACCGGCGGCACCGTGATCTCCGAGGAGGTCGGTCTCAAGCTGGAGAACGCCGGCCTGGACCTGCTCGGCCGCGCCCGCAAGGTCGTCATCACCAAGGACGAGACGACGATCGTCGACGGCGCCGGTGACAGCGACCAGGTTCAGGGTCGCGTCAACCAGATCCGTGCCGAGATCGAGAACTCCGACTCGGACTACGACCGCGAGAAGCTCCAGGAGCGCCTCGCGAAGCTGGCCGGCGGCGTGGCCGTCATCAAGGCCGGCGCCGCCACCGAGGTGGAGCTCAAGGAGCGCAAGCACCGCATCGAGGACGCGGTGCGCAACGCCAAGGCCGCCGTCGAGGAGGGCATCGTCGCCGGTGGTGGCGTGGCTCTGCTCCAGGCTTCGGCCGTCTTCGAGAAGCTCGACCTCACGGGCGACGAGGCGACCGGCGCCAACGCCGTGAAGCTCGCGCTGGAGGCCCCGCTCAAGCAGATCGCCGTCAACGGTGGTCTCGAGGGTGGCGTCGTCGTGGAGAAGGTCCGCAACCTGGCGGTCGGCCACGGCCTCAACGCCGCGACCGGCGAGTACGTCGACATGATCGCCGAGGGCATCCTGGACCCGGCGAAGGTCACGCGTTCCGCCCTGCAGAACGCCGCGTCCATCGCCGCGCTGTTCCTCACCACCGAGGCCGTCATCGCCGACAAGCCCGAGAAGGCCGGCGCGGCCGCCCCGGGTGGCATGCCGGGCGGTGACATGGACTTCTGATCGGCCTGCCGATCGCGAAGCTCCGCGTACGTCCCTCAGGGGCGGCATCTCCTTCACGGAGGTGTCGCCCCTGAGGCGTTGGCGGGCACGACTCCGGTGCCCGGTGCGGCTCGCGGGCGGGGGTGGGGCCGCGCCCGCGGAGGCGGTCGAACGGGTCCGGCCGCGGGTACAGGACCAGGGGCAGGTCCGGATGGACGGATACGGGGGCGGCGAGGCATGGACACGGGTGCGGGCGGAACGGGCGGGGCGGGCCGTACGAACGGCGATCCCGTGGGCGGCGAGGGGCGTACGAGAGGCGGCGCGAGGCCGGCGGGCCGGGGCGGTGGCGCGGGCGGGCGGCGGCTCGCGGGGCTCTCGCTCCTCCTCGGCGGAGGCGCGCTCGTCGTCCTGGGGCTGATGGTCGTGGTGACCGGTACGGGGCTCTCCGGCGCCCTCGGGATGCGGGTCGAGACCTTCGGGCGGATCGACTGCCGCGACACCCGCACGCAGAAGGGGCAGACCGTCCGGCACTGCTTCGGTGAGAGCCCGGCCCAGCAGCGGGCGAACAGGGCCGAGCTCAAGCAGGTGGACCTGGAGATGCTGCGCGCCCATCTGGACGGCGTGCCCCGGGCCCCGGAGCTCCAACGGACCCGGATCCTCTTTACGGACCACGACGGGCGGACGGACCCGGACACCGTCACCGCGACCCAGGTGTTCGACGGCGGGCGGTGGTACGCCCACTCCTCGACGCTCGTCGGCTACGGCATGATGCCGCTGCTGCTGGGCGGCGGCACGGCGGCCTGGGGCGGCTACCGGCTGCGTGGGCGGCGAGAAGGCGCGGGTGCGGGGTAGTCGGGCGGTGGCCGGGAGCGGTCCGCGTGGCCGAATGGTGTCTTGCAGCGGTCTTCCCGGTGCGGCAGCACGCGTATCGGCGGTTTCGCCGAAGACGCTGGCGCCACCGTGGCCGCTGAGGTAGTGCGCCTCCGGGACGGCGGCGGGCCCACGGGGGCTGGTTCGGCGGATATGCGCGCGGCACCTCCCTCTCCTGGCAGCTCACCGCCCGGTTCGATCATCCTGGCCCGTTATTGGTCCAGTCCACTTGAGTGCTGGGCGTCCTCGGTGTGCGACTGCACATGCCGACCGGTCGGTTGCGCGCGTCGTCCCGGAGTCTCGCCCTCCGCTCTTCGTCGCTCATGCGATCCGGCCAACTTCATACGGTGAGCCGGAATCGCGCGTACCGGTGCTGCTGAGGGACATGATGGCTCTGGTGTTCACGTGGTGAACACCTGTCGCATGAATAACGTCAGTTATGCAGAGGCAAGTTGCGCATAACGGTCTCCAACCGCTCAGAAGGGAAGGTGTCATGAAGCAGCAGAAGAAGGCTTACGTGAAGCCGTCGCTGTTCAAGCAGGGCGACTTTTCGAAGAAGACGGCCGGTTACTTCTACGGCTCGTACAAGGAGTACTGGGTCCGCCGCATCATCTGATCCGGCCCCCGGATTCCTGTGCGACGTCTGAGAACTTCCGGAAGGTGAACATGCCCGGCCATCTGCGTGACTACTTCGTCGTTCTGCCGGACAGCGCGGCGGGTGCGGCGGTGGCCGGGCGGCTTCCCGTGCGGGAGTCGACCGGGCGGTCCGCCGCCCAGGAGTCGACCGGGCCGGCCGCGGCGGGGGGCGACGGGCTGACCGTCCTCCATCCGTCCGGCCGGCCCTGGGTCGTCGCCCGCACGGCCTTCCGCGAGGTGAGCCACCTCCGCCGGGGCGACGACGCCCTCGTCCTCATCGGCCCCGACCGGGTCCCCGAGTCCGTGCTCGCCGGCCTGCTGGAGGGCGCCCGCGACCGCGCCGGTCTGGAGCGCCGCCTCGCCCGGCGGCCCGGCCTCCACCACGTCATCGCCCGGCTCTCCGGGCAGACCTGGATCAGAGGCACCGCCTCCGGCCTGCGCCGGATCTACCACGCCCGGCATCCGGAGGCCGGAACCATCGCCTCCGACCGCCCCGCCGTCCTCGCGCGGCTGATCGACGCGCCCCTGGACGACGGCGCGCTCGCCCTGCGCATGCTCGACTTCCTGCCGCACCCCCTGAGCCGCCGCGTCGTGTGGCGCGGGGTGCACGAGACCGGCGCCGGGTACGGCCTGGCCCTGCCCGTCGCAGCACCGGGTACGGCCGCCGTCCCCGGCCCCGCGGAGTACCGCTGGTGGGAACCGCCGGCCCCTGAACTCCCGCTGGCCGAAGGGGCGCGGGCGCTCGGCGAGGCCATCGCCGCCTCCGTACGCGCCCATGTCGGCGGCCACGACCGGATCAGCTGCGAACTGTCCGGGGGCCTGGACTCCACGGCCCTCACCTTCGCCGCCCGCGCGACCGGCCCGCGACGGCTCTCGCTGCTCACCGTGGCCGCCCGCGACCGCTACAGCGAGGACGAGACCTGGGCGCGCCGGGCGGTGGAGCTGGCCGGGCAGGACGATCACCCCAAGCAGAGCGCCCAGAACCGCCACGCCGACGAGCCCACCGCAGCCGGCCGGTCCACCGCAACCGGTGGTCGGCCTGCCGCAACCGACCGGTCAGCGGACCCAGGCCGGCCCGCGGACCCAGGCCGGCCGGCGGGCCCCGAGCGGGACGCGGATCCCGACCTGGAGCACCGCGTCATCCCGGCGGACGACGCTCCGTACTTCTACGCCGATCTGGCCTCCTGCGCCGCCGAGTTGAACGACGAGCCGCTGCCGGTCGCCCCCGGCCGGGCCCGCGCCGAACTCCTCCTCGGCCGCGCCCGTGCCACCGGCTCGCGCTACCACCTCACCGGCTACGGCGGCGACGAGCTCTTCCTCGGGCTGCCCCACGCCTACCAGGACCTCTTCCACGGGAACCCGTTCACCGCCTGGAACCACCTCGGCGGCCTGCGTCACCAGCTCGGCTGGCCGCTCCTGCCCACGGTGAAGGCCCTGCTGAACCGTTCCTCCTTCCCGCGCTGGCTCGCGGGGGCCGTCACCGCCGAAGCCCAGCCGGTGGCCAGGACCCCGCTCCTCTCCTGGGGCGTACGGCAGTCCCTGCGCCCCTGGTTCACCGAACTCGCCAACTCTCTGATCGTTGAGGAGTTCCGGGCCGCCGAACACGCCGAGCCGATCGACCCGTGGCGCGGGCGGCACGTCGACATCGACGCCGTACGGATGGGAGCCCGGCACTTCCAGGCGATGGAGGACATCGGCACGACGATCGGACTGCCGGTCGCCGCGCCCTTCTACGACGACCGGGTCCTGGAGGCGACCCTCGCCGTACGCCTCCCGGACCGGATCAGCCCCTGGCGCTACAAGCCGCTGCTGGTCGAAGCGATGCGCGGGGTGGTCCCGGACGCGCTGCTGGCCCGTACGACGAAGGACCACATGTCCTCCGACGAACACCAGGGGCTGCGCGAACACGGCCCGGAACTGGCCGGGTTGTGGACCGGATCCCGACTCGCCGAACGCGGCCTGGTCGACGACCGCCAGCTCCTCCGGCTCGCCGCCGAACCCTTCTCGCCCGTCCTGGTCGAGCACTCCATCAGCTCCACCGTGGCCGGGGAGACCTGGCTCCGCACGGCCGAGAACGCCTGGCCGACGGCTCCGTCCCGATCCGACCGCACCTCACCTCTCACCCGTACCAGCGAGGCAATCCTGTGAAGCTCAGAAAAGGCATCGCCGTCACGACCACCGAGTACGGCGGCGTGCTCCTCGACGAGAACGACGGCAGCTACTGGCAGTTGAACGACACCAGCGTCATCGTCGTCGACACGCTCGCCGCCGGGCACACGCCCGAGATCGCCGTCGAGCGGATCGTCGCGGCGTTCGACGTCGAGCGCGCCGAGGCGGAGTCCGATGTGGCGGAGCTGACCCGCCAGCTCGTCGAGGCGAAGATCCTGCACGCATGACCACCGAGATGACGATGCCGCGCCGGGGCGCGGGCGCGGGCGGGATACGGCTGCGTACGGCCATCGCCGCCGCGTTCGTGCTGGCCCGCCTCAAGCCGGGACGGCTGCGCCGGGTCCTGGACCGGTGCGCGCGGGGCGCGCGCCCGGCCTCGTACGCGGAGACCCTGGAGGTTTTCGAGGCGGTGGTCTCCACCAGCAGGCGCTGCGCGGGCCGTTACGGCTGCCTGCCGCGCTCGGTCGCCATCGCCCTGGCCTGCCGGATGTCCGGTGTCTGGCCCGACTGGTGCGCGGGGGTGCGGGCGGCGCCGCCGTTCGCCCCGCATGCTTGGGTACAGGCAGGGGGCCGTACGGTCGGGGAGCAGGCGGAACCGGCGGATCTGCGTCCCTTGATGACAGTGACGGCAGACGGAGGGGATCCGGGTGGGCACGGCGACGGGGACGACGGCGGACGCGGAGCGGAACGGGCCGCCTGAGGGCGGTGGACCGGGCGGGCCCGCCGGTGGGGCGGGCGGTTCCGCGCCCCCGGACCCGCCCGAGCGCCCCGCCCCCTCCGCGCCTCCCGGCCCGTCCGGGGCCGCCAGAACGTCCGGGGCCGCCGACGCCAACAGCGCGCCCGGCCCGTCCGAGGCTTCCGGCTCCTCCGGCGACCCCGGCATCTCCGAGGCCCCCGGCCCGTCCGAGGTTTCCGGCTCCTCCGAGGCCCCCGGCCCGTCGCCCCTGCGCCTGCTCCTCTCGCGGGTCCGGCCGCACCAGGGTGTCCTGCTCCGCGCGGGGCTGCTCTCGCTCGCGGGCTCCGGGGCGGGACTGGCGATGCCGTTGACCGCGAAGTACGCGGTGGACGCGTTCGCGGCGGACCGCTCGCCCGCCGGCCCGCTCGTCGCGCTGACCGCGCTGGTGCTGGTCGGCGCCTGTCTCTCCGCGTACGGGCGCTACCTCATGTCCCGTACGGGCGAAGGCGTTGTCCTCCGGGCGCGTGACCAACTCGTCGCCCGCATCATGCGGTTGAAGGTGCCGGCGGTGGACCGGCTGACCCCGGGCGATCTCCAGTCCCGCGTCACCAGCGACACGACCCTGCTCCGTACGGTCCTCTCCAGCGGACTGGTCGAGTCGTTCAACAGCGTGCTGATGCTGCTCGGCACGATCGGCTTCATGGCGTACATGGACCTGACGCTGCTCGGCGTGACGCTGGTGGTGATCGTCGGCATCGGGGCGGTGACGTCCCTGCTGATGCCGCGCATCCAGCGGGCCCAGCTCCGCGCCCAGGAGTCCGTGGGCGCGATGGGCGCGGCCCTCGACCGGGTGCTCCAGGCGTTCCGCACGGTGAAGGCGAGCGGGGCGGAGGAGCGGGAGACGGCGGCCGTGGCGGCGGCGGCCCGGCACGCGCACGACCGGGGCGTCACCGTCGCGAAGTGGGCCTCGGTCACGGACGTCACGATGATGATGTCGATCCAGCTCGCGTTCCTGGCGGTGCTGGGGGTGGGCGGTGCGCGGGTGGCCTCCGGTTCGCTGGAGATCTCCGCGCTGATCGCGTTCCTGCTGTACCTCTTCTACCTGATGGGCCCGATCGGCGGCCTGGTCGAGGGCTGGACGGGACTGCAGAGCGGGCTGGCCGCGGTGCGCAGGATCGACGAGGTGGAGTCGCTGCCCGGCGAACCGGAGCCGGAGACCGCACCCGTGCCCGTACCCGTACGGGATCGGGATACCGCGCGCCCGCTCGGCGTCGCCTTCCAGGACGTGGTCTTCGGGTACGGGGACGAGCGCGCCCCCGCCCACCAGGGCGTGACGTTCGACGTGCCGGCCGGCGGGATGGTGGCGCTGGTGGGCCCGTCGGGGGCGGGCAAATCAACGGTGTTCAGCCTGCTGGAACGGTTCTACGACCACGACGGCGGCACGATCTCCGTGGCCGACCGGAACATCCGGGACTGGCCGCTGGCCGAACTGCGGGGCGCGCTGGCGTACGTGGAGCAGGACGCTCCGGTCCTTGCCGGGACGCTGCGGGAGAACCTCCTCTTCGCCGCCCCGGAGGCCGACGAGGAGGCGCTGGCGTCGGCGGTCGCCCGTACCCGGCTGGACGCCCTGGTCGCGCGGCTGCCCGAGGGGCTGGACACGGCGGTCGGCCATCGGGGCGTCACCCTCTCCGGCGGCGAACGCCAGCGCATCGCCATCGCCCGTGCCCTGCTGCGCCGCCCCCGCCTGCTGCTCCTCGATGAGGTGACCTCGCAACTGGACGCGGTCAACGAACAGGCGCTGCGTGACGTGATCCTCGAACTGGCCGAGCAGACCACGGTGTTGGTCATCGCGCACCGCCTCTCCACCGTGCGGCACGCCGACCGCATCGTGGTCCTGGAGGAGGGCCGGGTCCGCCGGGCGGGCACGCACGAGGAGTTGCTCGCGGAGGATGACCTGTACCGCGAACTGGCGACGACGCAACTGGCGGCGGACGCGCGGTGAGCGGCGCCGGGCGGGGGCCCGGTCGAGAGGGAGGGCGGGGCGTGGACGCGGAGCTGTCGGCCCGGTTCGTGCCGACGCGCGGCTCGACGAGGACCTTCCCGGGCGGCTCGCCCTCGCCCGGGAGCTGCTGCGCCAGGACAGCGCCGCCCACCACGAGAGCGGGCTGCGGATCGCGGCGGCCCTGATGTCCCGGTGGCGCTCCGCCGTACCGGAACTCCTGTCGGACGTGGCGGAGTTCGTGGACGACCCGGACGAGTCGAACCGGTCCTTCGCGCTCCGGGTCCTCGCCATGTGCGGTACCGCCGCCCGCCCCTGGTCCGACCGCGCGGCGGCGCACCTCTCCGAGGACGACGAACCGTACGAGCCCGCGCGCCGGCACGCGGTGTGGATGCTGAGCCGGGCCGGGGACGAACGCTGCGTGGAACCCCTGATCGACGGGCTGTCGTCCGGGCGGGCCACGGGGTTCTCCGCGAGCCCGCCCTACCTCTCCACCTGCGACTGGGAGAAGAGCGACCTCAACTACACGGAAGCGCTGCGCCCGTTCGCCGTGCGGGCGGAAGCGCTCCCCGTCCCTCTGCCGAAGCAGGGCGGCGTCCCGGCCGCAGCCGATCGAGACCGCCGTTCCTCCATCCCGCAGGACGCCACGGAAAGGGCCCGAGTCCGGTGGCGGAAGACCGGCGACCCGAACGAAGTCGTGCACTCCCTGCTGGAGTTGACGGCGAACAGCGCCCGGAAGGCGTACGCGACCCCGGGCGGCGTGAAGCCCCTGCTCCTGCTCGCCGAGATCGCCGCCACACATCCGCCCGTGGCCGACGAGGTGGCGGGCCGGCTCGAGGCCACCGCCCGGGCGCGCGTCGAGGGCGACTGCCGCTTCGAGGCGATGACGCTCCTGCGGGCCCTGTGGGAGCTGACCCGGGATGGCCACCAGGTGGCCCCCGCCCTGGCCGACCTCGTCCGGATCTGCCCACCCGGCGGCGCGCCGCCCACGATCGTGGAAGCCGTGGAACTCCTCGCCGAGGTCGCGGCCGCCGACCCGCCGGCCGCGACGGCCGTCGCCCCGCGGGTCCGGCACCTGCTCGACACCGACGAGCGCCCCGTCCGTCACGACCAGTGGCGCGCCGTCCTCAGCGACGATGCGCTGCTCGCGGCGGTACGCACGGTGGTCGGGGCGGCTCAGGCAGCGGGGGCGTAGCCCGTACGGGGCGGGGGAGGCCGTGCGGTTCAGCAGTGGCCGGGGCGGGCGTACACGGTGATCTGTGCTCGCGTCACCCTGCGCGTGCCGCACTCCTCGAAGCGCGCACGGAGGACGGCTTCCTTGGCGTCCCGGCGCCCGGTGGAGTCGCGTGGTTCTCCGAACACGTCCCGGACGGCGACGACGCGCCGCTGGGCGGTGAGCCGTTCCCGGATCACCGCCGGTGCGAGTTCGGCGCCGAAGAGGGTGCCCGAGGCGGCGGGGGAGTCCGCCAGCGCCACATCGTCGAGCTCCGCGTACCCATCGGGCGTGGCGAGGACCCAGGCGCGACGGGCCGGGAGGAAGACCAGCCCGTCGCCGGGCGCACCCATCTCCCGTACGGCTTCGGCGACGGCGGTCACGTCGTCCGACCGGCTCGCCGGGGTCCGCAGCTCGCGGGAGGCGGGCAGCACGGCGAGGGTGACGAGCGCGGAGGCGACGGCGACGACCGGAACGGGGAGACGCGGTCCGCGGAGGGGGCCGCGAGCGCGGAGGCGAGTGAGGACGTGGCGGAGGGCCCGGTCCAGGGCGGCCCCGGTGAGCAGGGCGAGACCGATGGATCCGTAGAGGACGTACCGGTCCACGTACAGGGGGCGCAGCGGGGAGAGGGCCAGCAGAAGGCCCGCCGGGAGGAGCAGCAGGGGGAGGGCGAGCGCGGGAACGCCCCCTGCCGCCGTTGTGCCGCCGCCGGTCCGGCCGCTCAGGAGGAGGAGCGCGCAGGCCACGCCGACAGCGGAGACGACGGCCTGATCGACGAGGTCGGACAGGGCCGGGGCGGCGATCCAGGACACCTGTCCGGACTGAGTGGCGCTGACGAGTGCGAGCGGGGCCAGTGAGGCGCTCACGACGGACGCGGTCGTGGCCCAGGGGCGGAGCCCGGTCCGGGAGAGGGCCGCGGTGACGCCGTGGGCGACCAGGCCCAGGACGGCGAAGGCGTGCACCAGGCACGCCACCAGCATGACGGCCCCGTATCCCGCCCATCGGAACCGGCGCCCGAACTGCTGCGCTCCGAGCCATGACCGCCGCTCGCCGCGTGCCGCCCGCCGTTTCCGGCTGCCGGCGTCGAGGGCGTCCAGCAGCAGCCACGTGCCCCACGTCATGAGGGCGCAGACGAGAGCGTACGAGCGGCCCTCCTGGGCGTACCGCTGCAGGGAGGGGAGCAGAGCCAGGACGAGCCCCGCGAACAGGCCCGCACGCGGGCCGGCCAGGCGGCGTCCGAGCAGGCCGACCCCGGCCGCCGTCGCGGCGACGGCGAGCACCGAGGGGAGCCGGAGGGCGACCGTGCCGCCCTCCCAGAGAGCGAACACGGCGTGCATGAGGAAGTAGTGCAGACCGTGCACGACGTCGGCCTCCGCCAGCAGCCGCGCGATGTCCGAGGTGCTCCGGTGGGCCACTTCGTAGGTGACGGCCTCGTCGCTCCACAGGGAGTCCTGCCGCCGGATGCCCCAGAACCCCAGGGCGAGCGCGGCCGCGGCGGGCACGAGGGCGGGGGCGAGCGCACGGGCTCGGCGCTCTGGCCGGCCCGCTGCGGCGGACGGTCTCCCGCGCGCCGGCGGAGGAGTGAGGGCGGCCCGGGACGCGGGTGAGGGTGCGGTGGCGATGGTCGGCTCCGGAGGCGGGCGGGTCTCGTACCGGCGCTGCGGGAGGCCGCCGCCGCGTCACCGACCGGACCGGGGAGCCGGCCGTCGAGCGGGTCGGCGGGGCAGGAGCCGGGGGGACCGGCGGATCGGGTGCCGAGCGGGTCGGCAGGGCGGGTGCCGGGCGGCCAGGCGGATCGGGTGCCGGTCGGACCCGCGTCCGTTCCGCCGGGCAGGACGCCGGTCGAGCGGCCCTCCGCCATCAGGATTCTGACGCCGGGGGAGCACCCCTCCCGCGTCGCCCCGGCTCTGTTCGCGGATGACGCGGTCGTGCTGGTGGACCAGTTCGAAGAGGTGTTCACGCTCTGCCGGAGCCAGACGGAGCGGACGGACTTCATCGAGCTGATCGCCACCGCGCGGGCCCGTGTCGTGATCGCCGTCCGGTCGGACTTCTACGGTCGGTGCGCCGAGTTCGCGTCCCTGGCCCTCGCGCTGCGGCCCTCCACCCTCCTCCTCGGCCCCATGACGTCGGAGCAACTGCGACAGGCGATCGTCGGCCCGGCGACTGCGGAACGTCTGATCGTGGAGCGGGAGTTGACCGCCCGGATCCTCGCCGACGTGGAAGGCGAACCGGGTGGGCTCCCGCTGATGTCGCACGCCCTGCTGGAGGTCTGGCACAGGCGGCGGGGCCGGACGATGACCGTGGCCGCGTACGAGGAGATCGGCGGTGTACGGGGCGCGATCGCCCATACGGCCGAGGCCCTGTTCGCCGGCTTCGACGACGTACGGGCGCGGACCGCCCGCACGCTGCTGTTGCGGCTCGTCACGCCGGGAGGCGGTACCGCGGACACCGGTCGCCCGGTCGCCCGCAGCGAACTGACAGGCATGGAGGGACTGGACCACGCGGAGCAGGTGCTGGAACTCCTGCTGAGAGCGCGTCTGTTGACCGCCGACTCCGACACGGTGAGCCTGGCCCATGAAGCGCTCATCGGGGCGTGGCCCCGGTTGCGTTCATGGATCGAGGCGGACCGTGAACTGCTGCGCCTGCAGAGAAGGTTGACGGAGGCCGCGGCGACGTGGACCGATCTGGGGCGGGATCCCGGCGCTCTGTACCGGGGGAGCCAACTGGAGTCGGCGGTCGAGGCGTTCGGCAACGAAGCCGCCGATGTGCGCGCGCTCACGCCCCACGGCCGCGCGAGCGGGCTGACGTCCGTCGAGCGGGCGTTCCTGACGGCCGGCCTCGCCGCGTACGAGGGGGAGCGGCGCGCTTCCGCCCGGGCGGCGCGTGTGCTGCGCGGGCTCGTCGCCGCCCTGTCGGTGCTGCTCTGCCTGGCCGTGGTCGCCGGACTCACCGCCCGCGAGCAGAGCCGTACGGCTGACCGCAGGGCGGACGAGGCGGAGGCCCGCAGGATCGCGGCCGTGGCGGGTACGCTGCGCCGCTCGGACCCCCGGGCCGCCCTGCGGCTGAGCGTGGCCGCCTGGCGTATCGCCGATGTTCCGGAGACCCGGGAAGCGTTGTACGGCGCCGCCGCCCAGCGTGAGGTGGGCCTGCTCGAAGCGGGGTCCGGTGGCGGGGGCCCGGACCGAAATGACACCTGGCGGCGGCTCAGCCAGGACGGTCGCACGCTCACCGTGGTGGGCCCGGACCGCACCCGGCGCTGGGACGTCGCGACGGGCCGCCCGCTGCCCGATCTGCCGGGCCCGGGGCGGCAGGCCGCGTCCATCGTGGCGGTCAGCCCCGACACGGGCACGGTCGCCCTCCGGACCCCCGGGGGTGTGCGGTTGTGGGACCTCGCCGCCGGGGGGTTCGCGGGGGGCGCGTTCGGCCCGCCGGGCGACGAGGTCGATGCGTGGTTCGGCGCGGCCGCGCGCACGGTCGTCGTGCACCGGCGCGGGGGACCGGTCCAGGTCTGGGACGCGCGCGAGGGCCGGATGTCGCTCGATACGGGGCGGAGCCGGGGGGAGGTCCGGGCCCTGGCGGTCGCGCGGGAGGGGCCGCTGCTCGCTTTCTGCCCGGACGGTGACGTGCTCCAGGTGTGGGACGTACACGCGGGCCGCGAGCTGTCGACGCCCTGGGCGGCGGAGGCCGACGTGTGCGGCCGGGGCGAGTTCCAGTTCACCCCGGACGGGCGGGCGCTCGCGGTCGGCGTCCCGTCCGGGGTGAGGAGCTGGGAGGTGCGGTCGGGGCGGGAGCGCCCGCGGATCCGCACGGAGGGCGCGGGGCGGACGGCGGCGGGGACCGTCCCGGACGCGGCGTTCAGCGCGGACGGGTCCCTCGTCGCGACGCTGGCCGCCGGGTCACTGCTGCTCTGGTCCGCCGACGACCCGTCCACCCCGCTCTTCCGCCACCGGGTCCCCGCGTCGAGCACGAGCGAGCTGACCCTCGATGTGGAGAACGGGGTGGTCCGCTACACGGCGGGCGACAACCTTGCCAGCGCGGTGCACACCGTCTCCCTGACCGGCGTCGCATCGGGCGAGGGGCGGCAGCACGGCGTCGGGCAGCACGGCGATCAGCGGCAGGGCGGTACGCGGCAGGGCGGCGAGCAGGACGGCGGCGGGCAGGAAGACCCGCGAGGCGAGGGCGAGCAGGCAGCCGCCCGGGAGGGCGGGCGGAAGGACGGCCGGGGAGTCCGCTTCGACGCGGCCCGGTTCAACCAGGACGGCACGAGACTCCTCACCGTGCGCCCGGGGAGGGTCGAGCTCCGCGACGGGGCGACGGGCGGTCTGCACGACGCCTTCGCGGCCGCACCGGCCTGTAGCGGCTGCCCGCCCGTTCCGCCGACGTCCTTCAGCCCGGACGGCCGGACCCTGGCCTACGTGAGCGCGCCGGACACCGTCACCCTGCGCACGACCGGCCCGCGCCCCTCGGTGACGGCCCTCCCCTCGCTCTCCGGCGTCGACGGCATCGCGGCCGGAGGCCCGCACTCGGCGGTCGTGACCCGGATGTCGTACGGAGTCGACCTCCTGGCCCGGGACGTACCCCGGAGGACGCTTCCGCGTGAGCGGTACGGACGGCTCCGCGACCGTGACCGGAGCGGCAGGATCATCACGGACGAACGCCGGCTGATCGTTCCGGGCAGCGCCGGTGGAAAGGCGAGCGCGGTTGCCGTCATGCGGGGCGAAGGCCCGGCGGAGACAGCCGCGTTCAGCCCGGACGGCCGCTATCTCGCCATGAGCGACCACGAGGGCCGCGTCACGCTGTGGGACGGTGACGGCAGGACCCGGCTGGCGGTCCTCACCGCCGGTGCGGAGGCGGGTACGGGGCAGGAGAGGGGGCCCTCGGCTCTGGCGTTCTCGGCGGACGGCGCGGTGGTGGCGGTGGGCGACGCTGACGGCGGGTTGCGCTTCTGGCCCACGGACGCCCCCAGGTCGGCGGGCTCCCCGCTTCCCCCGGCGGACGGCCCGGTCCTCGCCCTCGCCTTCGGTCCGGACGCCTCCCACGTGCGGGTGGCGACTTCCCGCACCCCGGTCCGTACGTACCCGCTGGGCCTGGAACGTACGGCCGCGTCGGTGTGCGCGAGGGCGGGCGGCGGGATGACCCGGCAGGAGTGGGCGTTGTACCTGCCGGCCGTCACGTACCGCGCCACGTGCTGAGCACGTACTGAAGAGGCGGCACGGGACGACGGTCATGTGCACGTCGTCCGGCGCCGGCGCCTGGGGCCTTCCGGCCGGAGTACGGGGGTACCGCACCATCCCCTCGCTCCGTGATGGAGCTGTCCTGTGACGACCGTCACCACGAATTCTCCGGGGGCGTGTCGACCGGATGGGCGGCGGCGGGCGTATACCCGGTGAAGCGAAAGACCCGGGAGCGACATGTGACCGTCGAGGAGTTCGAAGAGTTCTACGCCCAGGCGGTCGCGCGGCTCACAGGACAGCTGTACGTGATGACCGGCGACCTCCAGGAGGCGCAGGACGTCGTGCAGGAAGCGTTCGTCAAGGCGTGGGTGCGGCGGGGGCGGCTGGAGCGTGAGGGGCAGCCCGAGGCGTGGATCCGTACCGTCGCCTGGCGGCTCGCGGTGAGCCGTTGGCGCTTCCGGCGGCGCTCCGCGGACGCGTGGGGCCTGGGGAGCGGGCGGTCGCCGGAGCACGTGGAGCCGCCGGGGCCGGACCACGTGGCGCTGGTCGCCGCGCTCCGGGAGCTGCCCGCCCAGCAGCGGCGGACGTTGACCCTGCACTACCTGTGCGACCTCACGGTCGAGCAGATCGCCGGGGAGACCGGGCTTTCCACCAGCACGATCAAGACGCATCTGGTTCGCGGCAGGGCGGCGCTCGCGCACCGGCTGCAGGACCCCCGCATCGAGGAGGCACGTGATGTCTGAACGGCGGGATCCGTTGCGGTCCCTGTTCCGGGAGGCCGGCGAGTTCGGGCAGATCCGCGCCGAAGCGGACGACGCGGCGAGGATCACCCAGCGCGGCATGCGCGCCCAGCGCCGGCGGATGGCCGCGGTCGCGGTGGGCGTCTGCCTGGTCGTGGGCGGGGGTGGCGCCGCGGCGGTGGGCCTGCTGCCGGTACGGCCGCAGCCCGTCGCCCCGGCCACCGACCCGACGCCCAGCTACCCGTCGCCCGTCCCCTCCGAGCGCCTGCCGACCGATCCGCCGTCGCCGAGCACCACGCTGCCGAACGACACGTCACCGGGGGAGGCGGGGAGTTCGGGGGCGGAGGACCCCACCGGCCTGCCCACGCGGACGGCCATGAGCAGGACCACGACGCCGCAGTCACCGCCGTCGGACACGGCCCCGGCCACCGTCAGGACGTCGGCCACCACGTCCGCGACGACGGACGGCTCCGGCCCGGTGCCCTGACCCCGGGGCCGGGCCCCCTACGCTTCTCCCGCGCCCCGGCGGCTACCGGGCCATCCCGTACACCCCCGTACGCCCCATGCCCCACCCTGCCTCGGCGCACCCGCGAGGCGCGCCCGAAAGGTGCCTGAGTTGACCACGCTGTCCCCCGGACCACGTCCCCCGTCCCCCGCCCCCCGGTCCCCGTCCCCCGGACCTCTGCCGCCCGCCACCCGCCCGTCGATCCCCGCGCCCCGGACCTCTGTGCGTTCCCAACCGTGCGGGCCCCTCGCGCCGCCGGACGGCCGAGGCCCTGCCGTACCGCCCGGGGGGCAGGGGCACGACACGGGTCCCGGGCCCGGGGGGTGGATCAGGCGGACGGCGGCGCGGCTGGACTCCGCCGACCGCACGGCGCTCGGGCTCTACCTCCTGACCCGCATATCCCTGGCGATCACGGCCCACCTCGCCCGCTGGCTCTTCCCCGGCCAGTCCGGCGCCCGGGAGGCGGCCCCGGTCCTGGCGCCCTTCCAGCACTGGGACGCGAACCACTACCTCCACATAGCGCGCGACGGCTACTTCCCGGCGGGCGAAGGGCCGTGGATCAGCGGCTGGGACAGCCGGGAGGCGTTCTTCCCCGGCTATCCCCTCACCCTGCGGGCCGTGCACGCGGTCGTCCCGGACTGGACGGCCGCCGGTCTGCTGATCTCGTTCGCCGCCGGGGCCGTGGCGGTCGTGGCGCTGGCCCGTATCGCACGGGCGTACCTCCCGGACAGCGCGGCGGGCTCCCGTACGGTGCTCTTCCTCCTCCTCTCGCCGTGCGCGGTGTTCCTGGCGGTCGGCTACACGGAGGCGCTGTTCCTCGCGTTCGCGCTGCCCGCGTGGCTGGCGGCGACGCACCACCGGTGGGCGCTCGCCGCCGTACTGACCACGCTGGGAACGACGGTGCGGATCAGCGGCCTGTTCCTCGCGGCGGCCATCGGGCTGCTGTTCATCCTGGCCACGGCCAAGGGGAAGTCGGCAGCACCCGGGCGGGAGGGGCGGCGGAGCTGGTGGGCGGCGGGCTGGACGCTGCTTCCGGCGCTGCCCCCGGCCGCGTACAGCTGGTACCTGCACGCGCACACCGGCGACTGGATGGCGTGGAAGCACGCGCAGGAACGCGGCTGGTACCGCACGTTCCACACGCCCTGGGAGGCTTGGGGAAACACGTGGACCGGGGCGTTCGGCCACACCCAGTCGACCGGCTACGCGCTCATGTTCCAGGCTGAGTTGGCGGCGATGCTGGTGGGGCTCGCGCTGGTCGCCGTCCTGCTGTACCGGCGTCGCTGGCCCGAGGCGGTGTACGTCATCCTCAGCCTGTGGGCGCTCGGAACCTCGTACTGGTACACCTCCGTCCCCCGCGCGACGCTGCTGTGGTGGCCGCTGTGGATCGGCCTGGCGGCGCTGAGCCTGCGCCGGCCGTGGTTCCGGACGGCGTACCTGTGCGTGGCGGCCCCGGTGACGACGCTGGTCGCCCTGGCGTTCCTGACGGGGAGATGGGCGGGGTGACGTCTCTGGCGGGGGCCGGGCGGGCTGCGTCGGGGCGGGCGGGGCGAGGCGGGAGGGCGCGAAAAGGGAGGAGCGGGACCGTTCCGGTGCCGCGCGGCCCTACGTCTCGGCTTCCTCCCCGCCCGCGGACGACGCCTCTCGGGCGCGCCGCCACTCGCCGAGGCGCTCCCGTGACCACAGGGTCCAGGGGTGTTCGGCTCCCAGCACGCGTGCTCGTGCGTCCGTGATCCGTTCCGCCTCCTCCACCGCCTCGTCGATCCGGCCGACCTCGCCGAGGGCACGGCTGTGCAGCGAACGGGCGGCGAGGGTCTTCGGGTGGTCGAGCCCGTAGGCGTGTTCGCACCCGGCGACGGCGGAGCGGACATGCGGCAGGGCCGCGGGCTGCCGACCCGCGGTGATCAGGGCGAAGCCGAGGTTCAGTTCGGCGTCCAGGGCGATGGGGTGACCGGGGCCGACCACACGGTGGCAGTCCGCCAGCAACGCCGTACCGACCGCCGGATCCGTCTCCGGACCGGCGGTGAACTCCAGCAGGCAGGTCCGTGCCACGAGCGTCGACGGATGGGCGGCGCCGAGTGCGGCGGTCCGGCCCTCCACCGCTCGCCGCACCAGAGCCGCCGCCGCGTCCTTCTGGTCGAGGACCCAGGCGAGCACCGGGGACAGCCCCGCACAGCTCTCCAGCGTCTCGACGGCCCGCTCGCCGAACGCGGCGGTGCAGTCGGCCAGGGCGAGGCGGTGGACCGCCTCCGCCTCCTCGTACCGGCCCAGGCGGTAGAGGGACCGCCCCGTCCGCTGGCGGACCGCGATCACCGCGGGGTGGTTCGCCCCCAGCGCCGTCGTCCCGCAGGCCACCGCCTCCTGCGCCACCGACAGGGCGGACGCGTAGTCGCCGGCCCGGTGGAGCGCGACGGCCAGCCGCAACGTGCACTCCAGCACGCGTGCCACGGTCGCCCGCCCCACCCCCGGCCACTGCGTCGCACGCCGCAGCAGCGCGAGGGCGTGCGGTACGTACGGGGCGAGGGCCGGATCATCGCGCTTCCACGGCCGGGACACCTCCGGCAGCACCGGCAGGAGCAGGTCAGCGGCCGTGGCCACCAGCACGTCACGCTGATCGGCGGGAGTGCCCCGGGCGATGCTCTCCAGCAGTACGCCGTGGGTCCGCAGACAGCGGGGCGGTCCGGGAACCAGGCGGGTGAGCGAGTGGTCGATGAGCCCGCGCAGCGCCGACTCGACCCGGGCCCGGGGCACCACCGGGTCGATGCCCGGACCCGCCAGCAGAGCGAGGGGCAGCGGGTCGTGGGACCAGCACCCGAGCAGCCGGACCAGCGCCGTGGATTCCGGCAGCCCGTGGGCGCGGAGGGAGGCCAGTGACAACTCCCAGGTGCTGCTGGCGAGATGGCGGGACGCGTCGGCTCCGCTGTACGCCGCACCCTGGTCCAGGAGCGCTATGGGATCGATGTCGTCGCCCTGCTGCAGGGCGCGTCCGTACTCGGCCAGACTCCACGGGCTGATCACCTGATGGGCCAGATAGCCGCCCGCCAGGGTGAGGGCCAGAGGGAGCCGGCCCAGCCGGTCGGCGATCTTCGCGGCCTCCTCCGGGGTGCCCCGGTCCGGCGCCAGATCGCACAGCACCTGGGCCGCGTCCTCCCGGGGCAGCACACCGACGTGGTGCAGGGTCGCCCCGGGCCACCAATGGGAGGCGACCTGCCGGGTGGTGACCAGGGTGATGCCCGCCGGACTGGTGCGCAGCCAGTTGCCTTCGCGCAGGATGGCGGGGTCGTCGGCGTTGTCGATCACCAGCAGCCACGGTTGCGCGGACCGGTCCAGCCGATCCCATACGAGGTCGGCCGCCGCTCTCAACCCAGCTCGTGCCGCCGTGAGTTCGCCCTCGCTCGCACCACGGTCGGCGGCCACGGCGAGCATGCCCGCCCGCAAGGACGCCAGGTCGGGGGCGTTCACCCACAGGCCGACACGGCCGCCTTCGGTCGTCGCCGTACGGAAGACCTCCGAGGCGACGGCCGTCTTGCCGCACCCGCCGAGGCCGTGGAGCACGAAGACCTGCTCCCCTCCGTCCTCCGCCAGGGCGGTGCGCAGCCGCGTCATCAGCTCCAGCCGGTCGCGCAGGACGACCGGCGCGCGCCCCACCGCCGGCCGCCTGACGGAGTCGGGTGTGGCGCCTGACGGTTCGGCGGGGGAACCGTGGTGGTGGTGCTCGGTGATGTGCTGGTCGCCCTGGCTCTGATAGACGCGGCCGTTGTCCTCCGCCCGCCCCTCGGTCGGCCCGCTCACCGTTCGGTGATGTGCTGGTCGCGACCGGCCTGGTAGACCCGGGCGCTCCCGGAGGCGGTGGCACGCTGGGCCACGGTCGGCGCCACCGTCCGCTCACCGGGAGCCAGTTCGTCCAGAAGAGCCCGCAGGTCCGCCGCCACCTCGGGGCGCTCGGTCAGCAGCCGCCGGATGCGGCCCTGCCACTCGGCGGCCAGCTCCTCCCCGACGCCGGAGTCGGCCGCCAAGTCGTCACGAGTGTGCGTGAGTTCGGCCGCCACGGCGTCCGCCCGTTCCGGCCTGGCCCGCTGCCAGAGGGCGACGACCCCGTCCCTGGCGCGTTCCCAGGCGTCGGTCGCCATCAGGCCGACGAGGGTCACCCCCGCGCTCTGGGCGAGTGTGGTCAACTCCGGGTCCATCGCGCACGCTCCCTTTTCATGACGCACTCCGCGTACGTGTGGCGCACGCTGTCCTCTCCTGCCGCATGGCCGTGCGGTTGCGGGTTCCTGCCGCCGGCTCCTGCCGGTTCCGGCTGCCGCGGGCTCCTGCCGCGGCCGGTTTCTGCCGCCGGTCGCCGCCGTGGGTTCCTGCCGCCGCGGGCTTCCGCCGATGGTGGACGGTCGCCGCGTGAGCGGTGGGCCCACCTCGCCGGTGAACGCCCGTTCCGTCAGTGGTCGGGTCCGTTCCGTCGGAGGTCGGGCCCGTTCCATCGGTGGTCGGGCCCGTTCCGTCAGTGGGCGGATGATGCCGGAAGCTGGGCGGACGGTCGGCGGACGGCCGGCGGGGCGAGCGGGGCGATCTCCCGTTCGAAGAACGCCGCGATGCTCTCTCCCCGGGCGTACAGGTCCTTGAACTCCGCGACCGTCGCCCGAATCAGACCCGGGTCGGTGAACCTGCGGGCGCCCGCGCCTTTCCCCTCGGCGTCGTAGATCACCGTGTACATCACCGAACGTCCGAGAACGACCACCTCGGGCAGCTTCGCGTCCCGTTCCAGTTCGGCGATTTCCCCGGCGGGGAGAACCCGGATCCTCTCGCCTAATTCCGCACGAAGGCGCAGAAGGTGCATTTCCCACTGCACATAGGGCGAGACGGGGAATTCGACGACGCGGAGCCTGCGGAACGTCAGCCCGCGGGCGGAGGTGTCCCGGAAGTAGGAGGCGATCGGCTCCCGCTCGTCCTCCATCAGGCGGAGCGCGGCGGGCCAGTCGCCGGCGGCGAACGCTTCCCAGCTGGGAGAGCCGGGCTCCTGGAAGGACTGGCCGCGCTCGATCTTGGCGAGCAGGTCGATGTCGCTCGCATGGACGCGGCTGAAGTCGGTCAGGTAGTCGTCCCGGCTGAGGACCTCGCCGGCGCGCCCGTGCACGTGTTCAAACATGGGGGATGTCCGCCTTCGCTGCGATCAGCATCCTCCGGGGGATGACCACGAGGCGTTCGTCGCGACTGACGGAGACCCCGTCCGGCAGCCGCTTCCCCAGGGAGTCGGTGAGGTCGCGTCCGATCACCGCGATGTCGCCGTTCTCCAGCTCCCAGATGTCCGGGCACTCCGGCCCGGTGCTGGTGGCACCCAATTCCTGTGCCGACTTTCCCAGACGTTTCTTGAAACCGGTGTCCGGATCGGCTTCCCAAGGTCTGCCCACGTTGTCGCCCCCGTCGTCCGCTGAGCGCACCAATTTACTCATGACGGAGCGTCAAGGCCATTGTGTAGGGCGAGATTTGGACTGCTGCGTGACGCTTCGAAAGGGGCTGATGTTCTATCGAGGGACAGGTGTTCACCCGGCGGTGGCCCGAGCGCCGACCCGGCCTCCGGCGCATCGCAGTCGAGGCCCACAGGTCGCCCCCTGTGCCGCCGCCGGACGCGCGCTACGGGGCCTCGCTGAGCTTTTCCGCGATGCGGTGGAGGGCGGCGAGTTCGTCCGGGGTCAGCCGGTCGACGAAGTGGCGGCGCACGGACGCGACGTGCGTGGGCGCGGCCTCCCGCAAGGTGTCCCAGCCCGTCGCGGTCAGGACGAGGAGGCAGCCCCGGCCGTCGTTCGGGTCGGGTGCGCGCCGGATGAGCTCGCGGGCCTCCATGCGGGAGGCGTGCCGGGACAGCCGGCTGCGCGACCAGCCCATCTTGGCGGCCTGCTCGTGCAGCGTGCTGGTGCCCTCCGGGTGCTCGGAGAGGGTGCTGAGCACCTCGTAGTCGGGCTCGGACAGGCCCAGCTCGGCCAGGTCGTGAGCGGTGCGGACCTGGACGGCGGTGACCATGCGCAGATACGCCCGCCAGGACTGCTCCTCGTCGGGTGCGAGCCAGTGGACCGGGGCGTCCGACTCATTCGTTGACATGTAACTAATCTAGCGGCTAATTTCGTTTCCATGACAACGAAGCGATTGCGCGTCATCGTCCTGGTCTGCAGTACCCGCCCCAACGCCCTCGGCCCCGCTGTGGGGAAGTGGTTCACCGACACGCTCGGACCGCACGCGGACCTGCTCGGCGTGGACCTCGTCCCCCTGGCGATCGGCGACCTGGGTCTGCCGTTCCTGGACGAGGAGGAACACCCCTCGGCCGGCGTCCACGCGCACGAGCACACACGCCGCTGGAGCCGGATCGTCGACGAGGCGGACGGCTTCGTGTTCGTGACACCGGAGTACAACTACGGCATGCCGGCGACGCTCAAGAACGCCCTCGACTTCCTGGGCCCCGAGTGGGCGTGGAAACCGGCCGGCTTCGTCAGCTACGGCCACACCTCGGCCGGAACGCGCGCGGTGCAGCACGCGAAGCAGGTGGTGACCACGTTGCGCCTGGTCCCGCTCGGAGCGACCGTCGCCCTGCGGATCGCGGACGCGATGCGAGGGGAGCGCCTGGAACCCGAGGCGCGCCACGCGGAGGCGGCGGAGGGCCTGCTGGAGGAACTGGTGCGGGTGGCACGGGCGTTGACCCCGGTACGGGAGCGGAGCGCGGCGACCGTCGAGGGTCCGCTCCCCGGCTCTTACGCCCGGCGGCTCGGCCCGGACGACGCCGGCCAGGTGCTGGTGCTCCAGCGTTGCTGCTGGACGGAGGAGGCGCTCGCCAACGGCACGTTGGCGATTCCGGCCCTCCACGAGTCGCCGGCCGACGTACAGGCCTGGCTGGCCGCCTGGGACGTCACGGGCCTCTGGCGCGACGGCCGCCTCCTCGGCCTGGTCCGCACGTGCCGCGTCGACGGCGACCTGCACGTCGGTCGGCTCGCCGTAGCCCCTGACCTGCGCGGACTCGGCGTGGGCCGCTGGCTGCTGCGGCAGGCCGAGGCGGCGGGGGACGGGTGCGCCCGCATCGTCCTGTCGACCGGCGCGGCCAGCCACCGCAACATCGCGCTCTACCGGCGGCAGGGCTACGTGCCCCTGCCCCAGGCGCACGAGACCGGCGTGGTGGACCTCGCGAAGGCGGTGGCGGTGTGAGCGCGGCGGGGCGGACCGAGCAGGTGGACTGGGTCGAGGTTCCGGTTGGAACGTTGACCCGGGGGACACCGGCCGAAGCCATCGAAGCGGTGGCCCGCCGCTACGCGGACACGGGCGTCCCGGCGGACTGGTACCGGAAGGAGGCCCCGGCCGCCGCGGTCCACGTACCGGCGTTCCGGATCGCCCGTACGCAGGTCACGGTCGAGCAGTGGGCCCGTTTCGCGGCGGCCACCGGGCGACCGGCACACCGCAGGGGGCGCCGGGCCACCCGGTCATCGGCGTCACCTGGGAGGAGGCGACGGCGTACTGCCGCTGGCTCGGAGCACGCCTCGAACTCCCCGTACGCCTGCCCACCGAGGACGAGTGGGAACGTGCCGCGCGCGGCGACGACGGCAGGGAGTTCCCGTGGGGTGAGGAGTACCGCACGGGCCTGGCCAACCTGGTGGACCTGGGCGTGGGCACGACGACGCCGGTCGGCTCTTTCCCGGAGGGCGCGAGCCCGTTCGGCGTCCTGGACATGGCGGGCAACGCCGACGAGTGGACGTCCACGCTCTACGCCCCGTACCCGGGCGCGCCCGCCGAGGTCCCGGAGACCGAGGACTGGGCCTTCGACCCCCACATCACCCGCGGCGGCGCCTTCCGCCACGACCGCGACCTGGCCCGCTGCGCCCGCCGCCACGGCGCGTACGAGGAGGACCTGGCGGCGATCGGTGTCGGGTTCCGGGTGGCGGTGTCGGGGGCGTCGGAAGCGTAGGGGCGGATCTTCGAGGGCGGCGGCCTCGGGCGGGCCGCGCCTGGACGCTCCCGGGCCGGGGGCAGGTGCGGCGGGTGGCTCGACGGACCACCCCCGCGTGAGCGGGGACCACCCGGTCTGGGCGCAGCTCGGCTTTCGCACCGCGGGACCACCCCCGCGTGCGCGGGGACCACCAGGCGACGGTGCGGTAGTGCCAGTGCGGCCGGGGACCACCCCCCCCGCCTGCGCGGGGACCACTCGGCCGAGCCCTGTTACGACACCGCGCGCTCGGGACCACCCCCGCGTGCGCAGGGACCACTCGTCCTGCGCGCTCGCCTGGCGACGGTGCAGGGGACCACCCCCGCGTGCGCAGGGACCACCCTTCGTGACCTGGTGGTTTAGGTGGCGGACCGGCGGTTTTTGCCTACTTCTTGGAAAACCGGCATTTCTCGCCTTTCGTGTGAAGCGTTCACGCATGTGCGGTGCGGCTGGTGTCATTGTGCCTGGCGCTGATTCGGCCGGTCCGGCTTGAGCGTGAGAGCTGGGGCGCCGTGCTCCGTATGCGTTGTACCTGGCGTGTGCGTGGTAGCCCTTCTGCTTACGCTTGTCCGTGCCGCCGTTGCTGGCCGCGCTCAACTCCCGGGCCGCCTGAGCGATCTGCAATTCCATCCGCGATCCGGCGGCACCCCCTCACCATCCATCACATCCTGGGCTTCCACTCAGTGCACGCGGAGGGCGTCATGACGGTTCTCAGGTTTCTCGGCACCACCAGTGACGACGGGGATGGCCCCACCCTCTACGAGGTTGAGGGCTCCACCGACGTGCTCGTTCAGGGCGAGCGAGCGACCGACCCCGCCCAGCTTGCCCAACTCCGTGACGTGAAGGCGAGTGAGCCGTTCGTCCTCATGCCACGCGATCTCTTGGCCCGTTTCGCCCCACGCGCCCCGGCGGCCGGGACGGTCCCGTTCTCCGAGATCGCGCCGCTGTTCCGTGAGTTCCGCCATACCGCGTTCCGCCTGGAGACCCGACGGGGATACGCCTCCGACCGCAACAGCTCGAAGTGGGAGCGGTGGAAGGGGGGCGCGGACATCTCGGCCGAGCCGGACAACGCGTGGCGCGAGAACGTCCGTAAGCAGACTGCGCAAGGGAAGCGGTTCGAGCGGGTCAGGCTCGTTGATCAGCCCCTCACGGAGGGGCAGCAGTTCCTTCTGGCCAGCGGATTGAGCAACGTGGCCGCCGGCGAGGACATCCGCAATCTGCCGAGGGCACAGGCGTCCCGACTGGGCCTTCCGGAATACGACTTCTGGCTCTTCGACTCCCGGCTGGTCGCCCGCTTCGTATTCGCGGAGGACGATACGACTCTCGGCGTCATCCTCAGCGAAGACCCGGCCGAGGTCGCCTTCGCCTGCCAAGTACGAGACGCGGCCTGGCATCATGCGACGCCCACTGCTGACTTCTCGGCTCGGCTCGGGGGACTGGAACCGCAGTGACGACCGAACTTGCAGAGGAGCGCCGCGTATACGAGGCGCCGGCGCCTCCTCCGAGTGGCTGGCCTTGGGAGCGATCACAGGCTTTCCGGGCTGGGACCTGTCGGGTCAGGAGGTTCCCCGGGCGGGGCGGTGTGGCTGTTGTGCGTACAGCACTTCTGCGGCAGCTCATGCCGGTGGGGCGGGTGGTCGCGTCGTTCGGTGGTCGCGCCTAGCCTCGACGTGTGAAGACGTTCGTGTTCGACATCGGTGAGACCCTTGTTCGCGACGACCGCTACTGGGGTTCGTGGGCCGACTGGCTCGGCACGCCCCGGCACACCCTGTCCGCCCTGGTAAGTGCCGTGACAGCGCGGGGGCTCGATAACTCCGAAGCGTTGAGGCTGGTGAGGCCGGGCATCGACATCTCGGCCGAGTACGCCGCCCGTGAGGCCGCCGGCTGCGGGGAATACCTGGACGAGAGCGACCTGTACGAAGACGTTCGCCCTGCGCTCGCGGCTCTCCGTCGGCTCGGGATGCGTGTTGTCGTCGCCGGTAACCAGACCGTACGCGCGGGCGAGTTGCTTCGGGCGCTCGAACTGCCCGCCGATCTCGTTACGACCTCTCAGGAGTGGGGTTGTGCCAAGCCTTCGGAGGAGTTCTTCGCGAAAGTTCTGAAAGCGTCCGGCGCTTCCGCGAACGACACCGTTTACGTCGGTGACCATCCCGCGAACGACACGTTCCCCGCAGCCAAGGCTGGGTTGCGCACTGCGCACATCCGCCGCGGGCCTTGGGGGCGCCTCTGGGGCGGCGACAGCACTGTTCACGCGGCTGCCGACTGGGTGGTCCAGTCGCTTGAGGACCTTGTCGAGGTCGTCGCGAAGGAGAGGAACTGACCCTTACGCCTCATGGCATGCGTACGGTCAGTGAGCCCCCCGATAGCCCGCAGGGGATTGGCAGGGCCACCGCGCAGGGCGGTTCACCCAGATCGCGAGCGGTACTCGCCGTCTACGATCGCAGCATGATTCGTGCCGTGGTGTTCGATGTCGGAGAGTGCTTGGTCGATGAGACGCGTGAATACGGCACCTGGGCCGACTGGCTTGGGGTTCCGCGTCATACCTTCGCTGCGCAGTTCGGGGCGGTGATCGCCCAAGGCCGGGACTATCGCGAGACGTTTCACGTGTTCCGTCCTGGGTTTGATCTTTATGCCGAGCGGGAGGCTCGGGCTGCGGCCGGACGGCCGGAGCACTTCGACGAGTCGGATCTCTACCCGGACGTGCGTGACACTCTCCGGGCCTTGCGGGCTGATGGCCTGTGGCTCGGCATCGCCGGCAACCAGACGGTTCGTGCTGGTGGCATCCTGCGGGAGATGTTCACCCAAGATGTCGATCTGATCGGCACGTCCGACGACTGGGGCGCGTCCAAGCCTGACCCCGAGTTCTTCGTGCGAGTCGCTGAAGTTTTCCCGGCCGAACCTCAAGAGATCCTGTATGTCGGCGACCGCGTCGACAACGACCTACGGCCGGCGGTTGCGGCGGGTATGCGTACCGCGCTGGTGCACCGTGGTCCTTGGGCCACGATTCAGTGGGAGACAGAGGAAGCCAGGAGGCTCCCCACCTTCCGGGTGGAGAGCCTCCTGGAGCTGTCGCCTCTGATTGCGCACTTCAACGCGCGAGAGCGCTGACGGTCGTAGACCAGTCGTACAGTCGCTCGTCCAACTCCCGCACACAAGGCAGAGTTTGGTGGGGCACCAAGCTCTGCCGGACCTCGCGCACTCGATCCATCCCCGTTGCGTACCAGGTGCGCTTCAACTGGTCGAGCGCCTTGATGGCGTATTGGCACGCTGCCTCGGGGGCGCCCGAAGCGCGTTGGTGACGGACCTGGCGGACGTGCATGCGCTGTGCCGGTGTTCGGAGTGCGTCTGCCCGTGTCACGGGATGCCTGCGGATCTGCGGCAGCCCGGGTGAGCGTGCGGCTGTCGGCTACGGAAGTCCGTACGTGTGAGGCGTGTTGGCAGGGGCCGGTGACCGCCGCACGGCACACCGTTCGGGGTCGGGGCCTGCTGTGCCGGGCCTGCGCGGAGAGCGGGCGTCCGCGGCGAGTCGATCTGTTTCCGCCGTACGGGATTTACCGGTTGGGCCATTCGGCACGTCAGCCGGAAGCGTTGAACAGAGGAGCTGAATGATGACGGTTGAGTCCTCTCAGGCCGAGGCGGGGAAGCACGGCGGTCCTCCGTCGGACAAGCCGTGGACGCCGCCCTCGGAGCCCAAGCCTTCGCCGGACGGCAGCCGCCCGCAGTTCGTGCCGCAGCCGTGAGGGGCGATCCCGGGGTGCGTACGTATGCCGATCTGGTGGGCGAGTTGGCCGATCGCGGGTTGCTCGCCGGCCGGTGGCGGCAGGTCTTCGAGGCTGTGCCGCGACGCGAGTTCGTTCCGGCCGAGGTGTGGAGACAGCTCCCGGACCGGTGCGTGTCGGTGGTGGGAGCGGACGCCTGGGGGGCGCTCGTGAACAGTGACGAGCCGATCGTGACGCAGCTTGACTACGGGGTAGTGGGCGGGCCAGGCGTGGCCACGTCGTCGAACTCGATGCCGTCGATGGTGGCCCGCATGCTCGGCCTGCTCGACGTGGAGAACGGAGTGCAGGTCCTGGAGATCGGGACCGGTACGGGCTATGTCGCCGCGTTGTTGTGCGAGCGGCTCGGGGCCGACATGGTCCACAGCGTCGAGGTGGATCCGGCCGTGGCCGGGCGGGCGGCCGACGCCTTGGCCCGAGCGGGCTACCGGCCGCATCTACGGGTGGGGGACGGTGAGCAGGCGTGGCCGGGACTGGGGTTGGTGGACCGGCTGATCGCGACGTGCGCGTTGCGTTTCGTCCCGCACGCCCTGTTGCGGCAGGTGAGGCCCGGTGGGCTGGTGGTGGCGCCGCTTGCACGGGATTTCTGGTCGGGGGCGCTGGTTCGGCTACGGGTTCAGGGGGACGGCAGCGCGGTCGGGCCGTTCTGCGGCGGGGCCACGTACATGCCGATGCGCTCGCACCGCGTGCCCGATCTGCATGAGGTACGGGGGAGGGGGCGAGCGCGGGCGGCTGGTCTGGACCCGGCCCGGTTGCTGGACCTCGGGTTCGCGTTGTTCGCGGGGGCGCGACTGCCCGGTGTGCGGATGGTTCACCAGAGTGTCGCCGGTGGCGGGGTGCGCGTGTGGGTGACGAGCGAGGTCGGTGGCGCTTCGACGGCTTCGGGAGAGGAGGTGTGGCAGTACGGGATCGGGCTGCTGTGGGAGGAGATCGAGCAGACCTGGTGGGAGTACGAGTCGGCCGGTCGCCCTGGTGCGGAGGAGTTCGGGTTGACGGTGACTGGCCGGGGTCAGCAGGTGTGGTTGCGGGACCCGGGCGGGATCATCGGGACGGGGGAGGGGGAGTACCCGCGCGGGGTGTGACCTGCCACTTTGCTCGGGGCGCAGGGGCCACCCCCGTGTGAGCGGGGACCACACGACCACCTGCTCGATCACGGCGGCGAGGCCGGGACCACCCCCGCGTGCGCGGGGACCACCAGAAGCCTCACCGGCGGTGGGCGACCGGGGCAGGACCACCCCCGCGTGCGCGGGGACCACGCCACGCCCACGGCGGCTGCTCCTGCGGCGGGGGGAACACCCCCGCGTGCGCGGGGACCACTACGTCGACCACCCGGGCACCGCCCCGCACCCGGGAACACCCCCGCGTGCGCGAGGACCACCCTTCGTGACCTGGGGGTTTAGGTGGCGGGAAGGCGGTTTTTGCTTACTTCTTGAGGAATCGGCATAGCTCGCCTTCCGTCGCAAAGTGGTCACGTGTGGTTCGGCTGTTGCCCATTCTGCCCGCTGCCGGTCCTATCTGGGTCTGGCTTCGGCGGGTGGGCTGCGGTTCTGCTCTCTGTGGGGCTGGTCCTGGGGATGCGGTGTGTCTGTTCTGCCTAACGGGGGTTCTTGGGGCGGGGGTTATACGGGTTTGAGGAGGTTGCGGAGGTTGGTGATGTGGGCTTTGACGGCGGCGATCTCGTCCGGGGTGGGGGTGGTGGGGTCGCTGTCGTGGGTGTGTGCGTGGTGGCAGGGGCGGCAGAGGCCGTCGGGGAGGGCCCCGGGTGGTCCTGGGCGGCGGCAGTTGGTGCATTCGACCAGTAGCGCTTCGTGGGTCGGTTCCTTGGTGTCCGGTGATCGGGCTTCTGTCGTCGTGGGGATGTGGGGTGGGATTTTGCCGGTGAGGCGGTGGTGGAGGAGGCCGGCGGGGGAGTCGATGTGGGTGGGGAGTCCTGCGGTGAGGGCGGTGGTCAGGTAGTCCACGCTCACGCCGCGTGCCAGCCAGGCGGATGCGAGAGGTTCGAGGGTGGTGCAGTCCGCTGCGGAGAGTGCGAGGCGGTGGTCGTTACGGCCCAGGCGCGCCAGCGCCAAGTAGGCGTCGGACGGGACGGGTTCGGGTGTGGCCTGGAAGGTTGCCGGGGTCTCGCCAGCGGTAGGGGGCGCCTGTACGGGTGCCGCAGTCGGGGCCGCCGGTGCGCGCTCCGGGTCAGGGACGGCCGCTGCATCCGCCACGTCCTCGGTGGTCCGGGGCTGATCGCGGTGAGGGGGCCCGTGCGAGGCTGACGCCGGGGTCGGGGTGCGTTGCTGTGGTACGGCGGTGGCGGCCTCAGGGGTCGGCTGCGCGGCCTGGGCTTGCGTCGGCGTGGACGGCTGTTCACGCTTTTCGGCCGTGGTGCAGGGTGTCAGTGCTCCCGTGGAAGGCGTCCAAGACGGCGTGGGTGCGGCCACGTCTGCTGGGGTGATGGTCTGGGTGGCGTGGGCCGTGGCCAAGTAGGCGTTCCACCACTCGTTGTCGCGTGCCGTGCGGGACCAGAACGTGCGGAAGGTCCAGCGGACTTCGCCGCCCTTGCCCTTGGCTGCGCCTGCACCCGTGCCCGTGCCCGTGCCCGTGGTGAGTCTGGAGCGGACTCGGCGGAGGTGGCCCGCGACGGAGAGGCTGTTCAGCGAGGTGCCGATGGCCTGCTGGCCGTACAGGGGCCATCGGGTAGGCGTGGGAGATCACGGGAGCGGGCGGGACAGGGCTAAGGTGCTGAGTAGCCATGGGATCGGTCTTTCGTAGGGGACGATCTTGTGGTTAGGCCCCGGCGCGGTGTGCGAAACCGCGTTGGGGTCGTTTTGGTTGTGCTCGCACCGTAAACAGTCGTCACGCTCCGCCGCAAGCTGTCACCATTAGTCATATTTGCTGGCCGTGACGGGGTAGGGAGGGCGGGGAGGGTTTACCCAACCCCCCCTGTACTGCCGCCCGGTTAAAGAAGGCGCTCGAACCTCGGGGCTCGTGTCTTGACGCCTGAGACCCGGGACCCGAGCTTCGGGGCTGAGCCTGTGTTCCGTACTTCCCACGAGTCAACCGAACCGTCCGAAGCCCGGGGCGCAACGCTCGAAGTCCGGGTCCCGGGGCTTGGGGCCCGAGGCTCGGGATGCGGGGCGGTTCGGGACTGGCGCTCTTCATCGCATCGGCGGTACGTGGACGGGCCGGTGCACCCTGCGGCCGGGCAAGATCGGGAGCGGTAGCCTCTGGCCATGTCCGAGACATCGGTGACGCGCTTCTACGACGAGTTGGCCGACGGCTACCACCTGATCTACTCGGACTGGGACGCCAGCATGCGTCGGCAAGGGAATGCTCTCCACGCTCTGATCGGCGACGACCGCGGTGAAGTGCTCGACTGCTCCTGCGGCATCGGTACGCAAGCGATCGGGCTGGCGATGCGGGGGCACCGTGTCACCGGTACTGATCTCAGCCCCCGCGCCGCCGCTCGCGCCGGTCGGGAGGCGGAGCGCAGGAACCTCGGGCTGCGGGTTGCAGCCGCCGATATGCGGCAACTTCCGTTTGGTGGCGGCCGATTCGACGTTGCGGTCTGCGCTGACAACTCTCTTCCCCACCTGCTGACCGAGCACGATGTGCGCGCGGCCCTGACCGAGATGCGCCGTGTGCTGCGTCCCGATGGGCTGCTGCTGGTCAGCACACGACCGTACGACGAGCTGCTGCGCGACCGGCCCGCCTCGACGCCTCCGCAGGTTCACCAGGCCGGAGATCGTTCCGACGACGGAGGGCGGTCCGTCACCTTTCAGCTCTGGCACTGGCACGAGGACGGCGAGCACTACGACTTGGAGCACTTCCAGCTCCTCCCGGAAGGCGGAGAATGGCGCGTCCGGACGCGCCGCACGACCTACTGGGCCCTCAGCCAGGATCGGCTGACCCGCCTGGCTGCCGAGGCCGGCTTCAGCGATGTCCAGTGGCGGCTGCCGCAGGAGACCGGCTTCTTCCAGCCGCTGCTTGTGGCCCGCGCGGACGCATAGCGCTCCCTCCGGCGGTCGGCCCGCCCCACCGCCTCGCCCGTCGCACGTGAGGTCGGCAGTGCGGAGGTCGGCAGGGTAGAGGGGGCGGCAGTGGAGATGGGGACGGCATCCTGTCGGTCTTTCCTGGCGTGCGGAAAGTGGAACGGCAGCCGACTCGTTCTACCTCGGCGGGTCCTCGCCCGTCAGGCCGTCGATCGACTCGCGGATGAGGTCGGCGTGGCCGGTGTGGCGGGCGTACTCCTCCAGGAGATCGAGGAGGATACGGCGGAGGTTGGGGCGTTCGCCGGTGCGGGTGGTGTATGCGCCCGGCTGGTCCAAGCCGCCCTCGGCGAGGGCCTTCTCGATGAGGGCCCGCGAACGGGTGACCGACTCCTGCCAGAGCGCGCGCAGTTGCTCCGGGGTGTCCTCGGCCGCCGAACGGTAGTCCCAGTCGGGGGTGGTCTCCCAGTCGACGGTGTTCCAGGGCGGGCCGACCGGGGTGTTGAGCCACAGCCGCGCGAAGTGGCTGTTCTCCACGTGGGCCAGGTGCTTGAGGAGGCCGCCCAGGGTGATCGTGGACGTGCCGAGCGTGGCGCGGAGGCCCGAGGCGTCAAGACCGGAGCACTTCCAGGCCAGGGTGGCCCGTTGGCGTTCCAGGGCTCCGACGATGGCCGCCGCCTCCGTGCCGGCGAGGGGAGGTTCCGGCCATGCCTCTGCTGTGTGCTCGGTCATGGGCGCTGACCCTAGCGAACGTGGCTCGCGCGCGGAGGAGTGGTGGCGAAGTGGGGCGTACGTCTGATGGGAGAGGCCCGCCGGGCGCCTTCGTCGGGCGGCGCACCGGGGCCTTCTCGCATGCTCGGCGCGGTGGTGCGGGGTGCGCCGGTCGGTCTTCGGGGGCGGGCTCGGGCGTCAGATGACGCGCGGGATGACCTCGTTGCGCTTGGTCGACCAGTTGGTGACGATCGGCTTCTCCACGGTGGGGGCGTCCGGCAGTTCGACCGAGGCCGGGTTCGGGTCGTCCTCGCTGGTGGCGATGATGACGTGCTCGAACTGCTTGCCGCCGTCGCCGTCGGTGGTCTTCACGTTGATGCCGGCGTACGCCACGGACGAGCCGGAGAGCTTGATGGGGTCCTCGCCGCCCTGGCCGACCGGGGAGGCCACGCCGTCGGCGGCCGAACCGAAGGAGACACTCGGCGTGTTGACGTCCAGGTAGCAGGTGATGCCGGACTTGGCCTTGGCGGTCAGCAGGTAGTGGCTGAACGGCTGGGCCTCCCACGTCACCGTGAAGTCCAGGTCGTTGGTGCCGCAGGACTGTCCGTAGCCGCTCTTGTCGCCGGTGCTGGATCCGCCCTTCGCGCCGGTCGATCCGGCGGCCTTCGTGCCGGACGCCGACGCGCTCTCGCTCTCGGTGGCCGTGTCGTCGGCAGGGGCGTCGCTCTTTCCGCTCGCGGCGGCGGACGCCGTGGCGGAGGGAGCGGCGGCCCCGTTGTCCGAGGACTCCTCCGGGCCGCAGGCGGTGGTCGCGGCGAGGGTGGTCACGACGGCGGCGGCCAGGACGAGCCGGGCGGAACGGGTGGTGAGACGCGTACGCATCATGATCTCCAACGGGCTGTCGTGTGCGGTGCTCCTTCTGACACCACCGACGTTAGGGCCCGGTCGATCTTCAAACGATTGCGTGAATGTCCAGGTTCTGTCTCAGCGAATCCGTTCCATGGAATGCCATTTTTATTGCGCCAAGTTCCGGATTTCGGGGCTTGTTCCTTGTGTTTCAGCGGAGTTGAGCGCCGAAGAGGTTGCGCCGCATCCGCCATTTTCGCTTTATCGTTTCCGTTCGTACACACCGTGCACATCCGGGTCGCCGAATAGTCGGGCGAACCTCGGTTCCGCTTCTCCCTTTCCTGGGGCCCCGAAGGATGTCCGGGGCCCCGAAGGGGGTCAGCCTGCTCCGTTCCCGGCGCCGGACCGGTCGCCGCGGCCCCATTCGTGCGCGGCCACCACCAGGCACACCGCCACCAGGACCACGTTCTTCACGACGTACTGGCCCTCCATCGTCGGAGCGGGCGATAGCGGTTGCCACATGGCGTCGGGCAGCAGGAGCAGCGTCGAGAACACGCCGCCCATGTGGAGGAAGAACGCGACGAGCGCCGGGCGCAGCAAGCGGCGGCCGACGATCAGCCCGATGCCGATGGCCGTCTCCAGCGCCGCGAGCGAGAGCAGCAGCACCGTCTCCGGGACCATGCCCAGCGTCATCTTCGTGGCGGCGTCCACGGCCAACTGCTCCGCCGGGCTCGCCGAGGGGAACAGTTTCAGGACACCGAAGCCGAAGAAGACGATGCCCACCGTCACCCTCAGCAGGGCGTGGGAGTGGGCGTTGATGTAGGCCGCCAGGCGGTTGAGTGCCTGTGCGCCGGCCGTCATCGCCGTCGCCGTCGTCGGTGCTGCGGCGGCCGCGCGCTCGGGGGCGGGGGCAGGGGCGGGGGGAACGGAGGCGACGGTGGAGTCGGGACCGGATCCGGATCCGGATACGGGTGTGGACGCGGGTGTGGCTATGGAGAGGTGGGGCCGGGCGTGGGGCATCGCGCCGGGCGGGGGCAGGCTCGGCTCTGCTGTGTAGCTCCTCATGTGCGATCTCCCGCTGGGTCCGTGGGGGTGGGAAGAAACGTGCATGGTCGGGGTCCGCGCAGGTCCGCGGGATGGTGGTGGAACACGTGGTGCGTGTGCGTGTGCGGTGATGCGGCGGGGCGGTGCGGGGAAGCGTCGGCTGTGCCGCCTTGGTGCACGGAGTACGGAGTACGGGGTACGGGGCGTCCGCGCGGGGTGGGCGCGGCAGCCGGGTGACATGGACGAGGCAGGGGCGGCCGGGGTACACCGCCGCCCACCTGCCTCTCACTGCTTGGTCTAGACCATACGGACGGGGGTCCGGAGGTCAAGAGGTGAGGGGACGGGCCTCCGTGCCGGTGGGTGTGATCACGCCAAGTTGCATCGGTGGCAGTGGAGTTGCCGGGCAAGCGCTTGCGTCTCGCGGCGGTGGATTCCTCGACGGGATGCGGGGGCGGGCCGGCGTCCTCGTCACCGGGGGCGGGCCCGCACCGGAGTGCCCCGCCGCTGACCAGCCCTGTTTCCCCCGGCCGTACGGCCGTCGCCCTCCGCGCCCCGTCTCCGCCCGCCGTCCCTCGGCGGCCTCTTCCGGCCACACGAGCGGTCCGCCGCCCGCCCCGTCCGCCTCTTCCCGACGCGCCGGGGTGCGGCAGGGTTTCAGACGGCCGAAAGCCGCCCGGTCCATTCCGGGAGGAAACGCACAACGCCCGTACCGTACGCCCGCCGGAGAAGCCGGAGGAGCCGGAGGAACCGGCGGGCCTGCCGTCGGGCGGCGAGGGCGGGCCGCGAGGGCAGATACGAGTTCGGGCACAGGGTTACGGCCACGGGCTACCGGTACTGGCTCGGGCAGGGCCGGGCCGGGCGCGGGGCTACGGGCCTATCGGTACTGGCGCGGGCCGGGCGCGGGGCTACGGGCCTACCGGTACTGGCGCGGGCCGGGCGCGAGGCTACAGGTACGGGCTCGGACCGGACGCGGGCACGGCGCGCCACCGTTCACGCGAGAGGGCCCGGGACGCGCGACGCGTCCCGGGCCCTCCACGGAACCCCCCGGTTCCAGGCCGCCGGCCCTTCGGGGCGACACCCCCCGGTGATCGCCCCTCCGTACCGCCGGCCTCCGCGCCGTCAGCCCTCCAGGCCGCCGCGCGCGATCACATCGGCGTACCAGCGTGCGCTGTCCTTCGCCGTGCGCCGCTGGGACGCGAAGTCCACGTGCACGATGCCGAACCGCTTGCCGTAGCCGTACGCCCACTCGAAGTTGTCCAGCAGCGACCACAGGAAGTACCCGCGTACGTCCACGCCGTCCGCGATCGCCCGGTGCACCGCCGTCAGGTGCGCGTCGAGGTACGCCACCCGCTCCGGGTCGTGCACGTTGCCCTCCGGGTCCGCGTAGTCGTCGTACGCCGCCCCGTTCTCGGTCACCAGCACCGGCAGCGTCGGGAACTCGTCGCGCAGCCGGGTCAGCAGCTCGTACAGCCCGTTCGCGTCCACCGGCCAGTCCATCGCCGTGCGCGGGCCCGCCGCCGGGGTGAACGCCACGTGCCGCTCCGCGCCCGCCCACGGCGACGGCGACTCCGACGTACCCGCCGACACCACGCTCGGCGAGTAGTAGTTGATGCCCAGCGAGTCGATCGGCGTCGAGGTCACCTCCAGGTCGCCGTCCTTCACGAACGACCAGTCCGTCACCGACGCCGTGTCCGCCACCAGGTCCTGCGGCAGCCGCCCGTGGAAGACCGGGTCGAGGAAGATCCGGTTCGCCACCGCGTCGATCCGGCGCACCGCGTCCCGGTCCGCCTCGGTGTCCGTCAGCGGGCGCAGGGCGTGCAGGTTCAGGGTGAGGGAGATCTCCGCCGTCTCCGGGAGGCGGTCACGCAGGACCCGTACGCCCGCGCCGTGGGCCAGGTTCAGGTGGTGGGCGGCGCGCAGGGCCGCCAGGTCGTCGGTGCGGCCCGGGGCGTGGACCCCGTTCCCGTACCCGAGGAACGCCGCGCACCACGGTTCGTTCAGCGTCGTCCACGTCGGGATCCGGTCGCCCAGCGCCCCGGCCACCAGGCCCGCGTACTCGGCGAAGCGGTGCGCGGTGTCCCGCTCCGGCCAGCCGCCCGCGTCCTCCAACTCCTGCGGCAGGTCCCAGTGGTAGAGCGTCGCTACCGGCTTGATGCCGGCCTCCAGCAACTCGTCCACCAGGCGGCGGTAGAAGTCCAGGCCGCGCTCGACCGCCGGACCCCGGCCGGTCGGCTGCACCCGGGGCCAGGAGACGGAGAACCGGTAGTCCGTGACACCCAGTTCCTTCATCAGGCGGACGTCCTCGGGCATCCGGTGCAGGTGGTCGGCGGCGATGTCGCCGGTGTCCCCGTTGCGCACCTTGCCGGGCGTCCGGCTGAACGTGTCCCAGATCGACGGCGTACGGCCGCCCTCGGCCGCCCCGCCCTCGATCTGGTACGCGGCGGTGGCGGTGCCCCACCGGAACCCGGTCGGGAAGCGGAGCACCGTACCGGTCTCCGGAAGGGCGCCCGTGGCGGTCGCCGGGCGGGAATCGACAGCGGTCATGAGACGGACACTCCAGAGTGAGGGGAGGAGGGATGACGAGGAGAGGGCCTGGGCCTGGGCCCGGGCTGGTCGGTCAGGTCCAGGCGGGAGGCGGGAGCGGACATCAGCGGGCGGAGGCGGGGATCAGCGGGCTGAGGCGGGAGGCCGGGGCCTTGGGCAGGACGCGGGGCCGGCGGGGTGCGCGGGGGCGGGCAGGAGCGCGCCCCCGGGGTCAGCCCTTCACCGCGCCCTGCATGATCCCGCCGACGATCTGCCGCCCCAGCAGGCCGAACACCAGCAGCACCGGCAGTGTGCCCAGCAGCGTGCCGGCCATGATCACCGACTGGTCGTTGACGTACCCGCCGCCGAGCTGCCGCAGCGCCACCTGCACCGTCGGCTCCTGCGAGGACAGCGCGATGATCGGCCAGAAGAAGTCGTTCCACGCCGTCATGAACGTGAGCATCCCGAGCACCGCCATGCCCGGCCGCGCGATCGGGATCACGATCGACCAGAAGATGCGGGCCGTCGACGCGCCGTCCACCCGGGCCGCCTCGATCAGCTCGTCCGGCAGCGACTGCACCAGGTACTGGCGCATGAAGAACACCCCGAACGCCGAGACCAGACCCGGCAGGATCACCGCCTGGAGCTGGTTCACCCACTGGAGTTCGGCGATCAGCATGAAGAGGGGGATCACGCCGAGCTGCGGCGGAATCATCATGGTCCCGATCGTCAGCGTCAGCAGGGCGTTGCGGCCCTTGAACCTCAGCTTGGCGAAGGCGAATCCGGCCAGCGTGCAGCAGAGCACCGTGCCGAGCGTGATCGATCCCGACACGATCAGCGAGTTCAGCAGCGCCTTGCCGATGTCCGCCTCTTCGAGGACCTGCTCGAAGTTCTTCATCAGGTTCGGGCCCGGCAGCAGGCTCGGCGGGATCCGCGCCATGTCGGCGTTGGACCGGCTGGCCGTGACGATCGTCCAGTAGAACGGGAACGCGGAGACCAGCAGCGCCAGGCCGAGGATGACGTAGGAGAGCCAGCCGGCCTTCATCGTGCGGCCCGCGCCTCCGCGACGGGGGCGCCTGCCGGGCGGCGGGCTCTGCGGCGGGTCGCCCTTCTCGGGGGCGGTCGGCGGTGCGGCGAGCGCGGTCATCGGCCGGCCTCCTTGCGTGCGCGGCGGCGCACGAGCAGGGCGTTGACCCCGACGAGCACCACGATCAGGACGAACATCACCCAGGCGATGGCCGCGGCCCGGCCCAGGTGGAAGAAGCCCCAGCCCTGTTCGTACATGTACAGGCCGAGGGTCTGGTACTGGTGCGAGATCCCGCCCGAGATCGACCCCTCGAACAGCAGCGGCTCACCGAAGAGCTGGGTCGCGCCGATGGTCGAGATGATCACCGTGAAGACGATCGTGGGGCGCAGGCCGGGCAGCGTCACATGGATGAACTGCCGCCACCGCGACGCCCCGTCCATCTCCGCGGCCTCGTACAGCTCGTGCGGGATCGACTGCATGCCCGCCAGGTAGATCAGCGCGTTGTAGCCGGTCCAGCGCCAGACGACGATCGACGACACCGCGATCTGCGAGGCCACCGTGCCGGTCTGCCAGTCCACCGGGTCGAACCCGACCAGCCCGAGCACGTAGTTGATCAGCCCGAAGTCCTTGCCGAAGAGCTGCGCGAAGACCAGCGTGGCGGCGGCGACAGAGGTCGCGTACGGGAGCAGGATCGCGGTCCGGATGAAGGTGCGCCCGCGCAGCTTGTAGTTGAGCAGGTGCGCCAGGCCCAGCGCCATCGCAAGCTGCGGGACCGTGGACAGGACGCCGATGGTGAACGTGTTGCGCAGCGAGGTCCAGAAGAACTCGTCGGTGAACAGCGCCGTGTAGTTGGCGATCCCCCGCCACTCCATGTCGCCGCTCGTCTGGAGTTCGACCCGGTAGAGGGAGACGAACGCGGTGTAGAGGAGCGGGAAGAGGCCGAAGGCCAGGAAGAGCGTGAAGAACGGGGCGATGTAGGCGTACGGGGACGCCTTGCGCCAGGTGCGCCGGAGCGCGGCGGCCCGGCCGTCGTCGGGGCCGGGCCCGGTGCCGGCGGGGCTGCTGGGCCCGGCCTTCGCGGTGGCGGTGAGGGACACGGTACGGCCCTTCGGGGTCGGGGAGGAGCGGGGGAGACGTGGGGTCAGGGGGAGGCGCGGCGCGGGCGCCGCGGCGGAACGGGCCGTTCCGTGGCTGCTGGGGAACGGGCCGTTCGGCGGCCGACGGGGAGCGGGCGGCTCCGCTGTCGGCGGGGGCCGGTGCGCCGTGTGGCCCGCACGGGTGCGTGGTCCGTACGGCTGCGCGGCTCATACGGTCACGTAGCCCGTACGCGGCAGTGGAACGGCCCGTTCCGCGGTCGGCGGGGCCGGTCCGCCGCACGGCCCGCACGGGCTCACGGCTCGTACGGCTGCGTGCCCCGTACGGGGCGGAGACCGGTCCGCCCGCGCGCTGCGGGGGCGGACCGGCCCGGTGGGGAGAAGGGCGGTCGCTCGTGCCGGCGTCAGCCGATCACGTTGTCCACGCCCTTCTTCGCCGTCCCCCACGCCTTCTCCGACGAGACGCCCTTGCGCTCGACCTCGCCCAGACCGTTCGTGATCTGCTGCATCACGTTCTGGTCGTGCACGCCCAGCACCTGCACCGGGGACGCCTTGGCCGCGTCACCGAAGATCTGGCCGATCGGCGCGCCCGAGAAGTACTCGTCCGTCGCGCCGGAGATCTTCTCGATGGCGCCCGTCGAGGACGGGAAGTTGCCCTGCTTCTGGAAGATCTTCGCCTGCTGCTCGGGGGCGGTCAGCCACTCGATGAGCGCGTACGCCTCCTTCTTGTGCTTGGCCGCGCGCGGGATCGAGAGGTACGAGCCGCCCCAGTTGCCCGCGCCGCCGGGCAGCTTCGCGATGTCCCACTTGCCCTTGCCCGCGTCACCGGCCTGGCCCTTGACGTAGCCGAGCATCCAGGCGGGGCACGGGATCGTGGCGAACGAACCGGCCGCGAACGCCTGGTTCCACTGCGGGGTCCACTGGTCGAGCTTGGCGCTCAGACCCGCCTCGGCCGCCTCGACGGAGGTGTCCCACGCCTTCTTGACCGCCGGGTTCTTGTCGTAGATCAGCTCGCCGGAGGCGTCGTAGTAACGCTCTTTCTCCTGGCCGATCATGATCCCGTAGAGCGAGGCGACGCTGTCCAGCCAGGCGCTCTTGGCGGGAGCCTTCTTCTTGTACTCCTTGCCCAGCTCCAGGTAGCCGTCCCACGTGGCCCACTTCTTCGCGAGCTCCTCGCGGTCGGTGGGCAGTCCGGCCTGCTTGAAGAGGTCGGTGCGGTAGCACATCGCCTCGGGGCCGACGTCCGTGCCGAGGCCGAGGATCTTGCCGTCCTTCGTGGTCGCCGCCGACCACTTCGCCTCGGCGAACTCGCCCTTGAGCTTGTCGGCGCCGAACTCCTTCAGGTCCTGGAACTTGTCCGACTGCTGCTGGGTGACCGACGCGATGCGGCCGATCTCCACGCCCTGCACGTCCGCCAGACCGCCGCCGCCCGCCAGTCGCGTCTGGAGCGACTTCCAGTAGTCCGCCTCGTCCTGGGTGTCGCTCTGCTTGATCGTGATGTTCGGGTTGAGCTTCTGGTACTCCTCGTACAGGCCGGCCTCCTTGAAGCCGAAGGACCCGAAGAGGTCGACGTTGAGCGTGACCTTTCCGCCCGCGCTGTCGGTGGAGTCCGACGAGTCGCCGGACCCACAGGCGGCGAGGAGGGCCCCGGCGAGGACGACCGCGCCGAGGCGGACGCTGGCTCTCTTGGCGGCTCGGGCGATGGGCATGGGAAGCCTCCCTTGGCTTCGGGATGAACCGAGCGCATTGAGAGCGCTCTCAAAACCTGCGTCTGGAGCGTCCCCCACCGCTCCCGTCCCGTCAAGACTCGAACGCATAACAGGTTGGTGTTACACCGGAGGCCCGGGCAACTGCCCTGCGTGTGCGTTCTCTTGACACTCACGTTTCAGGAGTTTTACGTTCCATGGCACTTGAGAGCGCTCTCGAAACGCGCTCATCGCCCCCCATGATCGAGGTGCTGCTCGTGCTGACCTCCCTCTCCCGACTCGTCTCCGGCACCAGGCCCAGACCCGCGGCGGCCGCGCTCGTCGCCGTCGCCGTGGCCGCCGTGGGCCTGGGTCCCGCCGCTTCCCCCGCTGCCGCCGCCACCATCCCCGCCGGCGCCGGCAGCTACACCGACGCGCGCCCCGCCGGTACCTCGGGCCCGACCACCAACACCGGCGCGCCCGTCACCCCGAAGCTGACCACCGCCGCCCGGTCCAAGCCCGTCCCCACCAACGACTGGTGGACCTCGCTGGCCTTCCAGCGCTACGGCGACAACCCGTACAGCACCCCCATGTACGGCCACCCGCTCACCTACCAGGCCAAGGCGTCCGGCCTGGAGGTCGGCTACCCGACCACGCCCGCCGTCGTCGGCGACGGCCGCCAGTACGAGTACGCCCACAAGGCCGACCTGACCGTCGGGCTCTCCGGCCTGAACTCCCCGGACACCAAGGCCGACGCCTGGTCCGACTGGACGGTCACGCCCTACTGGGCCGACGGATCGCGCACCTTCCGGGCCACCATCGGCCACGGCATGCCCTTCGTGTACGCCAAGGGCTCCGGCGGCGACGCCCGCGTCACCACCGCCTCCGCGCCCACCGTCTTCTCCGACCAGGGCAACGTCCTCGGCATCACCGTCGCCGGACACCACTACGCCCTCTTCGCGCCGAGCGGCAGCGACTGGAACGTCTCCGGCACCGCGATCACGGCCGGGCTCGGCTCCAAGGACTACTTCTCGCTCGCCGTGCTGCCGTCCACGGACGCGCTCGCCACCTACCGGAAGTACGCCTTCAGCTTCGTCACCGGCTCCCAGGTGGCCTGGCAGTCCACGGGCTCCACGGTCAAGGCGACCTACAGCCTCACCACCGAGGCCAAGGAGGGCACCGAGCGCGGCACGCTCCAGGCCCTCTACCGCCACCAGTGGCTGCACACCACCGACGCGCTGACCCCGTACACGTACGTGTCGCCGCGCGGCGCGATGAAGGTACGCGAGTCCGCCTCCTTCACCACCAGCCAGAAGAACAACGGCGTCGTGCCCGCGCTGCCCGCCTCCAGCGGCGTCGACAAGGCCCGGCTGACCGGCTACCTCAACGAGGTCGCCAACGCCTCGGATCCCTTCTCCGGGGCCACCGACACCTACTGGACCGGCAAGGCGCTCGGCCGCCTCGCCCAACTGGTCCCCGTCGCCGACCAGATCGGCCAGACCGCCACCCGCGACAAGCTCCTCGGCCTGATGAAGGGCCGCCTCCAGGAGTGGTTCACGGCGGGCGGGGCCGGCGAGTTCAGCTACGACAAGGACTGGAAGACGCTCACCGGCTACCCGGCCTCGTACGGCAGCGACACCGAGCTCAACGACCACCACTTCCACTACAGCTACTACGTGTACGCGGCGGCGATCATCGCCCAGTACGACCAGGCGTGGGCCGCCGACTCGGCCTGGGGCACGATGGTCAAGCACCTGATCCGCGACACCGCCAACCCCAGCCGCACCGACTCCGCCTATCCCTTCCTGCGCGGCTTCGACGTGTACGCGGGCCACAGCTGGGCCTCCGGCCACCAGGGCTTCGCGGCCGGAAACAACCAGGAGTCCTCCTCCGAGTCCATCAACCTCAGTGCGGGGCTCGTCCTGTGGGGTGCGGCCACCGGTGACAACGCGCTGCGGGACCTGGGAAGTTACCTGCTGACCACCGAGTCCGAGGCGATCACCCAGTACTGGTTCGACGCGGACCAGCAGGTCTTCCCCGCCTCCTTCGGCCACGACACGGTCGGCATGGTCTGGGGCAGCGGCGGCGCGTACTCCACCTGGTGGACCGCCAACCCGGAGGAGATCCACGGCATCAACGTGCTGCCCGTGACCGGTGGTTCGCTCCACCTGGCCCGGGAGAAGGCGGCCATCAAGCGGAACATCGCCGAGATGGAGCGCGAGAACGGCGGACCCGCCCAGGAGTGGCGCGACATCCTCTGGGAGTTCGAGTCGCTCTCCGACCCGGCGTCCGCCAAGTCCAAGTGGGATGGCGTGAACGGGAATTACACCCCCGAGCAGGGCGAGTCCAAGGCGCACACCTACCACTGGATCAACACCCTCGCCGCCGTCGGCGCACCCGACATGACGGTCACCGGCGACCTGCCGACCTCCGCCGTCTTCTCCAAGAACGGCACCCGCACCTACACCGCCCACAACCACGGCTCCACGGCCCGCACGGTCACCTTCTCGGACGGCAAGACCCTGTCCGTACCGGCCCGTTCGACGGCCACGAGCACCGGTCCCGGCGGCTCGAACCCGGACCCGGAGGAGCCCGGCGAGCCGTCCACCGGCAACACCTTCCGGCTGAAGTCCGGCGGCGTCCTCACCACCTCCACCGGCGACCCGGCCGGCACGGACACCATCGCCTCGGCGGACGGCGTCAACCGGGACGGCACCCCGTACCGGCCGACCGTCTACGAGGTGAAGAAGGTCAACGGCAAGGTCGCCTCGGGCGCGGCCACCGCGTTCCGCCTGCGCGTGGACGCGGGCACCAAGGTCGGGCTCGCCCCGCAGGTCCGGGTCAGCTACGACCTGACCGGCGACGGCACCTTCGACCGGGCCGAGACCTTCCGGTACTTCGCGACCGACCCGGTGAACGGGTGGGAGGAGTACACCCAGGCGTCCGGCGTCCAGGCGGCCACCGGCAGCCTGGGCGAGCTGAAGAACGGCACGGTCCGGCTGGAGATCTGGAACGCGCTCGGCAACGGCACGTCCCAGGTGCAGACCGGCACGGACGCGGCGGTCCTCAGGATCCCGTACGCGTAGGTCCGGTACGGGCAGGCCCCGCGCGGGCAGGCCCTGTACGAGCGGCTCCCGTACGTGGAGATCCTGTGCGGGGCGGCACCCCGTACGCGTAGGACGCTGACGTACGGGCACGATCGGTGCGGCGGGTCTCCGGCTCCTCAGGGCGGCGGCCCGCCGCACTCTTGTCCGCCGCCCCTGCCTCCTGGACCCCCGGGAGGCAGGGGCGGCGCGGCTTCGGCACCGGCTCCGCGGCTTCGGCGGGGGCTTTGCAGCCTTCAGGCCGAGGCGTGACGTGGTATCTCAGGCCGGGGTACGGAGCGGTGTCAGGCCGGGGCGGGGCGCCGCGGGCTCTCAGGCCGAGGCGCGGCGTACCAGGGTGGTCGGGGTGATCACCGACTCCGGGACCTCGCCGCTGCCCGTGCGCTCCCGGTCCAGGGCGCGCAGCAGCAGCCGGGCCATCAGCCGGCCCATGCCCTCGATCTCCTGGCCCACGGTCGTCAGCGGCGGGTCTGTCTCCGTGGCCACCGAGTCCATGTCGTCGAACCCCACGAGCGCCACCTGCTCCGGCACCGCGATGCCCCGCTCGCGCAGCACCCGCAGCGCGCCCGACGCCATCAGGTCGTTGGCGGCGAACACCGCGTCCAGGTCGGGGTGGCGCTCCAGCAGCTCGGTCATCGCCCGTGCCCCGCTCTCCACCGTGAACGCGCCGTCCGCGACGAGCGTGGGGTCCCCGTCGAGCAGCACGTCCCGGTAGCCGTCCAGGCGGTCCATCGCGGAGGTCTGGTCGGCGGGCCCGGCGATGTGCGCGATACGGGTGCGCCCCAGGTCGCGCAGGTACCGCACGGCGAGCCGCGCGCCGCCCCGGTTGTCCGCGTCGACGTACGGGACGGCCTGGTCGCCCGGGTCGGCGGTCCAGCTCGGCCGGCCCCCGTACACCGCCGGAATGCCCGCCCGCCGGGTGATCGCGGGCACCGGGTCGTCGGTGTGCAGCGAGAAGGCGAGGGCGCCGTCGACGTGTCCGCCGGCCAGATAGCGCGCTATGCGGTCGAAGTCGCCGGGCCCCTCCACCAGCAGCAGGACGAGCTGGGTGTCGTGGGCGGTCAGCTCCTTGCTGATGCCCCGGATCTGCTGGGAGAAGAAGGGGTCCGAGAAGAACCGCGTCTCCGGCTCCGCGATGACGACGGCCACCGCCCCGGTGCGCCGGGTGACGAGGGTCCGCGCCGCGTGGTTCGGGATGTAGCCCAGCTCGTCGACCGCCTGGAGGACCTTGTCCACGAGCGGCTTGCGGACGCCGTCGCCCCCGTTGACCACTCGGGAGGCGGTGGCCCGGGAGACCCCCGCACGTGCGGCGACGGCTTCCAGGGTGGGCCGGGACCCGCGGGGCTGCTCGGGCAAGGCGGTCGCTCCTTGTCGACGGGGGCGGCGATACGCGGGCGGGTGCGAGGTGCGGGTGCGCAGCGGTGCGCGGGGCGGTGCGTGTGCTCGGTGTCGTCGCCTGATCGCCTACAGCCTAGCGCCGGGCGCCGACAGCCCTGAGAGCGCTTCCATCGGGCTCCGGGCGGTGACCGGCGGACCTCGGCGGACGACGTTCGGGGGAGGTTCCCGGAAAGGGTGACGGAAAGTAGCGGAGACGAGGTTGCCGGAACTGCGCCCCTTCCGGGCGACCTGCGCGTTGGACACGCTGGGTATGCATGTCCATCACGCAGAGTGGAAGGTGTGCGGCATGGAAGCGATGGAGCGGCGCAGGGTGGCGGCCGAACGGGTGCGCACGGCGGAGGACGCCGTGGAGCGGTTGAGGGCCGGGTTCGCCGGGGTCGGGGTGAAGCTCCCGTCCCTCCGGCTCGATCCGGTCTCCTGTGCGGGCGACGAACCCACGCCCCTGATCGACCTGGGCCGCTGCAACATCGACACCGCGCTGCGGCTGTGCGAGGTGCTGGCGGAGAAGGAGAGCGGACATGACGGGTGAGGGATCGGCGCCGGGCGCCCCTGCGGCCGGTACGCCCGAGGCGGGCGGGTTCGCGGTGGACGCGCGGGACGGCCGGGTGGGCCGGGTGGTCGGCCGCTCCGGGCCGAACGTGCGCCTGAGGCCGCCGGGCGGCGGGCCGGAGTGGGAGTGCCCGTCCGAGGCGGTGCGGCCGGCGTCGCGGGGGGTGGTCCTCCGGGCCCGGGTGGCGGAGGCCAACAGGGAGAGCCAGCTACCGCGTTGAGGCGGCGGGGGTGATCGTCGGTCCGCCCGGACGTGGTGCGGTGAGCCGGGCGTGGGAGCCGGGTGGCCCGGACGCGCGAGACGGCGGAGCCGGCCCCTCCTCGGGGTCGGGCCCGCCGCCGTTCGGGGACGCGCGCCGGATCAGATGATGCGGAACGCCATGTAGTACGCCGACAGTTGCTGGTGGTAGGCCGGGTCCTCGGTCTGCGCGTGCCGGTCGAACTCCGGGGAGTCCTTGACCTGCTCCTTGGTGAGATCGACGTAGACCTTCCGGTCCTCGGTGTCGATGTGCTTCACCGTGCCCGCGGGCAGCAGGACGTCCTTGCCGAAGATCCAGACCCCGGTGTCGACGAGCAGATAGGCGGAGCCCACCTCGTCGGAGTGCTTGTCGACCTTTCCGATACTGCCGTCGGTCGCCTCGACCGAATAGCCGGTCAGGTCGCTGCCCGCGATATGACCGCTCGACGGCTGGTAGCCCCACAGGGAGTCGCTCATTGTGGCTCCTTTCGCGAAGGTCGCTCAGCTCATTCTTGCGGCGGATCATCGATACGTCGTTGATATTTCCGCTGACTCACGTGTGCCCGGGGAAGGGCGGCCCACACCTGGCGGACGCCCCGGAGCGAGAAACGGGAAAACGGGGGCGACACCGGGCTTCCGCCCGGTCCCGCCCCCGCTCACCCGCCCGCTGACCAGCAGCGGTCACCAGCGATACCACCGGCCCCGTCGGCCGCCGCTCGCCGCGGGCCGGACGAAGAATCCTATGAGCCAGATCGCCAGCACGATCACGGCTATCCACCAGAGAGCCTTCACCGCGAAACCGATACCGAAGAGGATCAGCGCGAGAAGCAGAACGAGAATCAACGGGACCATGTGTATCAACCTCCATGAATTCGGGTTCCCGCTCACACTTTCCTTACACGGGGAATACACGGCTGATTATCCGCCCCGGCCGCCCGCCGTCACCACGGGCCGGGGTGGTAGGAAGGACCGACCCCGGAGGACGGAGAGCAGACGGTGTCGGAAGACGTACGGGGTTGGCTGACCCCGAGGGCGGTCGCGGCCGAGGCCGGTGTCAGCCAGGAGTTCGATCTCTCGCAGTGCGTGCGCGAGCCGATCCACCTGCTGGGCGGCGTCCAGTCGTACGGGGCGCTGGTCGCCGCGCGGCTCGACGACGCGGTCGTGGACACCGTGAGCCGGAACGCCGCCGACGTGCTGGGCCGGGCGGCCGGTGAGCTGGTGGGCCGCCCGCTCACGGAGCTGATCGGCGACGAGCAGTGGGCCCTCGCCATGGAGAGCGCCTCGGTGGTGGAGGACGCGGTGGACCCCGCCGCGCCCGGCCCGGACGGGGGAGCGGCCCCGGGTGGACCGGACGGGGACGGGCAGGCCGGGGGCGCGGACACGGGTGGACAGGCCGGGGGCGCGGGCGGCGGGCAGGACGGTCCCGCATCCTCCGGTGTGCTGCCGCTGACGCTGGAGGGCGAGGGTGGCCCCCGGTCGTACGACGTGACCGTGCACCGGAGCGGCGAGCTGCTGGTCCTGGAGTTCGAGCCCCGGACCACGGGCGGCCCGTTCGTGTTCCAGAACTTCTACCCCAAGGTGCGGCGCGCCCTGCAGAAGCTCCAGGGCGCCTCCGACGTCACCGAGTGCTGCGCGGCCGCGGTCCGCGAGGTCCAGGCGCTCACCGGGTACGACCGGGTGGTGGCGTACCGCTTCGACGGCCGCGACGGGCCCGGCCAGGTGATCGCGGAGGCGCGCAACGAGGGGCGTGAGCCGTGGCTCGGGCTCTGGTTCCCGGCCAGCGACATCCCGCCGCAGGCCCGCCGCCTCTACGCCCGCAACTGGATCCGGGTCATCGGCGACGTGGACGACCGCACCGCCGGGCTCCTCCCCGAGCTGCGGGAGGAGACGGGCCGGCCGCTGGACCTCTCGGCGTCCGTGCTGCGGACGGTCTCCGGCTACCACCTGGAGTACCTGCGCAACATCGGGGTGGCCTCGTCCATGTCCGTATCGCTGCTGCACGACGGGGAGTTGTGGGGGCTGATCGCCTGCCACGGCGACGAGCCGAGGCTGCTGACGCCCGAGGTGCGGGCGGCGTGCGAGTTCTTCGGGATCGCCCTGTCGCTGCAACTGGCCGCCGTCGCCGGGCGCGAGGAGGCGGACGAGCTGGCCCGCAACCGGCGCACGCTCGCCACCCTGCTCGCCCGGCTCGCCTCCCCGGCGCCGGACGCGCTGATGCGGCCCGGTTCCGGACTGGCCGAACTGCTCAGCGCGGACGGGGCGGTCCTGCTGCGGGGCACGGAGACGCTGACGGCGGGGGACCGGCTGCCCGACGCGCTGCCCAGACTGCTCGCGCAGCTCGCCCGGGAGGCCCCGGTCGGCGAGGTGTGGAGCACGGACCGGCTGCCGGAGGCGCTGGGCCTGGAGACGGAGGAGGCGGAGGAGCAGGGCATTCCCGCCGGGCTCCTCTTCCTGCCGTTCAACCGGGACGGCGACCTGCTGGCGTGGTGGCGCCACGAGCAGCCCGCGCCCCGGGAGTGGGCCGCGGACCCGGCCCGCCCGGTGCGTACGGGGCCCGGCGGCGAACGGCTGACCCCGCGCGGTTCGGCGGCCGTCTACCGGGCGACCGTACGCGGGCGGAGCATGCCGTGGACCCCGGCGCAGCGGGTGGTCGCCGCCGAGCTGTGGCGCGAGGTGTCGGGGCTGCTGTCCCGGCAGGTGGTGGCGCTGGAGGCGCGGAACACGGAGCTGTCGCGGACCAACGAGGACCTGGACTCCTTCGCGCACGCGGCGGCCCACGACCTCAAGGAGCCGCTGCGGGGCATCTCGAACGCCGCCGCGTTCATCGTCGAGGACGCCGGGGCCGTACTGGACGCGACGTCCCTGCGCAGGCTGACCACCGTGCGGCGGCTCGCGGAGCGGATGGACGGGCTGCTGGACTCGCTGCTGCACTTCTCCCGGCTGGGGCAGGTGGGGCTGGAGCGCGAGGCGCTGTCGGTGGACGAGGTGCTGGACGACGCGCTGGAGGTGGCCGGGGGCCGGCTCGCCGAGCGCGGGGTGACGCTGGTGCGCCCGGCGGCCCTGCCCCGGCTGCGCGCGGACCGGGAGCGGCTGCGCGAGGTGCTGGAGAACCTGCTCGTGAACGCGGCGAAGTACGCGGCGGACGAGGGCACGGGCGAGCGCCGGGTGTGGATCGAGGCGGTACGGGTCCCGGCGCCGGAGGCGGAGGACGGGACGGGCGAGGGTGTCGCGGCCGGGGGCACGGGTGCCGGTGCCGGTACGGACGGTGCCGAGGGCTCTGGTGCAGGTACGGACGGGGGCGCGGGTTCCACTGTCGGTACGACGGGCGATGACGGCGGCGCGGGCACGGTGACGGCGCTCGTCGTCCGGGACAACGGCATCGGCATCCCGGCCGCGCAGCAGGCGGACGTGCTTCAGCTGTTCCGCCGGCTGCACCGCCGCGACGAGCGGGGCGGCGGTTCGGGCGTCGGCCTCGCCGTGGTCAAGCGGATCGTGGAGCGGCACGGCGGACGCCTGTGGCTGGAGAGCCCGGCCGCCGCACCGGACCCCGACTGCGGCGGCGGCCCCGGCACGGCGGTCTGGTTCACGCTGGGGGAGCAGCCGTAGGGCCGGCCGTGACCGCGCCGTCCGCCTCGCGCGGCAGCCAGAAGTCGACCGCGCCCTGGAGGACCGTCCGGAACAGCTCGAAGTTGACCGGCTTGTAGATGTAGCTGTCCGCGCCCGCCGCGTAGCAGGCGTCCTCCTCCGCCGAGGCCGTGGAGGAGGTGAAGACCACCACGGTCAGCGAGGCGCACGCGGTGTGGGCGCGCAGCTGCGAGAGCAGCGTCAGGCCGTCCATGCCCGGCATGTTGAGGTCGAGGAGCAGCAGGTCCGGGGTGCGGGCGGCGGGGTCCAGCAGGCGAGGGATCACGGCCTCGCTGCGCGGGGCGAACTCCAGGTCCACCAGCGGGCGCGAGCGGGACAGGGCGCGCTGGATGGCCTCGGTGTCCTCCTCCGAGTCCTCGACCACCAGGATCAGTCCGTCACCGGTCATCGCATTGCCGCCTGTTCGAGCAGGGTTTCCAGGGGGGTCAGGCCGTCGGACGGCGAGGCGCCGTTCCAGCGGGCCACGAGCAGGGCGATGTCGTCCTGACCGGAGGCTCGGAAGTTCCTGGCCTGCCGGGCCAGGGACTCCGCGATGCGGGCGGCGTCGCTGCCGCGCAGGGCGGAGAGGCGCTGCGGCAGGACGCTCTCGAAGAAGGTGCCGTCCGCCTCCCGGGACTCCGTCAGCCCGTCGGTGAACAGCACGAGGGCGTCGCCGGGGTCGAGGGAGTCCTCGTGGCTCTCGTACGAGACGTCGTCCAGGACGCCGAGGAGCAGCCCGCCGGAGACGATCTCGCCGATGGAGCCGTCCGCGCGGAGCACCAGCGGGCGCGGGTGTCCGGCGCTGCACGTGGTGAGCCGGACGGTGCCGTCGGCGCGGGGCGCCATCGTCACGACGACCGCGGTGAGGAAGCGGCTCGCCCCCTCCTGGCGCAGCGCCCGGTTGAGCCGGCTCAGGGCGGTGCCGGGGTCGGTGCCCTCCTCCAGGAGGGTGCGCAGGGTGTGCCGGGCCAGGCCGGTGAGGGCGGCGGCCTCCGCGCCGCGCCCGCAGACGTCGCCGATGAGGAGGGCGACGCTGCCGTCCGGGCGGGGCACGGCGTCGTAGAAGTCGCCGCCGACGTCGAGCATCGGGTCGCCGACCTCGTAGCTCGCCGACAGGTCCCACCCCGCGATGGCGGGCAGCTTCGAGGGGAGCAGGTGCTCCTGGAGGGAGAGGACCGTGGTGCGGCGCAGCTCGTACAGCAGGGCGTTGTCGATGGCGAGGGCGGCGCGGGAGGCGAGGCTGTCGAGGAAGGCGCTGTCGGGCAGCCGGTCCTCGGGGCGCTGGTAGACGAAGGTGATGCTGCCGACGACGCGGCCCCGGGCGCGCAGGGTGCTGACGCTGACCACCGTGGGGTGCCGGCCGCCCGGTCCCGACCCGGCGGGGCCGGACGCGGCGAACGGGGACCCTTCGAGGGCGGCGCCGCTCAGGAACACCGCCAGGTCGCCGTCGCCGCGCCGGTCGAGCAGGGCCGCCAGCCACGGATCGTCGCGGCCCGCGGCCTCCAGCGCGCGCTGCTGCCGTACGGCCACGTGGGTGGCGGCGACGAACTCGGGCCCGTCCTGGCGCAGCAGGTGGACCAGGCAGCCCTCCGCGACGGCCGGGACGGCGATCCGGGCCACCCGTCTGAGGGTGTCCTCGACGTCCAGGGACGAGTCCATCTGGAGCGACGCCTCGGCGAGCAGGGCGTCGCGGGCGCCCCGGCGGGCCGCCTGGCCGCGCTGGAGGATGCCGGTGTGGCAGGCGACGATGACGTCGACGGTCTGCGCCAGGCGGCGGGCGATGCCCTCCGCGTCGGCCGAGGCGTCCACGGCGACGCTGAGCGCGGCCCAGCCCCGCCGGTCGAGCCGGAACGTGCACGCCACGACGCACGCCCCCGGCGACTTCCGCAGGAACTCCGCCTCCGGCCACACCCCGTCGTCGAGGTCGGCGACGGCGGCCCGGGTCACGACGGGCTCCCCGTCCGGCTCACGGACGGCGGCCCCCGGCAGCGAGCGGGCGGTCGCGACGATCACCGGGTCGTCACCCCCGGCGCTGAGGGCCCGCATGTACCGCAGGGTCGCGTCGTCGTCCCACCGGGTGCCCACGACGTGGTGGACGCCGGGGGTGGCGAGGAGCGGAGCGTAGATGTCGTCGGCCAGCGCACCGACCTCCTCGGCGCGCGAAGCGGCCTGCCAGAGCCGGTGCAGCGCACCGGCCCAGCTCTCGTCATCGCCCATGCCTCCACCCTCCTCCACCGCCGCCCACCGGTCACCCGGAGCCTGATCCGTACGCCGGGCCGTGCTTGATCCGTACCTGCTCCCTGTCTGGCCCAGTATGACCGGCGCGCCGGAATTCATACGTGGGACGGGAGGGGGCGGGGGTGCGTGGGGGCGAGGTGGGGAGGGGGCTCGGGGCGGGCGGCGGCTCGGG
>NZ_JNZZ01000009.1 GCF_000717645.1 Streptomyces californicus
AGGCAGGCGCGGGCGACCACCCCCACCCCCGCCCAGACCACCCCGCCGGAGGCGATCCCGAGTGAACGACGTGTCCGACGTCGCCCTCCGCCTGGCCATCGTCTTCGCCGTCTTCCTGGTCGCCCCGCTCCTCGTGGGGCAGACGGAACACAAGGTGATGGCCCACATGCAGGGCCGGCTCGGCCCCATGTACGCGGGCGGCTTCCACGGCTGGGCCCAGCTCGTCGCGGACGGGGTGAAGTTCGCGCAGAAGGAAGACGTGGTTCCGGCCGCCGCCGACCGCCGCGTCTTCCAGCTCGCCCCCGCCGTCGCCCTCCTCCCGTATCTCCTCGTCCTCGCCGTCATCCCGGTGGGGCCCGGCGACGGGGCGGTGGGCCAGGCCGTCGACGCGGGCATCTTCTTCGTGCTCGCCGTCATGGGCGTCGGCGTGCTCGGGTCGCTCATGGGCGGCTGGGCCTCCGCCAACAAGTTCTCCCTCCTCGGCGGCCTCCGCACCGCCGCGCAACTCCTCTCCTACGAGCTGCCGATGCTCCTGGCCGCCGCCTCCGTGGCCATGGCCGCCGGCACGGTCTCGCTCACCGGCATCCTCGACGGCTTCCAGTGGTGGTGGCTGCCCTGGCAGATCATCGGCGCGCTGGTCTTCTTCACGGCCGGGCTCGCCGAACTCCAGCGGCCCCCGTTCGACATGCCCGTGGCCGACTCCGAGATCATCTTCGGCGCGTACACCGAGTACACGGGGCTGCGGTTCGCCCTGTTCCTCCTCGCCGAGTACGCGGGCATCGTCGTCCTGTGCGCCCTGACCGCCGTCCTCTTCCTGGGCGGCTGGCACGGCCCGTTCGGCGCCGACGGGCTCGGCTGGCTCTGGACGCTGCTCAAGACCGCCGTGCTCGCGTTCGTCGTCATCTGGCTGCGCGTCAGCTACCCGCGTCTGCGTGAGGACCAGTTGCAGAAGCTCGCCTGGACCACGCTCGTTCCGCTCGCCCTCGCGCAGATCGCGCTGACCGGCATCGTGAAGGTGGCGATCAACTGATGCCCCCGCTCCCCGGATCCGGCCTGGCCAAGGGCCTCGCCGTCACCCTGCGCACGATGACGAGGAAGACCGTCACCGAGCAGTACCCCGAGGTCCAGCCCGAACTCCCGCCCCGCTCGCGGGGCGTCATCGGGCTGTTCGAGGAGAACTGCACGGTCTGCATGCTCTGCGCCCGTGAGTGCCCCGACTGGTGCATCTACATCGACTCCCACAAGGAGACCTCCCCGCCCGCCGCCCCCGGTGGCCGCGAGCGCAGCCGGAACGTCCTCGACCGCTTCGCCATCGACTTCTCCCTCTGCATGTACTGCGGCATCTGCATCGAGGTGTGCCCCTTCGACGCGCTGTTCTGGTCGCCCGAGTTCGAGTACGCGGAGACGGACATCCACGAACTCACCCACGAGCGCGACAAGCTCCGCGAGTGGATGTGGACCGTGCCGGAGCCGCCCGCGCTCGACCCGGCCGCCGAGGAGCCCAAGGAGATCGCCGCCGCCCGCAAGGCCGCGGACAAGCTCGCCGCCCAGCTCGCACAGGAGCAGCGGGAACAGCCGGCGGGGCAGGACGAGAACGGAGGGACCCCGTGACGTCGCACACCGCCCCTCTCACGCTCGCCTCAGCCGCCGGCGGCCACCCCGGCTTCCTGTCCCCGTCCGGCGTCGAGATCGCGTTCCTCCTCGTCGGCCTCGTCACCCTCGGGGCCGCCGTCATCACCGTCACGACCAGGCAGCTCGTGCACGCCGCGCTCTGGCTGGTCGTCGCGCTCGGCGGGCTGGCCGTCGAGTACCTGCTGCTCACCGCGGAGTTCATCGCCTGGGTGCAGGTACTGATCTACGTCGGATCCATCGTCGTCCTCCTCCTGTTCGGCCTGATGCTCACCCGGGCCCCCGTCGGCCGCTCCCCGGACGCCGACTCGGGCAACCGCCCGGTCGCCCTCGGGGTGGCCGTCGCCGCCGCGGCGGCCCTCGTCTGGGTCGTGACCGACGCCTTCCGCACCACGTGGATCGAGCTCGACGGACCGGCCCAGGGCTCCACCGAGGTCACCGGCGCCTTCCTGTTCCGCAACTGGGTCCTGCCCTTCGAGGCCCTCTCCGTACTGCTGCTCGCCGCCCTCGTCGGCGCGATCGTCCTCTCCCGCAAACGCGACACGGACGCGGATACGGGCACGGGCACGGCCGCCGACACGAAGGCCGAGGCCCCAGGGGCCGAAACCGCGGGCACCGATACGAAGGCCGAGGCCCGTCCCGCCCCCGGCGACAGGTCCACCCCCTCCCGCGCCCGTACGCCCCGTGAGGCCGACGCACCCGGCCAGGAGGAGCAGCGCTGATGCACCTCGCCTATCCCGCCGTGCTCGCCGCCCTCCTCTTCTGCGTCGGTCTGTACGGTGTCCTCGCCCGCCGCAACGCGATCCTGGTCCTGATGTCCGTCGAGCTGATGCTCAACGCCGTCAACCTCAACCTCGTTGCCTTCGACGTCTGGCTCCGCGACACCCTCCACTCCGGTCAGGCCCTCACGCTCTTCACCATCGCCATCGCCGCCGCCGAGATCGGCATCGGCCTCGCGATCGTCCTGGCCGTCCACCGCAACCGGGGCACCTCCGACATCGACCGGCTCCGCGACACCGCCGAGACCGACGCCGCCGAAGACCTCCCCGAGACCTCCGGGGCCGACGACGCGGACCGTCGGGGGCCCGCGACCCCGGCCGACGGGCCGGGCGGGAACGCGGGCACCACGAAGAAGAACGCAGGCAGGACGAAGAAGGCCGAGGCCACCGCGTGACCACCACGACCCTCGCCGCTCTCGTCCCCCTCCTCCCGTTCATCGGCGCCCTCGCCGTCCTCGCCGCAGGCCGTACCGCCCCCGGGTTCGTCCGGCCGCTCGCGATCCTCCCGACCCTCACCGCCGCCGTGCTCGCGGTGCTCGTCGCCGTCCGCCAGGGCGGCGGACGGGCCGTCGACGCCGCCACCCAGCTCACCCCCACCGGCTCGGTCCCCATCGACCTGGCGCTGCACCTCGACGGGTTCGCCGTCCTGGTCGCCGTCCTCGTCACCGTCGTCGCCACCTGCGTACAGCTCTACTCCACGGCCTACCTCCGCGACGACGCCCGCTACCCCTCCTACGCCGCCCTCGTCTCCCTCTTCACCTCCGCCATGCTGCTGGTCGTCTACTCCGGCGACCTGATGGTGCTCCTGGTCGGCTGGGAGGTCATGGGCATCTGCTCGTACTTCCTCGTCGGGCACTACTGGGAGACGCCCGAGGCCCGTGCCGCCTCCCTCAAGGCGTTCCTGGTCACCAAGCTCGGCGACGTCCCCTTCCTGATCGGTCTGTTCGCGCTCGCCGCCGACACCGGCAGCTTCCGCATCACCAAGGTCCTCGCGGCGGTCGGCAACGGCGGACTCGACCACCCGACCCTCATCGCCCTGCTGCTCCTCGCGGGCGTCGCGGGCAAGTCGGCCCAGTTCCCCCTGCACACCTGGCTGCCCGACGCGATGGCCGGCCCCACCCCCGTCTCCGCGCTCATCCACGCGGCGACGATGGTCGCCGCCGGCATCTACGTCGTGGCCCGCCTGCTGCCCGTCTTCGCGGCCTCCGGCGCGGCGCTCGTCGTCCTCGCCGCGATGGCGGCCGTCACGATGGTCGGGTCCGGGCTCGCCGCCCTCGCCCAGGACGACATCAAACGCGTCCTCGCCTACTCGACCATCGGCCAGCTCGGCTACATGTCGGGCGCCCTCGCGGTCGGCGACCGGGGCGCGGCCGTCTTCCACCTGATCTCGCACGGTGCGTTCAAAGCCGTCCTCTTCCTCGCCGCGGGCGTCGTCATCCACGCCGCCGGCACCAACTCGCTGGCCGTCATGGCCCGGACGGGCGGACTCGCCCGCCGCGTCCCGGACGCCTACTGGACGATGACGGTCGCCCTGCTCGCGCTCGCCGCCGTCCCGCCGTTCGCCGGCTTCTTCTCCAAGGAAGCCGTCCTCGTCGCCGCCGAGCACACCGCGCTGGGGGACCGGACCGTCGCCCCGGCCGCCGCGGGCTGGACGATCCTGGTCGCCGGGCTCCTCGCCGCCGTCCTGACCGCCGCCTACGCCGTACGCCTCTGGCTCCTCGCCTTCCGCGGGCGCGGGGCCGAGGCCCCCGACCACGGCCGGCAGCCCCTCGCGATGACCTCCGTCCTGTGGATCCTGACCGTGCCCACCATCGGCTTCGGCCTCACCGCCGGCCTGCTCGGCGACTGGTTCGACGGGCACGCCCTCACGCCGTCCCTCACCACCGCCGTCCTGTCCACCGGCGTCACGCTCGTCGGCGGACTCGTCACCTACGGCGCCTGGCGGCACACCACCGCCCTCGCCGCCCGCACCCCCATCGGCGCCGTCACCGCGCACCCCGGCGCGGAGCCCGCCCTCGTCGAAGCCGAGGCCATGAGGTCCCACACCGCCGTCTACGGCACCATCGCGGGCGCCCCCGACCCGGCCGACCCCGGCAGGCTCCTCCTCGGCCCCCTCCACCGCCACGCGGCCACCGGATTCCACCTCGACGCGCTCTACTCGGCGCTGTTCGTCCGGCCCGTCCAGGGGGCGGCACGGATCGTCCGCTTCCTGGACCGCGCGGTCGTCGACACCTACGTCAACGGAACGGGCGCCGTCACCCGCCTCCTCGGCACCGCCGTCCGCCGGGCTCAGACCGGCAACGTGCAGACCTACGTCAGCGCCCTGCTCGCCGGGTCCCTCGTCCTGGCGATCGCCGCCGTCGTCTTCGCCAACGTCAACGCGGGGTCGTGACCGTGATCGATATCAGCCCGTCCGTGATGCAGTTCCTTCTGGCGTTCATCGTCGTCGGCCCGCTCCTCGGCGCCGTCGCGGCCCTGCTCCCGGCCCCGCCCGGCCTCAAGGGCAGGAACCCCGACCAGGCCGTGCTCCGCCACGGCGTGACCGTCACCGGCGCCGTCCTCATCGCCGCGATCGTCCTGGCCGTCGGCTTCGACCACGACCACCCCGCCACGATGCAGGCCACCACCGACATCAGCTGGATCCCGGCGCTCGACGTCCGCATCCACCTCGGCATCGACGGCATCTCGCTCCCCCTCCTGGTCCTGACCGCGCTGCTGACCTTCCTCTGCGCGCTGTACAGCTACTTCAAGCCGCCCGCGGGCCCCTCACCGAAGGCGTTCGTCGCCCTCGTCCTCCTCCTGGAGTCCGGCACCCTCGCCACCTTCGCCGTCCTCGACCTGCTGCTCTTCTTCCTCGCCTTCGAGATGGTCCTCATCCCGATGTACTTCCTCATCAACCGCTGGGGCGGCGACCAACGGCAGGCGGCCGCCTGGAAGTTCATCCTCTACACACTGCTCGGCTCGGTCGTCATGCTGCTGGGCCTGCTCCTCGTCGGGCTGAAGAGCGGCACCTTCGACATGGTGGCACTCGCCACTGACAACGGCCGCGGTCTCACCACGTCCGTGCAGGTCATCGCCGTTCTCGCGATCGGACTCGGCCTCGCCGTGAAGACCCCGATGTGGCCGTTGCACAGCTGGCTGCCCGACGCCCACACCGCCGCCCCCACGGTCGGATCGGTGCTCCTCGCGGGCGTCCTGCTGAAGATGGGAACGTACGGGTTCGTCCGCATCCTGCTCCCCGCCGCCCCGGACGGCATGCGGACCTTCGCGCCGTACCTCGCCGCGTTCGCCGTCGTCGGCATCGTCTACGGCTCGCTCGCCTGCCTGGCCCTCGCCCGTACCGGGGCCAAGGGGGACCTCAAGCGGCTCATCGCCTACTCCTCCGTCGGCCACATGGGCTTCGTCCTGCTCGGCATCGCCACCATGACGCCCACCGGCGTCAACGGAGCGCTGTTCGCGAACATCGCCCACGGCCTCATCACCGGCCTGCTCTTCTTCCTGGTCGGCGCGGTCAAGGACCGCTACGGCACCGCCGACCTCGACACCCTCGCCGGAGCGACCGGCGCGGCGCTCTACGGCCGCGCGCCCCGCCTCGGCGCGCTGCTCGCCTTCGCCGCCGTCGCCTCGCTCGGCCTGCCCGGACTGGCCGGATTCTGGGGCGAGATGCTGACCCTGTTCGGCGCGTACAGCCCGGCCGAAGGGCTCAGCCGCCCGGCGTTCCGCACCTTCATGGCCATCGGGGCGTTCGGCACCCTGCTCACCGCCGCGTACATGCTCATCGTGGTCCGCCGCGTCTGCATGGGCGAGCACGCCCTCCCCGCCCGTACGACCCCGGCCACCACACCGACCCCGTCAGCTGCATCAGCCCCGGACGCCCCGCAGGCCCCAGCCGCACCAGGCACCCCGCAGCCCCCGGCCGCCACTCCGGCCCCGGCTGCCTCACCAACCTCCGGCCCCCTGCAAGCCCCGACCACCCCCGGCACTCTGCAAGCCCCGCCCACCCCCGGCGCCCCGCAGGCCCCGCCCGCCCCGCAGCTCGCCGACGTCCAGCCGTACGAAGCCGCCGCCTGGACCCCGCTCGTCGCCCTCACCGTCCTCGCCGGACTCTGGCCCGCCGTCCTCCTCGGCCTCACCGACCCGGCCGTGCAGAAGCTCCTCTCGGGAGGCAAGTCGTGACGGCGGCCCTCGGCGCCACCGCCGGCACCCTCATCGCGCACTCCCCGGGCCCGGCCGCCGTGCCCGCCCCGGGCGGCCCCGGCATCGGCGCCACGGCCGGAAGTCTCGCCGCGGCCGACGCCCCCAGCCTCGTCCAGTCCATCGACTGGCTCGCCATCGCGCCGCCCACGCTCACCGCGCTGGCCGCCCTGGTCGTCCTGGTGGCCGACCTGTTCCTGCCCGCGCCCCGCAAACGGCTCCTCGGCTACGGGGCCCTCACCGCCCTCGCCGCCGCCCTCGCCCTCCTGATCCCCCTGCGCGCCGGCGACCGCTCCACCTTCTGCCTCACCACCGGCGTCCAGGCGTGCAGCTACACCGTCGACCACTTCACCGTCGTCATCCAGGCCCTCGTCCTCGGCGGCGCGTTCCTCACCGTCCTCCTCTCGCTCGACGACACCCGCAGGCTGCCGGCGGGGGAGTACTGGTTCCTGCTCCTGGCCTCCGCCTCGGGAGCGGCCCTGCTGCCCGCCGCCCGCGACCTCGCCACCCTCGTCGTCGCCCTCGAAGTCGCCTCCCTGCCCGCGTTCGCCCTCGTCGGCATCAAACGCGGCGACCGGCGCTCCTCCGAGGCCGCGCTCAAGTTCTTCCTCTCCTCCGTCGTCGCGACCGCGGTCATGCTGCTCGGCGTCAGCTTCGTGTACGCGTCCACCGGCACCCTGCACCTCACCGAGATCGCCGCCCGGCTCGACGACGTGACCCCGGTCCTCGACACCCTCGCCAAGACCGGAGTGACCCTGACGCTCGTCGGCTTCGCCTTCAAGACGGCCGCCGCGCCCTTCCACTTCTGGGTCCCCGACACCTACGTCGGCGCGCCCCTCCCGATCGCCGCCTACCTCTCCGTCGTCGGAAAGGCCGTCGGGTTCTCGGGCCTCATCCTGGTGACCGTCGTCGCCTTCCCCTCGTACGCCGACGTCTGGGGGCCCGCCCTCGCCGTCCTCGCCGCGCTCACCATGACCGTCGGCAACGTCGCGGCCGTCCGGCAACGGGCCGACCGCGCCCGCAGCGCCGTCCGCCTCCTCGCCTGGTCCTCCGTCGCCCAGGCCGGCTACCTCCTCGTCCCGATCGCCGCCGCCGCGTACTCCAGCGACGAACAGATCGGCTCGACCGTCGCGTACGCCCTCATGTACGCCGTCGTGAACCTGGGCGCGTTCGCGGTCGCCGCCCTGGTCTCCCGTACGCACCCCGGCAACCGGCTCACCGACTACCGGGGCCTGTACGCCACCCGCCCCCTGGCCGCCCTGGCGCTCGGGTTCTTCCTGCTCTGCCTGGCCGGACTGCCGCCCGGCATCATCGGGCTCTTCGCCAAGGTGACCGTCTTCTCGGCGGCGGTGGACGCGGGGCTCGGCTGGCTCGCCGTCGTCATGGCCGTCAACGTGGTGATCGCCCTGTACTACTACCTTCAGTGGACCGCGAGCCTCTTCCGTACGCCGGAGGGAGCCCCGGAAACGGCCGCTCCGGACACCGGGGAAGAGCCCCGTGCCCGCCCGCGCCGATTCCGCGCCCCCACCCCCCTCACCACCGCGATCGTCCTCACCGCCGCCGCCGGAATCCTGCTCTCCGGAGCCCCGCAGGCGGTCCTGCGCTTCGCCTCCGTCAGCCTGTTCTGACCCCTCCCGCCCCCGCAAGATCGGTTTGCCCGCGGCCCCCGCCACAGGGCATGGTCTTGGCTGCATACGTCACGTATTCGACGTGGACACGTCGGGCTCAGGAGGAGAGAGAGCAGTGCTGAACGGGTTCAAGGACTTCATCCTGCGCGGGAACGTCATCTCGATGGCGATCGGCCTCGCCGTGGGAGCCGCCTTCACCGCCGTCGTCACGGGCTTCAGCAACGCCTTCATCACCCCGCTGATCGGTCTCGCCACCCGCGGCACCGGAGACTTCAGCAAGGCCCACTACACGGTCGACGGCGTCGACTTCCCCTACGGCCTCTTCGTCAGCGCCGCCATCGCCTTCCTGATCACCGCGGCGGTCCTCTACTTCTGCGTCGTGGTCCCCATGGCCAAGGTGCAGAACCGGTTCGCGAAGGAAGAGGCGCCCGACATCAAGGCCGCCCTCCGCGACTGCCCGCGCTGCTTCAGCGAGATCCCCGCCGTCGCCTCCCGCTGCGGGTACTGCACCAGCGAGGTCCAGCCCGACCCCGAGGCGCTCGCCCTGGCCAAGCTCCCCGCCCAGCAGCACTGACCGGGGACACACCCGCACAGCGCCACCGGGACGCATCACGGCGCCACCGGGACGAACCTCAGCGCCGGCGGGCACGCCACTGAGACGAACCTCACCACCGCGACGCACCGGCCCACCGGCACCCCCAGCTCCTCCACGGCGCACCCCGCCACCCGTACGGCCCAGCGCCCCTCCGTACGGGTCCGGGGGCCCGACCGGCCCGAACACGCGGCACCGTCCCCGCCCTCCGGCCGCACGCACAAGGGAACTAGCTCCTCCCGCCTGGCGTTGACCAGTGCAGGAGGCTCCACTGGGAGTGGAGCACCACCACGCAAAGGGTTCCCCTGCTGCACCACTTGGAGGGCGTACCGTGCACCGCCGGCACAACGGGCTGAAGACCGCCGTACTCCTCGGGGGACTGTCCGCACTCATCATCGTCATCGGCAGTTTCTTCGGCCGTACGGGACTCGTCGTCGCGCTCCTCGTAGCCGTCGGCACCAACGCGTACGCCTACTGGAACAGCGACAAGCTCGCCCTGCGCGCCATGCGCGCCCGCCCCGTCAGCGAGTTCGAGGCGCCGCAGATCTACCGGATCGTCCGCGAGCTGTCCACGGCGGCCCGCCAGCCGATGCCGCGCCTCTACATCTCGCCGACGCAGGCGCCCAACGCGTTCGCCACCGGCCGCAACCCGCGCAACGCCGCGGTCTGCTGCACCGAGGGCATCCTCCAGATCCTCGACGAACGGGAGCTGCGCGGCGTCCTCGGCCACGAGCTGAGCCATGTCTACAACCGGGACATCCTCATCTCGTCCGTCGCCGGGGCCCTGGCCTCCGTCGTGATGTTCCTGGTCAACTTCGCCTGGCTGATCCCGGTGGGCCGCTCCAACGACGACGAGGGGCCCGGCCTGCTCGGCATGCTCCTGATCATGATCCTGGGGCCGCTCGCCGCCTCGATCATCCAGCTCGCCGTCAGCCGCTCCCGCGAGTACGAGGCCGACTCCTCCGGGGCCCAGCTCACCGGAGACCCGCTGGCCCTCGCCGCCGCCCTGCGCAAGCTCGACGCCGGGACGAAGCAGCTCCCGCTGCCGCCCGAACCGAAGATCGAGACCGCGAGCCACATGATGATCGCGAACCCGTTCCGCCCCGGGCAGGGCATGGCGAAAATGTTCTCCACCCATCCGCCGATGGCGGAGCGCATCGCCCGACTCGAACAGATGGCAGGTCACCGCCCATGAAGACCCTTCTGAACATCATCTGGCTGATCCTCTGCGGGTTCTGGATGTTCCTCGGCTACCTGCTCGCAGGGGTCCTGCTCTGCATCACGATCATCGGCATACCCTTCGGGCTCGCCGCCTTCAGGATCGGCGTCTACGCCCTCTGGCCCTTCGGGTACACCGTCGTCGACCGCCGCGACGCCGGGTCGCCCTCGTGCGTGGGCAACGTCCTGTGGCTGGTCCTCGCCGGTTGGTGGCTCGCCCTGGGGCACATCACCACCGGCATCGCCCTGTGCATCACGATCATCGGCATCCCCCTGGGCATCGCCAACTTCAAGCTGATCCCCGTCTCCCTGATGCCCTTCGGCAAGGAGATCGTCCCCACCGACCAGCCCTTCGCTGCCCGCTGACCGACCGCCCCGCGCGGCGTTCCCGCCACCCCGCCGAAGCCCCTGAGCGGAACCGCCGCGCGGCCCCCGAGCAACCGAACACCTGCCCGCCGCGTCTTCGAGTCCAAGACCAAGCAAGGGGTAGGTGCAACGACATGAGCATCATCAGTTGGATCGTTCTCGGCCTGCTCGCCGGACTCATCGCCAAGATCCTCCTCCCGGGGCGCGACCCGGGCGGCGTCATCGGCACGACCCTCATCGGGATCGCCGGGGCCTTCGTCGGCGGCTGGCTCTCCAGCCAGTTCCTGGACCGGCCCATCAGCAACGACTTCTACGACACCGCGACCTGGATCGCCGCCATAGCCGGCTCCCTGGTCCTGCTGATCGCCTACCGGCTGCTGTTCGGCCACTCCCGCGACCGCCGCTGACCGGACTTCGACCGGTCCCGCTCACCCAGGGCCTGCCGTCGGACTGCCGCCTGCCGAGCGGCGACCACAGGCCCTACGCGTCCCGCGACGCCATCCCGGTCTCCCGCAGCGTCAGATTCAGCCGGCCGGCCCGCAGCCCCGCTGCCGGGTCGGCCGTTCCCGGGTACACCTTCGGCACCCCGTGGAACGCGAACCGCGACGGCCCGCCGAACACGAACAGATCCCCGGACGCCAACTCCACGTCCGTGTACGGCCGCCCCCGCCCCTCCGTGTTGCCGAAGCGGAACACGCACCGCGCCCCGATGCTCAACGACACCACGGGAGCGCCCGACCGCTCCTCCTTGTCCTGGTGCATGCCCATCCGCGCCGCGTCGTCGTAGAAGTTGATCAACGCGGTGTCCGGGGCGTACGCCCGCGCCGCGTCCTCGTCCCCGTACGCCTCGGCCACCGCGGCCCGCCCCAGATCGCCCAGCCACTGCGGGAAGGGCGCCACCCGCGCGCCGTTCACGTCGTCGGCCGTACGCGCGTACCGGTACGGCTGCCAGTGCCACCCCAGGCACACCGTCCGCACCGACATCACCCCGCCGCCGGGCAACACCGTCTGCCGGAACGGGACGGGCCCTCGCGCCCACTGACGGCACGCCACCACCAACTCCGCCCGCCGCTCCGGCGACAGCCACTCCGGCACATGGACGGCCCCCGGCGCCACCACCTGCCGGGGCCGTCGGAACAGCCCGTCGAGAGAGGGCCCGCCCAAGACCGGATCGTCCGGGACAGCGCCGCCTGGGACGGAGCCACCCGGGACGGGACCACCCGAAACCGGCCCGCCCAGGACCGGATCGTCCGGGGGCGGGCCGTCAGAAGGCGGACCGCCCGGCGAAGGGCTGCCGGAGCCCGGCCGGGGAGAGGGCGTCACGCTTCGGCCCGCCCCGCCCCGCCCTCGATCCCCAGCAACAGCTTCTTGCGCTCCAGCCCGCCCGCGTAGCCCCGCAGCGCCCCGTCCGCGCCGATCACCCGGTGGCACGGCCGCACGACCAGCAGCGGATTGCGTCCGATCGCCGTCCCCACCGCCCGCACCCCGGCGCCCGAGGCCCCGACCCGCGCCGCGACCTCCCCGTACGACACCGTGCTCCCGTACGGGATCGACTCCAGCGCCGCCCAGACGCGCCGCTGGAACTCCGTACCGACGCCCTCGGCCAGCGGAACGTCGAACCGGGTCGAGCGCCCCGCGAAGTACGCCTCCAACTGCCCGGCCACCTCCGTGAACGCCTCCGGGGCGTGGAGCCAGCCGTCCCGGACGACCGCCCCGCCCTTCTGCTCGGGCACCGACAGCGAGACCAGCCGGACCGAGCCGCCCCCGTCCATCGCCGCGCCTTCCGGCACCTCGCCCACCAGCAGCAACTCGCCCAGCGGGCTCTCCACCCGTGCGTACACCGTCGTCGTCATCGCCTGCTCACCTTCCCGATCCGTACCGCCAGTGTGCGCCCGGGCCACGCCCTCCCACTGGCGGTATTCGGACATCACGCCCGCACTCGGGGCCGCGCGCTGAGCGGGAGACGGGAACGCGGCGGGAGACAGGAAGAGGCACGCCGTCGAGGTCGGCCTCGGCGGTGTGCCCCCTGGTGCAGCGCATCCGGCTGCCGTGACTACCGGTAGTTCACGAACTGGATCGCGAACTCGAAGTCCTTGCCCTTCAGCAGCGCCTGAACGGCCTGCAGGTCGTCCCGGCTCTTCGAGCTGACCCGCAGCTCGTCTCCCTGGACCTGCGCCTTGACGCCCTTCGGGCCCTCGTCGCGGATCGTCTTCGCCACCTTCTTGGCGTTCTCCTGGGAGATGCCCTCCTCGATGGAGGCGAAGATCTTGTACTCCTTGCCGGAAAGCTGCGGCTCACCGGCGTCCAGCGACTTCAGCGAGATGCCGCGCTTGATCAGCTTGGACTGGAAGATGTCGAGGATCGCCTTGACGCGCTCCTCGCCGTTCGCCTCCATCAGGATCTTCTCGCCCGACCACGAGATCGAGGCGCCCGTGCCCTTGAAGTCGTAGCGCTGGGAGATCTCCTTGGCGGCCTGGTTGAGGGCGTTGTCGACCTCCTGCCGCTCGACCTTCGAGACGATGTCGAAACTGGAGTCGGCCATGACGTGTGGCTCCTTGCGTCGTATGTGCGGGGGATACAGCGCAAGCCTAGCCACCGCCACCCCGGGCAGCCGCCGATCAATGAGGTGGCGGAGCACCCCTGGTCATCAGGTATTGTTTACGTCGTCGCCAAGGAGCTCACCACGAGATCCGACGCGTCGTTCCAGGCGGTGTGCCCGAGTGGCCAAAGGGAGCAGACTGTAAATCTGCCGGCTCAGCCTACCCAGGTTCGAACCCTGGCGCCGCCACAGGACGAAAAGCCCCCGACCGGTTCTCCGGTCGGGGGCTTCTTCGTTGTCCGAAGGAGGCGCGGGACTCGGGCGGACGCCCTCCGCCGCCGCCCGGAGAGGCGCGAGGCCCGAGCGGATGCCTTTTCCCGCTGCCCGGAGAGAGGCGCGAGGTGGGCGGACGCCTTTCCCCGGCGCCCGCCCCGGGATGCCCCAACCCTGCGGTCAGTTGCCCGCGATGTCCTTCACGGCCACCGTGATCGGCTTGCCGCCCGATATCGCCTCCAGTGTGAGGCCCGCCGTCGCCGGGGTGTCCAGCAACTCCACCAGCGTGGCCGCCACGTCGTCGCGGGGGATCGGGCCGCGGCCCGTCGAGGCGGCCAGCAGGACCTGGCCGGTGCCCGCGTCGGTCGTCAGCATGCCGGGGCGCAGGATCGTCCAGTCCAGCGCGGTACGGGCGCGAACGGCGGCGTCGGCCGCGCCCTTGGCCCGCAGGTACACGTCGAAGACCTCGTCCCCCGCGTGATCGGGGTCCGCGCCCATGGCGGAGACGACGAGGAAGCGGCGGACGCCCGCCGCCTCGGCCGCGTCGGCGAACAGCACGGCCGCGTCGCGGTCGACGGTGTCCTTGCGGGCCGTGCCGCTGTTCGGGCCCGCGCCCGCCGCGAAGACGGCCGCGTCGGCGCCGCGCAGCACCTCCGCGGCCTGTTCCACGGTGGCCGATTCGAGGTCCAGCACGGCGGGTTCGGCGCCGGCGTCGGTCAGGTCCTGGCTCTGTTGGGGGTTGCGGATGATCCCTACGGCTTCGTCTCCGCGTGCGGCGAGCAACCGCTCCAGCCGCAGTGCGATCTGTCCGTGTCCACCTGCGATGACAATGCGCATACCCACGACCGTACGCCCGGCGGCGGGGTCGCGCTCAGTTCCTCGGCCCGCCGCCGGAACCCGGGCCCGGATCGGGGCGGCCCTGGCGCGGCAGTCCGCCGGGCCCCGCAGCGGCGTCCGGGTCGGAGTCGCAGTACTCCCGTACGGCGCTGGTGCGGGCGACGATCCGGCCGCGGTGGACCACGATGCGGCTGTAGCCGAGGGAGAGCGCGGCGGAGAGCCGGTCGCCGCGTACGGCGAGGAGTTCGGCGGGGAAGCCCGCCTCGACGCGCACGTCGGGCAGGCCGAGGGCCGCGCGGGCGGTCGTCGAGATCAGCTCGTACGCCTGCTCGGCGCGGAGCCCCGCCTGCGAGGCGAGGAGGTACGCCGCCTCCAGCGGATCGCCCCGGCCCACCGGGTTGGCCGAATCCCGCAGCGCCCCGCTCCCCGCCGCGACGCGCACGCCCGCCGAGCGCAGCAGCCGTACGGGGGCGGTCGTGCGGCGCTCCGAGCCGGCGCAGCCGCCCTGGGGGAGGCAGACCACGGTGATCCCGGCGGCGGCGAGCCCGTCGGCGGCCCGGGTCGCGGCGTCCAGGGGCAGGTGGGCCAGGCCGGCGCAGGGGCCAAGGACGACGCCGGGGCGCAGGCCGGCGGCCATCGAGGCGAGCCGGGCCAACCGGGCCGGATCGTCCCCGTCGGTGTGCAGGTCCACCGGGCAGCCGTGCTCTGCGGCGATCTCCAGGACGGCCTCGGTGTAGCCCGTCGGGTCGGGGTCGAGGTCGGGGCAGCCGCCGACGACGGCCGCGCCCATCTTCACCGCGTCCTTGAGCATGGCGAGGCTGTCCGCCCCGGCGATGCCGGTGAGCAGCCGGGGGACCGCGACCGGCAGGACGTCGGCGAGCCCGCGCAGGGCCCGCCGGGACTGCAGGACGGCCTCCAGCGGGGCGAGTCCCCGAACGTCGCCGATGCGGACGTGGGTGCGCAGGGCGGTGGCTCCGTGGCCGAGCTGGAGGAGAGCGGCCTCGGTGGCGCGGCGCTGGATGTCCTCGGTGCGGTGGGAGGCGGGTCCTGGGCTGCCGGGGCCCGCGCTGTCCGCGGTGAGGGCGGTGTCGCCGTGGGCGTGAACCTCGGCGGGTGCGGGGAGCAGGAGGTAGCCGCGGAGGTCGACGCGGGGGCCGCGGCCGGCGAGGCTGCCCGCGGTGCCGACGGCCTCGATCCGGCTGCCGCTGAGGCGTACGTCCACGGCCCGGCCGTCGATGAGCCTGGCGCCGCCGAGGACCAGGGCGGGGGGCTCGGCGGGGGAGGCCGCGTCCGCGCTGTCGGGCGCGTTGTCGTCGGGCCGCCGTGGCTGGCTGTCGGGCATCGCGCTCCTGGGGAGGGGGCAGATCTGAGGGGAGGGGGCAGATCACACGGAGTGACCACACCCTAGGTGGGTGCGGGGGCGGCGTCCGGGAGGAGCGAAATAGTCGTACCGGTGAGCCTGCTCCGGCCGCCGGACCGGCACGTTCCGCAGGGGCGTTCGAGCTGGATCAAGCCCTGATCAGCGGGTGTGGACGGCCCCGGAGCGAGGGGCCGAGGGCGGGGGAGAAACGGATTTGGGCAACGGGCCGGGGACCGTGTAATGTCTTCCTCGCTCGCCCCAATAGCTCAGTCGGTAGAGCGTCTCCATGGTAAGGAGAAGGTCTGCGGTTCGATTCCGCATTGGGGCTCTGGTGATCGGGAAACCCCGCTTCGGCGGGGGGACTCAGTCATCAAAGCGGTGTAGCTCAGTCGGTAGAGCAAGCGGCTCATAATCGCTGTGTCACCGGTTCAAGTCCGGTCACCGCTACTAACGGTAGCCGATGGTTGGGTCGGTCCTTCGATCGGCTACCCTTTTATGCGTTCATCCGTTCATCGTCCGTCCAAGGAGCACTCACGTGGCTGCCACCGACGTCCGCCCGAAGATCACGCTGGCCTGCGTGGAGTGCAAGGAGCGGAACTACATCACCAAGAAGAACCGGCGTAACAACCCGGACCGTCTTGAGATGAAGAAGCACTGCCCGCGCTGCAACTCGCACACCGCGCACCGCGAAACGCGCTGAATCAGGCTCGTACACGAGGCCGTCCCCTCTGGGGGCGGCCTCGTGTCGTTGTACGCGGCCGCCCTCGCACGGGGTGTGCCCGTACGTATTCGTTTTTCACCAGGTTTCTTTTCACCAGGTTCCATCAGGAGGTAGCGAGCTCATGGCGCTCGACCAGTCCTTCGTGGGGCGGACCTATCCGCCCACCCCGGCGTACGAGGTCGGCCGGGAGAAGATCCGCGAGTTCGCCGAGGCGGTGGGCGACGCCAACCCGGCGTACGTCGACGCGGAGGCCGCCCGTGCGCTCGGTCACGCCGATGTGATCGCGCCGCCGACCTTCGTCTTCTCGATCACCTACCGGGCCGCCGGGCAGGTCGTGCAGGACCCGCAGCTGGGCCTGGACTACAGCCGGGTGGTCCACGGGGACCAGAAGTTCTCCTATGTGCGGCCGGTGCGGGCGGGAGACCGGCTGACGGTCACCTCGACGATCGAGAGCATCAAGTCCATGGCGGGCAACGACGTCATCGACATTCGCGGGGACGTGCACGACGAGACCGGTGAGCTGGTGGTCACCGCGCTCACGAAGCTGGTGGCGCGCGCCGCCGAGGAGGCGTGATGACGGCGAAGGTCTCGTACGGTTCGGTCGAGGTCGGCACGGAGCTGCCGGCGCAGTCGTTCCCGGTGACGCGGGCCACGCTCGTGCAGTACGCGGGCGCCTCGGGCGACTTCAACCCCATCCACTGGAACGAGAAGTTCGCGCTGGAGGTCGGGCTGCCGGACGTGATCGCACACGGCATGTTCACGATGGCCGAGGCGGTCCGGGTGGTCACGGACTGGGTCGGCGACCCGGGTGCGGTCGTCGACTACGGGGTGCGGTTCACCAAGCCGGTCGTCGTGCCCAACGACGACAAGGGCGCGCTGATCGAGGTCAGCGGCAAGGTCGCGGCGAAGCTGGACGACAACCTGGTCCGGGTGGACCTGGTCGCCCTGTGCGACGGCAAGAAGGTGCTGGGGATGTCCCGGGCCGTGGTCCGGCTCGCCTGAGGCGTACCGGACCCGCCGCGCCGGCCGGGACACACCGGTCGGCACACGGGGACGGACGAGGGGCGCCCCTCCGCGGAACGCTGCGCGGAGGGGCGCCCCTCACTTGTGTGCGTTCGCCCCGTGGCCTTGCAGTCATGGTTATTGAGCAATAACTTACTTCCATGGCCAGGATGAGTGCGGAAGAGCGGCGCGAGAGCGTCGTACGGGCGGCGATCACCGAGTTCGCCCGGGGCGGCTACCAGGGGACCTCCACCGAGGCGATCGCCCGGCGGGTCGGTGTCTCGCAGCCGTACCTCTTCCGGCTCTTCCCCAACAAGCAGGCCATCTTCCTCGCCGCGGCCGAACGCTGCCTGGAGGACTCCCGAGAGGTCTTCGCCGAGGCGTCGGACGGGCTGGAGGGGGAAGAGGCGCTGCGCGCCATGGCGGAGGCGTACCACCGGCTGATCGTGGACGACGGCGACAAGCTGCTGATGCAGATGCAGATGTACGCGGCCGTCGCCGCGGCGGAGGCGTCCGGGGACCATGCCTTCGGGGAGTCCCTGCGGGCGGCCTGGACGCGGATGTGGGACGACGCGCACCTGGCGCTCGGGGCCGACGAGCACGGGACGACGTCCTTCCTGGCGTACGGGATGCTCATCAACACCCTCGCCTCGCTGGGCTTCCCGGCCGATCACCGCGTCTGGACCGGGTTCGCCTACGCGCCGCGGCTCTCCGAGTGAACGGCGCGACCCGGGCCCGCCCGGTTTCCTGCCCATAGAAGTTAGTGATCGATAACTCATCAGCAGGGGGAGAAGTGAAGGCACAGCACGACAGAGCCGGCCGCGGGGGAGCGGTCTGGGTCCTGGTCATCACGAGCGTCGCCGGATTCATGGCGGCCCTCGACAACCTCGTCGTCACGACGGCCCTCCCGTCCATCCGCGAGAGCCTCGGCGGCGGTCTGGAGGAGCTGGAGTGGACGGTCAACGCGTACACCCTGACCTTCGCCGTGCTGCTGATGCTCGGGGCCGCGCTCGGTGACCGATTCGGCAGACGGCGGCTGTTCATGTCCGGACTCGCCCTCTTCACCGCCGCCTCCGCAGCGGCCGCCCTCTCACCGGGCATCGAGGAGCTGATCGCCTTCCGGGCGGTCCAGGGCGTCGGCGCGGCCGTCATGATGCCGCTGACGCTCACCCTGATCGGCGCGGCGATACCGGCCGAACGGCGCGGGGCGGCCCTCGGGATCTTCGGCGCGGTCACTGGCGTGGCGGTCGCCAGCGGTCCGCTGATCGGCGGCTCGCTCACCGAGCACATCTCCTGGCAGTGGATCTTCTGGCTGAACGTGCCGATCGGCCTGGTGCTGCTGCCGCTGGCCCGTCTCCGGCTCACCGAGTCGTACGCTCCGAAGGCGCCGCTGGACATCCGCGGCACGGTCCTGGTCAGCGCGGGCCTCTTCGGCATCGTCTACGCCCTCGTCAACACCGCGAGCCACGGCTGGACCAGCCCCGTCGTCCTGACCGGGCTCATCGGCGGGGCGGCGGTGCTCGGCCTGTTCGTCCGCCACGGGCTGCGGGCCGCGCACCCGATGCTGCCGATGCGGCTCTTCCGGGGCCGGGCCTTCCTCGGGATCAACGCGGCGAGCCTGCTGATGTTCCTCGGGATGTTCGGGTCGATCTTCCTGCTCAGCCAGTTCCTCCAGTCCGGCCTCGGATACTCGCCCACCGAGGCCGGACTGCGGATGCTGCCCTGGACCGGGATGCCGATCCTGGTGGCCCCCGTCGCGGGCCTTCTCTCCGACCGCTTCGGCGGCCGTCCGGTGGTGGTCACCGGGCTCGCGCTCCAGGCCGTGGGCCTCGCCCTGTTCGCGCTGATCATCGACCCCGGGATGAGCTACGCGGCCCAGCTCCCCGCCCTGATCATCGGCGGCGTCGGCATGGCGCTGTACTTCGCGCCCGCCGCCAGTCTGGTGCTCTCCGGCGTCCGGCCGGAGGAGCAGGGCATCGCCTCCGGCGCCAACAACGCGTTGCGCGAGGTCGGTGGAGCGCTCGGGGTCTCCGTGCTCGCCGCGGTCTTCGCCGCGCGGGGCGGGTACGGCTCGCCGCGGCTGTTCGTGGACGGGACCGCGCCCGCGCTGTGGATCGGGGCCGGGGCGGTCGCCCTGGGCGCACTGGCCGCACTGCTGATCCCGGGGCGCCGCGCCGCCGGGCATCGGAGCCCGGATCAGGGGGAGCGGCCAGGACCGGTCGGGAGCCGGGAGGAGGGGCGGGGCCTGGGGCAGCGGAAGGCCCGGGACCCGGAGGAGCCGGGGCCGTATCCCGTGGCGGTCTGAGGCTCCTCACCGGCCGTGTGCCCGGCCCGGAGTCCGGGCCGGGCACACGGCCGGGCGGCCCCGTCCGGGCCTCGGACCGGGCGCACGGTCCGAGGCCCTCCGGCCGGCGACCCGGTCCGAGCCTCCGAACCCCAGGCCGGGCGTACGGCGCGGCCCCCGGCGCGCGGCCCGGGCACCGGCGTACGGCCTGTGGCCCCGGCGTACGGCGCGGACCCCGGCGTGCGGTCCGTGGCCCCGCACCGGCTGCGGGGCCACGGACCGTACTCTTGTCCCCGTGCAGGAACTCCACGACGCCCCCCTCGCCCCCCTGACCACCTTCCGGCTCGGCGGCCCCGCCACCCGGCTGCTGACCGCCACCACCGACGCCGAGGTGATCGCCGCCGTGGGCGAGGCCGACGCGAGCGGCACCCCGCTGCTGGTGATCGGCGGCGGCTCCAATCTGGTCATCGGGGACAAGGGCTTCGACGGAACCGCGCTGCGCATCGCCACGAAGGGCTTCACGCTCTCGGGCACGTCCCTGGAGCTGGCGGCGGGCGAGGTGTGGACCGACGCCGTCGCCCGCACCGTCGAGGCGGGCCTCGCGGGCATCGAGTGCCTGGCCGGCATCCCCGGATCGGCGGGTGCGACCCCCATCCAGAACGTCGGGGCGTACGGGCAGGAGGTGTCCTCCACCATCACGGAGGTCGTCGCCTACGACCGGCACACCCGGGCGACCGTGACGATTCCGAACGAGGAGTGCGCGTTCTCGTACCGGCACAGTCGTTTCAAGGCCGAACCCGACCGCTTCGTGGTGCTGCGTGTCCGATTCGAGCTGGAAGAGGCGAACGGGCTCTCCGCGCCGCTCAAGTACCCCGAAACGGCCAGGGCCATGGGCGTCGAGCAGGGTGAGCGCGTTCCCGCGTCGGCGGCCAGGGAAACCGTGCTGAGGCTCCGCGCCGGCAAGGGCATGGTGCTCGACCCGGAGGACCACGACACCTGGTCGGCGGGGTCCTTCTTCACCAACCCGATCCTCGAACCGGACGCCTTCCAGGACTTCCTCGTACGGGTCCGCGACCACCTCGGTCCGGACGTGGCGCCCCCGGCGTTCCCCGCCGGGGACGGCCGTACCAAGACCTCGGCGGCCTGGCTGATCGACCGGGCCGGCTTCACCAAGGGGTACGGCGACGGCCCCGCCCGGATCTCCACCAAGCACACCCTCGCCCTCACCAACCGGGGCACGGCCACCACCGAGGACCTGCTCGCCCTGGCCCGCGAGGTCGTCGCCGGGGTGTACGCGGTCTTCGGCGTCACCCTGGTCAACGAGCCGGTGACGGTCGGCGTCAGCCTGTAGGGCCCGGGAGCGCGGCCTCGGCCTGCAGGACCCCCGGCCCCCGCCGGGACGGACCGCCCCGGCCTCGGCCGCCCCGCGGAGGCCGGCCTCAGCCCGCCAGCCAGCCGTCGATCCCGGACAGCAGCTTCTCCCGTACGTCCACGGGGGCGGCCGATCCGCGCACCGACTGCCGGGCCAGCTCCGCCAGCTCCTCGTCGGTGAAACCGTGGTGGCGGCGGACCAGGTCGTACTGGGCGGCCAGCCGCGAACCGAACAGCAGCGGGTCGTCCGCCCCCAGCGCCATCGGCACCCCCGCGTCGAACAGCGTGCGCAGGGGGACGTCGGCCGGCTTCTCGTAGACGCCGAGCGCCACGTTGGACGCCGGGCAGACCTCGCAGGTGACCCCGGACTCGGCGAGCCTGCGCAGCAGCCGGGGGTCCTCGGCGGCCCGCACCCCGTGGCCGATGCGCGAGGCGTCCAGGTCGTCCAGGCAGTCGCGCACGCTGGAGGGACCCGACAACTCGCCGCCGTGCGGGGCCGCCAGCAGCCCGCCCTCCCGGGCGATGGCGAAGGCCCGGTCGAAGTCGCGCGCCATGCCGCGCCGCTCGTCGTTGGAGAGGCCGAAGCCGACGACGCCCCGGTCCGCGTACCGCACCGCGAGCCGGGCCAGCGTACGGGCGTCCAGCGGGTGCTTCATCCGGTTCGCGGCGATCACCACGCGCATGTCCAGACCGGTGTCCCGGGAGGCGCTGTCCACCGCGTCGAGGATGATCTCGATGGCCGGGATCAGCCCGCCGAGCAGCGGGGCGTACGAGGTGGGGTCGACCTGGATCTCCAGCCAGCCGGAGCCGTCCGCGACGTCCTCCTGGGCGGTCTCGCGCACCAGGCGCTGGATGTCCTCGGGGGACCGCAGGCAGGACCGGGCGATGTCGTAGAGGCGCTGGAAACGGAACCAGCCGCGCTCGTCGGTCGCCCGCAGTTTCGGTGGCTCGCCTCCGGTCAGGGCCTCGGGGAGGCGGACCCCGTACTTGTCGGCGAGTTCGAGCAGGGTGGTGGGCCGCATCGACCCGGTGAAATGCAGGTGCAGGTGGGCCTTGGGCAACAGACGTACATCACGCTCCATCGGAAGATCCTGCCGCACGAGCGGCCCGGAGCGGTAGCCGCTTTCCCCTCCAGGGGGTGGCTCGAACAAAAAAAGCGCCCCGGCCGCCGGATCTCTCCGGCGGCCGGGGGCGCTTCCCGTGCGCGGTGGGCGGGAGGGGTCAGGCCTTGGCCTCGCCCAGCAGCTTCTGGATCCGCGAGACGCCCTCGATCAGGTCGTCGTCGCCCAGCGCGTAGGAGAGCCGCAGGTAGCCCGGGGTGCCGAACGCCTCGCCCGGGACGACGGCGACCTCGGCCTCGTCCAGGATCAGGGCCGCCAGCTCGACCGTGGTGGCCGGGCGCTTGCCGCGGATCTCCTTGCCGAGCAGCTCCTTGACCGCCGGGTAGGCGTAGAACGCGCCCTCGGGCTCGGGGCAGAACACGCCGTCGATCTCGTTGAGCATCCGCACGATGAGCTTGCGCCGGCGGTCGAAGGCGGACCGCATCTCGGCGACGGCGTCCAGCGAGCCGGAGACGGCCGCGAGCGCCGCGACCTGGGCGACGTTGGAGACGTTGGAGGTGGCATGCGACTGGAGGTTCGTCGCGGCCTTGACGACGTCCTTGGGGCCGATGATCCACCCCACGCGCCAGCCGGTCATCGCGTACGTCTTGGCCACGCCGTTGACGACGATGCACTTGTCGCGCAGCTCGGGGACGATCGCGGGGAGCGAGGTGAAGGTCGCGTCGCCGTAGACGAGGTGCTCGTAGATCTCGTCGGTCATCACCCACAGCCCGTGCTCGACGGCCCAGCGGCCGATGGCCTCGGCGTCGGCCTCGCTGTAGACCGCGCCGGTCGGGTTGGACGGCGAGACGAACAGAACGACCTTGGTCCGCTCGGTGCGGGCGGCCTCCAGCTGCTCGACGGAGACCCGGTAGCCGGTGGTCTCGTCGGCGACGACCTCGACAGGCACACCGCCCGCGAGCCGGATCGACTCGGGGTAGGTGGTCCAGTACGGGGCGGGGACGATGACCTCGTCGCCCGGGTCGAGGATCGCGGCGAACGCCTCGTAGATGGCCTGCTTGCCGCCGTTGGTCACCAGGATCTGGGCGGGGTCGACCTCGTAGCCGGAGTCCCGCAGCGTCTTGGCGGCGATCGCGGCCTTGAGCTCGGGGAGCCCGCCGGCCGGGGTGTAGCGGTGGTACTTCGGGTTGCGGCACGCCTCGACCGCGGCGTCGACGATGTAGTCGGGCGTCGGAAAGTCGGGCTCGCCGGCCCCGAAGCCGATCACCGGACGCCCGGCGGCCTTGAGGGCCTTGGCCTTGGCGTCGACGGCGAGGGTCGCGGACTCGGAGATCGCACCGATGCGGGCGGAGACCCGGCGCTCGGACGGTGAAGTTGCAGCGCTCATGGGCCCCATGCTCCCAGACCGCGAAAGCCGTCGGCACAGGGGTTTCAGGGACCGGACAGGACTCGGACAGCATCCGGACAGGACCGGTCGGCAATGGTCTGTTCGACGCGGCGGCCCCGAGCACGTACACTCACCTGTCGTTGGCCTTCACCAGCCGAACCGTCCCACTCCCGGTACCCGGGAAAGATGGGGTAGGTTGGTGGAAACCACCAAAGGGTCGTAGCTCAATTGGTAGAGCACTGGTCTCCAAAACCAGCGGTTGGGGGTTCAAGTCCCTCCGGCCCTGCTACACACTCCTTCGCCAGGATGTGTGCGCATGTACGTACTTCATTGCACAGCCGTGCGGCTCCACCGGGCGCGGCACGGCCACGACCCGGAATCAGGTGAGTAGCGTGACGGACGCCGTGGGCTCCATCGACATGCCTGATGCCGATGATGAGGCTCCCGAGTCGAAGAAGAAGGCTCGGAAGGGCGGCAAGCGCGGGAAGAAGGGCCCTCTGGGCCGACTCGCGCTGTTCTACCGCCAGATCGTCGCTGAACTCCGTAAGGTCGTCTGGCCGACGCGCAGCCAGCTCACGACGTACACCACCGTGGTGATCGTGTTCGTCGTCGTCATGATCGGTCTTGTTACCGTTCTCGACACGGGCTTCGCCCGGGTCACCAAGTACGTCTTCGGCTGAGTCACGCGGAAGGCGTCGGACTCGGCGTCCCTTTCGCACGTTCCACCCTTTGTATCCAGGAAGAAGCAGCCATCGTGTCTGACCCGAACCTGAACGACGCCGTCGAGCCCGAGGCTGGCGCCTTCGAGTCCGCCAAGGACGAGCTCGACATCGTTGAGGCTGCTGATTCCGTGGACCCGGACCAGGCCGAGGCCGCGGACCTCGCCGCCGGTGAGCCCGCCGAGGAGGCCGCGCTCACCGTCGAGGGCGAGGAGTCCGACGAGGTCGAGGAGTCCGACGAGGACGCCGCCGCCGTCGAGGCCGTCGAGGACGAGGTCACCGAGGACGCCGACGAGGAGGAGGCCGAGCCGGTCGACCCCGTCGCCGCCCTCCGCGAGGAGCTCCGCACCCTTCCCGGCGAGTGGTACGTCATCCACACGTACGCCGGTTACGAGAAGCGCGTGAAGGCCAACCTGGAGCAGCGCGCCGTCTCGCTGAACGTGGAGGAGTTCATCTATCAGGCCGAGGTGCCTGAAGAGGAAATCGTCCAGATCAAGAACGGCGAGCGCAAGAACGTCCGGCAGAACAAGCTTCCCGGCTACGTGCTGGTGCGCATGGACCTGACGAACGAGTCCTGGGGCGTCGTGCGGAACACGCCGGGCGTCACCGGCTTCGTGGGCAACGCCTACGACCCGTACCCGCTGACGCTGGACGAGATCGTCAAGATGCTCGCCCCGGAGGCCGAGGAGAAGGCCGCCCGCGAGGCCGCCGAGGCCGAGGGCAAGCCGGCCCCGGCCCGCAAGGTCGAGGTCCAGGTGCTGGACTTCGAGGTCGGCGACTCGGTCACCGTCACGGACGGCCCGTTCGCCACGCTGCAGGCCACGATCAACGAGATCAACGCCGACTCGAAGAAGGTCAAGGGCCTCGTCGAGATCTTCGGCCGCGAGACCCCGGTCGAGCTCAGCTTCGACCAGATCCAGAAGAACTAGCACGTCCCGCCAGTATCTGGACACATGCCTACCCAGCAGGTCAGAGGGGCTTCGCGGCCGCTCTGACCTGCTGGGTTTTTGGTCGCACAGCTATACCCGTTATCGTTGTGCGGTATGCCTCCATCCGGATGACCGGAATGGCGGCGAAACACTCTCACTAGGACCCGGAGAGAGCAATGCCTCCCAAGAAGAAGAAGGTCACGGGGCTTATCAAGCTCCAGATCAACGCCGGTGCGGCGAACCCGGCCCCGCCGGTCGGCCCCGCGCTCGGTCAGCACGGCGTCAACATCATGGAGTTCTGCAAGGCCTACAACGCCGCGACCGAGTCGCAGCGTGGCATGGTCGTGCCGGTGGAGATCACGGTCTACGAGGACCGCTCCTTCACCTTCGTCACGAAGACTCCGCCGGCCGCCAAGCTGATCCTCAAGGCCGCGGGTGTGGAGAAGGGCTCCGGCGAGCCGCACAAGACCAAGGTCGCCAAGCTGACGGCCGACCAGGTCCGCGAGATCGCCACGACGAAGCTCCCCGACCTGAACGCCAATGACCTCGACGCCGCGTCGAAGATCATCGCCGGCACCGCCCGTTCCATGGGCATCACGGTCGAAGGCTGATTCAGCCCCGTAACCCCCAGTGGTAGGGCCAAGCGCTGGTCCGCACCACGACTCCGCACTCTGACACCACAGGAGCAGAAGTGAAGCGCAGCAAGAACCTCCGCGCTGCGGACGCCAAGATCGACCGGGAGCGCCTGTACGCCCCGCTCGAGGCCGTCCGTCTCGCCAAGGACACCGCCACCACGAAGTTCGACGGCACCGTCGAGGTCGCCTTCCGCCTGGGCGTCGACCCGCGCAAGGCCGACCAGATGGTCCGCGGCACCGTGAACCTCCCGCACGGCACCGGCAAGACCGCCCGGGTCCTGGTCTTCGCGACCGGTGACCGTGCTGCGGCCGCGGAAGCCGCCGGAGCCGACATCGTCGGCGCCGACGAGCTCATCGACGAGGTGGCCAAGGGTCGTCTGGACTTCGACGCCGTCGTCGCCACCCCGGACCTCATGGGCAAGGTCGGCCGCCTCGGCCGCGTGCTCGGTCCGCGTGGTCTGATGCCGAACCCGAAGACCGGCACCGTCACCCCCGATGTCGCCAAGGCCGTCACCGACATCAAGGGCGGAAAGATCGAGTTCCGCGTCGACAAGCACTCCAACCTGCACTTCATCATCGGCAAGGTCTCGTTCGACGAGACCAAGCTGGTGGAGAACTACGCAGCGGCGCTGGAGGAAGTCCTCCGTCTGAAGCCGTCCGCCGCCAAGGGCCGCTACATCAAGAAGGCCGCCCTGGCGACCACGATGGGCCCCGGCATCCCGCTGGACGCCAACCGCACCCGCAACCTCCTCGTCGAGGAGGACCCGGCCGCCGTCTGAGCCACCGTGCTCACCCGGTAGTCGCGTCGTACGCGTGCACGGTGTGGACGGGCCCCGCAACCTTTCGAGGTGCGGGGCCCGTCCTCGTATCCGGAGGGCCCCGGACGACGGTTCCGCGGGACTCCGCAGGACGGCCCCTGCCTGTCAGTGCGCTGTGACACTGTGGTGCGGGGGACGAAAGCCGATACGAGGGGCGGGACCGACACCATGAGGACGACCACGGCACGACGGATGGGTACGGCGCTGGCCGTCGCGGCGGCGCTGACGTCGATGGCCGCCTGCAGCGGCTCCGGGGGCACGGGGGGCTCCGACGGCTCCGGCAAGGCCGAGGCGGGCTCCGCGGCGGGCAAGGCGAGCCCCGTGGCCGCGCTGAAGCAGGTGCAGCAGAAGACCGGCGGCATCCGGTCCGCCAAGGTGGACGGCACGATCGAGATGGGCGACACCGTCTCCATGAAGCAGTCCGGGGCCATCGACTGGGCCGACGGCCTCACCGGCGAGATGAGCATCACGTACACCGGCGGCGCGATGGGCGAGGCGCTCAAGAAGTCCGGCGGCGACGGCTCGATGAAGGCGCGGTACTTCAAGGACGAGTACTACGCGAACATGGGCGCCGCCATGGCCGCCAACACCGGCGGCAAGAACTGGATCCAGTACTCCTACAAGGACCTCGCCGAGTTGGGCGGGGCCTCCGGCGAGGTCATGCAGGACCAGGCCCGCAACAGCACGCCCGAGCAGGGCGTGAAGGCGCTCCTGGCCTCCGGCGACGTGAAGAAGGTCGGCCAGGAGGACGTCCGCGGGGTCTCCGCGACGCACTACTCCGGCACGGTCGACGTGGCCGAGCTGACCGCGAAGAACAGCGAGCTGGACGAGAAGCAGCTCGCCGAGTTCAAGGAGCAGCTGGCCCTCGCCGGGGTGACCACCCAGACCGTCGACATCTGGGTCGACGAGAACGACCTGCTGGTGAAGAAAGCCGAGCGCGGCGAGATGAAGACCGGCGCGTTCAACTCGACGTTCTTCTACAGCGACTACGGCACCCAGGTCTCCGTGGAGAAGCCGGCGGCCTCGGACACCGTGGACTTCACCGAGCTGCTGAAGCAGGGCGGTACCCCGGGCGGCACCTCCTGACACCTGCCGCGGGGCACGGATTTGCCCGTCGCCCTTCCGGTCGCGTACGCTCACCAGGAAGCCAAAGACCGCTGGTCGTCGCTGTGCCTCGCAAGGGGACGGTGACCGAAGGTTCCGCTAAACCGGACGACCTGCGCAGGTGACTGTGGAACGCTCCCGGACTTGTTCGGTCGAGCTGCGCCCTGGCACTTGTGCTGGGGCGTTTCGTCTTTTCCGGCCCCTTCTGAGCGGTCCTCATCACCCGGAAGGAGGCCGACGCTCATGGCAAGGCCCGACAAGGCTGCCGCGGTAGCCGAGCTGACGGACCAGTTCCGCAGCTCGAACGCCGCCGTGCTGACCGAGTACCGGGGTCTCACCGTGGCCCAGCTCAAGCAGCTGCGCCGTTCGCTCGGTGAGAACGCCCAGTACGCCGTGGTGAAGAACACGCTGACCAAGATTGCGGCCAACGAGGCCGGGATCGACGCGCTCGACGACCTGTTCACGGGTCCGACGGCGGTTGCCTTCGTCACCGGTGACCCGGTGGAGTCGGCGAAGGGTCTTCGTGACTTCGCCAAGGACAACCCCAACCTCATCATCAAGGGCGGTGTCCTCGATGGCAGGGCGCTGTCCGCCGATGAGATCAAGAAGCTCGCGGACCTCGAGTCCCGCGAGGTTCTGCTCTCCAAGCTGGCCGGTGCTTTCAAGGGCAAGCAGACGCAGGCGGCGCAGGTCTTCCAGGCCCTGCCCTCCAAGTTCGTCCGCACCGCGGAAGCTCTTCGCGCCAAGAAGGAAGAGCAGGGCGGTGCCGGTACTCCGGCTCCCGCCGAGGCCGCCGAGTAATCACGCTCAGCGGTCCAGCGGGCTCCACGTACGCCCGCCGACATATACATCCGGCACCTGCCGAATAGTGGAAGGACGCCTGTCATGGCGAAGCTGTCCCAGGAAGACCTGCTCGCGCAGTTCGAGGAGATGACCCTCATCGAGCTCTCCGAGTTCGTGAAGGCCTTCGAGGAGAAGTTCGACGTCACCGCCGCCGCGGCCGTCGCCGTCGCCGGTCCGGCCGGCCCGGGCGCCGTCACCGAGGCCGCTGAGGAGCAGGACGAGTTCGACGTCATCCTCACCGGTGCCGGCGAGAAGAAGATCCAGGTCATCAAGGTCGTGCGTGAGCTGACCTCGCTGGGTCTGAAGGAGGCCAAGGACCTCGTCGACGGCACCCCGAAGCCGGTCCTCGAGAAGGTCGCCAAGGAGGCCGCCGAGAAGGCTGCCGAGTCCCTCAAGGCCGCCGGCGCTTCCGTCGAGGTCAAGTAACACCTCGGGAGTCCTCCGGGCTCCCCGGGCGCCGCAGGCGCCCACCTCCGGGCGCGTCAGCCGCCCGTGCCAAGGGCGATCACCCATCCGGGTGGTCGCCCTTCGGCGTGCCCGGGACGGTTGCCTTGCTCTTCCACCGGTGACGAGTAGGGTGATCTTCGCCGTGCGCCTCCCGCGGACGCCTGGCGGGGGTCTCGCGGGTCTTCCGGGAGTGGCCGGTGAAGGCGCCCGGCGGGTCCGATCGGACCGGTGGGCCTTGACGAACCGGGCGGGGCGCGCAATTCTCAGGACGCGTCATCATCTCGATCCGTATCCGAGGCATGGATCGAGAGTGAAGAGGGAAGTAAAGAAGCGCGCACCCCGTGCGGGGCTGCGAGGAGCAGGGCTAGACATAGGTGTTGAGAACAGCTGTTGAGAGCGACGCGGGTCTCTGAGAACCCCGACTGGACATCAGTGTGCCACTTGGCTACACTGACCCTTTGCGCTGCCTGTTAGCTGCCTCCTGCCCGTCACCAGGGGCATGCCCACGCTGAAGCACCGATGACCGACCCCCTCCGACCTGGTCGTTTGCGACCGATTCGGAACGGTCTGTCTATGTGCTCGGAGTGGGACCGGTACGCGCGTAGTGAGTCCGAGCCCTCGGAAGGACCCCCTCTTGGCCGCCTCGCGCAACGCCTCGACCGCGAATACGAACAACGGTGCCAGCACCGCCCCGCTGCGCATCTCTTTTGCAAAGATCAAGGAGCCCCTCGAGGTTCCGAACCTCCTCGCGCTGCAGACCGAGAGCTTTGACTGGCTCCTCGGCAACGCCGCCTGGAAGGCTCGCGTCGAGGCTGCTCTGGACAGTGGACAAGACGTCCCCACCAAGTCCGGCCTCGAGGAGATCTTCGAGGAGATCTCCCCGATCGAAGACTTCTCCGGGTCGATGTCGCTCACGTTCCGCGACCACCGCTTCGAGCCCCCGAAGAACTCGATCGACGAGTGCAAGGAGCGCGACTTCACGTTCGCCGCGCCGCTCTTCGTCACGGCCGAGTTCACCAACAACGAGACCGGCGAGATCAAGTCCCAGACGGTCTTCATGGGCGACTTCCCGCTCATGACCAACAAGGGCACCTTCGTCATCAACGGCACCGAGCGTGTCGTCGTGTCGCAGCTGGTCCGCTCGCCGGGTGTCTACTTCGACTCCTCCATCGACAAGACGTCCGACAAGGACATCTTCTCCGCCAAGATCATCCCCTCCCGGGGCGCCTGGCTGGAGATGGAGATCGACAAGCGCGACATGGTCGGTGTCCGCATCGACCGCAAGCGCAAGCAGTCCGTCACCGTCCTCCTGAAGGCTCTCGGCTGGACCACCGAGCAGATCCTCGAGGAGTTCGGCGAGTACGAGTCCATGCGCGCCACCCTGGAGAAGGACCACACCCAGGGCCAGGACGACGCGCTGCTCGACATCTACCGCAAGCTGCGTCCGGGCGAGCCGCCGACGCGCGAGGCCGCTCAGACGCTGCTCGAGAACCTCTACTTCAACCCGAAGCGCTACGACCTCGCGAAGGTCGGCCGCTACAAGGTGAACAAGAAGCTCGGCGCCGACGAGCCGCTGGACGCCGGGGTGCTCACCACCGACGACGTCATCGCGACCATCAAGTACCTGGTCAAGCTGCACGCCGGTGAGACCGAGACGATCGGCGAGTCCGGCCGGGAGATCGTCGTCGAGACCGACGACATCGACCACTTCGGCAACCGTCGTCTGCGCAACGTCGGCGAGCTCATCCAGAACCAGGTCCGCACGGGTCTGGCGCGGATGGAGCGCGTCGTGCGCGAGCGCATGACCACCCAGGACGTCGAGGCGATCACGCCGCAGACCCTGATCAACATCCGGCCGGTCGTCGCCTCCATCAAGGAGTTCTTCGGCACCAGCCAGCTGTCGCAGTTCATGGACCAGAACAACCCGCTGTCGGGTCTTACCCACAAGCGCCGCCTGTCGGCGCTTGGCCCGGGTGGTCTCTCCCGTGAGCGGGCCGGCTTCGAGGTCCGAGACGTGCACCCGTCCCACTACGGACGCATGTGCCCGATCGAGACCCCCGAAGGCCCGAACATCGGTCTGATCGGTTCGCTCGCCTCGTACGGCCGCGTCAACGCGTTCGGCTTCATCGAGACGCCGTACCGCAAGGTCGTCGACGGCCAGGTCACCGACGACGTCGACTACATCACCGCCGACGAGGAGGACCGCTTCGTCATCGCCCAGGCGAACGCGACCCTCAACGACGAGCTGCGCTTCACCGAGCCGCGCGTCCTGGTCCGCCGTCGTGGCGGAGAGGTCGACTACGTGCCCGGCACGGACGTCGACTACATGGACGTCTCGCCGCGCCAGATGGTGTCCGTCGCCACCGCGATGATCCCCTTCCTGGAGCACGACGACGCCAACCGCGCGCTCATGGGCGCGAACATGATGCGGCAGGCGGTGCCGCTGATCAAGTCCGAGGCCCCGCTGGTCGGCACCGGCATGGAGTACCGCTGCGCCACCGACGCCGGCGACGTCCTCAAGGCCGAGAAGGACGGTGTGGTCCAGGAGGTCTCCGCGGACTACATCACCGTCACGAACGACGACGGCACGTACACCACGTACCGCATCGCCAAGTTCATGCGCTCCAACCAGGGCACCTCGGTCAACCAGAAGGTCGTCGTCTCCGAGGGCGACCGGATCGTGGCCGACCAGGTGCTCGCCGACGGACCGGCCACCGAGAACGGTGAGATGGCCCTCGGCAAGAACCTGCTCGTGGCGTTCATGCCGTGGGAGGGTCACAACTACGAGGACGCGATCATCCTGTCGCAGCGCCTCGTGCAGGACGACGTCCTCTCCTCGATCCACATCGAGGAGCACGAGGTCGACGCCCGTGACACCAAGCTCGGCCCCGAGGAGATCACCCGGGACATCCCGAACGTCTCCGAGGAGGTCCTCGCCGACCTCGACGAGCGCGGCATCATCCGTATCGGTGCCGAGGTCGTCGCCGGCGACATCCTCGTCGGCAAGGTCACGCCCAAGGGTGAGACCGAGCTGACCCCCGAGGAGCGCCTGCTCCGCGCGATCTTCGGTGAGAAGGCGCGCGAGGTGCGCGACACCTCGCTGAAGGTGCCGCACGGTGAGATCGGCAAGGTCATCGGCGTCCGCGTCTTCGACCGCGAAGAGGGCGACGAGCTGCCGCCGGGCGTGAACCAGCTGGTCCGCGTCTACGTCGCGCAGAAGCGCAAGATCACCGACGGTGACAAGCTCGCCGGCCGTCACGGCAACAAGGGCGTCATCTCCAAGATCCTGCCGATCGAGGACATGCCGTTCCTGGAGGACGGCACCCCGGTCGACATCATCCTCAACCCGCTGGGTGTCCCGTCCCGAATGAACCCGGGACAGGTCCTGGAGATCCACCTCGGCTGGCTCGCCAGCCGCGGCTGGGACGTCTCCGGCCTCGGTGACGAGTGGGCCCAGCGCCTGCAGGCCATCGGCGCCGACCAGGTCGCCCCCGGCACCAACGTCGCCACGCCCGTCTTCGACGGTGCGCGCGAGGACGAGATCTCCGGTCTCTTCGAGGCCACGATCCCCAACCGCGACGGCGACCGCCTGGTCCAGCCCTCCGGCAAGGCCCAGCTGTTCGACGGCCGCTCCGGCGAGCCGTTCCCGGACCCGGTCTCGGTCGGGTTCATGTACATCCTCAAGCTGCACCACCTGGTCGACGACAAGCTCCACGCCCGTTCGACCGGCCCGTACTCGATGATCACCCAGCAGCCGCTGGGTGGTAAGGCGCAGTTCGGTGGTCAGCGCTTCGGTGAGATGGAGGTGTGGGCCCTTGAGGCTTACGGCGCCGCGTACGCCCTCCAGGAGCTCCTGACGATCAAGTCCGACGACGTGACCGGCCGCGTGAAGGTCTACGAGGCCATCGTCAAGGGCGAGAACATCCCCGAGCCCGGCATTCCCGAGTCCTTCAAGGTGCTCATCAAGGAAATGCAGTCGCTCTGCCTCAACGTGGAGGTGCTGTCCTCGGACGGCATGTCCATCGAGATGCGTGACACCGACGAGGACGTCTTCCGCGCGGCGGAGGAGCTCGGTATCGACCTGTCCCGGCGCGAGCCGAGCAGCGTCGAAGAGGTCTGACGGGCCGGTCGGCCGCCTCGCTCCGAGGCGGCCGGCCCTCCCCGGACCCGTTCAGACCATTGATTGAGACGAGACCCCGAAAGAGGGATTGACGACAAGTGCTCGACGTCAACTTCTTCGACGAGCTGCGGATCGGCCTTGCCACCGCGGACGACATCCGGACCTGGTCGCACGGCGAAGTCAAGAAGCCGGAGACCATCAACTACCGCACGCTCAAGCCCGAGAAGGACGGACTCTTCTGCGAGAAGATCTTCGGTCCGACCCGGGACTGGGAGTGCTACTGCGGCAAGTACAAGCGTGTCCGCTTCAAGGGCATCATCTGCGAGCGCTGCGGCGTCGAGGTCACTCGCGCCAAGGTGCGTCGTGAGCGGATGGGCCACATCGAGCTTGCCGCTCCCGTCACCCACATCTGGTACTTCAAGGGCGTTCCCTCGCGCCTCGGCTACCTGCTGGACCTCGCGCCGAAGGACCTGGAAAAGGTCATCTACTTCGCCGCGTACATGATCACGTTCGTGGACGAGGAGCGTCGTACCCGCGACCTGCCGTCCCTGGAGGCCCACGTCTCCGTCGAGCGCCAGCAGACCGAGAACCGCCGCGACGCCGACCTGGAGGCCCGCGCCAAGAAGCTCGAGACCGACCTGGCCGAGCTGGAGGCCGAGGGCGCCAAGGCCGACGTGCGCCGCAAGGTGCGCGAAGGCGCCGAGCGCGAGATGAAGCAGCTGCGCGACCGTGCGCAGCGCGAGATCGACCGTCTCGACGAGGTGTGGAGCCGCTTCAAGAACCTCAAGGTCCAGGACCTGGAGGGCGACGAGCTGCTCTACCGCGAGCTGCGTGACCGCTTCGGCACGTACTTCGACGGCTGCATGGGCGCCGCCGCGCTGCAGAAGCGGCTGGAGTCCTTCGACCTCGACGAGGAGGCCGAGCGCCTCCGCGAGATCATCCGCACCGGCAAGGGCCAGAAGAAGACCCGTGCGCTCAAGCGCCTCAAGGTCGTCTCCGCGTTCCTGCAGACCAGCAACAAGCCCAAGGGCATGGTGCTCGACTGCGTGCCGGTCATCCCGCCGGACCTGCGTCCGATGGTGCAGCTGGACGGTGGCCGCTTCGCGACCTCCGACCTGAACGACCTGTACCGCCGCGTGATCAACCGCAACAACCGCCTGAAGCGCCTTCTCGACCTCGGTGCGCCCGAGATCATCGTGAACAACGAGAAGCGCATGCTCCAGGAGGCCGTCGACGCGCTGTTCGACAACGGCCGCCGCGGTCGCCCGGTCACCGGTCCCGGCAACCGTCCCCTGAAGTCCCTGAGCGACATGCTCAAGGGCAAGCAGGGCCGCTTCCGTCAGAACCTCCTCGGCAAGCGCGTGGACTACTCCGCGCGTTCCGTGATCGTCGTCGGTCCGCAGCTCAAGCTGCACCAGTGCGGTCTGCCGAAGGCGATGGCGCTGGAGCTCTTCAAGCCGTTCGTGATGAAGCGCCTGGTGGACCTGAACCACGCGCAGAACATCAAGTCGGCCAAGCGCATGGTCGAGCGTGGCCGCACCGTCGTGTACGACGTCCTCGAAGAGGTCATCGCCGAGCACCCGGTGCTGCTGAACCGTGCGCCCACGCTGCACCGCCTCGGCATCCAGGCGTTCGAGCCGCAGCTCGTCGAGGGCAAGGCCATCCAGATCCACCCGCTCGTCTGCACCGCGTTCAACGCGGACTTCGACGGTGACCAGATGGCCGTGCACCTGCCGCTCTCCGCGGAGGCGCAGGCCGAGGCCCGCATCCTGATGCTGTCCTCGAACAACATCCTCAAGCCGGCCGACGGCCGTCCGGTCACCATGCCGACCCAGGACATGGTGCTGGGCCTCTTCTTCCTCACCACGGACGACGAGGGCCGCGACGTCAAGGGCACGGACCGCGCGTTCGGCTCCACGGCCGAGGCCACCATGGCCTTCGACGCCCGCGAGCTGTCGCTCCAGGCGAAGGTCGACATCCGCTTCCCGGTCGGCACCATGCCGCCCCGGGGCTGGGTGCCGCCGGTCGCCGAGGAGGGCGAGCCGGAGTACCAGCCCGGCGACTCCTTCCGGCTGCGGACCAGCTTGGGCCGCGCGCTCTTCAACGAGCTGCTGCCCGAGGACTACCCGTTCGTCGACTACTCGGTGGGCAAGAAGCAGCTCTCCGAGATCGTCAACGACCTGGCCGAGCGCTACCCCAAGGTCATCGTGGCGGCGACGCTCGACAACCTGAAGGCGGCGGGCTTCCACTGGGCGACCCGTTCGGGCGTCACCGTGGCCATCTCCGACGTCGTCGTGCCCGAGGCCAAGAAGGCCATCGTCAAGGGCTACGAGGAGCAGGACGAGAAGGTCCAGAAGCAGTACGAGCGCGGTCTGATCACCAAGGACGAGCGCACGCAGGAGCTCATCGCGATCTGGACCAAGGCGACCAACGAGGTCGCCGAGGCGATGAACGAGAACTTCCCCAAGACGAACCCCATCTTCATGATGGTTGACTCGGGTGCCCGAGGAAACATGATGCAGATGCGGCAGATCGCCGGTATGCGTGGTCTGGTGTCGAACGCGAAGAACGAGACCATCCCGCGTCCGATCAAGGCGTCCTTCCGTGAGGGCCTCACCGTTCTGGAGTACTTCATCTCCACGCACGGTGCCCGTAAGGGTCTGGCGGACACCGCCCTGCGTACCGCCGACTCGGGTTACCTGACCCGTCGTCTGGTGGACGTCTCGCAGGACGTGATCATCCGCGAGGAGGACTGCGGCACCGACCGCGGCCTGAAGCTGAAGATCGCGGTCAAGGGCGCCGACGGCGTACTCCGCAAGACGGACGACGTCGAGACGTCGGTCTACGCCCGCATGCTCGCCGAGGACGTCGTGGTGGACGGCAAGGTCATCGCGCCTGCCAACGTCGACCTCGGTGACGTCCTGATCGACGCCCTGGTGGGCGCCGGCGTCGAGGAGGTCAAGACCCGCTCGGTTCTGACCTGTGAGTCCGCGGTCGGCACCTGTGCCTTCTGCTACGGACGCTCGCTCGCCACCGGCAAGCTGGTCGACATCGGTGAGGCGGTCGGCATCATCGCCGCCCAGTCCATCGGTGAGCCCGGTACCCAGCTGACGATGCGTACCTTCCACACCGGTGGTGTGGCCGGTGACGACATCACCCAGGGTCTGCCCCGTGTCGTCGAGCTCTTCGAGGCCCGTACGCCGAAGGGTGTCGCCCCGATCTCCGAGGCCAAGGGCCGCGTGCGGATCGAGGAGACCGAGAAGACCAAGAAGATCGTCGTCACCCCGGACGACGGCAGCGACGAGACGGCGTTCCCGATCTCGAAGCGCGCCCGTCTGCTCGTGGGCGAGGGCGACCCGGTCGAGGTGGGCCAGAAGCTCACCGTCGGTGCGACCAACCCGCACGACGTGCTGCGCATCCTCGGCCAGCGCGCGGTCCAGGTCCACCTGGTCGGCGAAGTCCAGAAGGTCTACAACTCGCAGGGCGTGTCGATCCACGACAAGCACATCGAGATCATCATCCGGCAGATGCTGCGCCGCGTGACGATCATCGAGTCCGGCGACGCGGAGCTGCTTCCGGGCGAGCTGGTCGAGCGGTCGAAGTTCGAGACCGAGAACCGTCGTGTGGTCACCGAGGGCGGTCACCCCGCCTCCGGCCGTCCGCAGCTGATGGGTATCACCAAGGCCTCGCTCGCCACCGAGTCGTGGCTGTCGGCGGCGTCCTTCCAGGAGACGACCAGGGTTCTCACCGACGCGGCGATCAACGCCAAGTCGGACTCCCTGATCGGCCTCAAGGAGAACGTCATCATCGGTAAGCTCATCCCGGCCGGTACGGGTCTGTCCCGCTACCGCAACATCCGGGTCGAGCCGACCGAGGAGGCCAAGGCCGCGATGTACTCGGCCGTCGGCTACGACGACATCGACTACTCGCCGTTCGGCACCGGCTCCGGCCAGGCCGTCCCGCTGGAGGACTACGACTACGGTCCGTACAACCAGTAAGCGAGTCGGTTGAAACGCCGGAGGGCGGCCATCCCCGTGGGTCAGGGGGTGGCCGCCCTCCGGCGTGTGCGGGGCCGGGGCCGTTCAGCGGGACGGGCCGCCGCCTCCCTGGGGAGGGAGCTGGGGCCGCGGGCCGGTCTGGTGGGCCGGACCCCGGGGCGCCGCGGTCGGCTGAGCGGAGGTCGGGGGAGCGCCGGCCGCCGGTCCGGCGGCACCGCGCAGCCGGGCCGCGGCGGCGATGGAGGGGACGGCGGCCGTGGTGACCGCCGTGGCGGCTGCGGTCCGGTCCGTCGTGAACCGCGCCCGCTCCAGGTAGGGGCCCGGCGTGACCTTCCAGGAGACGACGTCCGGGTCGACCTCTTGGCGGACCACCCGTTCCATGAGGGTGGCCATCTCGACCGGGCCGATGCCGCCGGGGACGGGCGTGAGGTTCTGCGGGATGCCGTACGCCTCGGCCCGTACGTCTCCGCGCACGCTGCCGTCCGCCTGCGGTACGAAGCCGGAGTCGATCACGACGCGGTGGTGCGGCTGGATGTGGTCGGGGGTGAGGATGCCGGGGCTGCCGGTGACGGAGATGACGATGTCGGCGTCACGGACCCGCTCCAGCCGGTCGCCGTGGTCGAGGGTCATGGGGTCGTGTCCGTCGGCCCGGAGCATGGTCACGACTCCCTGCCCGACGAACCCCTTGCTGCCGACCACGGCGATGGCGGGTCGGTCGGTCGCGAAGGGCTCCGCGACCCGGTAGATGCCTTCGGCGGTCGCGCAGGCGGGGTAGGGGGACCGGCCCTTGAGCAGGGCGTCGATGTCCTTGGCCGGGTCCATGCCGTCCACGACGGGGGCCAGGTCGCGCGGTGGGGGGAACTGCACGATGATCGCGCGCGTGGCGGGGTCCGCGTTGTAGCCCTCCAGGACCTCGCGGAACTCGCCACGGCCGACGCCGGGCGGCAGGACGACGTGGTCCGCCCGGAAGCCGAGGTGCTCGAAGCTCTTGATCTTCTGTTCGGCGGAGATCCGGGAGGCTTCCAGGCGGACCCGCCAGTCGGGCGGGTCGGTGGCGGCCGGAGTGAAGCGGATGACCGCCACCTTCATGCCGGTCGGTTGCACGGCGGGCCGGTAGTGCGCGTACAGCTCGCGTGCCTGTCGCAGTACGTCCCGGCCCGAGACCAGTTCCGTCACGTCAAGGGCTCCAGCCCGGCCAGCACGTCGGGCACCGGAGCCAGGGGGCGGCCGTGGAAGAGGCGGGTCACCTCGTCGGCCGTCAGCCTCCGGTCGCCCTGATCGTCGTCCCGGTACCCGTCCCCCTCGACCTTCAGGGCGATCGCGGTGAAGGTCTCGGGGCCGCCGGGGTCGTGGGAGGAGAAGTCCCCGAAGTGCGCGATCCACAGCAGGGAGGCGAGATGGGGGCTCAGGTTCGCGCGGAGCAGCGGGAGCGCGGCGTCGGCGACATCGGCGAAGTCGTAGGTGATGCCGTGGGCCGGGCTGTCGGCCAGCTCGGAGACGACGGCCACGGCGTGACCGGTGTTCGGGTCGTACACGGCGCGCAGCAGGGAGTACGCCTGGCCGTTGAGCCGGTGACGCCAGCGGAACAACTGCGTGATCTGAGGAGGGGACACGTGACTCTCCAAGGTCGGACCAGGGCCGTCACTTCTGCTTGAGGACGGAGATGAGCAGACCGTTCACCGGGTTGGGCGTCAGGAAGACCCCGGCGCCCGGCAGGGCCCACTCGGGGACGCGCGTGCCGTCGGGGAGGAGGCGCGGGGCGCCGTCGCCGGCGGACAGATCGATCTCGACCGCCCCGGGGTCCTTCCCGGGGCCCGTGGCGAGTTCCCCGTACGCGGTCCCGTCGTCGGTGATCGACCGGACGAGCACGTCGGCCTTGCGGCTCTCGCCCGCGTCCAGGCAGGTGCCGTGGCGGCGCTGGAGGTCGAAGGCGACGGTGCCGGCGGCGATGAAGCGGCCGTTGGGGGAGGAGACGGCGTCGTCCCCTCGCGGCCGCTCGCAGACGATGCTCGCCTCCAGCTTGCCCGTGGCGGCGTCGTGGACGGCGACGAGCGGGGTGGAGAAGTTGCCTCCGGCCTCGGTGTGCCAGCGGGTGAGGAGGTGGCCGCCGATGGTCGAGACGTACTGGCCGTCCATGGAGGACTTGTCCATCATCGACCAGCCGCCGGGCGGGGCGTCGTCCTGGATGTGCCAGGATCCCGGCATCTCCGCCAGGTCGAGGACGTAATTGCTCACGACCCAGCCCTTGGCGGTCCTCACCTGCCCCCGCCCCTCGGCGCACGCGTCCGCGCACGCGTCGATGGTGCCGCTCGTCACGTCCACGGCGACGGCGCCCTTCTTCAGACCGTTCCAGTGGACCTGGAGCCCGCCGCCGTAGTCCTCGACGCGCAGGTCGTCCTGGCCCTTCCCCTTCTCGGAGTTCGGTCCGTACACCTCCACGGGGATGTCGATCCGGCGCTTCGGCGCCACGGCGGAGCCGGACGCGTCCATCGGGAAGACCAGGAGGCGGACCACCTCCTTGCCCTTGGCGAGGGCGTCCCCGCCCTGAACGCCGTGGGCCCACAGCACGACGTACTCGCGGCCGTCCTGGAAGGCGGTCGACACGGAGGGCAGTTCCGCCTCGTCGCCGTCGTAGGTGCCGTTGCCGGCCTCCGCCATGGAGGTGGGCGGCTCCCACGGCTCGCTCGTGAAGCGGATCCGGCCGGACGACGCGTCGCGGACCTGGACGACATACCCGTCCTCCGTCGTGTTGACGTAGGCGACGGTGCCGCTCCGGGCGCCCACGGCCACCGGCGGCTTCGAGGAGTACTTCGCCGGCATCCAGGCGAGCGACTGCTCCCAGCCCTTGTCGGCGGAGTAGGCGGGCGGGACGGTGAGGAGGACCGACGGGCCGGAAGGGGTAGGGGGCGCCGCGGACGTCTCCTTCCCGCCCTCGCCGCCCTTACCGGTCGGCGCCGGGTCGTCGGCGCCACCGCATCCGGTCAGAAGCACACCGGCCAGCGCGGCTCCCGCTACGACCTTCGGCATACGCATCATCGTCACGGCCTTTCTCGGTTCTCGTATCAGAACGCTTCGACCACCGGCACTGCTTTGGGCCGGTGGGAGCCCTGCTTGCACCCGGCGAACGGGCCCGAGGGGCTGCGGAGTTCGTGCATGACCGCCCCCAGGTGGTCGCGGTGCCACAGGGCGGGGCCGCTCGGGCCGGCCGCCGGGTCGGTGAGTTCCTGCCAGGCGAGCCAGAGACCGTGCAGCCGCGCGATCGCCTCCTGGTGCTCCCACCAGCGGGGGCACCAGGGCTCGGCGGAGGTGACCTCCCGGGCGTACACGGGCAGCAGGAGGGCGTGGACCCAGGTCGCCAGAAGCCGCAGCTCCTCCTCGTACGCCTCGCCGTCGAGGTAGAGGATGAACTGGGGCTCGGCCTGGCCCGGGTCGGCGGGGGTGCTCATCGGGACAGCTCCTTCGCGGCGCGGACGGTGATGGCGTGCTGCTCCGCCGCCGCGGCCGCCTGGATGCGCTCGGCGCCCGGCTCCGCGTACCACGGGCGCAGCCGGATGAGGGCGGGGCGCACCCCGGTGGCGAGGAGCAGCGCCGTGCCCTTGGGCAGCGCGCGGATCCGGTCGGCGGGAAGGATGCGCTGCAACCGGTACGAGGTGGAGCGGGTCCGGCCCTCCTTGCTCCGGGAGTGGCTGACGGTGCGTACGTCGTGCTCGCCGACCAGCCGGGAGACCTTCTCCACGAAGTCGGCGTCGTCGAGGCCCGCGCCGAGGAGCTTGACGGTCGCCGCGCCCCAGAGGGCGTCCATGCCGGCCTCGCCCCACACGCGGGAGCCCTGCCGGTAACTCTGGAGCAGGGTGACGATGTTGATACCGCGCGAGCCGAGGTGCGAGTAGAGGTCGGGCAGGTCGGAGATGCGGCAGACGTTGGCGGCCTCGTCGAGGATCGCGGTCATCGGGGGTTCGAGCCGCCCGCCCATCCGTTCGGCGGCGCGGACGCCCGCGCGCAGGACGGAGTCGGCGACGGCGGCGATGACGCCCGCGGCGGAACCGCCGCCGTCCTTGGAGAGCAGGTACAGGGTCCCGGAGCCGAGGACGTGGTGGTCCGGCCGGAACTCCGGCATCACCGGGTCGGGGGTCACCCACGCGGCGATCCGCGGATCGAGCAGGCAGCTCACGCACTGGCGGGCCGTCTCGTAGATGCCGTCCCGCGTCTCGACCGCCCCCTGGACGGTGCCGCGGAGCTGCTCGGCGAGGGCGTGCATGCCGGCGTCGCGCAGCAGGTCGATCGGGGTGCGGTCGGCCGGGTCGGCGAGCCAGCCGAGGACCTCGTCCACCTGCCGGCCGCCCCTGGCGGCGGCGTGGAAGAGGGCCGTCAGGGTGTTCTGGGCGGCGGAGATCCAGAAGTCCCGCTTGGAGGCGTCGTCGTTGACCGCGCCGACGAAATGGCCCGCCAGCCGTCGGGCGCCCTCGATGTCGCGGGCGTCGGCGAGCATGTCCCACCACAGGGCCCGGGGGGTGTGCGCGATGCCCTGGGGGTCGAACGTCCAGACCTGCCCGGCCCGTTCGCGTTCGGCCCGGGTCACGGTGTAGACGTCGGACTTGTTGGAGGTCAGCAGCACGCAGCCGCGGGCGCGCAGAACGCGGGGGACGGCGATGCCGGTGGACTTGCCCGCGCGCGGGGCCATCAGATCCAGCTCCACGTCCTCGTAACTGGAGCGCAGTTCGGGCCCGTTGGGATCGAGGTCGCCGAGGAGGTTGCCGGTGTCGTCGGGGGCGGGTTTGCCGCCGGTCGCCTTCTTCAGGCCGGGGCGGAGCTGGAGGGCGCGGGCCGCCGCGCCCTTCGGGAGCATCGCGGCGAGTTCCTTGCGGCCGGCGAGGCCGGGGGTGCGGCGGCCTCGCCCGCGGAACAGCAGGACGACGACCACGATCAGGCCGATCAGCAGCCCCGCGGTCACGGCGATGCCGGCGATCACGGAAGCCGCCGAGGCGTCCGGCCAGAGGGCGGCCGGCCCGTCCTGGACCAGTGAGGACAGGGTCGTGAGGCCGAACGGGGGCGGGTTCCAGCCCGATCCGGACACGGCGGCGCCGAGCGTCCCGCCCAGCCACACGCCGAGGAAGCCGAGGAAGACCACGGCGGCGGCGCCCACGATCAGCCAGGGCAGGTAGTCCTCGGCTGAGCTGGAGCCGCCCCGCGGCGGACGGTCGCTCATGGGCGTCCTCCCGAACGCGGCTGGGACGGACGGCCGGTCATCGGTGCTCCCCCGAGCGCGGCTGGGGCAGGTCCTTGCCGGCCCAGCGGGTGTTGGTGTTGTGCAGGTTGCGCTCGGTCTCGGTGATGGCGACCTTGATGGGGATGCCGGGCCGCCCGCCCACCTTGATCAGGAAGCGGCCCCGGCCGGGCGGCTCCGAGCTCGCCTCCGGGTTGGCCCAGCCGGGGGGTGACGACCAGGACGAGACCAGGTCGATCTCCCGCTGGGACATGCCGATCACCTTGCCGAGCTCCTCCATCTCGGTACGGGGCAGACCGGCGCACACCACCATGCCCGCGCGCTCGACGAAGCCGCGGGCCTTGGCCCGGTCGGCCTCGTTGCCCAGCGCCTCGGCGTCCTTCAGGGTGTGGGTGATCTTGGCGTCGCCGAGGCCGAGGGAACGGTTGAGGCGGGTGAGCGCGTCGATCCGCTCCACGATCCCGGAGGCGGCACGCAGGGGACGCCACAGCTCGTCGAGCACGGTGAAGAACCAGCGCTGCGGGGCGAGCCCGGCGTCCGCCAGGGCGTGCGCGGCGGCCACCGTGCCGAGCCCGTCGGACCAGGCGGCGAGCATGGCCGCCGCCGTGAGCTGGGTGTCCGCCTCGCCGATGCGGGAGATGTCCACGCACACGGCGGGTGCGTTCGGGTTGATACGGGTCGAGGTCTCCGAGGCGAAGGTGTCGCCCAGCGGACCGTCGAGCACGCCGATCAGCGAGCGGTGCAGGGGGTCGACGGCCTTCTGGTAGCGCTGCCGGTCGCCCCGGTCGAGGGTGACGGCGCGGACCCGGTCGGGGCCCTCGTCCAGCACCCTGAGCAGGTCGGGCAGGAGCGGCGGCCGGCCGGGCGTCGACCGTTCCCTCAGGTGGTGCAGGCAGGCCGAGAGGACCGACTGCTCGTGGTCGTCCATGGGGCGCCCGCGCATGATCGTGATGAGCGCGGCGACCATGTTCAGGACGCGGCCGTGGGCCTCGGCCAGCAGGACGCGGCCGGCCTCGCCGCCGATCCGCTCCGCGGCCTCGCCCATGGCCCCGGGGTCGAGGACGTTGATGCCGCCGACGCCGCGGCCGATGGAGATCACCTGGCCGCCGAGCGCCCGTACGGTGTCCGCGTAGTCGGGCTTGAGGTCGCCGAGCACCAGGGGGACCACGCCGGTGGCCGTCATGCCGATCAGCATCCGGTTGACCAGCGTCGACTTGCCGAGTCCCGGCATGCCGAGCATGAACAGGGACGGGTTCGAGATGTACCGGGCGCGGGTGAACCAGGAGATCGGGTCGCCGCAGACCGTGGCACCGGTGTGCAGGTGCTGGCCGAGCGGGACGCCGGTCATCGGCGCCCCCGAGCCGGCCGCGAACGGCCACAGACCGCATGCCTGGACCGTGGTGGCGCGCCACATCGAGGGCGGGTCCATATGGGCGACCTGTCCGCCGCCGGGGCCGGGCCAGCCGCGCGGGGGCGCGACCGGAGTCCGTCGGCGGGCGGCCTGCCTGGCCTGTGCGAACTCCTCCGCCTCCCCGGACCGCTTGGCGTTCTTCCTGCTCACAGCGTCTCCCTGAGCTGGTACGGGATGAGGGTGTACTCCCACGGAAGGAGGCCGACGGGCAGCGTGCAGGTGAAGGCGGACGCCTGCATGCGGTCGGCGGGGCGCATCAGGATGCGGGAGGACGCCTGGAGGTTGCGGATGGTGATCGACGCGTCCTGGAGCTCCTCCTCGTCGTCCACCGTGACCGTGACCATGAGGGAGAACTCGACCAGGCCGGCGCCGGACGCCTCCTCGGCCGCGGTCTGTTCGGCGGCCTGCATCTCGGAGGCGGCGCGGGCCTGCACCAGACCCCGGCGGGAGCCCGCCATGAAGTGGGCCGCGCGCCGGTCGGCCTCCACGATGCGGGCGGAGGTCGCGGGATCGATGGGCCGGTAGACGAGGGAGACGCGCTTGCGGCGGGTGCCCTGGGCGGGCTCCAGGAGACCGCGCAGCACGCTGGAGCGGACGGTGCCGCGTGGTGCCAGGGTGAGCATCCAGGTGCGGGAGACGCCGGAGTCGTGCTTGTAGCCGTCCACGGTCTCCACGGCCACGGCGGGGCCCGCGTCCTGCCAGCTCACGCCGGTGGACGCCTGGCCCGCGCGGACGGACAGCACGTCGGGCGCGATGGCCGGGTCGTAGGCCACCCGGACGATCTCCGCGATCCGCTCCTCGGACAGCGGCGAGGCGGAACCGCCGCCGGCCGCGACCAGGCCGGCCAGCAGTCCCGGCAGGCGCATCGCGAGGTCGGTGACCACGTCCTCGGGCTTGCGGCGCGGGCCGGGCAGGGTGCCGTAGGTGAGGGCGACGTACGTGTGCATCTCGGAGGAGGCGGACGGGTAGCGTGCCACGACCTCCTCCATCACCGCGCGGGCCGCCTCGGGGGCGTCCGGGGTGATCCGGGGCAGCACCTCGGCGGCCAGCCGGGTGCCGGTGTCGGGGGCCGTCTCCACCACGACCTGGGCGCCGCGCAGACCGGGCTCGTGCGACAGCCGGGACAGCCAGTCGCCCCAGGAGGCGACCCAGATGTCCACCTGCTCGGGGTCGACGAGGGAGCCGCCGTCGGGCTCGCAGGCGAGTACGACGGTGTAGAGGTTCCGGCCCGGGTGGTGCAGGACGCCGAAGGTACGGCCGTACGCGTCGGTGCCGTGCAGCATCTTCACGCGGGCGAGCAGCCCGGGCGGGGAGAAGTTGCCGCCGGGACGGCGTGAGAGCGGCCCGGAGACGTAGGTGTGCGAGCCTTCGGCCTTGCGCTTCAGCCAGCCGATCCGGATGGCGACCAACTGGTAGACGTTCCTTCCGTCCGCGGTCCGCAGGGCGAGCGGGCCGAGGAAGAGGGCGAGCGGGACGAGGACGGTGAGGGCGACGGAGATCGACACCAGTGAGGCGAGCAGGACGACCACGAGACCGCCGAACGCGACGACGGTCCCGAGCAGGCCGAGGGGCCCCAGCCCGGGCCGGCGGGGGCGCCGCCAGTTCCCGTAGGTGGGCCGCGCCATGGATTCGGTGGCCACGGGGATCCTTTCAGGTGAGGGGTGTACGGGTACGGGGGCTCCGTGCCCGGTCAGCGGGTGGGGCCGCCGGGGGTGGGCGTGGGTTGTCGGCGGTCAGCCGCGTGCGTGCTTCCTTCGCACGATCTCGTCGAGGTCGTCGTCCGTGATGGTGCCCAGCAAGGCGGCACCGTTGACGACGGCGAAGACGTTGTCCTGACCTGTTGATTCGATGACCAGGTCGTCGTGGATCTCTTCTTCGAAGTCCCAGGCGGCGCTGTCCGTGATCATCTCCTCGCGGGGGATGCCGCCCTTGGCGTAGCGCCTGAGGTACTCGTGGAGTGAGGGCTTCTCGGCCATGGGCGGTCTTTTCCTTGCTTCCAGCGGTTCGTTCAGCGGCGCGCGTTCTTGCGGCGCAGGATCTCTTCCGCGTCCTCGTAGGTGATGTCGCCGAGTACGACAGCGCCGTTGAGCAGGGACACGACGTTGTCCTGACTCGTGGGTTCGATGAGCAGCGGGTCGTGGATCTCTTCTTCGAAGTCCCAGGCGGCGATGGTCGCGATCATCTCCTCGCGGGGGATGCCGCCCTTGGCATAGCGCCTGAGGTATTCGCGGAGTGAGGGCTTCTCGGTCATGGGTCGGTCCTTCCGTGCCGTGCCGTCGTCGGTGGGTGAGGCTTGTGCGTTGTGTCGAGTCAGCGGGCCGGGCGACCGGGGGAGGGCGGGGTGTGCCGCGGGGTGGTGGGGCGGGTGCCCTGGTTCTGGTTCTGGGCCGGGGTGGTCTGTGGTGCGGCGGTTCGGGGGGAGCGCAGCTTTCCGGCGGCGGCGATACCGACGGAGAACTCGCCCCGGGCGTACGTGGGAGCCGTCTGCCGCGCGGGGACCGCCGTGCCGCTGCCGGTGGGGGTGAACGCACCGCGTTCGGTGGTGATCAGCCCGGTGGCCAGTCCCTGCTCGACGAACTTCTCGGCGTTCTGGCGGCTGATGGAGTGGCCGAGGCCGGTGGTGTTCTTTGCGTAGAGGGCGCGGATCATCTCCTGCGGGGCCATGCGGCCGCCGTAAGGGTCGGTGCCCTGTTCGTAGGCGATGCGGCCGGTCTGCCAGCGGGAGGCGTTCTGTGCGAGGGAGGTCTCCAGAGGGACCTCGACGGAGAGGATGACGCGCTGGTCGTATCCGCTCCGGGCGAGGTCGTTGAGGCGGGCGACGCCGGCCGTCTCGTTGGCGAGGGTGGCGTCGATGAGGAGGTTGTAGCCCTCGCGTTGGGCCCATTCTCCGACCTGGTCGTGGAGCGCCGACGCTTCGCGGTGGAGCAGCCCGGACATTTCGGCCGGGGTGAGTTCACGGCCGAAGGACAGGGCCATCTGCTCCGGGGAGAGCTGGGGCATGCCTCCGGCCTCGTAGAGGGCGCGCTTGAACTCGTCCGGGTCGAGGGCGACGTAGTCCTCCACTTTCAGACCGTGGGCGGAGGTGAGCAGCCGCCCCAGTTCGGAGTCCTCGTTCTGCCAGGAGCCAAGCCGGTGCTGCACCGTGCTCTTCCCCGCGCCGGGTGCGCCCGCCGTCAGCAGAACGGCGTTTCCCCCTCGCGGCCGGCCGGCGTACTCGGCTTTGAAGCGTTCGACGATGGAGGCATGCAGGGCGAGGCGTTCGCGGTGGTAGAGACCCTGGACGGTGAACTGTGCGGCGGTGTCCCCCGCACCAGGCGAGAGGTCTCCGCCTCGTCCCATACGTTGCTGCAACTCGGCGTACAGCTGAACGTATTCCCCCGTCAGCATTGGCTTCCCTTCGTTTCGACCACTGTCCGATCCGAATCAACTACGCGCGTTCTTGAGACAGAGGATCTCTTCTTCGAAGTCCCAGGCGGCGCTGTCCGTGATCATCTCCTCGCGGGGGATGCCGCCCTTGGCGTAGCGCCTGAGGTACTCGCGGAGTGAGGGCTTCTCGGTCATGGGGCGGTCCTTCTGCGTGGTGTCGCCGTCGGTGGCTGGAGCTTGTGTGTCGGGTTCGCGGGTGGGGCGGCACGGGTGCCGCACAGCCCCACCCACTGACGGCGCTACTGGTTGTGGCCCTTCATACCGTCGTTGTCGTCCAGCGAGCCCGCGACCTCGTTGGCCGCGTTCATGCCCGCCTGGGCGACCACCGCGGCGGCCTGGACCGCGACCATCGCGGGGCCCGCGGCCGCTGCGGCGCCACCGGCCGCCGCACCGCCACCGGCCGCCGCACCTCCGCCACCCGCGCCACCGGCACCGCCCGCGCTGGACGACGGGGCCGCGCCGGCTCCGGACGAGGGAGAGCCCGCGGGGCCCTTCGAGCCGCCGCCGCCCCCTCCGCCACCGCCGCCGCCCCCTCCTCCGCCTCCACCGCCACTGGCGATGCTGACCGCACCGCTCGCGATGCTGTTGGCGAAGTTGAGAGCCACGGTTCCGCCCGAGGTGCCGCCGAGCGCGGCGGTCGCCGGGACGATCAGCTTGAGCAGGGCGGGCAGGGCGAAGACGGAGAGGATGAGCATGCCCATGCCCGCGATGGTGTTCTCCAGCCCCGGGTCCTTCCTGCTCTGGGTCATGGACGTGGCCGAGTAGATGATCAGTGCCGCGGCAGGCTTGTAGAGCAGCCAGGCGATCAGCCAGCCGATGTGCTTCTTCCACCAACCGTCACCCCAGCCGGTCATGGAGGCGGCGGCGGCGATGGGGAGGGTGCCGATCAGCATGATGAGCACGCCGAGCCGGATGTACATCAGGATGATCTGGACGAAGCTGGCGAGCATGACCAGCAGGCCGAAGATCAGGATCAGGCCGGGGCTGGTCAGCGCGGTGACTCCGAGGATGGTCTCGGCGTTCTCCCCCAGGTTCGCCTTCCTGTACACCTCTTGGGCGTACGCGTCCGACGCCTGGTACAGCAGGGCGGCCAGCACGGGAGTGAGGGTCGAGACGAGGATGACCTTCCACATGCCCATGAACGCCTGCTGCATGGACTGGCCCTTGCGCTCGTAGGCCATCCTGATCGCGGCGACGAGGAGGGAGGCGACGGCCACGTAGGCGACGATCCACCTCGTCTCGCCGATGATCATGTCGAGCCCCGTGCCACCCTCGGGGTTGAGGCTGCTGCCGGTGCCGACCTTCATCCAGACGCCGTTGAGCGCTTTGAGGACTTCGGACGCGGCTTCCCCGATCGCGTTCGCGAAGGATTCGACGGCGCTTCCGACCACGCTGTCGACGGCGCCCTTGGCACCGTCCGTGAGGCAGTCCTTGAGGTTCTTCCCGCACTCGACGACGTCCCCGGGGCTCGGCAGGTTAGCCGCCATCCTTGCCTCCCCAGAGGACGAACCCCTCCGGCCCTCCCACGAAGCTGATGTTCTCCGTGAGCGAGCCCTTCAGGGTGGGGCGCAGCTTCCAGTCTCCGTCCTCCCAGACCACGGACGCGGTGGCCGTGCCGTACTTCCCGTCGGCGATGCGGATGAGGAGCATCGCCGTGGCCTGGTCCTTGGTGTACGTGAGCATGGAGAACCCGATATAGGTCCCGTCGCTGCCCGGGGCCCCTGCGGCGTCCTCGTCGGCCTCCTTGGACCGCGTCGCCATGAACGCGTCCTTGCCGGGGCCGGCGGCGACCTGCCGGTCGGCGACCGACCTCCACTCGCTCCCGCTCATCTTCGAGGTGATGGAGTGCACCGCGAGTACCGCTCCCAGCGGGGTACGTGCGAAGCAGGACCAGACGACGCCGTCGTACAGGAGGGGGCCCGCCGTCGCGGATACCGGGACGAGGTCCGCCTGGTAGACCTTCCACTTCAGGTCCGCCGGACTCTTCGGCGGGACGGCCTGGTCGCTGTCGTCCGTGCGGCAGCCTTCCGGCCGGGGGTCCTCCGCCCCGTTCGACTGCTTGCCCGAAGGAGTGCTCCGCGTGGGGTCGGCGGAAGGAGCCGCCGTCGCCTCCGCCCCCGGGCCGGCGTTCGTGTCCTCGTCGTCGCCGGCGAACACGACGAAGCCCCCGAGCAACGCCAACACCAGGAAGAACCCGGCGGACAGCAGCCATCCCGGCTGCTGCCAGAACGGCTTCTCCCACTCACCACTGCCGCTTCGCTTGCTACGAGGCATCATGGTTCCCTCTGCCCGGGTCAGTTGAAGACGAAGGAGACGAGCGGCCCCGCGGTCGCGACCAGGACGCAGCCGGCCAGCACCATGCCGAGCCGGCCCATGTGCTCCGAACCCTCGCCCCGGCGCATCGAGATCGCCATCATGGCTCCGGTGATCAGCACGCCCGCGACACCCGCCGCGGTGCCCGCCCAGGCGACGACGCCCAGTACGTCATTGACCTTGTCGGTGAGTTCCGCCGGCGCGTCCATGCCTGGATTGGGCACTTCGGCCGCGAGTCCGACGTCGCGGATCTTGCTCAACATGGAGAATCTTCCCCCCGTGGAAGTGAGTGGTTCCGGCTCAATTGTTCAGTGGCCGACGACGCTTCGGAGGAGCCGTCGCCGCCGCATCATGACAGGACTTCTTCGAGACGCGCCCGTTTACGGTCGCATCGGTGACGTACTCGGAACAGATAATCGGGCGAAAGGTCCCTAGAACAACAGGAATTCGACCAGCGGCCCCGCCGTTGCCCCGATGACGCACGCGCCCATCACGACTGCGAACTGCGTGAGATGCTCGTCACCGCTCCCTGACCGCAGGGCGATCGCCATCCGCGAGCCGATGATCAGGATGCCCAGGATGCCCGCGGCGCTGACCAGCCAGGCTAGGTAGCTGAGCAGCTTGTTGAGTGGCCCGGTCACACCCGCGCCGGGGGCGGCCAGCAACAGTTCCATCATGGTGACTTCCTAGAGACCGGTTCAGTTGCCGGCGACGAGTCGGCGGAGTGCGGCGACCTCGCGCGGCAGGGGCCCGGAGAGGTTACCGGTCCGCCAGGACGGCACCCAGGGGACCCGGTGGACGTCCACCACCGAGCCGATCACCTTGATCCGCCGGCCCAGCTCCCTCGGCAGGCGGCCGGGCGCGTCCGCGACCAGGACGACCGCGGAGAGCGTCACTCCCGGCGGAATCTCGTTCTGTCGAGCCGTGTTGAGGATCCGGGACACGGCCTGGAGGCCCGAGGCGTGGGTACGTGCCACCAGCAGGACACCGCCCGGCCGACCGGCTGCCACGTCCGGCCAGGCGAGACCGGAGTCGTGCCCTCCGAACAGCTGCGCCAGAGTGGAAGCGCCCGCCCCGCCATGGGCGTTCATCCACGAGAACCCGCCCTCCGCCGCGGAGGGTGCGGAGCCGCCGGGTGCGCCGATTTCGGCCTGCTGTGGGGCACGTGGGGCGGAGTGGCTCGGGGGCGACGGGGTCACCGGTCCGCGGAGCCAGATCTCCGGCCCGCCGATCGTTTCCACTTGCATACGTCATTGCCCCCCGTGTCGACGTCCGACAGCTCTCTCGCGTAGCGTCCGACAGTAATAACGTACTGCGAATCGCAGCTTGTTGGGCGCACCAGTGGTGTGAAGGGGGCGCCGGGCGGGCGGGAACGCGGCGCGGTGGAAGACATCGGGAATGCACTGACGGGGGAGCGATGTCGGAAAAGGGGGGAAGTGCCTTCGCGTGGCTCGCGGGAGGCACCGTGGCGCTGGTCGTCGTGCCGGTGTTCCTGTTCGCGGGGGTGGGGGCGGGAGGCGTCGGGCCCGACATGGCGGGCGTCAGCGGCGGTGTGCTGAACCCGAAGCACGTACCGCCGGAGTACCTGCCGTGGGTGCTGAAGGCGGGCTCCATGTGCCCCCAGATCACCGCGCCGGTCATCGCCGCGCAGATCGAGGCCGAATCCGGCTGGGTGAACGGTCTCACCTCGCCCGTCGGGGCCCAGGGGCTCTCCCAGTTCATGCCCGGAACCTGGGTCACCTGGGGCCGGGACGACGACGGCAACGGGCGGGTCGACCCCCTCGATCCGGGGGACGCGATCATGGCCCAGGGGCGCTACGACTGCGCCCTGGCCAAGCAGGTCGAGGGGTACAAGGCCCGGGGAGATGCGAACGGGCCAACGCTCGACCTCACCCTCGCCTCCTACAACGCGGGCCCGGGCGCGGTGCTCAAGTACGGTGGCATACCCCCGTACCAGGAGACCCAGGGCTACGTCGTCAAGATCAAGGCGGCCATGGCGAAGTACACGGCGATCAGTTCGGGCCCCGGCACGGGCACGATCCCCGCCGGGCAGCGGCTGGCCATGCCGCTCTCCGGCAACCCGCCGGTCACCTCGCCCTTCGGTATGCGCGTGCACCCCATCACCGGGGTCCGCAAGCTGCACTCCGGTATGGACTTCGGCGTGAAGCAGGGCGTGCCCATCCTCGCCGCGAAGGAGGGCGTCGTCACCTTCGCCGGCATGACGGCCGGTTACGGGAACCGCGTGATCGTCTCCCATGGTTCGATCGGCGGCAAGCAGATCGCGACGACCTACAACCACATGTCCGCCATCAACGTCTCCAAGGGGCAGAGCGTCGGTGTGGGATCGGTGGTCGGGCTCGTCGGCAGCACGGGCTACTCGACCGGCGCCCACCTCCACTTCGAGGTGCAGGAGAACGGCCAGTACGTCAACCCCGCTCCGTGGATCGGCAAATGAGCGGGTATCGGACGACGGGCGGGGACGGAAGGAGGACCACCGTGCGGAAGGGCATCGCCACCGTGCTCGTGACCGCCGTGGGGGCGGCCGTGCTGGCCGGCTGCGGTCTGAAGGACCTCCGGGAGGAGTCCGACGGCGCGGGCGGGGGGACGGATCCCGGCTCGGCGGCCTCCGACACCTTCACGCCCAAGGCGCCCGTCCCCCGGGGGAAGCCGCTGGACGGGGGGAGCCGGCTTCCCGCCGCGCCCAAGCCGGACGACGGGGACCCGACCTCGGTCGCCCGGACCTGGGCGACCGTCGCCTACGGCTACGACACCGCGTACGACCAGGGGCGCCAGGACGCGGTGCTCCGGACCCTGCCCTTCCTCACCACCGCACGCGCCTCCGCCGAGCGCGAGCACGTCTCGGCGGGGGGCACCGGGGGAGACTGGAACGTCTGGGCGGGGCACCGGGCGTGGACCACGGTGCGACTCACGTTCGAAGACGGCGACGACGACCTCCCTCCTGACACCCCGGTGCTGGCCTACCGCGAGATCTTCGTCGAGGGCACGGCGCACGGCCGGGACGGCTGGACCGGCCCCGGGCCCCGGCTCATGGCCTCGGTGAAGCTGACCCGCACGGTCGGCGGACCGTGGCGGGTCGCCGACGTCCGGGTGGTCGAGGAGGCACTGCCCCCCGCCGCCCGGCCCTCGGCCCCGGCCTCCCCCTCCGTCACACCGCCCGTACGAAAGAACTGAGTGAGGCATCCATGTCCGTGTTCAGCCGCCGAAAGCGGACGGAAGAGACTCCGCCGTCGGCTTCCGGGCCGACGGCGGTCGAGGTGCGGGTGCGCGCCGACGGGTACGCCGAGGTCGACGGCCGGCCCGTCGTGGCGGGCGTGGGGGAGACCCCCCAGGAGGCCGTGCTCGACTACGTTCACCGCATCGCCCTGACGTCCGGGCGGGCCGTGTCGGTCACGGTGCGCGACGAGCGGATCGGGTCGGTCGTGCCGCTGTGGGTGCTGGAGGACGGCGCGAGCGTCTTCTCGGGCCCCCCGGCGCCGCTGTCGGACGCGGGGGCCGGAGGCGCACCCGCACCGGCTCCCGTACAGGCCGCCGCACCAGCACCAGCACCAGCACCGGCCCCGGCACAGGCTCCCGCACCGGCCCCCGCCCATGGCTCCGCCCCCGCCCCGGCACAGGCTCCCGCCCATGGCTCCGCCCCGGCACCGGCCCCCGTAGAGGCCGCCGCCCCGGCACCCACGCCCGTCCACGGCTTCGTGCCCGAGGCGGTTCCGGCGGAGCAGCCCCCATCGCCCGCCGCCCCGGAACAGACACCCCGGAGCCCGCAGGAGCCCCCGGTCACGCCCTCGGAGCCCCCGGTCACCCCCTCGGAGCGGCCGGTTCCACCCCCGGCTCCGGTCCCCTCCCCGGCACCGGAACCCGCCCGGGCGGCGGCACCGCCCCCCGCCCCCCGGCCCCCCGCCGACGACCCGTTCGCCGGGCCCGTCGCCCGGATCCACGAGGCGCTCCAGACCGGGCGCATCGAGTGGGCCGCCACGCTCGCCCTGCAGAGCGTGGCCGAGGCCGCCGAGCGCCTCGGCCACGAAGCGCCGGAGACGCTGCGGCTGCGCGAGCTCAACGCGTACGTCGCCTTCGTCGCGGGGGACACCGGCCGGGCCTTCGAGGGCTCCCTGGAGATCGCCCGGATACGCGCCGCGCACGGCGACCCGCAGGCGCTGCAGAGCGTGCTGAACGCGGCGGCCGCCTGGCTCAAGGTCGCCGACCCCCGCGAGGGGCTCCGGATGGGGCGTGACCTGATCGCCCTCTGGTCCACCCTGCCCGCCGCAGACCAGGACCGGCTGGGCTCGGCCCGGGCCCGGATCGAGCGGCTGGAACAGCGCCAGGCGTAGAGGTCGGGGCCGGCAGGCCCCGAGGACGCGCGCCGGGACGGGTTCGCCGGGGCGATCGGGCAGCCTCCGCCCGCCCGATCGCAGGCCCCCACCCGGCCCTGTCCCATTTGTTTTGACCCAGGTCCGTGAGGTAGGTACGCTCAACCCTGTGCCTGGGGTGTGCCTGGGCTCGTGTGCGTGTCCTCAACCGCCTGCGAGCCCGTCGGTGGCCACCGCAATCTGCGCCCTTTCGCCTCCTCGGCGGCAGTCTGCAGTATTCGACACACCCGACCGCGTGGGTCGGCGATGTTCCAGGTTAGTTTCACGAACGGCACACAGAAACCGGAGAAGTAGTGCCTACGATCCAGCAGCTGGTCCGGAAGGGCCGGCAGGACAAGGTCGAAAAGAACAAGACGCCCGCGCTCGAGGGTTCGCCCCAGCGTCGCGGTGTCTGCACGCGTGTGTTCACGACCACCCCGAAGAAGCCGAACTCGGCCCTCCGTAAGGTCGCGCGTGTGCGTCTGACCTCCGGTATCGAGGTCACGGCCTACATCCCGGGTGAGGGACACAACCTGCAGGAGCACTCCATCGTGCTCGTGCGTGGTGGCCGTGTGAAGGACCTGCCGGGTGTTCGTTACAAGATCATCCGCGGCTCGCTCGACACCCAGGGTGTCAAGAACCGCAAGCAGGCCCGCAGCCGCTACGGCGCCAAGAAGGAGAAGTAAGAATGCCTCGTAAGGGCCCCGCCCCGAAGCGCCCGGTCATCATCGACCCGGTCTACAGCTCTCCTCTTGTCACCTCGCTGATCAACAAGATCCTCCTCGACGGCAAGCGTTCCACCGCCGAGCGGATCGTGTACGGCGCCATGGAGGGCCTCCGCGAGAAGACCGGCAACGACCCGGTCATCACGCTGAAGCGCGCGCTTGAGAACGTCAAGCCCTCGCTCGAGGTCAAGTCCCGCCGTGTCGGTGGCGCCACCTACCAGGTGCCGATCGAGGTCAAGCCCGGTCGCGCCTCCACCCTCGCTCTGCGCTGGCTCGTCGGCTACTCCCGCGCCCGTCGCGAGAAGACGATGACCGAGCGCCTCATGAACGAGCTGCTGGACGCCTCCAACGGCCTCGGCGCCTCGGTCAAGAAGCGCGAGGACACCCACAAGATGGCCGAGTCCAACAAGGCCTTCGCGCACTACCGCTGGTAGTCGCTACCCCATCGAGACCGAGAGAAGACTGAGCCATATGGCCACCACTTCGCTTGACCTGGCCAAGGTCCGCAACATCGGGATCATGGCCCACATCGACGCGGGCAAGACGACCACCACCGAGCGGATCCTCTTCTACACCGGTGTGAGCTACAAGATCGGTGAAGTCCACGACGGCGCTGCCACGATGGACTGGATGGAGCAGGAGCAGGAGCGCGGCATCACGATCACGTCCGCCGCGACGACCTGCCACTGGCCGCTCGACAATGTTGACCACACCATCAACATCATCGACACCCCGGGTCACGTCGACTTCACCGTCGAGGTGGAGCGTTCGCTCCGCGTCCTCGACGGCGCCGTCACCGTGTTCGACGGTGTCGCGGGCGTCGAGCCGCAGTCCGAGACCGTCTGGCGTCAGGCGGACCGCTACGGCGTTCCGCGTATCTGCTTCGTCAACAAGCTCGACCGCACCGGTGCGGACTTCTTCCGCTGCGTCGACATGATCGTGGACCGCCTCGGCGCGACCCCGATCGTCATGCAGCTCCCCATCGGCGCCGAAGCGGACTTCACGGGCGTCGTCGACCTCGTGTCGATGAAGGCCTTCGTGTACCCCGAAGAGGCCGCCAAGGGCGAGATGTACAACGTCGTCGAGATCCCGGACAACCTGCAGGAGTCCGCCGCCGAATGGCGCGGGAAGCTCCTGGAGGCCGTGGCCGAGAACGACGACGCCATGATGGAGCTGTACCTGGAGGGCAACGAGCCCACCCAGGAGCAGCTGCACGAGGCGATCCGCCGCATCACCCTGGCGTCGAAGGGTGGCGCCGACTCCGTCACCGTCACCCCGGTGTTCTGTGGCACCGCGTTCAAGAACAAGGGCGTCCAGCCCCTGCTCGACGCGGTCGTCCGCTACCTGCCCTCCCCCCTGGACGTCGAGGCCATCGAGGGCCACGACGTCAAGGACCCCGAGGTCGTCATCAAGCGCAAGCCCTCGGACGACGAGCCGTTCTCCGGCCTGGCGTTCAAGATCGCGAGCGACCCGCACCTCGGCAAGCTCACCTTCGTCCGGATCTACTCCGGTCGCCTGGAGGCCGGCACCGCGGTGCTGAACTCCGTCAAGGGCAAGAAGGAGCGCATCGGCAAGATCTACCGCATGCACGCGAACAAGCGTGAGGAGATCCAGTCGGTGGGCGCGGGCGACATCATCGCCGTCATGGGCCTCAAGCAGACCACCACCGGTGAGACGCTGTGCGACGACAAGAACCCGGTCATCCTGGAGTCCATGGACTTCCCGGCGCCGGTGATCCAGGTCGCCATCGAGCCCAAGTCCAAGGGTGACCAGGAGAAGCTGGGTGTCGCCATCCAGCGCCTCTCGGAGGAGGACCCCTCCTTCCAGGTGCACTCCGACGAGGAGACCGGCCAGACCATCATCGGTGGTATGGGCGAGCTTCACCTCGAGGTGCTCGTCGACCGCATGAAGCGCGAGTTCCGCGTCGAGGCGAACGTCGGCAAGCCCCAGGTCGCGTACCGCGAGACGATCCGCAAGGCCGTCGAGCGCATCGACTACACGCACAAGAAGCAGACTGGTGGTACCGGCCAGTTCGCGAAGGTGCAGATCGCCCTCGAGCCCATCGAGGGTGGCGACGCCTCCTACGAGTTCGTCAACAAGGTCACCGGTGGCCGCATCCCCCGTGAGTACATCCCCTCGGTGGACGCGGGTGCTCAGGAAGCCATGCAGTTCGGCATCCTGGCCGGTTACGAGATGGTCGGCGTCCGCGTCACCCTTCTCGACGGTGGTTACCACGAGGTCGACTCCTCGGAGCTCGCCTTCAAGATCGCCGGTTCCCAGGCGTTCAAGGAGGGTGCCCGCAAGGCCTCTCCCGTGCTCCTGGAGCCGATGATGGCCGTCGAGGTCACCACGCCCGAGGACTACATGGGCGATGTGATCGGCGACCTCAACTCCCGCCGTGGCCAGATCCAGGCCATGGAGGAGCGCAGCGGCGCTCGCGTCGTGAAGGGCCTCGTGCCCCTCTCGGAGATGTTCGGCTACGTCGGAGACCTCCGCAGCAAGACCTCGGGTCGCGCAAGCTACTCGATGCAGTTCGACTCCTACGCCGAGGTTCCGCGGAACGTCGCCGAGGAGATCATCGCGAAGGCCAAGGGCGAGTAACTCTCCCGAGCTCACGCTTTAGGCTTGTCACCGGAGCCTGGCGGGCATACGGCACAGCGCGCGAGCACTGTGCCGTATGCCCCCGGCGCCGGCACCCCAGCAAAGATCACCTGGCGCCGATGAAGCAAGGCGTACAGAACCACTCAGGAGGACCCCAGTGGCGAAGGCAAAGTTCGAGCGGACTAAGCCCCACGTCAACATCGGCACCATCGGTCACATCGACCACGGTAAGACGACCCTCACGGCCGCCATTACCAAGGTGCTGCACGACGCGTACCCGGACCTGAACGAGGCCTCGGCCTTCGACCAGATCGACAAGGCTCCCGAAGAGCGCCAGCGCGGTATCACCATCTCCATCGCGCACGTCGAGTACCAGACGGAGTCGCGTCACTACGCGCACGTCGACTGCCCGGGTCACGCGGACTACATCAAGAACATGATCACCGGTGCCGCGCAGATGGACGGCGCCATCCTCGTGGTCGCCGCCACCGACGGCCCGATGCCGCAGACCAAGGAGCACGTGCTCCTGGCCCGCCAGGTCGGCGTTCCGTACATCGTCGTCGCCCTGAACAAGGCCGACATGGTGGACGACGAGGAGATCCTGGAGCTCGTCGAGCTCGAGGTCCGCGAGCTGCTCTCCGAGTACGAGTTCCCGGGCGACGACGTTCCGGTCGTCAAGGTCTCGGCGCTCAAGGCGCTCGAGGGCGACAAGGAGTGGGGCGAGTCCGTCCTCAACCTGATGAAGGCCGTCGACGAGGCCATCCCGCAGCCCGAGCGTGACGTCGACAAGCCGTTCCTGATGCCGATCGAGGACGTCTTCACGATCACCGGTCGTGGCACCGTCGTCACCGGTCGTATCGAGCGTGGTGTCCTGAAGGTCAACGAGACCGTCGACATCGTCGGTATCAAGCAGGAGAAGACCACCACCACGGTCACCGGCATCGAGATGTTCCGCAAGCTGCTCGACGAGGGCCAGGCCGGTGAGAACGTCGGTCTGCTCCTCCGTGGCATCAAGCGCGAGGACGTCGAGCGCGGCCAGGTCATCATCAAGCCGGGTTCGGTCACGCCGCACACCGAGTTCGAGGCGCAGTCCTACATCCTGTCGAAGGACGAGGGTGGCCGTCACACCCCCTTCTTCAACAACTACCGCCCGCAGTTCTACTTCCGTACCACGGACGTGACCGGCGTCGTGACCCTCCCCGAGGGCACCGAGATGGTCATGCCGGGCGACAACACCGTCATGAGCGTCCAGCTGATCCAGCCGGTCGCCATGGAGGAGGGCCTGAAGTTCGCCATCCGTGAGGGTGGCCGGACCGTGGGCGCCGGCCAGGTCACCAAGATCGTCAAGTAGTTTCTGCTTGGCCTTCGGCCTGGTAGCTCGCTGAGCTGCAAGAAGGGCCCCGCACCTCGCAAGAGGCGCGGGGCCCTTCGTCATGTCCGGGGACGGGCGGGAGACCGCTACGGGCTCCGTGGGCGGGGGACAGCCGCGTCGTGCGCCGGGCCGCGGGAGACGGCCGTGGCGGGCGCTACGGGCGGGCCGGGGCCGGTGCGGTGGGCAGCGTCGCCGTCACGGTGAACGCCCCGCCCTCGGCGGTGGCGGTGAACGTCCCGCCGAGCGCGAGGACCCGGCCCGTCAGCCCCGCCAGTCCGGTGCCGTGCCGCTCGGACGCGGGCTGCCCGGGGGCGCGCTGTCCCGGGGCGGCCGGTCCGCCCTCCGGCGGCGCGCCGTCGTTGCGGACGGTGAGCCGGACCGTCCCGTCCTCCGCCCGCAGCGTGATCGCACAGTGGGTGGCCCGACTGTGCTGGAGTACGTTGCCCACGGCCTCGCGCAGGACGAAGCCGAGGCAGTCCACGGCCGCCGGACCGGGTTCGGCCCGGGGCGGCAGCACCGTCCGCACCTCCACACCGGACGCCGTGAGTACGCGCTGGGCGTGCGCCAGCTCCTCGGACAGCGAGCGCGCGCCCCCGTCCGGCCGGCTGATCGAGCGCACGTCGTCGTGGAGCCGCCGGGCCAGGGCGATGATCTCGGTGAGCGCGTCGCGGTCCCGTTCGCCGTCCCGGTCCCGTTCACCCCCGGGCGACGGGTCCGCCTCCCGCAGCGCGGCCTCGCCCCGCAGCGCGATCGCCGCCAGCGACGAGCCGACCATGTCGTGCAGGTCCTGCCGCATCCGGGCCCGCTCCCGCTGTTCGGCCAGGCGCGCCGTGTGTTCCCGGTTGGCGCCCAGCCGGGCCGCGAGGAGGGCGAGGTGGGCCACGGCGAAGACGGTGCTCGCGGTGATCGCCGTACTGAGCAGGATGCTCAGCGGACTGCGTTCGGTGGTGATCAGGTCGGTGGTGGAGAGCACGGGCCCGCTCGCGCCGACCGCCAGGGCGAGCGGCACGGAGGCGTTCGGCGGCAGGGTCAGCAGGACCGCCCCGGCGAGAAAGCCCAGCAGGCTCAGCCACCGGTAGTTGAAGAGCAGCAGCGGGAGGTACGTCAGCACCGCCTGGAGGAGCAGCAGCATCCACCGCAGGCGGTAGGGCAGCCGGTACGGCGGTGGCGCGTACTGGCCCAGCATCACCGCGGGCATGAGCACCAGCACGGTCAGGCCGGCCACGACCGTACGCCTGCCGAGCGGCGAGGAGGCCACTTCCAGGGCGACGAGCGCGAGCGACCCGACCACCAGCACGGCCAGCGCCCCGAAGGCCACCCCGAAGCCGTGCGGCGCGCCTGTTCCAGGGCGCACTGTGCCCCGCATGTCATCCCCCTGGGTGTCGCGGTGTTCTTCCTGACCCGGTCGATTCTCCCGCAGCGGCCGACGCTCACCGCTCCGGGAACGGGGGAGAAGCGCCGAGGTCCCGGTGGGAGCGGGCCCTGGCCACCGGCCGACAGGGGGCGGGCTGCGACAATTCACCCCGTGATCGAGGTGCTGGTGGTCGACGACCACGACGTGGTGCGATCCGGCCTGACGGCGCTGCTGTCGGCCGAGATCGGCATCGACGTCGTGGGCCAGGCGGCGGACGGCCCGGCCGCGCTCGACGCGGCGGAGCGGCTGCGTCCGGACGTGGCGCTCCTCGACATCGATATGCCGGGACTGGACGGGATCGCGGTCGCCGCCGCGCTCGCGGAGCGGCTGCCCGGCTGCCGCGCGCTGATGCTCACCGCCCTCGACCGCCCCGGTCACCTGCGCCAGGCGCTCGACGCGGGCGCCGCCGGATACCTGCTCAAGAGCGCCACCCCCGCCCAGACCGCCGACGCCGTCCGCCGGATCGCGGCGGGCGGCCGGGTCGTCGACCCCCGGATGCGGGGCGGTGAGCGGTCCGCCCCCAGCCCGCTCACCGGGCGCGAGACCGAGGTGCTGCGGTTGGCCGCCGCCGGGGCGCACTCCCGGGAGATCGCCGCCGACCTGTTCCTCAGCGTCGGCACCGTACGCAACCGGCTCTCGTCGGCGGTCGGCAAGCTTCACGCCCGTACCCTCGTCGACGCGGTGCGGATCGCGCAGGGCCAGGGATGGGTGTAGGGCCCCGGTACCTCAGGGCGGCGAGGTACGGGGGCCCTACGGTTCAGGGGGACGGCGGGCCGGTCAGGTGCCCGCCGTCCCGGTCGGCCGCGTCGGTCAGACGCCCGCGATCGACTGGATCCAGGACCGGTACGCGGTGACGTTCGTGTACGCGGTCGTGGTCTGCCGGTCGCTGGTGGAGGCGACGCCGACCTGGATGCCGTTGGCGGTCATCGGGCCGCCGGAGTCGCCGCCCGCGGTGATGCCGTTGCCGCGCCGGGCGCAGATCGCCGAGCCGCCGTACGCGTCGCTGCAGCCGCCGGTGACCGTCACGTTGGCGACCTTCAGGTAGCGCGACTGGCAGTTGGCCTCGGAGCCGCACTGCGAGGTGGCGCCCCAGCCCCAGACCTGGACGCTCTGCCCGACGCTCACCGAGCCGGGCGAGCCGAGGCGGGAGTAGGTCGCCTGCACGGAACGGTCGAGGCGCACCAGCGCCAGGTCCGAGCTGTGCGTGTAGGTCTGGGCGCCGTTGGCGACGACGCCGCCGCTGTGCTGGTCGAGGCTGCCGATGCGGAACGACAGGCCGCCGCCGGTGACGCAGTGCTTGGCGGTGAGGATCCAGGTCGGCGCGATGATCGTCGCCGAACAGGTCTCCCGGCCGTTCGAGAAGAGGCGGGCGGCCCAGGGGGCGTTGGTGGCCTGGCCGCCGCCGATGATCTGGGTGGTGGGCGGCGGGGCGTCCTGGAGCGGGGGCTCCGGGGCGGCCGACGCGGACGGTGCGAAGAGGGCGAGGACGCAGGCCGCTGCGGCGGCGGCAGCGGGCACGAGCCTGGATATACGCATGTTTCCTCGTTTCGCGCGACACGCTGGGGTGGGCGTGTCCGTGGGGGATGGTGGGCAACAGGGTGCCGGAGCGCGACGAGGCGGGGGTACTAACGTTTGGGCATAACGCCGGTTTATGGGGCGGGAGTTGACGCGGTGCCGTCCTCCGTGCGCGGCCGCCACGCCCAGGGCGCCGCGTCCGTCCCGAACCCCACGACCACCGGCCGCCCGTCCGCGCCCACGTGGAGCGCGGCGCCGTCCAGGGCCACCGGCCCCCGCGACCGTACGGCGGAGCCCCCGGCGGTCCGCAGCCGGATGCGGCCCTCCGGGGTCCGGCCCAGCAGGACCGGGCCGCCCGGCGCGGCGGCGGCGGTCACCGGACCGTACCCCCCGAAGCGCGGCGCGGCCCCGCCGGCGGACCGTACGACGGCGAGCCCCGGCCGGGCGGCGGGCCGGTAGTACAGCTCCACGGACCCGTCCGGCGCGGGGAGCGCACCGGGGGCGTGCGCCGGCGTGGGGGCGTCGGTGAGCTGAGCCCGGGCGGTGACCTCGGTGTCCGGGGCGTCCTGGGTCCAGTGGTGCACGGAGTGGTGCCCCGCCGCGTACACGTGGACCCGCCCGGCCGTGTCCACGACCGCGGTCGGTGCGTCCTGCACCTCGCCGCCGCCCAGATCGCGCCACGCGCTCCAGCGCCCGGACCCGGCGTCGCGCACCCGGGTGCTCAGCCCCTTCTCCGCGTTCCGTACGAAGAGGTGGACGCGGCCGTCGGGGGCCGCCACGGCGACGGGCACGCCGATCCGCCGCCCGTGGTCGGCGGACGCGGCGGGGTTGCCGAGCCCCCGCCAGGCGCGGAAGGGGCCGCCCGGTCCGCCCTGCTCCAGCAGCACGATCTCGCGCTCGTTGTCCGAGCCGTGCCCGCCGAGCGCCGCGAACCGCAGCCCGAACAGCAGGTGCCGCCCGTCCGCCGTCGCCGCCGCGCCCAGCACCGGGGCGAGCGGGCCGCCGCCGAGGTCGTCCGCCGCCTCGAAGAGCCCGCTGCCGGGCGCGCTCTCGCGCCACCGGACCGCGCGCAGCCCCAGCACCCCGTACACGGTGAGCCGCCCGTCCGCCCCGGCGGCGACGTGCGCGCGGGGCCCCGGATAGCGGTGGTGGGTGGAGCGCACCCAGCCCTTCCGGTTGGTCAGCGGCCGGTCGCCGCCCACGTTGTAGTCCCCGCAGCCGGACGGGTTGCCGCACTCCCAGTCGGCTGCGCCGCCGTACGGGACGAGGTGGGCGGCCTTGCGCTCCAGCACCTCGGGCGGCAGGTTCTTGGGCCAGTGCCGGTTGTAGTAGCCCCGGAAGGAGGCGACGGCGAACCCGGGCACGGGCTCCCCGGCCGCCGTGGTCCGCGCCACCCAGCGGATCAGCGCCGCCCAGGCGAAGCTGCCGGCGGCGGTGTGGTCGGCGTGGTCGGAGTACCCGCGCTGCTCGCTGTCCCGGCGGCGCTCGTACTCGCTGCTGAACTGGAGGTCGGGGTCCGGGTCGAGGGTGTGCACGACGGTCGGCCGGTACTGCTCCAGCAGCCCCGCGAGCACGTCGACGAGCCCGTCGTACGTGTACGAGCCGGCCCGCTCCAGCGGGGAGCCGTCCGCCACGACCGTACGCAGCACCAGCCGGCGGTCCTGCCAGAGGCTGGGCAGTCCGAGGCGGCCGCGCGCGGTGTGCATGGCGGTGTTGAGGAAGACCAGCTCGACCCGGCGCGCCCCGTCGGCCAGCACGTCGAGTTCGGCCCGGTGGCCGCCGGCCAGGGTGACCACGGACCTCTGCCACGGCGTGAACCGGTCGAGGCCGAGCAGCTCGGCGTACGCCTGGCGCAGCCCCTGGTGGCGGGCGGAGGAGTACGCGGCCCGGTCGGGGGCCGGGCGCGGGGCGCCGGGGATCTTGTTGACCCCGTCCGCCTCGCCCGCGGTGAGGTAGACGCAGACCACCGGGGTGCCCGCGTCGAGGGCCTCACGGGTGTCCGGGTTCATGAAGTACAGGTCGTCGTCCGGGTGGGCCAGCAGCTGCATGACCAGCGCCCGCCGGCCGCTCGCTATGGCCAGCCCCGGCGCGGGATCGGCGACCGGCCCGCGCCGCCGGGGGGCCGGCACGGAGCATCCGGCGGTGGCGGCGGCCGCGGTGGCCGCGAGGAGCAGGGCCCGCCGGGGCATCCGTATCCGGTCCGGGACAGATCGATCCACCACGCCGCGCACTCCGTCCGCTCCCGCTTCCCCCGCAGCGGGCGAACGGCCGCCCTGTCCTGCGTCACTCCCGCGTTCTTCGCGCAGGCCGGCGGCCGGTCGAGCCGCGCCTGCGGGGGAGTAGACGGAGATCGCGACGGCCGGGTTGCCCGGCCGGGGCGTGGAGTTGCGCACGGGGCGCACGGCCACCGGGCGCGCGCCGCGCGGGGAGCGAGAAGGACGAGGGCCGCATCCACAGGGGCGGTGTGATCGCCGCCATGGCCGGATTCCGGCAGGTCCGTCAGGCTGGTCCGCGGGGGTTTTGGTGCCGCCGGACGCGTGCCCGCGTTTGAGCCGACGCCCGCTCGGGGTAGTATTCCCGGCTCGATTGGCCAGGCCCGCGCCCCGTATGGCACACTGACCAGGTTGCTCGGTTGAGTGTCAATGCTGCGCGCCTCCCGCCGGGAGGACCGGAAGCGAGTCCCACAGTACTCGTCGGCCCCCAGGGCCGGACGTACGGGAATCTTCCGGGAAGCAAGGCAGGGCGCCGGCCAGGCACCCGGTGGGTGTTCCGCCCCCGGTTCCGCGGTCCTCGGGCCCGCACCCCCTTGGTTGGGATCTCTCCGGAGATTTTCGTAGAGGGGATGCGACACGCCCGACCGCGTGGGTCGGAGGGGGAGTCCAGAGAACCCCCGGGTTCCAGAGCGTTAAACAGAGAGACAGGACTACTAGTAGCCATGGCGGGACAGAAGATCCGCATCCGGCTCAAGGCCTACGACCACGAGGTCATCGACTCCTCGGCGAAGAAGATCGTCGAGACGGTGACCCGCACTGGTGCGTCGGTCGCGGGCCCGGTGCCGCTGCCCACTGAGAAGAACGTGTACTGCGTCATCAAGTCGCCGCACAAGTACAAGGACTCTCGCGAGCACTTCGAGATGCGCACCCACAAGCGCCTCATCGACATCCTCGACCCCACGCCGAAGACGGTTGACTCGCTGATGCGTCTCGACCTCCCGGCCGGCGTCGACATCGAGATCAAGCTCTGAGGGGACGGGCCGAGATGAGCAAGAACATCAAGGGCGTCCTGGGCGAGAAGCTCGGCATGACCCAGGTCTGGGACGAGAACAACCGGGTCGTCCCGGTGACCGTCGTCAAGGCCGGTCCGTGCGTCGTGACGCAGGTTCGCACCAACGACAGCGACGGCTACGAAGCGGTCCAGATCGCCTTCGGCGAGATCGACCCGCGCAAGGTGAACAAGCCCCTCAAGGGTCACTTCGCCAAGGCCGACGTCACCCCGCGCCGCCACCTGGTCGAGCTCCGCACCCCTGACGCCAGCGAGTACACGCTGGGCCAGGAGGTCACCGCCGCAGTGTTCGAGTCCGGCGTCAAGGTCGACGTCACGGGCAAGAGCAAGGGCAAGGGCTTCGCCGGTGTCATGAAGCGTCACAACTTCAAGGGCGGCAAGGCGTCCCACGGTGCCCACCGTGTGCACCGCATGCCCGGCTCCATCGGTGGCTGTGCCACCCCCGGCCGTGTCTTCAAGGGCATGCGCATGGCGGGTCGCATGGGCAACGAGCGCGTCACCACCCAGAACCTGACCATCCACGCGGTTGACGCGGAGAAGGGTCTGCTCCTCATCAAGGGCGCGGTCCCCGGTCCGAACGGCGGCCTCGTCCTGGTCCGTACCGCGGCCAAGGGGGCTTGAGGTAATGAGCACCATTGACATCCTTTCGCCGGCAGGCGACAAGGCCGGTACCGTCGAGCTCCCCGCGGAGATCTTCGACGCGAAGACCAGCGTTCCGCTGATCCACCAGGTCGTCGTCGCGCAGCTGGCGGCTGCCCGTCAGGGCACGCACAAGACCAAGACCCGCGGCGAAGTCCGCGGCGGTGGCAAGAAGCCGTACCGCCAGAAGGGCACCGGCCGCGCCCGTCAGGGCTCGACCCGCGCCCCGCAGTTCGCCGGCGGTGGCGTCGTCCACGGCCCGCAGCCGCGTGACTACTCGCAGCGGACCCCGAAGAAGATGAAGGCCGCCGCCCTGCGCGGTGCCCTCTCCGACCGGGCCCGTCACTCCCGCATCCACGTCGTCTCCGGCGTGGTCGAGAGCGAGATCTCCACCAAGGCCGCCAAGACGCTGTTCGGCAAGATCTCGGAGCGCCCCAACGTGCTCCTGGTCGCCGAGCGCTCCGACGAGGCCGCGTGGCTGTCCGCGCGCAACCTGCCCCAGGTGCACATCCTGGAGCCGGGCCAGCTCAACACGTACGACGTGATCGTCTCTGACGACGTGGTCTTCACCCAGGCCGCCCTCGAGTCCTTCGTGTCTGGCCCCCAGACCGCTGAGACCGAAGGGAGCGCCGCCTGATGAGTGAGGCGACCGTTACCAGCAAGACGTACTCGGACCCGCGTGACGTTCTCGTCAAGCCCGTGGTCTCCGAGAAGAGCTACGCGCTGCTCGACGAGAACAAGTACACGTTCATCGTCGCGCCCGGCTCCAACAAGACCCAGATCAAGCAGGCCGTCGAGGCGGTCTTCTCGGTCAAGGTCACCGGGGTCAACACGATCAACCGGCAGGGCAAGCGCAAGCGCACCCGCACCGGTTTCGGCAAGCGCGCCGACACGAAGCGCGCCATCGTGACCCTCGCCGAGGGCGACCGTATCGACATCTTCGGCGGCCCGACCTCCTAACGGAGGTCGAGTCGTCCGGAATCGGACGAGGACTGAGAAATGGGTATCCGCAAGTACAAGCCGACGACCCCGGGCCGTCGTGGCTCCAGCGTCGCCGACTTTGTCGAGATCACGCGGTCCACGCCGGAGAAGTCGCTGGTCCGCCCCCTGCACAACAAGGGCGGCCGTAACAACGCCGGTCGTGTGACCGTTCGCCACCAGGGTGGTGGCCACAAGCGCGCCTACCGCGTGATCGACTTCCGTCGTCACGACAAGGACGGCGTGCCGGCCAAGGTCGCGCACATCGAGTACGACCCGAACCGCACCGCGCGCATCGCGCTGCTGCACTACGCGGACGGCGAGAAGCGTTACATCGTCGCTCCCCGTGGCCTGTCGCAGGGTGACCGTGTCGAGAACGGTCCGACCGCCGACATCAAGCCCGGCAACAACCTGGCGCTGCGCAACATCCCGGTCGGTACGACCATCCACGCCATCGAGCTGCGGCCCGGCGGCGGCGCGAAGTTCGCCCGTTCCGCGGGTGCCTCCGTGCAGCTGCTGGCGAAGGAGGGCACCATGGCCCACCTTCGTATGCCGTCGGGTGAGATCCGCCTGGTCGACGCGCGCTGCCGCGCGACGATCGGCGAGGTCGGCAACGCCGAGCAGTCGAACATCAACTGGGGCAAGGCCGGCCGCATGCGCTGGAAGGGCGTCCGCCCGACCGTCCGCGGTGTCGCGATGAACCCGGTTGACCACCCGCACGGTGGTGGTGAAGGCAAGACCTCCGGTGGTCGTCACCCGGTCTCGCCGTGGGGTCAGAAGGAGGGTCGTACTCGTTCTCCCAAGAAGGCGAGCAACAAGTACATCGTCCGCCGCCGCAAGACGAACAAGAAGCGCTAGGAGCGGGTTTAGATGCCGCGCAGTCTCAAGAAGGGGCCCTTCGTCGACGGACACCTCATCAAGAAGGTGGACGTACAGAACGAGGCAGGCACCAAGAACGTCATCAAGACCTGGTCCCGTCGCTCGATGATCGTCCCGGCCATGCTGGGTCACACCATCGCGGTGCACAACGGCAAGATCCACGTCCCGGTGTTCGTCACCGAGTCGATGGTCGGCCACAAGCTCGGCGAGTTCTCGCCGACTCGCACCTTCCGCGGCCACGTCAAGGACGACCGGAAGTCGAAGCGCCGCTAAGCGCGGGGTGGAAACGACTATGACTTACACCGAAGGGACAACCATGGAAGCCAGGGCCCAGGCGCGGTACATCCGCGTCACGCCCATGAAGGCCCGCCGCGTGGTGGACCTCATCCGTGGCATGGACGCCACGGAGGCTCAGGCGGTCCTGCGTTTCGCCCCGCAGGCCGCGAGCGTGCCGGTTGGCAAGGTGCTGGACAGCGCCATCGCCAACGCCGCACACAACTACGACCACACCGACGCCTCTTCGCTGGTCATCAGCGAGGCGTACGTGGACGAGGGCCCGACCCTGAAGCGGTTCCGTCCGCGTGCCCAGGGCCGTGCCTACCGGATCCGTAAGCGGACCAGCCACATCACCGTGGTCGTCAGCAGCAAGGAAGGAACCCGGTAATGGGCCAGAAGGTAAACCCGCACGGGTTCCGGCTCGGCATCACCACGGACTTCAAGTCCCGCTGGTACGCCGACAAGCTGTACAAGGACTACGTCAAGGAAGACGTCGCCATTCGTCGCATGATGACGAAGGGCATGGAGCGGGCCGGCATCTCGAAGGTCGAGATCGAGCGCACCCGCGACCGCGTCCGCGTTGACATCCACACCGCCCGTCCGGGCATCGTCATCGGTCGCCGCGGCGCCGAGGCCGATCGCATCCGCGGCGAGCTGGAGAAGCTGACCGGCAAGCAGGTCCAGCTGAACATCCTCGAGGTCAAGAACCCCGAGGTGGACGCTCAGCTGGTGGCCCAGGCCGTCGCCGAGCAGCTCTCCTCCCGCGTCTCCTTCCGTCGGGCCATGCGCAAGAGCATGCAGTCCTCGATGAAGGCCGGCGCCAAGGGCATCAAGATCCAGTGCGGCGGTCGCCTCGGCGGCGCCGAGATGTCCCGCTCGGAGTTCTACCGCGAGGGCCGCGTGCCCCTGCACACGCTCCGTGCGAACGTCGACTACGGCTTCTTCGAGGCCAAGACGACCTTCGGCCGCATCGGCGTGAAGGTCTGGATCTACAAGGGCGACGTCAAGAACATCGCCGAGGTTCGCGCCGAGAACGCCGCGGCCCGCGCCGGCAACCGTCCGGCTCGTGGCGGCGCTGACCGCCCGGCCGGCCGCGGTGGCCGTGGTGGCGAGCGTGGCGGTCGCGGCCGTAAGCCGCAGCAGTCGCCGGCAGCCGAGGCCCCCAAGGCCGACGCCGCCGCTGCTCCGGCTGCTGAGAGCACCGGAACGGAGGCCTGACCGAAATGCTGATCCCCCGTAGGGTCAAGCACCGCAAGCAGCACCACCCGAAGCGCAGCGGTATGTCCAAGGGTGGCACGCAGGTTGCGTTCGGCGAGTACGGCATCCAGGCGCTGACCCCGGCGTACGTGACGAACCGTCAGATCGAGTCCGCTCGTATCGCGATGACCCGTCACATCAAGCGTGGCGGCAAGGTCTGGATCAACATCTACCCGGACCGTCCCCTGACGAAGAAGCCGGCCGAGACCCGCATGGGTTCCGGTAAGGGTTCTCCCGAGTGGTGGATCGCGAACGTCAAGCCCGGTCGGGTGATGTTCGAGCTGTCCTACCCGAACGAGAAGATTGCTCGTGAGGCGCTCACCCGCGCTGCTCACAAGCTTCCGATGAAGTGCCGGATCGTGCGGCGCGAGGCAGGTGAGTCGTGATGTCGGCCGGTACCAAGGCGTCCGAGCTGCGCGAGCTGGGCGACGAGGAGCTCCTCAACAAGCTCCGCGAAGCCAAGGAAGAGCTGTTCAACCTCCGCTTCCAGGCGGCGACGGGTCAGCTCGAGAACCACGGCCGGCTCAAGTCCGTCCGTAAGGACATCGCCCGGATCTACACCCTGATGCGTGAGCGCGAGCTGGGCATCGAGACGGTGGAGAGCGCCTGATGAGCGAGAAGACTGTGACTGAGACCAGCAACACCGAGCGCGGTTTCCGCAAGACCCGTGAGGGTCTCGTCGTCAGCGACAAGATGGACAAGACCGTCGTCGTCGCTGTCGAGGACCGTGTGAAGCACGCGCTGTACGGCAAGGTCATCCGCCGTACGAACAAGCTCAAGGCCCACGACGAGCAGAACTCCGCCGGCGTCGGCGACCGCGTCCTCATCATGGAGACGCGTCCGCTGTCCGCCTCGAAGCGGTGGCGCATCGTCGAGATCCTCGAGAAGGCCAAGTAATTCCTGAGGGGTTTCCCTCAGGTCAGTTCCGCCAGGCTCGGTGAGGTGCCTCTCCCATAGCGGAGGGGCACCCGCCGGGAACCGGCAGACGATCAGGAGATAGACGTGATCCAGCAGGAGTCGCGACTGCGCGTCGCCGACAACACGGGTGCGAAGGAAATTCTCACCATTCGTGTTCTCGGTGGCTCGGGTCGCCGCTACGCGGGTATCGGTGACGTCATCGTCGCCACCGTCAAGGACGCGATCCCCGGTGGCAACGTGAAGAAGGGTGACGTCGTCAAGGCCGTCATCGTTCGCACCGTCAAGGAGCGTCGTCGTCAGGATGGCTCGTACATCCGCTTCGACGAGAACGCCGCCGTCATTCTGAAGAACGACGGCGACCCCCGCGGCACCCGCATCTTCGGCCCCGTGGGCCGGGAGCTGCGCGAGAAGAAGTTCATGAAGATCATCTCGCTCGCGCCGGAGGTGCTGTAAGCATGAAGATCAAGAAGGGCGACCTGGTCCAGGTCATCACCGGTAAGGACAAGGGCAAGCAGGGCAAGGTCATCGTGGCCTACCCCGCTCAGGACCGCGTCCTCGTCGAGGGTGTCAACCGGGTCAAGAAGCACACCAAGGCCGGTCAGACGGCTCGCGGTTCGCAGACGGGTGGCATCGTGACCACCGAGGCTCCGATCCACGTCAGCAACGTTCAGCTGGTCGTGGAGAAGGACGGCAACAAGGTTGTCACCCGCGTCGGCTACCGCTTTGACGACGAGGGCAACAAGATCCGCGTTGCCAAGCGGACCGGTGAGGACATCTGATGACTGCCACCACTGCGCCGCGTCTCAAGACGCGCTACCGCGAGGAAATCGCCGGCAAGCTGCGTGAGGAGTTCTCGTACGAGAACGTCATGCAGGTTCCCGGTCTGGTCAAGATCGTGGTCAACATGGGTGTGGGCGACGCCGCCCGCGACTCCAAGCTGATCGACGGGGCCGTCCGCGACCTCACCACGATCACCGGCCAGAAGCCGGCCGTCACGAAGGCCCGCAAGTCCATCGCGCAGTTCAAGCTGCGCGAGGGCCAGCCGATCGGCTGCCACGTCACCCTCCGCGGTGACCGGATGTGGGAGTTCCTGGACCGTACGCTGTCGCTCGCGCTGCCGCGTATCCGTGACTTCCGCGGCCTGTCGCCGAAGCAGTTCGACGGCCGTGGCAACTACACCTTCGGTCTCACGGAGCAGGTCATGTTCCACGAGATCGACCAGGACAAGATCGACCGGGTCCGGGGCATGGACATCACCGTGGTCACCACGGCGACCAACGACGACGAGGGTCGTGCCCTGCTTCGTCACCTCGGCTTCCCGTTCAAGGAGAACTGACCGTGGCGAAGAAGGCTCTGATCGCTAAGGCCGCCCGTAAGCCGAAGTTCGGCGTTCGCGGGTACACCCGCTGCCAGCGCTGCGGCCGGCCCCACTCCGTCTACCGCAAGTTCGGCCTGTGCCGCGTGTGCCTTCGTGAGATGGCTCACCGTGGCGAGCTGCCGGGCGTGACCAAGAGCTCCTGGTAACTCTCCTTCGCCCCTTGGGCGTTGGAAGTTCCCGGAGACTCTCGGTAAGTATCTGGTCGGCAGGAGCCCCGCCTTTCATGCCGTAGGCTTGAAGGGTTGGGCGCCTGCCGCCCAAGACCGACTTACTACGCCGTAGGTCCCCGCACCGCACCCGTCCCGCCAGTGAGTGGGGAGAGGGATGGCGCATACAGGAAACCCCGGCGAGAGAGGCCGAAGGCCAATTCATGACCATGACTGATCCCATCGCAGACATGCTCACGCGTCTGCGTAACGCGAACTCGGCATACCACGACTCCGTCGTGATGCCGCACAGCAAGATCAAGTCGCACATCGCGGAGATCCTCCAGCAGGAGGGCTTCATCACCGGCTGGAAGGTCGAGGACGCCGAGGTCGGCAAGAACCTCGTCCTGGAGCTGAAGTTCGGCCCGAACCGCGAGCGTTCGATCGCCGGCATCAAGCGCATCTCGAAGCCGGGTCTGCGTGTGTACGCAAAGTCCACCAACCTGCCGAAGGTCCTCGGCGGCCTGGGCGTGGCGATCATCTCCACGTCCCACGGTCTCCTGACCGGCCAGCAGGCAGGCAAGAAGGGCGTAGGTGGGGAAGTCCTCGCCTACGTCTGGTAGTCGGGAAAGGAAGGAAAGCTCATGTCGCGAATCGGCAAGCTCCCCATCCAGGTTCCCGCCGGTGTGGACGTCACCATCGATGGCCGTACGGTCGCGGTGAAGGGCCCCAAGGGTTCCCTCTCGCACACCGTCGCCGCGCCGATCGAGGTCTCCAAGGGTGAGGACGGCGTTCTCAACGTCACCCGCCCGAACGACGAGCGTCAGAACAAGGCCCTCCACGGCCTGTCCCGCACGCTGGTGGCGAACATGATCACCGGCGTGACCGCGGGTTACTCCAAGGCGCTCGAGATCAGCGGTGTCGGTTACCGCGTCCAGGCGAAGGGCTCCAACCTGGAGTTCGCCCTGGGCTACAGCCACCCGATCCTCATCGAGGCGCCGGAAGGCATCACCTTCAAGGTCGAGTCGCCCACGAAGCTCAGCGTCGAGGGCATCGACAAGCAGAAGGTCGGCGAAGTGGCCGCCAACATCCGCAAGCTGCGGAAGCCCGACCCGTACAAGGCCAAGGGCGTCAAGTACGCGGGCGAGGTCATCCGCCGCAAGGTCGGAAAGGCTGGTAAGTAGCCATGGCATACGGTGTGAAGATCGCCAAGGGCGACGCGTACAAGCGCGCTGCCCGCAAGCGCCGCCACATCCGCGTCCGCAAGCACCTGTCGGGTTCGCCGGAGCGTCCCCGTCTGGTCGTGACGCGTTCCAACCGCCACATCGTGGCCCAGGTCATCGACGACATCGCGGGCCACACGCTCGCGTCGGCGTCGACCCTGGACACCTCGATCCGTGGTGGCGAGGGCGACAAGAGCGCCCAGGCCAAGCAGGTCGGCGCCCTGGTCGCCGAGCGCGCCAAGGCTGCAGGCGTCGAGGCCGTCGTGTTTGACCGCGGTGGTAACCAGTACGCCGGGCGGATTGCCGCTCTGGCTGACGCCGCCCGTGAAGCCGGGCTGAAGTTCTAAGCCCCGGTTCCAACGCACAGCGGACGTAACAGAGAGAGGTAATTCCCATGGCTGGACCCCAGCGCCGCGGAAGCGGTGCCGGTGGCGGCGAGCGGCGGGACCGGAAGGGCCGCGACGGTGGCGCAGCCGCCGAGAAGACCGCGTACGTCGAGCGCGTCGTCGCGATCAACCGCGTCGCCAAGGTTGTGAAGGGTGGTCGTCGCTTCAGCTTCACCGCGCTCGTCGTGGTGGGCGATGGTGACGGCACGGTCGGTGTCGGATACGGCAAGGCCAAGGAAGTTCCCGCGGCCATCGCCAAGGGTGTCGAAGAGGCCAAGAAGAACTTCTTCAAGGTCCCGCGCATCCAGGGCACCATCCCTCACCCGATCACGGGCGAGAAGGCAGCGGGCGTCGTCCTGCTCAAGCCGGCGTCCCCCGGTACCGGTGTTATCGCCGGTGGCCCGGTGCGCGCCGTGCTCGAGTGCGCCGGCGTTCACGACATCCTGTCGAAGTCGCTTGGTTCGTCCAACGCGATCAACATCGTGCACGCGACCGTGGAGGCCCTCAAGGGCCTGCAGCGTCCCGAGGAGATCGCGGCCCGCCGCGGTCTGCCCCTCGAGGACGTCGCCCCCGCGGCTCTGCTCCGTGCGCGTGCGGGAGCGGGTGCGTAATGGCTCGCCTCAAGATCACGCAGACCAAGTCGTACATCGGCAGCAAGCAGAACCACCGCGACACCCTGCGTTCGCTCGGGCTCAAGCGCCTGAACGACTCGGTTGTCAAGGAGGACCGCCCCGAGTTCCGCGGAATGGTGCACACCGTCCGCCACCTCGTGACGGTTGAGGAGGTTGACTGACATGGCGGAGAACAGCCCGCTGAAGGCCCACAACCTCCGGCCTGCCCCGGGCGCCAAGACCGCCAAGACCCGTGTGGGTCGTGGTGAGGCGTCCAAGGGTAAGACCGCAGGCCGTGGTACCAAGGGTACGAAGGCCCGTTACCAGGTTCCGGAGCGCTTCGAGGGTGGCCAGATGCCCCTCCACATGCGTCTCCCGAAGCTCAAGGGCTTCAAGAACCCGTTCCGCACGGAGTACCAGGTCGTGAACCTGGACAAGCTCGCGACGCTCTACCCCGAGGGTGGAGAGGTCACGGTGGCCGACCTGGTCGCCAAGGGCGCCGTGCGCGACAACCACCTCGTCAAGGTCCTCGGACAGGGCGAGATCTCCGTGGCGCTGCAGGTTTCGGTTGACGCCGTCTCCGGCTCCGCCAAGGAGAAGATCACCGCCGCCGGCGGTACGGTCACCGAGCTCGTCTGAGCCGCGGGACAGAACTGAGCCCGGTCGGCCGCCTCTTCGGAGGTGGCCGACCGGGTTTTTTCGTTTTGGGGCGCTGTACGGGAACCGTAAAGGCTCGGGAAAGGTTGAAGAGGTGTCCACCGCGACGGCGGTGGAGGAACGGAGGGACGGGCACGTCCCAAATCGTGTGGCTTGACCGGTCTTTCACGGCGTGGTCCGGCAGGCGGGCGATGCACCGGCGCGCGGTGCGTGTTTCCCGCCCAGTCCCGGGCCGGGTAGGGTAGCGCCGTTCATCTTTTGTGGCCTCCTTACGATGTAGGGCTGCCCTGTATCCGAACCCATCCAGACCCATCCAGACCCGTCGCCTCTGACGCATAGCGCGGGGGTCGCAGGAGGCACCGTGTTCACCGCGTTCGCCCGAGCGTTCAAGACGCCCGACCTGCGCAAGAAGCTGCTCTTCACGCTCGGCATCATCGTGCTGTACCGGCTCGGGGCGCACATCCCGGCCCCGGGTGTGGACTACTCGAAGGTGCAGCAGTGCATCGACCAGGCCGACTCGGGTGGTCTCCTCGGTCTGATGCAGATGTTCAGCGGTGGCGCCCTGTTGCAGATCACCATCTTCGCGCTCGGCATCATGCCGTACATCACGGCCAGCATCATTCTCCAGCTGCTGACCGTCGTGATCCCGCGCCTGGAGGCCCTGAAGAAGGAGGGGCAGTCCGGCACGGCGAAGATCACGCAGTACACGCGTTATCTGACGGTCGCGCTGGCCGTCCTCCAGGGCACCGGCCTCGTCGCCACCGCCCGCAGCGGCGCGCTCTTCCAGAACTGCTCCGTGGGCGGCCAGATCGTCCCGGACAAGTCGATCTTCACCACGGTCATCATGGTCATCACCATGACCGCCGGCACGGCCGCCGTCATGTGGCTCGGTGAGCTGATCACCGACCGCGGCATCGGCAACGGCATGTCGATCCTGATGTTCATCTCGATCGCCGCCACGTTCCCGGGCGCCCTGTGGGCCATCAAGGAGAGCGGCAAGCTCGCCGACGGCTGGATCGAGTTCGGCACGGTCATCCTGGTCGGCTTCGTGATGGTGGGCCTCGTCGTCTTCGTCGAGCAGGCCCAGCGCCGCATCCCGGTGCAGTACGCGAAGCGCATGATCGGGCGCCGTTCCTACGGCGGTACGTCGACGTACATCCCGCTCAAGGTGAACCAGGCCGGTGTGATCCCGGTCATCTTCGCCTCGTCGCTGCTCTACATCCCGGCGCTGATCGTCCAGTTCTCCGGTTCGCAGGCCGGCTGGGCGACGTGGATCCAGGACAACTTCGTGACCGGTACGCACCCGTACTACATCGCGACGTACTTCGTGCTGATCGTCTTCTTCGCCTTCTTCTACGTGGCCATCTCGTTCAACCCCGACGAAGTCGCCGACAACATGAAGAAGTATGGTGGCTTCATCCCGGGTATCCGGGCAGGCCGACCTACTGCCGAGTACCTGAGCTACGTGCTCAACAGGATCACTTGGCCGGGCTCGCTGTATCTGGGCCTGATCGCTCTGGTGCCGACGATGGCGTTGGCAGGCTTCGGCGGGGCTAACCAGAACTTCCCGTTCGGCGGGACGAGCATCCTCATCATCGTGGGTGTGGGTCTGGAGACCGTGAAGCAGATCGAGAGTCAGCTCCAGCAGCGCAATTACGAAGGGTTCCTCCGCTGATGCGAATCGTCCTCGTCGGGCCTCCGGGTGCCGGCAAGGGAACGCAGGCTGCGTACCTTGCCAAGAACCTGTCGATTCCGCACATCTCCACGGGCGACCTGTTCCGCGCCAACATCAGCCAGGGCACGGACCTTGGCAAGCAGGCCCGTGCCTACATGGACGCGGGGCAGCTGGTGCCGGACGAGGTCACCATCGGGATGGCCAAGGACCGCATGGCCCAGCCGGACGCCGTGAACGGCTTCCTGCTGGACGGCTTCCCGCGGAACGTGGGCCAGGCCGAAGCCCTTGACGTGATGCTCAAGGACGAGGGCGTGAAGCTCGACGCGGTCCTCGACCTGGAGGTCCCCGAGGACGAGGTCGTGAAGCGGATCGCGGGTCGCCGCATCTGCCGCAGCGACAGCGCGCACGTCTTCCACGTGACGTACAACCCGCCGAAGTCCGAGGGCGTCTGCGACGCCTGCGGCGGCGAGCTGTACCAGCGGGACGACGACAGCGAGGAGACGGTCCGCACCCGGCTGGAGGTCTACCACACGCAGACCGAGCCGATCATCGACTACTACCGGGCCCAGGGCCTGGTGGTGACCATCTCCGCGCTGGGCAAGGTCGCGGACGTGACCGCCCGCGCCATGGAGGCGCTGAAGTCCTCGAACGAGGGCTGAGCCTCCCTGTACCACCCCGCTGTGCAAGCCGGCCGCGGCGCCTCTGGGCGCCGCGGCCGACTGCTTGCGCCCGTATCGTTGAACACACACCGGCCGTACCCGTCACCGTCGATGCAGAGAGGCGCCGAGCAATGGTGCAGATCAAGACCCCCGAGCAGATCGCGAAGATGCGCGAGGCGGGGCTGGTGGTCGCCGCCATTCACGCCGCCACCCGCGAGGCGGCCGTCCCCGGCGCCACCACGCACGACCTGGACCAGGTCGCGCGCAAGGTGATCGCCGACCACGGCGCCAAGTCGAACTTCCTCGGGTACGGCGGGTTCCCCGCGACCATCTGCACCTCGGTCAACGAGGTCGTCGTCCACGGCATCCCGGACGAGAAGACGGTCCTCAAGGACGGCGACATCATCTCCATCGACGCCGGCGCGATCGTCGACGGCTGGCACGGCGACGCCGCGTACACGGCCTTCGTGGGCACCGGTCATGCACCGGAGCTGGTCGAGCTCTCCCGGGTGACCGAGGAGTCGATGTGGGCCGGGATCGCCGCGATGAAGGTGAACAACCGCCTGGTGGACGTGTCCCGGGCGATCGAGACGTACATCCGGCGCCAGCCCCGCCCGGCGACCGGCAAGTACGGGATCATCGAGGACTTCGGCGGCCACGGCATCGGCACCGAGATGCACATGGACCCGCACCTGCTGAACTACGTCTCCCGCAAGCGCGGCAAGGGCATCAAGCTGGTCCCGGGCGTCTGCCTGGCGATCGAGCCGATGGTCTCGCTCGGCACCCCGCGCACGGAGACCCTGGCCGACGACTGGACGGTCATCACGACGGACGGCACCTGGTCCTCGCACTGGGAGCACTCCATCGCGCTGACCGAACAGGGCCCGCTGGTCCTCACCGCGCCGGACTGCGGCAAGGCGAAGCTCGCGGAGTACGGCATCGAGGCCGCGCCGGACCCGCTGGGCTGATCCGGGTCCGGCGGACGGAGTCCGGCGCAGCGGGCCGAAGCCTGTGAGGCGCCCCGGCGCCGAGCCCGCGAGGGCTGCGTGGGGGAGAGGCCGGCATCGAGGCCGCGCCGGACCCGCTGGGCTGATCCGGACGAGGCTCCGACGCAACCCTTCCGGCAGGTCTAAGGATCACCGGGAGTGGGCAAACTTGACGGATTCGTCTTTTGGAGTCCGCTGACGTAGACTGACTCGTCGGCTCTGGTGCATCCGTGTGCCCGCATGTGGCGCACGAGGCGCGAGAGCCGATCAAGGTAGCCGATTCGAAAGGCGAAGCGTGGCCAAGAAGCAAGGTGCCATCGAGATTGAGGGCACCGTGATCGAGTCCCTCCCGAACGCAATGTTCAAGGTGGAGCTCCAGAACGGTCACAAGGTCCTGGCGCACATCAGCGGCAAGATGCGGATGCACTACATCCGTATCCTCCCCGATGACCGGGTTGTGGTGGAGCTCTCTCCGTACGACCTCACGCGTGGCCGGATCGTCTACCGCTACAAGTAGATCTTGCCCCCACCCCGTTTCGGCGGGTGATGGCACTGACCCGGAGAACCTGACATCCCATGAAGGTCAAGCCGAGCGTCAAGAAGATCTGCGACAAGTGCAAGGTGATCCGCCGCCACGGTCGGGTCATGGTCATCTGCGACAACCTGCGCCACAAGCAGCGCCAGGGCTGACGCACGACCGCCTGCATCTCGCAGTTCTTCGCGCGACGCACGTAATACGTACATACGCAGTACCCGTCCAAGCCACGGCTGACGACACCTCCGGCGGGGGCCGGGGACCCGGACGTACCACTGCTCCTCGTGAGCGGTCGGCGGTCGGGAGTGGAACTGCGGAAGACCCCCGATCTAACAACTGGAGCCATTGAATGGCACGCGTTTCAGGTGTTGACATCCCGCGCGAAAAGCGCGTGGAGGTTGCCCTCACCTACGTCTTCGGTATCGGGCGCACCCGGTCCAAGGAGATCCTCGCCGCCACCGGCGTGAACCCGAACACCCGCGTTCGCGACCTGGCCGAGGAAGACCTCGTCAAGATCCGCGAGCACGTGGACGCCAACCTCCGCACCGAGGGTGACCTCCGCCGTGAGGTCCAGGCCAACATCCGCCGCAAGGTCGAGATCGGCTGCTACCAGGGCATCCGCCACCGTCGTGGCCTGCCGGTCCACGGTCAGCGCACCAGCACGAACGCGCGTACCCGCAAGGGCCCGCGTCGCGCCATCGCCGGTAAGAAGAAGCCGGGCAAGAAGTAGTCCTCAGCGGACGCACTGCGGGCCGGACGTCCGGACCCCGCAGCAACCAGCGGTCTTCGCTGTAGGACCGATCACCTCCCCTCTCCATCTGGAGTCAAGACATGCCCCCCAAGGGTCGTCAGGGCGCAGCCAAGAAGGTGCGTCGCAAGGAAAAGAAGAACGTCGCTCACGGCCACGCGCACATCAAGAGCACGTTCAACAACACCATCGTCTCGATCACGGACCCCTCGGGCAACGTGATCTCCTGGGCCTCCGCCGGCCACGTCGGCTTCAAGGGCTCGCGCAAGTCCACCCCCTTCGCCGCGCAGATGGCCGCCGAGTCGGCCGCCCGCCGCGCGCAGGAGCACGGCATGCGCAAGGTCGACGTCTTCGTCAAGGGTCCCGGCTCCGGCCGTGAGACCGCGATCCGTTCGCTCCAGGCCACCGGCCTGGAGGTCGGTTCGATCCAGGACGTCACCCCGACGCCGCACAACGGCTGCCGTCCGCCGAAGCGTCGTCGCGTCTGACCCGCTACGGCCGGTGACGGCCGTGCGTCAGTAGCGCCGGGTCCGGGCGGTACATCCCGAAAGGGGCGTACCGCCCGTACCCTTGTTACATCTGTCGGGCATCAAATAGTGGGTGCCCACGACTGAAGGATCACCGCATGCTTATCGCTCAGCGTCCGTCGCTGACCGAAGAGGTCGTCGACGAGTTCCGCTCCCGGTTCGTGATCGAGCCGCTGGAGCCGGGCTTCGGTTACACCCTCGGCAACTCCCTCCGCCGCACCCTCCTCTCCTCGATCCCCGGTGCCGCTGTCACCAGCATCCGGATCGACGGCGTCCTGCACGAGTTCACCACCGTGCCGGGCGTCAAGGAGGACGTCACCGACCTCATCCTCAACATCAAGCAGCTGGTCGTCTCCTCGGAGCACGACGAGCCGGTCGTGATGTACCTGCGCAAGCAGGGCCCGGGTCTGGTCACCGCCGCCGACATCGCGCCCCCGGCCGGTGTCGAGGTGCACAACCCCGACCTCGTTCTCGCCACGCTCAACGGCAAGGGCAAGCTGGAGATGGAGCTGACCGTCGAGCGCGGTCGCGGCTACGTCTCCGCCGTCCAGAACAAGCAGGTCGGCCAGGAGATCGGCCGCATCCCGGTCGACTCCATCTACTCGCCGGTGCTCAAGGTCACGTACAAGGTCGAGGCGACCCGTGTCGAGCAGCGCACCGACTTCGACAAGCTGATCGTCGACGTCGAGACCAAGCAGGCCATGCGTCCCCGTGACGCCATGGCGTCGGCCGGTAAGACCCTGGTCGAGCTGTTCGGTCTGGCGCGCGAGCTCAACATCGACGCCGAGGGCATCGACATGGGCCCGTCCCCGACGGACGCCGCTCTCGCCGCCGATCTGGCTCTGCCGATCGAGGAGCTGGAGCTCACCGTCCGCTCGTACAACTGCCTCAAGCGCGAGGGCATCCACTCCGTGGGTGAGCTCGTGGCCCGCTCCGAGGCGGACCTGCTCGACATCCGCAACTTCGGCGCCAAGTCGATCGACGAGGTCAAGGCGAAGCTGGCCGGTATGGGCCTCGCGCTCAAGGACTCGCCTCCCGGCTTCGACCCGACCGCCGCCGCCGACGCCTTCGGCGCGGATGACGACGCGGACGCCGGTTTCGTGGAGACCGAGCAGTACTGATCGCCTCCCGGCTGGGGTGCCCGGTTCTTTCGAGGGCGCCCCGGGCCGGGGCTGAGGCTTTGTCCTCAATCGCCGGACAGGCTTGAATTCGGCCGCTGTCCGGCACGTACGACTTCCGTGGGGCGTCCGCCGCACGGGAACTGACACCGGTACCTGATACGGCCGGTGCAGCACACAAGGAGAATCACCATGCCGCGTCCCGCCAAGGGTGCCCGTCTGGGCGGCAGCGCCGCGCACGAGAAGCTGCTCCTCGCCAACCTGGCGAAGTCGCTGTTCGAGCACGGCCGCATCACGACGACCGAGGCCAAGGCCCGCCGCCTGCGCCCCGTCGCCGAGCGCCTCGTCACCAAGGCGAAGAAGGGCGACATCCACAACCGTCGCCTGGTGCTCCAGACGATCACGGACAAGAGCGTCGTCCACACGCTCTTCACCGAGATCGCTCCCCGGTACGAGAACCGCCCCGGTGGTTACACCCGTATCACCAAGATCGGCAACCGTCGTGGCGACAACGCCCCGATGGCCGTGATCGAGCTGGTCGAGGCGCTGACCGTGGCCCAGCAGGCCACCGGTGAGGCCGAGGCCGCCACGAAGCGCGCGGTCAAGGAAGACGCGGCCAAGAAGGACGAGGCCCCCGCGGCCGAGTCCGTCGAGGACGCCAAGCCGGCCGACGACGCCGAGTCCAAGGACGCCTGAGCGTTCTAGGGACCACGGGACGGGCCCGCATCACCCTTCGGGGCGGTGCGGGCCCGTTTCGCTTGACCAGGGTGAGCGGAGGGAGACGCGGTGAGTGACGAGGCCGAGCCCGGTTTCGTACGGGTACGACTGGACCTGTCCTACGACGGCAAGGACTTCTCCGGCTGGGCGAAGCAGACCAGCCGGCGCACGGTGCAGGGGGAGATCGAGGACGCGCTGCGGACCGTGACCCGCTCGGCGGTGACGTACGACCTGACGGTGGCGGGCCGTACGGACGCCGGGGTGCACGCACGCGGGCAGGTGGCGCACGTGGACCTGCCGGAGGCGGTCTGGGCGGAGCACGAGGAGAAGCTGCTGCGGCGGCTGTCGGGCCGGTTGCCGCAGGACGTACGGATCTGGCGCGCGGCCCCCGCACCCGCCGGGTTCAACGCCCGCTTCTCCGCGCTGTGGCGGCGCTACGCCTACCGGGTGGGCGACCGGCCCGGCGGGGTGGATCCACTGACGCGCGGTCATGTGCTGTGGCACGACCGGCCGTTGGACGTGGACGCGATGAACGAGGCGGCCGCGCCGATGGTGGGGGAGCACGACTTCGCCGCGTACTGCAAGAAGCGCGAGGGCGCGACGACCATCCGGACGCTCCAGAAGCTGAGTTGGGTACGGGACGCGGAGTCCGGGGTGCTCACCGCGACCGTGCAGGCGGACGCCTTCTGCCACAACATGGTGCGGGCGCTGATCGGGGCCGCGCTCTTCGTCGGCGACGGGCGGCGGCCGGCCTCCTGGCCCGCCGAGGTGCTGGCGGCGAAGGTGCGCGACCCCGGGGTGCACGTGGTGCGGCCGCACGGGCTGACGCTGGAGGAAGTGGCCTACCCGGCCGATGAGTTGCTGGCGGCGCGGGCCGTGGAGGCGCGCAACGTACGGACGCTGCCGGGGGCGGGCTGCTGCTGACGGTCGCCCCGAGGCGGGCGGCGGGGTCGCGGCGCTCGGGGGTTCGGCGGGCTGCCGGCCAGCCGTTGGGGTCGGGCGGGCGGCCGGGTCGCGGCGCTCCTCTGGGGGTGGCGGGGCCGCCGGTCAGCCGTTGGGGGCGGCCGCGGCCTGGGACGCCTGGGTCCGGCCCCGCTGGTGGATCTGGCGGAACGTGAAGTTCGTCAGGTCCTTGTTGACGGCGTAGACGGCGTTGTCGGCGGTGGTGACCCGCTTGCCGTTCTCGAAGCCGCCGATGGTGAAGTAGGCGTAGCGCCCGTAGGAGTTGGAGGTGCGCAGGCAGACCGTGCCGCCGCGGCAGAAGGCGCCGACGCCCTCGCCGCTGAGCGAGGCGAGGCCGCCCGACGCCTGGTCGACGGCCTTCTTCGCGCGGGCCTCGGTGGCGAAGACGGCGACGCCGACCGTCATGGCCACCCCGTCCTTGCGGTAGGTGGCGCGGAGCAGCTGGGTGCAGCCGTTGTTCGTGAGGACCGTGCCGAGCGCGCCCTGCGTGCCCGTGGCGCACTTCGCGGAGCTGCTGGTGGCGCCCTTGAGGTAGAGGCGGTCGCCCATGGCGAGCCGCTTGCCGGGGTAGAACCCGTCGACGGTGACCGGCGCCTTGTCCTTCTCGGCGCTGGATATGTACTCCTTGGGGTCCGGCGGGGGCGGCGGGGCGACCGAGGAGAAGGACGGCGCGGGCGCGGAGGTCTCCTCGGGGAGTTCCGCGGGGGCGGGCAACTGGCTCGCGCTCTTGTCGGCCTTGTTCCTGCCGTTGTCGTTCGACGTGACCACGGCGGTCGTCACGATCGCGCCGATCGCCACGGTGGCCAGCACGCCGCCGCCGATCATCAGGAGTCTCTTCCGGCGGGCCCGCGCCGCGGACTGGTCCGCCAGCGCCGCCCAGTCCGGAGTCCCGCCGTCCCCGGGCCCCCAGGAGGCCCCCCCTTGCCCAAAGCTCATGCGCGCAGTTTAGGGGGAGACGTAAACCGGTTGGGTCATCCGTTCGCGGACCGTGACAATGCTCTGTATGGGACATCTCGAAGCGGGCCACCTGGAGTACTACCTTCCGGACGGGCGGGTGCTGCTCGGCGACGCCTCGTTCCGGGTGGCCGACGGAGCCGTCGTCGCGCTCGTCGGAGCGAACGGGGCGGGCAAGACGACCCTGCTGCGGCTCCTGTCCGGTGAGCTCCAGCCGCACGGCGGAACGGTGTCGGTGAGCGGCGGCCTCGGCGTGATGCCGCAGTTCGTGGGTTCGGTGCGGGACGAGCGGACCGTGCGGGACCTGCTGGTCTCGGTCGCGCAGCCGCGCATCCGGGAGGCGGCGAAGGCGGTCGACGCGGCGGAGGAGAGGATCCTCACCGTCGACGACGAGGCGGCGCAGATGGCGTACGCGCAGGCGCTGAGCGACTGGGCGGAGGCGCGCGGGTACGAGGCCGAGACCGTGTGGGACATGTGCACCATGGCCGCGCTGGGCGTCCCGTACGAGAAGGCGCAGTGGCGCGAGGTGCGCACGCTCAGCGGCGGCGAGCAGAAGCGGCTGGTGCTGGAGGCGCTGCTGCGCGGGCCCGACGAGGTCCTGCTGCTGGACGAGCCGGACAACTACCTGGACGTCCCCGGCAAGCGGTGGCTGGAGGAGAAGCTGAAGGAGACCCGTAAGACGGTCCTCTTCGTCTCCCACGACCGGGAGCTGCTGTCCCGGGCCGCCGAGAAGATCGTGAGCGTCGAGCCGAGCCCGGCGGGCAGTGACGTCTGGGTGCACGGCGGGAGCTTCGAGACGTACCACGACGCGCGCAAGGAGCGGTTCGCCCGCTTCGAGGAGCTGCTGCGGCGGTGGCAGGAGGAGCACGCCCGGCTGAAGGCGCTCGTCCTGCGGATGCGGCAGCAGGCGGCGAACAGCCCGGACATGGCCAACCGCTACCACGCGATGCAGACCCGCTTCAAGAAGTTCGAGGAAGCCGGGCCGCCGCCGGAGCCGCCGCGCGAGCAGGACATCAAGATGCGGCTGCGCGGCGGGCGGACCGGGGTGCGGGCGGTGACCTGCAAGGGCCTGGAGCTGACCGGGCTGATGAAGCCGTTCGACCTGGAGATCTTCTACGGGGAGCGGGTCGCGGTCCTCGGCTCCAACGGGTCCGGCAAGTCGCACTTCCTGCGGTTGCTGGCGGGGGAGCCGGTGGCGCACACGGGGGAGTGGAAGCTCGGGGCGCGGGTCGTGCCCGGGCACTTCGCCCAGACGCACGCGCACCCGGAGCTGCTGGGGAAGACCCTGGTGGAGATCCTCTGGACCGAGCACGCCAAGGACCGGGGCGGGGCGATGGGGGTGCTGCGGCGGTACGAGCTGGAGCGGCAGGGGGACCAGGCGTTCGAGCGGTTGTCCGGCGGGCAGCAGGCGCGGTTCCAGATCCTGCTGCTGGAGCTGGCGGGGACGACCGCGCTGCTGTTGGACGAGCCGACGGACAACCTGGACCTGGAGTCGGCGGAGGCGCTGCAGGACGGGCTTGAGGTGTACGACGGCACGGTGATGGCGGTCACGCACGACCGGTGGTTCGCGAAGTCCTTCGACCGGTATCTGGTCTTCGGGTCGGACGGGGTGGTCCGGGAGACGACGGAGCCGGTGTGGGACGAGCGGAGGGTGGATCGCGTGCGGTGACCTCGGGCGGTCGGCGGTCGGCGGTCGGCGGGGGCGGGGTGCGGTGGGGTGCGTGTGCCGTGCGGCGCCGTTGCGGGGGCGCTGCCCCCGGGCCCCCGCGCCTCAAACGCCGGCGGGGCTGGAAAGGATCGCCTCAAGCGCCGGCGGGGCTGTGGTGGTGCGGCGGGGCTGGAAAGGCCGCCTCAAGAGCGCCGACGGGCTGGGACGGTGCGGCGAGACCGGGATGGCGAGGCCGGGCCGGGATGGTGCGGCGGGGCTGGAAGGGACCGCCTCAAGCGTGCGCGCGGTCGGGGTGGCGTGGTGGAGTCGGGAGAGGCCGCCTCAGGCATCGGCCGGGCCGGGATGGCGCGGCGGGGCCGGAATGGTGCGGCGAGGCCGGGCCGGGATGGCGCGGCCGGCCTGCCGCCCCCCCCAGGGGCGTTTTGACCCTCGTGGGGGGTGGCCGGTAGTCTTCTGGTTTGTTATGCGTATTGGCTGCGCTGTCATGGCGCGAAGAGCCGGTGCGTAGGTTCTCTGGAGCAGTTACCAGTGGCTCGCATACGGGCGTCGTTCCCGGCACTGTGAGCCCCAGCTGCATGATCGCTTCAGGGGTGCCATGCGTCTGGACCTCATCCACTAAGAAGCGAAGGCTACGAAGTGCGTACGTACAGCCCCAAGCCCGGCGATGTCACTCGCCAGTGGCACATCATCGACGCGCAGGACATCGTCCTGGGCCGTCTGGCCACCACGGCGGCGAACCTCCTCCGCGGCAAGCACAAGGCGATCTACGCCCCCCACATGGACATGGGCGACTTCGTCATCATCATCAACGCCGACAAGGTGCACCTGTCCGGCAACAAGAAGACCCAGAAGATGGCGTACCGCCACTCGGGCTTCCCGGGCGGTCTCCGTTCGGTGCGCTACGACGAGCTGCTCGCGAAGAACCCCGAGAAGGCCGTCGAGAAGGCCATCAAGGGCATGATCCCCAAGAACACCCTGGGCCGTCAGATGCTCTCGAAGCTCAAGGTCTACGCGGGCGACCAGCACCCGCACGCTGCGCAGCAGCCGGTCCCGTTCGAGATCACCCAGGTCGCGCAGTAGTTCCGGCCACCCCCTAAGACGTACAGAAAGATCTGAGGAGAATCGTGGCCGAGACCACTGTTGAGACCCCCGTCGAGGGCACCGAGGGCGAGGAGAACTTCGCCGAGGTGACCACCTTCGAGTCGGAGGTTCCCGTCGAGGGTGAGTACACCTCCGAGTCGCTCGCGGGCCGCTTCGGCGACCCGCAGCCCGCGGCCGGCCTGGGTCGTCGCAAGAACGCCATCGCCCGCGTCCGGATCGTTCCGGGCACCGGCAAGTGGAAGATCAACGGTCGCACCCTTGAGGACTACTTCCCCAACAAGGTGCACCAGCAGGAAGTCAACGAGCCCTTCAAGGTGCTCGAGCTCGACGGCCGCTACGACGTCATCGCCCGCATCTCGGGTGGCGGCGTCTCCGGTCAGGCCGGCGCCCTGCGCCTCGGCGTGGCCCGCGCGCTGAACGAGGCCGACGTGGACAACAACCGCGCCACGCTGAAGAAGGCCGGCTTCCTCTCCCGCGACGACCGTGCGGTCGAGCGCAAGAAGGCCGGTCTCAAGAAGGCCCGCAAGGCCCCGCAGTACAGCAAGCGCTAAATATCGCCTGCTCGACTGTCACGTACGCCCCGGCGGCACACACCGTGCTGCCGGGGCGTTCGTTTATCGACGCTCGCAGGCGTATAACGGCATGAGACGTTCATCTGACCGGCAGGTTGCGTGGTTCGGGCGGCGCCCGGCGGCACCGGACCGGACGCGCGGCTGTGGTCCGGTGGGCCGTACCGTCGTGCATCTCGGGGACGGTCGCGCCATGCCGCCCGGCGTGCCTTTTTGCAGGTTTTCGTCGGATTTCGTTGTTTGGATGCTCAGCGTGCGTGCTGTGCAGTAGTGGTTTGTGGTTTCGGAGCACTTCGGAGGACACCAGTGGGACGACTCTTCGGTACGGACGGGGTACGGGGTGTCGCCAACGCCGATCTGACGGCCGAGCTCGCGCTCGGTCTCTCGGTCGCGGCGGCGCACGTACTCGCCGAGGCGGGCACCTTCGCGGGCCATCGCCCGACGGCCGTGGTCGGACGTGATCCGCGGGCATCCGGAGAGTTCCTGGAGGCCGCCGTCGTGGCGGGCCTGGCCAGCGCCGGGGTGGACGTGCTGCGGGTGGGCGTGCTGCCGACGCCCGCCGTCGCGTACCTCACCGGGGCGCTCGGCGCGGACATCGGCGTGATGCTCTCCGCCAGCCACAACGCGATGCCCGACAACGGCGTCAAGTTCTTCGCGCGCGGCGGCCACAAGCTCGCCGACGAGCTGGAGGACCGGATCGAGACGGTCTACGAGCAGCACCGCACCGGTGCGCCGTGGGACCGCCCGACCGGCGCCGGCGTCGGCCGGGTCACCGACTACGCGGAGGGCTTCGACCGGTACGTCGCCCACCTCATCGGCGTCCTGCCCAACCGGCTCGACGGCCTCAAGGTCGTCCTGGACGAGGCGCACGGCGCCGCCGCCCGGGTCTCGCCCGAGGCGTTCGCACGGGCCGGCGCCGAGGTCGTCACCATCGGCGCGGACCCGGACGGCCTGAACATCAACGACGGCTGCGGCTCCACCCACCTGGACCTGCTGCGCGCCGCCGTCGTCGAGCACCGCGCCGACCTGGGCATCGCGCACGACGGCGACGCCGACCGCTGCCTCGCCGTGGACGCGGCGGGCGAGGAGGTCGACGGCGACCAGATCCTCGCCGTCCTGGCCCTCGCGATGCGGGACGCCGGCCAGCTCCGCAAGCAGACCGTCGTCGGCACGGTGATGTCGAACCTCGGCTTCAAGCTGGCGATGGAGCGCGAGGGCATCGAGCTGGTCCAGACGGCGGTCGGCGACCGGTACGTCCTGGAGTCGATGAAGGCCGAGGGCTTCGCGCTCGGCGGCGAGCAGTCCGGGCACGTCATCGTCCTGGACCACGCCACGACCGGCGACGGCACGCTGACCGGCCTGATGCTGGCGGCCCGCGTCGCCGCCACCGGCCGGAGCCTCGCCGAACTGGCCGGGGTCATGGAGCGCCTGCCGCAGGTCCTCATCAACGTCCCCGACGTCGACAAGACCCGGGTGAACACCTCCGCCGAGCTGGCGTCGGCCGTCGCCCAGGCGGAGCGGGAGCTGGGCGAGACCGGGCGCGTTCTGCTGCGCCAGTCCGGTACGGAGCCGCTGGTACGCGTCATGGTGGAGGCCGCCGACATCGAGCAGGCCCGCGCCGTCGCCGGCCGGCTGGCCGACGTCGTGAAGTCCGCACTGGGCTGACCCGCCCGGACGCCGCCGGCGGCTGACCGGCCTGGACACCGCCGGCGGCTGCTCCGTCCCGGACGCCGCCGGCGTCTGCCCCGTCCCGGGCACTGCCGGCGGCTCAGCCGCCCACGGAGGCCCCCGGCGTGCTCGCCGGGGGCCTCCGCGTACGCCGGACCTTCCACAGGCCCTTCTGGAGCAGCAGCGTCAGCGTGCCCGCGAGGATGATGCCGCCGAGGTTGGCCAGGAGCTGCTGGCCGGAGCCGACGGTCTGCTGGTAGTCCGAGTAGCTGAACGCGACGGCCGCGTTGGCGGCGGCCGGGACCGTCGTCACCGAGATCGCCACCCCGATCAGCGCCCCGGACTTCGCGGAGGTCAGCGAGAGCGTCCCGGCGATGCCCGCCAGGAACGCCACCACGAACGACATCCAGTCCGGGTGCCAGATGAACCCGGTGTTCGGCCGGGCCTTGTCGATCATGTCGTGGCTGAACAGGCCGAACGCGTCCATCAGCCAGGCGAACCCGGCCGTGGCGATCATCGCCAGCGCGAACCCGCCGATGAGCGCCCACAGCGACCGCGCCACCAGCCTCGGCGCGCGCTGCACCACGGCCGTGGAGATCCCGGCCAGCGGCCCGAACTCCGGGCCGACCGCCATCGCGCCCACGATGAGGACCGCGTTGTCGAGCATCACACCGCAGGCGGCGAGCATGGTGGCGAGGGCGAGGAAGGAGACGTAGGTGACGGAGAACGTCGACTCCTCGTGCGTCGCCTCCGTCAGCTCCTCCCACAGCACCGCGTCGGCGCTGTCGCCCGGGGCCTCCTCCTCCGCCCGGTCGGCGTGGTCGGAGAGCGTCAGCTCCATGTTCTCCATGGTGATCGACCCGGACTTCTCCAGGCCGAGGCCGCGCAGATCACGGATCAGCTCGTCGCCCGCCTCCCGCGCCACGTCGCACATCACCACGTCCCCGGCGGGGGAGCGGGCGGCGCCCGGCAGGACCACCAGGTGGGCGGTGCCGACGGTGGACTCCAGGACGGAGACCACCGCGTCGGTGGTGTCGGCGGGCACGATCAGACGCAGGTGCAGCACGCGGTCGGCCCTCCCGGGGCGGGTCGGTCAGAGCTTGCGCAGGGACAGCTTGCGGACCTTGTGGTCCGCCCCCTTGCGGAGCACCAGGGTGGCACGGCCGCGCGTCGGCGCCACGTTCTCCAGCAGATTCGGCTTGTTGATGGTCCGCCACATGGTGCGCGCGTAGTCCAGCGCCTCCTCCTCGGAGACCTGGGTGTACTTGCGGAAGTACGAGGACGGGTCCTGGAACGCGGTGGCGCGCAGCTTGCGGAAGCGGTTCAGGTACCAGGTCTCGATGTCCTCGGCGCGGGCGTCCACGTACACGCTGAAGTCGAAGTAGTCGGCCAGCCCGACGCGGGTGCGGCCGTCGCTGCCGGGCAGGGCGGGCTGGAGGACGTTGAGGCCCTCGACGATGAGGATGTCGGGGCGGCGCACGGTGAGCCGCTCGCCGGGGACGATGTCGTAGATCAGGTGCGAGTAGACCGGCGCGGTCACCTCGTCCTTGCCCGCCTTGATGTCCGCGACGAAACGGGTCAGGGCGCGCCGGTCGTACGACTCCGGGAACCCTTTGCGCGAGGTCAGCCCGCGCGCCTGGAGCTCCTTCATCGGCAGCAGGAACCCGTCCGTGGTCACCAGCTCCACCCGCGGGTGCTCCGGCCAGCGCGCCAGCAGCGCCTGGAGGATACGGGCGGTGGTGGACTTCCCGACGGCGACGCTGCCCGCGACCCCTATGACGAAGGGGGTGCCGCGCTGTGCCCCGTGCCCGTTCCCGGCGTCCCCGAGGAAGGTGTTCAGCGCGCCGCGCAGCCCGGAGGTGGCCTGGACGTACAGGTTGAGCAGCCGGGAGAGCGGCAGATAGACGTCCCGCACCTCGTCGAGGTCGATGACGTCCCCGAGCCCGCGCAGCCGCTCCACCTCGTCGGCGGTCAGCGGCAGCGGCGTCTTGTCCCGCAGCGCGCTCCACTCCTCGCGCGAGAGATCGACGTACGGGGTCGGCGCGTGCTCGGTGCGGCGCTGGGGGCTCCGTGCGGGCGATGTGATCACCCTTCATTGTTACGGGAGTTTTAACGCGGCGGGGGGTGGGGTCGGTCACGTGGGTGGCGGGGCGAGGGGGCGCGGCGCGGAGCTTTCGGGACGGGGCGGGGTGGCCCCGGGGCCGGTGTCCGCTCCCCTGTGGCGGGCACCGGGTCTGGGGCCGGGTTCGAGGGGGCGGGGGGTCAGGGTTTCTGGCCCTTGGCGTCGACCACGGCCGCCCTGGTGCGGGCGACGTTCATCAGGATGTCGCCGCGCTTGAGGACCTGGGGCGTCAGTTCTTCGGGTCCGGGGGCCTCGTGGGTGCGGGTGACGACGTCGCGCTCGCCCGCGTAGCCGTAGTCCACCGGGTCGATGAGGATCTCGCGCCGGGTGTTCCGGTCGTACGCGCGGGTCACCGCGATGACCTGGCGGCCGGAGGCGTCCCGGATCAGGTGGTCGGTCACCCCGACGCCCTCGACCGTCGCCATCGCCCGGTAGATCCGGGCCATCGCGGCGGGCGGGAGCGGGTAGGACTGGAGCAGGACGTACAGGGCCCGGAAGCTGTGCTCGGCCTCGTCCTCGCGTTCGCCGTACTCGCCGTCGCCGGAGGGGAAGACCTCCCGCAGCTTCGCGAGGAGCGCCCGCGGGTCCTCCGGCAGGGCGGCGGCGATCCGGTACGACTCGCGGGCGGTCCGGTAGTCGGTGTCGGACGCGTCGTTCTCCGCCGCCTTGTCGTCGTACGGGACCCAGGAGTCGGGGCTGTATCCCCCCATGTCCATCTGCTCCCGGACCTCGGCGGGCACCTCCGCCCAGCCCTCCTCCTGCTCGGGGTTCTCCTCCCGGAGGTAGATCCACTGGTCCGTCCGGGGCTCCGGCGGGGCCTCCTGCCGGTCCAGGAAGTCGGCGGCCCGCCCCAGCGCGGCGGCCGGGCTGGTCAGGTCGAGGTCGCCCGTCACGGTCGCCGGGGCCGAGGGCCGGGGCGCGGGGGCGTCGAGGACCTGGGTGAAGAGCAGCGCCCCCGCCGTGACCGCCGCGACCGCGCCGAGCGAGGCGATCCGCCAGTCGGTCCGCAGCCGGTACGAGCGGCGGCCCCCGCCCCCGATGGCGTCGGTCAGCCGCTTGCGGCCGGGGGCGAGGGCGGCGCGGTCGGGTACGGGGGCGTCGGCGCGCAGTCCCCGCAGCTCGGTCATTTCGTCCATGACGGGTTCAGCTCCTTTCCGGCGGCGGAGGCGGTGGAGGCGGGCGATGCGGACGGCTCCGCGGTGAACGCGGGGTCGGTGCTCAGGGACGCCCGGACCTTGCGGCGGGCCCGGTTCAGCCGGGACCGGACCGTGCCCAGCGGTATCCGCAGCGCCTCGGCGACCTCCTGGTAGCCGAGGTCCGCCCACGCCACGAGCAGCAGGACGTGCCGGTCGCCCGGGGACAGCGCTGCCAGCGCGCCGGCCAGCGGGGCCTGCACGGCGAGCCGGTCGTCCGAGCGGTCGCTCCAGGAGGCGGCGACGGGGTCGTGGCCGGTCCGGGCCAGCGCCTTGAGCGCGCGGACCTCGGTACGGCGATGCTTGCCGATCAGGTTGGCGGCGATGCCGTACAGCCAGGGCCGGGCCAGCCGGTGGGCCGTGTCGTAGCGGTCGCGGGTGCGGAACGCGATGAGGAAAGTCTCCGCCGTGATGTCGTCCGCCGCGCCCTCCCCGAGGCGGCGGGCGGCGTAGCGGTGGATGTCCGGGGCGTGCCGGTCGTACAGCCCGGCGAACAGTTCGGGCTCGTCGAGGGACTGCGCGATGACGTCGGCGTCGTCCCCGCCGTCGCCCGCGCCGTGTTCCGCGTCGGGGCGGGCCGGAGGTGGTCCGGTCACTGCGCCTCCAGGGTGCGTCGGTCGTGTGGCTGTCACCCCTGTTGTCCGCAGCGGCCGGAAAGGTTCACGGCCGGCCTCGGGAGGGGGGAAGGGCAGGCGGGCGAGCTGACGGGCGGGCGGGCTCCCGCGTGGAGCCCGCCCGCCGCCTCCGGCAGGTCAGCCGCGTCCCGGGCGCAGCGAGCGCAGCGCCCCCAGCGCCCGGCCCTTCAGCCCGCCGCGCCGTGCGGCCGGCTGCGGGATCTCGTCCGGGTCGCGCTCCGGCATCGGGACGACGGCGGCGGCCGGGACCGCCGCGTCGATGACCGCCATCCGGGCCGGGGTGAGCTTGGCGTACAGCGTCGGCTCCACCTCCACCACGAACGCGTCGAAGCCGATGAGGTGCCGGGCTCCGTCCGGGAAGACCCGCATCGCCGCGCAGGCGTCGTACCGTACGGTGATCTGCCCGCCCGGCGTGACCAGGGTGACCGCCTCCGGTCCGACGGCCAGGCTCACGGCGTCGCTCGCCCGGGACCGGTGCACGGTGCCCGCCGGGTCGGTGACCGGGGCCGACCACTGCGGCGCGGCGGTGAAGCCCGCCCAGTCCACGGACCGCCCCGGCACCTGGATCAGCGCGGAGTCGTACAGTTCGCCGGCCACCTCGCGCAGGTCCTCGACGGTGACGGCGTCCAGCTCCGCCCGGTGCTCGTCCGGGGTGAGGTTCGGGTGCCCGGTGAGCAGGTTCAGCGCGTACGAGGGCAGAGCGGCCGCGCCGGTGTCCGGGCCCTCGTACTGCTTGAGCGTCTTCGCCCGTGCCGAGTCGAGTTCGGCCTGGTCGATGGTCCCGGCCCGCAGCCGCGCCAGTACGTCGATGAACCCGCCGACCACCGCGTCCTGCTTCTGCGGGAGCGCGTCGGCGAAGGCGGTGAGGGTCGCGTGGTCCCGGTCGCGCGGCTGGTAGCCGCAGTCGGCGGTGTAGGAGTAACCGCCCTTCTGCCGCAGGTCCGTGAAGAGCGCCCGGCTCAGCACCTCCGCGAAGAGCACGGCCGCCGTGCTGCGCCGCACGATGCCGTCCAGGACCACCCCGCCGCTGCCGCCCGTGAGGTAGGCGGGGGTGACGGGCAGGGCCGACGTCGGTTCGGGCAGCGGCTGCCGCCGCCCGGCGGGCAGGGTCAGGTCCAGGCCCTCGGGCACGGTGCCGGAGGCGATCCACAGGACCGCGTTGTCCCGGGTGAACCAGGTCGCGGCCCAGGCGCGCACCGCGTCGGCCGTCAGATGCAGCGTGCCGTACTCCGGGTAGCTGGCCAGGCCGTAGCCCCGTGCGCCGTAACGCCACAGCGGGAGCTGGTGGTTGGGGCCCCGGCCGCGGCCCGCCTGCTCGGTGCGCAGGATCTCCCGTTCGGTGGCGAGGCGTTCGACCGGCAGGTCGCGCAGGGAGGCGCAGACCCCGTTGAGGTAGGCGACGACCTCCTCGGCGGTGCCGGAGACCACGAAGTGGGTGTGGGTGGCGGCGGTGGACCCGTTGTAGTGCAGGTCGGACACGCCGTGCCGGTGCAGCGCCAGGTGCTCCACGAGGTGGGTGAGGCCGGCGGTGGCCAGCGTCTCGTCCGCGGCCCCGACCCGGAAGAACAGCCCGGCGACGACCGGGCCGCCGCCGGACGTGGGCGCGAGCAGGGTCGGGATGCCGTCGACCTCGGTGGTGACCGGGCCGTCGATGGTCGCGGGTCCGTCGGTGGTGGCGGAGCCGTCGGTGGGGCCCGTGCCCTCCGGTGCGGCGGTGTGTGCGGTCTCGGCGGGGCCCTCGACGGAGGCCGGGCTCCCCGTGTCGGCCGGCCCGCCGGTGAGGGCGGGGCCCTCGATCTGCTGGGTCATCGTCGTTCAGCCCTTCGCCAGTGCGCGTCTGCGGTGCTTGAGGAACTGCACTTCCCGGTCGCCCCAGTAGCCCCAGGGCAGTTCGGTCGCCTTGTCGCCGAGCGTGCGGAAGTACGGGGCGGCCTCCCGGTAGTGGCCGCCGAGGCTCAGCGCGCCCGCGAAGTCGTTGTGGTCGCCCACCCAGTGGAAGCCCGGCCGGTAGTCCGGGTGCCGTACGGAACGGTCGGCCGCGGCCAGGATCTCGTCGCGCACCTCCGCCGAGCGCAGGTAGTCGCCGGGCCGGTCGTCGCTGTCGGCCAGCCAGCGTTCCAGGTGCGCCTGCGCCACCAGGCGGCCCGCGTGGCTTCCGGCGGGCGCCGCGTCCAGACACCCCCGGGCGAACCCGAACGTCTCCTCCCAGCGGCCGCCCCACTTCGGGCACAGCTGCTGGAGCAGCAGGATCTGCGCCTGGATGTGGTGCGGGTGGTGCTCGGCCAGCCGGTCGTACCGCCGCCGCGCCTCGCTCGCCCCGAGCTCCAGGCCCCGGGCGGTCGTCAGCCGGTACGACCAGGCCAGGGCGTACGAGGGTTCGTCGGCGCACACGCCGATCAGCAACTGCTCGGCCCGCCGCAGCCAGCCGTGGAACTGCTGGAACTGCTCACGCGACACGTGTTCCGCCGTGTACGCGCTGCGGATGTCCCAGCCGACGTCGATGTAGCGGGCGGCAAGCAGGGTACGGGCCAGCGGCGACCCGTGGGCGGCGACCTCGCGCTCCAGGAAGCGTTCGGAGGAGCTGAGGTCGGCGACGAGCTCCGCCGCCACCGCCCGCTCGTCCTCGTCGTCGCCCAGGAAGTCGAAGTACGCCTCCACGGTGTCCCAGTCGTTCCCGCGTACGGCGGTGCGGAGGTCCACGAGGGAGGGGATCTGGCGGCAGAGGTCGAACTCCGCGCGGATCAGGTCGGGTTCGGTCGGAGACACGTCGGTCCTCGGATGCTGGCTGCGGACGCGACCGGTGGGGGGCCGGGCGCGGGGAGCGCGCGGCGTGTCGGCGAACGGGCAGGTGACGGCAGGGAAACGGCGGGGCGAGCGGAGGAGGGGAGACGCCGAGAAGGGCGTCCGGTGTGATGATCGGAACGGGAGGCTAGCACCCTGCGCGCGGTGCACGCAGGGGAGTTTCGGGGTCTGCCCGACATCGGTGTCGGATCGTGCCCTGAGTCCGCGTCGTCCCTGGTGGGCGGCGTGCGGGCCGTTGGCTACGGGACCGGTCGGCGCCGTCCCGGGGCGGTGCCGACCGGGGCGGCGTCACGGCTGCTTGAGATGGGCCAGCACGGTGAGGCTGAGGCCGCTGATGGTGGCGAAACACAGACCGCCTGCGCCGAGCGCGGCGAGGGCGTCGGCCTCCAGGTGCCGTACGACGAGGTAGCCGGTGAAGAACGCGATGACGCCCGTCATGAGGCACACCGCGACTTTCAGGTGCGTGATCTTCGCGTTCGCCCGGTCCAGCTTCTCGGACAGGGCGCGGTTGTCCGCCTGGAGCTGCGTGAGGGAAGTGGCCATGGTGGGAAGCGTCCTTACTGGTCCCGGGAGCCGCCCGGGAGGCAGGAGGCTCCGACTGCGCCGTGCAGCCAGGACCGATGGAACAGGCAGCCGGACCAGGGGGGCATCAGTGATCGGCAGCGGAACGGCCTCGGAATCAATCCGAGGCGCGCCCACTCCGCGTACAGCGCGTACACGCAGGTGAGAGCGCCATCAAGCGCAGCCGACGCGGGAGGTTTCGAGCCCGTTCCAAGCCGGTTCGGGGTTCGGCGGGACGGTGTGGCGGGCGGCGGGTCATGCTGTTCCCTCCGGATCTCTTGCTGCGGAGGGTCAGAGCGGTATGGCGGGCGAGTGGTGGAGCGATCTTCGTGAGGCGGGGGACTGGTCGCAGTACGGGAAGGTGCTGTGTGAGTTCCGCGTGCGGTACACGTACCCCACGCTGCAACTCCGGGAGCGGGCTGACGAAGTCCTCGACCACACGCCCGAGTTGAAGCGGGTGCTGGGCGCGGCGCCTTCGGGGACGACGTTCTGCAACCACTCCAGCTCCAACCGGGGCACTGCGCCGGACTGGCGCTACGTCGAGTTGCTGCTGAGGATCGCCACCCGCAAGCACGCCCTGCTGACGAAGGCCCCTGATCAGGGTGATGCCCTGGTGGGCTGGTGGGCACAGCAGCACCAGCGGCTCGGCGGATCGACCGGCACCTTCCGTGTCACCGCGTCGCCGGACGTACCGCAGGAGCTGATCGAAGCGTTCGGCGGCCCGGCCGCCGGGACGACTCCGCCCACCGAAACGGTTGACGGTCCGGGGCCGGTCGCCGAGCCCGCCGTGCCACGCCCCCGACCGGCCGCTCCCCCTCCGCCGTCGCCGGCAGTCGCCCCGGTCCTGATCGGTTCCCTGCCCACGCGGGCCTCGGCCTTTCAGGACCGCACCGGGGTGCGGGACAAGGTCGACCGGGCATGCGAGGGACGTGCCACGACGGCCATGACCCAGGTCTTCTCCGGGGGCGGCGGAGTGGGCAAGTCCCAACTGGCCGCCTCCTACGCCCACCAGGCACTCGCGGCGGGCACCGAGGTGGTGGTGTGGGTCGATGCCGCCGAGTCCGACCAGATCACCACCCTGTACGCCCAGGCGGCCCGGCGCCTTGAGGTCGCCGGCACCGGGAGCGAGAACGCCGAGAGCGACGCGCGGGCGTTCATGGACTGGCTCTCCACGACCACCCGTTCCTGGCTGGTGGTCCTGGACGACCTCACCGATCTCGACGCCGCCGACGCCTGGTGGCCACCTCCCGCACTCACCGGCAACGGTCGGGTCCTGGCCACCACCCGCCGCCGCGAAGCCCTGCTTTCCGGCGCGGGCAGGACGGTGATCCCCGTCGACACCTACACCCCTGACGAAGCCGCCGCCTACCTCCATGAGCGCCTCACCGCCGAAGGCATCACCGACCCGCCCGAGGACCATGCCGCGCTGGCCACCGCACTGGGCCACCTGCCACTGGCCCTCTCTCATGCCGCCGCCTACATGATCAACGAAGGCGTGAGCAGTTCCGAGTACCTCGACCTCTTCACCGACAGCACCAGACGCCTGGTCGACGTGATGCCTCGGGGCGCCGACACCGAGCGATACGGCCGCGAGGTGGCCGCCGCCCTGCTCCTCTCCCTGGACGCGGCGCAGAAGAGCGACCCTGTCGGGCTGGCCACACCCGCGCTACGCCTTGCCGCAGTCCTGGACCCCGCAGGTCACCCCCGGACCCTCTGGGCCAGTGCGTCCCTCGATGCTCATATGCGTGCCCAGCGTGGCGAGCAGGCGGATTCCGGCCCGGCCCCCACGGGTGCGGCCCGGTCCGCGCTCCGTCTGCTGCACCGCTACGGCCTGCTCACCGACGACGCCCGCAACGGCGCCCGTGCCGTGCAGATCCACGCCCTCACCGCTCGCGCCGCCCTGGAGATCACGCCCCCCACCGAACTGCCCGCGATCGTGGACGCCGCCGCCAACGCCCTGGTGGAGATCTGGCCGGAGGCCGACCACACGGACCGCGAGTTGCACGCTGTCCTCCGGGCCAACACCGACGTCCTGCACACGCACGCAGGGGATCTCCTGTGGCAGGCCGATGGATACAGGGTCCTGGACCGAGCCGGACAGAATGTCCTCAACGCCGGCCTGCACACCGCCGCAACCATCTACTGGCAACGTCTGGCAGCCGACAGTGAGCGGTTGCTGGGTTCCGATGATCCCGACACCGTGAGTGTCCGGGCGAATCTGGCCGCCTCGTATGGGCAGGCGGGGCGGGTGCAGGAGGCCATCGGTATCGAGGAGCAGGTGGTGACCGACAGTGAGCGGTTGCTGGGTTCCGATGATCCCGACACCGTGAGTGCCCGGGCGAATTTGGCCGCCTCGTATTGGCAGGTGGGGCGGGTGCAGGAGGCCATCGGTATCGAGGAGCAGGTAGTGGCCGACAGAGAGCGGCTGCTGGGTTCCGAGCATCCCGACACGGTGAGTGCTCGGGCGAATCTGGCTGTCTCGTATGGGCAGGTGGGGCGGGTGGAGGAGGCGATCGTTATCGGGGAGCAGGTGGTGGCCGACCGTGAGCGGCTGCTGGGTTCCGACCATCCGGACACTTTGCGTGCCCGGGCGAATGTGGCCATGTCGTATGGGCGGGCGGGGTGGGTGGAGGAGGCGATCGTTATCGGGGAGCAGGTGGTGGCAGACGGTGAGCGGCTGCTGGGTTCCGAGCATCCGGACACCGTGAATGCCCGGGCGATTCTGGCTGCCTTGTTGTGGCGGGCGGGGCGGGTGCAGGAGGCGATTGGTATCGAGGAGCGGGTGGTGGCCGATAGTGAGCGGCTGTTGGGTTCTGAGCATCCGGACACGGTGCGTGCCTGGGTGAATCTGGCTGTCTCGTATGGGCAGGTGGGGCGGGTGGAGGAGGCGATCGTTATCGGGGAGCGGGTGGTGGCCGATAGTGAGCGGTTGCTCGGCCCCGACCACCCCGACACCGTGCTTGCCCGGGAGAACTTGGCCGCCATGAGAGGTGAATGACCCAGCGCAGCGAAGTCGGGCGTCGGTGAACTCATGACCAGGCACGGTCGGGCGAGGTGAGACCGCACCACCCCACCACGCCCACCCGCCCTACCCAAGAGCCCCCAGGTCCCCCTCCACGACCGTCTGGATGATCTGCGGCCGGTCCCACAGCGCCAGGATCTCGTTGGCGATGGCCACGATGGGCAACGGGTCCTGGTCGCCGTACGCCGTGATGGACGCGGCCGACAGGCTGCGGGGGACCGCGTCCGCGTCGAGGAGGACGCGCCAGTCCTGCGGGCCGAGTTCGAGGTACTCCAGGCCGGTGAGCGCGGCGATCTCCAGGGGGTCGGCGAGCGTGCCCGCGTACGCCAGGAGGGTGCGCAGGCGGGGCAGCCCGGTGACCGGGGCGAGGCCGAACGGTGCGCCGTCCCACACCCCGATCGAGAGGACTTCCAGGTCGGGGTGGGCGGCTTCCCGGACGCTCTGGATGCTCGCGTGGTTGACGCGGGCCACGAGCGGTGGCCCCTCGTTGTGGCCTGGTTGCCCGTGTCGTTCCCGGTCCAGGACCCAGTCCGTGAGCGAGTCCGCCAGCAGGTCGGCGCCGACGCTCTCCTCGTGGCCGATCAGGATGATCTGGCCCGTGTGTCCGCGCGGGCCGGGCGTCAGGTCCACCGCCAGTCGGTCCCCTCCGCCGTTCTCCGCGAAGACGATCCACCCGGGTGATCCGACGACGCCCTGCACCGCCGCGTCGGGCCGGGTGTGGACTGCCTCCATGGCCGCGTGGGCCCAGTAGCAGTGACGGGTCGACGCCTCGGCGAGGTACAGCTCGTCCACGGAGGAGAGTTCGCAGCGCACTGCGGCGAAGACGGTGTTCGCCGCCTCGTAGTCGTCGTCCCAGTCCTCCCAGCGTCCCCGGGTCACCCGGTAGAGCGCCTTGAGTTCCTCGGGCAGGCGGACGCCCAGGCGCGCTTCGGCGGCCGCGATCTCCTCCTCCGTCGCGCCGATGGCGTCGGGCAGCCGCTCCCGCAGCGTCCGCTCCACCGTCTCCGGGTCCGCCGAGGAGGCCGGCCCCGCCGCGTACGTCGCATCGGGGAGGCGGCGCCAGGGCTCGGGAAGAGCCCCCTCGACCAGGACGAGCGCACCGGGATGGGCGGTCCCGATCCCGGGTTCCACCGCCGGGCTGGGGCCGAGCAGACGCAGTACGGCCGCCCCGGCCGGGTCGATCTCCGCCGAGAACGAGACGTCGTCGACACCGGCCTCCGCCAGCGCGCTCTGCACCCGCTCCACCGCGTCCAGCTCGTCCTGCATGTCCTCGGCCTGGGAGGCCTGACCGCGCGGTGGCACCCGGCGCGGGAGGGCCAGACTCCAGCCGCCCCGCCCGATGCTGCCCGACACCCGTACGGGCTCGTCACCGGGTTCGGAAGAACCGGCCCTGCCCGCCTCGGCGGCCCGCAGGAGCCTCAGCACGGGTTGCCAGGTCGCGAAGTCGGCCATCGAGTGCCCGGGGAGTCTCTGAGAAGCCACGCCCAGACCGTACGCGGGGTGGCGCGGGCGGGGGAGTGCGGGGCCGGGCCGTACGCGGGGTGGCGCGGATGAGGGAGTGCGGGGCCGGTGAGGCGGGTGCGGGCCGGGCCGTGGTGGGCCCGGCCCCGCTGCTCACGCGTCCTGCGGGTACCAGCGCAGCTCGACCGTGTTGCCGTCCGGGTCGAGTACGTAGACCGAGGTCGCCGAACCCCGGGCCCCGAAGCGGGGCACCGGCCCCTCCTTCACGGTGAACACCCCGGCGTCGATGACCTCCTGCCAGTCGAGCGGCTCGACCACGAGGCAGATGTGGTCCACGTTCGACTCGCCGCGCGGGCGGTCCAGCAGGTCGATGATCGTCGTCGGGCTGACCCGGACCGAGGGGAACGGCACCTTGCCCGCCCGCCACTCCTCCACCCGGACCGGCTCCAGGCCCAGCGGCCCGCAGTAGAACGCGAGGGCCTTCTCGACGTCCCCGACGTTGAGGACGAGGTGGTCGAAGTCCTTGACGCGAACAGTCGGCGGCAGGGACACGATCAGACCTCCGACGCGTACGTGACGAAGTCGGCCCAGGCGGCGGGGGTGAATCCGAGGTGGGGTCCGCCGGTGGGGAGTTGCTTGGAGTCGCGGACGTGGACGGTGGTGGGGGCGGCGGCGACCTCCACGCAGGACGGGCCGTCGTTGGTGCTGTAGCTGCTCTTGATCCAGGTCAGCTCGGGGGTGCTCATGTCTCTCCCAGCAGTTTCTCGATGAATTCCCGCGACAGCCGGGGCGTGAGGGCCTGCGACCGGATGAGGTTGTAGCGCATCTCCAGGATCTGCACCTGCCTCGGATCGCTGATCAGCCCGCTGATGAGCTGGACCTCGTTGAGCCCGACGGTCTTTCCATCATTGAGCTTAAGGATGCGGTGCGAGCCCCCCAGCCCCGCGTGCTCCTCCGCCTCCATCGGCATGACCTGGATCTCCACATGCCGCAACTGGCTCAGCTCCAGCAGACGTTCGAGCTGACGACGCAGCACCATTCTGCCCCCGGTGCGCCGCCGGAGCGTCGCCTCTTCCTGGACGAAGGTCAGCAGGGGAGCGGGGCGGCGGTCGAAGACCACCTGCCGGGCCATGCGAGCGGCCACCAAGCGCTCGATGTCGTCCTCGGCGTACGAGGGACGCCGCTCGCGATACAGCGCGCGGGCGTACTCCTCGGTCTGGAGCAGCCCGTCGATCACGCCGTTGGCGTACGAACCGATCTCGACCGCCTCCGCCTCCAGCTTGGCCAGGTCGCGGACCTTTCTCGGGTACCGCGCCTCCTCCACGTCCTTCTTCATCGCCGCGACCTTGCCGGCCGCCCCGACCGCCGTGTCCGTGCGGTCCAGGAAGTCCGGCTGCGGGATGCGCCGCCCGCCCTCCACCTTGAAGACCATGTTCTCGCTGTAGCCGATGAGCGAGCCCAATTCCGCCGCCCGTAGCCCGGCCGCCTCGCGCCACAGCTTGATCTGCCGGCCCACGGCAGCGATGACCGCGCCGGAGTCGTCCTCCAGGCCGAACTCCTGGTCCTCTTCCGTTCCGTCGATCATCTGGCGTCCTCGCCCCCATTCCGTGCGCCCGCGCGGCGGGCACCGTACGTACGGGGACAGGCCCGTACACACCAGGGACAGTGACGGGCCGTACCCGCGCCGATGCTTCTCAGCGTAGTGACGAGCCGCCACTCTGAGTGACATGAACCAAGAAATCACCCAACCGAGGGCGCGCACCGGACAGTTCGCCGTCCAGTTCTCCGCCACCCGCCGGGGCGCCCGGCTCGCCCGGCTGCTCGCCACCGAGCAACTCCGCTCCTGGGGTCTGCCGCTGGAGAACGCGAGCCTCGTCGTCGGCGAGCTGGCGGCCAACGCGGCGCTGCACGGGTGCGTCCCCGACCGGGACTTCCGGATTCTGCTGGGCGTCTACGGCGACGTGCTGCGGATCGAGGCCGTCGACACCCTGGGGGACCGCCTTCCGGAGAGGTGCGACCCGGACGCCGAATCCGAGGGCGGACGCGGGCTGTTGCTCGTCGAGGCGCTGTCGGTGCGGTGGGGTACCGAGCACGGGCCCTTCCCGCGCAGACGGTCTGGGCCGAGGTGGCGCTCACCGGATCGTGACAGTCGCGACCCGGTGGCTCGGGGGAAGGCCGCCGGGATCGCGTGCCACCGGGTCGCGGTCCGCCGCGACCCGGTGACGCGCGACGCAAAAGCTTTTGAGTACTTGTCTGTGATTCCTGGAGAGAACACCCCACCCAACCCCCTGAGCGGACCTCTGCGGGTCCCGCGTCAGCGGGCGTGAGGAGGCATCACTCGCGCGGGTGAACTGTGCCAACCGGGCTGGATTTTCGCCCTGTTGGCGGGCATATGCTCACGCTGACCAAACCAGACATGAGACGGCCCCCGGCCGGGACTGGCATCCCGACCGAAGGCCTGACCAGCGAGGAAGTACAGGAGCTTCCCCATGGCTACCCAGCAGGTTAGCGCGCCTCCGCGCGCGCCGTCCGCCGGTGTCGTACACGTCAACATCCGGCTCACCGACGGCTACACGATCATTTCCAACCGGCTCTCCCAGCACCGTGGCCTGTCGCTGCTGGCCATCGGCCTCGGCACCCACATCCAGTCGGTCCCCGACGGGTGGCGCGTCGGCGTCAAGGCGCTCGCCGCGATCTTCCCGGAGAGCGAGGCCCGTATCGCCGCCGCCCTGCGCGAACTGGAGCGGCACGGGTTCCTGCGCCGCGTCCGGGAGCGGGTGCCGGGCGGGCGGGTGGCCACGCGCACGGAGTCGTACAACCATCCTGAGGCGGCGGCGCGGGGGAGGGGTGCGGCGGCGGCCGGGCCGGTGAGGGTGCCGGTTGCGGAGCCCGCGTCCGTACGTGTCCCGGCGCTCAACGACGAGCCCGAGCCCGTACGCATCCCTGTGCTGGACCCCGAGCCCGTGCCCGTACCGGCGCTGAACCTCGCGCCCGTACCTGCGCCGGACTCCGTGCCTGCGTCGTGGCCCGTACGCGTACCGGCTCCCGAGTCCGTGCGGGAGGCCGTCCCCGTACGCGCCGCCGCACCCGCGCCGGAAGCCGTACGCGACGCGGCCCCCGGCCCGGAGCTCACCCCCGCACCGGCTCCCGCTCCCGCCCCGGAGCCCGAACGGCGGCTCGTGCCGTCGCCCACCGCGCCGAAGCCACCGCCCCGGCCACTGCCCAGCCCGTCCGGGACCGATGCCGCGCTGACCGGCGAGGCCGTACGGCTGCTGGCTCGACTCCACGTCACCGCGCCCCGGTTCGTCCTCTCCGAGCAGGACGTCGAGCGGCTGGCCCCGGGTGTCGCGGCCTGGCTGGAGCGCGGGGTGCGGCCGGACGCCGTACGGGCGGCGCTCACCGACGATCCGCCCGTGCCCCTCCGCCATCCGGCCAAGCTGCTGCGGCACCGGCTCATCGCGCTGCTCCCGCCCCCGCTCCTCGTCGCCGCGCCCGTCGTCCCGCTCCGGAACTGCGACGGCTGCGACCGCAGCTTCCGCTCGGCGGGGCACGACCGGTGCCGGGACTGCCGTGAGGCACGCGCCTACGCCGAAGGGGCCCGCCCGGCCGGGGTGTGACCGGGCGGGGCCGCCCGGACCGGTCCGGGCGTCGGCCCCTGGTGGCGCGCTCAGTCGTGTCTGCCTCCGTGGTGGTCGGCCAGGCGGGTGAGCAGGTCCGTCAGAATCCGCCGGTCGGCCGCGCCCAGCGGGGCGAGGAACTCCTCCTGTGCGGCGGCGAGCAGGCCGTCGAGGTGAGTGAGTTCCCGGCGGCCCTCCGCCGTGATGCTGACGATGTTGCGGCGGCGGTCCTCCGGGTCGGGCGCCCGCTTAAGGAGCCGCCGCGCGGCCAGGTCGTTGACGGTGGCCACCATGTCACTGCGGTCGATGCCCGTGCGCCGGCCGAGAGCGGCCTGACTGGAGGGCCCGTACTCCTCCGACGCGGCGAGCAGCGCGTAGTGGTAGCGCCGTACGCCCGCTTCGGCGAGCGCCCGGTCCACGATCCGGTTGGCGGCCAGGGCCGCCTGGTTGGTCAGCCTGCTCGGCAGTGCCCGCAGCCGTCGCGGGGTCCCCTCGTCGTTGTCCACGGACCGCAATCTAACAATTCGTTGGCCACGCCCACGATCGAGGATATTGTGGGTCGAGCCAACGTTGGCACTTCCAACGATATGGAAGGTCGCAACCATGATCAAGCCGTTCCGCATCGACATCCCCCAGGCCGACCTCGACGACCTGGCCGCCCGGCTCTCCCGCACCCGCTGGCCCAACGAGATCGTCGACGCCGGGTGGGACTACGGATTCCCGCTCGCACGTCTGAAGGGGCTGGCCGACCGCTGGCGCGCCCGCTACGACTGGCGCGAGCACGAGGTCGGGCTCAACGAACTGCCCCACTTCACCACCGAGATCGACGGTCAGAACGTGCACTTCGTCCACGTGCGGTCGGCGCGACCGGACGCCCTCGCGCTGGTCCTCACCCACGGCTGGCCCGGGTCCTTTCTGGAGTTCCTCGACGTGATCGAGCCCTTGGCGCGCGACTTCCACCTGGTGATCCCGTCGATCCCGGGCTACGGCTTCTCCGGGCCGACCCGTGAGCGGGGCTGGGACGTCGTCCGGGTCGCACGGGCCTGGGCGGAGCTGATGCGCCGCCTCGGTTACGAGCGCTACGGAGCGCAGGGCGGCGACTTCGGGTCGGCCGTCTCGACGGCGCTCGGCGCGGTGGCCCCCGAGCGCGTGGTCGGAGTGCACGTCAACTACCTGCCGACCAGGCCGGATCCGGAGGCGGGGATCGAACTCTCCGAGGAGGACCGCGCCCGGCTGGAAGAGATCCGCCGGCTGATGGCGAACCGCCCGCCCTACCAGGCCCTCCAGGCGACCACCCCCCAGACCATCGGCTACGCCCTCACCGACTCGCCGGTGGCGCAGCTCGCCTGGATCGCCGAACGCTTCGCCCAATGGGCTGACCCCCGTGCGCCGGTGGACGACGAGCGGATTCTCACCGATGTCTCGCTGTACTGGCTGACCGCCACCGCCGCGTCCTCGGCGCGGCTGCACCGCGAGACGGCTCGGGGGCCCTGCCGTGCCCGGTGCCGCTGGGGGTGGCGGTGTTCGCCCACGACATCACCCGCTCGGTGCGGCCACTGGCCGAGCGGCTGTACGACATCCGGCACTGGTCGGAGTTCGACCGGGGCGGCCACTTCGCCGCCATGGAGGTGCCGGACCTCTTCGCCGCGGACGTCCGGGACTTCTTCCTCGGGCTCACCGGACGCGGAGCGCCGTGAAAGGCGTGCGTCGGCCGGTCGGTCCGCCCCGGCTTCCCTTCCGGTGCCCGTCCAGGTGTGGGCGCCGCCCGTGGTGGGTGCACCGGGTGGCGCGCGCGACGGCCGCACCGGACGGCGGGAGCGCCATGCCCGCACCGGACGGCGGGCGCGCCACGCCCCACCCGATGGCGTCTGCATTTCGGTCAGGGCGGGCGTCGTTGCCGGTGCGTGGGGGAGGTGTGGCCGGATTGTCAGTGTTGACCTGGCCATGACATAGCCCGACCCTGGGCCCGTCGCGCAGCTCCACCCCCACCCCCACGGACCCAGGAGAAGCCAGCATGCGACTCGTCACCCCACGGGCGTCCCGGCCGAGAACCCGGCCGGCGAAGCCCCGCCGCACCGCCGCCCTCGCCGTCCTGCTCGCCCTCGGCCTCGCCGCCCCCGCCGCCACCGTGGCGACCGCCGGGCCCTCGGCCCCGGACGCGGCCGTCGCCGCGGACGAACGGACGCTCCAGTACGAGATCCCCGGGCGCACCACCCCCGCCGCCCGCACCGACATCGCCCGCGCGGGCGTCTCGATCGACGAGGTCCACGACCACGGCGTCGTGGTCACCGCGGACGCCGCCCAGGCCCGCAAGCTCCGGGCGCGCGGCCACACCCTGGAGGCCCTGCCCGCGCCGGTCGCCGACCCGCACGCGGCGGACGGGGTGAGCGCCCTCGACTTCCCGCCCGCCGACTCCCGCTACCACAACTACGCCGAGATGAACGCGGAGATCGACGCCCGTATCGCGGCGAACCCCTCGATCATGAGCAAGCGCGTCATCGGCAAGACGTACCAGGGCCGGGACATCATCGCGGTCAAGGTCAGCGACAACGTCGCCACCGACGAGGCCGAGCCCGAGGTCCTGTTCACCGCCCACCAGCACGCCCGCGAGCACCTGACCGTCGAGATGGCGCTCTACCTGCTGCGCGAACTGGGCCAGGGGTACGGCTCCGACTCCCGAATCACGCAGGCGGTCAACGGCCGCGAGCTGTGGATCGTGCCGGACATGAACCCGGACGGCGGCGAGTACGACATCGCCTCGGGCTCGTACCGGAGCTGGCGCAAGAACCGGCAGCCCAACTCCGGCTCCAGCGCGGTCGGCACCGACCTCAACCGCAACTGGGCCTACAAGTGGGGCTGCTGCGGCGGCTCCTCCTCCAGCACCTCCTCCGAGACGTACCGGGGTGCGGCCGCCGAGTCCGCGCCCGAGACGAAGGTCGTGGCGGACTTCGTGCGCAGCCGGGTGGTCGGCGGGAAGCAGCAGATCAGGGCGGCCATCGACTTCCACACGTACAGCGAACTGGTGCTGTGGCCCTTCGGCTACACGTACAACGACACCGCCCCCGGCATGACCGCCGACGACCGCAACGCCTTCGCGGCCGTGGGCAAGAAGATGGCGGCGAGCAACGGGTACACCGCCGAGCAGTCCAGCGACCTCTACATCACCGACGGGTCGATCGACGACTGGCTGTGGGGCGCGCAGAAGATCTTCGGCTACACCTTCGAGATGTACCCGCGCTCGGCCTCCGGCGGCGGCTTCTACCCGCCCGACGAGGTCATCGAGCGCGAGACGTCCCGCAACCGGGACGCGGTCCTGCAACTGATCGAGAACGCGGACTGCATGTACCGCTCCATCGGCAAGGAGGCGCAGTACTGCTCCTGACGGGGTGAGTCCGGCAGGCCGCTCCGGTGCGGGGCCCACGTGGGCCCCGCACCGGAGCGGTGTCGTGTGCGCGAGAACGCGTACCGGTGTCAGGTCACGTCGTGGACGTTGTTCTCTCCGGTCGCCCCGGCTCCCCGGCACGGGAATTCCGTCACAGGAATGATGTGTCGTCCGCATTCCTCCCGCGAGCCGTCTCCGGCCTTATGGTGCCGATATGTGCGGAATCGTGGGTTATGTCGGTGGACAGTCGGCGCAGGACGTCGTCGTCGCGGGACTCAAGCGCCTCGAATACCGGGGCTACGACTCGGCGGGCGTCGCCGTGCTCGCGGACGGCGGGCTCGCCGCCGCGAAGAAGGCGGGGAAGCTCGTCAATCTGGAGAAGGAGCTGAAGGACCGGCCGCTGCCGGCCGGGCGGACCGGGATCGGGCACACCCGGTGGGCGACGCACGGCGCGCCCACCGACGCCAACGCCCACCCGCATCTGGACAACGCGGGCCGGGTCGCCGTCGTGCACAACGGGATCATCGAGAACTTCGCCGCCCTCCGCCGCGAGCTGACCGGGCGCGGCCACGCCCTGGAGTCCGAGACGGACACGGAGGTCGTCGCCCATCTGCTGGCCGAGGCGTTCTCGGCGGGCGGGGACCTCGCCGACGCGATGCGGCAGGTGTGCCGGAGGCTCGAAGGGGCCTTCACCCTCGTCGCCGTCCACGCCGACCAGCCGGACGTCGTCGTCGGCGCGCGGCGCAACTCGCCGCTCGTCGTGGGCGTCGGGCAGGGCGAGTGGTTCCTCGCCTCCGACGTCGCCGCCTTCATCGCGCACACCCGCTCCGCGATCGAGCTGGGCCAGGACCAGGTGGTCGAGCTGAGCCGCGAGGGCGTCGCCGTCACCTGGTTCGACGGGCAGCCGGCGGACGTGCGCGAGTACCACGTGGACTGGGACGCCTCCGCCGCCGAGAAGGGCGGTTACGCCTCCTTCATGCTCAAGGAGATCGCCGACCAGCCCCAGGCCGTCGCCGACACCCTCCTCGGCCGGGTCGACGGGGAAGGGCTCCTCCACCTGGACGAGGTGCGCATCCCGGCCGCCGAACTGCGGGAGGTCGACAAGGTCGTCATCGTCGCCTGCGGCACCGCGTTCCACGCCGGGATGATCGCCAAGTACGCCATCGAGCACTGGACCCGGCTGCCCTGCGAGACCGAGCTGGCCAGCGAGTTCCGCTACCGCGACCCGATCCTCGACCAGCGCACCCTCGTCGTCGCCATCTCCCAGTCCGGCGAGACCATGGACACCCTGATGGCGCTGCGGCACGCCCGCGAACAGGGGGCGAAGGTCCTCGCCATCTGCAACACCAACGGCTCGACCATCCCCCGCGAGTCCGACGCCGTCCTGTACACGCACGCCGGGCCCGAGGTCGCCGTCGCCTCCACCAAGGCGTTCCTCACCCAGCTCGTCGCCTGCTACCTGGTGGCGCTCTACCTCGGCCAGGTGCGCGGCACCAAGTGGGGCGACGAGATCCGCACGGTGGTGCGCCAGCTCGCGGACGTGCCCCGCGAGGTGGACCGCGTCCTGGAGACGATGGAGCCCGTGCGCGCGCTGGCCCGCTCCCTCGCCCACCACGGGACCGTGCTGTTCGTCGGCCGGCACGTCGGCTACCCGGTCGCCCTCGAAGGCGCGCTCAAGCTCAAGGAACTCGCCTACATGCACGCCGAGGGCTTCGCGGCCGGCGAGCTGAAGCACGGGCCGATCGCGCTCATCGAGGAGGGCCTGCCCGTCGTCGTCATCGTCCCCTCGCCGCGCGGCCGTTCCGTCCTCCACGACAAGATCGTCTCCAACATCCAGGAGATCCGGGCCCGGGGCGCGCACACGATCGTCGTCGCCGAGGAGGGCGACGAGGCCGTCGTCCCGTACGCCGACCACCTCATCACCGTCCCCGCAACGCCTACGCTGCTTCAGCCGCTGGTCGCCACCGTGCCGCTCCAGGTCTTCGCCTGCGAGCTGGCGACGGCCCGCGGCAACGAAGTGGACCAGCCGCGCAACCTGGCGAAGTCCGTGACCGTGGAGTGAACCGGGGCGCGCGTCCCGGACGATGGGGATGGCGAGGGTGGGTTCGTGATCATCGGAGTCGGTATCGACGTGGCCGAGATCGAGCGGTTCGGGGCGGCACTGGAGCGGACGCCCCAACTCGCCGACCGGCTCTTCGTCAGCGGTGAGCTGACGCTGCCGAGCGGCGAGCGGCGCGGAACCGCCTCGCTCGCCGCCCGGTTCGCCGCGAAGGAGGCCCTGGCCAAGGCGCTCGGCGCGCCGGGCGGGCTGCTCTGGAGCGACGTCGAGGTATGGGTCGAGGAGAGCGGGCAGCCCCGGCTGCGGGTGACCGGCACGGTCGCCGCCCGCGCCGCCGAACTGGGCGTACGGTCCTGGCACGTCTCGCTCAGCCACGACGCGGGGGTGGCGTCGGCGGTGGTCATCGCGGAGGGGTGAGCCCTCCGAAGCGCTGACGACCCGCCGCCTTCCCCCCGCCGCCACCGGGTGACGGAGCGTCGAGTCCCGGGCAGGTGGGGAGTCGAGCGGGCGAGCGGGCGGGGACGGGAGTCGAGGGGGGCGAGCGGCCGGGTGACGGGGAGTCGAGGGGGCGAGCGGGCGGGTGACGGAGAGTTGAGGCCCGGACAGGCCGGGTGACGGAGAGTTGAGGCCCCGGCAGGCGGGGTGACGGGGAGCCGAGGGGTGGGCGGCCGGGTGACGTGCGGCGGCCCGCCCGCCACACCCGCGCGACGCTGGCATCCGCCCGCGTGATCGCGGAGGGTGGGACCCATGCGACGTGCCTACAGCGTGGAGACCGTACGGGCCGCCGAGGCCGCCCTCATGCAACGCCTCCCGGAGGGCGCGCTGATGCAGCGCGCCGCCGCCGGGCTCGCCGCCGCCTGCGGCGACCTGCTGCGGCGCAACGGCCGGGTGTACGGGTCCCGAGTCCTGCTCCTCGTCGGCAGCGGCGACAACGGCGGCGACGCGCTCTACGCGGGCGCCCGCCTCGCCCGCCGGGGCGCGGGCGTCCGGGCCCTGCTGCTCGCCCCGGACCGGGCACACCCCGGCGGCCTCGCCGCGCTGCGGGCGGCCGGGGGACAGGTCGTGGACGGGCCGGACGGGCTCGGCGTGCTCGACCTCGTCGTGGACGGCATCACCGGGATCGGCGGGCGCGGCGGGCTGCGGCCGGACGCCGCCGAACTGCTGCACACCGTGACCCGGGACCGTACCCCGGTGCTCTCCGTGGACCTGCCGAGCGGGGTGGAGGCCGACACCGGGGAGGTGCACGGCGACGCGGTCCGGGCCGACGCGACCGTCACCTTCGGCACCTACAAGCCCGGCCTCCTCATCGACCCGGCCGCCGAACACGCCGGGGCCCTGCGCCTGGTGGACATCGGACTCGGCCCGGAGCTGCCCGAGCCGCCGGACCTGGAGGCGCTCCAGTACGCGGACGTGGCGGCGCTGCTGCCGGAGCCCGGGGCGGAGAGCGACAAGTACCGGCGCGGGGTCGTCGGCGTCGTCGCCGGGTCCGCGCGCTACCCGGGCGCCGCCGTCCTCGCGGTCGCGGGCGCGCTGCACGGCGGGGCCGGGGCCGTGCGGTACGTCGGGCCGGGCGCGGACGCGGTGATCGCCCGGTTCCCCGAGACGCTGGTGCACGCCGGTCCGCCCTCGCGGGCCGGGCGCGTCCAGGCGTGGGTCGTCGGACCCGGGCTCGGGGACGGCGAGGACGCGGCGAGGGCCGTCGCCGACGTGCTGGCCACCGACGTCCCCGTACTGGTCGACGCGGACGGGCTGCGCCTGCTGGACGCGGAGACCGTGCGGACCCGGACCGCCCCCACCGTCCTCACCCCGCACGCGGGCGAGGCCGCCGCCCTCCTCGGCGCGGCCCGGGACGAGGTCGAGAGCGGGCGGCTCGCCGCCGTCCGCGAACTGGCCGCCCGCTACCGGGCCACCGTCCTCCTCAAGGGCTCCACGACCCTGGTCGCCGAGGCCCGGGACACCCCCGTCCGGGTCAACCCGACCGGGACGTCCTGGCTCGCCACGGCGGGCAGCGGCGATGTGCTCTCCGGGCTCACCGGCTCCCTCCTCGCCGCCGGGCTCGCCCCGCGCGACGCCGCCTCCGTCGGCGCGTACCTGCACGGCCTCGCCGCCCGCCACGGCTCGGACGGGGCCCCGGTCTCCGCGCAGGACGTGGCGGCCGGCATCCCGGCCGCCTGGCGCGACGTGCGGGCCGGCTGAACCCGGGGGACAGTGGAAGGCCCGGACGAGCGGGGGGCGGGCCGAGGCGAGGAGGGCGGCGGGAGATGGCGCGTGAGAGCGGCCCCGTACGCGTAGGCGCGATTCCGCACACGTACGCCCCTGTTCGCGGACGAAGGGCGGCCGGACATGGCGCGTGACAGCGACCCCGTACGCGTACGCCGGGCGTACGACCCCGTCGAGGACGACGACGGCACCCGGGTCCTGGTCGACCGGCTCTGGCCCCGGGGCGTCTCCAAGGAGCGGGCCGACATCGACCTGTGGCTGAAGGACGTCACGCCCTCGGACGAGCTGCGCTCCTGGTACCACCACGACCGCGAGGACCGGCACGACGCGTTCGTCGAGCGCTACCGCGCCGAACTCGACGACGCGACGCACACGGAGGCGGTCGACCGGCTCGTGGACCTGGTGCGCGAGGGCGGGCCGGTCACCCTCGTCACCGCCGCCAAGGGCGTCGCCGACAGCCATGTGCCGGTCCTGCTCGACCACCTCAAGCATGTGATGAAACGTACATAGGCCCGGACAACGGCGTGCGCTGCCCCAGAGGCCGCGTACGCCTCTGAGAGACTGGGCGCGATGAACGAGACAGCGTCCCTGAGAGCCCGTGCCGAGATCGACCTCGCCGCGCTGCGCGCCAACGTGCGCGCCCTGCGCGAGCGGGCGGCCGGTGCGCAGCTCATGGCCGTGGTGAAGTCCGACGGGTACGGCCACGGGGCGGTGCGCTGCGCCGAGGCCGCGCGGGAGGCCGGGGCGGCCTGGCTGGGGACCGCCACCCCGCAGGAGGCGTTCGCCCTGCGCGCGGCCGGACTCGGCGGCCGGATCATGTGCTGGCTGTGGACGCCCGGCGGGCCCTGGCGCGAGGCGGTCGAGGCCGACATCGACGTGTCGGTGAGCGGTCTGTGGGCGCTGCGCGAGGTCGTCGCCGCCGCCGGGGCCGCCGGCCGCCCGGCCCGTGTCCAGCTCAAGGCCGACACCGGACTCGGCCGCAACGGCTGCCAGCCCGCCGACTGGCCGGAACTGGTCGGCGAGGCGCTGGCCGCCGAACGGGCCGGACACCTCCGGATCACCGGGCTCTGGTCCCACTTCGCCTGCGCCGACGAGCCCGGCCACCCCTCGATCGCCGCCCAGCTCGACGTGTACCGCGCGATGGTGGCGTACGCCGAGAAGGAGGGCGTCGAGCCCGAGGTCCGGCACATCGCCAACTCCCCGGCCACGCTCACGGTCCCCGAGTCCCACTTCGACCTCGTACGGACCGGCATCGCGATGTACGGCATCTCGCCCGCTCCCGAGCTGGGCGTCCCCGCCGACTTCGGGCTGCGCCCGGTGATGACGCTCGCCGCCTCCGTCGCCCTGGTCAAGGACGCCCCGGCCGGCCACGGCGTCAGCTACGGCCACCACTACACGACGTCCGCCGAGACGACCCTCGGCCTGGTCCCGGTCGGCTACGCGGACGGCGTCCCGCGCCACGCCTCCGGCCGGGGGCCCGTCCTGATCGGCGGGAAGGTCCGCACGGTCGCGGGCCGGGTCGCCATGGACCAGTTCGTCGTGGACCTCGACGGGGACCGGCCCGAGGAGGGCGCGGAGGCGGTGCTCTTCGGACCGGGCGACCGGGGCGAGCCGACCGCGCAGGACTGGGCGGAGGCCGCCGACACCATCGCGTACGAGATCGTCACCCGCATCGGGGCCCGGGTGCCGCGCGTGTACGTCGACGGGGCGGCCGGGCCGGCCGCGACGGACGCCGCTGCCGACCGGGCCGCTCCCGAGGCCCCGGTGACCGCGACCCGGGGCGTGGCGCGGTGAGCGAGCGCGTCCCGGAGGCCGTGGTGGCCGCGGCCGCCGACGCCGTGAACGCGACCGGCCCCGGCGGCTGGCGGCGGGCCGGCATCGCCGGGGCCGCGATAGGCGTGCTGGCCGCCGGCGCGGCGGCCGGGGTCGCCGTCGAGCGGCTGACCGTGGGGCGCGGCATGCGCAAGAAGGCGCGGCTCGCCCTGGACGCCACCGGACCGTACGGCTCGCTGCGCGGCACCCCGGGCCGGGCGGTCGCCGACGACGGCACCGAGCTGTACTACGAGGTCGAGGAGGCGGAGGCGGGAACCCCCGCCGACCAGGAGGGGTCCGGCGCTCCCGGCGCCCGCCGCCGCAGGCTCTTCGGGCGCAAGAGCCCCGCCCCGGTCACCGTCGTCTTCAGCCACGGCTACTGCCTCGGCCAGGACTCCTGGCACTTCCAGCGCGACGCCCTGCGCGGCCTCGTCCGCGCCGTCTACTGGGACCAGCGCAGCCACGGGCGTTCCGAGCGCGGGCGTTCCCAGGCGGAGGGGGCGCCGGTCGGCATCGACCTGCTCGGCCGCGATCTCAAGGCGGTCATCGACGCGGCGGCGCCCGAGGGCCCGCTGGTGCTGGTCGGGCACTCCATGGGCGGCATGACGGTGATGGCGCTGGCCGACCAGTTCCCGGCGCTCGTCCGGGACCGGGTGGCCGCAGTCGCCCTGATCGGCACCTCCAGCGGGCGGCTCGCCGAGGTGAGCTTCGGGCTGCCGGTGGCGGGCGTGAACGCGGTGCGCCGGGTGCTGCCCGGGGTGCTGCGGGCGCTCGGCTCGCAGGCGGAGCTGGTGGAGAAGGGGCGGCGGGCCACCGCGGACCTCTTCGCCGGGCTGATCAAGCGGTACTCGTTCAGCTCGCGGGACGTGGACCCGGCGGTCGCCCGGTTCGCGGAGCGGCTGATCGAGTCCACCCCGATCGACGTGGTCGCCGAGTTCTACCCGGCCTTCACCGAGCACGACAAGAGCGGGGCGCTGCCCGCGTTCCGCGATGTGCCGGTGCTGATCCTGGCCGGGGACAAGGACCTGGTGACGCCCAGCTCGCACAGCGAGGCCATCGCGGACGCGCTGCCCGACGCCGAGCTGGTGATCGTGCCGGACGCCGGGCACCTGGTGATGCTGGAGCACCCGCAGACGGTGACCGGCCGGCTGGCCGACCTGCTCGTCCGCAGCGGCACGGTGCCGGCCGCTAACGTTGGCGGGCATGGAAGCACCGCACAACAGCCCGGCCGCTGAGACCGCCCCGAACCCCGCCGGGACGGACCCCGCCTCCGCCCCGAACCCCGCCGCTCCGGACTCCGCCGCCGCCCCCGCGTCCACCGCCTCCGCCGAGCACGGCGGGTCTGCCGGGGGCGCCGGGGCCGTACCGGAGGCCGTCACCGTGGCGCTCACCGTCACGTCCCCCGAACAGATGCAGGAGCTGGGCCGCCGGCTCGCCCGTGTCCTGGCCCCCGGCGACCTGGTGATGCTCACCGGCGAGCTGGGCGCCGGGAAGACGACGCTCACCCGGGGCCTCGGCGAGGGGCTCGGCGTACGCGGCGCGGTCACCTCGCCGACCTTCGTCATCGCCCGCGTCCACCCCTCCCTCTCCGGCGGCCCCGCCCTCGTCCACGTCGACGCGTACCGCCTGGGCGGCGGGCTGGACGAGATGGAGGACCTGGACCTCGACGTGTCGCTGCCGGAGTCGGTGGTGGTCGTGGAGTGGGGCGACGGCAAGGTCGAGGAGCTGTCCGACGACCGGCTGCGGGTCCTCATCGACCGCGCCACCGGCGACACCGACGACGAGCGGCGCGAGGTCACGCTGGTCGGCATCGGGGCGCGCTGGGCGGGGCTCCGGGAGGCGCTGGGGTGACGCCCGCGCCCTAGCCTTCCCGACAGTGCGTCGGTAAATTGTTGCGTACGGGCCCGTGGTCGTGGTCACATGGGTACGAGGCATGGTTAGGCTTACCTAACCGCGCCCTCCACCGGAGCTTCAAGGAGGCATCCATGCCGACGCCCGAGCGCGCAGCGCAGCCGCGACCGACTCCGTCCGCCCTGTCGATGAAAGACCTGCTCGCCTCGTGCGCGGCGGCCACCGCCGTCTCCACCCCGCCCGCCGCGACGGCGAAGCGGACGGCGGCCCGTGACGGGGCGGGCCCCCGCGACACGGCGAGCGCCCACCCGCAGGCCGCGTAACGCGTGAAGGCCGCCCCGGACCTCACGTCCGGGGCGGCCTTCACACGGTTCCGCACGGCGCGGCCGGGCGGCAGGGGGCCGCTCGTGCGGCGGCCGTCGCCCGCCCCCGTGCGCGCGGCTCGCGGTTACGGGACGACGACGACCTTCGCGCCGACCGTCGCGAACGTCCACATGGCGTCGCCGTCCTCGCGCGTCATCCGCACGCCGCCGGTCTTGGCCGTCGGGTCGGGGGAGGCCATCGAGCCGTCCTGCGCCGCGCTGAACCCGACCGCCACCTCGTCCACGTTGGCGAAACGGACCACGTGCTCGATCGGGACGCCGTCCGAGCCCTGGACCGTGCCCGAGCGGGAGGTGACCCGGTGGACGCCGGGCGGCGGACTGACGGGGCTCGGCATCACCGTGAATGTCCGGGTCGCCTTGTTGCTCTCGTCCACCAGCCACACCCGCCGGTCCTTCAGCGCGTACACGACGCGCTCGCCCGTCCCGGACCGCGCCGGGACCGCCAGCGGATCGGCCGTGGGCTTCGGCTTCGGGGCGGGCTTCGCCGGGGCCGAGGCCGAGGCGGATGCCTTCGGGCCGGCCGTGGACGCCACCGAGGCGGGGGCGTTCGCCGAGGCCTGGTAGGCGAGGAAGGCGACCGCGACGATCGCCGCCGCGGTGAGCCCGGCCACCATTCCCGAGCTGCTCCTTGCCACCGTGCATCCCCTTTCGGCGGCCCTGTGCCGCAAGTCGTACAAGCGTTTACGTCGTACCCGTCGGATACCCCGGTGACGGTAACAGCAGCGCGGGTGGCCGCCGGGACGCCGTACGGACGCCGTAACGCCGTCGGCGGAGACCGTAGGCTGTTTGCGTGCTCTTGCTCGCCATGGATACCGCCACGCCCGCCGTCACCGTCGCCCTCCACGACGGTACGTCCGTCATCGCCTCCTCCGGGCAGGTCGACGCCCGCAGGCACGGGGAGCTGCTGCTCCCCGCCGTCGACCGGGTCCTCGCTGAGGCCGGGACGAAGCTCGACGCCGTGACGGACGTGGTCGTGGGCGTCGGCCCCGGCCCCTACACCGGCCTCCGGGTCGGCCTGGTCACCGCCGCCACCTTCGGCTCCGCCCTCTCCGTCCCGGTCCACGGCCTGTGCACCCTGGACGGCCTCGCGTACGCCGCCGGGCAGGAGGGGCTGGACGGCCCGTTCGCCGTGGCGACGGACGCCCGCCGCAAGGAGGTGTACTGGGCGCGGTACGAGGACGGCCGCACCCGCGTCGGCGAACCCGCCGTGGACCGGCCCGCCGACATCGCCGAGGCGCTCGCCGGGCTCCCGGTGGTCGGCGCGGGCGCGGTGCTCTACCCGGACGCCTTCCCCGACGCGCGCGGCCCCGAGCACGTGGCCGCCGGGGCGCTCGCCGCGCTCGCCGCCGAACGGCTCGCCGCCGGGCGGGAGCTGCTCCCGCCGCAGCCGCTGTACCTGCGCCGCCCCGACGCCCAGGTCCCGAAGAACTACAAGGTGGTCACGCCCAAGTGAGCACCGCCACCGCCGCCGTACTGCGCGAGATGCGCTGGTGGGACATCGCGCCGGTGCTCGACCTCGAACACGCCCTGTTCCCGGACGACGCCTGGTCGCCCGGCATGTTCTGGTCCGAGCTGGCCCACGCCCGGGGCCCCGGCGCCACCCGCCACTACACCGTCGCCGAGGACCCGGTCACCGGCCGGATCGTCGGATACGCCGGGCTCGCCGCGCTCGGGGACCTGGCCGACGTCCAGACGATCGCGGTCAGCCGGGACGCCTGGGGCGCCGGCCTCGGCTCCGAACTCCTCACCGACCTGCTCAAGGCCGCCACCGACTTCGAGTGCGCCACCGTGCTGCTGGAGGTCCGGGTGGACAACGCCCGGGCGCAGAAGCTGTACGAGCGCTTCGGCTTCGAGCCGATCGGCTTCCGGCGCGGCTACTACCAGCCGGGGAACATCGACGCCCTGGTCATGCGCCTCACCCTGAACGAAGACCTCGCGGACACCGCACCAGAGACCGGGACTGAATGATGGCTGCCGACGAACCCCTCGTACTCGGCATCGAGACCTCCTGCGACGAGACCGGCGTGGGCATCGTGCGGGGCACGACCCTGCTCGCCGACGCCGTCGCCTCCAGCGTCGACACCCACGCCCGGTTCGGCGGTGTCGTCCCGGAGATCGCCTCCCGGGCCCACCTGGAGGCGATGGTCCCCACCATCGAGCGCGCCCTGAAGGAAGCGGGCGTCAGCGCCCGCGACCTCGACGGGATCGCCGTCACCTCCGGCCCCGGGCTCGCGGGCGCGCTGCTCGTCGGCGTCTCGGCCGCGAAGGCGTACGCGTACGCGCTCGGCAAGCCGCTCTACGGGGTCAACCACCTCGCCTCGCACATCTGCGTCGACCAGTTGGAGCACGGGCCGCTGCCCGAGCCGACGATGGCGCTGCTGGTCAGCGGCGGCCACTCCTCGCTCCTGCTCGCCCCCGACATCACCAGCGACGTCCGGCCGCTGGGCGCGACGATCGACGACGCGGCGGGCGAGGCGTTCGACAAGATCGCCCGGGTGCTCGACCTCGGCTTCCCCGGCGGCCCGGTCATCGACCGGCTCGCGAAGGAGGGCGACCCGGCGGCGATCGCGTTCCCGCGCGGTCTGACCGGCCCGCGCGACGCCCCGTACGACTTCTCCTTCTCCGGGCTGAAGACGTCGGTGGCCCGCTGGATCGAGGCCAAGCGCGCGGCGGGCGAGGAGGTGCCCGTACGGGACGTGGCGGCGTCCTTCCAGGAGGCCGTGGTGGACGTGCTGACCCGCAAGGCGGTCCGGGCCTGCAAGGACGAGGGCGTGGACCACCTGATGATCGGCGGCGGCGTCGCGGCCAACTCCCGGCTGCGGGCCCTCGCCCAGGAGCGCTGCGAACGCGCCGGCATCCGGCTGCGGGTGCCGCGCCCCAAACTCTGCACCGACAACGGCGCGATGGTCGCGGCGCTCGGCGCGGAGATGGTCGCCCGCAACCGGCTCCCCTCCGACCTGGAGCTCTCCGCCGACTCCTCGCTGCCGGTCACGGAGCCGCACGTGCCGGGGGCCGCGCACCCCCACTCCCACGCGCATTCCCACGACCACGACCACGTGCACGAGATCAGCAAGGACAACCTGTACTCATGAGCGCCACGACCGTCGTCCTGATGTGGGAGGCCCGCGCCGCCGACGGGCGGGGCGGCGAACTCCTGGAGTGGGCGCGGGCCCGCGCCGCCGAGCTGTCGCGCGCGCCGGCCCGCCGCGAGCTGCTGCGCGCCCCGCAGGACCGGGTGCTGGTGATGACGTGGTGGCCGGACGCGGCCTACGGCGACGACCTCCCCGAACTCCCCGAGCCCGCCGCCGGCCTGATCACCCGCCCGGTGCACCGGTGGCGGTTCGAGGCGGTGGACTGACGGCGCGCGCGGGGGCCCGCCGGGGGCGTCAGGTCCCCGCGCCCCGGGTCCCGCGCCGGATCAGGCCCTCCACGATCGCGTCCAGCTCCTCGACCGTCTCGTAGTCGGCGGCGTACTCCCGCCAGCGGTCCTTGACCTCGGTGAGCCGGGGCAGCGCCGCCGCGTCCTCCTCCGTGACCATCTCCGGGAAGAACTCCCGGCGCGAGGGGTTCTCGGCCCGGCGGTCCGCCGCCCTGCGGAAGACCAGGTCCCCGTACACGTAGCTCCAGATCGTCCGGTACGCCCGGACCGCGCGCGCCGGGGAGAGACCGCAGGCCAGCGCGCAGTCCACGATCTCCTCCACCATCCACAGCGCGTCGCGGTCCGTCAGCTCGCCCAGCGCCAGGACGTCCAGCACCCAGGGGATGCGGGCGATGATCGCGTGCATGTGCGCGGCCACCGCCACCATCCGCTCGCGCGGGTCCTCGGGCAGCTCCGGGCGCGGGAAGGCCGCCGCCGTGCCGGACAGCGTGAGCATCAGCAGCTCGTCCTTGTCCCGCACGTAGTGGTAGAGCGCCATGGGCGTGCTGCCCAGCTCCTTCGCCACCCGCCGCATGGAGAGGGCGTCCACCCCCTCCTCCTCGACGATGCGGCGCGCGGTGGCGACCATCGCGTCCGGATCGAGCCGGCGGGGCCGTCCCACGGGACGCCCCGCCGGCTTTCTCGTCTTCTTCTCGGTCTTCTCGCTGCCTGACACCTGGGCATTCTCCCCTTACGGGCCCTTCTCCGTACCGGCGCGTTTAATTTCTATACGTGTATGGTAATTCTCTGACCGAGGGCGCGAAGGGGAAGGGGACGTCATGGGCGGCGCGGGGAGCAGGGAGACGGCGGGGGAGCCCGGGGGCGGGGCGGCGAGCGCGCCGGACACGGGGGAGCGGCCCGCGCGGTGGCAGCTGGTGGTGGCGCTCACCGTGCAGTTCCTGGTGTCGCTGGACATGTCCGTGGTCAACGTCGCGCTGCCGGACATCCGCGCCGACCTCGGCTTCGACGGGGGCGGGCTGCTGTGGGTGGTCAACGCCTACGCCCTCGCCTTCGGCGGGCTCCTCATGCTCGGCGGGCGCCTCGCCGACCTGGCGGGGCCCCGGCGCGTCCTGACGGCGGGCCTCGCCCTGTTCGGGCTGGCCAGTCTGGCGGGCGGGCTGGCCTGGTCGCCGGGTTCGCTGGTGGCGGCGCGGGCGGTGCAGGGCGTCGGGGCGGCGGCCCTCGCCCCGGTGGCGTTCGCCCTGATCACGCTCGCCTTCCCGGCCGGGCCCGCCCGCTCCCGGGCGCTCGGGCTGTGGGGCATGGCGGGCGCGGCGGGCGGCGCGGTCGGGGTGCTGGCCGGCGGGGTGCTCACCGACGTGGCGGGCTGGCGGTCCGTGATGCTGGTCAACGTGCCGATCGTCGCCTTCGCCCTGGCCGCCGCCGCGCGCACCGGGCGGGCCGGGGAGCGGGGGCGGACCGGCGCGCGGCTGGACGTGGCCGGGGCGCTGCTGGCCACGGCCGGGACGACGCTGCTGGTCCTCGGCCTGGTGCGGACCGCCGACCACGGCTGGACCTCACCGGTCACGCTCGCCTCGCTCGGCGGGGCGGTGGTCCTGCTGGCCGCCTTCGTCGCCGTCGAGCTGCGGACCGCCTCCCCGCTGCTCCGCCCCGGCCTGCTGACGGGGCGGCCGGTGCTGACGGCGAACCTGTTCTGTCTGCTGCTGGCCTCGGCCCAGTTCGGCGCGTTCTACTTCGTCTCGCTCTACCTGCAACTGGTCCTCGGCTTCGGGCCGACCGCCGCCGGATTCGCGTTCCTGCCGTTCTGCGCGGGCGTGGTCGCGGGCTCGATCCTCGCCACCCGCGCGGTCGCCGTCCTCGGCGTGCGGCGGCTGATGACGCTGGGCGCGGCGACGGCGGCGCTCGGCATGGGCTGGTTCGCGACGACCGCCACGGTGGAGGGGTCCTTCCTCGTCTCGGTCCTCGGCCCGTCGCTGCTCTGCTCGTTCGGCATCGGGCTCTGCTTCGTCCCGCTCGGCACCGCCGCGACGACCGATGTGGCGGCCGAGGAGACCGGGATGGCCTCGGGGCTGCTGAACAGCTCGCGCCAGGTGGGCGGTTCGCTCGGCCTCGCGGTCCTGGTCACCGTCGCCGTCCAGGTCACCGGCGGCTCCACGGGGCTCGCCGAGCTGTCCTCGGGGTACGCGGCCGCGCTCTGGGTCGCGGCGGGCCTTCTGGCGGCGGCGGCTCCGGCGGCGTACGTCCTGCTGCCGGCGGAGGGGAAGGCCGCCGCCGCGCCGACCGCTTCCGGCTGAGGGCGCTCCCTGGCGGCGCGCTTCCGGGTGAGGGGGCCCCAGGCTGAGGGCACGGGTGAGGGCGCCCCCTGGTGAGGCCCCGGGTGGGCCGTACGGGTGCGGGCGGACGGGCCGGGACGGCCGCGATGAGTTCCGGCGGCGGGCGCGGTCTACCTTCCAGACGTCCCGGCCGCCCGGCCGGACGCACGGGCGGTACGACGAGGAGAAGACCATGCAGAAGATCACCCCCTGTCTCTGGTTCGACGGACAGGCCCAGGAGGCCGCCGAGCACTACGTCGCGATCTTCGGCGGCGACTCCCGCATCCTGGACACCACCTACTACAGCGAGGCCGGTCCCGGCGAGACGGGCTCCGTGCTCACCGTCGACTTCCGGCTCGCCGGCCAGGACTACATGGGGCTCAACGGCGGCCCGCAGTTCCCGTTCACCGAGGCGATCTCGCTCTCCGTGGACTGCGCCGACCAGGCCGAGGTGGACCGGTTCTGGGACGCGCTCTCCGAGGGCGGCGAGACGGGGCAGTGCGGCTGGCTCAAGGACCGCTACGGCGTCTCCTGGCAGATCGTGCCGAACGAGCTGCCGAAGCTGCTGGCCGACCCGGACAGGGCGAAGGCGGACCGCACGATGAAGGCGATGCTGGGCATGACCAAGCTCGACATCCAGGCGCTGCGGGACGCCTGAGCGCACGGCCGGCAGCGGCCGAACACCCCGCTCCGGCGGGCGAGTAGTGTCCCGTACATGCAGAACCGTTCTTCGCTGCCCCCGCCCCCGCCGCCCGTGGAGCTCCGGTCCTGGCCCAGCCGTGAGGCGATGCTCGCCGACCGGGCGGTCGTCCTGCGCGAGCTGGTCCGGATGCACGTGGGGCCGGGTCGGCTCGGCGTGCTGATGATGTGGGCCGGGCTCACCGCCCTCGGCTGGCTGCTCGTGGGGTCCGGGCTCGTCATCGTGGAGCAGGCGGCGGACTTCCTCGGCGGGATCGCCGGAATCGTGTCCCTGCTCCTGGGGGCCGGGGCGCTGATCCCGGCGGTCGTCCTCAGCGCCCTCTACGTCGCCCGGGACCGGGAGGTCCGTACGCTCCTCGCGCAGTGGGGCGCGCTGGACCGGGACCCGGAGCGCGACCGGGAACTGCGGCTGCCCGGGGTGAGCCTGGTCTGGCTGCTGCTGTCGTTCGTCCTGGCGGCGGGCGGGCTGGCGCTGTGCGTGATCGGTCCGGCGAGCGCCCGGCCCGGCGACGACACGTACGGCATGGTCGCCCTGATGATGGGCCTCGGCATGGTCGCCTGGCTCACCGGACTCATCGGCGCCGTCAAGGCGTCGGCGCACCGCCGCTGGGTGCTGCGCGTGCTGACCGCGCCCGCCCCGGCCCCGCTCACCCCAGCGGACGGCCGATCAGCATCGTCGGAGCCCCCGCCACCCGGGTCAGGAACACCGTCGCGGAGTTCGGGCCGCTGAGCTTCATCCGGCGGCGCAGCTCCTCGGGTTCGACCGCCGAGCCGCGCTTCTTGACGGTCAGGACGCCCACCTGGCGCTCCCGCAGCAGCGCCTTCAGCTTCTTCATGTTGAACGGGAGCCGGTCGGTGATCTCGTACCCGGAGACGTACGGGGAGGAGTACGGCTCGTCGCCCGTGACGTAGGCGATCGTCTCGTCCACCAGCCGGCCGCCGCACCGCTCCACGATGTCCGCGACGAGGTGCGCCCGGATCACCGCGCCGTCCGGCTCGTACAGGTAGCGCCCGACCGGGCCCACCGGCGGGGCGGGCAGCGGGGCCGGGGCGGTCAGCGTGGCGCCGGACGGCAGCAGCGTGGCCCGGAACGCGCCGGGCGCGAACCCCTCCCCGTACCAGAGCACCGCCTCCTTCACGTCGCCGCCGACCGAGATCCACTCGGCCTCCGCCTCCGGGCCGATCGCCTCGTGCGGGACGCCGGGCGCGATCTTGAGGGCCGCGCGGGGGGCCTTGAGGGCGGCGGCCGTCGCCCAGGAGAGCGGCGGTGAGTACGCCTCCGGGTCGAAGACCCGGCCCCGGCCCCCGCGCCGGGCCGGGTCCACGAAGACCGCGTCGTACGGGGACGTGTCGATCTCCGCGACGTCGGCGCACCGCACCTCGATCAGCCCGGTAAGGCCGAGCGCGTCGGCGTTGGCGCGGGCCACCTCGACGGTCAGCGGGTCGCGGTCCACGGCGAGCACGGAGATCCCGGCGCGGGCGAGCGCGATCGCGTCGCCCCCGATGCCGCAGCACAGGTCCGCCACGCTCCGCACGCCGAGCCCGGCGAACCGCGTGGCGCGGTGGGCGGCGACCGAGGTGCGGGTCGCCTGCTCGACCCCGTCGGGCGTGAAGAACATCCGGTACGCGTCGTCCGCCCCGAACTTCGCCACCGCCCGCTGCCGCAACCGCGCCTGCCCCAGCGCCGCCGACACCAGCTCCGCCGGGTACGTGCGGCGCAGCCGGGTCGCGGTGGCCAGTTCGTCGGCGGGGTCGTGGTCGCGCAGGTCGGCCAGCAGCTGTCCGCCCTCGGGGGTGCGCAGCGCGGCGAAGGCGGCGCGGGCGGGGTCGTCGGCCGATGCGGGGGAGGTCGAAGCGTTCACCCGGTCCATTGTGGGCCAGGCGGGCCGCGCCGGGTCCGTGTGGGCCGCCCGGGGGACGGTGCCGGCCCGCTCGCGGTGTCGAAAGGGCGCACGGTGCGACGGCTGGCAGGATGCGGCGCCATGCAGCTAGTACGACAAAACGAAAAATCAGTCGTTAAGTGGCACAGAAAGGGCGCCCTCGTGCTGGCGGCCCTGCTGGCCGCCGCCGTCGCCTCCGGGTGCGCGGCGACACCGGAGAGGGGCGGGGGCGGGGGTGAGAGCGCGGCCGGCGGCGGGCCCGTGGAGTCCGCCACCGGCCGGCAGGGCGAGGCGGCCCCCCAGGCCGGGCCGGGCCGCGCCCCGGAGACGTACGCGCAGAAGGTCGCGAAGAAGCAGGCCGTGCGAGCCCTCGCCGCGAAGAGGTGGGGGCTGGCCAAGACGCCGCTCGCCGCCCCCGAGCCGCCGGTGGTGAAGCCGCGCGTCACCACCCGCCAGGGGTTCGAGGTCCGGGACGACGCGGGGCTGCCGCCCGTCTTCACCACCGTCCCGACCAAGGAGAAGATCGTCTTCCTGACGATGGACGACGGGGCCGAGAAGGACCCCGAGCTGCTGCGGATGATGACCGAACTCGACATCCCGTACAGCGCCTTCCTCAGCGACTACGTCACCAACGACGACTACGGCTACTTCAAGAAGATGCAGCGGCTCGGGGTGACCCTCAACAACCACACCCTCAACCACCGCTACCTGCCCGGCCTCTCCGCGGCCGAGCAGGAGCGGGAGATCTGCGGCCAGCAGGAGAAGATCCTCAAGCACTACGGGAAGCGGCCCACCCTCTTCCGGCCGCCCTACGGCAACTACAACCGCGACACCCTCGTGGTCGCCAAGTCCTGCGGGATCACCGCCGTGCCCCTGTGGGCCTCGGAGGCGTTCCCGGACCGCATGGAGTGGCGCGAGTGGGACCGGGACCTGCACCCGGGCGACATCGTCCTCACCCACTTCCGGGGCAAGGGGGACTGGAAGGGCTCGATGCCCGACATGATCCGCCGGGTCATGAAGACCATCACGGACAAGGGGTACGCGGTGGCGAAGCTGGAGGACTACGTCTGACCGGCTGACCGGCTGACCGGCTGGCCCTCGCTGACCGGCGCTGGCCTGCCGGCCCGTCACACCCGCCGGTCCGCTGGGGCCGCCGTTCCGCCGGTCCGCTGCCCGGCCGTCCGCCGGCCCGGCTGACCCGTCAACCCGCCGGCCGCCGGCCGCCGGCCCCCGGCCCCTGGTTCCCGCGCCCGCCCCCGTACGTACGCCCCGAGTGCGCGCTCAGCCCCCGCTGCGCGCGCACTCGTCGCTGTCGCCCCCGCTGAGACAGGGCGGCGCGTTCCGGACGGGGGCCGGTTCCTCGGCGTCCCGGCCGCTTCCCTGCACGGCGGACGCCAGGAGCGCGACGCCCAGCGCCACCGCGACGACCGCCTGGATCCCGCCGGACCAGTGCCACCCGGTGAGCAGCAACGCCACGGCGACGCAGGCGACCACGAGGACGAAAACGCCGATCGCGACGATCGGCGTCCAGTCCGTGCCCGGGTCCGCGGGCGGAGGCGCGGACAGTTTGCCGTCGGCCGCCTCGTGCGACCGCGTCATGCCCCGTACCACCAGCCACAGCACCAGCAGCGCCCCGGCCGCCGCCTCCGCGACCACCAGCAGCACGCCCGTCAGCAGGTCCGCGCCCCGGCCCGGCCTCTTCGCCGCCGAGCGCTCGCCCGGCCGGCCCGGCAGTCGCCCCGCGGAATCGGTCATCTCCGTACCGTCCTACGGAACCCAGCGCTCCACCCCCGCGTTGTCCGGACGGTGACCCGATGGAGGCCCGGCCGAGACGGCGCGAGGGTGGTGAATTGGCACTCCGCTTGACCGAGTGCTAATCGCGGTCATAGTCTCGGGTCTGGCACTCCCCCCTGGAGAGTGCCAGCACCACCTTGTGCGACAGGGCAGGTCCGGCACCCGCGACGACGGATCGGTCCGATCGCCTCCCACTGACTGTTAAACCCCGTGAGATCTCCGAAGGGGGAGACCGGATCGTGTCGACCACCAGCTCCAAGGTTGCGATCAAGCCGCTCGAGGACCGCATTGTGGTCCAGCCGCTCGACGCCGAGCAGACCACGGCTTCCGGCCTGGTCATTCCGGACACCGCGAAGGAGAAGCCCCAGGAGGGCGTCGTCCTCGCCGTGGGCCCGGGCCGCTTCGAGAACGGCGAGCGGCTTCCGCTCGACGTCAAGACCGGCGACGTCGTCCTGTACAGCAAGTACGGCGGCACCGAGGTGAAGTACAACGGCGAGGAGTACCTCGTCCTCTCGGCCCGCGACGTCCTCGCGATCGTCGAGAAGTAATTCACCCACGTCTGCCTGTGTTCTGCGCCCCTGGCCCCCAGCGACTGACTAGCCGGGCGGCGAGGGGCGCAGTTCATTTTGAGAGGGATACAGCCCATGGCGAAGATTCTTAAGTTCGACGAGGACGCCCGTCGCGCCCTTGAGCGCGGCGTCAACAAGCTTGCCGACACGGTCAAGGTGACGATCGGCCCCAAGGGCCGCAACGTCGTCATCGACAAGAAGTTCGGCGCTCCCACCATCACCAACGACGGTGTCACCATCGCGCGCGAGGTCGAGCTCGACGACCCGTACGAGAACCTGGGCGCCCAGCTCGTCAAGGAGGTGGCGACCAAGACCAACGACGTAGCGGGTGACGGCACCACCACCGCGACCGTCCTGGCCCAGGCGCTCGTCCGCGAGGGCCTGCGCAACGTCGCCGCCGGCGCCTCCCCGGCCGCCCTGAAGAAGGGCATCGACGCCGCCGTCAAGGCCGTGTCCGAGGAGCTCCTCGCGACCGCCCGCCCGATCGACGACAAGTCCGACATCGCCGCCGTGGCCGCGCTCTCCGCGCAGGACACCCAGGTCGGCGAGCTCATCGCGGACGCGATGGACAAGGTCGGCAAGGACGGTGTCATCACCGTCGAGGAGTCCAACACCTTCGGCCTGGACCTGGAGTTCACCGAGGGCATGGCCTTCGACAAGGGCTACCTGTCCCCGTACATGGTGACCGACCAGGAGCGTATGGAGGCCGTCCTCGACGACCCGTACATCCTGATCCACCAGGGCAAGATCGGCTCCATCCAGGAGCTGCTCCCGCTGCTGGAGAAGGTCATCCAGGCCGGCGGCTCCAAGCCGCTCCTGATCATCGCCGAGGACGTCGAGGGCGAGGCGCTCTCCACCCTCGTCGTCAACAAGATCCGCGGCACCTTCAACGCCGTCGCGGTGAAGGCCCCGGGCTTCGGCGACCGCCGCAAGGCCATGCTCGGCGACATCGCCACCCTCACCGGTGCGACCGTCATCGCCGAGGAGGTCGGCCTCAAGCTCGACCAGGCCGGTCTGGACGTGCTCGGCACCGCCCGCCGCGTCACCGTCTCCAAGGACGACACGACCATCGTCGACGGCGGCGGCAACGCCGAGGACGTCAAGGGCCGCGTCAACCAGATCAAGGCCGAGATCGAGTCCACGGACTCCGACTGGGACCGCGAGAAGCTCCAGGAGCGCCTCGCGAAGCTGGCCGGCGGCGTGTGCGTCATCCGGGTCGGCGCCGCCACCGAGGTGGAGCTCAAGGAGAAGAAGCACCGCCTCGAGGACGCCATCTCCGCCACCCGCGCCGCGGTCGAGGAGGGCATCGTCTCCGGCGGTGGCTCCGCCATCGTCCACGCCGTGAAGGTCCTGGAGGGCAACCTCGGCAAGACCGGCGACGAGGCCACCGGTGTCGCGGTCGTCCGCCGCGCCGCCGTCGAGCCGCTGCGCTGGATCGCCGAGAACGCCGGCCTGGAGGGCTACGTCATCACCTCCAAGGTCGCCGACCTCGACAAGGGCCAGGGCTTCAACGCCGCCACCGGCGAGTACGGCGACCTGGTCAAGGCCGGCGTCATCGACCCGGTCAAGGTCACCCGCTCCGCGCTGGAGAACGCCGCGTCCATCGCGTCGCTGCTGCTCACGACCGAGACCCTGGTCGTCGAGAAGCCGGCCGAGGAGGAGGCCGACGCCGGTCACGGCGGCCACGGCCACTCCCACTAGTACCGCCCGTACGGCCCGTACCGCTTCCGGTACGCCCGTCCGGTACGCCTGAGGCCCGGTGCCCCCGTCGCGGGGGCACCGGGCCTCGGTGCGTCGGGGCCCGGCACGCGACCGGGGCGGCGGCGGCGTGCGCGCGCGGGCCCCGGCGACCGGCGAAACCGGCCGGCGCGACCGACTGGCGCAACCGGCACAAGCGTCACGCCGACCGGCACAAGCGTCACACCGACCGGCGCCACCGACCCTGCGCCACCGTCACACCGACCGGCACAACCGTTACTGCGGGCCGTACTTGCGCCCCGTCCGCGAGGTCACCCCGCCGAGCAGACCCCGCGGGGCCACCTTCACCAGCCCCATCAGCGCCTTGTAGCGCGGGTCCGGGATCGACACCGTCTTGCCCCGGCCCAGATCCGTCAGCGCCGCGGCCACCAGCTTGTCCGCGTCGAGCCACATCCAGCCCGGGATGTTGTCCGTGCCCATGCCGGCCCGCTCGTGGAACTCCGTCCGCACGAACCCGGGGCACAGCGCCATCAGCCGCACCCCCGACCCGGCCAGGTCCCGCGCCGCGCCCTGGGTGAACTGGACCACCCACGACTTGGACGCCCCGTACGTACCGCGCGGCACGAACGCCGCGACGGACGCCACGTTGACGACCCCGCCCCGGCCCCGCTCCCGCATCCCGGCGACCGCCGCCGAGGTCAGCCGCAGCACCGCCTCGCAGTGCACCTTCAGCATCGTCAGCTCGTCGGCCATGGACACCTCCAGGAAGCGCCCCTTGTTGCCGAACCCGGCGTTGTTGACCAGCAGGTCGACCGGGTGCCGGACGTCGGCGAGCCGCTTCTCGACCGCCTCGATACCGCCGTCCGTGGACAGGTCGGCGCTCAGCACCTCCGCCTCGATGCCGTGCCGGTCGTGGAGTTCGGTGGCCTGTTCGCGCAGCCGCGCGGTGTCCCGCGCCACCAGCACCAGGTTGTGGCCCTGGGCCGCGAGCCGCCGCGCGAACGCGGCCCCGATGCCCGCCGTCGCGCCCGTGATCAGTGCAGTCGTCATACGCGGCACGTTAGTGCCCCGCGTGGTCCGGGACCGCACCCGCCCGCCGCCCCTTCTCCACCACCACGAACTGGCCCATCATCCCGAGGTCCTCGTGGGACAGCAGGTGGCAGTGGTACATGTACGGGATGTCCGGATCGGGCGGCCCGTCGAACCGCAGCGCGATCCGCACGGTCGAACCCGTCGGCACCGCCACCGTGTCCTTGCGGCCCCGCAGCGCCCGCTCCGGCCGCTTCCCGTCCACGTCCAGCACCCGGAACTCCGCGTCGTGCACATGGAAGTTGTGGGTCATGTCGCCGGCGTTGCGCAGCGTCCACACCTCCGTCGTCCCCCGGGTGACCGTCCGGTCGATCCGGTCCATCGCCATCGGCCGCCCGTTGATCCCCGACCGGCGCAGTTCGAAGTGGCGGGCGCGCACCGCGTCCCCGGCCTCCGGCAGCCCCAGGCCCGGGTCCGCCGCCAGCCGGGCCGGCACCGCGGGGGAGGGGCGCAGCCGTTCGGCCGCCCGCAACTGGAGGACGTCGAAGGAGTCGTCGCCCCCGTCGAACCGCCGTTCCCAGCCGTTGCCCTGCCGCCACGGATAGCTCCGCAGCACCGTCCGCTCACCCGGCCGCACCGTCACGACGATCTCCGCCCGCTCGCCCAGCGAGAGCTGGACCCGGTCCATGGACGCGGGCTCCGGCAGCAGTCCGCCGTCCGTCCCCACCAGGGCGAAGGGGCGGTCGTCCGCGAAGCCGAAGGTGTAGATCCGGGCGGTCGAGGCGTTCAGCAGGCGCAGCCGTACGCGCTCGTCGCGCACCTCCGCGTACGGGTCGAGGGTGCCGTTCACCATCGTGCGCTCGCCCAGGAAGCCGCTGTTGGCCAGGAACCGGTGCCCGTGGTCGAACTCCGCCCCGTCGAACGTGACGTCCTGCACCATCACCGGCAGATCGTCCACGCCGTACGTCTTCGGCAGCTTCAGCCTCTCGCTGTCCTCGTCGTCCAGCAGGAACATCCCGGCCAGCCCGCGCCGCACATGACGCTCCGTCGCCCCGTGCGGATGCGGGTGGTACCAGAGCGTCGCGGCCGGCTGGTCGACCGTCCAGCGCGGGGTCCACGCGGACCCCGCCGCCACCGTCTGGTGCGGCCCGCCGTCCATCGCCGCGGGCAGGTGCATGCCGTGCCAGTGCACGCTCGACGCCTCGTCGAGCGCGTTGCGCACCCGGACCGCGACCCGCTCACCGCGCTTCGCCCGCAGCGTCGGTCCCAGGTGGCTCCCGTCGAACCCCCACGTCGGGGTCGCCACCCCTTTCCGGAACTCCGTGGTCCCCGCCCGCATCCGCAGGTCGAAGACGCGCGTGCCGTCCCGGTCCACCGTCGAGCGCGCGAGCGGCGGCACGGCCAGCTCGTCGGCGAACCGGACCTTCCCGACCGTGCTGATGTCGGCCGACGTCCACCACCACGCGAGCGAGCCGCCCACCGCGGCCCCGAACACGCCCACCACCACCGCCAGGGTGATGAGCACCCGCCTCAACCGCCGCCGCCCCCCGCGTTTCTCCATGCCCGTCAGCATTCCGGCGGCGGACCCGGCCCGGCATGGGGCAGGGCCCTGAACCGCCCCCGACCGGACCCTTACGGCCGGGCCGGGGGAGAACCCCCAGGACGGGTCAGGGGGAGCCCGGGGCGAAGGACAGCATGCGGGCCTCGCGTACGGGCTTGTGGTTCTCGTCGCCGCTGACCTGCGTCGGCGTCAGCACGAGCCGTCCGTCCACGTACGCGGTATGTGCCGAGAACATCTCGTACTCCCACGGTGCGGTCGCCGCCGGATGCTTCACGACCTCCGTCTCCGTTCCGGCGCCGCGCGGCCCCATGAGGTAGGTCCGGCCGGGGGAGCTGGGGCCTGCCGCCTCGTAGACGCGCATCGCGTTGCCGTCCTCCGCGCGCAGGGGATAGAGCGTCCGCATCCGGTTGTCCTTGACCCCCCACAGGAACTTCCCGGTCCTGGCGTCGTACGCGCCGACCTGGTCCGTGCCGCCGACCATGATCATGCCCTTGCCGGCCCCGGAGCCCCGGCAGGGCTGCAGATCCTCGCCGGCTCCGGCCCCGGCGCAGTGCTCGAACCCCTTGGCACGGGCGTCGAAGGTGACGCGGTGCTTGCCCCCGGGGTCCAGGACCGTGATCCGCCAGTCCTTCGCGACGTCCTCGTTGTTGTAGACGGTGAAGGCGACCGGGTCCATGGAGATCAGACTGCCGACGCTCCAGCCGGTCTCCGTGCGGTAGCGCCACAGGATCTTCCCTGTACGCGGGTCGAGCTCGCGCACCTGCCCGAAGTTCTTGCTCCGGTCGATGGCGACCATGCAGGTGGAGCTCACCAGCAGCCGGTCGCCGCCCGCCACCTTGTCCGGGATGCACGCCCCCTTGTTCTCCCGGGGGACCTTGTAGAGCTTGCTCCCGTCGGCCATCCGGTAGGTGGTGGTGAACATGTCCCGGGCCACGGCGAGGACATCGCCGCTGATGGCGCTGTAGACGAGGTGCGTGCTCCTCTCGTCACCGGGCTCGTCGAGCTTCGCGTGCCATCCCTCCTTCCCGGTCTTCAGGTCGATCATCTGCATCTGGTTGCAGAGGTTGTTCCGCTCGTTGTCCGGCCGCTCGTGACGGAACACCACGACCTTGCCGTCCGGCGTGGGGTTGGCCGGGGTCTCGCACACGGCGGAGGGGAGCGTCAGGCTCCAGACCTCGGCGCCGTCGGAGAGCCGGTAGGCCGTGACCTTGCGGTACAGGGCCTGGACGGCGGTGTCGCCGACGATCCACAGGTCGTGGACGGGGTTGATCTGCTTGGGTATGTCGGTTCTGTCGTCGGCGATCCACGCCGCCGCCTCACCCGGCTTCCGCGCGGCGGCGACCTCCGCCGTCGTCGGGATGCGGCTCAGCTCCGGGCCGCCCGCCGGGGGAGCGGAGGACGGGGACGCCGAGGCGGAGGGGCCGGGCGACTTCTTCGCCACGGGCTTCGCGGGCTCGCCCCGGCCCCGGTCGGTGGCGGCGTACACCCCGCCCGCCACGACCACCAGCACCAGCGCGACGACCGCGGCGACTACCGGGCCCCGGCCGAACCGGCGGCGCGGGGGCGGAGGCGGCGGGACCGCCGCCCCGTACCCCGGCTGCCCGTACCCCGGCTGCCCGGAGTCCTGGGGCGCACCGGGCCCCGGGCCGTCCTGCGGGGAGGCGTACGGGTTGCCGGGTACGGGCTCCTGCCGCGGGCCCGGGGTGTACCAGGGCTGCTGCGGATCGGGCATGGTCTTCCCCCTGAGACGTGCCGCTCGGTGTGGTGTCCCGGGCACGGCGTCCCGTGCGCGGGTCACTGGTGGGGGACGCACCGGACGCCCCGCCAGTTCCCGCCCCCCGGAAGCCCCGACGCGGGGCGGGCCGGGGCTCCGGTCCCCGCCCCGCGCGGCGGACTCTCCCCCTCGGTCAGCCCTGCCGGGCGGTGTACTCCCGCGCCTTGCGCAGCGCCTCGGGGTGCAGCGCGTCCCCGGCCGCCAGCAGGGCGGGCAGCAGGGTGCGTTCGGTCGTCACGGCCCGGAACTGCAGGGCGGCGGTGACCTCGTGGTCCGGCCGGTGCACGATCTCGACGGGGTCCCCGGCGCGGACCGTCCCCGGCTCGACCACCCGCAGATAGGCGCCGGTGACGCCGTGCTGGGTGAACCGCCGGACCCAGCCCTGCTCGCCGAGGTGGCCCGCGAAGGTCCGGCACGGGATGCGCCCCGAGGTGACCTCCAGCACGAGGTCCGTCCCCACCCGCCAGCGCTCACCGATCAGCGCGCCGCTCACGTCCACGCCCAGGGTCGTGAAGTTCTCGCCGAACACCCCGTTGGCCAGCGTCCGGCCGCCCAGCTCCCGCTCCCAGGCGTCCAGATCCTCCCGGGCGTACGCGTACACCGCCTGGTCGCTGCCGCCGTGGTGGCGCAGGTCGCACACGGCGTCCCCGGCCAGACCGCTCCCGCCGGCGCCCTTGGGGCCCGGGTCGCGCACCTCGACGGGGCCCTCCGCCGGTCGCTTGTCGATCCCGGTGAGGCCGTCCGGGCCGTCGGTGTGGGTGGAGGGGCGGGGGCGGCCGGTGTTCACGGTCAGCAGCTTCATGGCCTCACGCTAGCGGCCCCGTCCGCCCCAAGTCATCCGAGATGAATGGGCCCGCTCTCCAAGCGTTCCTTATGCTGGAGGGGTGATCGAAGCCCGCCACCTCCGTGTCCTGCGCGCCGTCTCCGCCACCGGCTCGTTCTCCGCCGCCGCCCGGGAACTCGGCTGCACCCAGCCCGCCGTCAGCCAGCAGATGAAGGCCCTGGAGGCGTCGGCGGGTACCGCGCTGCTGATCCGCACCGGACGCGAGATGCGCCTGACGCAGGCCGGCGAGGCGCTGGTCCGGCACGCCGCCGGCATCCTCGCGGGACTCACCGCCGCCGAGGAGGAGGTCGCCGCCATCGCCGGGCTCCGGGCCGGCCGGGTCCGGCTGGTCTCGTTCCCCAGCGGCAGCTCCACCCTGGTCCCGGGGGCGCTGGCCGCCCTGCGCGCCGAGCACCCCGGCACCCGGGTCTCGCTGGTCGAGGCCGAGCCGCCGCGCTCGGTGGACCTGCTGCGCGAGGGCGACTGCGACATCGCGCTGGCGTTCCGCTACGGGGCGACCGGCGGCGAATGGGACGACCTGGTGGTCCGCCCGCTGCTCACCGACCGGCTGATCGGCCTCCTCCCGGAGGGGCACCGGCTGGCCGGGGCGTCGAGCGTCTCCATCGGGGAGCTGGCCGATGAGTCGTGGATCGCGGGCTGCCCGCGCTGCCGCCGCCAGCTCGTGGAGGTCTGCGAGGAGTCCGGCTTCGCCCCGCGCATCGACTTCGCCACCGACGACTACCCGGCGGTGATGGGCCTGGTCGGGGCCGGGCTCGGGGTGGCGGTGCTGCCGGAGCTGGCCGTGGAGTCGGTACGCCCCAAGGGGGCCAGGGCCGTACCGGTCGAGCCCGCGATCGAGCGGGAGATCGTCGCGCTGACCCTCCCGGACCTGGCCCGGGTCCCGGCCGTGGCGGCCACCCTGGACCAGCTCGCGCGCACGGCCGCCCGCTGACACGGCGCGGGTCCGCACCGCCCGTCGCGCGGGGGACGGCGACGGGGCCGGTGACGCCGACCCGTACGGGGGCGTCGGCCCTGCCGGGACCTGCCGGGACCTGCCGGGACCTGCTGGGAACGCCGACCCGTGCCGGGACGTCGGCCGTGGTGGAAAAACGTTTCTGCGTTCAGGTGGCGCGTGCGGGTGTCAGCCGGCGCCGGAGCCCGGGGCCTGGGGGCTCCCGGCGGCTGCGGTGATCAGGCGGGTTCTGGCCCGGCCCATCAGCTCTTCGCGCTCGTCCTCGGTCAGGCCGCCCCACACGCCGTAGGGCTCCCGTACGGCCAGGGCGTGCGCGGCGCACTCGGACCGTACCGGGCAGCGCATGCACACCTCCTTCGCGGAGGTCTCGCGAGCGCTGCGGGCCGCGCCGCGCTCGCCCTCGGGGTGGAAGAACAGGGAGCTGTCCACGCCGCGGCAGGCGGCGAGCAGCTGCCAGTCCCACAGATCTGCGTTGGGTCCGGGAAGGCGGGAGAAATCTGCCATTGCTTGTCCCCTCGGAGCTGTGCTGCGTCGGAAGCGGCATCCTCGACCGGCTCGGATCGACGGCCGCGGTGGGCGGACCGCCGGTGATCGGTGTGACCGAAGTCTCGACCGTACATCTACGGTGCTAGTAGATGTAAATATGACTGTTTGCGAATCTAGCCACAGACACCCTCGAAAGGGAAGAAAAGCTGCCAAATAGGGCATGCCGGAGAGTGAAGATCAAGTTGAGGGATGAATCAACCGCGTCGTTCTCCTCTGTATTCAGGGGTTCACGTAGAGTGCCGAACTCGGTCGCCTGGCCCGTAACTCTTTCGAGTGACCATCGTTAAGAGAGCGGATGCGGTTGACGGATATCCGGCTCGGGCACATGTCCGAGGGGGTCAACCGCACAGGTGACGACTTGATTCAGCCTGGAGGCTCAAGGTGACGCGCATCAGCTGCGGAGGACGGTCATGACATCCGTCCTCGTCTGCGACGACTCCCCGCTCGCCCGAGAGGCGCTCCGTCGCGCGGTGGCCACCGTGCCCGGCGTCGAGCGCGTGACGACGGCCGCCAACGGCGAGGAAGTCCTCCGCCGCTGGGGCGCCGATCGTTCGGACCTGATTCTGATGGACGTACGCATGCCCGGTCTGGGGGGTGTGGAGACGGTCCGGCGGCTGCTCTCCGCCGACCCCGGAGCGCGGATCATCATGCTGACCGTCGCCGAGGACCTGGACGGGGTCGCCCTGGCGGTCGCCGCCGGGGCCCGCGGCTATCTGCACAAGGACGCCTCGCGCGCCGAGTTGCGGGCCACGGTCACCCAGGCGCTGGCCGACCCGACGTGGCGGCTCGCCCCGCGCCGGCTGCGGTCCGCCGAGATGGGGGCGGCCCCGACGCTCACCGCACGGGAGATTCAGGTGCTCGAAGGCATGAGCCACGGCCGCTCCAACGCGGAGATCGGCCGGGAGCTGTTCCTCTCCGAGGACACCGTCAAGACCCACGCCCGGCGCCTGTTCAAGAAGCTCGGCGCCTCGGACCGCGCCCACGCGGTGGCCCTCGGATTCCGCTGGGGCCTGGTCCGCTGAGGGGCCGGCCCGGACCGCGCCCCGTCCGCCGTTCCGCGGGCGGGGTCACGGAAGCGGACCCGGTGGTCCGCACCGCACGGAGGCGCCCGCGCAGGCGTCATGTGACGCTTCCCGGCCGATGACGCATCCTTGAGTCGTGGAGTTCCTCGGGAACGATTCGGTCGAGCGGAAGGGGAGGGCGCAGGACATGACATCCGGCGCACCCGCTCATAACGCTTCGGTGCACAACTCGGGACGCGGTGGAGCGGACCCGGACGCAGCAGGGCACCATGGTCCGATGCGCGACGACGAGACCACGGTGATCGGTGCCCTGGTGCACCGGGCCGTCGACGGCGACGCGCAGGCCACCCACGATCTGCTGGCCCACGTGCACCCCCTCGCGCTGCGCTACTGCCGCTCCCGCCTCAACCGCCTCCCCGGTGACGCCCGTCACTTCGTGGAGGACCTGGCGCAGGAGGTCTGCGTCGCGGTGCTGATGGCGCTGCCGCGCTACAAGGACACCGGCCGCCCCTTCGAGGCGTTCGTCTTCGCGATCGCCGGCCACAAGGTCGCCGACCTCCAGCGGGCCGCGATGCGCCACCCCGGATCGACCGCCGTCCCCTCCGACGAGATGCCGGAGCGGCCCGACGACTCCCTCGGGCCGGAGGAGCGCGCCCTGCTCAGCAGCGACGCCGCCTGGGCCAAGAAGCTCCTGGCCAACCTCCCGGAGAGCCAGCGCGAGCTGCTGGTCCTGCGGGTCGCGGTCGGGCTCACCGCCGAGGAGACCGGGCGGATGCTCGGGATGTCGCCGGGCGCGGTCCGGGTCGCCCAGCACCGCGCGCTCAGCAGACTCAGAGCGCTCGCCGAGCAGTAGGAGCCCTTCGCGTCCGGGCCCCGTGCGGCGCCTGCGCGGCGGGCCGCGGTGATCCGGCGCCGGGGCTCGCGGGAGGCTCGCGCCGTTCCGTAGGAAGCTACGGAACAGCCAAGTGATCTTGCTCGTGGAATGAGACACCTCCGCGGGCCGTTAGCATGGACATCCGCACCGATCAAGGCCATTTGGGGAAGGTGTCATGACTGCAAACGTCGACGGAGTGCCCGAGAAATTCGCGACGCTCGGGTTGACCTACGACGACGTGCTGCTGTTGCCCGGCGCGTCCGAGGTCCTGCCCAACGCTGTGGACACCTCCTCGCTGATCTCGCGCAACGTACGGGTGAACATCCCCCTGCTGTCCGCCGCCATGGACAAGGTGACCGAGGCCCGCATGGCGATCGCCATGGCCCGTCAGGGCGGCGTCGGCGTGCTGCACCGCAACCTCTCCATCGAGGACCAGGTCAACCAGGTCGACCTGGTCAAGCGGTCCGAGTCCGGCATGGTCACCGACCCGATCACCGTGCACCCCGACGCCACGCTCGCCGAGGCGGACGCGCTCTGTGCGAAGTTCCGTATCAGCGGTGTCCCGGTCACCGACGGCGCGGGCAAGCTGCTCGGCATCGTCACCAACCGCGACATGGCCTTCGAGTCGGACCGCTCGCGCCAGGTGCGCGAGGTCATGACGCCGATGCCGCTCGTCACCGGACGGGTCGGGATCTCCGGCGTCGAGGCGATGGAGCTGCTGCGCCGCCACAAGATCGAGAAGCTGCCGCTGGTCGACGAGGCGGGGCTCCTCAAGGGCCTCATCACGGTCAAGGACTTCAAGAAGGCCGAGCAGTACCCGAACGCCGCCAAGGACGCGGACGGCCGGCTGCTGGTCGGCGCTGCCGTCGGCGCCAGCCCCGAGGCGCTGGACCGGGCGCAGGCGCTCGCCGCCGCCGGTGTCGACTTCCTCATCGTCGACACCTCGCACGGCCACAACCGCAACGCCCTCGACTGGATGGCGAAGATCAAGTCGAGCGTCGGCGTCGACGTCATCGGCGGCAACGTCGCCACCCGCGACGGCGCCCAGGCCCTGATCGACGCCGGTGTCGACGGCGTCAAGGTCGGCGTGGGCCCCGGCTCGATCTGTACCACCCGTGTGGTCGCCGGCATCGGCGTCCCGCAGGTCACCGCGATCTACGAGGCGGCGCTCGCCGCCCGTGCCGCGGGCGTCCCGGTGATCGGCGACGGCGGCCTCCAGTACAGCGGCGACATCGGCAAGGCGCTGGCCGCCGGCGCCGACAGCGTGATGCTGGGCAGCCTGCTCGCCGGCTGCGAGGAGTCCCCGGGCGAGCTGATGTTCATCAACGGCAAGCAGTTCAAGTCGTACCGGGGCATGGGCTCGCTCGGCGCCATGCAGTCCCGCGGCCAGGGCCGGTCGTACTCCAAGGACCGCTACTTCCAGGCCGAGGTGGCCTCGGACGACAAGCTCGTCCCCGAGGGCATCGAGGGCCAGGTGCCCTACCGCGGCCCGCTGGCCAACGTCCTCCACCAGCTCGTCGGCGGCCTGCGCCAGACCATGGGCTATGTCGGCGCCGCCACGGTCGACGAGATGGAGAGCAAGGGCCGCTTCGTCCGGATCACCTCGGCGGGCCTCAAGGAGAGCCACCCGCACGACATCCAGATGACGGTCGAGGCGCCGAACTACAGCAAGAAGTAACGCGTCACCGCAGGTGAGGGGCGGTACCGGAGTTCCCGGTACCGCCCCTCGGGGCGTGTCGGGGATACTGGTCAGCGCAGACGTAGAGGGAAAGGCCACACATCGTGACTGAGATCGAGATCGGGCGCGGCAAGCGCGGCCGCCGGGCTTACGCATTCGACGACATCGCTGTCGTTCCGAGCCGCCGCACCCGGGACCCGAAGGAGGTCTCGATCGCCTGGCAGATCGACGCCTACCGCTTCGAGCTGCCGTTCCTGGCCGCTCCGATGGACTCCGTGGTCTCCCCGCAGACCGCCATCCGGATCGGTGAGCTCGGCGGCCTCGGCGTGCTGAACCTGGAAGGTCTGTGGACCCGGCACGCCGACCCGCAGCCGCTGCTGGACGAGATCGCCGAGATGCCCGCCGAGCGCGCCACCCGCCGGCTCCAGGAGATCTACGCCGCCCCCATCCAGGAGGAGCTGATCGGGCAGCGCATCAAGGAGGTGCGGGACTCCGGCGTCGTCACCGCCGCCGCGCTCTCCCCGCAGCGCACCGCCCAGTTCTCCAAGGCGGTCGTCGACGCGGGCGTCGACATCTTCGTCATCCGGGGGACGACGGTCTCCGCCGAGCACGTCTCCGGCGCGGCCGAGCCGCTCAACCTGAAGCAGTTCATCTACGAGCTGGACGTCCCGGTCATCGTCGGCGGCTGCGCCACGTACACCGCCGCCCTGCACCTGATGCGGACCGGTGCGGCCGGTGTCCTCGTCGGCTTCGGCGGCGGCGCCGCGCACACCACGCGCAACGTCTTCGGCATCCAGGTCCCGATGGCCACCGCCGTCGCGGACGTCGCGGGCGCCCGCCGCGACTACATGGACGAGTCCGGCGGCCGGTACGTGCACGTCATCGCGGACGGCGGCGTCGGCTGGTCCGGCGACCTGCCCAAGGCCATCGCCTGCGGTGCGGACGCCGTGATGATGGGCTCCCCGCTGGCCCGCGCCACCGACGCGCCGGGCCGCGGCCGCCACTGGGGCATGGAGGCCGTCCACGAGGACGTGCCGCGCGGCAAGCTGGTCGACCTCGGCTCGGTCGGGACGACGGAGGAGGTCCTCACCGGCCCCTCGCACACCCCGGACGGCTCGATGAACATCTTCGGGGCCCTGCGCCGCGCGATGGCCACCACCGGCTACAGCGACCTCAAGGAGTTCCAGCGCGTCGAGGTGACGGTGGCGGACTCGCAGCACAGCCGCTGACCCCGCCGCCGCACGTCACGTACGGACGCGAAGGGCCCGGACCGGCTCCCCGAGGGGATCGGTTCGGGCCCTTCCGCGTGGCGTGCTCGCGGTGTCAGCCGGCCTTCTTCGCGCCACCGACGGCGGCGACCGCGCCGAGCGCGAGGAAGAGGTACGTCATGAAGTCGGCCTCTGCGGACCACGCCTTCGTCACGGTGTCGAAGTGGTCGCCGACGACCTCGGAGAACGGGATCTGCGCCACGTCGGCGAGGACCATCGAGATGCCGACGAGCTGGCCGAGGTAGACCGCGCCGATCGAGAAGACGGCCGCGGCGGCGACGATCACCGGGTTGGAGCCGCCGAGCTTGCTCGCCGCGAAGCCGACGAGGAAGCCGACGCCGACCGCCGCGTAGCCGACCTCGCGCTCGATGGAGCCGGCGAGCACGCCGTACAGGATGCCCGCGACGATCGCCACGCCGAGGGCGACGCCGATGCCGAGCAGGAGGTTTTCGCGTGCCGGGGGAGCCGGGGCGAACGGCGCGCCGCCGCCGAACGGGGCCTGCTGGTCCGGCTGCTGACCCGCGAACGGGTTGCCGCTCGGGGGCTGCTGGCCGTACGGGGCGCCGGGGCCCTGCTGGCCGTACGGGTTGCCGGTCGGTGCGGAGGGTGCGCCCTGGCCCGGACCGCCCGCGTACGGGTTGCCGTCGACCGGCTGACCGTAGGGCTGCTGGGGCTGGTTCGGCGGCTGCACGGGCTGACTCACGGCGGGACTCTCCCTGGGACGACGGCGCACGCATGTGCGGGATCGCACGTGTGTGCGCCCTGTGACGCCGCAGAGTAGCAGCACCCCCCTGATTCGGTCACGAACAATCTTTCGACAGTCCGTCACGTCTCAGTGGGCGGACAGTCACGGGCGTCCGGACGCCCCGTCAGCAGCCGTGCGAGGGGGCGTGCGCCGGGGCGGTCACAGCCGGTGGGCAGCCCCCGCCGGGGTGGCGCCCCGGGTGTCCAGGAGGAGTTGGGCCTTCACCGCGAGGCCCTGGAGGTCGTAAGTGCGGTGCTGCTGGAGCAGGACGGTCAGGTCGGCCGCGGCCGCCGCCTCGTACAGCGAATCGGCGCGCGGGACGGGGCGTTCGCGCACCCGCCAGTCCAGGACGTGCGGGTCGTGGTAGCCGATCTGCGCGCCCATGTCCATCAGCCGGGCGGCGATCTCCCGGGCGGGCGCGGCCTCCTGGTCGGCGGTGTCCGGCTTGTAGGTGACGCCGAGCAGCAGGACCCGCGCGCCCCGGACGGACTTGCCGTGCTCGTTCAGGAGGGTGGCGCAGCGCTGGATGACGTAGCTGGGCATCCGGTCGTTGATCTCCTGCGCCAGCGAGACCATCCGCAGCGGGTGCCCCGGGGTGCGGGAGCTGTAGGGCAGGCAGCCCGGGTCCACCGGCACGCCGTGGCCGCCGACGCCGGGTCCCGGGCGGAAGGGCTGGAAGCCGAACGGCTTGGTCTCGGCGCACCGGATGACGTCCCAGAGGTCGACGCCGAGGTCGTGGCAGAGCACCGCCATCTCGTTGACCAGCGCGATGTTGACGTGCCGGAAGTTGGTCTCCAGCACCTTCGTCATCTCCGCCTCGCGAGTGCCGCGCGCCCGGACGACCTTGTCGGTGAGCCGGCCGTAGAAGGCGGCGGCCGATTCGGTGCAGGCGGGGGTGAGGCCGCCGATGACCTTCGGCGTGTTGGCCAGGGTGCGGGTGCGGTTGCCGGGGTCGAGCCGGCCGGGGGAGCAGGCGAGGTGGAAGTCGCGTCCGGCGACCAGCCCGGAGCCCTCCTCCAGCAGGGGGCGCAGAAACGTCTCGGTGGTGCCGGGCGGTACGGCGGACTCCAGCAGCACGGTGGTGTGCGGGCGCAGTCTGGCCGCGAGCGCGCGGGCGGCGTCGCCGAGGGCGGTGAGGTCGAGCGTGCGGTCGGGGCCGAGGGGGACGGGGGAGCAGATCACGGCGGTACGGACCCGGCCCAGCTCGGCGGCGTCGGTGGTGGGCCGGAACCCCCCCGAGAGCATCCGGCGCACCTCGGAGGCGGTGAGGACGCCCTCGACGGGGGTGCGGCCCGCGCGCAGTTCGGCGTACGCGCGCGGGTCGGGGTCGTAGCCGACGGTGTCGATTCCTGCGGTCACGGCGGCCTGGGCGAGGGGCAGGCCGAGGTGACCGAGTCCGATGACGGCGAGGTCTGCTGGCATGGGAGAGCCCCCCTAACGGCGGAGAACGAAGATCGCAACTGCTGTGGACAGCGCTATGTCAGACTAGGCGTAAATATGACCTATATGTCGCATTGTGGGGCTCCGGACGCCGGGGTGTTGTCCACAGGCGGTGGCTGAAGTCGCGGAGCGCGGACAGAATCGAGGGGTGGACACGGGCGGCCGGCCCCTCGGCCGGGTGGCACTCCCGTGTCCGACCACCCCGATCCACCGGGAGGCAGCAGTGAGGACAGCGACACTGGGACCCGTCGAGCGCGTCGAATCGCTCGCCGCCATGGCCGCGCGCGAACTGGACGTGCTGGTCGTGGGGGCGGGCGTGGTCGGCGCGGGCACGGCGCTGGACGCCGCCACCAGAGGTCTGACGACCGGGCTGGTCGAGGCGCGCGACTGGGCGTCCGGCACCTCCAGCAGGTCGAGCAAGCTGATCCACGGCGGTCTGCGCTATCTGGAGATGCTCGACTTCGCCCTGGTCCGCGAGGCCCTCAAGGAGCGCGGCCTGCTCCTGGAGCGGCTCGCCCCGCACCTGGTGAAGCCCGTGCCCTTCCTCTACCCCTTGCAGCACAAGGGCTGGGAGCGGCTCTACGCCGGCTCCGGCGTGGCGCTCTACGACGCGATGTCGGTCTCCTCCGGCCACGGGCGCGGCCTGCCCGTCCACCGCCACCTCTCCCGCAAGCGCGCCCTCCGGGTGGCCCCCGCCCTGCGCAAGGACGCCCTGGTCGGCGCCCTCCAGTACTACGACGCCCAGATGGACGACGCCCGCTTCGTCACCGAGCTGGTGCGCACCGCCGCCTCCTACGGGGCCCACGTGGCGAACCGGGCGCGGGTCACCGGCTTCCTCCGCGAGGGGGAGCGGGTCGTGGGCGCGCTCGTCCAGGACACCGAGGGCGGCCGGGAGTACGCGATCCGGGCCAAACAGGTGGTCAACGCCACCGGCGTGTGGACCGACGACACCCAGGGGCTCATCGGCGAGCGCGGCCAGTTCCACGTCCGCGCCTCCAAGGGCATCCACCTGGTCGTCCCCAAGGACCGCATCCACTCCTCGACCGGCCTGATCCTGCGCACCGAGAAGTCCGTCCTCTTCGTCATCCCCTGGGGACGACACTGGATCATCGGCACCACGGACACCGACTGGGATCTGGACAAGGCCCACCCGGCCGCCTCCAGCGCCGATATCGACTACCTCCTGGAGCATGTCAACGCCGTCCTCAGCACCCCGCTGACCAGGGACGACGTACAGGGCGTCTACGCCGGGCTGCGTCCGCTGCTGGCCGGCGAGTCGGACGCCACCAGCAAGCTGTCCCGCGAGCACACGGTGGCCCACCCGGCCCCGGGGCTCGTCGTCGTGGCGGGCGGCAAGTACACGACGTACCGGGTCATGGCGAAGGACGCGGTCGACGAGGCGGTGCACGGCCTCGACCAGCGGGTCGCCGCCTGCGTCACCGAGGACACCCCGCTGGTGGGCGCCGAGGGGTACAAGGCCCTGTGGAACGCGCGGGCCCGGATCGCGGACCGCACCGGCCTCCACGTCGTCCGGGTGGAGCATCTGCTCAACCGGTACGGCTCAATGACCGAGCAGATTCTGGAGCTGATCCTCGTCGACCCCGCCCTCGGCGAGCCGCTGCCCGCCGCCGACGACTACCTGCGCGCCGAGGTCGTCTACGCGGCCTCCCACGAGGGCGCCCGCCATCTCGACGACGTCCTGACCCGGCGCACCCGGATCTCCATCGAGACCTTCGACCGGGGCACCCGCAGCGCCCGGCTCTGCGCGGAGCTGATGGCCCCGGTGCTGGGCTGGGACCAGGAGCGGATCGACCAGGAGGTCGAGCACTACGAGAAGCGGGTGGAGGCCGAGCGCGAATCGCAGCTCCAGCCCGACGACCTGACGGCGGACGCCGCCCGGCTCGGCGCCCCGGACATCGTGCCGGGCTGACCCGCACGCCGCCGCTCCCGCCCGGCCGGCCCCCTCCCCGACGTGGGGCGTCTGCGCCGGACGGGCCGTCACCGTCGATGACCGGTGCGCCAGTTGGGGTTCACCGCGACGCCGGCCGCGCGCCGCCTCCGCTCCACGGGCCCGGGGGAGCGGAGGCGCGGCCCCGGTCCGGCCTGGACGGGGAGGCCCGGTTGGTAGCAGGCTGTGGGCATTCCCTCCCGGGCCGCGTCGCGGCGGACCCCGGACCCGGCACCAGGACCGGTCCCGGGGTGAGGGACAATGAACGCTCTGCCAGGGCGGGTTGATCGCAGAGGGGACGCATGTCGGAGGCGGAGCAGGCACGGGAGCCCCAAGGGGACAAGGACGGTCGTCTCCTCGCGGGGCGCTACCGGCTCGGGGGAGTGCTCGGCCGGGGTGGCATGGGCACGGTCTGGCGCGCCGACGACGAGACGCTCGGCCGCACGGTCGCGGTGAAGGAACTGCGGTTCCCCTCGGCGATCGACGAGGACGAGAAGCGCCGTCTGATCACGCGTACGCTGCGCGAGGCCAAGGCGATCGCGCGCATCCGCAACAACAGCGCGGTGACCGTCTACGACGTGGTCGACGAGGACGACCGCCCGTGGATCGTCATGGAGCTGGTCGAGGGCAAGTCCCTCGCCGAAGCGATCCGCGAGGACGGCACGCTGACGCCGCGCAGGGCCGCCGAGGTCGGGCTCGCCATCCTCGACGTGCTGCGCTCGGCGCACCGCGAGGGCATCCTGCACCGCGACGTGAAGCCGTCCAACGTGCTGATCGCCGAGGACGGGCGCGTCGTGCTCACCGACTTCGGCATCGCCCAGGTCGAGGGCGACCCCTCGGTCACCTCCACCGGCATGCTCGTCGGCGCCCCCTCGTACATCTCGCCGGAGCGGGCGCGCGGCCACAAGCCGGGACCGCCCGCCGACCTCTGGTCGCTCGGCGGCCTGCTGTACGCGAGCGTCGAGGGCTGCCCGCCGTACGACAAGGGCTCGGCCATCGCCACCCTGACGGCCGTGATGACCGAGCCGCTCGACCCGCCGAAGAACGCCGGTCCGCTCACCGACGTCATCTACGGGCTGCTCGAACGGGACCCCGAGCAGCGGCTCGACGACGCCGGGGCGCGCGCGCTGCTCAACGCCGTCGTCAACGCCCCCGCCGTGCCCGCGCCCGCACCGGTGGACTCGACCCAGATCATGGCCATCCCGCCGGCCCCCACCACCGACCCCCTGGTCAAGCGGGTGCCGGGGCCCAAGGCCGCGAAGCCGTCGAAGCAGTCCCCCGGACCGGGTGAGACCGGCGAGGGCGCCCGCGACCGGCTGCGCGGGGCCCTGCGCTCCGTGCGCAACGCGAAGACCCCGGCCGTCGCGGCGGGCGCCGCCGCCGGTGCGGCCGCCGCCTCGACCGGCACTCCGGCCGCCGCGGCCACCGGTTCGCCCGCCGCCCCGCCCAAGCCCCCGACGCCGCCCGGGACGTCCGCCACCGGCGCGAAGCCGGCCGCTGCCTCCGCCCCGGCGGCCGCGAAGGGGTCCGCCTCGGGGGCCGCCGCCGCCACGACGACGGCGAGCCCCTCCGTACCGGGGCAGCGCCCGCCGTACGGTCCCCCGAGCACCCGTGCCTCGATCACCGACGTAGTGCCCCGCCGCACCCTCGCGATCATCGCGGCCGTCGTCGTCCTCGCCATCCTCGGCACGGTCCTCGCGCTCACCCTCGGCGGCGACGACGCCGACAACGGCGCCAAGGGCGACCCCGCCGCGTCGGCCGGGGCCTCGGCCGGCGGGGACGGCAAGGGCGAGGACACGGGCGGCGGTTCGCCCGGGGAGCAGGGCGGCGGCCAGAAGGAGAGCCAGGGCACGGAGGAAGGCAAGCCGAGCGGCGACCCGTCCGGCGACGCCTCCGAGGACCCGAAGACCGAGGAGCCCGGGGACGAGGGAGGCGAGCCGGACAAGGGCGACGCCCTGCCCGCGGGCTACAAGGAGATCAGCGACAGCCGGTTCCGCTTCACCATGGCGATGCCCGAGGACTTCACGCGTACCGGCATCGCCGGCCGCAACTCCGGCGGCATCTACAACGCCGGGAAGGGCGGCTTCCCCCGCGTCCAGGTCGACTTCAACGACTCGCCCAAGGACGACGCGGCGGCGGCCTGGCGCGGGGCGGTCGGCAGCGCCAAGGCGTTCAGCGACGGCTACAAGCACGGCGGCATAAAGAAGGTCGAGTACAACGGCTATCCCACGGTCGCCGACTGGACGTTCGAGCGCACCCAGAACGGCGTCCGGGTCCGGGTGCTCAACCGGGGCTTCAAGGTGGACGCCCGGCGCGGCTACTCGATCATGATCAGCTGCAAGGCCGATGCGTGGGACGGCGAGGAGTGCACGACGCTCCGCGACACGGCGTTCGGCACGTTCGCGCCCACCGGCTGACCGCCGGACCGCCGTCGGGGGGACAGCGGGCAGACATCTGTTCGGGCCGGGTTGGCACGACCCGGCCCGTCCGCTCGCGTTGCCACGTATCGTAAGAGGCCGGAGACCGTACGCAGCCGGTACGGCGGGCCAACTGCCCGCCGCCCGGCCGTGGCTGACGGATACGTAGGGCCGTCATCGGCCGGGGGAACAGCGCGCTCTGGGGAGGCGACGTGGACGACTACGCGGGTCGGGTGCTCGCCGACCGCTACCGCCTTCCGCTGCCTCCGTCGGACGGGTACGAACTGGCGGAGACCCGGGCTTTCGACACGTACAGCGGGCAGGAGGTCCTGGTCCGCCAGGTGCCGTTGCCGGAGGTCGTGGACGCGGAGGTGCTCGACGCGGACGGCCGGCCCTCGGCATCCGGACGCGCCGCCGGGCACGCGGTCCGGCGCAGTGCGGACCCCGCCGTGCGGCGGGCGATCGAGGCCGCGCAGGCCGCCGCCCAGGTACCCGACCACCCCCGGCTCGACCAGGTCTTCGACGTGTTCGCCGAGGCCGGTTCGCTCTGGATCGTCAGCGAGCTGGTCGCGGCCCGCCCGCTCGCCGCGCTCCTCGCCGAACGCCCGCTGAACCCGTACCGGGCCGCCGAGATCGGCTCCGACGTCCTCGCCGCCCTGCGCGTGCTGCACGCCCACGGCTGGACCCACCGCAACATCACCGTCCGCACGGTCCTGGTCTGCGACGACGGGCGCGTCATGCTGACCGGCCTCGCGGCGGGCGCCGCCGAGGAGGCGCTCTGCGGGTACGCCCCCGCGCCGCTGCCCGACCCCGACCCGGCGGACGGCCCGACGACGTACGGCGTCCCGGACCCCGGCCCGGACCCGCGCGAGGAGTTCGACGACACCCGCTCGCTGCCGCCGGGCAGGGGCGACGCCTACGAGGGCGTCGAGGACGTCCGGGAGTACGCGTACGCCGAGGACGACCGGGGGTACGGACGCGCTCCGGAGTACGCGGAGTACGGCGACGGGGAGCGGTACGCCGACGTGCTGGACGCCGAGGACGTCCAGGAGTACGACGGGGACCCCGGGCGGCGCGCGGACGACGAGGACGCTCAGGGGTACGGCGGATACGGCGCGTACGCCGAGGACGAGGACGCCGGGGAGTACGGCGCGTACGCCGGGGGCGAGGGCGCCGGGGAGTATGGCGCGTACGCCGGGGACGAGGACCGTGACCGCCGTGACGCCCCCGCGAGCGGCGGGCTGCCGGTGCCGCCGCTGCCGCAGGGGTACGTGCCGCGCGAGGACGAGCGGGGGTACGGCCGGGAGGACGGTCCGTACGACCGGGAGGACGGCCGGTACGGGCTGCCGCCGGGCCGGCAGCCGTACGAGGAGCCCTCCGGCCGGGACGACGCGCCCTCACGTGGGCCGGCGCGGCCCTCGGACGCGTACGAGGACGCGTACGACGGCGGTGAGGAGACCCGCCGCCCCGGCGCGCCCGACGCCGGGCAGGAGATAGTCCCGCGCCCCGCCGCGCCCACCGTCCCGTACACCGCGATACCGCCCGCCGAGCCGGGCGCGTCGAACGCCGCCCAGCTCCGGGCCGCCCGCGCCGGGGCCATCGCCGCCTACCGGGCGGGGGCGCGCGCCGCCGCCCGGGTCACCGAGGACCGGCAGGAGGCCGACCGCGCCCGGACCGCCCCGGCCGACCTCACGAAGTCCCCGCAGCGGGACGGGCGCACGCCGCACCCCGCCCCGCCGGGCGACGCGCCGACGCCGGCCGGTGCCGGCGGATACCCGGACGGCGGGCGCGCGCCGCACCCCGCCCCGCCGGGCGACGGGCCGACGCCGGCCGGTGCCGGCGGATACCCGGACGAGGGCCCCGACGCGGTCACTGGCGACCACGGCGCGGGCACCGACAGTGGCGCAGGCACCGGCCACCAGAGCGACCACGGCGACCACGGCGCGGGCACCGGCCGCCAGGGCGACCACGGCGACCACCGCGCAGGCATGGGCGACAGCGGCACCGCCGGCCGTGCCGTCGGCACGGGCGACCCCGGCTCGGGCGGCCCCGGCGCCACCCCCGACGTCCTGCCCCTCCAGCGCCGTCCCGGCGCGCCCGCCCCGGACGCCCCCGCCGCGCCCCGGCCGCTGTCCGCCCCCTGGGGCGCTCCGGCCGAGAGCCCCTACGACGACGAGGACGACGAGGACGACGACGAGGGCCCCCGGCCGCCCGCCCGGCGCGTCCACCTCGCCGGCACCTGGGACGACGGGCCCGGCGCCGGACGGCCCGTGCCCGCCGGCGGCTCCGGCGCGGACGCCCTGCGCGCCGACTCCCGCCGCCCCGGGCAGGCGCCCCCGGCCCCGCGCCCGTCGGCGGAGCGCGCCCCCGCCTCCGCCTGGGAGGACGCCGTCACCGGCGGCCGTGAACCCGCCGTCCACCGGGGCCCCGCCACCCCGCTCGCCGCCGAACGCGCCCGCCAGGCACGGATCACCGTCGTCGGGGCCGTCACCGAGCGCTGGGCCCCCGAGCAGGCGGGCCCGGTCCACGAGAACTGGCAGCTCGCGCCGCCCATCGGCCCCTCCACCGACCTGTGGGCGCTCGGCGCGCTGCTCTACCGGGCCGTGCAGGGCCACGCCCCCTACCCCGAGGAGAACGCGGCCGAACTGGTCCAGATGGTGTGCGGCGAGCCGCCCGCCTTCGCGGAGGAGTGCGGTCCGCTGCGGCCCGTCGTCGAGTCGCTGCTGCGCCAGGACCCGAGCGAGCGGCCCGACGTCGAGGAGCTGAGCGGCTGGCTGCGCTCCCTGGTGCGCTCCGCGCCGGAGCCGGAGGCGGGCGCCGACGTCGTGCCGTTGCCCGCGCCCGACGCGGCCAAGCTCCCCGTCGTACGCCGCAGGGGCGAGCTGGTCCGGCGGCGTCGGGGCCGGTTCGGCGGCGGAGCGAACCAGGGGCGGCACCGCCAAGGCAGGGGGCGCAAGCCCGCGCGGCGGTTCGACGACGACCACCACGACTCGCTGCTGCCGCCGCCCGAGCGGACCGCGCCCATGGCCGTGGGGCACTGGGAGGAGGAGCGCCCGGCCCGCGCGCCGCGCGCGCCCAAGGGCCCCCGGGTGCTGCGGGAGCCGCCGCGCCGGGACGAGCGGCCGTCCTCGCCGCGCAGCCTGGGCCGGCTGCTGCTCATCCTGATCCTCCTGCTGATGGCCGCCGCCGTCGCGTTCGCCGTGATGTTCATGCCGAAGCAGGAGCCGGGCCAAGACGGCGGGGCGCCCGCGCCCTCCGGCTCCGCCGCGCCGCCCGCCGCCTCGGCGGAGCCCCGCCCGTCCGCCTCCGACGACGACGCCGGCACCGGTTCGCAGCAGCCGCAGACCAGCCGCTCGGCCGTCGCGCTCCCCTCCGGCTACGCGCTCCGCAAGGACGCGGAGGGCTTCGAGGTCGGCGTACCGAAGGACTGGCAGCGCAGCCCCGCCAACGCGGACCGTCAGATCCGTTACGGCAGCGACGGGTTCACCCTGCTCGTCGTGCCAGGCCGGGACACGGTGAAGTCCGGCGGCAGCGATCCGCTGGACTACCAGCGGGACAAGGAGCCCGAGCTCCAGCCGTTCCGGGATTCGAGCTGGTCCTCCTCGTCCGGGGTGCGCCGTGTCGACGTCGGGCGGCAGGCCATGGCCGAGGGGCAGTTCACCTGGCAGGAGAGCGGCGGGCGCGAGGTGTTCGTCCGCAACCTCGCGATGATCGTCGACGGCCGCTACCACGTCATCCAGGTCATCGGCCCGGAGAACGACCGGGACCGGGTCACCGAGGTCTACCAGCAGGCCGTCGCCTCGTACCGGACCACCGGCTGACCGCACGTCACCGCGCCGTCCGCGCCACGGCGGTTGTAGGACGGCGACAACCATCACGGTGCGGTCTCGTGGGCGATCCCCGGTTCCGCCCGCGCGCTCCGCCTCCGTACTGTGGCTTTTCGAGGAACGGGGCGGGGACTTCACGTGGATCGATCACACGGCACGGACGCGGGACTGGTGCTGGCGGGGCGCTACCGGCTGGGCGACGTGCTCGGCCGGGGCGGCATGGGCAAGGTCTGGCGGGCCCACGACGAGGTGCTGCACCGCACCGTCGCCGTCAAGGAGTTGACCGCCGGGCTGTACGTCGCCGAGGCCGACCGGCTCGTCCTGCACGCCCGGACGCAGAAGGAGGCGCGGGCGGCGGCGCGCATCACGCACCCCGGGGTCGTCACCGTCCACGACGTCATCGAGTACGACCAGCGCCCGTGGATCGTCATGCAGTACGTCGACGGGCCCTCGCTCGCCGACGCCGCCAAGGAGAGCGGCGAGATCGCCCCGCGCGAGGCGGCCCGCATCGGACTCCACGTACTGAGCGCCCTGCGCGCCGCCCACAGCGCCGGGGTGCTGCACCGCGACGTCAAGCCGGGCAACGTCCTGCTCGCCCGCGACGGGCAGGTGCTCCTCACCGACTTCGGGATCGCCGCGATCGAGGGCGACTCCACCATCACCCGGACCGGCGAACTGGTCGGCTCCATCGACTACCTGGCCCCCGAACGGGTACGCGGCGGCGATCCCGGCCCCGCCTCCGACCTCTGGTCGCTGGGCGCCACGCTGTACACGGCGGTCGAGGGGACCTCCCCGTTCCGCCGTACGTCCCCGATCTCCACCATGCAGGCCGTCGTCACCGACGAGCCGCCCGCCCCCGTCAACGCCGGTCCGCTCGGGCCCGTGATCACGGCGCTGCTCCGCAAGGACCCGGACGACCGGCCCACCGCCGCGCAGACCGAGCAGATGCTGCTGGACGCCATGGAGGGGCGTGAGCCCCGGGCCGCGCAGGCCCATGTGCCCACCCAGCGCTACCCGGAGGAGTCCCGCTACGGCTACCGGGACCCGCGCGGCGCCGACGCCCCGGCCGACCCGCCCGGCTCCGACGGCTCCACCGCCCGGCTGCCCGGAGCGGCCGATCCCGCCGCCGAGCGCACGGCCCCCGACCAGCCCGCCCCGGCCCCGGCGCACCCGGTCACCGGCCCCGCCTCCGCGCCGGTGACCCGGCGCTCCGGCTCCCGGTGGCGCACGGTGCTCGCCGTGGTCGTCGCCGCCGCTGTGCTCGGCGGCGCGGCCGGACTGGTCGCGATGAAGTACGGGGAGGGCTCGGACACCCCCGGCGGCACCGGCGGCGGCACGGCCGCGAGCAGTCCGCAGGCCACGCCCGGCACCACCCCGGAGGCCACCGACCCCGCGCAGGGCGTCCCGGACGTGCCCGACGGCTGGCAACGGGTCGAGGATCCGGCGGGCTTCAGCCTGGTCGTCCCCGACGGCTGGAGGCGGCAGGTCCAGGACGGCCAGATCGACTACACCCCGGACGGCGGGGCCCACCGCATACGCGTCAGCGTCGATCCGGACCCGGACTTCGACCACCCGTTCCTGCACATGGAGAGCATGGAGGAGCAGCTTTCCGAGCGGCTGCCCGGCTACCGGCGGATCGGCCTGGAGAAGAACACCTTCCGCGACCGGCCGGGCGCCCTCTGGGAGTTCACCTGGAACGAGACCAAGGACCACGCGGGGCTCCGGCACGGGATCGACCAGATGTACTACGGCGGCCCGGGCGGTCCGGAGTACGCGCTGTACCTGACCGCCCCCGAGGACGGCTGGGCGGAGAGCCGCGAGAAGTTCGACATCATGCTGCGGAGCTGGCGCGCCCCCAAAGCCCAGCGGTGACCCCGGCTCGGCCCGGAGGTGGCCCCGGCACCCGGCGGTGGTCCAGGCCCGACGGTGGCCCCCGGCACCCGGCAAAGTTCCGCCCGGCGCGGCCCGCCGCCCGGGCCAAGCCTCGTCCGCCGTCCCCGTCCCCTGACACCGCCTCCGAGCCCCCTGACACCGTCCCCGTGCCCCGTGGCACGGTCCCCGTGAACATTCGCGCCTTCCGGGCGCGGAGGGCCGACCGTCGTCCGGCGGTCAGTCGCAACACCACTGATCAGCGGTTATGTCGCCAGCGATCACTGGCTTGGTCGGAGAGGGTGCCGGACGGGGGCGGCGGGTCCTGTGAAAAACTGTTACCCACGGGTACCCAAAGGCTCCGGCGGGACATACTCTCGGCCTCATGACGGACTCGCAGGCCCCTGACGCCCCTCTCGGTAGCAACCCCGTGGCGGTCGCCCCCGCCGGCGTGCGCACCGCCGCCGACGTGGTCACCCCCGAGGTGATCGCCCAGCTCACCCGCGGTGTCGTCGGGTCGGGCCGTACGGCCAACCACACCCCGTTCACCGGGGAGAAGCTGGCCGACCTGCCCGAGTCCACCCCCGAGGACGTCGCCACCGCCTTCGACCGGGCCCGCGCCGCCCAGCCCGCCTGGGCCGCCGTGCCCGTACGGCAGCGGGCCGCGGTCCTCCTGCGCTTCCACGACCTCGTCCTCAGCCGCCAGTCCGAGGTCCTCGACCTCATCCAGCTGGAGACCGGCAAGGCCCGTCTGCACGCCCACGAGGAGGTGCAGGCCGTCGCGGTCGCCGCCCGCCACTACGGGCGCAAGGCCGCCGGCTACCTCAAGCCCCGCCGCCACACCGGCGTCGTCCCGACCCTCACGAAGGTCACCGAACTGCGCCAGCCGCGCGGCGTCATCGGCCAGATCGCCCCGTGGAACTACCCGCTGGAGCTGTCCGTGGGCGACGCGCTGCCCGCGTTCGTCTCCGGCAACGCCGTCGTGATGAAGCCCGACACCGAGACCGCGCTCACCGCCCTGTGGGCCCGCGACCTGCTGATCGAGGCCGGCCTGCCCGCCGAGGTCTTCCAGGTCGTCCTCGGCGAGGGCCCGGTCGTCGGCCCGGAGGTCGTCAGCCGCGCCGACTACGTCTCCTTCACCGGCTCCACCCGCACCGGCCGCGAGGTCGCCGTCGGCGCCGCCTCCCGGCTGGTCGGCGTCTCGCTGGAGCTCGGCGGCAAGAACGCCATGCTCGTCCTGGCGGACGCCGACGTGGAGAAGGCCGCGGCGGGCGCCGTCCGCGCCTGCTTCTCCTCGGCCGGACAGCTCTGCATCTCCATCGAGCGGCTGTACGTCCACGAGTCCATCGCCGACGACTTCGTGCAGCGGTTCGCCGCCCGCACCCGGGCCATGCGGCTCGGCAGCTCCCTCGCGTACGGGGCCGACATGGGCTCGCTCGTCGGTGAACGCCAGCTGGAGACAGTCGCCCGCCACGTCGAGGAGGCCGTCGAGAAGGGCGCGACCCTCATCGCCGGCGGGGTCGCCCGCCCCGACATCGGCCCGCTGTTCTACGAGCCGACCATCCTCGACGGGGTCGAGGCCCCGATGGCCGTCTGCACCGAGGAGACCTTCGGCCCGGTCGTCTCGATCTACCGCTTCAGCGACGAGGACGAGGTGATCGGACTGGCCAACGCCACCCCGTACGGCCTCAACTCCAGCGTCTGGACCACCGACTCCCGGCGCGGCCACGAGGTCGCCGCCCGGCTGCGCACCGGCACCGTCAACATCAACGAGGGGTACGCCCCCGCCTACGGCAGCGTCCAGTCCCCGATGGGCGGCATGAAGGACAGCGGCCTCGGCAGGCGGCACGGCTCCGAGGGCATCCTCAAGTACACCGAGGCCCAGACCGTCGCCCAGCAGCGGCTGATCCCGCTCGCGCCCGCCTTCGGGATGGACGACGAGAAGTACGCCGCGTTCATGACCCGCAGCCTCAAGGCGATGAAGGCGTTCAGACTGCGCTGATCCGGGACCGCCGCGCCTCCCGGGGGCCGTTCCCGGAGGCGTGGCGGGGCCCGGGGCCGCCGGGCCCGTACCGGCACGCCGACCCGTGTCCGCCGGTCCGCCCGCCGCCGCACCGTCCGCCCTTTTCGTACCGATTCCGTTCCGAGGAGTGCCATGTCCCAGGTCAGCCCTGCCCAGAAACCGGCCGTGAGCCATGTCCCGGCCGAGGACGACGCCGCGTACGACTACGACGTGCTGGTCGTGGGCTCGGGCTTCGGCGGCGCGGTGACGGCCCTCCGGCTGACCGAGAAGGGCTACCGCGTCGGCGTCCTGGAGGCGGGCCGCCGCTTCACCCGCGAGACGCTCCCCAAGAACTCCTGGGACATCAAGAACTACCTCTGGGCTCCCGCCCTCGGCCTCTTCGGCCTCCAGCGCATCCACCTGCTCGGCAACGTCATGGTGCTCGCCGGGGCGGGCGTCGGCGGCGGATCGCTCAACTACGCCAACACGCTGTACGTGCCGCCCGCCCCGTTCTTCGAGGACCGTCAGTGGGCCTCGATCACCGACTGGCAGGACGAGCTCAAGCCGTACTACGACCAGGCCCGCCGGATGCTCGGGGTCCGCCTCAACCCGACCATGACCCCCTCCGACGTCCACCTCAAGGCCGTCGCGGAGACCATGGGCGTCGGGGACACCTTCCACCTGACCCCGGTCGGCGTCTTCTTCGGCGACGGCAAGGACGCCGACGGCACCGCGAAGGCCAAGGCCGGCGGCACCGTCCCCGACCCGTACTTCGGCGGCGCGGGACCCGACCGCAAGGCGTGCACCGAGTGCGGCGAGTGCATGACGGGCTGCCGCCACGGCGCGAAGAACACGCTCAACGAGAACTACCTCCACCTCGCGGAACAGGCGGGCGCGGTCATCCACCCGATGACCTCCGTCGTCGCCGTCACCGACGACGCCCGGGGCGGCTACCGCGTCCTGACCGTCCCCACCGACCGCCGCCGCCGGGCCCGGCCCACCAGGCTGCGGGCCCGCGAGGTCGTCATCGCCGCCGGGACGTACGGCACCCAGACCCTGCTGCACACCATGAAGGACCGGGGGCTGCTGCCCCGGATCTCCGCGAAGCTCGGCGAGCTGACCCGGACCAACTCCGAGGGACTGGTGGGCGCGCAGACCAGCGACCGCCGCTACCGCAAGAAGCACGGGGTCGCCCGGGCCGACTTCACCCGGGGCGTGGCGATCACCTCGTCGATCCACCCCGACGAGAACACCCACATCGAACCCGTCCGCTACGGCAAGGGCTCCAACGCCATGGGCTCGCTGACGATCCTCCAGGTCCCCTACGGCGGCCGCCGGGTCCTCGGCTGGCTCGGCAACATGGCCAAGCACCCCACCCTCGCGCTGCGTTCGCTCTCCAACCGCCGCTGGTCCGAGCGCACCATCATCGGCCTCGTCATGCAGTCGCTCGACAACTCTCTGACCACGTACCGCAAGCCGGGCGGCGTCGGCAAGGGCCTGCTCACCGCACGCCAGGGCCACGGCGCGCCGAACCCGGTCCAGATCCCCGACGCCACCCGGGGCGCGACCCTGCTCGCCGAGGAGATCAACGGCTTCGCCGGGTCCAACATCGGCGAGCTGATGGGCACCCCGCTCACCGCCCACTTCCTCGGCGGCTGCCCGATCGGCGCGAGCGCGGAGGAGGGCGTCATCGACCCGTACCACCGCCTCTACGGCCACCCCGGCATCAGCGTCGTCGACGGCTCCGCGGTCTCCGCCAACCTCGGCGTCAACCCGTCCCTGACGATCACCGCCCAGGCCGAGCGCGCGATGTCGTTCTGGCCGAACAAGGGCGAGGCGGACCCGCGCCCGGAGCAGGGGGCGGCGTACGAGCGGCTCACCCCGGTCGAACCGCGCACGCCCGCCGTGCCGAAGGAGGCGTTCGGCGCGCTGAAGCTGCCGTTCCTGGGCATCCCGGTGGTGCCGCCGAAGGGGACGACGGAGGCGGGGAAGGGCGTGGAGGGCGTCGGGAACACGCCTGTGCCCAATCCGTGATCTTCCTCCGGGCAACTGTCCGGGGAGCGGCGCGGTCGAACCCGTACCGTGTCACCTGCCGCAGCGACCGCAGGGGACACGGCGACCGCAGTGAGCGCGGCCCCCGCGACCGGGGCAGCCGCGAGGGTCCTGCCGGGCGGCGGGCCCCGCCGAGTACCAGAGGTTTCGATGACACGCTTGTCCCCGAGGAACGCGCTGCGCCGTGCGGCGGGTCTCCTCGCCGCCGCGGGGCTGCTGGCCGTGGTCCCGCTCGCCGGGGCGGCGGCCCCGGCCCGCGCCGACGAGCCGCCGGTGTTCACGCTCGGCGGCCCCGCGGAGACGAGTCTGCACCCGTACCGGGCGGGCGGCGGGCCGAAGCCGTCCAGGCTGGGGATCACCGTCACCGCCCCCTCCGGCGAGGAGGGGACCGGCTTCGCGGGGCGGTTCACGCTCACCTTCGACCTGAGCGGTGTCGCGGGCGTCGCCGACGTGGCGTTCGACGGGGCTGCGTCCGGCGCCGAGACATCTGACGGCGGGGCGTCCGGCGGCGAGGCGTCCGGCGGTGGGGCGCTCGGTGCCGGGACGTCCGGCGGCGGGACGGCTCCGGACTGCGATGTCACCGGGGCGAAGGCGGTCTGCGTGGGCACGGGCGTCCGGCCCGGCACCCACCCCGTCGCCGTCCTCGTCGTCACGGCCGCCGCCGGCGGCGAGCGGGGCGACAGCGGCACGATCACGGTGACCGGCGAGGCGGAGGGCGCCGCCTTCACGCCGTTCACCACGCGGGTCACGGTCGGCGGCCCCGACCTCGTGATGGAGGAGCTGCCCTTCCGGACGGAGCTGGTTCCGGGCGACCGCCAGCAGGCCCCGATCACCTTCGCCAACCGGGGGGCCGGGGACGCCGAGGGCGTGCTGCTCACCCTGCGGTACACCCGCGGCCTGGACATCCCGCAGCGCTACTCCAACTGCCGCTACTCCGAGGACGACCCCGGCCCGTCCGGCGTCGGCCGGACCACGGCGCTCTGCACCGTCGAGGGCGCGTTCGAGGCGGGGGAGGCGTACACCCTGGCCACCCCGCTGACCATCGAGGCCACCGAACGCGCCTACCGCGACACCTTCCTGTACCGGATCGAGGAAGCGGGCCCGCCCCGGCCCGCCCCCGCCGCGTTCGAGCGCGGCGACGGCGCCGTCCTGAGGGCGGTCCCGGTGACCGGCCCGCAGAACCGCGTGGCGGGCCGGACCGCCGACCCCACCCCGCACGACAACGAGCGCGAGGCCGACTTCCGTACGGAGAACACGGCGGACTTCGCGGCCTACGGCGACCGGGTCTCCGGGGCCCGGGGCGCGACCGTCACGGCCGACGTCGGGTTCCACAACGTGGGCCCGGCCTGGATCGGCCACCTCCGCTCGGGCGAGGACGTGGCCGTCGTCGACTTCACCGTGCCCCGGGGCGCGTCGGTCGTCGCGAAGCCGGACCGCTGCCGCGCGGTGACGGCCGCGGGCGAGTACCGCGAGGACCAGCGGAGCCCGGCGCCGCGCTACCTCTGCCCGACCTCGCCGGCCGTCCACGACGGGGAGGGCCTCGACCTGCCGTTCGCGCTGCGGATCGAGGAGGTCCTGATCGGGGCGGAGGGCGAGGTCACCGTCCGCGCGCCCAGCGCGCGGAACCCGGCGCTCCCGTTCGACCCGGCCCCCGCCAACAACACCGCGCGGCTCGTCCTCAACGCGGGCGACGACGGCGACGGAGGCCCGTCCACCCCGCCGACCTCGGACCCGGGCCCGGACGCGAGCCCGTCCGGGGCGCCGGCCACCTCCGCCCCGGGCGGGGGAGCGGCGGGTGCGTCCGGCGGCTCGGACTCCGGTACCGGTTCCGGGCACGGGGGCGGCCTCGCCTCGACGGGATCGGGCGCGCTGACGGTCGCGGGCGCGGCGGCGGTGGCGCTGACGGCGGGCCTGGCGCTGGTCGCGGCGGCACGACGGCGGACGGGCCGGCACTCCTGACCCGTACGGGCCGGAGAGGAGACGGCGGAGGAGGGAGCGGGCCTCCGCCCGAGGACGTTCCGATGCGGCCGGTCCCGGGCGTCCCCGGCACCGGCCGCATATGGGGTGACCGGGCTGCTGTCCCCTGCGGACCGGTCACATACGCCGGGATGTGGTCCCACGACGCACCTGCAGTACGTCACACGTCCCGGCGGAGCCACGCGTGGTTGTTTCCTAGCGGCGCCGCCCCTGGTTGGCACGGACACCGGGAACAACGAAGGCACCGTGCTCCCGGTCACGCGCCGTACGGGTGAGACGGCTCCCGAACGCAGGTGCGTCCCTGGCACGCCAAGCGGAGAACCGTTCCCTCGCCGGGGCCCGCCGCACGCCGGTCCGCCCGCCGCACGCCGGTCCGCGCGGGGACCGGCGTGCCCGCACGGGGAGGGACCGGGGTTCCCCGCCCCCGGGCTCGCGGGAGCGCACCGGTCCGTCCCGGCCCGCCCGCGCGAGGACCGGCGTGCGGCACGCGGACGGACCGGCGCGCCCCGCCCCGGCTCGCGGGGACGTACGTACGACTGCCCGGCGTCCTCACACCCGGCCGCGGCACAGCTCCAGGAGCGTCATCGCGAGCGCGGTGCCCGGCTTGCCCAGCGCGTCCCTGTAGTGGCCGAGCACGGCGGTCTCGCGCGAGAGGTTGACCCGGCGGCCGCCCGAGGTGATCCGCGCCTCCTGGATCACCGCCGAGACGGCCATCCGTTCCTGGACGAGGCCGATGATCCGGTCGTCGAGGGCGTCGATGCGCTCCCGGGCCCCGCCGATCAGGGCGGCGGCCTCCTCGGTGCGGGCTCCGGTGGCCGTGGTGGTGCCGGTGGTGGTGGTGCTGCTCATGGCGGTGACTCCCGGTGGGTCGGTGGGCGGCGACCCCGGGGCGAACGGGCCCGGACAACGCAGAGCGCCCCGGGCCTGTCGGCCCGGGGCGCCTGGAGCGTTGCTTGTCAGTTGCTCAAGCAGCACGACCATGGCAGCCGGCGGGCCGGATGCCATAGGTAAAGACGAAGGTCGTGTGCTGACGCATGGCGGACAGTATGGCCCCGCCTCCGCCGCCCCGGCAAAACGGGGCCCGGATCGTGAGACGCGGCGGGCGGGGTGCGCCCGCGACCGGCCCGGACGGCCGTGCGCGCACGGCCGGTAGAATCGGAAGAACCGACCCCCTTCACCACCGCCGGAAGGCCGCCCCGTGCCAGCAGCACCCCCCGCCGCCCCCGACGCCACGGCCGACGTGGTCCTCGTCGTCGACTTCGGCGCGCAGTACGCCCAGCTCATCGCCCGCCGTGTCCGTGAGGCCCGGGTCTACAGCGAGATCGTCCCCTCCACCATGCCGGTGGCGGAGATGCTGGCCAAGAACCCCCGCGCGATCATCCTCTCCGGCGGCCCTTCGTCGGTGTACGCGGAGGGCGCGCCGTCCCTGGACCGCTCGCTGTTCGAGGCCGGCGTCCCGGTCTTCGGCATGTGCTACGGCTTCCAGCTGATGGCCACCGCGCTCGGCGGCACGGTCGACGACAACGGGGCCCGGGAGTACGGCCGTACCCCGCTGCACGTCACCAAGGCGGGCTCGACGCTCTTCGAGGGCACGCCCACCGAGCAGCCGGTGTGGATGTCGCACGGCGACGCCTGCTCGGCCGCCCCCGAGGGCTTCACGGTCACCGCCTCCACCGACGTGGTCCCGGTCGCCGCCTTCGAGAACGACGAGAAGAAGCTGTACGGCGTCCAGTACCACCCGGAGGTCATGCACTCGACCCACGGCCAGCAGGTCCTGGAGCACTTCCTCTACCGCGGCGCGGGCATCGAGCCGAACTGGACCACCACCAACGTGGTCGAGGAGCAGATCGCCCTCATCCGCGAGCAGGTCGGCGACAAGCGCGCCATCTGCGGCCTCTCCGGCGGCGTGGACTCCGCCGTCGCCGCCGCGCTCGTCCAGAAGGCCATCGGCTCGCAGCTCACCTGCGTCTACGTCGACCACGGCCTGATGCGCAAGGGCGAGACCGAGCAGGTCGAGAAGGACTTCGTGGCCGCGACCGGCGCGAAGCTGAAGGTGGTCGACGCGGAGAAGCGCTTCCTCGACGCCCTCGCCGGGGTCTCCGACCCGGAGCAGAAGCGGAAGATCATCGGCCGCGAGTTCATCCGCGTCTTCGAGCAGGCCCAGCTGGAGATCCTCCAGGAGGAGGGCCCCGAGGTCGCCTTCCTCGTCCAGGGCACGCTCTACCCGGACGTCGTCGAGTCCGGCGGCGGCACCGGCACCGCCAACATCAAGTCGCACCACAACGTCGGCGGTCTCCCCGACGACATCGAGTTCCAGCTCGTCGAGCCGCTGCGCCAGCTGTTCAAGGACGAGGTCCGCATGGTCGGCCAGGAGCTGGGCCTCCCCGAGGAGATCGTCCAGCGCCAGCCGTTCCCCGGCCCCGGCCTCGGCATCCGGATCGTCGGCGAGGTCACCAAGGACCGCCTGGACCTGTTGCGCGACGCCGACGCCATCGCCCGCGAGGAGCTGACGGCGGCCGGTCTCGACCGTGACATCTGGCAGTGCCCGGTGGTCCTCCTCGCGGACGTCCGCTCGGTCGGCGTCCAGGGCGACGGCCGCACCTACGGCCACCCGATCGTGCTGCGCCCGGTCTCCTCCGAGGACGCCATGACGGCCGACTGGTCGCGTCTGCCGTACGAGACGCTGGCGAAGATCTCGACCCGCATCACCAACGAGGTCGCCGACGTCAACCGCGTCGTGCTCGACGTGACGAGCAAGCCGCCGGGGACGATCGAGTGGGAGTGACCTTCCCGCTCCTGGTGAGCCCGTAGGGCCTCTCCTGGTCAACGCCGATGCCGTCGCTCATTCGTTTGGGCGGCGGCATTGTCGTATCGCATGGGTACGCTGAGTGAAGAGACGAGACTTCGGCGTATGGGAGCAACTATGAGCGCCGCACCCGAGGACAGGCTTGAGCAGGAGCCGAACCGGTGGCCCGTACCGCCGGAAGGCGGCTGGACGGCGGACGACCTCGACCGGATTCCGGGCCTCCCGCCCCACACCGAGCTGATCGACGGGAGTCTCGTCTTCATGAGTCCGCAGCGGAAGTTCCACACGCGAGCCCTGTGGCTCCTGGAATCCGCCCTCCTCGCCCACGTCCCCGCGGATCTGGACGTCGACCGGGAGATGACCATCAGGCTGGACACGAGCAACCGCCCGGAGCCCGATCTGCTGGTGTACCGGGCCGACGCCGACACCGGACCCGACCAGACCTGGTACGCACCGGAGGACGTCGTCCTCGCCGTCGAGGTCGTGTCCCCCGATTCCGTCGAGCGCGACCGGGGCGTCAAACCGCGCAAGTACGCCGAGGCCGGGGTCAAGCACTTCTGGCGGGTCGAGCAGGGAGACGACGATCTGCCGGTCGTCTACGTCTACGAGCTCGACCCGGCGACGCGCGCCTACACGCCCACCGGAATCCACCACCAGAAGATGAACCTGTCCGTTCCCTTCCCGATCGATGTGGACCTCGGCGACCTCTACCGCCGGGGCCGCCGGTAATTCCCTGGCACGGGCCGCTCCGCCCGTGCCAGGCTCCACCCCCATGTCCGCCGAAGAAGTCCGCGCTCTCATGTCCGCCGCCGGTAACGACCGCCTCACCTGGAACACCCCGCTCTCCGAGGAGCACGCCGCCCGGCTCGTCGCCGCCTGCGCGCCCGCGCCCGGTTCCCGGATCGCCGACCTCGGCTGCGGGTGGGGCGAGCTGCTGACGCGGCTCGTGGAGGCCGCGCCCGGGGCCGCCGGGGACGGGATCGAGACCGACCCGGCCGCCGTGGCGCGCGGACGGAGGCTCGCGGAGGAACGGGGACTCGCGGAACGGGTGCGGTTCCACGAGACGCCCGCCGCCGCATGGGCCGAGGGCGGCTACGACCTCGCGGTCTCCATCGGCTCCTCGCACGCCTGGCCCGGCGCCACGGCGCGGGAGTCGACCGGGAACGCCCTCGCCGCCCTCGCCGCCGCCGTGCGCCCCGGCGGGCGGGTGCTGTTCGGGGAGGGGATCTGGCAGCAGGAGCCGACCCCCGCCGCGCTGGCGGGCCTCGGCGCCGAGCCCGGCGACTACGGCTCGCTCCTGGAGCTGATCCGGCTGGCGGAGTCCCACGGGCTGCGCGCCCTCCAGATCACCGTCGCCGACCAGCGCGAATGGGACCTCTTCGAATCGGAGGGCCCGATCGGACGCGGACAGCGCTGGGCCCTGGAACACCCCGGCCACCCGCTGCACGCCGAGGTGACGGCCGAGGTCGACGCCCGCCGCACCGGCTACTACGGCGGCTACCGCTCCTCCTTCACCCTCGCCTATCTGGTGCTCTCCACCTGATCCCGCCCGGCGGAGCCCTTCTCACCGACCCCACCCGGCGGTAACTTCCGGTCCCGTACGCCCTGGGAACACGAGGAGCCGCCATGTCCGAGCACGTCGCCGTGCCCGCCCCCGCCCCGATACCCGTCGAACAGCTCCACTTCGCGATGCCGCCCGTGCACGCCTCGCCGGACGAGGAACGCGCGTACCGCAGGGAGCGGCTGGCGGGCGCGTTGCGGCTGTTCGGACAGCTCGGGTACGAGGACGGGGTGTCCGGGCACATCACCGTCCGCGATCCCGAGCTGGCCGACTGCTTCTGGGTCAACCCGTTCGGCGCGCCCTTCGCCGATATCGCCCCGCAGGACCTCATCCTCGTCAACGGCGACGGCCAGGTGGTGCGGGGCCGCTTTCACGTCAACCAGGCCGCGTTCGCCGTCCACGCGGCCGTGCACCGGGCCCGTCCGGACACGGTGGCCGTCGCGCACACCCACTCCACGCACGGCCGGGCACTGGCCGCGCTCGGCGAGCCGATCGAGCCGATCACCCAGGAGTCCTGCGCCTTCTACGAGGACCACGCGCTGTACGACGCGTACACGGGGGTGGTCGTGGACGAGGAGGAGGGGCGCCGCATCGCCGCCGTGCTCGGCCCGCGCAAGGCGGTGATCCTGCGCAACCACGGGCTGCTGACCGTGGGGGACTCGGTGGACGCGGCGGCCTGGTGGTTCCTCACGCTGGAACGCGCCTGCCAGGTGCAACTGCTGGCGCGGGCCGCCGGGAAGCCCGTGCTGATCTCACACCAGGACGCCCTCACCACCCGCGACCAGCTCGGCAGCGACCTGGTGGCCTGGATCAACTACCAGCCCCTGTGGCAGCGGATCAGTCGAACGTTCTGACGAGGCCCGCCCCCGGGCCGCCCCGCCGCGCGGCCGGCCCGCCCGGTACGGCACAATTCGCAGATATCGCGGGTGAGTTGGCTGGACGGGCCGGGAAAGGGCGTAATCCTCCGTGGCGTTGGACGAAGCACAGGTGAACGGCACGCACGGGGGCGGTTGTACGTGCGGCGACTGCCCGCACGGGGCACGCCGGGGACATCGGCGCGCGGTCGCCGCGTTCCTGGCCAAACGGGACGCACTGGCCGCCGGCGACGGGCTGCCCGCAGGGGTCGCGCAGTCGCCCTCCGCGTCCCGGCAGTGGGTCTCCGACGAGCTGACCGGGTCCGCCCGCACCGTCGCCGAACGGGCCCGGGAAGCCGGGGACGCCTGGCTCCACCAGGTGTGGCGGACCACCCTGTTCACCGTCTGGGGCGCGGTCGGGGCGCTCCTCGTCGGCACCTGCGCCACCGCGGTCGGGGCCGGCTGGTCCACCGCCCGCACCGCCGCTCTCCTCGCCGCCCTCGTCACGGCCGCCCTGCTCACCGCCGCCGCCCGCTACCACCGCGCCCGGGGCGGCCTCCTCGCCCCGCTGATCGGTGAGGACAACCGGCTCTCCACCTCCCGGACGGTCGCCGCCGCCTGGGTGCTGCTCGTCGTCTTCGCGGTCCTCGTCCTCGCCCTCCAACTGGCCGGGGCCTCCGACCCGGACGAGCGGGACGCGCTCATCGAGGGGCTCGACCTGGTGCGCTCCGCGGGCGTGGTGGCCGTGCTGGCTCTGGTGTGCGCGGTCGCCGTCGTCGTACGCCGGGTGGTGACCGTACGGGTGTTGGGCCGGCGGCTCCAGAAGCTGCGCGCGGACCGGCCGCGCGCCGCCGACCTGCTCACCGACGACTCGGGGCGCGGGTCGTTCACCGATGTGCAGTACGTGCTGGTCAGCGCCGTCGCCGTGCTGTTCGCCGCGGTCCGCCTGGCCCGCCGCCCCGAGCAGGTGCCTGATCTGCCGTGGGGGCTCGCCCTGCTGGTGGCGGTCTCGGCGGCGACCTACTTCGCCGGGAAGTACGCGGAGGGCGGCCGCCCCGTCGTGCTCTCCGTCGTACGGGCCCGGGAGGCCGGGGACCTCGACGCCCCGATCCGTACCGGCGACGACATCGAGATCCGGGGTGCGGGCTTCGTACCGCCCGGCGCGGGCACGCCCGACCTGTTGGCCCGGCTCGTCGTCCGGATAGGGACCGTCCACGTACACGTCCCGCTGGTCCCGGTCGCCGGGGGCTTCGCCAACCCGACGGACACCGTCCTCACCGTGCCCGTCCCGGTCGAGGTCGAGCCGGGCACCGTGGACGTCCAGGTCATCACCGCCGCCGGGGTGGAGACCGAACGCGTCGCCATCGACGTCACCGACTGACCGGCTCTCCCGCCTCCTTCCTCCCACCGCCCGGCCGCTCTGCTCGCATACGGCCCCCGGTGCGCGGCGCACCGGAGGCGTGCGTAGGGTCTGGAGGATGGGATTCCGGACAGTGGGTCGGCGGCGATGAACGGGTACGGCGGCGGATCGTACGGTCCGGGCGGGCGCAGGACGCCGAAGGAGCAGGCGGGCAGGTACGCCCTGCTGCCCCTGCGGATCTTCCTCGGCGTCACCTTCGTCTACGCGGGGCTCGACAAGCTCACCGACGGCGCGTTCCTCGCCGCGGACGGGGCCGGATCGATCGCCGCGGTGATGCGCGGGGTGCGCGACTCCTCCGCGATCCCCGCCCTCGTCGACCTGGCGCTCAAGAGCCCCGAGGGGTTCGGCTACGCCATCGCGATCGGCGAACTCCTCGTCGGACTCGGCACCCTCGTCGGCCTCTGGACCCGGCTCGCCGCGCTCGGCGGCGCGCTGATCTCGCTGAGCCTGTGGCTGACGGTGAGCTGGCAGTCCACCCCGTACTACTACGGCAACGACCTGCCCTATCTGATGGCGTGGCTGCCGTTGGCACTGGCCGGCGCGACGGTGTTCTCCGCCGACGCCTTCCTCGCCTCGCGACGCCGCCGCACCCTGTAGGCGACCCAGGTCACCGTCGCGGCCAGCCACAGCCCGCCGAGGAACAGCGGCAGGAAGAACGCCCACGGGGCGTCCCAGGCCCCGGCGGCGTCGGCCGCGTAGCCACCGGCCAGACCCAGCATCGTCAGGCCCGCCACCGCGCGGCCGGGCCGGAACTCATGACGCGGCACGGGTGACCTCCACCTGTCCGATGCCCACTTCCACCCTCAGCTCGATCGTCCCGGCGGGCGGCGTGCCCTTCGGGGGTCTCAGTGTGCGCTCGGTCGACTCGCCGTTGTCGATCCGGACCCGGACCCGCTGCCCGTCCTCCAGCCGGACCTCCCCGAGATCCGCCTCGGCCCGCACCTTCACCGTCACGTTCGCCGGGACGACGACGGCCGCCCGGCCCGCCGCCACGTCGAGCCGGGTGCGGACGGTCTCGCCCGCCGGGACCTTCAGCCCGGACAGGTCCAGCCGCGCGTCGCCCGTGCTCAGCTCGTAGTGCGGCCGCACCGCGCCCGCCGAGACGGGCCGCCAGTCCCGCTCCCCCCACGAGGCGTCGATGTCCTTCGGCAGCGCCGACGCACCCGCCAGCAGACCCGCCGTGGCGACCGCCAGGAAGACCGTGCCGAAGCCGGTCCGCCCCAGCACCGAGGCGATCAGCAGGCCGAGCCCGAAGACGCCGAGCGCCGCGGCCAGGCCGATCTGGAGCGCGGTGCCCAGCGGCTGGTGGTCCCAGCTCAGGCCGGTGCCCAGACCGCCCGCCACCAGCGCGGTCAGGAAGACCGGGCCGCCGATGGAGCGCGGACCGCGCGGGGAGGACGCCGGCGCCGGCGTCCGGAACGGGGCGTCCGGGCCGGGCCGGGACGCCCTCAGATCGTCGCGCGCCGCCGCGGGGTCCGTGTCCGACGGGCCCCACAGATACCCCGCGCCCACCGGACCGGTCGTGCCGTCCTTGACGATCGGGTCCCGCCACCACGACGGGCCGCCCGGCTTCGGCGGGGCCTTCACCTCCGGCGGCGGGGCGCCGAGCCCGCCGGTGTGCGCGGGACCGGCCGGGGCCGCCGGAGCGCCGGGCGGGGCCGCCGGGTCCTCGGGGGCCGAGGAGCGGGTCCACACGAAGAAGCCGACGACGGCCACCGAGAGCAGCGCGGCGAAGGACAGCATGCCCCGGTTGTGCAGCATCGAGAGGAACATCCCGCAGCCGATGAGCGCCAGCAGCAGCGCCGCCAGCGCCGCCCCGTCGACCCGGCCGGACAGCAGCTTGCGCCCCTCGTTCTGGTCCTCGCCGTCGGCGGGCAGCAGCAGCCAGGCGAAGCCGTAGAAGATCAGACCGATGCCGCCGGTCACCGAGAGGACGCCGAGCACGATCCGGAAGATCACCGGGTCCACGTCGCAGTACCGGCCCAGCCCGCCGCACACCCCGGCGACGACCTTCTGGCGCGGGGTGCGCCGCAGCGCCGGCTTCGGCGCTTCGGGGGGCGCGACGCCGGGAGCGGCGTTGGAGGGAGCGGTCATGCCTCCATGGTGACGGGCCGGAACGCCCGCCGGGACCCGCCCCGACCCTGGCCGGTCCCTGATATTGCCCGCGTACGCCCCTGAAGGGCCGGGGAGGCGGGACGCGGCGCGGGGGAGCCGGACGCGCCGGGAGGCGGGGGGCGTCGGGGGTCGCGGGCCGGGCTCACGGAGACACGCCGGGTACGCGGGCCGGACGCGTCGGGGAGGCGACGGCGTGGGGCCGACGGGCGCGGGGAGCCGGCGGCGCGCGCGAACCCGCGCGCGCCGGTCGTGAAGGTGAGGGGGGCTGCCACCAGGCCGTGCGCGGGGGAGGGCGTCAGGGTCAGTTCGGGGGACTACCCTGATGCCGCCCCGCACCCGCCCGTGTGACGATCGGGGTATGCCAGCCGCCACCGCCCGAGCCGCCAGCTCCCTCGCCGCCGACGCGGAGGAGCCCGCACCGCGCAAGCTCTACCGCAGCGCCGACGGACGGCTGCTCGGCGGCGTCGCGCGCGGGCTCGCCGGACACCTCGGGCTGCCGGTCGCCTGGGTGCGGCTCGTCTTCCTCGGACTGTTCGTCACCGACGGCCTCGGCTCCCTGCTCTACGCGGTCTTCTGGATCGTCGTCCCGCTCGGCGTCGGCGGCGTCGAGCCGACCCGCTCCGTGTTCGAGACCTCCCCGGACGGCCGCCGCAAGCTCCGCAGACCGGACAAGGGGCAGGTCTTCGCGCTGGTGGCCCTGGCCGTCGGCGCCGTCGCGTACTTCGTCAACGTCGACATGGGCGGCGAGACCGGCCGCTACATCTGGCCCACCCTCATGATCGGCGCCGGCTCCGTGCTGGTCTGGCGGCAGGCGGACAACGCCCGCCGCGCCCGCTGGATGGAGGTCGGCCGCAACCGCAAGCTGCTCCACCTCGCCCGCGGCCTCGCCGGGGTCGCCCTGGTCGGCCTCGGCCTCGCGGTCTTCCTCGTCGTGCGCGGTTCGGCCGCCCAGCTCGGCAACGTCCTCACCGCCGCCATCGCCGTGCTGACCGGCATCTTCCTGCTCGCCGGCCCCTACCTGGTGCGGATGACCCAGGACCTCTCCGAGGAGCGGCTGATGCGCATCCGCGCCCAGGAGCGGGCCGAGGTCGCGGCCCACGTCCACGACTCCGTGCTGCACACCCTCACCCTGATCCAGCGCAACGCCGACGACGGCGGCGAGGTCCGGCGCCTCGCCCGCGCCCAGGAACGCGAACTGCGCAACTGGCTCTACAACCCCGAGGGCACCGGCAAGGACGAGGCCGAGGAGCCGGAGACCCTGGCCGAGGCGGTCAAGCGGGCCGCCGCCGAGGTCGAGGACAAGCACGGCGTGCCCCTGGAGGTCGTCGTGGTCGGCGACTGCCCCCTCGACGAGAAGCTGACCGCACAGCTGCAGGCCGCGCGCGAGGCGATGGTCAACGCCGCCAAGTACGGTGGCGACGGCGGGGCGGTCCAGGTCTTCGCGGAGGTCGAGGGACGCACGGTCTTCGTGTCCGTACGGGACCGGGGCCCGGGATTCGACCTGGACGAGGTTCCCGCCGACCGCATGGGCGTACGAGAATCAATCATCGGCCGGATGCAGCGCAACGGCGGGACCGCCCGGCTGCGTTCGGTGCCCGGCGGGGGCACCGAGGTCGAGCTGGAGATGGAGAGGGCGAGCGAATGACCGAGAACACCGAAGCCACCGGGGGCCCGGAGCGACGGGTACGGGTCGTGCTCGTCGACGACCACCGGATGTTCCGCACCGGGGTGCAGGCGGAGATCGGCCGCACCGAGGAGACCGGCGTCGAGGTGGTCGGCGAGGCCGCCGACGTCGACCAGGCGGTCACCGTCATCACGGCGACCCGCCCCGAGGTCGTCCTCCTCGACGTCCACCTCCCGGGCGGCGGCGGCGTCGAGGTGCTGCGCCGCTGCGCCCCCCTGATGGGCACGGCCGAGGATCCCGTCCGCTTCCTCGCGCTGTCCGTCTCCGACGCGGCGGAGGACGTCATCGGCGTCATCCGGGGCGGGGCGCGCGGCTACGTCACCAAGACGATCACCGGCACCGACCTGGTCGACTCCGTCTTCCGGGTCCAGGAGGGCGACGCGGTCTTCTCGCCCCGCCTGGCCGGTTTCGTACTGGACGCCTTCGCCTCCACGGACGCCCCGCCCGTCGACGAGGACCTGGACCGCCTGACCCAGCGCGAGCGCGAGGTGCTGCGGCTGATCGCCCGGGGGTACGCGTACAAGGAGATCGCCAAGCAGCTGTTCATCTCGGTGAAGACGGTCGAGTCCCACGTCTCCGCGGTGCTGCGCAAGCTCCAGCTCTCCAACCGGCACGAACTGACCCGCTGGGCGACGGCCCGCCGCCTGGTCTGAGGCCGGGGCGGGGCGGGGACTACGCCACCCGCGTCGCTCCGGCGAAAGGCATCTGGTCGATCGGCGCGATGCGTACCGGCGCACCCGGGCGCGGGGCGTGGATCATCTGGCCGCCGCCGATGTAGAGGCCGACATGGCTGATCCCGGAGTAGAAGAAGACCAGGTCGCCCGGGGCCAGTTGGGAGCGCGGGACGCGCTGTCCGGCGTTGATCTGCGTGTACGTGGTGCGCGGCAGGCTGATGCCGGCCGCCTTCCAGGCCGCCTGGGTCAGGCCGGAGCAGTCGAAGGCGTTCGGGCCGGTCGCGCCCCAGACGTACGGCTTCCCGATCGCACCGTGGGCGAAGGCGATAGCCTGCCCCGCGCGGGAGTTCGGCGCCGAGACCGGGGCGGCGCGGCCGGTGGAGCGGTCGGCGTGGGCGGGGCCGCCGCCGTGCCGGGCGTCGGCGGAACGCTCGTAGGCGGCGCGCTGCTCGGCGGTCAGGGTGGCCAGCAGCTTGCGGGCGTCGGCCAGTTTGGTGCGGATCGCGGTGCGGTGCTCGCGCAGTTCGGCGCGGCGGGCGGCGAGGCGTTCGCTCTCCTGGTCGGCGCGGGCCTTGACCCGGGCGATCCGGGACACCTGCCGCTTGATGTCGCGCAGCAGCCCGCTCTGCCGGTCGCCCGCCCGATCGAGGTAGGCGGCGCGTTCCAGGTAGGTGTCGGGGTCGGAGGAGAGCGCCAGTTGCACGGCGGGGTCGAGGGAGCCGGAGCGGTACTGCGCGGTGGCCAGCGCACCCAGGGCGTGCCGGGCGGTGTTGAGGCGGCCCGTGCGGCGGGCGGCCTCGTCGGTCAGGGCGTCCACGGCGCGGGTGGCGGCGTCCGCCCGCTCCTTGGCCCCGTTGTACTTCTCGGTGGCGACCTCGGCGTCGTGGTAGAGCCGGTCCACCTTCGCGCGGACCTGGGCGGCGGTGGGCGCCGGTTCGGCGGGGGCCGCGCCCGCCGAGGTGACCGAGCCGGCGGTGGCGGCCCCGGCGAGCGCCAGGGAGGCGGCGGTACGGGCAGCAGAGCCGGCGAGGGGGCGCTGCTTGGGTTTCCGGTGGGCTGACCTACGGTGCGCTGCCACGGGGGCGGCATCCTTCCTCTCGGCTGCCCACCGGAGGGGCGGCGGGTCCGGGATGGACGCTAGGTCCCGGCGCGAGGAAAAGAGTCGCCATGACAGCTATTGCTCTGAAGTGACGTTTCACCGCACGTCGATGATCGGCGATGCGCCCCTTTACCGGTCCTAACGGGTCAAGACGGTCGATACCGGAGGAAGGGCGCAAGGAAGGCTAGCCTCACTGGAAGGTAAAACTTTGGCCATGGCTAGGCTCCGGAGCCATGGACGTACTCATCAACGTTGTCGTGGCCCTGCACATCATCGGTATCGCCTCCCTGCTGGGCGGCTTCCTGACCCAGATGAAGGCCATGGGCGCCGGCACCGCCCGGTTCACCCCCGCGATGCTCCACGGCGCGCTGACCATGCTGGTCACCGGCATCGCCCTGGTCGGCCTCAACCAGGCCGACGACCACGCCGTCAACAACGTCAAGATCGGCATCAAGCTGGCGCTGCTGGTCGTGATCCTCGCCCTGGTCTACGTCAAGCGCGACGAGGAAAAGGTCGACAAGGGCGCGTTCCTGGCGGTCGGCGGGCTGACCGTCGTCAACATCTTCATCGCCACGGTCTGGACCTGAGGTCCGAGCGGGCGCGCCCGAGGAGCCCCGGGCGCGCCCGCTCGGCCGGATGGCGGCCGCTCGCGGACCCGACCCGGCTCGCGGACCGCGCCGGCTCGCGGGCCCGCCCCGGCGCCGCGTCAGGCGGGGCGCACGCTGCCGTAGATCGGCATGGAGTAGATCGACTCCTCGCGCACGTTCGCACCCGGCTTCGGGGCGTGGATCATCATCCCCTCACCTTTGTAGATCCCGACGTGGCTGATGTCGTCGTAGAAGAAGACCAGATCCCCCGGCTTCAGGTCGGACGTGGCGACCCGGGTGCCGAACTCCACCTGGTCCCAGGTGGTCCGGGGCAGGGTCACGCCCGCCTCCCGCCAGGCCGCCTGCGTCAGCCCCGAGCAGTCGTACGAGGCGGGGCCGGAGGCTCCCCACACGTACGGCTTCCCGATCTGGGCGCGGGCGAAGGCCAGCACCTTCTCGGCCTTGGCGGTGTAGCCGCTGCCCGTACCGGAACCGGAGCCGCCGCCCGTCCCCGTACCGGAGCCACTGCCCGTCCCCGTACCGCCGCCGGACCCCTTGCCCGCCTCCTCGCGGGCCTTCTCCTCGGCCGCGGCCCGCTCCTTCGCCTCGGCGGCCTGCCGGGCGGCCAGCTTCGCCGCCTTCTCCTTGGCCTCGGCCTCCTTCTTCCGCTCCAGCTCCGCCAGCCGCGCCTTCTCCTCGGCGGTCAGCCGGGACAGCAGCCCGCGCGCCTCGCTGAGCTTGCTCTGCACGTCCTTCTTGCTGGAGGCCAGCGTGGCCTGCGTCTCGGTGAGGCTCTCCAGGCTCTTCACGGCCTCCGCGCGCTTCTTCGCCGCCGACGCCTGCTGCGTACGGAACTCGCTCACGGCCTTCTGCTGCCGCTCCGTCGCCCGGTCCATCATCCGGCTCTGGTCGAAGTACCCCTGCGGGTTCTCCGCCAGGAAGAACGTCGCCATGGGCGCGATGCCGCCGTCGCGGTACTGTGCCGCCGCGTAGGAGCCCAGCGCCCGGCGGGCCTCGTTGATCTTCTCGGTCCGCTTCGCCACGTCCGAGAGCAGCGCGTCGACCTTCTTCTGCTGCGCCCCGGACGCGGCCTTCGCCCGGTTGTACTCCTGGGTCGCGACGCCCGCCTGCCGGTACAGGTCGTCGACCTTCTTCCGGACCTCCTCGATCGCGGGCTTCGGCTCCGCGGGCGCGGCCGTGGCGTTCTGCGTGGAGAGCAGGGTCACGGAGGCCAGCGCGGCCGTCGTCAGCCCGATGGCGGGAGTGGTCGAGCGCAGCTTCGTGCGCGGCTTGCGATGCGATGCCACGACGGCATCTCCTTCCGTGGACCGCCTACCGGGTTAGCTGTCGGGTTCGGACGGAACGGAAGGCTGTCCTACGGTCCGGGCGCGCGGGCGCGGACCGATTCACCCCGGTTCTGCGTGTGGGTCCCCGGTTCCGAACTGCCAGGCGGCAGGCCGGATTCGGCAGAGGTGTCCGTCAGGCGCGGTTCGCCTCAGGGAGGTACGGATCACCTGACCGAGCACGCTAGCCAAAGGGCCCCGCCGCTGGGAAGGACGGTGAGCGATATGCCCGATACATTTTCGTGACCTTTCCGGATCGGGGGTGCCGCACCCCCTCCGACCGGGCCCTCTTTCACGGAATGTGGGCGTCCGCTCTCTGCGGGTAGGGGTGCGGGCGGCCGCTCGCGGGCTTCGGAGGAAGGTTGTCGGCGGGGCACTCTAGACTCGGAAGGCGATGAGCAGCCTCTTTGACGACAGTTTCCTGACCGGCCTCCAGTCCTCGGAGGACGGCCCGCCGCCGCCCCCCGAGGACCACGCGCCCGAGGAGGTGCCGGAGGGACTCTTCGAGAGCGTCTACGACGCGCCCCCGCCGCCCCGGGACGGGTACTACCGGGACGGCCACCCGCGCCCGGCGGTCGACCCCGCCGCTCTGCTCGACGGGCTGAACACCGAGCAGCGCGCCGCCGTCGTCCACGCCGGGTCCCCGCTGCTCATCGTGGCCGGGGCCGGCTCCGGCAAGACCCGGGTGCTCACCCACCGCATCGCCCACCTGCTGGCCGAGCGCGGCACCCACCCCGGGCAGATCCTCGCGATCACCTTCACCAACAAGGCCGCGGGCGAGATGAAGGAGCGCGTCGAACAGCTCGTGGGCCCGCGCGCCAACGCCATGTGGGTCATGACCTTCCACAGCGCGTGCGTGCGCATCCTGCGCCGCGAGTCGAAGAAGCTCGGCTTCACCTCGTCGTTCTCGATCTACGACGCCGCCGACTCCAAGCGGCTGATGGCCCTGGTCTGCCGCGATCTGGACCTGGACCCCAAGCGCTACCCGCCGAAGTCCTTCACCGCCAAGGTCTCCAACCTCAAGAACGAGCTCATCGACGAGGAGACCTTCGCCGGGCAGGCCGCCGATGGCTTCGAGAAGACGCTGGCCCAGGCGTACGCGCTCTACCAGGCGCGGCTGCGCGAGGCCAACGCCCTGGACTTCGACGACATCATCATGACCACGGTCCACCTGCTCCAGGCGTTCCCGGACGTCGCCGAGCACTACCGCCGCCGCTTCCGCCACGTCCTCGTCGACGAGTACCAGGACACCAACCACGCCCAGTACACGCTGGTCCGCGAGCTGGTCGGCCCGGCCGGGGAGAACGACGCACCCGCCGAGCTGTGCGTGGTCGGCGACGCGGACCAGTCGATCTACGCCTTCCGGGGCGCGACCATCCGCAACATCCTCCAGTTCGAGGAGGACTACCCGAACGCGACGACGATCCTCCTGGAGCAGAACTACCGCTCCACACAGACGATCCTCTCCGCCGCCAACGCCGTCATCGAACGCAACGAGAGCCGCCGCCCCAAGAACCTGTGGACCAACGCCGGCTCCGGCGCCCGCATCACCGGCTACGTCGCGGACACCGAGCACGACGAGGCCCAGTTCGTCGCGGACGAGATCGACCGGCTGACCGACGCGGGCGACGCCAAGGCCGGCGACGTCGCGATCTTCTACCGCACCAACGCCCAGTCGCGTGTCTTCGAGGAGATCCTCATCCGCGTCGGCCTGCCCTACAAGGTCGTCGGCGGCGTGCGCTTCTACGAGCGCAAGGAGGTCCGGGACGTCCTGGCCTACCTCCGCGTCCTCGCCAACCCCGAGGACACCGTCCCGCTCCGCCGCATCCTCAACGTGCCCAAGCGCGGCATCGGCGACCGCGCCGAGGCCATGATCGACGCCCTCTCGATGCGCGAGAAGATCTCCTTCCCGCAGGCCCTGCGCCGCGTCGACGAGGCGTACGGCATGGCCGCCCGCTCGTCCAACGCGGTCAAGCGCTTCAACACGCTGATGGAGGAGCTGCGCACGATCGTCGAGTCCGGCGCCGGGCCCGCCGTCGTACTGGAAGCCGTGCTGGAGCGTACGGGCTACCTCGCCGAGCTCCAGGCGTCCACCGACCCGCAGGACGAGACCCGGATCGAGAACCTCCAGGAACTCGCCGCCGTCGCCCTGGAGTTCGAGCAGGAGCGCGGCGACGAAGAGGGTGCGGGCACCCTCGCCGAGTTCCTGGAGAAGGTCGCCCTCGTCGCGGACTCCGACCAGATCCCCGACGAGGAGGAGGACGGCTCCGGGGTCATCACGCTGATGACGCTGCACACGGCGAAGGGCCTGGAGTTCCCCGTCGTCTTCCTCACCGGCCTGGAGGACGGCGTCTTCCCGCACATGCGCGCCCTCGGCCAGACCAAGGAGCTGGAGGAGGAGCGCCGCCTCGCCTACGTCGGCATCACCCGCGCCCGCGAACGGCTCTACCTGACCCGCGCCGCGATGCGCAGCGCCTGGGGGCAGCCCTCGTACAACCCGCCCTCGCGGTTCCTGGAGGAGATCCCGGAACAGCACCTGGACTGGCGGCGCAAGGGGCCGATGGCCGCCCCCGCCGGACCCACCTCCGGCATCACGTCCTCGCTGTCCTCCTCGCGCTCCCGTTCCGGCCCCTCGGGCTTCGCGACCCGGCGCGGCGCGGAGAAGCCCACGGTCGCCCTGGCGGTCGGGGACCGGGTCACGCACGACCAGTTCGGCCTGGGCACGGTGACGGCCGTCGAGGGCCACGGCGACCAGGCGAAGGCCACGGTCGACTTCGGCGACGAGCGCCCGAAGAAGCTGCTCCTGCGGTACGCGCCGGTCGAGAAGCTGTAGGGCCGGCCGGGACGACGGAAGGAGGGGGAGGGCCGCGAAGCCCTCCCCCTCCTTCCGTGTGTGCCGTTCTCCGTGCCGCGCGCCTCTCAGGCGGGGTTGAGGCCCTTGCCGCGCAGCCACACCAGCGGGTCGATCGCCGAGCCGCCGCCGGGCCGGACCTCGAAGTGGAGATGCGGGCCGGTGGAGTTCCCGGAGTTCCCGGAGTACGCGATGACGTCGCCGGCCTTCACCGGGCCCGAGCGGATCTTGGTGCTGCTGAGGTGGCAGTACCAGGTCTCGGTGCCGTCGGCCGCCGTCACGATCGCCATGACTCCGTAGGCGCTGTTGAGCTGCGTGCGCACGGTGCCGTCGGTCGCGGCCATCACCGGAGTGCCGTACGAGACGGGGAAGTCGATGCCCGAGTGCGCGGACATCCAGTTGATGCCGGCCTGGCCGTAGTAGGCGCTCAGCCCGTGCTGCTTGACCGGCAGGACGAACTTGGGGCGCAGCGCCTCGCGGCGGGCGGCCTCCTCCTCGCGCTTCTTCTTCTCGGCCGCCTGCCTCTCGCGCAGGTCGATGCGCTCCTGGGTGCGGCTCGCCCGCTCGCGGAAGTCGTCGCTCCCCGCGGAGAGCTGCTCCAACTGGCTGTCCAGGCGGCTGTTCGCGGCGACCACTTCGGCCGAGCCGGGGTCCGCGACCGCCAGCGAAGCGGTCTTGTCCTCCGTCGCGTCGTCGCCGCCGGGCAGCCCGCCGACCGAGGCGGCCGCGATGCCCGCGACGCTCATCACGCAGGCGGAGGGCACCGCGACGGTCAGCAGCGCGGAGCGCTTGGCGGGGGTGCGGCGGCGGGCCCGGCCGCGCGAGGCGGAGGCGCGGCCCGCGGAGCGGTTCACGGGGTGCGGTGCGGGGAAGGCGTCTCCGCCGCCGTGCTCGGGCGCGTCATCGGGGGCGACGTCGAACGCCGGCTCCGGGACGGTCTCCGGCGCGAGGGCGGCGAACTCGGCGGTGGAGGACGGGTCGGCCCCGGGCTCCTCGGCCGCGTGGTCCGGCTCGGCCGGGCCCTCGGACGCCGTCGCGTCGGCCGATACCTGTTCGTACGCGGAATCCGACGTCTGTTCAGACCCGTACGCGGTCTCCCCGGGCGTGGCGCCGGAGTTCCAGGCGGTCGCGTCGTAGGCGCCGGAGTCGTACACGGAGGTGCCGTAGGCGGTGTACGCGCCGGTGGCGTACGTGCCGGTGTCCTGGGCGTCCGGGGCGAACGCGCCGGTGGCGAAGGCGGTGGTGGCGTACGTCCCGGTGTCGGCGGCGACGGCGGCCGCGCCGTACGCGCCGATGGGGTACGCGCCGGTCTCGTGGGCGTCCGTGCCGTACGCGCCGCCGGTTCCGTAGGCCGTTCCGGCCGGGTACGTGCCGGTGTCGTACGGGTCGGTGCCGTACGCGCCCACCCCGTACGCCTCCGTGGCGTACGACGCGTCCGTGCCGTACGACGCGTCCGTGCCGTACGGGGTCTCCGTGCCGTACGACGTGTCCGTGCCGTACCCGGTGTCGGCGAAGCCGGTGGCCGGGAACGCGCCGGTCTGGTCCTGGCCGGGGACCTGCTGCCACGCCCCGGTGGCGTCCCACTGCTGCGGGACCTGGGGGGCCTGGTCCTGGGCGGCGTAGCCGTCGTCGTAGGTCAGGGTCTGCTGGGCGCCGGTGTTCCAGGCGGACGCGTCGTACTGGCCGCTGTGGTCCGGCTGTCCGGTCGCGTAGGTGGTGGCGTAACCCGCGCCGTAGGCGCTGTCGCCGTATCCGGCCGCGGAAAGGTCCGCGTCGTAGCCGGTTCGGTGGTCCCCGGGGAAGGAACCCAAGAGCGGGTCGGTGGCGAAGCTGCCGGTCGGTCGGCCGTCGTGCCCGACATGCCCGGCGGGGGGGTGCTGGTCGTTCACCAACTTCTCTCTCGCCTCGGCAACAGGACAGTTCTGGGTCCCGGTCAGGGGTGTCCCAGGGGGAAGCAGTGGCCGCGACTGTACCCGGCGGTATGTGAGGACGACAATCTTCGACAGGTTTTACGTGCACAGGAAACGGGCAATCGAGCGTCTTTCGGAGATCGACAGACGCGCTCTTGGCCCTACGTTCGACGGGTGTTCTATTTCAGGCCGCGGATGTCGCACCGGTAACCGGAACGTCGGCCTCACCTGTCTCCGGAGTCTCCAGAACCTCACGGACCGCGGCGGCCACCGCGGGGTGCACCGGCAGGGCGAGGTGCCCGATGCCGGTGACGCGCACGTTCACCGCGTCCAGATCCGGATGGTCGACGCACGCCGTCTCGACGGGCACCATCACCTGGTCCAACTCCGCCCAGAAACTGACGAACCGGGTGCGGCAGCCCGGGGCCGGAAGCCGCAGCTCCTCGATCACGGGGGAACCGCCGCGCATCTGACGCACGATGGGGTGAAGGCCGGCCCCGGGGGCGACGGCGGTGCCGCCGTGCGGCGTGCCGAGCGTGACCAGGGTGCGCACCCGGCGGTCCCCGCCCAGCCGTTGCACGTAGTACCGGGCGATCAGCCCGCCGAGGCTGTGCCCGACGATGTCCACCCGGTCGTGCCCGGTGCGCGCGCGGACGGCCTCCACCTGGCGGCCGAGCAGGGCGGCGGCGGCCCGGATGTCGCGGGTCAGCGGCGAGTAGTTGAGCGAGGCAGTCCGGCGGTGGCCGTGCCGGGTCAGGGCGCGGCGCAGGACGAGGAACACGGAGCGGTTGTCGATGAAGCCGTGCAGCAGGACGACGGGGGGTGCGGCGGCGGGGGCGGTGGGGTCGCCCGTGACCGGGAGGGCGAGGGGACGGGCGGGGGCGTTCTCGGAGCGGTCTGTGCGGGCGGGACTCTCCGGGCGTTCACTGCCCGCACTGCCCGCACTGCCCGCACTGCCCGCACTGCCTGCGCGGCTCTCGGGGTGTTCGGGACTCTCGGGGCGCTCGGGGGTGAGGCCGAGGGGATAGGTGATCAGGTGTCCGGCGAGGACGGCCAGTTCCAGTGCGGTGGCGCCGACCAGAGCGGACGAGAGCCGGGGGCCAGGAAGGCGGGGGAGACGCGGCGGTGAGGGGAGGGGCGGAAGGAACGAGAGAGGTGGGGGGAGCTTCACGACCGGCCTCCTGACGCAGGCGGGCGCGGCGGCCCGTGCGGTGCGCTGGCGGGTGGGCCGGTGCGAGGTCCGCCGCCCGGATGGTGGGGGAAGGGGGGCGGGCGGCGACGGGGCCGTACCACCGTGCCGTGCGGCTGGCGGCGCGGTGGTACGGCGACCTCGTAGCGGCTCCCGGGAGACGGGTCCTGCGCCTGCCCCCGTGCGGCCTGGCGGCCGTGTGACTCGGGGGACGACGCCTGACGAACATGTCCCACGTGTGATTTCCCCCTCCCCGCCTGCCGCGAAACTGCGCCTTGCGAGATGCTGTGGATAACGTTCGTTCACATCCCCGTCCCTTCAGGCGCGGGAGACCAGGTGGAGGCAGTGATGGGTGTGACCGGTCCGATCCGTGTGGTGGTGGCCAAGCCGGGGCTCGACGGCCACGACCGAGGGGCCAAAGTCATCGCGCGGGCGTTGCGGGACGCGGGCATGGAGGTGATCTACACCGGGCTCCACCAGACGCCCGAGCAGATCGTCGACACGGCGATCCAGGAGGACGCCGACGCCATCGGCCTCTCGATCCTCTCCGGGGCGCACAACACCCTGTTCGCCAAGGTGATCGAGTTGCTGAAGGCCCGGGAGGCGGAGGACATCAAGGTCTTCGGCGGCGGGATCATCCCGGAGGACGACATCGCCCCGTTGAAGGAGCTGGGCGTCGCCGAGCTCTTCACCCCGGGTGCGACGACCACCGAGATCGTCGACTGGGTCAACGCCAACGTCCGCCAGGCCGCCCAGACCTGAGCCCATCCCGGTGGCGGGCCCGGAGGTGCGGATGAACGCGCGGCCCCGGGGGCGGGGAGGACCGGACCCGGCCGCCGGGCCACGGGCGGGCGCGCCGGGCCACGGGAGGGCGCGCCGGGCCACGGGCGAGGCGCGCCGGACTGGGCCCGGGGCACACCGGACAGGGCAGGGCGCCGAACGCCGCAGGGGGAACGGCCGGTGCCGGGGACGCGCCCGCGCACACGGGCCGTTCCGCCGCCTCGTCCTCCCGCACCGGTCGCTCTCCCGCTCCGCTCTCCGCCCGTCAGGCCGCCAGCAGTTCCGCCTCCATCGTGGCGCGCAGCCGCAGGGTGGAGACCAGCCGCTGGAACGCCTCCGACCAGTAGCCGCCCGCCCCCGGTGAGGCCCCCTCCTGTTCGTCCTGTGCTGCCGTCAGGACCTCCAGCCGGTCGGCCTCGGCCGGGTCCAGGCAGCGTTCCGCGAGACCCATCACCCCGCTGAAGCTCCACGGGTAGCTGCCGCCGTCCCGCGCGATGTCGAGCGCGTCGACCACGGCCCGCCCGAGCGGCCCGGCCCACGGGACCGTGCAGACCCCGAGCAGCTGGAACGCCTCCGAGAGGCCGTGCGCGGCGATGAACCCGGCGACCCAGGACGCGCGTTCGCCCTCCTCCAGGACGGAGAGGAGCTTCGAGCGCTCGGCGATCGAGGCCGTCCCGGGGCCGCTCGCCGGAGGGGCCGACGGGCGCCCGAGCAGAGCCCGCGACCAATGCGGGTTCCGCTGCCGCACCGCCGCCCGGCACCACGCCGCGTGCAGCTCACCGGCCCATTCGTCGGCCACGGGCAGGGCCACGACCTCCTCGGCGGCCCGCCCGCCGAACCGCTCCTCCCACACGTCGAGCGGCGTCGCCTCCACCAACTGGCCCAGCCACCAGGACCGTTCACCGCGACCGGCGGGCGGGACCGCGGCGACCCCGTCGCGCTGCATGCCCGCGTCGCATTCGTGCGGGGCCTCCACGGCGATGCCCGGGGAGACGCCCGTACGGTCCAGGTGAACGCAGGAAAGGGCGCGGGCGGCCATCCGTCCGGCGAGCGCCGACGCGGGCAGGGCGGAGAGCAGTTCGGCGGCGGTGGCGCGCACGTTGCGGCTGCGGTCGGACAGGGCCTGCTCCAGGAAGGGCTCGTCGGCGTTCCCGAGGCCCGACCGCAGGGAGTCCAGGAACATCAGCCGGTCCTCGGCCCGTTCGGCCGCCCAGGTGGTGGCGAGCAGGGCCGTCCCGGCGGGCGGGTCCTGTGCCCGTACGGCGTCGAGCAGCGCGATCCGCTCGGCGAACAGCCCCTCCTCCCACAGCCGCGCCACCGCGTCCGGGTCCGTGACGTCGGGGCGGAGGGTGCCGCCCGCCGAACCGCGCAGCGCGAACCTCCAGTCGGGGTTGAGGCCGGCCAGCCACAGCCCGCGCGGTCCGGCGAACGCGAGCGCCTGCGGCCGCAGGTCCGTCCGGGCGCGGGCGGCGTCCAGCAGGGGCGGCAGCAGCGAGGCCGGGGCCCGGTAGCCCATCCGGTTGGCGGTGGCCAGCCACTGCGGGATCAGCTCCGTGAGGTCGGGTGCGGCACCGCGCCGGCCGCCGGCCGAGGGCGCGGCCCGGTCGGCGAGCAGGTGGGCGAGCCGGAGCCGGGCGGCTTCGGGGAGCGCGGGGCGCGGGTCCGGCGCGGCCGGCGCGGGCCGGGCCTGCGGCACGGCGGGCCGTAGCCCTGCGCGCTGCCGCACGGTGTGCAGCGCGGCGGCGTCCAGCAGGGCCGCCGGGACGTCGGCCGGCGCGGGTCCGCCGCGCGGGGCGGGAGGGCGGCGGTCGGTGCCGAGGAGCGCCGAGGTGACCAGCTCCTCCCAGGACAGCCCGGCGACAGCGTCGAAGCCGGAGGCGGAGGGGGAGGCGGAGGCGGAGCCAGGGCCGGAGGCGGATCCGGAGACGGAGGGGGAGCCCGGGGCGGAGGCGGATCCGGGACCGGGGCCGCGGTCGGGCGCGGGGCCCGGGCCGGAATGCGCGGATCCGGAGCCGGATCCGGATCCGGATCCGGATCCGGAGCCGGTGGCGATGCTGGTGCCGGTGGCGGTGACATTCGTGAAGGGGGCGGCCGTCGTGGGAGCGGTCGTCATAAGGGCGGTGCGTGCGGGAACGGCCGTCGCGCGGCCGGCCGTTGGGGGGCCCGCCATTGCTGAGCCGGTCGTCGTGGGGCCGGACGTGGTGGGTGTGGTCGTTGCGAGGGCGGTCGTGCGAGGCATCTTTCCCCTCCCGTGGCAGGGACGCGCGGATGTCGGATCAGACCAGGGGGACGACGGACCGGGCGGCGGCGGGCGCGGCCTCCCCTTCCTCCGGATCGCCCGGGTCCCAGGCGGCGTACGGATCGAAGCCGCGGTGGCCGATCTCCCCGAACACCGTGACCGGCCCCCCGCCGGACAGCGCGACGAGCTTCCACAGCCCCGGCCGGGAGAGCGCGGCCGGGGCGATCGGCACCGCGGAGGCGGACCGGGCGTCGGCCAACTGCCAGCCGTCCCCGGCCGGCACGGGTACGACGTCGCGCAGGACGACCGGCCAGGCGTCCAGCCACGGATCGTCCCGCAGGGCGTTCCCGTAGACCGCGGGCGCCTCCGCCGCGGCGATCCCCGGCGGGGGGCCGGCCGGGGGCACCGCTCCGAACTGCTCGCCCAACTCCGCGCGGAGCTGTCCGCCGCCCGGATACGGCGTCAGCTCGGCGTCGATCGCCGTGCCCACCGGCAGCGCCTGCGCCGGGGGCCGGCCCGGCGCGCCGAACGAGAGCAGCAGCGCGGTGCGGTGCGAATCCCGCCCGTACAGCCAGATCCGCCGCGCGACGATCCTCCCGTCCGGGGTGTCGTACTGCGCGAGCACCGACCAGTGGTCCCGGACCGGCGGACCCTCGGCGGACGCGGGCAGCCCCACTCTGGTCCGTACGGTCGCGGCCAGCGGCTCCGGCAGCCGCTCCCGGCCGAGCCACGCCGTGTCCAGCAGGTGGAGCAGACCGCACTCCTCCAGCAGCCGCACCGGCCCGCCGGGCCCGGACCCGGTGATCGCCCCCAACTCCCGCACCCGGGCGGCGAGACCGGGGGCCTGGGCGTCGACCATGCGGGCGGCGGTCTCCTCCCATAGGCCGTAGCCCGCGCGTTCGGTCGTGGCGAGCCCGCCGCGCAGCAGATCGGACAGCCGCTGCTCCAGCTCCCGGACCCCGCCCGTCACCCGCTCGGCGCGGCGCTCCGCCCGCTTCCTGGCGGCGTCCGTGCTCGTCGGCTCCCGCGCGGCCCCGCTCCCCGGTGAGCCGTCCGCGCGTCGGCGCCGGCCCTCGATCCACGCCGCCGCCCAGTCGGCCGGATCCGACCGCCGGAACGCGGCCTCGTCCGCCGCCCGCAGCAGCAACAGGCCCAGGGCGTGCTTGCAGGGGAACTTCCGGCTGGGGCAGGAGCAGTGGTACGCCGGGCCCGTGAGATCGACCACCGTCCGGTACGGCGCGCTTCCGCTCCCCTCGCACCGGCCCCACACCGCTCCCGCGCCGTCCCCGCCCGTGCCGGACCACGGCCCGGCCGTGCCGAGTCTGCCGCCCGCCGTCCGTGATGCCGCGTCAGGAGCCAGTGCCAGCACCTGCTCCACCGACCAGCGCGCCACCGGCGCGGCGGCGGGCGACGTCTCTCCCCCGTGAGATAGCTGCATGTCTCCGACGGTAGGGGTCGGCACTGACAATCGCTCCGACCTGCGAAAGCGCCCGTTCGGTATCAATTTGACTTTGCCTGCTCTTTGCGTTTCTCTGCGGTCTCCGCGTACGGAACGGATCCGTGCCCGGACCGATCCAGGGGGGATCCCAGATGAACCGCACCACCCGTGTCACCCGCGCCCTCGCGGTCTCCGTCCTCGTGCTCGGACTCGGCGCCTGCTCGGCCGAGTCGGTGGACCAGGCGGTCAACAAGGCGGTCGACGAGGCCGTGGACGAGACCTACGAGGTCACGTACGAGGTCACCGGCACGAGCGTCGACGAGATCACGTACCACGGAGGCGGCGGCAAGGCCATGGAGCCCGAGCTGGAGACCGTCGACGCGCCCACTCTGCCGTGGAAGAAGACCGTGAAGCTGCGCGGCATCATGCCGCCCGCCGTCATGCCGCTGGCCTTGGACGCGGGCGGCTCCGACGTCACCTGCACCATCACCTACAAGGGCAAGGTGATCAAGGAGGCGAAGGGTGAGGGCATGCTCTCGGCGGGCGGCTGCGTCGCCGTGTCGCCGATCGCGGGCTGACGCCCCCGGGCGGTAACGCCTCCCGCGCGGACGGGCTCTGACCTGCGGTCAGGGCCCGTTGTCAGTGCCATGGTGCACGGTGGGAACCACATCGGGTCGACCGATCTGGAGGGGGAACCATGACCGTGCCCGCAACCACTCCGACCACCCCGGCCACCCCGGGCGCCGCGACCGCTCCGGCCGCCGCGAACACCCCGCCCGCGCCGGGTGCCGCGACCGGGGCGGCCCGTGCGCCGGGGGCGGGGGCGGAGGCGCTGCGCCCGCACGCCGAGGACGCGTTCGCGGACGAGCTCGCGGCGCTCGCGGCCGCCGACGACCGCCCCCGCCCCGCCCGTTGGCGGCTCTCGCCGTGGGCCGTCGCCACCTATCTGCAGGGCGGGGTGCTGCCGGACGGGACGGTGATCACGCCCAAGTACGTGGGCCCGCGCCGTCTGGTCGAGGTGGCCGTGACCACGCTCGCCACCGACCGGGCGCTGCTCCTGCTCGGCGTCCCGGGCACGGCCAAGACCTGGGTGTCCGAACACCTCGCGGCCGCCGTGAGCGGTGACTCGACCCTGCTCGTGCAGGGCACCGCCGGGACGCCCGAGGAGGCCGTCCGCTACGGGTGGAACTACGCCCAGCTCCTCGCCCACGGCCCCAGCCGCGACGCCCTGGTGCCCAGTCCGCTGATGCGGGCCATGTCCGAGGGCATGACGGCCCGGGTCGAGGAGCTGACCCGCATCCCCGCCGACGTGCAGGACGCGCTCATCACGATCCTGTCCGAGAAGACCCTCCCGGTTCCCGAGCTGGGCCAGGAGGTGCAGGCCGTCCGGGGGTTCAACCTCATCGCCACGGCCAACGACCGGGACCGGGGCGTCAACGAGCTGTCCAGCGCACTGCGCCGCCGGTTCAACACCGTCGTGCTGCCGCTGCCCGCCACCGCGCAGGACGAGGTCGACATCGTGTCCCGGCGCGTCGACCAGATAGGCCGGTCGCTCGACCTCCCGGTCGCCCAGGAGGGGCCGGCCGAGATCCGCCGCGTGGTGACGGTCTTCCGCGAACTGCGCGAGGGGATGACCACCGACGGGCGCACCAAGCTCAAGTCCCCCTCGGGCACGCTCTCCACCGCCGAGGCGATCTCGGTCGTCACCAACGGCCTGGCGCTCGCCGCCCACTTCGGCGACGGCGTGCTGCGCCCCGACGACGTCGCGGCCGGCATCCTCGGCGCGGTCGTCCGGGACCCCGGGACCGACCGGGTGGCCTGGCAGGAGTACCTGGAGACCGTGGTCCGCGAGCGGGACGGCTGGAAGGACTTCTACCGCGCCTGCCGCGAGGTGTCCGCATGACGTCCCCCGCGCCCGCGCGGCCCGCCGCCTCCGCACGGCCCACGGTGCCCGCCGCGTCCGCACGGCCCGCCGCCTCCGCGCCGCCCGCCGGGCCGTGGCTGCTGGGGGTGCGGCACCACGGGCCCGGATCGGCGCGGGCGGTGCTCGCCGCGCTCGCGGCCGCCCGCCCGGCCGCCGTCCTCATCGAGGGACCGCCCGAGGGCGACGCGTTGCTGCCGCTGGCCGCCGATCCGGCGATGCGCCCGCCGGTCGCCCTCCTCGCGCACGCCGTGGACGACCCGGGCCGGGCCTCCTTCTGGCCGATGGCCGCGTTCTCGCCGGAGTGGGTGGCCCTCCGCTGGGCCCTCGACCACGGCGTCCCGGTCCGCTTCATCGACCTGCCCGCCGCGCACTCGCTCGCGATCGAGGCCCCCGCGCCCGGGGCGGGGGAGGCCCCCCGCGCCGAGGAGGGGGAGCCGTCGGGGGAGCGGGCAGAGGACGAGGTCACACCCGCCGTGGACCCGATCCGGGTGCTTGCCGAGACCGCCGGGTACGACGACCCCGAGCGCTGGTGGGAGGACGTCGTCGAACACCGCTCCCCGGGCGGCGGGACCGGGACGGGCGGCACGACCGGGACGGACAGCGGCACCGGGACAGGCGACGGGTCCGGTGCGACCGGGGCAGCCGGCGGGGACGGTGGGACCGGCGCGGGCGACGAGTACGACCCGGGGGCCGCGCTCGCCCCGTTCGCCGCGCTGGCGGAGGCCATGGGCGCGCTCCGCGAGGCGTACGGCGACGGCGACCGGCCCCGGGACGCGGTGCGCGAGGCGTACATGCGGATTCAGCTGCGCACGGTGCGCAAGGAGTTCGGGGACGCCGTCGCCGTGGTCTGCGGGGCCTGGCACGTGCCCGCCCTCGCCGCGCGGACCACCCTCGCCGCCGACCGCGCCCTGCTCAAGGGGCTCCCGAAGGTCAAGGCGGAGCTGACCTGGGTGCCGTGGACCCACCGCCGCCTCGCCCGGCACAGCGGTTACGGCGCCGGGATCGACGCCCCCGGCTGGTACGGGCACCTCTTCGACGTCCCCGACCGGCCGATCGAGCGCTGGATGACCAAGGTCGCCGGGCTGCTCCGCGCCGAGGACCGGTCCGTCTCCACCGCCCATGTCATCGAGGCGGTCCGGCTCGCGGAGACCCTCGCCGCCCTCCGGGGCCGCCCGCTGGCCGGTCTGGGCGAGACGACCGACGCCGTACGGGCCGTCATGTGCGAGGGGTCCGACGTCCCGCTCGCCCTCGTCCAGGACCGGCTGATCGTCGGCGAGAGCCTCGGCGAGGTGCCGGACTCCGCCCCGGCCGTCCCGCTGCAACGGGACCTGACCCGCACCCAGCGGACCCTGAGACTCAAGCCCGAGGCGGCGGAACGCGGGCTCGGCCTCGACCTGCGCAAGGACACCGACGCCGCCCGCAGCCGCCTCCTGCACCGGCTGCGCCTCCTCGACGTGCGCTGGGGGGAGCCGGTCGAGGGGCGCAGCGGCACCGGCACCTTCCGGGAGAGCTGGCGGCTGAGCTGGCAGCCGGAGCTGTCCGTCCGGGTCGCGGAGGCGGGCATGTGGGGCACCACGGTCCTCACCGCCGCCACGGCGAAGGCCGAGTCCCTGGCCCGGGAGGCGGCGGCGCTCGCCGGCATCACCGCCCTCGCCGAGCGCTGTCTCCTGGCCGGCCTGCCCGACGCCCTGCCCGCGGTGATGAGGGCCCTCGCCGACCGGGCCGCGGTCGACGCGGACGTCGGCCACCTCGCGGACGCGCTGCCCGCCCTGGCCCGCGCCCTGCGGTACGGGGACGTGCGCTCCACGGACACGGCTGCGCTCGCCGAGGTCGCCGCCGGACTCGCCGAGCGGATCTGCGTCGGCCTCCCGCCCGCCTGCACCGGCCTCGACGCGGACGGGGCCGAGGCGCTGCGCCGCCAGGTGGAGGCCGTGCACGGCGCGATCGGGCTGCTGGACTCCGGCCCGGCCCGCGCCGAAGGGCTCCGGGACCGCTGGGACGCCGTGCTGCACAAGCTGGCGGCCCGGGACACGGTCGCCGGGGTCATCCGGGGCCGGGCCGCCCGGCTGCTCCTGGACGAGGGGCGGCTGGCGGAGGACGAGGCGGCCCGGCTGATGGGCCTGGCCCTCTCGCCCGGCACCCCGCCCGCCGACGCCGCCGCCTGGATCGAGGGGTTCGCCGGCGGCGCGTCGGGCGGCGGCATGCTGCTGGTCCACGACGAACGGCTGCTCACCCTCGTCGACGCCTGGCTGGCCGGTATCCCCGCCGACCGGTTCACGGACGTGCTGCCGCTGCTGCGCCGCACGTTCTCCGCGTACGAGCCTGCCGTACGGCGCACCCTGGGCGAGCTGGTCCGGCGCGGGCCCGCCGCCGGGGCCGCGCGTGGCGACGCCGGCCGCTCGGTCGGCGGCTTCGGGCCCGGCCTCGACCGGGGCAGGGCGGACGCGGTGGAGCCGGTGCTGCGCCTGCTGCTCGGCCGCCCGCCCGAGCCCGCGGGGGCGGCCGGATGACGACGGACACGGGGGCGCACCCGGCCACGACCGACCCGACGGGGGAGACGATGGACCACCCGACGACCACGAACCAGCCGATGGCCACCAACCACCCGACGGCCACGAGCCACCCGACCACCGCGAACCACCCGATCACCGCACCGGAGGCCCCCGCCCCCGCCCATGCCACCGCGCCCCCGCCCACCCCGGGCGTGCCCGACGACGAGCGGCTGCGGCGGTGGCGGATGGTGCTCGGAGCCGACAGCACCGAAGGCACGGGCTGCACCCCCACCGGCCAGGACGCGGCGATGGACGGTGCGCTGACCGCGCTCTACGGCGGGGACAGCGGCGGCAGAAGGCCCGGTGGCCGGGGTTCCGGCGGACGGGCGGCGGGGCTCGGCGCGTCGGCGCCCGCCGTCGCCCGCTGGCTCGGGGACATCCGGACGTACTTCCCCGCCTCCGTGGTCCAGGTCATGCAGCGCGACGCGATCGACCGGCTCGGCCTCTCCGCCCTGCTCCTGGAGCCGGAGATGCTGGAGGCGGTCGAACCGGACGTCCACCTCGTCGGCACCCTGCTCTCGCTCGGCAAGGCGATGCCCGAGACGACCAAGGAGACCGCGCGCGCCGTCGTCCGCAAGGTCGTCGCGGACCTGGAGAAGCGGCTGGAGAGCCGTACCAGGGCCACCCTGTCCGGGGCCCTCGACCGCTCCGCGCGGACCAGCCGGCCGCGACACCACGACATCGACTGGGACCGCACCGTCCGGGCCAACCTCAAGCACTACCTCACCGTCCCCGGCCGGGACGGCGGGGAGCCCACGGGCACGATCGTGCCGGAACGCCTCATCGGCCACGGCCGCGCCGCCCGGTCCGCGAAGAAGGAGGTCGTCCTCTGCGTCGACCAGTCCGGCTCGATGGCCGCGTCCGTGGTCTACGCCTCGGTCTTCGGCGCGGTGCTCGCCTCCCTGCGCACCCTCTCCACCCGGCTCGTCGTCTTCGACACGGCGGTCGTCGACCTCACGGACCAGCTCGCCGACCCGGTCGACGTCCTGTTCGGCACCCAGCTCGGCGGCGGCACCGACATCAACCGCGCGCTCGCCTACTGCCAGTCCCGGATCACCCGCCCGGCCGACACCGTCGTCGTCCTCATCAGCGATCTCTACGAGGGAGGCATCCGCGACGAGATGCTGAAGCGGGTCGCCGCGATGAAGGCGGCCGGAGTGGAGTTCGTGACGCTGCTGGCCCTGTCGGACGAGGGCGCGCCCGCGTACGACCGCGACCACGCGGCGGCGCTCGGCGCACTCGGCGCGCCCGCCTTCGCCTGTACGCCGGACCTCTTCCCGGACGTCATGGCCGCCGCGATCGAGAAGCGTCCGCTGCCCGTGCCCGACCCGGAGCCCCGGCCCTGAGGGGCGCCCGGCGGCCGTGTGCCGCCGGGCCCGGAGTCGATCTCGGGCCGCCGGCCGCGGGGCCCGCGTCCGGCACCCTCTGTGACCGTTATCACCGCTCAGGCGCTATCCGCGATTTAGGGTCACACGGGGCGCGGGGATAACCTGCCGGATGGACATGCCGCGTATTCGGACACCGTGTGCGCCTTCCTGGTGACAGAGCAGTCACGATGCCCTTCGCGGCACGCCCACGCAGAAGAACGAACCGCGATACCACTAAAAGGGACGGACGCGCGTGGACCTGTTCGAGTACCAGGCGAGGGACCTCTTCGCCAAGCACGGTGTACCGGTGCTGGCCGGTGAAGTCATCGACACGCCTGAGGCAGCCCGCGAGGCGACCGAGAAGCTGGGCGGCAAGTCTGTCGTCAAGGCTCAGGTGAAGGTCGGCGGCCGCGGCAAGGCCGGCGGCGTCAAGCTGGCCGGCGACGCCGACGAGGCGGTCGCCCGGGCGACCGACATCCTCGGCATGGACATCAAGGGCCACACGGTCCACAAGGTGATGATCGCCGAGCTGTCGCCCGAGATCGAGGCGGAGTACTACGTCTCGTACCTCCTGGACCGCACCAACCGCACCTTCCTGGCCATGGCCTCGGTGCAGGGCGGCATGGACATCGAGGAGGTCGCGGAGAAGACCCCCGAGGCCCTCGCGAAGGTCCCGGTCGACTCCAACTCCGGCGTGGACATCGCCAAGGCCCGCGAGATCGTGGCCCAGGCGAAGTTCCCGGCCGACGTGGCCGAGGGCGTCGCCGAGGCCCTGGTGACCCTGTGGGAGACCTTCGTCGCCGAGGACGCGCTCCTCGTCGAGGTCAACCCGCTGGTGAAGACCAAGGACGGCCGCATCCTGGCCCTGGACGGCAAGGTCTCGCTCGACGAGAACGCCGACTTCCGCCAGCCGGACCACGAGGCCCTCGAGGACAAGGACGCAGCCAACCCGCTCGAGGCTGCCGCCAAGGCCAAGAACCTCAACTACGTCAAGCTGGACGGCGAGGTCGGCATCATCGGCAACGGCGCCGGCCTGGTCATGTCGACCCTGGACGTCGTCGCGTACGCCGGTGAGAACCACGGCAACGTGAAGCCCGCCAACTTCCTCGACATCGGTGGCGGCGCCTCCGCCGAGGTCATGGCGAACGGCCTGGAGATCATCCTCGGCGACCCGGACGTCAAGTCCGTCTTCGTCAACGTCTTCGGCGGCATCACCGCCTGTGACGAGGTCGCCAACGGCATCGTGCAGGCGCTCGCGCTCCTGGAGTCCAAGGGCGAGAAGGTCGAGAAGCCGCTGGTCGTGCGTCTCGACGGCAACAACGCGGAGCTGGGTCGCAAGATCCTCTCCGACGCCAACCACCCGCTCGTTCAGCGCGTGGACACCATGGACGGCGCGGCCGACAAGGCCGCCGAGCTCGCCGCGGCTGCGAAGTAAGGGACGAGGGACTCCAACACCATGGCTATCTTCCTCACCAAGGACAGCAAGGTCATCGTCCAGGGGATGACCGGCGCCACGGGCATGAAGCACACCAAGCTCATGCTGGGTGACGGCACCAACATCGTCGGTGGCGTCAACCCGCGCAAGGCCGGTACGTCCGTCGACTTCGACGGCACCGAGGTACCGGTCTTCGGCTCCGTCAAGGAGGCGATGGAGAAGACCGGCGCGAACGTGTCCGTCCTCTTCGTGCCGCCGGCCTTCTCGAAGGCCGCCGTCGTCGAGGCGATCGACGCCGAGATCCCGCTCGCGGTCGTCATCACCGAGGGCATCGCCGTTCACGACTCCGCCGCTTTCTGGGCGTACGCGAACGAGAAGGGCAACAAGACCCGGATCATCGGCCCGAACTGCCCCGGCCTCATCACCCCGGGCCAGTCGAACGCCGGCATCATCCCGGGTGACATCACCAAGCCCGGCCGCATCGGTCTCGTGTCCAAGTCCGGCACGCTGACCTACCAGATGATGTACGAGCTGCGTGACATCGGCTTCTCCTCCGCCGTCGGCATCGGTGGCGACCCGGTCATCGGCACCACGCACATCGACGCCCTCGCGGCGTTCGAGGCGGACCCGGAGACGGACCTCATCGTGATGATCGGCGAGATCGGCGGCGACGCCGAGGAGCGTGCCGCCGACTTCATCAAGGCGAACGTCACCAAGCCGGTCGTCGGCTACGTCGCGGGCTTCACCGCCCCGGAGGGCAAGACCATGGGCCACGCCGGCGCCATCGTCTCCGGCTCCTCGGGCACCGCCCAGGCGAAGAAGGAGGCCCTTGAGGCCGCCGGCGTCAAGGTCGGCAAGACGCCGACCGAGACCGCCAAGCTGGCGCGCGAGATCCTCGGCGCCTGAGCCCCGGCCCGGTCCCCGGGCACGCTCGAACGGCGCGGGCCCGCACCCCTTTTCCTCGGGGGTGCGGGCCCGCGCCGTTGGCGTACGCCGTCGGGTCCGCCCGGTTCGGCTAGAGCCCCGTACCTGCTCGGCGGGGCTCCCGGAACCAGTCCGGCACGACACGGGACCCGGCACCAGTCCGGCACGACGCGTGCCCCGGTACCAGTCCGGCTCGGCGCGGGTCCCGGTGCCGGCCCTCGGCTCAGCGGGTTTCCGGAACCAGCCTCTCCGGGCCGTGCGCCACCTGCTCGCGCAGCGACCGCTGGAGCTTCAGGTCCTGGGCGGTGAGCTGCTGCGGTCCTCCGCGCGGCGGTACGCCCCCGACCCGTTCGGCGGGGGAGATCGGCTGCTCGTAGTGGGTGGGCGCGGTGTGCAGGGTGAGCCCGGTGACGACCATGAGCAGCGCGACGCCCGCGATGGCGGCCCTGGTCCACAGCCGGGCCCGGTTCTCGCCGCCGGTGCGCACGGCCTCGGCGGGGCGCGGTACGGGGACGTTCTCGGCGCGGGCGAGGCCGCCGAGCCGCTCGTGCAGCAGGGCCGACTGCGCGGCGGGCGATGCGGCCTCCGCCACCTCCGGGAACCGCTCCGCGAGGGCGGCGCGGGCGGTCATCAGCCGGCCCGCGGCCGCCGGAGTGCTGGCCTCCGTCTCGGCGGCGGTCTCCGGAAGGTCCAGGCCGACCCCGTCGTACAGGAGCAGGGTGCGCCGGTAGGCCGGGGGCAGGTCGAGCAGCGCGTCGAACAGCGCCCGCCTGCCCGGTTCCGTGGGCGGGGCGTCGGGGTGCCGGTGCGTGCGGCGCATCCGGTGCCAGGGCGACATCGCGAACTCGTACGCGGCGGCCCGCACCCAGCCGGCCGGATCGCGGTCGACGGCCACCTCGGGCCAGCGGTGCCAGGCCAGTTGGAAGGCGCGCTCCACGGATTCGAGGGCCAGGGCGCGGCGGCCGGTCAGCAGGCACGTCTGCCGGACGAGGCCGGGGGCGGTCCGGGCGTACAGCTCGTCGAACGCGTCGGCGGGAGAGAAGTCCGGCTCCTCGGGCGGCGGCGCGGGAAGGCCCCGTTCCGGCTCCGCCCCGGTCTTCACGGACTCGGGCCGCGTCACGGGGTGCGGCGCCGGTTTCACCGCGGCTTTCGTCGACGCCTTCCCGGCCGCCCGTCCCGCCGGTTTCGCGGCCGGACGCGCATCCGCCGAATCCGCGCCGGGCTCCACCTCCGGCTCGGTGGCCACCGCCACCACGGCCGCAGGCTTCACGGCCGCCGGTTTCACCGTCGTTGGTTTCACCGCCGGCTCGACCGCCGGCTCCGTGGCCGTCGGCTCCGTCACGGACTCGACGCCCGCTCCCGCCGTCGGCTCCGTCACGGACTCGACGCCCGGCCCCGGCCCCGCTCCCGGGCTCGCCTCCGGTTCCGCTTCCGGTTTCGTCTCTGCGGCGAGCACCTTCGCGTACAGCGCGCGCTTGCGTCCGCGCGGGCTCGTGCGCCCCGTCTCCCAGGAGCGCACGGTGGCGCGTGTGACCCCCACGGCCGCCGCCACCTGATCCTCGCTCAGGGATTTCGCCTCGCGCAGTCTGCGGCGCTCCTTGGGCGAGGGCAGCGGTTCCGCGGCGGCCTCGTCGGTCGTACTCCGGGTCATGGACGACCCCCGGCCCCATCGCACACGGAGAAAAAGTACATAAACATATATTGAGCGACACAGCGGCTGTTCGCGCGTTACGCGCAGAAAGCGCGTGTCGTTGGCAGCATGGCCGCGTGACCCAAGTGACGCAGCGCGCCCCCCAGGTGACGGCTGATCGGAATCGCGCGCCGGCCCTCGTCTCCGCCTTGCTGCGGGGCGTCGTCGCCGCCGGGCTCGGGCTCGGCGCGCTGGCGGTGCTGGTCGTCGTGGTCTGGATCAGCTCCCCGTATCCCGACAGCGGGCCGGACGGTGCGCTGCGCGCCGCCGCCGGGATCTGGCTGCTCGCGCACGGCGCGGGGCTCGTGCGGCCCGACACCCTGAGCGGTGTCCCGGCCCCCGTGGGCGTGGTGCCGCTGCTGCTCGCGGTGGGCCCGCTCTGGCTGACGCACCGGGCAGCGCGCGACGCGGCGGACCCGGAGGAGGGGGGCCCGGCGCCCTCGCGGACGGGCGCGTTCTGCGCGGTGACCGCCGGCTACCTGCTGGTCGTGGCGGGCGCGGCGGCCTACGCGCGCGGCGGTGCGCTGCGCGCGGACCCGGACACGCTGGCGTTCCCGGTGGCGGTGGTGGTGGCCGGCGCGGCGGCGGCCGGGGTGTGGACGGCGGCCGGACGGCCGCTCGGGCCCCTGCCGTCCTGGTCGCCCCTCGCCCTTCAGGAGGCCGTCGCCCGGACGCTGTTCCGGGACCGGGCCGATGCGGCGTGCCGGTCGGCGGCGGTGGGCGTCGCGGTGCTGCTCGGAGGCGGTGCGCTGCTGGTGGCCGTGGCCCTCGGCCGGAACGCGGCGGTGGCGCAGGACGCGTTCCTCGGGCTCGCGGGGGACTGGGCGGGGCGCATCGCCGTCCTGCTGCTGGCCGTCGCGCTCGTGCCGAACGCCGCGCTGTGGGGAGCGTCCTACGGGCTCGGGCCCGGGTTCGCGCTCGGTGCGGGAGCCACCGCCACCCCGCTGGGCCTCGACGGGGCCCCGGCGTTGCCGCGCTTCCCCCTGCTGGCGGCCGTGCCGGAGCCGGGGCCGGGGAACTGGTCGAACTGGGCGGCCGCGGCGGTCCCTGTGGCGGCCGCGATGGCCGTCGCCTGGTTCACCGTACGCAGGGCCGCCCCGGCCGACGTGCCCCGCGCGCAGGCGTGGAGCTGGCGCGAGACGGCCCGGGTGACTCTGCTCGCCGCGCTGGGGTGCGGCCTGGCGACGGCGGTGCTCGCGGCGTGGGCCGGGGGGCCGCTCGGCACGGGGGAGCTGAGCGCGTTCGGCCCGGTGTGGTGGCTGACCGGACCGGCCGCCTTCGCGTGGACGGCCGTCATCGGCGTACCGGCGGCTCTGCTGCTGCGCCTGTGGCGGCTGCGTACGCCGGGCTGGGCCTGGCGCGGGGACGTCGCCGATGCGCAGGAACCCCCGGCGGCCGACGCGGACGCCGGGGACGGACGGGCCACGTACGAGGAGGCGTTCGAGGACGAGTTCGAGGGGGCGTACGAGGAGGACGCGGGCGGAGCCGCCGGGCGTCCGCGCCGCTGGTGGGCGCCGTGGCGCGGACGGGTCGCGGCGGACGGTGACGGCGGGCCGGGCGGTCCTGCGGACCCGGCCCCCGCCAAGGCGTCCGCCAAGTCCCCGGCCAAGGCCCCCGGGGCGGCCTTCGGCGCGCAGTCCGGAACGGTGGCGGGCTCGGACGGCCCGGGGTTCGAGCCGTACGACTTCCTGCCGACCGACCCGTGGCACGAGAAGGGCGCGAGGGAGGCCCGGTGGGCCTCCCTGCAACGGAGTTCCGGCGGCCTGATGGCCGACTTTCCCGCCGGACCCGCCGGACCCGCTGGCCCCTCCGAACCGGCCGGCCCTTCCGAACCCGCCGGCCTCGCCGGACTCGCCGAACCTGCCGGGACTGCCGGACCCGCCGCTTCCGGTGCGGGCCGTGGTGCCGACGGCGCAGCCGCGAAAGACGCGAAAGCCGTGAAGGACACGACGGACGGGCAGGGCGCGGACGGCGACGGCCCGGCGGCTACTCCTTGACGCCGAAGAACGGTTCCAGCGGCTTCGGCAGCTGGTCGTTGCAGGCCAGCGCGCCGGACTTGGTCAGGGCGTCGTTCACGCAGGTGTAGTAGTCGCGGTAGACGAGCTGCACGGTGAACGTCGTCGCCACGATGAGGAGCGCCAGCAGAGCGGTGACCAGGCCGCTGACGGCCGCCGTGGTCTGCTGGCGACCGGCGACGCTCCGCCCCGGCGCTCCCGCCCCGCCCTCACCGGCCGAAGCGGAAGCCGCAGCCGAAGCGGAGGCCGGGGCTGAGGCGGACGCGGAACCGGATCCGGACGCGGCCCCCGGCGTGCCCGTGCCGTCGCCCCCGGAGGCGTCCTTCGCCGGGGCGCGGAGCGCGCTGATCGCCCAGTACGTCGCGAGCGAGCCGAGCAGCAGGGCGATCTCCGGGAAGTCGAAGAGCGCGAAGAAGAAGGCCCACATACCGCCGAGCACCGCGTAGCGGGCGCGCCGCTGCGCGGGGTCCCGGGGGTCCCAGCGCAGGCCGCCGGGCCCGCCGCGGTCGTTGCCGTTCTTGCCGCCCGGCCCGCCGGACCCGTTGCCGCCGGGCCGGCCGCCGAAACCGCCGCCGCCCCGGCCGGGCTGCCGGTCGCTCCACTGGCTGCCCCACGCCGGGCGGTCGGCCGAGGAGCCGGAGCCGTTCCCGTTCTCGTCGGAGCCCTCGGTTCCGTGCCGGCCGCCCTGACCGCCCGACGCGTGGGGGCGGCGCGGCCGCCACGGCTGGTCGGGCCGGTCCGCGGGCGGCGGCGCGAACGGGTTGTCGTCCTGCGAGCCTCCACCGGTGGGCGAGCCGGAGGACCCGGACGAGCCGGAGGACCCGGACGGCTCCTGCGAGGAGGACGAGCGCTCCCGCGTCAGCGGGGCGGGCCGCTCGGGCCGGGGAAGGCGGAAGTCGGTGCGACGGCGTCGGTCCGGCATGTGGTGAACGTCTTCCCCATCTCGTCATGTGCGCCCGTGGGACGGGTCCGTCCGCGTGCGGGACGGTTCGTCCGCCCGGTGGACGGTTCGCTGTCCCCTGACGCTACCTCCCGGTCACGCCCCCGTCCCGTGGGGGCCGTCGGGTGTGCCGGTATCGTTGCTGACGGTCGGCCCGTTCGTAGGGTTCCCCGTATCGGGCGAAGCGATTCTCTCGTACGACCCTACAAAGAGCGTCTCCGCACCGTCGCCACCTGCGTCATCGCGCGGTCATCACCTGAGAAAGGGCCCCGACGTGGCCTCCCCGCCCTCCCCGTCCCCCGTCGCTCCTCCCGCCCGGCTGGTCGTGCTGGTCTCCGGCTCCGGTACGAATCTCCAGGCGCTCCTCGACGCCATCGGCGACGATCCGGCGTACGGGGCGGAGATCGTCGCGGTCGGCGCGGACCGCGACGGGACCGGCGGCGTGGAGCGCGCCGAGCGGGCCGGGATCCCCACGTTCGTGTGCAAGGTCAAGGACCACGCGACGCGCGGGGCGTGGGACGAGGCGCTCGCCGCGCTGGTCGCCGAGCACCGTCCGGATCTCGTGGTGTCGGCGGGCTTCATGAAGATCGTGGGCCCGGCGTTCCTCGCCGCCTTCGGCGGGCGGACCGTCAACACCCACCCCGCCCTGCTGCCCAGCTTCCCCGGCGCCCACGGGGTGCGCGACGCGCTCGCGTACGGCGTCAAGGTCACGGGCTGCACCGTCCACTTCGTCGACGACGGCGTCGACACCGGTCCGATCATCGCGCAGGGCGTGGTCGAGGTGACCGAGGAGGACACCCCGGAGGGCGAAGCGGCCCTCCATGAACGCATCAAGGAAGTCGAGCGCTCGCTGCTCGTCGAGGCCGTGGGGCGGATCGCCCGTGACGGCCATCGCATTGAGGGACGAAAGGTTCATCTCGGTCATGTCGGTGAATAAGCCCATCCGCCGCGCCCTGGTCAGCGTCTACGACAAGACGGGGCTCGAAGACCTCGCCCGCGGTCTGCACGAGGCGGGCGTCGAACTCGTCTCCACCGGCTCCACCGCCGGGAAGATCGCCGCCGCCGGGGTCCCGGTCACCAAGGTCGAGGAGCTGACCGGCTTCCCGGAGTGCCTGGACGGCCGGGTCAAGACCCTGCACCCCCGCGTGCACGCCGGCATCCTCGCCGACCTGCGCCTGGACGCCCACCGCGAGCAGCTCGCCGAGCTGGGCGTCGAGCCCTTCGACCTGGTCGTGGTGAACCTCTACCCGTTCAAGGCGACCGTCGCCTCGGGCGCCTCCGACGACGAGTGCGTCGAGCAGATCGACATCGGCGGCCCCTCGATGGTCCGCGCCGCCGCCAAGAACCACCCCTCCGTCGCCGTCGTCACCAGCCCCGAGCGGTACGCGGACGTCCTCGCGGCCGTCAAGGCGGGCGGCTTCGACCTGACCGCCCGCAAGCGGCTCGCCGCCGAGGCGTTCCAGCACACCGCCGCCTACGACGTGGCCGTCGCCTCCTGGTTCGCGGACGACTACGCGGCCGCCGACGACTCGGGCCTCCCGGAGTTCCTGGGCGACACCTTCGCCCGCAAGAACGTCCTGCGCTACGGCGAGAACCCGCACCAGCCCGCCGCGCTCTACACCTCCGGCGACGGCGGCCTCGCCGAGGCCGAGCAGCTGCACGGCAAGGAGATGTCCTACAACAACTACACGGACACCGACGCCGCCCGCCGCGCCGCGTACGACCACGCCGAGCCGTGCGTCGCGATCATCAAGCACGCCAACCCGTGCGGCATCGCGATCGGCGCCGACGTCGCCGAGGCGCACCGCAAGGCCCACGCCTGCGACCCGCTCTCCGCGTTCGGCGGCGTCATCGCCGTCAACCGCCCGGTCACCGTCGAGCTGGCCGAGCAGGTCGCGGAGATCTTCACCGAGGTCATCGTCGCCCCGGCCTACGAGGACGGCGCCGTCGAGGTGCTGGCCCGCAAGAAGAACATCCGCGTGCTGCGCGCCCCCGAGGCCCCCGCCGCCGCGTTCGAGGTCAAGCCGATCGACGGCGGCGCGCTGCTCCAGGTCGCCGACCGCCTCCAGGCCGACGGCGACGACCCGGCCGGCTGGACGCTCGCCACCGGTGAGGCGCTCTCCGAGGACCAGCTGCGCGAGCTGGCCTTCGCGTGGAAGGCCTGCCGCGCGGTCAAGTCCAACGCGATCCTGCTCGCCAAGGACGGCGCGTCGGTCGGCGTCGGCATGGGCCAGGTCAACCGGGTCGACTCCGCGAAGCTCGCCGTCGAGCGGGCGGGCGAGGAGCGGGCCGCCGGCTCGTACGCCGCGTCCGACGCGTTCTTCCCGTTCCCCGACGGCCTGGAGATCCTCACGGCCGCCGGGATCAAGGCCGTCGTCCAGCCCGGCGGATCGGTCCGCGACGAGCTGGTGATCGAGGCCGCGCAGAAGGCCGGCGTGACGATGTACTTCACGGGCACGCGCCACTTCTTCCACTGATCGCTCCACGAGGACGGCGGCCGCACCCACTCCGGGTGCGGCCGCCGTCCTCGTGCGTCGTTGTGCGTCCTCGTGCGTCGTGGTGCGTCGTACGGAAGAGGCTCGCCGCTCTGTTCTAATGACACGGCGTTCTCACGGCACGGCACAGCACCCTCCTGACCGGACCCTTCGAGAACACGGCCGCAGCGATCCCCGGCGGGAGCAGTCACCGTGCTTGAGCTGAACAAGAGTGGAACGGACCGATCGGAGCCGGGGCGCCTGCCCGCCCAGGACCCGGGCCCGGACGCCCGCCCGGCGGACGGCTCCCCGGCCGCGGGGGAGGCCGCCCCCGCCCGCGTCCCGTGGCGCCCGTACCTCATCGCCGCCACGGTCCTCTGCGCGCTCTACTTCCTCTACGGGTACTTCCAGTGGGCCCGCTTCGGCTCGCCCTCCTGGGACCTCGGGATCTTCGAGCAGGAGGTCCGGGCGTACGCCGGGTTCGACGCCCCGGTCGTGAACATCAAGGGCCCCGGCTATCTGATCCTCGGCGACCACTTCTCCCCGATCGTGGCGCTGCTGGCCCCGCTGTACTGGGTCTGGCCGTCCGCCGCCGCCCTCCTCTTCGCCCAGGCCGCGCTGTTCGCCCTCGGCGCCGCCGTCGTCGGCCGTACCGCACAGCAGGTCCTCGGCGGCCGTTCCGGCCTCTGCGTCACCGTCGCGTACGGGCTCTCCTGGGGCATCCAGGAGGCGGTCAAGGCCGACTTCCACGAGATCGCCTTCGCCGTTCCGCTGCTCGCCCTGGTCTGCCGGGCGCTGCTCCTGGAGCGGTACACGGCCGCCCTGCTCTGGTCGCTCCCGCTCGTCCTGGTCAAGGAGGACCTCGGCGCGACCGTCGCGGTCGTCGGCTTCCTGCTCTTCGTGTACGGCCGCCGGCTCCAGGGCGCGCTGCTCGCCGCGTTCGGGGTCGCCGCGTTCGTGGTCACGCTCATGGTGCTCATCCCGGCGGCCAGCAGCGCCGGAACGTACGACTACTGGCAGAAGATCGACAAGAACGGCGAGCAGGACGTCTCGATGCTGGACTCCGTCCTCGGCGTCCTCAACTCCTCGGTCAAGATCGAGATGCTGGTCTTCCTGCTCGGCATCACCGGTTTCCTGGCGCTGCGTTCACCGCTGACGCTGCTGATCGTCCCCACCCTCGGCTGGCGGCTGCTCTCGCAGGACAGCAACCACTGGGGCATGGTCTGGCACTACAGCGCGATCCTCATGCCGGTGCTCTTCCTCGCGCTGGTCGACGGCGTCCGCCGCAGCCGCGGTTCGCACCGCCCCTGGCTCGCCTCGTACGCCAAGGTCGCCGTCCCCGTCGCGGCCGCGATCGCCGTCGCGATGACCCAGCACCTGCCGCTGCGCGATCTGTTGCGCCCGGAGACCTACCGCACCGACGACGTCCGCAGCCAGACGGCGCGGGCGGCGCTCGACGCCATCCCGCCGGGATCGCGGGTCGAGACGGACATCACGCTGATGGCCCACCTCACCTCCGACCGCACCGTCTACTGGGTCGGCGGAGCGCCCGGCACCGCGCCCGACATCGTCGCCATCAACCTCGACTTCGGCTGGTCGCGCCCGATCGAGGACCCGGTGGCGTACGCCGAGCAGCTGCACCCCGAGGCGCGCTACCGGCTCAAGCACCGGGCCGGCAGCTTCGTGGTGATGGAGCGGACGACGCCGGCGCCGGACCGGTTCCGCTGACGCGGCCGCCCGGCACAGCACGAGGGGCCGGATTCCTCCGGCCCCTCGTGGTCGTGCGGACGCGCACCGTCGCCCCGCGGTTACCTCTTACTTCTTGATGACCAGCGTGCCGGCGGCGCGGTCGTGCCAGCCCTGGAGCTTGCCGGAGTTGTCGAAGAACGGCGACAGGTAGACCAGGATGGCCCCGATGTAGCAGAGGAAGGCGCCGACGATCGGGATGATGTAGCGGATGAAGCTGCCGCCGATGCCCGGAAGGCCGCCGCTGTTCTCCTTGACGACGCGCAGGCCGAGGGCGAGCTTGCCGACGGTGGCGCCGAGGAACGAGACCATCAGCCACTCGTAGAGCAGCGTGAAGACGGCGATGACGGCGATCCAGGTGAACATCACGGCGACGAGACTGGCGCCGGCGTCGTTCACGCAGTCGTTGTACTCGGGGGAGTAGGGCGAGTACGAGTCGCAGTCCTGCGCGATCCCGACGGCTCCGGCCAGCCCGACCGCCATCAGGATGCTCAGGATGATGCTCATGACCACGCCGTCGATGGCGCGAGCGCCGAGGCGGCGGCCCATCGAGGCGATCTGGACGGTGCCCAGGGCCGGGATGTTGATGTAGCCGTTGTTGGCCTGGAGGGTGCCGGGCTGCTGCCCGCCCGCCTGGGGGTAGCCGTACCCCTGCTGCGGCACCCCTCCGGGAGCCTGCGGGTAGCCGTAACCGGGCTGCTGCGGCGGCTGGCCGGGCTGCTGCGGGGGCTGGCCGGGCTGCTGGGCGTACGGGTTATTGGGGTCGCCGAAACTCATGCGGGGTCTTCCTCCAACGATGCGCGGGGACGTCGTGCCGCCCTGCGGGCACACGGAGGAAAGAGGTGTCAGCGATCCGCCCCCCGTTACTCCCTGCGGCACTGCGGACATCATGCTTATAAACGTGAAGTAAGTTTGTCCAGTCCAGCCCGTGAGCGTTGTGCAAGTGCAATGTGGGGCGGGTGGTGCGCGGCGGCAATTGGTAAGCGGGCGGGGTCATCCGCGAGGATGGGCCCATGACTGCCCAGATTCTCGACGGCAAGGCCACCGCTGCCGCGATCAAGTCCGACCTGACCGTCCGTGTGGCGGCCCTCAAGGACCGGGGTATCACTCCCGGCCTCGGCACCCTGCTCGTCGGGGACGACCCGGGCAGCCGGTGGTACGTCAACGGCAAGCACCGCGACTGCGCGGAGGTCGGCATCGGCTCCATCCAGCGCGAACTCCCCGACACCGCCACCCAGGAGGAGATCGAGGACGTCGTCCGGGAGCTGAACGCCAACCCGGAGTGCACCGGCTACATCGTCCAGCTGCCGCTGCCGAAGGGCATCGACACCAACCGGGTCCTGGAGCTGATGGACCCGGCGAAGGACGCCGACGGGCTGCACCCGATGAGCCTCGGCCGTCTCGTCCTCAACGAGACCGGTCCGCTGCCCTGCACCCCGCAGGGCGTCGTCCAACTGCTGCGCGCGCACGGTGTGGAGATCGCCGGGGCGCACGTCGTGGTCGTCGGACGCGGCGTCACCATCGGCCGGTCCATCCCGCTGCTGCTGACCCGCAAGTCGGAGAACGCCACGGTGACCCAGTGCCACACCGGCACCCGGGACCTCTCCGCCCATCTGCGGCAGGCCGACATCATCGTCGCCGCCGCCGGGGTCCAGCACCTGATCAAGCCGGAGGACGTGAAGCCGGGCGCGGCCGTGCTCGACGTCGGCGTCAGCCGCGACGAGAACGGCAAGATCGTCGGGGACGTGCACCCTGGGGTCCGCGAGGTGGCCGCCTGGGTCGCCCCGAACCCCGGGGGCGTCGGCCCGATGACCCGCGCCCAGCTGCTGGTCAACGTGGTCGAGGCGGCCGAGCGCGCCGCCGCCGAGGCCGCCGACGCCGCCACCGCGGGCTGACCCCATGGGTGCTGGTACGAGTCCGGCCGACCCCGCCCCGGCGGGCCGGGCGGCGGACGGGCCGGACGGGGCTGCCGAGCCGTCCGCCGCGCGGCCCGGGGGCGGGTCGGCCGGGCGGGGCGACGGCGATTCCGCCGAGCGGCCTGCGGACGACTCCGCTTCCGCCTCCGCCGAGCAGGGCGGCGGTGAGCCCGCCGAGCGGTCCGCAGGCGCTTCCGCCTCCGACCCCGGTTCCGCCTCCGCCGCCTCCGCCGAGCAGGGGGGTGCGGCCCGCGGCCGAACCAGGTCGCGGCGGTTCCCCCGGTTCACCCGGGACACCGCCCGGCCCGAGGGCGGCGGCCGGGCGGCGTCCGGCGACGCGCCCGCCCCGGCCCGGCAGTGGCCACTGCTCACCGTGCTCTGCGCGGCGGGCCTCGGGCTGCTGATCGTGGCGCTGGACCCGTTCGCGGAGGCGTTCCGCACCGGGACCATCCTCATCGGCTGCGCGCTGATCACCGGCGCCGTACTGCGGTGGGCGGTGCCCTCGGTCGGGATGCTGGCGGTACGGTCCCGCTTCACCGACCTGGTCACGTACGGGCTGATGGGCACGTTGATCGTGCTGCTCGCACTGGTCGCGCAGCCCCGGCCGTGGCTCGACGTCCCGATCCTGGAGGACGCGGTCCGCTTCACGATCCGCTAGGAGGGCGTCCGGCGGCCGGTCGTCGGGCCGGGGGCGTGAGGCTCCGCCCGTGGTGTCCGTCCCTACCCCCGAGAAGGGACGGACACCACGGCGGAAACGGGGCGACCGGGGAAGAAGCCCCGATATGCGCCGAGATGGGCTGTCTTGCCCCGTCCCGCATCCAGCGTCATGGACATGAGGGACCGGAACAAGCGATCACTGTGGCCTGTGGCACGGAAGTGACCATTCCGGCACGGTGTGATCGTCGCGCAACGATGGCAGACTGGCACGGCGCAGAGCCACGGCGCACGGCCACGGCGCACAGAGCGGTACGGAGCAGCGGTGCGGCTGCCGGGCGGTGACCGGCGCGGTGTTCGAGGCGCGGGGGACGCGCTCCCCGATCCGTGTGCTTCCGTGCGCCCCCTTGTCAGGAGCGGACGTCCGGCTCGACGCACGCTCGGGGGCGGCCCGCCGCCGGGCCCGGACGGCCCTGCGGCGGACGGGCCGGGGAGCACGGGCCGGAGGCCGGCCACGGCGCGGTACAAGCAAGCACACCCCGGGGGACACGAAGGGGGAAGGGAAGAAGACCATGTCTCGTTGGAACGCTCTGCCCGAAGAACTCGATCCGCAGATCAGGGAGTTCGCCGGCCGACTGCGCGGACTCGTCGGCCGGAGCGGGCTGACCCCCGACGCCTTGGCCGCCCGCACGGGGTGCGGCACGGCATCCTGGGAGCAGTACCTCGACGGGCGGCAACTCCCCCCGCGCGAGGCCGTCGTGGCCCTCGCCGAGGTGACGGGCGTCCCGCCGCACCACCTCGCGTCCGTGTGGGAGCAGGCCGAGCGGGCCTGGAACCGGGCGGAGACGGGCCACGGCGGGACGACGGACACCCTTCGCATCAGGCGGATACCGGGTGCGCTCGAACACCACGGCGCGGCGGGCCCCGGCGCCTTCGCGGCCGGCCCGCCCGGCGGCCCCGCCACCGCGAGCCCCGCCACCATGAGCCCCGGGCACGACGTGCCCCGCCAGCGCGGCGCCGAGACGGAGGCCCGCCCACCCCAGCCGGACGCGCCCAGCACCTCGTATTCGCCGCACCCGGACGCCTCCTGGGCCCCCCAAGCGCCGGAAACGTACGCGCCCCACACCTCGCACGCGCCGGAGCCGGACGCCTCCTGGCCGCCCCATTCGCCGCAGTCCCACGCCCCCTGGACCCCCCACTCGCCGCAGCCCCACGCCCCCGGCGCCTCCCCCTCAC
>NZ_JNZZ01000010.1 GCF_000717645.1 Streptomyces californicus
CTCCAGGACGACGGTTCCGCACGCCCGGTCGCGCATGTGCCCCAGCAGGTACTGGAGATCGGGCGATTCCGGAGTGCTGAGCACCGAGGGCGGCATCGGGATGACCTCGTCCCCGATCCGGCTGCCCGCGGTGCCGATCACTCCGACGCGGGCCTGCTCGGCGAGCCGCAGCACCGACTCGGTCATGTACGAGACGGATGTCTTTCCGTTGGTCCCGGTGATGGCGATCAGGTCCATCGCCCGGCCCGGTTCGCCGAAGTAGCGCGAGGCCACCACTGCGGCGGCCTTGCGGACATCGGGGACGCGGACGGCGCACACGTCGCCCACCGCGGCGGGCAGGGGTGGCGCCTGTTCGTCGACGAGTACGGCGACCGCGCCGCGTGCGACGGCCGGGGCGACGGCGTGCGGGCCGCCGGCGGCATGGCCGGGCACCGCGGCGAACACGGAGCCGGGGGTGACCCGGTCCGCGTCGAACGTCACGCCGGCGGTGACGTCCGTGCGGTCGGGGGTTCCCCGCAGCACGTGGTGGTCCTGTCCGGCCATGAGGTCGCTCAGCTTCACGGTGATCCCTTCGAGTGCGGCGTCGGCCGGGTGGTGCGCCATTGCCGGGAAGCGGCACGGGCGGGTGCGCCGTGGGCCGCGTGGTGCTGTGGAGCCGATCGTGGAACGCACGCCTCCGGCGGACGCCGGAGGCGACGGAGGCTCCGGAGCTCGGCGCGCCGGAGCGGTGGTGTCGGTGTGGGGGCGGCGGGGCGGGGCGGTCACGCCAGGGGCGTGGAATGCCGGATGCCGCTGCCGGGAACGGTCGCGAAGATCGCTAGCCGTGGCCGTGCAGCGCGGTACGGCCCGTTCCGGGCGCCGCGTCCGCGGGCGCCGGGGGCACGGCCGCGCGGGCGGCGAAAGGGGGCAGCGCGGAGCAGGCCCGGTGCGGGCACTTACTCGGCTCGGCGCTGTGTCCCATGGGCCGAGTGTACGGGGTCGAAGGAACGGGCCCCCTCCGCGTCGGTCCCCCCAGCGGCACCTGTGACCCGGTGACCTCGGTGATGCCCGACCGGCAGGGCCGGATCTGGTGGGTCACCGGGCTCGGCGGGCCCGGGGACGGCAGGCGGTTCTGCCGATGATCTCGGAATCACCCGGTGCGGCAGCAAAGAAGTGACCTGTGACGGCAGGAACGTGGGAGGCGATCAATTTGGCTGCTCAACAGCGGAGCCAGGTGCCTCATCGTGAGGTTCGTCCGCACATACGCGGTGACCAGCAGCGCCCGGTCCTCCAACGACACTCTCCACACGGCCGCCCCCAGCCTGAGGAGCCAACATCCTCACGACGCGGCGCGGTCAGCAACTTGCCGAAGGCGCCCGGACTCAACCCGGTAGAAGTGGCTGCCCGGAACGGCGCGCAAGCTGTGCTCACACCTGGCACCGGCGAGGTCACCGCAGAGCGAGATCACTTACGGGACAGCCCTCAGTGCCGGGCCATGTCCTCGATCAAGTGCCCGCGTTTGCTGAAAACGCGGTGCGTGCTGTGGCGGCCGCCTTTCGTCGGCTTCGTGATGAGTGGCAGCGAAGGTAAGGCCCGGTCGCAGCGCACGTCCCGGGTCTGTCCTCGCCCGGCGATGCGCTCCTCAGCGGAGCTGAGAGGGCAGGCGAGGGCAACGAGCCCACCCGCCCTTGCTCGCGCCGGCGAGGGCTTCCATCGCCGAAGCCGACAGGCGAGGGCTATCCTCGGGTTGCCTCAACGGAGTTTGGTGGACACGAACCGGGACAACCCGGAGCGCCAGGTCCGTCTGAGCTTTCTCGGCTGACCGAGATCGTTCAGCTGGGGCGTGCCGCCGATTACCGGTGATGGTGCCATCTTCGGTCGCGACCTCTCCGGGGACGGGCGCCGAGGTCTGCCGGACCGGATCCGCCCGTTCGGTGGCCGGTAGGAGGTGTCCTGCCGTCAGCCTTCCGTGGTGGTACGGGTCGCCTGGACCGCCTCCTCCGGTTCCAACCCGGTGCCTCGTTCGTACGCTTCACGGAACGCGGCCGGGCCCAGCGTGGCTCGGGTCGCCGTCGTGATGCGGTCGACGTCGGTGCGTTCGGCGAGAGGCAGCGGGGCTCCGGCTCGTCGCCGGGCTGCCGCTGCCGCGCCCAGGAGGATGGCCGCTCGGGTGGCGGTGGAGGTGTGGGCCGGGAGGGCGGACGCGCCGGCCAGGCCTTCCAAGGAGAGAGCCAGGGCCCGAGGTTCGCGCAAGGTCCTGGCGATCTCCAGGCCGGCGAGATGGTGGGCCTCCGCCGCGTGTGCGTCGCCGCGCAGCTCGGCGACGAAGCCGAGTTCGGCCAGGAGGAGGTGGTCGCCCGCCTGGGAGGAGACGTCTGCGTAGCCGTCGCGGAGGTGCAGCAGGTGGGCCTCGGCCGCGTCGAGGTCGCCCGAGCGGCGGGCGCCGAGGGCCAGGCCCATCCCGGAGTGGATCTCGCCGTACTTGTAGCCCTGCTCGGTGGCGATCCGGCGCGCCTGTTCGTGGAGGTCGCGGGCGCGGTCGAAGTCGCGGGCCAGCAGCGCCAGCCGGCCGAGGCCGGAGTGCCGCGCCGACACCTCCGCCTGCAGCCCCAACTCGCGCGCCATGACGAGTCCTTCGTGCTGGCGGCGCTCGGCTTCCTCGTAGGCTCCCTTGATCTCCGCGAGCGCGGCGAGCGGCGAGACCGTCTGCAACTCTCCCCACGGGTCGCCGAGTTCGCGGAGCATGCGCGCGCTGCGGCTGCCGTCCCGGCCGAGGCCGGCGAGGTCGCCGCTGACCAGCGCCAGCGTGGCGCGCAGGCCGAGTGCGGCGGCGGTGCCCCACGGGTCGCCGGCGGTGGTGAACAAGGTGAGTGCGCGCGTGTTCAGCGCGGCGCTGCCAGTCGCGTCACCCGCGCTGAACAGGCCGTACGAGAAGAGCCAGAGAGCGCGAGCCCGGCGCACGGGGTCGGGGACGGCCTCGGACGTGGAGGTGGCGCCGCGGCCGTCCGCCGTGTCGGCCGCGGCGGCTTCCGGGGCGCCGGTGAGGAGCGCGAACGCGGAATGCAGGAGCACGAGTTCAGCGCGGCCCTCGGTCGCGCCCAGCACTGCGGCCAGGCTGCGGCGGGCCTCGGTCAGGCGGCCGCGCAGCAGCCACCACCAGGCCAGCGCGGTGACCAGCCGGACAGCCTCCTCCGGCTCCGTGCCCGCCCTGCGCACCGCCTCGTCGAGCGCGGTCCGCAGGTTGCCGGCCTCCGCGTCCAGCCGGGCCAGCCAGGGCCGTTGTCCGGCGCCGCGCAGCCGAGGCCCGGCTTCTTCCGCCAGTTGCCGGTAGTGCACGAGATGGCGGTCGCGTACGACGGCGAGGCCCTCCGTCTCGTTCAGCCGCTCTGTCGCGTACGCGGTCACGGACTCCAGGAGCCGGTAGCGCGGGCCGGTCGGTCCGTGTGTCACGACCACCAGGGAGCGGTCGACCAGCCGCGTGATCAGGTCCAGCACCTCGCCCCGGGCAACGCCGTCCCCGGCGCAGACCGCTTCGGCTCCCGCCAGGTCGCAGCCGTCGCTGGGGCGGCGAGGCGGCGCAGGATGATGCGTTCGGGCGCGCTGAGCAGCTCCCAGCTCCAGTCGATCACCGCTCGAAGCGTCTGCTGGCGGGCCGGTGCGCCGCGCTGCCCGAAGGTCAGGACCCCGAAGCGGTCGTTGAGCCTCGCGGCCAACTCCCGTACTCCAAGGGCCCTTACCCGGGTGGCGGCGAGCTCCAGCGCGAGCGGGATGCCGTCCAGGCGCCGGCAGATCTCGGCTACGGCCCGGCGCTCGGGCTCATCCGGCGCGTCCGGGTCGCGCGGGAAGCCGGGTGCGGATGCGGCTGCCCGTTCCATGAACAGTTCCACCGCGTCCGCCGGTTGCAGCGGTTCGACGAGGAAGACCGCCTCGCCCGCCAGGCCGAGCGGCTCCTGGCCGGTTGCGAGGACCCGCAGGCCCGGGGCGGTGTGCAGGAGGAGTTCGGTGAGTTGGGCGGCGGAGTCGACGACGTGCTCGCAGTTGTCCAGGACGAGCAGGGCACGGCGGTCGCGCAGTGCGGCGGTGAGACGGTGCGGCAGGGAGGGCGTGGGGACGCCGGTGCCGGGGAGCGCGCGCGGTGCGTCGTCGCGGATGCCGAGTGTGGCGGCGACGACCTGTGCGAGGTCGGCGGGAGTGCCGTGGCGCATACCGGAGAACTCCACCAGCCAGGTTCCGTCGGGCAGTTCACCCAACCGCGCACGGTCCTGCTCGGCGGCGGCCGCCGCCACGGCGAGTCGGGTCTTGCCCACGCCACCGGGGCCGGTGAGGGTCACCAGACGGGTCGCGGCGAGGAGCCGGGCCAGGTCGGTGAGGGCCTTGCCACGACCCACGAGGTGGGTCAGAGGGGCGGGGAGGTTGGAGCGGGGCGTTGTGGTGGAGGGCGTGAGCGTCGCTGTGCCCGTTGAGCCGTGCACCGGAATCCGCAGGCCGTCCTCCCCCTCGCAAGCGCCCGCGCTCAGCCCCGGCTCCTGCCTCAGCATCGCTCCGTGCAACGTGGTCAGTTCGGGGCCGGGGGCGACGCCCAGCTCCTCGGCCAGCCGCGTGCGCAGGGACTCGTACGACGCCAGAGCCTCGCTCTGGCGGCCCGTCGCGTACAGGGCCCTCATGCGCAACGCGTGCAGGCGCTCCCGTAGCGGGTGGAGTGCGACGAGGCCGGCCAGCTCCGCGGCCAGGAGCGCGTGGTCGCCCGTCTCCAGGCGGGCGCGGGCCTGGTCCTCCAGGGCGGTGAGGCGCTGCTCCGCGAGACGCTCGGCCGCCGGCCGTACGAAAGGGGCGTCGGCGAAGTCCGCGTACGCCGGTCCCCGCCACAGCTCCAGGGCCTCCGTCAGCAGCTCCGCCCGGACGCGCGGGTCTGCGACAGGACGGGCCCGGGCCACCAGGGCCCGGAAGCGTACGGCGTCCGTCTCGTCGTCGGTGTCGCCGAACCGCAGCCGGTAGCCCGGAGGCTGGCGCACCACGCGGTCGCGGCCGATGGCCCTGCGCAGCTGAGAGACCTTGGCCTGGAGAGCGCCCGCCGGGTTGGCAGGGGGCGCGTCGGCCCACAGGTCGTGGATGAGCCGGTCGGCGGAGACCGGTCCTCCGTCGTTCGCGAGCAGATCAGCCAGCAGGGCCCGGACCCTGGCCTCCGGGACCTTCACCTCTCGTCCCTCGCCGTCCCACACCACCAGTGGCCCGAGCACCCCCAACCGCATAGGCGCCACCGTACAGGCCCGGGAAACCGCGCCCCGGCCGCCGAGCACCGCCACTCCGGGCGCCGGACGGCCACGAAGGCCGCCCGAAGGCCGCTCGAAGGTTTCCCGAAGGTTCTCCGAAGCGGCCGGGCGCAGAGTCGTACCGACCGGGGGAGCGGAAGGAGCGGCAGGCCATGACCGAGTACGCGCGCCGGAAGGCTCTGGTCGTCGGTGAGTCCACCGGTATCGGCCCGGCCGTCGCCAAGCGGCTCGTGGAGGGCGGAGCGGGCGTCCTGCTGACCGCGCGCACCGAGGAGGAGCGTGCCCACGCGGTCGGTGAACTCGGCTCCGCCGCCCGTGCCGTCCCCTGTCCTCGGTCGTGAGCGGTTCCGGCTGCCCCTGAACCGTCCTCCGCCCCGCCCACCATCACCCCGTCCCTTCAGGAAACCTGGAGCACACCCCATGAGTACCGCACCCGACACGGCGTCCGCTCCCGCGGCGGAACCGGGCCCCACGGGTAGTGGCGCGAAAGCGCGCGAGCTCCCGCTCTTCGCTCTCCTGGCCCTCGCCACCGCCGTCTTCATCACCAGTCTCACCGAGACCCTACCCGCCGGTCTGCTGCCGTCGATCAGCCAGGATCTGCGGGTCAGTGAGTCCGCCACCGGGCAGACGGTCACGGTTTACGCGATCGGCACCGCTCTCACCGCGCTCCCGCTCACCGCCGCCACCGCTGGCTGGCAGCGCAAGAAGCTGCTGCTCACGGCCATGGCCGGGTTCGCCGTCGCCAACACCGTGACCGCCGTGTCGTCGGTCTACGAGCTGACGATGGTGGCGCGGTTCGTCGCCGGTGTGGCCGCCGGTCTCGCCTGGGCCCTGCTCGCCGGTTACGCCCGCCGCCTCGCTCCCGTACACCTCCAGGGCAAGGCGATGGCCGTCGCCATGGCCGGTATCCCCGTCGCGCTCTCCCTCGGCGTGCCCGCCGGTACGTTCCTCGGCGAGTGGCTCGGCTGGCGCGCGGCGTTCCTGTCGATGACCGGGCTCACGGTCGCGCTGCTGGTGTGGATCTTCGCCGGTGTACCGGACTTCCCCGGCCAGGCCCGCGGCGAGCGGCCGAAGCTCCTGCGCACCCTGACCGTCCCGGGCGTCGCGCCGGTCCTCTTCGTCACGCTGGTCTTCGTCCTGGCGCACACCATCCTGTACGCGTACATCGCCACGTACCTCGAGGACCTCGGCCTGGGCGGGCACACCGGCCTGATCCTGCTGGTGTTCGGCGCCGCCTCTCTGGCGAGCATCTGGATCGTCGGCGCGCAGATCAACCGCCGGCTGCGCGGTCTCACCGTCGCCGGCGCGCTGCTGGTCGCCGTCGCCTCGCTGATCCTGGCCGTCCTCTCCGACACCACCGCGCTCGTCCATGTGGCGGCGGTGCTGTGGGGCCTGGGCTGGGGCGGTGTGCCGACGCTGCTGCAGACCGCCGCCGGTGACGCGGGCGGCGAGTCGGCGGACGCGGCGCAGGCCATGCTCGTCACGCTCTGGAACGTCGCGATGGCCGGCGGCGGCATCGTCGGTGGCATCCTGTTGGACACCCTCGGCAGCGAGTCCTTCCCGTGGGCGGTCGTGCTGCTCCTGCTGCCGGTGATCGTGGTCGTGCTCCACGCCCGGAAGGCCGGGTTCCCCGCCCGCCGGCCGTCCCCGGAGGCGGAGGCCGAGGCCGGTGCTCCCGCGGCCTGACAGCCCGACCGCCGGAGGGCGCCCCTCCCCGTTCTTAGGGGGTCGGCTGCCCGTACGAGCCCAGCCCGCCGCCGGTGCGGACGGCGGCCGCGTACGCCTCAGGGGAGCCGTCGGCGGTCGCCGTGGTGAAGAGTCACGGGGTCGCCTTCGAGAACCGGGTGCGGTACGTCTCGCCGGTCCCGTCCACCAGTCAGGCGGCGGCTTCCGCGCCGGGGTCCGCCGAAGGCTCCGCGCCTGCCGCGACGGCATGAACAGCTCGTGAAGTAGGGCCGGTCGACCTGTGCAGACGGCACAGGTCGCAGGCACGCTCTGAGAGCCACCACCTCAACTCGGCACGCAGGCCGAGGACTTCGCGGAAGGAGACCGCACCGTGCCCGCCCCCGTCAAGAAACAGGTGCATCTCGCAGCGCAGCTGCCCGGCATCCACAACGTGACCGTCTGGTCGGACCCCCGCTCCGAGAGTCAGATAGCCATCGACTCCTTCATCCGGCTCGCGCAGACCGTCGAACGCGGCAAGTTCGACTTCTTCTTCCTCGCCGAAGGGCTGCGGCTGCGCGAGCACAAGGGGCAGATCTACGACCTGGACATCGCCGGCCGGCCGGAGAACCTGACGGTGCTCAGCGCCCTGGCCGCCGTCACCACGCACCTGGGCCTGGCCGCCACGGTGAACGCGACCTTCAACGAGCCGTACGAGGTCGCGCGCCGGTTCGCCACCCTGGACCGGCTCAGCGCCGGGCGGGCCGCCTGGAACGTGGTGACCAGCCACGACGCGTTCACCGGCGAGAACTTCCGCCGGGGCGACTTCCTCCCGGAGGCCGACCGCTATACTCGGGCCGCCGAATTCCTGACCACAGCGCGGGAGTTGTGGGACAGCTGGTCGGCCGGCGCTCTGAGGGCCGACGCGGCCTCGGGCGAGTTCATCGCCGCCGACGCCGGCCGCTTCGCCCACCGGGGCCGGCACTTCGACATCTCCGGCCGGTTCACGACTCCGCCCGGACCGCAGGGCCACCCGGTGATCATCCAGTCCGGCGAATCCGACGCGGGCCGGGAGTTCGCCGCGTCCGACGCCGAGGTCGTTTTCAGCAAGCACAACCGGATCGACGTGGCCCGGGAGTTCTACCGGGACGTGAAGCGGCGCCTGGCGACGTACGGCCGGAGCCCCGACGATCTGCTGATCCTTCCCACCGCCAACGCGGTCGTCGCGGACACCGACGAGGAGGCGGCGGCCTACGCGGAGGAGATCAGCCGCGAGCTGGTCAGCCCGCAGACCGCGATCGCCCACCTGGAGGCGGTCTGGGGTCGCGACCTGTCCGCGTACGACCCGGACGGGCCGCTGCCCGGCATCGAGCCCGAGGACGACGCCCACTTCCTGAAGGGGCACTCCGTCTTCCGCAAGGACCGGGCGGAGACCGCCCGGCAGTGGCGCGAGCTCGCGGAGGAGCGGAACCTCTCCATCCGGGAGCTGGTCATCGAGGTCGGCGGCCGCCAGACCTTCGTCGGCAGTCCGCAGACGGTCGCGGACGCCATCGACGGCTACGTGCAGAGCGACGGCGCCGACGGCTTCGTGCTCGTCCCCCACCTCACGCCGGGCGGCCTGGACGACTTCGTGGACCGGGTGGTGCCGATCCTCCAGGAGAGGGGCGTCCACCGCGACGACTACTACACCGGCACCACGCTCCGCGACCACCTGGGCCTGGCCACCGCACCCCGCCCGGCCGCCTGGGGCGGCCCCGGCCGGCCCCTGCGCACCGGGCACGACGAGAAGGAGAACACCGTATGACCGGCACGACGGGTGACGCATCAGGTGCCGCGCACGGTACGACCGGTGCCACCGACCCGACCGGCGCCCCGGCCACCGCCTCCGAACCCACCGCCTCCCTCCATCTCGCCGTCGCGCTCGACGGCGCCGGCTGGCATCCGGCCGCCTGGCGCGAGGAAGGCGCCCGGCCCGGCGAGCTGCTCGACGCCGACTACTGGGCCGATCTGGTCACCGAGGCGGAGCGCGGCCTGCTCGACTTCGTCACCTTCGAGGACGTGCTCGGCCTCCAGTCCGCCGCCTTCCACCTGCCCGACGACCGCACCGACCAGGTCAGAGGAAGCATCGACGCGGTGCTGCTCGCCGCATACCTGGCACCGCTCACCCAGCACATCGGCCTGGTCCCGACCACCAACGTCACCCACACCGAACCGTTTCACCTCGCCATCGGCATCGCCACGCTCGACCACGCGAGCCGGGGGCGGGCCGGCTGGCGCCCGCAGATCGCGTCCCGGGCCGCCGACGCCGCACTCTTCGGGCGCCGCACCACACCTCAGCTCACCGAGCACGACGTGGGCGACTCCGCGTCGATCTCCGCACCGCTGCGCGCGCTCTTCACGGAGGGCGCGGAAGTGGTGCGGGCGGCACGGTTGCTCTGGGACAGCTGGGAGGACGGAGCGGAGATACGGGACGCGGCGACGGGCCGCTTCCTCGACCGCGACAAGATTCACCCCATCGACTTCCGGGGCACGAACTTCAGCGTGAAGGGCCCGTCCATCACCCCGCGCACCCCCCAGGGGCAGCCGCCGGTGGTGAGTCTGGCGCACGCCGCCGTCCCCTACGAGTTCGCCGCCCTCAGCTCCGACGTCGTCGCCATCACCCCGCACGGCCGGGCGGGCACGGTGGCGATCCTCGCGGAGGTGGCCGAGGCGGTGGAACGCACCGGCCGGGACGTGAGCGAGCGGCCCCTGCGCACGTTCGCGGACCTCATCGTCCTCCTCGACGACGAACCGGGCGCCGCCGCCCGGCGCAAGGCCCGCCTGGACGAGCTGGCCGGGGCCGAACTCGTCTCGGACGCCGAGGTCTTCACCGGCACCCCCGCCGAACTGGCCGACCTCCTCGTCGACCGGCACTCCACCGGCCTGGACGGCTTCCGCCTCCGCCCGGCCGGGCTGCCGCACGACCTCACGGCGATCACCCGGGGCCTGGTCCCTGAACTCCAGCGGCGCGGAGTGTTCCGTACGGAGTACGCGTCCACCACCTTGCGCGGCCACCTCGGCCTGGCCCGCCCCGCCAGCCGCTACGCGAAGGGGGGTGACGCGCGGCACCCGGAAGACAGCGCGTGACAAGTCGACCAGGTCCTGCTGGTCCACACCCCCGACGGAGGGGTCAAGAGGCCCGGCGCGACCGGCTCGCGGCGACCGCGCCCAGGCCGCCGCCGACGGCCAGCACGATGAGCCCCCTCAGCCAGACGTCGTGTTCGATCCGGGTGGCGAGCAGGACGCAGGACAGGGCCCCGAGGACCGGTACGGCGGTCGGCACCCGGAAGTGGGGCCCGGGCGTCGTGTCACGGCGCAGGACGAGGAGCGAGGTGTTCACGAGGAAGAACACCACCAGGAGCAGCAGCACCAGCGTGGAGGCCAGCGTCGACACGTCCCCGGTCAGCGCGAGCAGCAGCGACAGCGCGGTCGTCGTGGAGATGGCGGCCCACGGAGTGCGGCGGCCGGGGAGAACCTTGGTCAGGAAGCGGGGGAGCAGGCCGTCCCGCGCCATGCCGTACGCCAGACGCGAGGACATGATGCCCGTCAGCAGAGCCCCGTTCGCGACGGCCACCAGGGCGACGACGCCGAAGAGCCCGGGGGGCACCCCGCCGGCCGCACGGACGACTTCGAGCAGCGGTCCGCTCGAGTCCGTGAGCTTCTGCTGCGGTACGGCGGCGGACGCGGCCGCGCCCACCAGGGCGTACACCGCGCCCGCGGTGAGCAGTGCGCCGAAGAGCGCCCGGGGGTACGAGCGGCGGGGCTCACGGGTCTCCTCGGCCACGTTGACGGACGTCTCGAACCCGACGAACGAGTAGTAGGCGAGTACGGCCCCGCTGAGCACCGCCGCCGCCGGGCCCTCGCGTGACGTGCCGAGCTCGGTGAGCCGGCCGGGGTTCCCGTCGCCGCGCAGCACGATCCAGACGCCGAGGCCGATCACCAGCAGCAGTCCGCCGACCTCGATCACCGTGGCGACGACGTTGGCCCGGGTGGACTCGCTGATGCCCCGCGCGTTCAGCAGCGCCAGCAGGACGAGGAAGACGATCGTCACCAGCACGACGGGGAGGGTGACGAACTCGGTGAGGTAGTCGCCGCCGAATCCCCGGGCCAGGGCAGCCACCGACACCACGCCGGCGGCCAGCATGCAGAAGCCGGCGAGGAACCCCAGGAACGGACCGTAGGCCAGGGTCGCGTAGTGAGAGGCGCCGCCGGCGCGCGGATACTTGGTGACCAGCTCCGCCTAGGAGGCGGCGGTCAGGAGGGACAGGCACATGGCCACGAGCAGGGGCACCCAGACGGCGCCCCCGGATTCGGCGGCGACTTGGCCCACCAGAACGTACACACCGGCGCCCAGGACGTCGCCCAGGATGAAGAAGTAGAGCAACGGGGTGGTCAGGGCCTTTTTGAGCGGTGCCGGAGAGCTCGTGGACGGGGCCGGCGCGGGAGGCGTTTTCACGGAGCGCCGGGTACCCGGGCGCCCGCCCGGCAACCGCTCGCCCCTCGGATGCTCTGCTGTGCCGCGCTGCCGCTCGTCACGAACCGCCGTGCGGTCCGACCGGTGTCGGCCGGTCGGAGCCCACACCAGATGGCTCACTCCGGGGCAGCGCCGTCCCGTTCCTCGAACACACGGCGTGCCGAAGCACCCTCGTCGTCGACCAGGCCGCCGCCGGCAGGGGAGAACACGGCACCGCAGTGTTCGCAGAGCTTCTCCGTTCCGGCGGGGGTGCCGCACGCCTTGCAGAACCGCTGCTTGCCCTCTGCCTCCGATATGGCGTTCATGGCGTTCCTCTCGGTTGGTGGCTACGTCTCGTACCCGTATCCGGCGGGACGAGTGACCGGAAGGCGGTCGGCGGCCGTGGGCGCCGCCCGCCTCGGGCCGATCCCCCGCCGAGGGGGACGGGCCCCGTGTTCGCGTCCTTCGCGGCCCCGGCGGTTCCGCACGTGGGCGGGACCGCCGGGAAGGGGTCAGACAGCGGGGGTGAACCGCTCCCAGGCCCGGTGTCGGGCCAGTGCGTCGGTGAGCGCCTCCAGGACCGCGGTCGGATCGGCGGCGGTCACGACACCGGCCGCGTCGGGCACGATGCCGGCGGTCCTGAGCGTTTCGAGGCCGTCGGACCAGGCGCCGATGGCCTTGCCGTGCCGGAACGCCTCGGTGAGCAACAGCACCACCCGGGGGTCGATACCGGTGGATACCGCCACTCTGTCATCGACCTTGGCGTCGCGGGCGCCGTAGCCGTCGGCGCCGGGAGCGGGTGCGCCGGCGACGAGGAGGGCGTCGAACTCGATCGAGCGTGCGGTGGTGAAGGTGCGCTGAACGGTGACGGGGTCGTCATCCGGTCCGAGGGCGCCGCCGGCCGGGGCGATGACGAGCGGGACCATGCCACCGTCCAGTACTGCCTGCCGTACGGACCTGACGCCGTCCAGGTCCGAGTCGGCGTCCGCGACGATGCCGATGATGCGGCCGTCCAGCGGCCAGGTCTGCCCGAGCTGGGAGAGTGCGGGGCTGGGGGCGGGGTCGGTGAGCCGGGCTTCTGCCGCCGGTGCGGGAAGGCCGAGACCGGCGGCGACCTGGGTGCAGAGCTCGGTGTCGATGTTGGCCAGGACGGTCAGGGCGCGTTCCTTGACCGCCTGTTCGTAGCACTTGCCGAGCTCGAAGGTGTAGGCGGCGATGATGTGTTCGCGCTCGGTGGGGGTCATGCTGAGCCAGAACAGCCGCGGCTGGCTGTAGTGGTCGTCGAAGGACGCCGGCGCCTTGCGCTCCTTGACGCTCGCGGCGATCTCGGCGGGCACCTCGACGAACGCGCCGGTGTCCTCGCCGGCGAGGAAGGGGCAGCCGCCGTCGAGGCTGTTGGGCCGGTAGGGGGCGACGCCGCGGTGGACGGCGGTCTGGTGCATGCCGTCGCGCAGCATGTCGTTGACCGGGGCGTGGGTGCGGTTGATCGGCAGCTGGCCGAAGTTGGGGCCGCCGAGCCGGGTGAGCTGGGTGTCGAGGTAGGAGAAGAGACGGCCCTGGAGCAGCGGGTCGTCGGTGACGTCGATGCCGGGGACGAGGTGGCCGAGGTGGAAGGCGACCTGTTCGGTCTCGGCGAAGTAGTTCGACGGGTTCGCGTTGAGGGTGAGCAGCCCGATCGGCTGGACCGGGGCCATCTCCTCGGGCACGATCTTCGTCGGGTCGAGCAGGTCGATCCCGGCGAAGTTCTGCTCCGGGGTGTCGGGGAACGTCTGGATGCCCAGCTCCCACTGCGGGAACGCGCCGGCCTCGATCGCGTCGGCCAGGTCGCGGCGGTGGAAGTCGGGGTCGACTCCGGCGGCGATCTGTGCCTCTTCCCAGACCAGGGAGTGCACGCCGAGTTTGGGCTTCCAGTGGAACTTCACCAGCGTGCTGTCACCCTCGGCGTTGACGAGGCGGAAGGTGTGGACGCCGAAGCCCTCCATCATCCGGTAGGAGCGCGGGATGCCCCGGTCGGACATGTTCCACAGGGTGTGGTGCGTCGCCTCGGTGTGGAGGGTGACGAAGTCCCAGAAGGTGTCGTGGGCGCTCTGAGCCTGCGGGATCTCCCGGTCGGGGTGGGGCTTGCCGGCGTGGATGACGTCGGGGAACTTGATCGCGTCCTGGATGAAGAAGACGGGGATGTTGTTCCCGACCAGGTCGAAGACGCCTTCCTGGGTGTAGAACTTCGTCGCGAATCCACGGGTGTCGCGTACCGTGTCGGCGGAGCCGCGCGAACCCAGGACCGTGGAGAATCGGACGAACACCGGGGTCTCCACGTCCTTGGCCAGGAACGCCGCCTTGGACACGGTCGACGCCGTACCGTAGGCCCGGAACACCCCGTGGGCGGCCGCGCCCCGGGCGTGTACGACGCGCTCCGGAATCCGCTCGTGGTCGAAGTGGGTGATCTTCTCCCGCAGATGGTGGTCCTGCAACAGCACCGGCCCCCGGGCCCCCGCCTTCAACGAGTGGTCGGTGTCGTACAGCCGCGCCCCCTGAGCGGTCGTGAGATACGCCCCGCGCTGCGCCACGTCCTGCTGGGGGGTTCCGGTCTCCTGCCCGGTCGGGCTGTAGGTGTCCGGTCCGCGCTGGTCGTGCTTGGGCGGCAGGGGCTCTGTCGGAGAGGTCGGCTCGTCGACGGGAGGCGGTACCGGCCCGGGGGCGCCGGGGATGTCGTTCCCGGGTGCGACGGCGTCCTGGACCTTTTCGACGACCTTCTCGGCCGCGGCCTTCACGGGGTTCTTCTTCTCGCTCATGAGATTCCGTTCGTTGCGGAGGGTGTGTCACCGGAGGGCGGGCGCCCTTCCTGCGTGTACGGGGGGCCTGGGTGCCACTCGCTGCGTCCACCGGCCTGTTCGGGCTTGGGGCCGGGGCACCAGCGGCCCGTGGCCGGGTCCCGGTGGGCGAGGCCACGGGCGGCGAACGCGTCGAGCCAGTCGGCCATCGGCCACCAGCCCCAGCGGCGGTGGAAGGTCGCCGCGTTGCGCAGGATGTCGTGCACGTGCGCCACGGGAGGGTCGGAGACGGGATGGTGCTGGTGGTAGGCCGGGGCGCCGCCGACCCAGGCGATCGGGACCCCGGCCGCACGGGCCTGCTGCCCGTAGTCCGTGTCCTCGCCGCCGTACCCCTCGTACTCCTCGCAGAATCCGCCGACGGCACGCCAGGTTTCCGCCGTCACGGCGAAGGACAAGGACCAGAACAGCTGGTGGTCCTCGCTGCGGCGGACCTCCCCCGACGCGGGTGCGGGTCGGCCCGGGTGAGGACCGGCGAGTGCGGGTAGGTCGGTCAGCCGGTATCTGCCCGGGCCCGGAGGCGGCAGGTAGGAGACGGTGCCGCAGAGCAGCGAGTGCTGGTGCTCGGCGTCGAGCGCGACCTGTCGGTAGCGCTCCAGCAGACGTTCACCGGGGACGCAGTCGACGTCGAGGAAGACCAGCAGTTCGGCGCCGCCTTCGAGGGCGCGGAACGCTCCCATGTTCCGGGCGCGGGCCAGCGGCAGGCGCCCGTTCTCCATGGGGCAGTCGACGACCGTCGCGGCAGGCTTGCTGCAGTCCACCACGGCACCGAGTTCCGGGTCGTCCATCGCGACGACCACGTATTGTTCCGGCGGACGTGAGCCTGCCGCGAGCCCGCGTTGCTGCAGTGCCAGGTGGCGGTGGCGTCCGGAGACCGGGGTGATGACCGCTGTCCGCATCAGGCGGCCTCCCTACGACTTACCACATCGGCGAGAGCGCGGGCGGCGCGGGCGGCTCCGTCACCGGGAGCCCATCGGGACCAGCGGTCCCCACCGCGGGCGTATGCCTGTTCGAGGAGTGCGGCCCAGTCGGCGGCGTCCGGCCACCGGGTCGCGACGACGGCCAGACGGTCGCGGGCGAGGGCGCGTCCGGTGGCCGCCTGCTCGCCGAACGGGCGTTCCTGTGGCACCACGACGTCCGCCGCACAGAGCGCGGGCCACGGGTCCGCCTCCCACCGCCCGTCCGGGCCGCCGAGGGTCGTCCACCGCCAACCGGGACTGGCGGCCCGCGCCGCAGCGATCTCGGCGGCGGAGACATCGCGTCCGCCCGACCCCATCAGCAGGAGCACCCGCCGGGCCCGTGTCCGGTCCGCCCGCGCTTCCGGCGGCGCGGGGGAGCGGCCGTCGAACCGGGAGAACGCGCCCGTGTGCACGGTCTTGGCCCTCCAGTGCCGCGGCCACCCGGGTTCCGGCAGTGTCGACGGCCACGGGGCGAGAAGCAGCTCGGCCAGGTCGTAGGCGGTCCGGTGCGGCGCGTCCCCGCGCTCGCCCCGCATGGCCGCGACCGCGGTCGGTGTCCCCAGGAGACGTGCCAGCAGAGCGACTTCGACGGAGACGTCGGACACCAGGAGCGCCGGTGACGTCGCCGCGACCCATTCGGCGATCCGTGCCATACGTCCTCGAAGTCCCGCGTGCAGGACCGGTGCCCAGTGCAGCCGCCCGCCGGCAGTCACGTCGCCGAACGTGGCCGGATCGCCGTCGTCGTCCCTCGGCAGGCTCACCCAGGGGCCGGGCCAGCCTTGGGGGGCCGGGAGCGAGGAGAGCCCGGTGACCGGGAAGGGGGAGTGGGCCGCGATGGACCGGGCGCGGTGGAGATGCCCACTGCCGTGATGGTGCACGTAGTAGCCGATCATGCCGCCACCGACCGGTAGAGCTGCTCGTAGCTGCGGGTCATGGCGTCCATGGAGCAGAAGGTTTCCGCGTGCCGTCGGGCATCGGCCCGGGAGAGGGCGATCGTGGGCTCGACGGCTTTCGCGAGGGCCGCGGTGTCGCCGGGCGGCACCAGGCGGCCGCACTCACGCGTGACGACCTCCGGGAGTGCGCCCCGGGCGAAGCCGCAGACCGGTGTGGAGCAGGCCAGTGCCTCCGCCACCACCAGTCCGTACGGCTCGTCCCAGCAGGGCGTGACGACGGCCGCGGCCGAGGACCCGACCAGCTCGCACAGATCCGGCTGGTGGAGGTGGCCCTCGTAGGTGATGGTGCGGCCGAGCCGGGGACGCACGAAAGCCTCGAAGTAGTCGGTGTCGCCCATCGGTCCGGCGATCCGCAGCCCCCGGCCGGACAGCTCCGCGGCCTCGATCGCCAGGTGTGCGCCTTTCTCGGGGACGATCCGGCCCGACCAGACGAGGTCCTCCCCGCCGGGGCCGGGCGTCCAGCGCCGGGTGTCGACGCCGTTGTGGACGACTGTGGCCGAGGGCACGATGTGCCGCCAGGCGTCGGCGGTGTGGGCGCTGACCGCGCTGAAGTGGACCGGGCAGCGCGGTGCGACCTGGATGGCCGACTCGATCCAGGGCGTGGGCGGGGTGTGGAGCGTGGTGACGACCGGGACGGAGAGCGCGGCGGCCATGGCCACCGGCAGGTAGTTGAGGCTGTTGTTGTGCACGAGGTCGAACTGCGACGGCTCGTGCGCCAGTTCGAGCATCAGCTGGAGGTACGCGTGGTGCTCCTCCAGCCAGGGCGCTGCCACCATGCTCGTGTCCCGGCAGGCGCTCTCACTGATCCGGGCCGCCCGCAACGGCATCTCGATCACGCCCAGCCCGGGATCGGAGCCGGGCCCGGCGAAGACGGTGACCTCGTGGCCGCGAGCACGCAGGGCCGTGGAGAGCGTCCAGGTGTGCGCTTCGAGACCGCCGGCGAAAGGCTCGGCGATCGGGTGCCGCGCTGAGGCGATCAACGCGATGCGCAGGGGTGCCGTCGAGGGTGCGGCCTGCGGGAAGCCGGTCACAGCAGGTCCGCGTAGAGGAGCTCGTGGGCCCGGGCGATCCGGACGCGTTCGGCGCCGCGCTCCACCGGGTCGGCACGCGGGCCGGGGCGCTCCTCGTAGGCCCTTCGCAGCGCGTCGCGCAGGGAGGCTGCGTCCAGACCCCGCCGGTCGTGTCCGTAGGTGAAGCACGGGCGCTGCTGGGCGTAGAACCCGCAGGACGGGGCGATGACGGCGGTGCCGAGGTCGTAGCACGCCTCCAGCCATCCGGAGTGGGTGCCGAAGCGGTAGGGCAGGACGGAGACGTCCAGGCCGATCAGGTAGTCCCACAGCGCGTCGTCGTCGAAGTAGTCGTGCACGCTGAGTTCCAGCCGTCCCTCGCGGCTCATACTCCGCAGTTCATCCAGGACTCCGGGCGCGTACCAGTGGCTTTCGGCATCGTCGACGTCCGGGTGGCAGTCGACGCGGAGCACCGCGCCCGGGAGTTCGGCCACCGCGTCGGCGAGCACGCGGACCACGGGCAGGGGGGCCATGTTGGGGCGGATGCTCTTGGCGTGCAGGCCGACCCTGAACGTGTCGTGCGGGGGCCGGGGGCGCAATAGTCCGTCGGGTTCCACGACGTGAGGGTGCGGCAGGACCGTGGCGGTGCGGCCCCAGCGTGCGGCGATCTCCCGGGCGGCGCCCGGGGTGAGGGTGATGAGCCGGTCCGCTCCGGGCACGAGTACGTCGAGCTGTGCCCGGTGCTCGCCTTCGTCGTGGTGGTGGGGGTTGGCCAGGTCATGGACGGTGTAGACCAGCGGCTTCCCGTTCCCGCGCAGCGCTGTGAGGAGGTCGTCCAACCTCGACGGGGTCTGCGCGTCGAAGCCGAAGTGGAGGTGGAAGACGTCGAAGGAGTCGGCGTGTTCGTCCACCCAACCGGGGTCGAGCATGACGGGCGGCCACCACTGCTGTGAGCCGCTGGGGGCGCCGCACGGACGCGGGTCGGCGAGCCGTGTCACGCGGTCGCCCTCGGGCGGGGACAGGTGGCGCACATAGACATGGCCGGCCGGGACCGACGCGACCCGAATGGTGCCGTCCGCCGGCGCGGCAGCCGACCGGCGCCCGGGAGCATCCGCCGTCCGCTCGCCCCGCCGGACGCCGGGGGTTCGTCGCGGTGAGTGGCCCGGACGGTGATGGCCCGGCGGTTCGGCCACGGTGGTCTCCTCGTCTCTTCGGTTGCTTCACACCTCGTCCACCCCGCCTGCCCCGCCGCAGAGGCGAGGGCCGATCCGCGCACACGAAGGCGGAGGCGCCGACGCGCCCGCTGCCGGCCCGCTCAGCGGCGGATCGGAGGAGGCGAAGGGCCCGGGTGCGCGTGCTCGGGGTCGAGTCCCCCGGGTTCCCAGAACGCAGGGTTCAAACGCGCTCCGGCGAAGGAGTCGCGAGGCAGGCGAAACCAGCACTCCTTCGGCTCCTGCCGGGGAGGGGACGAGAACGGGACTCCGAAAGCTTCCGTCTCCGCCGCTGGACGCCGGCGCCCTCGACCGCCTGGGACCCGGTCCGGGCACGGGTGGCGAACCGACTGCTCGCCCTGACCCTGACGCTGTGGGAGACGGCATCCGAGCACCGGGGCCTCCCGCGCGGCCCCCGGCCTCCGCGCTGGGCGTGCTCGGGCGGCTCCGTCGGCAGCGGTACAAGGAGGTGAAGCAGGTCGGTCGATCATGGTGGACGGGGCGGTGCGGGCCAGGACCGGCGGAACTCGGCCCTGGCCGAAGCATTCCAGGTGCTCGGCCCCCTACCAGGTCACTCCGCCCGCAGACGCGGTGTGCGCGGCGGTTCCGTGCGCCGGTCGCCGGTCTTCTCGAAGGCCGCCGCGAGGGACAGCAGGGCGTTGTCGTCGTAGGCGCGCCCCGCGAAGGTGAGCCCGACGGGCATGCCGGTGTCCGTCATGGTGCCCATGGGCACGGTCACGGTCGGGATGCCGAGATGGCGGGGGACCAGGTTGCCGTTGGCGACCCAGACGCCGTTGCGCCAACCGAGATCGGCGGACGCCGCGTCGACGTCCATGTCCGCGGGGCCCACGTCGGCCACGGCGGGGAAGACCACCGCGTCCAGACCCAGGTCGTCCATCCACAGCTCCAGGTCGACGCGGCGCGTCTCCTCCAGGCCGCGCAGTCCCTCCTCCAGAAGCGGCATGTCGGCGAGGGACGCGTACGGCCGCTCGCGTGCGAAGCGCGGGTACTCGCTGATCGTGTCGTCGAAGCCGTCGTACCGGTCGGGCAGTTCGCCCTCCTGCTTGGGCCAGATGCGGTCCCCGTCGACGTCGGCCAGGGTCGAGAGCGCGGGGTCGCCGTTGGTGCGCAGGAAGTCGTCCCAGGACCAGGCGGACAGATCCTCGATCTCGAAGGTGAGGTACTCACGGCTGACCAGTCCGCGGGTGAACACCGAAGGAGCTCCGGGGCGGTCGGACTCGTAGTTGGTGACCGCGGGGAAGTCGACCTCGACCACCTCGGCGCCGGCGGCCTCCAGGTCGCGGCGGGCCGCTTCCCACAGGGCGATCACGGAGGAGCGCGTGTCGACGCGTTGTCCGGTCTGGCCGCCGATCCCGCCGTCGGGGTTCGTGCCGGCGGCGGGATCGGCGTTGATGTACATCCGGGGTACGCCGATCCGCTGGTCGGCGAGCGCGTCGGACGCGGCCCCGGCGTCGGCGGGCGCGAGGGCCGGGTAGGACGCGGGGCGCACCTGCGAAGGCGAGGGCAGCTTCACCCACGGCTGGGCGCGCCACAGGTCCCCGCGCGTGTGCGGATCGTCGGCGACGACGACGTCGAGCAGTTCGAGCAGGTCGGCCATGGTGCGGGTGTGCGGGACCACGACGTCCATGGTCGGTACGAGGGGCCAGTTGCCGCGGACCGAGATCACGCCGCGGCTCGGGGTGTAGGCGCACAGCGCGTTGTTCGAGGCGGGGGCCCGGCCCGAGGACCAGGTCTCCTCACCGAGGCCGAACGCGCCGAAGGACGCCGCCGTCGCCGTGCCGGAGCCGTTGGAGGAGCCGGAGCCGTACGCGCTGGTGAGCCAGTCGGCGCTGTACGGGCTCTCCGCGCGGCCGTACACGCCGCGCTGCATGCCGCCGTTCGCCATCGGCGGCATGTTGGTCAGGCCGATGAGGACCGCGCCGCCCGCGCGCAGCCGCTCGACGGCGAAGGCGTCGTGCTGGGCGACGAGGTGTTCGAACGCCGGAGAGCCGGAGGCGGCCGTGAGCCCCTTGGCGAGGTAGCTGTTCTTGGCGGTGTACGGGATGCCGTCCAGCGGGCCCAAGGTCTCGCCGCGGGCGCGGCGGGCGTCGGACGCCTCCGCTTCGGCCATCGCGTGCGGATTCATCACGACCATCGCGTTCAGGGCGGTGGCCGTACCGGGCCGGTCGTACGCGTCGATCCGTGCGAGGTAGGCGCCCAGCAGCTCCGCCGAGGTCGTCTCGCCCTTCTCCAGCGCTGCGCGCAGGTCGGCGATACAGGTCTCCACGACGTCGAATCCACGCGTCATGCGGGTGCCTCCTGGGGTGGGTGGGGTGGGCGGGACGCCGACTGCAGAGGCGACCGACCGTGCACGGGGCGGCTGTGACGCTTCCTGTCGTGCCCGTCTAGATTTTCAGTCTAGATTAAGGATCTAGACTGCTGAAACCTAGACTGGGGGCCTGGAATCCCGAGCCGGAAGTGAGCCCATGCCGACGTCAGAGACCGGATCCGCGCTGCCCGGCCCCCTTTCTCCGCCGAGTCGCGGGATCGGGGCGGCGGGCGTCGGGGGCCGGGCCGACTCGCGGCCCGCGGCGCGGGTGCCGATCGACAGGAAGCGTCAGTCCAGCGGGGACGAGGCACGCGAGCGGGCCATGCGGGCCGCCATGGGCGTCATCGCCGAGAAGGGTGTGGCGGCCGTGCGGATGTCGGACATCGCCGCGCGGGCCGGTATGAGCACCGGGCACATCCTTTACCACTTCGGCAAGAAGGGCCGACTCCTGCTGGAGGTACTCGCCTGGAGTCAGGCGGACCTCTGGGGCCGGTTCCAGGAGGCCGTCGACCGGGCCGCGTCCCCTGCCGAGAAGCTGGACCTGTTCGTCCGCTTCTATCTGCCCCGCCATGAGGGCGACGAACGCTACGCGCTGTGGACGCAGGTGCTGGCCCAGCGCCATGACGAGGCGGGTCGGCAGATTCTCACAGAGCTGTTGGACGGGTGGGACGCACGGCTGGAGGCCATTCTCCGTGAGGGCCGGGACGCGGGGGACTTCGCCGACGTGGACCTCCCCGAGTTCACCGTACGGGCCGTGGCCATGTTGAGCGGGCTCTCGGAAGACGTGATGTTCGGGCGCTCCCGCTGGCGGCACGCCTCCGTGAACGCGTTCGCCCTGTCCGCCCTCCGACGCGAACTGTGTCCTGCCGGTCAGGAGTGATGACGGGGAGCCGCCGACGGCGACGGTACGGCGATCCGCGACCGGGCCCGCTGGAGGACGGGCCTGGTCGGATAGCGTGACCGGCTGCCGCGCGGAACGTCCACGCGGCAGCAGGCCGGCCCGGACGCGGGGCCGCGGCCGTGAACGGGAGGCATGCGATGAGTGGACCGACGAAACCCGTGGTCGAGGTTCCCGAGGGAGCCGCGCCCCAGGAGCTACTGGTGCGGGACCTCGTGGTCGGGGAGGGGGACGAGGCGCTGCCGGGCCGCGTCGTGCGGGTTCACTACGTCGGCGTCACGTTCGCCTCCGGTAAGGAGTTCGACTCCTCCTGGGAGTCGGGAGCACCGTTCAAGTTCGCCGTGGGCGGCGGCAAGGTCATCAAGGGCTGGGACCGAGGCGTGCGGGGGATGAGGGCCGGCGGCCGGCGCGAGATCATCGTTCCGCCGCGGCTCGGTTACGGCAAGCAGTCGCCCACCGCGTCGATCCCGCCCGGCTCGACGCTGGTCTTCGTCGTGGACCTGCTGACGGTGGTCGGCCCGCCCACGCGCCCGGGCGGCGCCTGACCACAGCCCCGTCGCCCTCCACCCGCGTACCGCCCCGGCTCGCACCCGCCACGCGATGCCGGTGCCCGCCCCCTCGCACACTCGTCCCACCCGCGCCGTGTGTTTCACGGGGCATGCCCAGGGAACCCGGCTCTCTCGTTCGCGAACAACGGCGAGAGAAGGAGCGGGACCGTGCGCGCATTGACGTATCAGGGAAAGCGGGACGTCCGGGTCGAGACGGTCCCGGACCCACGGATCCAGGAGCCGACGGACATCATCGTCAGGATCACGTCCACCGGGATCTGCGGGTCCGATCTGCACCTCTACGAAGTGCTCGGGCCGTTCCTCGACCCCGGCGACATCCTGGGGCACGAGCCCATGGGAGTGGTGGAGGAGGTAGGGCCCGAGGTGAGCGCCGTCGCGCCGGGGGACCGGGTCGTGGTCCCCTTCAACGTCTCCTGCGGGCGCTGCCACATGTGCGGGCGGGGACTGCACTCCCAGTGCGAGACCACACAGGTTCGGGAGTACGGCACCGGCGCGTCGCTCTTCGGGTACACCAAGCTCTACGGGCAGGTGCCCGGCGGCCAGGCCGAGTACCTGCGGGTGCCCTTCGGCAACGATCTGCCGGTCAAGGTACCTCACGGCCCCTCGGACGATCGGTTCGTCTACCTCTCCGACGTCCTGCCCACCGCCTGGCAGGCCGTGGAGTACGCGGACATCCCGCCCGGCGGCAGCGTCACCGTCCTCGGCCTCGGCCCGATCGGCGCCATGGCCGCCCGCATCGCCCTGCACCGGGGCGCCGGTCTCGTGATCGGGGTGGACCTGGTCCCCGAGCGCCTCGACCGGGTGAGCGGGTACGGCGCCACCTGCCTCGACCTGCGTCGCCACGGCAAGGACCTCGGCGACGCCGTCCGCGACCTCACCGACGGCCGCGGTACGGACGCGGTGATCGACGCCGTCGGCCTGGAGGCCCACGGCGCACCCCTGGCCAAGGCCGCGCACGCGGCGGTCGGCCTGCTCCCCGACGCGGTGGGGCAGCGTCTGATGGAGACGGCCGGGATCGACCGGCTCACCGCCCTCCACACGGCGATCGACCTCGTCCGCAGGGGCGGCACCATCTCCGTCTCGGGGGTGTACGGCGGCGCCGCCGACCCGATGCCGCTGCTGACCATGTTCGACAAGCAGATCCAGCTCCGCATGGGGCAGGCCAACGTTCACCGCTGGGTGGACCACCTGCTGCCCCTGCTGGTCGACGACGATCCGCTGGGCGTCGACTCCTTCGCCACCCACCACCTGCCGCTGGAGGAAGGGCCGAAGGCGTACGAGACGTTCCAGAAGAAGGCCGACGGCATGATCAAGACCCTGCTCATCCCGTGAGACCCGCGGTGCCGCGCCCGGGACGCCCGGGCCGCGACGCCCGTGACGCGACCGCGCGTGCCGTACGAGCAGCTCCACGATGGGGAAGAGGACAGTCATGGCGAGCAACAGTGAACAACCGCAGGACCCGAACCGGCTCCACCCCCGCCCCGACTTCCCGCAGCAGGACCAACAGCATCCCGGCTGGACCGGCCCCATGGACCCGCCGCCCGACCACGGTGAGGAGTCCTACCGCGGCTCCGGCCTGCTCGACGGCCGGAAGACGGTCATCACGGGAGGCGACTCCGGCATCGGCCGCGCGGTCGCCCTGGCGTACGCCCGCGAGGGCGCGGACGTGATGCTGACGCACCTCCCCGAGGAGGAGAAAGAGGCCCACGAGACCGTTCGGCTGGTCGAACAGGCCGGCCGCAGGGCGATCGCCGTCCTCTGCGACATCCGGGACGAGAAGCAGTGCCGCTCGCTCGTCGAGCGCGCCGTCTCCGCGTTCGGGCGCATCGACGTCCTGGTCAACAACGCGGCCTACCAGATGTCCCAGCCCGACGGGATCTCCGCCATCTCCACCGAACAGTTCGACCGCGTCATGCGCACCAACCTGTACGGGATGTTCTGGCTGTGCAAGAACGCCCTGCCGCACATCCCGGCGGGCGGCTCGATCATCAACACCACGTCGGTGCAGGCGTACAAGCCGAGCCCCCACCTGCTGGACTACGCGATGACGAAGGGGGCGATCGTCACCTTCACCCAGGGGCTGGCCCAGATGCTGGCCTCCGACGGCGTCCGCGTCAACGCCGTCGCCCCCGGCCCGGTCTGGACCCCTCTCATCCCGGCGACCCTGCCCGACACCGCCGAGTTCGGGAAGCAGAGCCCGCTCGGCCGGCCCGCCCAGCCGGCGGAGATGGCGCCCGCCTACGTCTTCCTCGCCTCCGCGAACGCCTCCTACATCACCGGCGAGGTCATGAACGCCACCGGCGGCACCCCGATCCCGTGAACCCCTCTCCCGTGACCCGACGGCTCGGACCGCGTCCGGCGCTCCGGAGCCGCGCGGACTCCGCGCTGTTACGCGTCGCCCCCCACCGGGAAGCCGGACTGTATGGACCACTCCACCGCTCCCGTACTCGACGCGCTCCAGGCGTACCACGACCAGGACCAGCTGCCCTTCACGCCGCCCGGACACAAACAGGGGCGCGGGGCCGACCCGCGGGTGCGGGCCGTGCTGGGGGACGCGGTGTTCCGTGCGGACATGCTGGCCGTGTCCGGCCTGGACGACCGCACCACCTCGCACGGGGTACTGGAGCGGGCGGAACGCCTGATGGCCGACGCCGTGGGCGCCGAGCACACCTTCTTCTCCACCTGCGGCAGCTCGCTCTCGGTCAAGGCCGCCATGCTCTCCGTCGCGGGGCCGCACGAGAAGCTGCTGGTCAGCCGCGACGCGCACAAGTCGGTGGTCTCGGGCCTGATTCTGGCGGGCATCCGCCCCGTATGGGTCGATCCCCAGTGGGACCCCCGACTGCATCTGGCCCACCCGCCGGCCCCGGACGCGTTCCGGGCGGCATTCGAGGAGCACCCCGACGCACGCGGGGCACTGCTGACCAGCCCGACCCCGTACGGGGCCTGCGCCGACATCGGAGCCGTCGCCGCCCTGTGCCACGCGCGCGGGGTGCCGCTGATCGTGGACGAGGCATGGGGCGCGCACCTGCCCTTCCACCCCGACCTGCCCACCTGGGCCATGGACGCCGGGGCGGACGTGTGCGTGACGTCGGTGCACAAGATGGGGTCCGGGCTCGAACAGGGCTCGGTCTTCCATCTGCAGGGCGACCTGATCACCCCGCAGACCCTCGCCTCTCGCGCCGATCTCCTGGACACCACCAGCCCCTCGGTCCTGGTCTACGCGGCCCTCGACGGCTGGCGCCGCCAGATGGTGGAGCACGGCCACGAACTCATGGAGGAGTCCTTGGCACGGGCCCGGCGGGTCCGGGCGGCCGTCCAGGACATCGACGGGCTGCACGTCAACGGTCGCGACGACTTCTGCGGACCCGGGCGCGCCCATGACCTGGACCCCCTGCAGATCTTCATCGACCTCAGCGCCCTGAAGTTCAGCGGCTACGACGCCGCCGACTGGATGCGCCGCCACCACCGCGTCAACCTGCACACCTCCGACCACCGGCGGATCAACGCCCAGCTCACCCACGCCGACGACGAGACGACCGAGGCCCGCCTCCTCGACGGCCTGCGTGACCTGGTGGCCCACGCGGACGAGCTGCCGCCGTGCCCCGGCATCCACGTCCCGGACCCGGGCGACCTGCGCCTGCGGCAGGTGACGCTTCCCCGGGACGCGTTCTTCGGGGAGGTGGAGCAGGTTCCGGCGGACGAGGCGGTCGGCCGTGTCTGCGCGGAGATGCTGACCCCGTACCCGCCCGGCATCCCGGCCGCGCTCCCCGGGGAACTGCTCGACCGGGCGGTGGTCGACTACCTGCGCACCGGAGCGGACGCGGGGATGCTGATTCCCGACGCCGCCGACAGCACGATCGCCACCATCCGTGTCTCCGTGCACGACGTGGACGCCGACTGAGCGGGGCCCGCCCGTCACTCTAAGCGGTCGGGCCGGCCGTCCCCCTCGCCGTACCGGACAGGGCCGGGGCGGCGCTGAACAGGGCGTGGACGGCGGAGGTCACCTGGGCGGCGACGGTCTCGGGCGAGGAGGAGTCCAGCTTGCCGTCGAGGTGCAGGAACGCGAGGCCGTGGACGAGGGCCCAGACCGTGGTCGACAGCGCCTCCGCGTCCACACCGGGGAAGGCGGCCCCGACGATAGTGCGGACGTACGCCGAGATGGCCTCGGTCGCGGCGACCCGTTCCTCGCTCGTGGGGTCGCAGGGTTCGGCGAACATCGCCCGGAACAGGGCGGGGTGCTCCAGCGCGAACCGTACGTAGGCCACGGCCACGGCGGCGAGTTCGTCGGGGGTCGACGGCGCAGGGTGGGCCCGGGCCAGGTGTTCGGCGAGCTCCCGGTACCCCTCGGCGGCCACGGCCGAGACCAGCGCCTCGCGGTCGGAGTAGTGGCGGTAGGGGGCCGTCGCCGACACCCCGGCGCGCCGGGCCACCGCACGCAGCGAGAGGGCGGCGCTGCCGTCCTCCTCCAGGAGCTCGCGCGCGGCACGGAGGCAGGCGGCCCGCAGATCCCCGTGGTGGTACGTGTTGGGCCGGGGTCGAGGCATGGGCACGCTCCTGTGTTCGCCGGGTTCACATCTCCTCCCAGATGTGAACGATGCATACACCGTAGGTGATCGGCACGGCAGAGGAAAGCCGCTCCCGGCCGGAGCGCGGCTCCAGGAGTGGGGGCGCTGTGCCGGCTCTGGCGGCACGGAAATGTAAGCTTTGTAAACATGGTCGCGTGCGCAGCGTGTCGCGCCGCGGCGTACGGGTGGGCCGTGAGGCCGTTTCCGTACGCGGGTGCGGAGGTCGCCCGCCGAGGGCTCCGGGCGGATGATGGGGGCGTCGGGATGTATGGCGCATATCGGACGGCCGGTGGTGGGGAAGTGACTGCAGGGGCGGCGAGCGGCCCGTTCCGGGACGGGCAGAAGGAGGGGTTGTCATGACGAAGGCGCTGTTCGTGGTGTCGGCGGCCGACCGCTGGACGCTGAGGGACGGAGAGGTGCATCCCTCGGGGTACTGGGGTGAGGAACTGGCCGTGCCGCACAAGGTCTTCACCGAGGCCGGATGGGACGTCACCATCGCGACCCCGGGCGGGAAGCGCCGACGCTGGACCGGCTCAGCATGTCGAAGACGGCGGGATGGCCGTCGAAGCTGCGCGAGGTGGCCGCGTATCTGGACGGCATCGACGCGGAGCTGCGGCGTCCCCGGGTGCTGGCCGAGATCGACCCGGACGAGTTCGACGTCGTGTTCTACCCGGGCGGCCACGGCCCGATGGAGGACCTCGCGGTCGATCCGGTCAGCGGCGCGCTGCTGACCCGCTTCCTCGCGTCGGGCAAGCCGCTCGCGCTGCTGTGCCACGCTCCGGCGGCGGCCTTCGCCGCGAGGAACGAGGACGGGTCATGGCCGTTCACGGGGTACCGGATGACCGGCCTGTCGAATCTGGAGGAGAAGTTCAACAGCTTCGGCCGCAAGGCGATCTGGCTGCTGGAGGACCGGCTGCGGGAGAGCGGGGCGGTGTACTCCAAGGCCCGGCTGCCGCTGCGGCCGTACGTCGTCGTGGACCGCAACCTGTACACGGGGCAGAACCCGCCGTCCTCCGAGAGCCTCGCCGAACGCGTCGTCGCCGACGTGAACGCGACGGCGACGCGGTAGACCACACCGCGGGGCGACCCGCCGGGTGACGCAGCACGGCAGGCCCTAAGCTGCCGCCGTGAGCAAACGGGGGAGCGGCTGCCGGCGCGTCGGACCGGCCGAGCGGAGGGACGCGGTCCGGCCGGGCGGCGGGCACGGGGACGGCCGGGCCGAGCGCCTCGCCGCCACCGCCGACCGGGTGCGCTCGGTCTTCGGTCTGACGGGCGTCGTCCTCTTCCCGCGCCACGACGCACCGCACCACCGTCTCGACGACCGGACCGCCCTCTTCCTGAGCCGCGTCGGCCTCCCCGACACCGTGTGGTTCATGGCGCGGGCGAGCCTGCGCGCGGACGACCCCGTCGACCTCGCCGGCTGGTACGGCGGTCGGGGCTCCGTGCCGGCCCGGTGCCGGCACTGGCTCGTTCTCGCCCTCTTCGCCGACACCACGCTGGCGCTCGACCCGGACGACGGAGCCGTGTACGCCCTGGCCGAAGGGGAGGAGCACCTGGAGTACCGGCCGCTCCACCGCGACGTGGCGTCCCTGGTGTGTGCCCTGACCGCGTTCGAGGTGCTGCTGGGGGAACGGGAGGAGGACGGCGGGGGCGTCGGGGAACGCGCGGACGCGCTGCGGGAGGAGATCACCGCGTTCGACGCGCTTCCGTTCGCCGACGAGGATTCACCGTGGAACCTCGCCCTCGAAGAGGTCGTCGACGGCATCTGGTAGACCGGCGGAACGGAACGCGCGCCCGCCCGGCCGCCCCGTCCGTCAGCGGTCGGCGAGGCGGAGGCTGAGCTGGAGGCCCGTCTCCTGGAAGCCGAGGCTGTGCGCGATCCGCCGCGAGGCCGGGGAGCGCGCCCTCCACTGGGCGAGGAGGCCCTGGTCGAGCGCGTCCGCGACGGCGGCCGAGGCGACCTGGGCGGCCAGGCCGCGGCGGCGGAAGCCCGGGTCGGTGAGGATGCTCAGGTGGGCCGTCCCGTGCGGCCAGAGCTCGTGCCCCGCCGCGGCGACGATCACGCCGTCCTGCCGGACCGCCTTCGCCGTGCTCGTGATGCCCGCGAGCGCGCTCTCGGCGGCGTCCCCGGGGCCGCAGCGGTCCAGCAGGGCCGGCAGCTCCGGGTCGTCGCCGGAGACCCGCTCGACGTCGGCGGTGCGCGCGGCCGGACGGAAGAGGGCCGGCGCGAGGAACAGCAGGTGCGCGGGGCCCAGCAGATCGTGGAACGGCAGCCGCTCGCGGAGCCGGCCGGGTTCCGCCAGTTCCCCGGCCAACTCGTCGGGGCCGAGGCCCTGGAGGGCCGCGGTGACGAGGCCGGCCGTGGGGGAGTCGGGCACGGTCACCAGCGCGGCGTCCCCCAGGACGACCAGGCCGGTCCAGCCCGGCGGGCTCAGCAGGGAGGCCGGGGCGACGGCCACGTTCGTACGGCCGGGGGCGAATTCGGCGTCCGTTCCCGTCAGACGGGACCAGACCGCACGAGCGCGGTCCAGGACCGAAGGGGAGACGGCCGCGGGATCGTGGGTGGTCATCGGCTCCTGTGCTCCTGGTGTGCGGCCGGAGATGGGCGCCTCCGGGGCGTACGGGTCCAGGCCGAGCGTACCCACCGGACGGTTTCCCGGCGCTGATCGGCCGCCCGGCGGCGCCTTCGTACGGACGCTCGCAGGCGCCGGGCCGGCGGCGGTCACGGCCCGTCGACGTCTCCGAGCCGAGGCTCGCGGTCGGAAGGCTCAGAGAATGCTCTGAATTCGGGTGCGTCCGGGCCGGGGCGGCCCCGCCGGGGAAACCATCCGGGGAAAGGGGAATCGGGGGGATCGGTATGACACAGTCCGAGGACCGGGCCGAAGCCCGTGACGGGGAAGGCGGGCCGGGCCACTTCGCCCATGCCTTTCTGGCAGGTGGCCGTCGTCGCGTCGTCGAGTGCGCCGTCGTCTCGCTCGTCGAACAGGGGGCGCTGTCGCTGCGGGCCGCCCGGCTCCGCCCGACGGGCGACGTACGACCCGGCCACGCGATCGAGCAAGCGGTTCTGGCCGCCTGCCCGCGCAGCAGACGGGTCCGGGACGTGCTCGACGCCGCCGCCCGGTCGCAGGCCGTGGACGACCTCGCCCGACGCCTGGCCGACCTCGGCCTGCTGAGCCGCCGGCGGCAGCGGCCCACCCGTGCGGGCCGGCGACTGCTGGCGGCCGCCGCCGCGGAGGAGTCCCTTCCCCCGTACGTACGTCACGGGCCGGCCGCGCTCGCTCCCGGGCCGGTCCGTCAGGGGCTGCTCGGCGGCGACACGGTCCCCGACGGCCTCGGCCGCGCCCTCCGCCGGATGGGAAAGGCCCTCGACGACGACCACGGCCGGGACGCGGACGGGACCGGAGAGGGCGCGTCCGGCGGAGGCTTCGGCTGCGGTGGCTCGTCGGGCGGCGGCGACTGAGGCACGGTCGGCGGGTCCCGACCGGCCGGCCTGTCCGCGATCGGCCCGCCGGTCGGGCGGGGAGGGGCTTCGAGCTCTTCCGGCAGGGCGGTCGTCCGGGGCGGCGAACGTGCTCCGGCCCTTCCGCGGAGGCCGTACAGGGCGATGGGGCCGGTGCGGGTGTGCACCGGCCCCATCGCGGGAGCCGTACCGGCCGACCCTGACGGATCAGCGGGGGCCGGACGTGATCAGACCAGGTCGAAGCGGTCCAGGTCCATGACCTTGGCCCACGCGGCGACGAAGTCCGTCACGAACTTCCGCCGCGCGTCGTCGCTCGCGTAGACCTCGGCGAGGGCACGCAGCTCGGAGTTGGAGCCGAAGACCAGGTCGGCACGGGTGCCGGTCCACTTGACCTGGCCGGAGGCGTCGCGGGCCTCGAACTCGTCCTGTGCCGACGACGTCGACTTCCAGGTGATGCCCAGGTCGAGCAGGTTCACGAAGAAGTCGTTGGTCAGCGTGCCGGGACGCTCCGTGAGGACGCCGTGCTTCGAGCCGCCGGTGTTGGCGCCCAGCACCCGCAACCCACCGACCAGCACGGTCGTCTCCGGGGCGCTCAGCGTCAGCAGGTTGGCCCGGTCCAGGAGCAGGTACTCGGCGGGCAGCCGGGCGGCCTTGCCGGCGTAGTTGCGGAACCCGTCGTACGCCGGCTCCAGGGCGGCGAACGACTCGACGTCCGTCTGCTCCTGCGAGGCGTCGACGCGGCCCGGCGTGAACGGGACCTCGACCTCCACACCGGCGTCCGCGGCCGCCTGCTCGACAGCCGCGTTGCCCGCCAGGACGATCAGGTCGGCCAGCGAGACCTGCTTGCCGCCCTTGCCGTTGAAGGACTCCTGGATCCCCTCCAGCGCGCGCAGCACCTGGGCCAGCTCGTCCGGGTCGTTCGCCTCCCAGCCGCGCTGCGGCTCCAGGCGGATCCGGGCGCCGTTGGCGCCACCGCGCTTGTCGCTGCCGCGGAAGGAGGCGGCCGAGGCCCAGGCGGCCGAGACGAGCTGTCCCACCGTCAGGTCGGTCGCGAGCACCTGCTCCTTGAGCGCGGCGGCGTCCGCGGCGTCCAGCGTCTCACCCGTGCGCTCGGGCAGCGGGTCCTGCCACAGCAGCACCTCGGAGGGCACCTCGGGGCCGAGGTAGCGCTGGACCGGGCCCATGTCGCGGTGCGTCAGCTTGAACCAGGCGCGGGCGAAGGCGTCCGCGAACTCCTCCGGGTTCTCGTGGAAGCGGCGCGAGATCCGCTCGTACGCCGGGTCGAAGCGCAGCGACAGGTCGGTCGTGAGCATCTGCGGCTTCTGCTTCTTCGACGCGTCGTGCGCGTGCGGGATGGTCGCCTCGGCGTCCTTGGCGATCCACTGGTGCGCGCCGGCGGGGGACTTGGTCAGCTCGTACTCGTAGGCGAAGAGGTTGTGGAAGAACTCGTTGCCCCACTGGGTCGGCGTGCTGGTCCAGGTCACCTCCAGACCGCTGGTGATGGCGTCCCCGCCCTTGCCGGTCTTGTACGAGCTGCGCCAGCCGAGGCCCTGCTCCTCCAGCGGGGCGCCCTCGGGGTCCGCGCCGACGTTCTCCGCCGGGCCCGCCCCGTGCGTCTTGCCGAAGGTGTGGCCGCCGGCGATGAGGGCGACGGTCTCCTCGTCGTTCATCGCCATCCGGCGGAAGGTCTCGCGGATGTCGCGGGCGGCCGCGATCGGGTCCGGGTTCCCGTTGGGGCCTTCGGGGTTGACGTAGATCAGGCCCATCTGCACCGCGCCGAGCGGGTTCTCCAGCTCACGGTCGCCCGTGTAGCGCTCGTCGTCGAGCCAGGTGGTCTCCGGGCCCCAGTAGACGTCCTCCTCCGACTCCCAGACGTCCTCGCGGCCGCCGGCGAAGCCGAAGGTCTTCAGCCCCATCGTCTCCAGGGCGACGTTGCCGGTGAGGATCAGCAGGTCGGCCCAGGAGAGCGCCTGGCCGTACTTCTTCTTGACCGGCCACAGCAGGCGGCGGGCCTTGTCCAGGTTGCCGTTGTCCGGCCAGCTGTTCAGCGGGGCGAAGCGCTGCTGTCCGGCGCCCGCGCCACCGCGGCCGTCGCTGATGCGGTACGTGCCGGCGCTGTGCCAGGCCATCCGGACCATCAGCGGCCCGTAGTTGCCGAAGTCGGCCGGCCACCAGTCCTGCGAGGTGGTGAGCACCTCGGCGATGTCCCGTTTCACCGCCGGCAGGTCGAGGGCCCGGAACGCCGCCGCGTAGTCGAAGTCCTCGCCCAGCGGGTTCGCCACGCCGGGGTTCTTGGCGAGGATCTTCAGGTTGAGGCGGTCCGGCCACCACTGGCGGTTCCCGCCGCCCTGCGTGGGGTGCGGCGCGCGGCCGTGGGCCACGGGGCAGCCGCTCGCCTGCGCCTCGGGCACCTCGGGGACGGCCGTCTCGGGCGAATCCGGGGTGACGGGGTCGAAGACGTGCGACTCGTGGTTCTCGGTCATGAGATGTCCTTCCGGACCCGGCGGCGGGTCGTGGGGCGCTGAACGGGGGAGGAGGGTTCGGGCCGTGCGGGAGGGGCACGCTGTTGTCCAGGACGTCGCCGCGGACCGGGCCGGTCGCCTCACGAGCCGGGGGGCCGGGCGGCCCCGGGGCGGTGCGGACGGCGCCGGGCCGGCAGTCGGCACCGCCCGGTCGAACGGCGGTGTCCCGTCAGGTGTCTCTGCTGCCGTGCCGGAGCCTTCCTGTCTCTTGGATGTCGCCGGGATCGATCCTACAATGGACTTCGTCCAAGTCAAGAAGCAGGCTAAAGCCATGACGGCCGGGGCATGGCGCTGCCGCACATCTGGCGAGAATCGAGCCCCGGCGGAGCGAAGCGGAGCGGGTGAAACGGATGAGCGACCTCCTTGAACGGCTGCGGGGCCGCGGCTGGCGGCTGACCTCGCAGCGCCGTGTCGTCGCGGAGGTCCTGAACGGCGACCACGTGCACCTGACCGCGGACGAGGTGCACGTGCGGGCCGCCGCCCTGCTGCCTGAGATCTCCCGCGCGACCGTCTACAACACCCTGGGCGAGCTGGTCGCGCTCGGCGAGGTGCTGGAGGTCTCCACCGTGGGCCGGGCCAAGCGCTACGACCCCAACGCGCGCCGCGCGCACCAGCATCTGGTGTGCTCCGGCTGCGGCACGGTCCGCGACGTCCACCCGATGGGCGACGCCCTGGGCGACCTGCCCGAGACCGAGCGCTTCGGCTTCACGGTCGGCGCGGTGGAGATCACCTACCGCGGCCTGTGCCCGGCCTGCGCCTGAGCGGGGCGGGGCATCCGCGCCGGATGGGAGATCAGGCGCGGGCGTCGCGGATGGACGTCACGTCGTAGACGAGCGCCGAGCCGTTGGCCGGGCCGCGGCAGGTCAGGCGGCGCGGCGGTGTGCGGTGGGAGCGCACCTCGACGTCGAACTCCCGGGCGCGGTCCGTCCGGTCGCTGACGCGGATGCGCCAGCCCTGCTGGTCGCGGACCGTCCCGACGACGTCGTACGCGTACCGGCTCGCCGGGCCGAAGCGCCCGAGCACCCCACCCACGGCCGCCTGCTGCGGCGGGTAGAGCGTGGTGTAGCCGCGCAGATGGTCGGCGTGGACGCGGTCGGCGAGGTGCTCCTCGACCACGGTGACCGCCGACGCCGCGTCCAGGTTCCCGTAGTAGACCCCGTCGGGCACCACGACGACGTTGGCGGCGAACCGGTCGCCGCCCACGTGCGTGCACTCCCACACCAGGTCGGGCCAGCGGGCGCTGAGCGCCGCGCCCACCGGCCGGCCGCGCACCGCGCAGCAGGTGTCGTGCGTGCCGTGGGCGCAGACGAGGACGACCGGCGGGCGGCCCGCCTCGCCGGGGGAGTCCAGTGCGGTGGCGATGTTCAGCAGGTCCTCGTCGCGGCGCCAGTGGCCCCACTGCTGGCGCGGACCGCCGAGGCCGTCGTGGCGCAGCACCGCCCACCGGCCGCCCTCCTCGACGCGGCGTCGCCCATGCCGCCGGACCAGCAGGATCCTGGCCCGGTGCGTCTGGGCGGCGGAGTACACGAGGGCCTTGGTCCCCGGATCGAGGGCGAGGCCGTCGTAGCCGTTGGCGGGCCAGCCGCGCCGGTACTCGATGAGCACCCAGACCGTGCCGTACGGAGCCGTGCCGACGAGCGCGTCGCCGCGCTCCCGGGCGGCGTCGGCGCAGAAGAACCGGCCGGGCTGGATCACCGGTCCGCGGGCACCAGCACGCCCGCCCGCAGCAGCCGCCCGGCCAGGGGCAGACCGAGGTCGCCGGCGGTCCGGACCCGGCCGTCGAGCAGCCGGGCCACGGGGGCGACGTCGTCTGCCGGAAGGTCCAGATAGCCCACACGGGTGAACAGGCGGGCTCCGTCCAGCCGTGGCGCCAGCGCCTCCCGCAGCCGGATCGGCGAGGCCGGGCCGAGGCGGTGCAGAGCGGCGAGCTGGGCCAGCGGCCCCAGGGGCGCCGGTCGGGCGCCGGAGCGGTGGGCGCGGTGGAACAGCGGGGCGGGGTCGGCATCGGCGACGGCGGCCAGCAGGCGTTCACGGACCAGGTCCGTCAGGACGTCCGGGGCGTCCGTGCCCAGCGGGAGGCTGCGGCGCATCGACGGATCGGCGGCCAGCTCCGCCAGGGCCGCTCGCATCAGGTGTTCCGCCAGGGCGTAGCGCGTTCGGACGTGGATACCGAGGGTCAGATGGACCGAGACCTCGCCCTGGGCCCGCGCGGAGTGCAGCCAGCCGCGCGGCAGATACAGCACGTCGCCGGGCCGGAGCATCGTGTCCAGGTGCGGGGCGACGTGCGCGGCCCGCTCGGCGACGGCCGCACGGTGACCGGTCCACGGCTGGTCGCGCAGGGGGTCGGGCACCACCGGCTCGTGGACGACCCACCGCTTCGATCCGGCGATCTGCAGGACGAAGACGTCGTGCACGTCGTAGTGCGCGTCGAACCCGCGGTTCTGCGGCGGGGTGATGTACGCGTTCGCCTGTACGGGGTGCCCCAGCTCCGTACCGAGGGCGGAGACCAGCTCGGCCACCGGCTCCCAGGTGCGGTGCAGCGCCTGCAGGACCAGCGTCGCCCCGTCCTCGAACGCTCGCCACAGCGCCGTGTCGTCGAGCTGGTCGGCGACGGTGGCCCCCACCCCGGCGGGCGCGGTGAACGACGACTCGGGAAGCGTGGAGCCGTCCTTGGCGACCCGGAGGAACGGCGTGCGCAGCCCGCGCCGGGAGATCAGCTCGTCCACGGCGCCCGGGGAGAAGACGTCGGAGAAGTCGCTCGCCCCGCGCGTCAGCACCGCCGTCCGGCCCCAGACGTCACGGGCGAACTCCTCGCGGCCGAGCCGGGTCAGGCGGGACTCCAGGATTCCGGCGCCCTGACGCGCGCCGGAATCCTGGGCCTCGGTCCGGGCCATGCTCAAGAGCGGCTGCCCCCGTCGGCGCTGCCGTCCGCGCCGCCGTCGTGGACACCGGGGGTGCCGGCCGCTCCGCCGTCCGCGGGTCCTTCGGCTCCGCCGTCCGCGGGTCCTTCGGCTCCGCCGTCGGCGCCGCCGTCGTGGACACCGGGGGTGCCGGCCGCTCCGCCGTCCGCGGGTCCTTCGGCTCCGCCGTCGGCGCCGCCGTCGTGGACACCGGGGGTACCGGCCGCGCCGCCGTCCGCGGGTCCTTCCGCGCCGCCATCGGCTCCGCCGTCGTGGACGCCCGGGGTACCGGCCGCGCCGCCGTCCGCGGGTCCTTCCGCGCCGCCGTCGGCTCCGCCGTCGTGGACGCCCGGGGTGCCCGCCGCTCCGCCGTCCGCGGGTCCTTCGGCTCCGCCGTCGGCTCCGCCGTCGTGGACGCCCGGGGTGCCCGCCGCACCGCCGTCCGCGGGTCCTTCGGCTCCGCCGTCCGCGCCGCCGTCGTGGACGCCGGGGGTGCCGGCCGCACCGCCGTCGGCGGGACCTTCCTGTCCGCTCGCGTCATCGTGCCGGGTCATCGTGCCTCCTGTGGATCGCACCATGGACGGCCGGCTTTCCGCTGAACGGAAGCCGGTGCACCCAGGGCATGGATATGCGGGTGAATTGCCCGTAATCACCGTATATCCGTGTCCCGGAACTATCGATTCGGGCCGCGAGCTGTGCTCCGAATGCCGAAAGAGGTCCCGGGCGGGATGCCGAAGAGGTCTCTGGCGGGGCGCTGCCCGTGCACGGTCCGACCCCTTCCCGCGCATGCGAAGGCCCCGGTGGTGGCTCCGTTCGACGGAGCCGCCACCGGGGCCTTACGTGACAGCGGCGCTCAGGGCTTGACGCCGACCCCCGCCAGCAGGCTGATCTGCGCGTCCGGGATCTCCTTGCCGTCCGGGTCGAGCCCGTCCGACCGCCACCGGTGGCAGCAGGTGATGCCGGGTTCGATCAGATCGAGCCCGTCGAAGAAGCGGGCGACATCGGCGTGCGAGCGGAACTCCACCGGCGTCCCCGAGTTCGTGTACGACTCCGCGACCCGGTTCCAGGTGTCGGGGTCGAAGTCCGGGGTGCAGTGGTTCATCGCCAGGGCGCTGCCCGGAGCGAGCCGGTCCAGCAGCCGGCGCACGATGTCGTACGGGTCGTGCGGGGCGGTGACGAAGTGCATGAGCGCGTTGAGCGTGAGGGCGACGGGCCGGTCGAAGTCCAGCACGCCCGCTTCCTCCACCGCGCCCAGCAGGGCGTCCGGCTCCCTGGCGTCGGCCTCCACATAGGCCGTGCGCCCCTGCGCCGTGCTGCGCATGAGGCGTTCGGCGTACTTGAGGACGAGCGGGTCGTTGTCCGCGTACACGACCCGGGCCTCGGGCACCACCGACTGGGCGATCTGGTGCAGATTCGGCTCGGTCGGGATGCCGGTGCCGATGTCGAGCCACTGCCTTATGCCGTGCTCCTGCGCCAGGACCCGGGTGGCCCGGCGCATGAACGCCCGGTTCTCGCGGGCGGTGACGTAGAGACCCGGGTGCGCCTCGGCGGCGGCCAGGGCCGCCTGCTTGTCTATCTCGAAATGGTCCTTGCCGCCGAGGAAGTAGTCGTACATCCGGGCCGAGTGCGCCCTGCTCGTGTCGAGGTCCCGGCCGGCCTGCCTGGTGGTCATGTTCTTCCCTTCACGTGTGTCTCCGCCGGCCCGCCTGGCCGGGTCGGGGTCGGGGCCCACGGGGCGCCCCTGCCGCTCCCGCCGGGTCATCCGACGGCAAGATGGTCAGCCAGCCCCTCCTTGACGCCCCGGACGAACGCGGCGATCTCCTCCGCCGCGTAGATCAGCGCCGGTCCGGCCGGATCGGTCGACTGCCGGAAGGCGACACGGCCGTCGGCGAGCTGCTTCGTCTCGACGCACTGGCCGCCGTTCGGCCCGCTCCAGGGGCGCTCCCAGCCCTGCTCCCCGAGGTCGGCGGCCGGCATGCCGTTGTAGATGCTCCCGTCGTGGGCCGTCATGAGTACTCCTTGCGCATGCGGTTCAACAGCGCGGTGCTGTCCTCGGACGACGTCATCAGCGCCATGCGGGTGTGCGCCTCCAGGTGGGAGACGACGTCCGCGCGCTGGTCGAAGTAGACGGCGGCGGACAGAAGCTCGCTGTAGACGATGTCGGGCAACTCCGGTTCCTCGAACCGGAAATACGTGAACGGAGCGCACGCGCCGCTGTGGGCACCGGCCGAGAACGGCACGATGTCGATGCTGACGTGCGGCAGTTCGGAGAATTCGAGCAGCCGCTCCACCTGCTCCCGCATCACGTCGGGACTGCCCACGGCCCGGTGCAGGACGGCTTCCTCCATCACCACCCACAACGTGGGGGCGTCCTCCCGCTCCAGCAGGTTCTGGCGGCGCAGCCGCAGCTCCACCCGGCGGGTCAGCTCCTCCTCGCCGCCGTTCGGCAGACCGCCGCGCAGCACGGCGCGGGCGTAGTCCGGGGTCTGCAACAGCCCGGTGACGTACTGGGGTTCGTAGGTGCGCAGCGTCTTCGCGCCCGACTCCAGGCTGACGTAGGCGGTGAACCAGTCCGGGACGGCGTCGCGGTAGGAGTGCCACCAGCCGGGCTTGTTGGCCTGCTCCGCCAGGTCGACGAACTCGTCGATCTCCCGGCGGTCCGCGCCGTAGGTCTCCAGCAGCTTCTCGACGTAGAGAGGCTTCAGCGCGACCTCGGCCTTCTCCAGCCGCCGGATCGTCAGCGTCTTCACGCGCAGCGCCCGCGCGGCGTCCTCCAGCGAGGCACCGGCGCCCAGGCGCCGGTCCTGCAGCCGTCGGCCCAGGATCATGCGCAGGACCGTCGGCGCGCTGGTGCCGGAACGGGCTTCGCTCACGCCCCACCTCCTGAGGAGCCGTCAAGAGAGCCATTGTGACATCGACTTGTTGGGGAGACCAGGTTGATACGGGCGCTGCTGAAATTATCAGGGAGTCGGTTGCAGCATGAGTGTGATCACGCGCATAGTGGTCGCGTGAGCGGTCACGTCATATCTCCGACGCAGGATCCGGACCGGAGGGGACGCGCGATGCCGATGGTGTCGCCGGCGCCCCGTCGCCGGGACCCTGCCCCGGCGCACACCGTTCACCGAACGAGCGGAAGCCCTCACCCCCTCACCGCGCCCACCCCCCTGAACGGCGCTGGAAGGCGACACCCGTGACTCTCTCCACGCCCGCAGCCCAGGCCTCACCCCCCGGCTTAGCCGGAATCGCCCCGCGCCGGGAGCACTGGTTCGGGCTGCCCGCCCTGCGGACCAGCGTGAGATCCGCCCGCGACACCGCGCGCGACCTGCTGCGCGCCTGGCAGCTGCCCGGCGACACCTGCTGCGACGCGGTCCTGCTGATCTCCGAACTGACCACCAACGCCGTGCTGCACACCAGCAGCGGCCAGGTGCTGTGCGGCCTCACGCTGACCGGTGACGGGCGTCGCCTGCGCATCGAACTGCACGATGAGGACAGCACCCCGCTCAGCCCGCCCGAGCGCGAGGCCGGCCCCGCCGAGGAGAACGGGCGGGGGCTGCTCCTGGTCAGGCAGCTCGCGGCGAGTTGGGGCTCCACCCGCTCCACGAGAGCCGGGGGAAAGGTCGTCTGGGCGGAACTGGCGGCGCACTCCTGATGGGACGCCGCGACGATCCGGCCGGGGCGGCCGCTCGGGCGTGTCCGGCCGATGGAGGAGCGCCCACGGCCTCCCGCGGCGGCGGCGCGCCCCCCGTCGTGCTGTACGTGTGCGCCGACCGGAGTCCGGGAGCGCCGAGCGAGGCGACCCGCCGCGCGGAGCGGGAAGGGTACGCGTTCGCCCGGGAGCGCGGGCTGGCGATCGCCGAGGTCGTCACCGACACCTACGGCGAGCCCGACCCGGTCCGGCGCAGCGGGTGGCGGCGGGTGCGGCACCTGGCCCGGTCGGGCCGCATCACGGCGGTGCTCGTCCGCTGGCCCAGCGCCATCGCCCCGGAGTCGGCGTGTGAGCTCCGCCACCGCGAGGCGGCCTGGCTCCGCGACCGGGGCGCGCCCGTCCGCTACACCTGGGCCCCGTTGTCCGCACGGAGCGCCCGGGTCGGCTGACCCGCTTCCGTCGTGTCCGCGTCGACCAGTACCGCCTGTGTGCCGAGGCGGCCCGGCGCTGATGCCCCGACCGGGGGTGGACCGCTGCCCGCCCGGGGTGCGTCATGCCGTCAGCCGGTCACGTCGAACCGCAACTGGAAGTCGCCCTGCACCCTCTTGATGGCGCCGCCCGAGATACGGAACTCCCGGTCGCCGGCCAGGTGCTTGATCTGGTTGAACGTGTGGACGATGTTCATGGTCAACTTGCCGTTGACGGTCTTGAGGACCGATTGGTAGACGGTGTCGTTCTCCTGGAAGGTCACGGTGTCGGCCCCCTCGGGGATCAGTGCGCCGAGGGTCTCCTTGGCGGCGTCGCCGGAGACGTTCTGCCGGAAGATGCTGTCCGGCAGACGGTCCGGCACGTCCTCGGGCTTCGTCGGGACCTTGAGCGCCCCCTTGTCGAAGCCCCCCCCCGCGTTGAACATCGCCACGGCTCGAGACCACTGGTGAATGAAGGCCTCGCTCGCGGTGTACTTCTCGTCGCGGCTGCGGTCGTTCTCCATCATGACGGCCAATGCGCCGTCGTCGTTCCGGCCGTAGAGGTTCTCGAAGTGCCCGCCGGCCTCCGGGGGCTTGCTCTGCGGACTGTCGGAATCCGGCGTGTAGTCGGCGCTCTGCTCGTCCATGTCGACCAGGTTCTGCGGAATCGCCCGTCCGAACGCGGTGAGCGCCGGCGACCGCCTCGCCTCGCTCACCGAGCGCCCGCCCTTCCCCATGGTCTCGACGTACGTCCCCAGACGTTCGTCCGCAGGGGGAGAGCGCGTTGGACGGTCGCGTCCCGGGCGGCCCGCTCGCGCCCCAGTGCGACGCCGACGGCGGCGTTGCCGATGCTGTGTTGCAGGGCCGCCAGACCCGTCCGGGCCGGTGAGGTGGCCGACGCCGGGCGCCGGCTGCCGTTGCGGTGACCGGGGCGGAGGTCATCCGATCGTTCGTCGTGGGCGCGCATGGCTGGTCGGTCTCCCTGGAGATGGCTGGACGTCCGTCCAGGGTCGGTGTGCGAACGGCCGTCGGGAAGAGGCGAGCGGGCAGTGGTGGGGCAGGGTGGATGCCTGTTGCGGCAGGCCGTGTTGCCCCGGGGCCGGGCGAATCCCGAACCGGGGCGCACCAGCTGCTCGCTCGGCCTCCTCGCCGTGTCGATCCCGGCTCCTCCCAGCGCCTGCGCCCTGCCGCTCCTCGTCGACCTTCCCGCACACCGCACGGTCGGGACGACGCTCCCCGCCCGTCCGCGCTTCCGGCTGGAGCACGGCACGCCGGGAGGCGTACGTGAACGGCCTCGGGCAGGGCACCGGCCCGGGGGCGGCCACCCGCCCGCAGGGGACCGGCGCCGGTCCTGCCGTCAGGGCTTGTGGGCGAACACCCACCGGTTGCCGGCCAGCGCGTCGTTCGGCTCGGGCAGCGGCCCGCGTCCGAGCAGGCGGGTGAAGTCGAAGGGAGTGCGGACCGAGGTGGACCAGCCCCGGCCCGCCAGACGCCCCGCGGAGTCGGGTCTCGGCTCCCGGTCGAACAGGTCCAGCAGGTCGATGCCGATCCGCCGCCGCGTGGCCGTGTACAGGGGGCTGTCGCGGTACGCCAGCAGGTCCTTCTCCAGCTTGACCTCGTACGCCAGCGCACCGCCCCCGGGGGTCAACCGGTCGACCGTGTCGATGAGATACGTCTCCGCCGCGGGCGGCAGGTAGAACAGCAGGCCCTCCACCAGCCAGACGCTCGGCGCGGCGGGGTCGAAGCCGGCTCCGGGGAGGGCGCCCGCCCAGTCGGAGCGCAAGTCCATCGCGAGCGGCACGCGCGCCGCCGACGGGACGGCCGAAAGCCCGCCGAGGACCCGGTGCTTGAACGCCAGCACCTCCTCCCGGTCGATCTCGAAGACCACACAGCCGGTCGGCCACTCCAGCCGGAACGCCCGCGTGTCGAGACCCGCCCCGAGCACGACCACCTGGCGGGCGTTTCCGTGGTGCGTGGAGTGCAGGAGGAAATCGTCGAGGACCCGCGTCCGCAGCCCGAAGTACCGGGCGAACCGCCCCCACAAGGGGTCCGTCTCACCGTCCCGCACCTCCAGGGGACGGACGGGCCAGCCCTGGGACGCCTGCGCGGCGAGCACGAAGTGCTCCGCGTAGACGTCCCGCGCCAGAGCGTCGGGCCGGTGGGTCTCGATCGCCCGGGCGGCGGCCACCAGGAGAGCCGTCACACCGACCCCTCCCGCCACGCCCTCCGTACCGGTGTTCGCCTGCGCTGTATCGACCATGTGCACTCCCTGGGGACGCGTGGGGACCGGTCACGGAAACGGGAACCGGCCGTGGATGCGGACGCCGCCGAACGACGGCTAAGGGCGCCGACGGCGAAGGGCGACGCCGATGGGTGACCGCCGATGAGTGACTGCGGAGAAGCGGCCACGGGGAACGGCGGCCGGGGAATCCGGCTACGGAACGAGGACCGGTTTCACCACCCGGCCCGCCTCGCAGTCGCGTTCGGCCTCATTGACCTCGGCGAGGGGGTACGTACGGATCAACCGGTCGAAGGGGAAGCGGCCGGCCCGCCACAAGCCGGTCAGCCGGGGGACCATCAGGGCCGGCACCGCGTCCCCCTCGCAGATGTGGGAGATGCTCCGGCCCCGGTCCAGCGTTCCCGGCTCCAGCGCGAGAGCGGTGTGCAGCCGCGCCACCAGCCCCAGACGGCCCATCGGACGCAGCCCCCGCAACGCGTCGTTGATCAGCCGGACCGAGCCCGTCGTGTCGAGGGCGTACCGCGCGCCGCCGTCCGTCAGCCGCCGGACGCGGTCCGGCAGACCGGGGGAGTCGCCGTGCACGGGAGCGGCGCCGAACTCCTCGGCGAGCGCGAGACGTTCGGGGTGCCGGTCGACCGCCACCGTCACCGCCCCCGCGGCGGCCGCCGCCATGACCGCCGCCAGCCCCACCGCCCCCGCGCCCAGGACCACGACGGGGTCGCCGGGGCCCGCGCGGAAGGAGTTGAGGACCGCCCCCGCCCCGGTGAGGAAGCCGCAGCCCAGCGGCCCGAGCAGTTCGAGGGGGAGCGAGGGATCGACCCGTACGGCGTTGCGGGCCGGGACCAGCGCGTACGCGGCGAACGACGACTGGCCGAACCACCGGGGGGCCAGCGCGCCCCCGGCGGCGTCGGTGAACCGGTCCGCGTTCCCGGGGCGCCCGCCGAAGAGGTTGAGCGCGGCGAAGGTGTCGCAGTAGGCGGGGGAGGCGCCCAGACAGCTTCGGCAGCGCCCGCAGGAGTCGAAGCTCAGCACCACATGGTCGCCGGGGCTCAGGCCGGTGGCCGGGCCGCCCGTTTCCACGACCACCCCGGCCCCCTCGTGGCCGAGGACCGCGGGCAGCGGGGAGCGGCCCGCGGAGCGGCGGACGGCGAGATCGGTGCGGCACATGCCGGACCCGGCGATCCGGACCAGGACCTCGTCCTCGGCCGGACCGGTGTGCAGGACGACCTCCTCGACGGTGAACGGGTCCTCGTACGAGCGCAGCACCGCCGCGTCGAATCTCACGACGGGTCCGGTCGGAGACGGTGGACGACGAACGGGCTGAGGTTGCCGTACAGCCCCCACGGCCCGCCCGCGACGCCGACCCCGCTCTCCTTGACGCCCGCGAACGGCTGGGCGAGGGAGAGCTCGGCGTGGTGGTTGATCCACGCCGTACCGCATTCCAGCCGTCCGGCCACCTCCTCGGCCCGGTCCTCGTCGGTCCCCCAGACCGAACCGCCCAGGCCGAACCGGGTGCCGTTGGCCGCCTCGACCGCCTCGTCGAGACTCCCGTACGGCAGCACCGGCAGGACCGGTCCGAACTGCTCCTCCACCACCACCGGGCTGCCGGGCGGCACGTCGGCCAGGACGGTGGGGGCGTGGAAGTAGCCCGGCCGGTCCAGCCGGTGGCCGCCCGCCGCGGCCCGCGCCCCGTCCGCCAGGGCCCGGTCCGTGTACCGCTCCACCCGGGCCAGCTGGGCCGCGTTGTTCACCGGCCCCAGCTCCGTACCGGGGTCCAGACCCGGCCCGACGACCGCGGCCTTCGCGCGTTCCGCCAGCGCCTCGACCACCCGGGGGTACAGCCGCCGGGGCGCGTAGACGCGTTTGACCGCCATGCAGACCTGCCCGCAGTTGCGGAAGGCCGCCCGGAACAGCCGGTCCGCGATCCGCTCCACGTCCACGTCGTCCAGCAGGATGGCGGCGTCGTTGCCGCCCAGCTCCAGGGTGACCCGAGCGAGACCGCCCGCCGCGCCCGCCGCGACGGCCCGGCCGGTGGCGGCCGAACCGGTGAACGTCACATGCCGGACCCCCGGGTGCGAGGCGAGGAGGGCGCCGAGCGGGTCACGCCCGGTGACGACCGTCAGTACGCCCTCGGGAAGGACCGAGGACAGCACGGACCCCAGCAGCCGGGTGGCCAGCGGGGTGTACGGGGAGGGCTTGAGCACCACTGTGTTGCCCGCCGCGAGCGCGGGGGCGAACTTCGCCGAGGCGAGCTGGAGCGGGAAGTTCCACGGGACGACGGCGGCGACGGGACCGAGCGACCGCCAGCGCAGCTCGCTGCGCACGGGCCGGCCGTCCGTGATCGCCCGGGGCTCGGGGGCCGCCGCGGCGAAGTGGCGCAGCCGGGCCGCCGTACGGGCGATCTCCGCGTACGACTCGGGCAGGGGCTTCCCCTGCTCCCGGGTGAGCAGGGGGGCGAGGTCCGCCCCGGCCGCCTCCACGGCGTCGGCGGCGGCGAGCAGGGCCGCGGTCCGCGCGGCGGGGTCGGCGCGCCAGCTCCGCCAGGCGTGGTGCGCCCGGGCGACCGCCGCGTCCACGTCCCGCGCGCCCTGGTCGGGAGCCTCGCCGAACGCCTCGCCCGTGGCCGGGTCGAGGACGGCGAACCGCCCGCCGGCAGGCGGCCGGCCGGAGCCGTCGCGTCTCAGCTCCACGCCGGCGGTCAACGCGCGGCCGTGGTGGCCGCGAACTCCTGGGCGTGCCGGTCCATCTCCGCCCGGAAGGAGGCCACCAGCCGCGGCTGGATCCTTCCGGTGTCGCGGTCGCCGCCCTCGCAGACCGCTCCGCGCACGCCGACGATGTCCGTCCCGATCCGGGTGAGCGTGGCCAGGTCCTCCCGCTTCACGCTGCCGGCGAGGGCGGCGAGCAGACCGGCCGCGTGGGCCTGCTGGACGAACCGGGCGCAGGCGTCCGGCGGCACGTGGTCGAACAGCCGGGTGCCGTCCTTGACCGCCGTGTCGAGCATGGCCGCGTCGGCGCCGGCCCGGTGGGCGATGTCGGGCAGCGCGAGCGGGTTCACACAGCCGATCCGGTGGGCGTCGGCGTAGCCCGAGGCGACGACGAACGCGTCCGGCCGGAAGTCCTTCACCGCCCGGACGACCCCGCGCATCACCTCGATCGCCTGGTCGGGCGTACCGCATCCGTAGAGGCCGACTTTGATGTACGTGGCTCCGGAGACGGCCGCGCCGAGCGCCGCCTGGGCCACCGTGCCGGGCTTGTAGGGCACGTCGCCGACCGTGGCGGAGACCGGCTTGTCCGCCGGGACCGCCGCGCGGATCTCCCGGATGACCCAGGGGAAGTTCGCGCCGAGCGAGCCCTCGTCGGGCTTCTTCACGTCGACGATGTCCAGGTGTTCCGCCGCCTCGGCGCACGCCAGGGCCTCTTCGACGCCGTCCGGGGAGATGAGGAGCAGCAACGTGGATTCCTTCCACCGCGGAGCCACCCGCCGCGGGGGCGGGGCGCGGATTCGACGGGAGGTGTGCGGTCGGCCCACATCCTCACCGTTCGCCGCGATCACCCGGCAGGGCGCGAGCGATGGCGAACGGGGCACTGCCCCGACGAACTCACGCCCCCCGCGGTGCGCCCTTCACCTCGTACGGCGCACCGCGCTGCCCGGCGCGCCGTACGCCTCGCCCCGGCGGGATCTTCGCCCGTGCGGCGGGCCGCCGGACAGGTCCGGCGGCCTCCACCTGCGGCGGGGACCTGCTTGATCGTTCCCGGGTGGGGTAGCGAAACGGTATGACCACTGACAGAACACCGCCCGCGCCCACCGGATACGTGCAGCCGGAGATCGACGTCAAGGCGCTCGGCGCGCTGCTGGACGGCGAGTACGCCGAGATCCGCGACCTGGTCCGGGCCAACCTGGTGACCCACGCCCCGGTCCTCGACGAGGCCGAGGAGCTCGACATCGACGCGTTCCGCGAGCGGGTGCGCGAACGGGTGGTCGAGATGGCGGCGACGGGCCAGACCGGTATGGGGTTCCCCACCCGGTACGGCGGGGGCGGGGACGTCGGGGCCTCGATCGCCGCGTTCGAGACGCTGGCGCTCGGCGATCTGTCGGTGCTCGTCAAGGTCGGCGTGCAGTTCGGCCTCTTCGGCGGCGCGATCCTGCACCTGGGCACCGAACGCCACCACGACGCCTATCTGCCCGACCTGATCACCGGGAAGCTGATGGGCTGCTTCGCGATGACCGAGACCGGACACGGCTCCAACGTGCAGGCGCTCGGCACCGTCGCGCGGTACGACGCCGCCGCCCAGGAGTTCGTCATCACCACCGAGGGCGACCAGGCGCGCAAGGACTACATCGGCAACGCGGCCCGTCACGGAGAACTGGCTGTCGTGTTCGCCCAGTTGGAGATCGACGGCACGAGCGAGGGCGTGCACGCGTTCGTCGTGCCGATCCGGTCCGGCGGCGAGAGCGCCCCGGGCGTCGCCATCGAGGACGACGGCCGCAAGATGGGCCTCAACGGCGTGGACAACGGACGCATCCGGTTCGACGGGGTACGCGTCCCGCGCGAGGCCCTCCTCAACCGCTTCGCCGACGTCACCCCGGAGGGCGTCTACGAGAGCCCGATCGACAACCCCCACCGCCGCTTCTTCACCATGCTCGGCACCCTGGTGCAGGGCCGGGTCTGCGTCGGCGGCGCCGGGGTCAACGTCTCCAAGACCGCGCTGGCCATCGCCACCCGGTACGCGCTGCGCCGCCGGCAGTTCGCCGCGGGCGCCGAGGGCGAGGAGCAACTGCTCCTGGACTACGGGCTGCACCAGCGGCGGCTGCTGCCGCTGATCGCGCGCACATACGCGCTGCACTTCGCGCAGGACATCGTCCGCACCCAGCTGCACGACGTCTTCTCCGGCGCCGAGGACGACCCTCAGGCGCGCCGTCAGCTGGAGGCCCGCGCCGCCGGGACCAAGGCGCTCGCCACCTGGCACGCCACCCGGGTGGTCCAGGAGTGCCGGGAGGCGTGCGGCGGGGCCGGATACCTGGCCGTCAACCGGTTCGCCGCGCTCAAGGCCGACAGCGACATCTTCACCACCTTCGAGGGCGACAACCACGTCCTGCTGCAACTCGTCGCGAAGGGCCTGCTGACCCACTACGCGAGCGAGTTCGAGGACCTGGACCAGCTCGGCATGGTCCGCCACGTCACGGGCCTCGCGGTCGAGGCGGTCATCGAGAAGACCTCGGCCCACAAGCTGCTGGAGCGGGTGCGCGACCTGCTGCCCGGCGGCGACGAGTGGGACCAGGAGGCCGGCCTGCTCGACTCCGAGTACCAGCTCGCCATGGTCCGCTACCGCGAGGAGCACATGCTCGCCGGGGTGGCCCGCCGGCTCAAGCGCGGAATGGACCAGAAGCGGGACCCCGGCACCGTCTTCTCCGAGGTGCAGGACCACGTCATCGCCCTCGCCCACGCCCATATGGAGCGGCTGGTGCTGGAGGCGTTCGTCGACCGGGTCCGCGCGCTCCCGGACGGCGGCGACAAGGTGGCCCTCGGCCTGCTGTGCGACCTGCACGCCCTGACGACGATCGAGGCGGACCGGGCGTGGTTCATGGAGCACGGCCGGCTGACGGTCCAGCGGTCCAAGTCGATCACCCGCGAGGTGAACGACCTCTGCCGCAAGATCCGGCCGCTGGCGGGCGACCTCGTGGACGCCTGGAACATCCCGTCCGCGGTGCTGCGCGCCCCGGACCTGGTGGGCGAGGTCTGACAGGGCCCAGCCGGGCCCTGTCCCCGCCCGGCCCGGCTTTCGACGGGCCGGGCGGGGACAGGCTCACGCTCAGCCGGTGAACAGCTGGGTGGCCTTGCGGACCAGCTCGTACAGCCCGTAGGCGAGCGGTACGCCCACCCACAGCCAGGTGAACGCGATCAGCGGCCGCCGGTCCTTCCCGGTTGACGCCTCAGGCGGACTCTGCGCGTTCGTGCCGGACATCGGGCGCTCCCTTCCGCGCCGTCGCGGCGCCGACGTGGTGGGACGGATGGACGGGGCGGACCAGCTCGTTGGCGACGAAGCCGACGACGAGCAGGCCCATCATGATGAGGAGCGAGGTTCCGTACAGCTCCGCGCCGTGCTTGCCCGCCGCCTCCTGCCGGTCCGCGATCCAGTTCACGATCAGCGGCCCGAGCACACCGGCGGTGGACCAGGCGGTGAGCAGCCTGCCGTGGATCGCGCCGACCTGGTAGGTCCCGAAGAGGTCCTTGAGGTAGGCGGGGATCGTGGCGAACCCGCCGCCGTAGAAGGAGAGGACGACCAGCGCGCACAGCACGAACAGCGGCTTGGAGGAGCTGCCCACCAGGGCGATGAGCGCGTACATGAGCACGCCGACGCCGAGGTAGACGCGGTAGACGTTCTTGCGTCCGATCAGGTCGGAGGTGGAGGACCAGCCGATGCGCCCGGCCATGTTGGCCGCCGAGAGCAGGGCGACGAACCCGGCGGCGGAGGTCGCCGACACCGGGACGGAGGTGTCCGCGAAGAAGTCCGTGATCATCGGCGTGGCCTTCTCCAGGATGCCGATGCCCGCGGTGACGTTCATGCAGAGCACCACCCACAGCAGCCAGAACTGCGGGGTGCGCAGGGCCTGGCGGGCCGACACCTGCGGCCCGTCGGCCGCCGGGGCGGGGCCGCCCCCGTGCTCGGCGGGGCGTGGGCGCGGCACCCGGACCAGCAGGACGCCGAGCAGCATGAAGACGGCGTAGGCCAGGCCGTGGACGAGGAAGGCGGCCGCGATGCCGGAGCTGTCGCCGCCGAAGGACTCCAGCATCCCCACCGACCAGGGCGAGGCGATCAGCGCGCCGCCGCCGAACCCCATGATGGCGATGCCGGTGGCCATGCCGGGCCGGTCGGGGAACCACTTGATGAGCGTCGACACGGGCGAGATGTAGCCGATTCCGAGGCCGATGCCTCCGACGAACCCGTATCCGAGGACGATCAGCCAGAACTGCTGGGTCGCCGCGCCGAGCGCGGAGACCAGGAATCCCGAGGAGAAGCAGATCAGGGCGACCGTCATGGCCCAACGGGGCCCCCGGCGTTCGACGAGCGTGCCGCCGAACGCGGCCGAGAGGCCGAGCATGACGATGCCGAGCTGGAAGGGCAGGGCGCTCTGCGTGCCGCTGAGGCCGAGCGTGTCCTCCAGCGGTGTCTTGAACACGGACCAGGCGTACGCCTGTCCGATGGAGAGGTGGATCGAGAGCGCGGCGGGCGGGACCAGCCAGCGGCTCCAGCCCACGGGTGCGATGGGGGGACTCATGGGTCCCTCACCGTAGTGATCGTGAAGGCGGTTGAGAAGGCTGATGGTTCATCCTTCACCTTCTCTGCCCGGTGCCGTACGTCCGCCTCTTCGTCCGGCGGCGTGCGCTGCCGTCCCGTCCTGGAGTACACGCGGTGAGCCCGCGGGCGTGGGCGCTGTCGGGCTACCGCCGTTCCATCGCCGCGAGGACCAGCTCCACGCAGTGCGCCTCCAGCCGCTCGCGCGGTACGGCGAGCGTGCCCCGCAGCCATCCCGCGAAGAGGCTCGCCAGCCCGCCGACCAGGGCGTGCGCGGCCATCCGGCGGTCGGCGTCGTCCACCGCCCCGGGGAGCTGGCCCCCGACCAGCTCGGTGAAGACGGCCATGAGCCGGTGGCTGTGGGCCCCGAGGGCTGGATCGGCGAACGGCTCCAGGAGCAGCAGACGGCCCTTGTGCGGCGCGGCCAGGACCAGGGCGACGAAGGCGGAGACGGCGGCGCGGGCCCGGACGTCGGGCTGCGCGGCGCTGAGCGCCACGGCCTCCTCCAGGGCGCTCCTGGCCTCGTCGGCCACCCGCTCGAAGGCGGCCAGGAGCAGATCGTCGCGGCCGGCGAAACTCTCGTAGAAGTAGCGGTCGGTCAGCCGTGCGGCGCGGCAGACGGACCGGACCGTGACGGCCGCGGCGCCCTCCTCGCCGGCCAGCCGTTCGGCGACGTCGAGGAGGCTCCGGCGGCGGGCGGCGCGGCGATCGGCGAGCGTGGTGCCGCCCCAGCTCCGTTCCGTCAACGTCCTTTCCTCCACGTCCTGTTGAAGCGATTGACGACACCTGTCCGCACATCTTAACCTGATGACAGGTGTCCTCAGATTGCTCTCGTCGCAGCTGCGGACCACCGCCCACGCCTCTGCGCCGACGCCCCGCCGCGCACCGCCACGAACAGCGCCACGCACCGTGCCCGGAACAGCGCCACGCACCGCTCCGTGCTCCGCACCGCTCCGTGCCCGGAACGGCTCCGTCTCCCGTAGCGCTCCTGAACCCCCAGCCAGCGGAGGTACACGTGACACCGTCAACTCCCGGCCCCGACCGCCCGAGAGCCCCCGGGCCCCCCGAACCCCTCGGCCCCGACTCCCTCACCTGGCGCTGGTTCGGCGACTGGCGAGGGCTGCTGCTCGCCCCCTGGGCCGGGTCGATGCAGAACATGCACCCCGGACTCGGCGCGGGCGTCGCCGAGCACTCGCGCTTCTTCGAGGAGCGCTGGGAGCGCCTCTTCCGCTCGCTGTACCCGATCGGGGGCGTGGTCTACGACGGCCCGCTCGCCGCCCGGACCGCCCGCGAGGTGCGCGGCTACCACGCCGCGATCGGGGGGACCGACGCCCGGGGCCGCCCGTACCACGCGCTCGACCCGGACACGTTCTACTGGGCCCACGCCACGTTCTTCATGCTGACCGTGCACATCGCCGAGCGCTTCGACGGCGGCCTCACCGAGGCGCAGCGGCGCACGCTCTTCGACGAGCACGTCCGCTGGTACGCGCTCTACGGCCTCTCGATGAGGCCCGTACCCGGGAGCTGGGAGGAGTTCCAGGCGTACTGGGACCACATGTGCGCCGACGTCCTGGAGGACAACCGGCCCACCCGGGACGTCCTGGACATGCGCCGGATCGCCCGGCCGCCCCTCCTGCGCCGGCTGCCCGCGCCACTGTGGGCCGTGCTCCGCGTCCCGCTCGTCCGCTCCACCCTGTGGCTGACGGTCGGCCTGTACCCGCAGACGGTCCGGGACCGCCTCGGGCTGCGCTGGACGCCCCGCGACGAGCGGCTGCTGCGGCTGGTGGGCGGGCTGATCCACCACGCCTGGCGGTACGTCCCCGAGCGGCACCGCTTCCACCCGCGCGCCCGCGCCGGCTGGGACCGCGAGCGCGGACGGCCCGCGGCGGCGCCGGTGGAGACGCCCGCCCGGAACCTGCCGCCCGGGGAACGGCAGGGGCTGCCCCAGCACTACGTACCGAAGCGGCACGGCGTACCGCGGGGGCACGGGGCCCAAGGAGCACGGGGAGCCCGAGGAGTACGGCGTAGCTGAGCATCACCGTGTGCCGACGACGGACCGGGCCGGGCGGTCACCGCGCTGACCGCCCGGCCCGGTCCGCGCCGCCGCGGGGCCGGGGCCCGCCGCGCCCTCGCGGCGGACGGTCCTTCCGGCTCCGGAGCGCCACCCGCTTTGCCCGCCCCCACCTGCCTGCGACTAGTTTGTGTGCAGGACGGACGAGTGGGCCCGGTGCGGCGAAGACGCACGGGGGACGGGAGGTGGGGGAGCGTGTCGCTGCGCGGAGGCGATCCGGAGGAGATCGGCGGCTACCCGCTGGAGGAACGGCTCGGCTCGGGCGGCATGGGCACGGTCTTCCTGGCCCGTACGAGCTCGGGCCGGCCCGTCGCGATCAAGCTGATCCACCAGCATTTCGCCGGGGACGACGAATTCCGCATCCGGTTCCGGCAGGAAGTGGCCGCCGCGCGGCGGGTCAGCGGCGCGTTCACCGCCGCCGTGGTGGACGCCGCGCCCGAGGCGGACCAGCCGTGGATGGCGACGACGTACATCGAGGGGCCCACGCTCGCCCAGCGCATCGGCGACCGGGGACCGCTCGACGGCGCGGAGTTGCGGAGGCTGGCCATCGGGCTGGCCGAGGCGCTGCGTGACATCCACCGGGTGGGCGTCGTCCACCGCGATCTGAAGCCCTCCAACGTCGTGCTCTCGCCCGAGGGCCCCCGCGTCATCGACTTCGGCATCTCGCGCGCGGCCGACCAGGAGACCCTGACGATGACCGGGCGGGTCATCGGCACGCCGCCCTTCATGTCGCCCGAGCAGTTGCGGGCCCCGCGCGGGGTGGGGCCGCGCTCCGACGTCTTCTCGCTGGGGACGCTCCTGGTGTACGCGGCGACGGGCAGCGGGCCCTTCGACGCGGACAGCCCCTACATGACCGCGTACCAGGTGGTGCACGAGGAGCCGTCGCTGGACGCCGTGCCGCCGGCCCTGCGGGCGGTCGTCGAGCCGTGCCTGGACAAGGAACCCGAGGGACGCCCCTCGGCGGACGAACTCCTGGTCCTGCTGCGGGACCTGCCGGCCGACCTCGGCGGGCCGGTGCCCGCCTCCGGAGGGCCGGCCGCGGGCCGGACCCGCGACATGATCACCCAGCACCACCAGGCCACTCCGTCGCCCGCCGCCCCGGCCGTGCCCGAGACCTCCGAAGCCATCCCCGAGCCCTCCGAAGCGGCCCCCGCCCCCGACCCGGCCGTCGCCGTCCCGGCCGTCCCCGCCACCCCGGCGCCCTCCGGCACGGGGAGCACCCCGGCCCCGGTCGGCGGCCGGCTGCGCCGCCGGTGGCGGCCCGTGCTCGCGGCGGCGGTCGCGGTGACCGCGATCGCCGGGGGAGTGGCCGCCCTCAACGCGAGCGGCGGCGGCCCGGACGGCGGCGGGGACACCGCGCCGACCGCCCCGGGCGGCACCCTTCCGTCCGGCTTCGAGCCCTGGCGTACGACCGTGCTCGGCGGCCGCGAGGACATCCCCGACGAGCTGCGCTGCGTCACGCACGACGACGACGCCCTGTTCTGCGGGGGCGGCGGCGTGATCGCGACCCGGCTGAACGCCGAGGACGGATCGCCGGTGTGGACGGCGAAGAGCCCGGGCGTCCCCGCCCAGGGCATGCATCTGGTGGGGGCCACCGACGACACCGTGGTCGGCTACCGCATCGCCGACCAGGACGATCCGCAGGGCCCGCCCAACGAGGTGGTGGCGCTCGACGCGGACAGCGGGAAGGAGCTGTGGGCCACGCCGTCCGGCGCCCAGTCGACGGCCGTCACCGGCCGGACCCGGGACGCCGTCGTGGCCGGCTCCGCCGTGGTGACGGTCGACGCCTCCAACTCCCGCTTCGAGGCCCGGGACGCCCACAGCGGCGAGGTCGCCTGGACGGCGCCCTTCCCCGACGGCACGCAGTGCGCCCCCGTCCCCGAGGGCCCGCGGCTCCTCGCGATGTGCGCGACCGACGCGGAGGTGGACGACCTCGGACCCGGCCGCTCCACCCTGCGCACGATCGCCCTCGACTCCGGGGAGTTCGGCGGGGCCATCGAGATCGAGGGCCCCGCCGAGCCGGTCGGCGAGGCCGACGGCTCCCTCGTGCTGCTCTCCCCGCACTACGAGGGGACCGCGCGGGTCGGGTACGACCGGGTGGTCCGGGTCGATCCGGCCTCGGGCGAGGTCGCCTCCTCCCGGTTCGACAAGGTGTACGCGGGCACGCCCGGCATGGCGGACGGCACTCTCTACGTGAGCGGGCAGACCGGCCTGGTCACGGCGTTCGACCCGGTGTCCGGCCGGAAGAAGTGGGTGCGGCAGACGGGCGTGGAAGGGGCGTCGGGGCCCGCGGCGGGCGAGGGCGCGGTGTACTTCAGCTCGGCCACCGGCCGGGTGGCCGCGCTCTCCCCGGACGACGGGACGTCGCTGTGGGCGACGGATCCGCAGGCCGACGGGCTGACCGGCCAGGAGGGCGCCAGCCCGCGGGTGGCCGTGGCGGGCCGTGCGGTGTTCGTGGCGGCGGCGGACAACACCCTCTTCGCCTTCGACGCGCGGAACCCGCCGAAGTCCGGCTGACCCCGGCCGGGCCTCCTCCGCATACGGAAGAGCCGCCGGGATCCCAGCGATCCCGGCGGCTTTCCGCCCGCCCCACCCCCGTGAGGGCGGTGCTCAGGCCCGGCGCAGGACCGTGGCCTCCGTGCCCCAGCCCAGGGCGACGGTCCGCTCGACCCGCCAGCCCGACCGCTCCGCGAGGGCGGCGACGGCCGCGGAGTCGCGGAGCGGGCTGCCGGTCGCGGTGTACGCGTGCAGCGCCGCCTCGGCCGCGTGCGGGCTCAGGTTGTCGGGGCGCGACGCCTCCACGAGGACCGCGGTAGAGGTCCACTCGGCCAGCCGGGCGAGGAGGGCGACGGCCTCCTCGTCGGTGCGGTGCGCGAGGGCCTTCGCGGCGACGGCCACATCGGCGGGCCCGGCCGACCACGCGACGCGGTCCGGGGCCGGAACGTGGCCGCGCAGCACCTCGGCCGGTCCGGCGTCCTCCGCGATCAGCAGCCGGGGCCGTCGCCCGGCGTCGTCGAGCGCGGCGGCCACCGAGGCGCTCCCCGGGCCGGTCAACAGGCAGCTCCCGACGCCCTCCCACAGCGGATCGGCCGTCAGACCGTCCAGCAGGAAGACCAACTGCTCGCACTCCTCGACCAGTTCGCCGTAGCGTTCCGCGTCCCCGGTCACCGCCTCGTGCAGGGTCGTGCCGGAGGCGAGCCGCCAGGGCGACGTGCCCTCCTTGAGCGCGGGAGCCAACTGGGAGAGAGCGAGCAGCAGTTCGGCCTCGTGGCCGGTGTACTCCTCGCGCTCGTGGTCGTCCAGCAGCTCCTCGCCCGCCGCGCCCAGGCGCAGCCCGGTCCCGTCCCCGGCGTCGACCACCACGTCGTACGAGGCGAGCAGCGGGAGCAGGACGCCGAGACCCGGTCCGGCCACGCCCACCCGGGCCGCGAGAGCGTCGGCGGAGAGCCCCGGCGCGTCGGCCACCGCGTCGACCACGCCGAGCCGCAACGCGGCCCGCGCGACCAGCCACGGCAGGGGAGAGGGGATCGGGGCGGCGGCCTGCGCGCCGGGAGCCTCGGCCGCGTCCGGGGCCTGGGGGGCGGCGGCCTCCTCGCGGTGCCAGTACCCCGTGATGTTCACCCGGTCCTTGGGGAGCTTCCGCTCCCGCTGGAGGTACCGGCGTACCGGCAGCAGCGCCCGGCTCTCCGCCGCCGCCCAGACGTACCCCTCGCCCGGCGGTACCGGGAGAGCGCGCACGGCGGCCTCCAGCGCGGCCGCGTCGCCCGGCTCCGCGACCACCCAGGTGACCGTGTCGCCGTCGCGCAGCGCCAGCTCCTGGCGCGCCTCGTCGTGCGAGACGGTGACCAGGACGTGCGCCGGGGCGTCGAGCGGGCGCTCGTCGAGGAACCGGCCGATCGCGGGCAGCGCCGTCTCGTCGCCGACGAGGTGGATCCAGTCCAGCCGTTCCGGAAGCCGGAGCGAGGACTTGGGGCCGACGAACCACAGCTCGTCGCCCTCCCGGGCCGACGCGGACCAGGACTCGGCGGGACCGTCGCCGTGCACCACGAAGTCGAGGTGCAGCTCACCCGCCTCGGTGTCCACCCGCCGCGGCGTGTAGTCGCGGGTCACCCGGTGCTCGGCCGGCGTCCACTCGATGCCGTGCGGCAACTGGGCGGGGAGCGCCGCCCGCACGTCCCCGTCGGACGCCAGGATCAGCTTGACGTGGTCGTCGAAACCGGGGGCGGCGAAGGCGGGGCGGTCGATCCCGTCGCGGGTGAACGCGGCCAGGTCCGCGCCGCCGAGGACGACCCGCCGCATCCGGGGGGTCACCTCGTGGACGCGGCGGACGGTGACCCGGCGCAGGACGAGCGGGTGCGTCGTGTACGCGCGCTGGGCGGCCATCAGGAGAACTGCTTCTCGATGATGTCGAGCAGCGCCATCGACTCGTCGTAGTCGCCGCGCAGCACCCAGTACGGCAGGTCGTACGCCTGGTTCGCCTTGAAGGCGGGCAGCGCCCTGTAGACCGGGTTCTTCTTGAGGGTGGCGACGTCGGTGGTGTCCGCGTTGAAGCCCATCACGAAGACGGACGGCTGCGTGATGGTCTGGCCGACCTTCTCGGTGGACAGCTCGAACATGTCGCCGCCCTGGCCGTACACCTTGAAACCGCCGTCGGCGAAGACCGGGGCCGGCTCGATGCCGACCTTCTTCAGCTCGCTGGGCAGGCCCACGCTCTCGACCAGGCCGAAGGCGGTGCCGTCACCGGTGTAGGTGAGGTAGGAGACCGGGCCGGCCGGCGGCTTGATCGCCTGCTTCACCTCGTCGATCCGCTTGTCGTAGGCGGCCAGGTGCTCCTTGTAGACGTCGGGCTTGCCGAACACGTCGTCGGCGAGGAACGAGAACTGGGCCCGCCAGTCGCCGAGCTTCTTGCCCACGAGAACGGTCGGGGCGATGTCGGAGAGGTCCTTGTACACCTTCTCCGCCTGGAACAGCGGGAAGCCGATGCCGCCGCCGACGATGAGGTCGGGGTCCAGGGCGAGGATCGCCTCCAGGTCGAAGCCGTCGACGCTCCACGGCAGGAACGTCGTGCCGTCCGCCTTCGCCTCCTTCTCCCAGTACGGGGAGAACTCGCCCTTGCCGTCGGCGTCCTCGGGGATCGTGGCCGTGACCGGCACGTCGAGGTCGTACATGTACCCGGCGAGGGCGTGGTTCAGCACGACCACCCGCTTGGGCTCGGTCGGCACCTTCACCTTGCCGTAGTCGGTCGTGACGGTTCGGGTCTCGGCGGCGGACGTCTTGTCCCCGTCACCCGAGAGGTCGGAGGCCGAGCAGCCGGTGAGGGCCAGCGCGGCGACGACCGCGACGGCGAGAAGGCGGGCAGGAGCATACATGGGACCTCATGAGAATGGGCAGGCTCGGAGATTCGAGCTGTTGGTAAGGTGAGGCTAACCTCGCTGGTCCCGCTGCGTCGATCCGAGTACGACATCGTCAGTGACGGACACGACGCATCGCACAACGGGAGGCACCCTTGCCGACGACATCCCTCGGCACCGTGGTCGCCGAGAACGCCATCCGCTTTCTGGGACACGACACGCACCAGCACGACGAGCCGCACCTCGTCTACGTGGTCACCGGCAGCGCCCGGCTCACGGCCGACGGCGGGCAGTGGCGACTCGGCCGGAACGAGGCGCTCTGGCTCGCCCCCCGCGTCCCGCACGCCCTGCGCATCGACCCGGGCGGCATGGCGCTCGGCCCCTTCCTCGACCCCGCTGACCAGCCACGATGCCGCATCCAGCCGCTCGGGGCGGTTTTTGCGCTTACCGAGGTCATGACCACCGCGCTCGGGGCCGCGCCCACCACTCCGGAGCAGGTCGAACCGTTCCGGCAGGCGCTCGGACGGGTGCTGCGCGGGATCTCCCGCCAGTACTTCCCGGTCGTCCTGCCCGTCCACCCCGCCGTCCGCGCCCTCGCCCGCGAGGCGCTGCGCACCCCCGCCGCCACGCTGGAGAGCCTCGCCGAACGGCACCGGATGAGCGCCCGCCAGGTGCAGCGCGTCTTCCTCGACGAGACCGGGCTGCCCTTCACACGGTGGCGCAACCGGGCCAGGATGAACGCGGCCGTCGAACACCTCCGCGGCGGGGGCGAGCTGACGGCGGCCGCCCGGGCGGCCGGCTACGCCACCCGGGCCGGACTGCTGCGCGCGCTGAGCCGCGAGTCGGGGGTGCCCGTGAACGCGCTCACCGCGGACGCGGTGGGGGCGCTCGGCGGCGGCTGAGCCGACGCCGGAAACCCCGTACGGTCCCGGCGGACCCCGCAGTACATGTACGTCGATCACGCGCGCCGCTCCGGCCTGCCCGGGGGCGCGTCGCTCAGGGAGAACAGATGGCACAGGCGCTCGCGCCGACGACCGCGCCCCCACCGACGGGGCCGTCGCACTCGGCACGCCGCAGGACGCGCCGCCTCGTCGGGCTGGGCGTCGCGCTCGGCCTGCTGCTGGTGGCGGTGGTCCTCAGCGTCGCGATCGGCTCCGCGCTGCTTCCGCCGGACGTGGTGTGGCAGGCGCTCACCGCGCCCGACGGCTCCGCGTCGCACGCCACGGTCAGCGGCTCCCGGGTGGACCGGACGCTGCTCGGCATCGTCGTCGGGGTCGCCCTGGGCGTGGCGGGCGCGCTGATCCAGGCGCTCACCCGCAACCCGCTGGCCGACCCCGGCGTCCTCGGCGTCAACGCCGGGGCGAGCTTCGCCGTGACCCTGGCCGTGGCCGTCCTCGGCGTCACCCGCATCGAGCAGTACCTGCCGTTCGCCTTCGTCGGGGCGATCGCCGGCTCGGCGGTGGTCTACCTCGCCGCGAGCGGCGGGCGCGGCGGGCCCACCCCGGTGCGGCTCACCCTGGTCGGGGTGGCGTTCACGGCGGTCCTGGCGGGCATCTCCCAGACGCTCGCCCTGATCGACACCGACACCTTCGACCGCATGCGGTTCTGGGGAGCGGGCACCATCACCGACCGCCCCGCCGGCACCGTCGGCGACATCCTGCCCTTCGTCCTGGCCGGCCTGGTGGCCGCCGCCCTCTGCGCCCGCCCGCTCAACGCCATCGCCCTCGGCGACGACGCGGGGCGCGCCGTCGGGCTGCGGGTCGGCGCGGTCCGGTCCGGCGTGGTGATCGCGGTCGCCCTGCTCTGCGGTGCGGCGACCGCGGCCGCCGGACCGCTGATGTTCGTCGGCCTGATGGTCCCGCACGCCGTGCGCTGGCTCACCGGCCCCGACTGGCGCTGGATCCTCGCCTACTCGGCCGTCCTCGCCCCGGTCATCGTGCTGGCCGCTGACGTACTGGGCCGGCTGATCGTGATCCCCGCCGAGCTGCAGGTCGGCGTCATGATGCCGTTCATCGGCGCTCCCGTCCTGATCCTCCTGGTGCGCCGGAACCGGGTGAAGGAACTGTGAGCGGAGCACTCGTCCTCAGGGCGGGATCCCTGAGTCTGCGCGCGTCCCGGCGCTCGCTCCTCGTCTGCGGGGCGCTCACGGCCGCGCTGGTCGCCCTGGCGCTGTGGGCGTTCACGCTCGGCAGCTTCACGCTGAGCCTCGCCGACCTGGCCTCGGTCGCCTCCGGTACCGCCCGCGGCAGCGTCCGCACGGTCGTCCTGGAGTGGCGGGCCCCGCGCATCGTCGCGGCCGTCCTGTTCGGGGCCGCCCTCGCCGTGGGCGGCGCGGTCTTCCAGTCCCTCACCCGCAACCCGCTCGGCAGCCCCGACGTCATCGGCTTCACCACCGGCTCGTACACGGGCGTCGTCCTCATGCTGCTGGCGGGCGCGACCAGCTACACGGCGCTCGCCGCGGGCGCGGTGACCGGCGGGCTCGTCACGGCTCTCGTCGTCTACCTGCTGGCGTTCCGGCGGGGGGTGCGCGGCTTCCGGCTGATCATCGTGGGCATCGCGGTCGGTGCGCTGCTCTCCTCGGTCAACACGTGGTTCTCGGTCAAGGCCGACGTGGACACCGCGCTACGGGCCGCGGTCTGGGGCGCCGGCTCCCTGAGCGCGGTCGGCCTGCCCGCCCTGGCGACCGCCGCCGTCCTGATCCTGGGCGTCGCGGTGGCGGCCCCGGTGGCGCAGCGCCGGATGCGATGGCTCGAACTGGGCGACGACACGGCGGCGATGCTGGGCGTACGCGTCGAGCGCACGAAGCTGCTGCTGGTGGTCCTCGGCGTGGCAGCGACCGCCGCCGTGACCGCCGCGGCGGGCCCCATCTCCTTCGTCGCCCTGGCCGCCCCGCAGATCGCCCGCCGCCTCACCGGGCGCGGCACCTCCGTGGACCTGGCCGCCTCCGCTCTCGTCGGCGCGCTCCTGCTCCTCGGGGCGGACATCGCGGCCCAGCACGCGATCCCGGACGTGGTCCTGCCGACCGGCGCGGTCACGGTGTGCGTGGGCGGGGCGTACCTCCTGGTGCTGCTGGTACGGGAGTCCCGCCGGGGGGTGTGAGGGGACGGGGGCGGAGCCGGTGCGGCCTCACCTCGCGGCACCTCGCCCGGCCCCGTTCAGTCGCCCAGGACGCGCTCCCACAGCAGCCCGTCCCGCCAGGCTCCGTCGAGGAGGATCGCGGCGTGTGCGACGCCGTACGGGGTGAACCCGTTGCGGCGCAGCACCCGTTGCGACGGCAGGTTCTCCAGGTTGGTGGACGCCTCCACCCGGTGCAGGCCGAGTTCCTCCCGCATCACCCGCAGGGCGAGCCCGACGGCGTCGCCCGCGTGTCCGCGGTTCTGGGCGACGGTGGCGATCCAGTAGCCGAGCGAAGCGCGCCGCAGATGCGGCTGCGGCAGGATGCCGCCGACGGTGACCTGACCGATCACCTCTCCGTCAAAGAGCACCACGCCCGGCCAGACCGTGCCGGCCCGGTGTCCGGCCAGCAGCCCCTCGATCCGCTCCGCCTGCCCCCGGGCGGTGAAGTAGTCGGGCGGCTGGGCCGGCTCCCACCGCCGGAACGCCTCCGCGTCCCGCACCCGGTGGGCGGCGATCGGCGCGGCGTCGGCGGGCTCGATCAGGCGGATCGTGGTGCTGGTGCTGGTGCTGGTGCTGGTGCTGGTGCTGGTGCTGGTGCTGGTGTCGGACATGCGTCGGGCCGGTCCTTGTCGGAAGGGGACGGGACCGGCCCAACCTACGTGCGGGGATCCGGCCTCACCCGCACGGGTGGGGCCGGACCGGCCTCGGCGACGGGTCAGGGCACCTTCACCCAGTCCAGGGTGCGCTCCACCGCGCGCTTCCAGCCCTCGTACCCCTCCGCGCGCTGGTCCTCGGTCCACTGGGGCGTCCAGCGCTTCGACTCGTGCCACTGGCTGCGCAGTTCGTCCGTGTTCTGCCAGAAGCCGGTGGCGAGTCCGGCCGCGTAGGCGGCGCCGAGCGCGGTCGTCTCGGCGACGACGGGGCGGCTGACCGGGACGCCCAGGACATCCGACTGGATCTGCATGCAGAGGTCGTTGGCGGTCACGCCCCCGTCCACCTTGAGCACGTCGAGATGGACCCCGGAGTCCTGCTCCATGGCCTCCACCACGTCGCGGCTCTGGTAGCAGATGGCCTCCAGAGTGGCCCGCGCCAGATGGGCGTTGTCGTTGTACCGGGCGAGGCCGACGATCGCGCCGCGGGCGTCGGAGCGCCAGTACGGGGCGAACAGGCCGGAGAACGCCGGGACGAAGTACACCCCGCCGTTGTCCTCGACGCTGCGTGCCAGCTCCTCGCTCTCCGGCGCCGACTTGATGATCTTCATCTGGTCGCGCAGCCACTGCACCGCGGAGCCCGTGACGGCGATGGACCCCTCCAGCGCGTAGACCACCGGGTCGTCGCCGAACTGGTAGGCCACCGTGGTGAGCAGGCCGTTCTGCGAACGGACCAGCTCGTGGCCGGTGTTCAGCACCAGGAAGTTGCCGGTGCCGTAGGTGTTCTTGGCCTCGCCGGGGGAGAAGCAGACCTGGCCGACGGTGGCCGCCTGCTGGTCGCCGAGGACGCCTCCGATCGGGACGGCGGCGCTCAGCGGCCGGGACGTACGGGTGGAACCGTAGGCGTCCGCGTCCGAGGACGGGTTGATCTTCGGGAGCATCGACCGGGGGATGCCGAAGAAGCCCAGGAGTTCGTCGTCCCAGTCGAGGGTCTCCAGATCCATCAGCATGGTCCGGCTCGCGTTGGTGACGTCGGTGGCGTGGATGCCGCCGTTCGGCCCGCCGGTCAGGTTCCACAGGACCCAGGCGTCCGTGTTCCCGAAGACCGCGTGACCGGCCTCCGCCGCCTCCCGCACGCCGTCGACGTTCTCCAGGATCCACTGGATCTTGCCGCCCGAGAAGTACGTCGCCGGCGGCAGCCCGGCCTTGCGGCGGATGACCTCGCCCTTGCCCGAACGCTCCAGCTTCGCCGCGATCGCGTCCGTGCGGGTGTCCTGCCAGACGATGGCGTTGTAGTAGGGCCGCCCGTTGCGGCGGTCCCACACCACCGTGGTCTCCCGCTGGTTGGTGATCCCGATGGCCGCCAGATCGGTCGGGGACAGACCGCCGTACCGCAGCGCGTTCTGCATGACCGAGTTGGTGCGCTCCCAGATCTCCACGGGATCGTGCTCCACCCAGCCGGACCGGGGCAGGATCTGCTCGTGCTCCAGCTGGTGCTTGGCGACCTCGTTGCCGCCGTGGTCGAAGATCATGAATCGGGTGCTGGTGGTCCCCTGGTCCACCGCGCCGATGAAGTCCGCCATGATGTGCTGCCTCTCCGGCCGGTGTGGGTCAGTCCTTGCCCGCCGGGACACGGCCCGGCGGTTCGGGCTCCGCGGACGGCAGGAAGCGTCCGACGAAGACCTTGTAGAGGCCCGCTCCCAGCAGACCGCCGATCAGCGGGCCGATGATGGGCACCCAGAAGTAGAGATTCCCGTACTGATCGCGCCACGCCCCGCCGTACCCGGTGAGGAAGCTCGCCAGCCGGGGCCCGAAGTCACGGGCCGGGTTGATCGCGTACCCCGCGTTGGTGCCCCACGCCATACCGATCGCGACCACGATCAGGCCGATGACGAACGGCCCCAGGTTCGAGCCGGGCGGGGTGTTCAGCAGGTCGGTGACGGCCAGGATCAGCAGCAGCAGGATCGCGGTGCCGATGACCTGGTCGCGGAAGGCGCCCCACTCGTGCACCGGCAGTGCCGGGTTGCCGTTGGCCGGCAGCGTGGAGAACACCGACTGCGTCTTGATGGTGTGTCCGGGGTCGGCCTTCGCCAGCGCCTCGCTGTAGTTCCAGCGGACGACGAGCGCGGCCACGAAGGCGCCCGCCGTCTGCGCCAGCGCGTACGGGGCGACCTTCTTCCAGGGGAACCCCTTGAACGCGGCCAGCGCGAGCGTCACCGCGGGGTTGAGATGCGCCCCGCTCAGCCGCGCCGCCACGTAGACGCCCAGCGTGACGCCGAGCCCCCAGGCCCACGCGATGCTGTCGTGGTCCCCGAGTCCGCCGGCCGGATCGGTCAGGGCTCCGCCCGCCGCCACCTGGGCCACGACACCGCATCCGAAGAGGATGAGGATCAACGTGCCCGCGAACTCGGCGGACAACTCACCGAGCAGTCCGGACTTCTTGCGTGGTTCGACCATGGAAGCTCGCCCTCCGCCGACGGCGCCGGCTGTCTCCTACCCGAGCAGTGTCAGCAGGCTAAGCCGATTCGCGAAAGCGGGCATATCGGGGCGAATTTCTGAGCAGGCGGGCAAGGGCGGCGGTGGACTGATCAGGTGAGGGCCGGGAGGGCATCAGCCGGCCGTCGCGGCCGCACGGCCGGGAGCGCCCGTACGCCGGTCACCCCGGTTCAAGGACCGCCGCACCCGTCTGAAACGCTGGCCACCCGCTCACCAGGCCCGCTGTGCCGCGCGCCCCCGATCCACCAGCTGGGAAGACATGCAGGGAGTCCTCACCGGATTCACGGTGATCGCCACCGTGATCGCCGTCGGATACGTCATCGGGCGGCGCGGATATCTGGGGCAGGACGGCCGCACCGTACTGACCCGGCTCGCGTTCAACGTCGCGACCCCGGCCCTGCTCTTCACGATGCTGGCGGGCGCCGACCTCTCCGTCGTCCTGTCCGGGCGCCTGCTGGTCACCGCCGTCGCCATGGCCGCCACGGCCGGGATCTTCGCCGTCGTGGCCCGGTTCCTCCTGCGCTGGCGGGCCGACCGGATCACCATCGGCGCCCTGTGCTCCTCCTACGTCAACGCCGGGAACCTGGGCATCCCCATCGCCGTGTACGTCCTCGGCGACGCCTCGCTCGTCGCCCCCGTCCTGCTCCTCCAGCAGATCGTGGTGACCCCGCTGGCCCTGACGGTCCTCGACCTCAGCCGCCCGGGGGAGCCGGTGTCGGCCGCCCGGCGGCTGACCACGCCCCTGCGCAACCCGATGGCGATCGCCTCCCTGGCCGGGGTCGCGGTGGCGGCGTCCGGACTGCCCCTGCCGGGGCCGCTGCTCGAACCGCTCGTCCTCATCGGCAACATGTCGGTCCCCGCCGTCCTCCTCGCCTTCGGGATATCCCTGTACGGCGGCGAGCGGCCGGGGCGCGGGGAGGACCGGGGCGCACTCCATCTGTCCGTCGCCCTGAAGTCGCTCGTGCAGCCGGCCGTGGCCTGGGCCGTCGGCGCGGGACTGTTCGGACTGCGCGGCGAGGCGCTGCTGGACGTCGTCGTGATCGCCGCCCTCCCCGCCGCCCAGAACCTCTTCACCTACGCCACGCACTACCGGGTGGCCGAGCGGTTCGCCCGGGAGTCCGTCCTGCTGTCCACCCTGCTCTCGGTCCCGGTGCTCTTCACCGTCGCGGCGCTGCTGGGGCCCTGAGGCGTGTTCCGAGAAACGACCTGATCACTGGGGACATGGACCTGGACTCCACCGCGGCCCGGGCGCACCAGCACGCCGAGGATGCGCGGAAGAGGGGGTCCCCGAAAGGAGCCGCCCGGCGGCGTCGCCGTCGAGCCGGACGACCACGGGCTCGGCCGCTCGCGCGGCGGCCGGCCGCCCGGGTTCGACAAGGCCGACCACAAGGAGAGGCACGCGGTGGGGTGCGGCGTCAACCGTCAGCCGGCGTGGAGGAGCCGCAAGCGGTCGGGTTCCGCCGGGTCCCGGTCGACGACTTGGGCGGGTGCCCAAACCCATTGCCACACGCCGATGCCCGGCGTGCGGGAGAACCGGATCGGCCCGCGGGTGCCCTCGACCGCCACGCGCGGCCATGACGCGGCGACGGCCGCCCGGTCCGTGCCGTGGGAACGCAGCACCGCGGCGAGGACGGCGACGGTGTCCCAGCCCTCGAAGGCGACGAAGGAGGGCGCTTCGCCGAGCCGCTCGCGGAGCTCCTTCCCGACGCGTTCGCCGAGCGGACCGAGGCGCTCGGGCAGGTAGCGCAGGAACGGGACCCCGGCGCCGTCCTCGCCCAGCGCCGCGGCCCATTCGGCGAACTCCGGTTGTCCGGCCGGCGCTCCGATGAGGATCTCCGCGAGCCGCCGGTCGCTCCGGACGGCCCGGACGACCGGCACCGCCGGCTCCGGGTGGCCGACCAGCAGGAGGAGCGCCGTCGCGCCATGGTCGACGAGCGCGTCGCACAGGGCCTCGGGCGTGAGCGACGCGTCGAGTTCGAGGACGGTGCCGCCGCGGGGGGCGAGGTGGTCCCGCAGGACGCGGGTCCCGGACGTCCAGTAGACGCTCGGCTGGGTCGCCACGGCGATCCGGCGCCGGCCCGCGCCGAGGAGGAAGTCGGCGTAGATCCGCCAGCCGTGGGACTGGGCCGGGGCCAGACGCGCGACCCACTCCGTCGGCTCCTCGGTGAGCGCGTCGAGCACCGCGGACGAGCAGAGGAACGGCACGCCGAGGGCGTCGGCGCGGGCGGCGGCGGCGCGGGCGACCACGCTGTGGTACTCACCCACCACGGCGGCCACGCCCAGGTCGGCCAGTTCGTCCACGGCCGCCGCGGCCCGCTCCGGATCGGCCGCGGTGTCCCGGACCACCAACTCCAGCGGTCTGCCGTCGATCCCGCCGGCGTCGTTGACCTCACGAACGGCCAGATCGAGTCCTGCGAGCAGGTGCCGGCCCGCCTCGGCCCAGCCGGGCCGCGTCAACGGGACGAGAGCACCCAGGCGGATGGGCGACCCGCCCGTGTGCTCCGCTCCGGACGGCGATGGTGGCGTGTTCATCGGGTGGCGTCTCCTCGGGGGCGATGCGGTCGCGGTCTGCCCGGATCGCGCGTCGGCCGCTGACGGTGCGCGATCATCGCGTCCCGCCGGGGCGGACCCGCCCGGGTGAGCATGCCGGTCATTGGATCCAACACCCGCGCCCCTGCGCAACCGGGATTCTCCGCGCTGAGCTGCCGGGCTTCACCGTCATCGGCACCGGCGGGCCCGCGCCCGGACGGCCGCTTCCGGAACGCGCCCCACAGCCCGTCGGTCAGGAACGCGTCGCGGTGTCGCAGCGCCCGTCCTCCCGCTGCCGGTCCTCGATCGGCCCGCTCCGGTCGTATGGGTCGACGGACCGCCCGTCGTCGCTGGCGGCGCCGGTGCGGTCGACGCGGAAGGCGGGGTGCAGATAGCCGTCATGGACGTCGCAGCCGCCGTTGGTGGTGTCCAGCTTGTAGGAGACGATGGAGAACGTCCCCGGCTCCGTGACGATCTTCTCCGGGTCGTCCCAGTTCACCACCGTCTCGCGGCGCACGATGACGCGCGCCACCTCGTCGTCGTTCCCCGAGGCGCGCCTGACCGGGTAGACGTAGGTGACGTCCGCGGAGACCCGCACCGCGCCCTTCTCGCCCTCCCGGAAGGAGATCCGGCCGCGCGTCCTGACCACGTCTCCGACCGGACGGACCTCGGCGGAGCGGAAGCGGCTGAACAGGAGGAGGGGGTCGTTCTCGCGGTCGGGCGCGGTGAACGCCCTCTTGAGGTAGGCCCGGACGTCCGTCTGGTGCGGGTTGACGAGCGCGATGGCCTTCTCGGGCTTCTCGCCGCTCAGCACGGCGGAATCGAGGCTGGAGGAGACGAGGAAGTCCCGCGTCCGCTCCAGTGCCCGGGCCACCTCCGCCTCGCTCATCCAGCCGGTCGCCCGCGCCTGCGGCAGATGGATTCCGGCCGCTCCGTCGCTCCAGCGCTCGGCCGGCGATCCTCTGAACGGCTCGGCCGGCGTGGGCTCCTGATCCGAACCGCCCGCTGCGGGCGGCCCGTCCGGGCGCTCCGACTCCGCGGCGAGCGGGGTGGTGTCCGCCGTGCCGCCGCCGTCGGACAGGCCGGGAATCCGCCCCGGGGCGGCGAAGACCGCGATCAGCAGCACCACGGCGACCGCCAGGCCGAACACGTACCAGCCCTTGCCGCGCCGCCGGGCCGGGGCGTACGTCCGCCACGCCTCCGGGCGGCCCGGCTCCTCCTGGAGCCGCCTCGTCACCATCCGGGCCCGTGCCGACGGCTCCTCGGGCGCCCCCGGGCTCCCGGCTTCGGACTCCCTGAGGAAACGCTCCCACTCGTCGTCCGGTATGGACGTCCCGCCCCTGCTCAACCCGCCGCTCCCGTCGCCCGGTTCGCCCCCGGGCCCTCCCCGGGCCCCGGCGTCGTACGGGGCATCATCACACGGGGCGGTGACAGCGGGCGCCCGGCCGGTGGCCGGTCACCGGCCGGGCGCCCCCGCGCGCAGGCCGTCCATGACGAGGTCCAGGAGCCGGCCCGCCCTCGGCTCCCAGTCCTCGTGCGGATCGATCTGCCACAGACCGGCGATGGCGAGGAAGAAGTCGTCCGGACTCACCCCGGGGCGGACGGCTCCGGCGGCCTCGCAGGCCTCCAGGAGCGTCCCGGCGGCGTCCATGACCGGGGTGGGCCCCGGCTTGGCGGGACCGCCCGGTGCGCTGGTGACCAGCCGGATCGCGTCCGCCAGACCCGCCTTCGTCATGGCGAAGGCGGCGAGGCGGTCCATCCACTCGCGCAGCGCCCGCTCGGGCGGACGGTTCTCCAGCAACTCGTGGGCGGCCTCCGCGACCTGGCGCATCTCATAGCGGTACACCTCCAGCACGAGCGCCTCCCGGTGCGGGAAGTGACGGTAGAACGTGCCCTGCCCGACGCCCGCCTTCTTCGCGATGGCGCTCAGCGGTACGTCGGCGCGGCGCGTCAGCTCCACCGTGGCGGCCCGCAGGATGCGCTCCCGGTTGCGCTGCGCGTCCGAACGCCGGTTGCGCCGCACGTCCGGGGGCGGAGGAGCGGCGGAGTGCGGGGGAGCGGCGGAGGGCGGAGTAGGGGAGGGGGGCGGAGGAGCGGCCGGGCGCGCGGGAGCCCCGGAGCCCGCGGGGGCGTCCGGGCTCGGGGGAGCGTCGGAGCTCCGAGTGGTGCCGGAGCTCGGGGGAGCGTCCTTCTTCGGCTGCGACACGGTGCCTCCTCGCGGGTTCGTGGCCGAAACCCGTCCTTGTTAACCGGACAGCTGTCCGTTACGTTCTCCAGGTAAGCGGACAGCAGTCCGGTTAGGGCTACCTTACTGCCGACCGGGGCCGCCGGTCACCGGCCGACGCCCCGGTTCCTCGTCACCCGACACCAGAGAAGGCTGAACATGGCCCCAGCGACCTCGTCGACGTCCAGCGCCATCACCCTGAACATCAACGGCGAGAAGCACCACCTGCCCGTCGACCACCGCACCACCCTGCTCGACGCCCTGCGCGAGCGCCTCGACCTCACCGGCACCAAGAAGGGCTGCGACCAGGGGCAGTGCGGAGCCTGCACCGTCCTGGTGGACCAGCGGCGCGCCGTCTCCTGCCTCACCCTCGCGGTCGCCGCCGAGGGGCGCGAGATCACCACCATCGAAGGCGTGGCCGAGGGCGACGAACTGCACCCGGTCCAGCAGGCGTTCCTCGACCTCGACGGCTACCAGTGCGGCTACTGCACGCCCGGCCAGATCTGCTCCGCCATCGCCGTCATCGAGGAACACGCGGCCGGACGGCCGAGCGCCGTCACCGAGGACCTCAGCCCCGAAGCGGCCCCGCAGCCGCTGACCCCCGAGGAGATCCGCGAGCGGATGAGCGGCAACCTGTGCCGCTGCGGTGCCTACGTATCGATCGTCCGGGCCGTCGCCCGCGCCGCCGAGGCCCACGCCGAGACCCGCACCGCGGGCGCGAAGGAGACCACCGCATGAGGGAGTTCGGCTACCAGCGAGCCCACGACGTCGCCGGGGCGGTCGCCCTGCTCGCCGCCGACCCCGACGCCCGCTACCTCGGCGGCGGCACCAACCTCGTCGACCTGATGAAGACCGGCGTGGAGCGCCCCGCCCGGCTCGTGGACGTCCGCGAACTCCCGCTGGATCGCGTCGAGTCCACCACGGACGGCGGCCTGCGCATCGGGGCGACCGTCACCAACAGCGACCTCGCCGCCGACCCCGACGTCCGCCGCCGCTACCCGGCGCTCGCCCAGGCCGTACTAGCCGGAGCCTCCGGCCAGCTGCGCAACATGGCGACCGTCGGCGGCAACCTCCTCCAGCGCACCCGCTGCGGCTACTTCACCGACCTGGCCGCGCCCTGCAACAAGCGCGCCCCGGGCGCCGGTTGCTCCGCCGTCACGGGCGAGCACCACAACCACGCGGTCCTCGGCGCGAGCGACCACTGCGTGGCCGTGCACCCCTCGGACATGGGCGTCGCCCTGACGGCCTTCGACGCCCGGATCTCCTACGAGAGCCCCGACGGCCCCGGCGAAGCCCCGATCACCGACTTCTACCTCCCCGTCAGCGACACCCCGCACCGGGAGACCGCGCTGCCGCCCGGCGCGCTGATCACCCACGTGACCCTCCCCGCCGCGCCCGTCGCCGCCCGCTCCCGCTACCGCAAGGTGCGCGAACGCGCCTCGTACGCCTTCGCCATCGGCTCCGTCGCCGCCGCGCTCACCGTCGAGGACGGCGTCGTACGCGAAGCACGCCTCGCCCTCGGCGCCGTCGCCTCCCGGCCCTGGCGCGCCCGCGCCGCCGAAGCCGTCCTGACCGGCGCCCCCGCCGACGGCGCCTCCTTCGCCGCCGCCGCCGACGCCGAACTCGCCGCGGCCCGGCCGCTGCCCCACAACGGATACAAGGTGACCCTCATGCGCAACCTCGTGGTCTCCGTCCTGACCGAACTCGCCGGGGAGGACGCCCGATGACGACCACCACCCCGGGCCCCTCCGCCCTCCGCGGAGCCGTCGGCACCGCCCACACCCGGATCGAGGGCCGTGACAAGGTCACCGGCGCGGCCCGCTACGCCGGCGAGATCCCGTACCCCGAGCTGGCCCACGGCTGGCTCGTGCTCTCCACCGTCGCCCGCGGCCGGATCCTCGACGTGGAGACCGGCCCGATCCTCGCCATGCCGGGCGTGCTCACCGTGCTGCACCACGGCAACGCCCCCCGCCTCCACACCGACTACATCGGGATGCTCGGCGTCCCGCCGGACCCGACCTCCGCCGTCTTCCAGGACGACCGGGTGCCGTTCGCCGGCTGGCCGGTCGCGCTCGTCGTCGCCGAGACCCCCGAAGTGGCCCGGGAGGCCGCCGAGGCGCTGGTGGTGACGTACGAGCGGGAGCCGCACGACACCGAGCTCGTCGCCGGGCACCCCGGGGCCTACGCCGCCGACGGCCACATGCCGGCCGAGACGGAGAAGGGCGACCTGGAGGCCCGGCTGGCCGACTCCGCGTTCGTCGTGGACGAGGAGTACACCACCCCCGAAGAGCAGCACAGCATGATGGAGCCCCACGCCGCCACCGCCCGGTGGGACGGCGGCCGGCTGGAGGTCGTCGACTCCAACCAGGGCGCCGGCTGGGTCCAGAGCGAGCTGGCCACGATGTTCTCGCTCGACGCCTCCGCCGTGCGGGTGCGCTCCGAGCACATCGGCGGCGGCTTCGGCAGCAAGGGGCTCCGCGCCCACCAGGTGTCCGCCGTGATGGCCGCCACCGCCCTGCAGCGCCCCGTACGCGTCGTGCTGACCCGGCGCCAGACGTTCTCGCTCGGCGGCTACCGCAGCCCCACCGCCCAGCGGGTCCGGCTCGGCGCGGACCCCGACGGCCGGCTCCTCGCCCTGGAACACCGCTCGCTGAACCAGACCTCGACGGTGTACGAGTTCGTCGAGCCCAGCGCGGGCGTCGCCCGGGTGATGTACGACGCCGAGGCCCACCGCACCGCCAACCACGTCGTACGCCTGGACGTGCCGTCCCCGACCTGGATGCGGGCGCCGGGCGAGGCCCCCGGGTCCTTCGCCGTCGAGGTCGCCCTCGACGAACTCGCCGCGCGCGCCGGCCTCGACCCGATCGACCTGCGCCTGCGCAACGAGCCCGAGGTCGGCCCGGTCTCCGGACTGCCCTTCAGCAGCCGCAACCTGGCGGCCTGCCTCCACGAGGGCGCGCGCCGCTTCGGCTGGGCGGACCGCGACCCGCGCCCCGGCGTCCGGCGGGACGGCCGGTGGCTGCTGGGCACCGGCACGGCGGCGGCCTCCTTCGGCGCCGGCGCCGCCCCGTCCACCGCCCTGGTCACCGCCGAGGCGGACGGCTCCTTCACCGTGCGCATCACCGCGGCCGACATCGGGACCGGAGCCCGCACCGCGCTCACCCTCATCGCGGCCGACGCGCTGGAGACCACGCCCGACCGCGTCCGGGTCCGCATCGGCGACAGCGACTTCGGCCCCGCGATGATCGCCGGCGGCTCCATGGGCACCCGCTCCTGGGCCTGGGCGGTCACGGCGGCCGCCGCCGACCTGCGCGAACGGCTCGCCATGACGACCGGGATCCCGCCGGAGGGGATCACGGTGCGGTCCGACACCACCGAGGCCCTCGGGGCCCTCGCGCAGAAGGAACGGCACTCCTACGGGGCCCAGTTCGCCGAGGTCGCCGTGGACACCGCCACCGGCGAGATCCGGGTCCGCCGCATGCTCGGCATCTTCGCGGCGGGTCGCATCGTCAACCCGCTCACCGCCCGCAACCAGCTCGTCGGGGGCATGACGTGGGGCATCTCCATGGCCCTGCACGAGGAGGCGGTCCGGGACCGGAACACCGGCGGCCACTACGCCCCCGACCTCGCCGGCTACCACGTCGCCACCCACGCCGACGTCCCGGACATCGAGGCGGACTGGGTGGACGACCACGACCCGGACGACCCCGTCGGCATCAAGGGCGTCGGGGAGATCGGCATCGTGGGCGCGGCGGCTGCCGTCGCCAACGCGGTCCACCACGCCACCGGCGTACGCCACCGGCACCTGCCCATCCGGCCGGACCGGGTCGTCGCCGCGGCGGGGTCCGCCGGGGGTGCGGTGGATGCTTGACATCGCGGGCGAGCTGCACCGATGGATCGAGGAGGGCCGGGAGTTCGCCGTCGGCACCGTCGTCTCCGTCGGCGGCAGCGCCCCGCGCGGCCCCGGGGCCGCCCTCGCCGTGGACAGCGCGGGCACGGCGATCGGCTCGGTCTCCGGCGGCTGTGTGGAGGGCGCGGTCTACGAACTGTGCGCCCAGGCCCTCCAGGACGGCGGGACCGTGCGCGAACGGTTCGGCTACAGCGACGAGGACGCCTTCGCCGTGGGGCTGACCTGCGGCGGGGTCCTCGACATCATGGTCACGCCGGTACGGGCCGACTCTCCGCAGCGGGAGGTGCTGCGGGCCGCGCTGGCCGCAGCCGTCGCCGGCGGGCCGGCGGCCCTGGCCCGGGTGGTGGACGGCCCGGACGCGTTGCTGGGGCGGGCGCTGCTCGTCCGGGCCGACGGCTCCGCCGAGGGCGGACTCGGCGGCCACCCGGAGCTGGACCGTACGGCGGCGGCCGGGGCCGCGGCCCTGCTGGACACCGGCCGTACCGGCACCATCGCCCTCTCCGAGGACGGCTCGCACTGCCCCGGCGGGCTCACCCTGCTCGTCGAGTCCAGCGTGGAGCCGCCCCGGATGATCGTGTTCGGCGCGGTGGACTTCGCGGCGGCGTTGGTGCGGGCCGGCAAGTTCCTCGGCCACCATGTGACCGTGTGCGACGCCCGGTCCGTCTTCGCCACGGCCGCCCGGTTCCCGGAGGCCGACGAGGTCGTCGTCGACTGGCCCCACCGCTATCTGCGGCGCACCCGCACCGACGCCCGTACCGTGCTGTGCGTCCTCACGCACGAGGCCCGGTTCGACGTGCCGCTGCTCACGGAGGCGCTGCGGATGCCCGCCGCCTTCATCGGCGCGATGGGCTCGCGCCGCACCCACGAGGACCGGACGCGGCGGCTGCGCGAGGCGGGGGTGAGCGACGGTGAGCTGGCGAGGCTCCGTTCTCCCATCGGGCTGGACCTCGGAGCCCGTACGCCGGAGGAGACGGCCCTGTCCATCGCGGCCGAGATCGTCGCGGCCCGGCGCGGCGGCACGGGCCGCCCGCTGACCGGGGGAGCGGAGCCCATCCACCGCGAGCCGCGGGCCGGGGCAGCGGAGCCCGCCCACCGCGAGGCCCGCGCCGTCACTCCGGGCTGAGGCCGGCCCGGACCTCGGCGACGACCGAGGCGACGAGCTGGTCGAACTGCTCGTCCGGGGTGGGGAGCGGCAGCGCGGCGGCCTCCCGGAGCGTCGGGATGTCCAGGTCGGCGTGGGCGGCGAGCCAGTCCTCGGGGACGAGCCCGCTCCGGCCGTCCCCGGCCCGGTCCGCCGGCCCGTCGACCAGGAGGACGAAGGACAGCACGAGCAGAGAGAGCCGGCGGTGCGCCGCCAGCGCCGCCGGCAGCTCCAGGCCCACCTCCCGCAGGAGCCGCAGGAACTGGTCGAGGTTGCGCAGGCGGTTGGGGTGGACCGAGGCCGGGGGCGTGTCCTCGTCCAGGGAGACCAGCAGGGCGCGGGGCCGTCCGCGGTAGAGCGCACGCAGGGAGGCGGCGTACGCGGCGACGGACTCCTGCCAGGTCGCGGCGTGCAGCGGGGGCGGGTTCCAGGAGGTCAGCAGGGCGTCCACGGCCAGCTGGACGACGTCCTGCCGGTCCTCGACGTGGTTGTACAACGCCCGTACGGTCACGTCGAGTTCGGCGGCGAGGGCGCGCATCGTGAGAGCGGCGAACCCCTGGTCGCCCGCCATCTCCAGAGCCTTGGCGGCGATGATCTCGCGGGTCAGGACCGGGCGTCCCTTGCGCGTGGCGGGGCGGCGGCGAGGCGTGGCGGGCATGACGACAGGGTACGGCCCGCTTGAACTTCACACATGTTGACTTTAGTGGGGCGGCCCTTCACGCTGGCCACGTCACGGGTCGTCCGGGCGGCTTCGAGCCACCCGGTCCTGTCCGTGCTGCCCGCAGGTCCGCAGGTCCGCGAACGCCTGTGCCCGTCCACGCCCCGGAGGCCGGTTCCCCATGTCCGCCCGTCAGAAACCGCGCCGTCTCCCGCCGTTCAGCGGGGTCCTGGTGCTCGTCATGGCCTCCACCGGACTGGTCGTCGTCGATCTGACGATCGTGGCCATCGGCCTTCCGCTGATCAGCGCCGACATCGCGGACGGCGCCTCGGCCGAGTCCGTGGTGGTGACGTACATGGTCGCCACGGGCGCCCTCACCCAGATCGTCGGGAGCCTGTCGGACCGGTGGGGGCGGCGGTCCCTCTTCCTCGCCGGAATCGGCGTGTTCACCCTGTCGTCGCTGGCCGCGACCGCGGCGCCGGACCTGCTGTGGCTGAACATCGCCCGCGTGGCCCAGGGCGCGGGAGCCGCCGCGATCATGGCGAACGGCATCCCGCTGCTCGCCGACCGCTACGCGGGCGAGGAGCGCGACCTCGCCATCGGCGCCTGGGGCTCCTTCGCGACGGCGGCGGGACTGCTCGCCCCGGTCTTCGGCGGGGTCCTGGCGGAGACCTTCGGATGGCGGGCGGTCTTCGCGGTCAACCTGCCGCTCGGCGCGGCCGCCTGGGCGCTGGCCGTACGGGTGCTGCCCCGTGCCCCGGGGACCGGCGGCGCGGGAGCTTCCGGGGCCGGGGCGGCCCGGCGGACCGACTGGCTCGGGGGTCTGCTGCTCATGCTCGGACTCGGCGCGGCGACGCTGCTGATGCTCCGCCCCGGCGAGACCCCCTGGTCCGCGCGGGACACCGCGGTGCTGGTCACCGCCTGCGCGGCGTCGGCAGCCTTCCTGGCCGTCCAGCTCAGGGCGCCCGCGCCGACGCTGGAGCTGCGGATGTTCGCCCGCCCGGCGTTCTCCGGCGCGATGCTGGCCGTGCTGCTCTCCCGCGTCCTGACCATCGGCGGTTCGGTCTACCTGGTGCTGTACTTCTCCGACGGCCTCGGCATGAGCCCGACCGGGGCGGGCCTGCTGATGACCCCGATCTTCCTCGCCCAGATCGTCATGGGCATGGTCGGCTCCAAGCTGATCGGCACACGGCCTCCCGGCCTGGTGATCGGGGCCGGGTACGCGCTCAAGGGCGTCGGCTTCGCCGCGCTGGCCCTGCTGATCACGCCCGGTACTCCTTGGTGGGCACTCGTCGTGCCGCTGCTCGCCTGGGGAGCGGGCGGCGGGATCGCCGGAGCGCCCGTCATGGCGGTCGCCGTACGGGTCACGGCCCCCGAACGTGTCGGCATGGTCGCCGGGACGGTCTCCACCCTGGCCTCCCTCGGCGCCGGTGTCGGCACCGCGGCGCTCGGCGCGGTGTTCGCCCTCCGGGGCGGTCCCGGCGCCGAGGCGGTCACCGACGGGGCCCGCGCCGTCCTGGGCGTGTCCGCCGCACTCGCGGCCGTCGCCGTACTCGTCGCCGTCACCCTCATCGGCCCGCGCCGCGTCCCCGGCCGCGCCCCGGCCCCCGCGGCGCAAGGCCCCGCACCTGCGGAGAGACGCCCCGTGCCGGGAACGGAAGACCCCGAGTCGCCGGCGGAAGAGGACGACGAGGACGACTCCTTCCGCGCCCGGACGTGAGGGCGACTCCTCCCGGGCCCGGACGTGGGGGCTACCGGGGCGCGCTCGCCCGGGCTCCTGCCGGCGCACCATCTCGGCGATCCAGACCGGGGCGTACGGGGAGGTGCAGCCCGGGGACACCGGATAGTCCTTGAGGACCTCCAGCCGCTCACCGATGGCGACGGCGCGGGCGCGGAGTCCGGGGTGGTCGATGCCGATCCGGGCCAGGCAGTGGTTCATCGCCCACTGCAGACGGTCCGGAGCGTCCCGCATCCGTGCCTCGATGACGTCGAGGAGTCCCGCCAGGTCGAGGCCCTCGGGCTTCTTTCCGACGCGCTCCGTGGTGAGCGCCCAGCCCGCGCTCGCCACCACCGGGTCGGGATCGGCCGACCAGGCGACGCGCAGCTCCTCGGCGTGGGGACTCTTCCTGACGACGTAGTTCACGAGCCAGTCGTGCACCTTGGGGGCGCGGGCCTCGCGCAGCATCCGGTCCAGCTCGTCCCGTCCGAACGCCTTGGGGCGGCAGATCAGCAGCGCCAGCAGCTTCGCCGCCGTGTCGTCGGTCTCCCACAGCCGCACCGCGAGGTCGTGTTGCGTCCTGAGCCGTTTCGCGACGGCCCGCAGCTTGCCGAGGTTCACCCCGTGGTCGTCGCCGTGCCTCTCGTTCACGGCGCGGGCCCGGGGGTCCTCCAGGGCCGCCAGCTCGGCCATGACCTCCGCCGCACTCGCGTCGGCCGGCGTCCGTGCGGCTGTCACGGCCTCCTCCGCGTGCATCCCTCGCGCATCCTTCGTACCTCTCTGTGGGACTCCGCCCGGCTCGCGCGGCCGGAACGGGGAATTCAGCGTACGACGACCGACGAACGGCGCGTCCGGCGTTTGACGGGGCCGTACAGGGTCACTCCGGTACAGCGGCGCGAGCCCGTACGGGAACCGGACCGGCCGGTGACGGACTCCGGCCCGCCCCGCGAACGAGGAGACATGAACCGCTCGACCGTGGAACGACTGCTGACCGCACAGGAGGACACGATGCGTGACGTGGGCAGGCTCCTGCGGGCCAAGATCCTCAAGGCCCGCGGACTGGCGAAGGAATCCGACGGCAAGGCGCTGGACGACCCGGGCCGCAAGGACGAGGGCCGACGCCGACAGGAGGAGGCCGACCGCCTGGAACGCCGGGACCGCCCCGACGGGACCGGCGGCCGTTGAGCACGCGAGGGGTACGGCTCTCCGAGGGCGAGGACGAGCCGCTGACCCGGGAGGCCCTCCCGGGTGCCGCGCCCACGTCCGCGCCGGTCGGGCACACCCCGGGGCAGGGCCGTTTCGTCCGGTTCCCCGGGGTCTACCGGCCGCAGACCGACACGCTGCTGCTCGCCCTCGCCATGCGCCGCGAGGGGATCGGCGCGGGCACCGACCTGCTGGACCTGTGCACCGGGACCGGCGCCCTGGCCCTGCACGCGGCCCGGCTCGGCGCCCGCGTCACCGCCGTGGACATCAGCCGCCGGGCGGTGGCGTCCGCGCGGCTGAACACCGCGTTCGCCCGGCTGCCCGTCACGGTGTGCCGGGGCGACCTGCTGCGGGCTCTGCCGGGCCGTACGTTCGACGCGGTCGTCAGCAACCCTCCGTACGTCCCCGCCCCCGGCCTCTCGCTGCCGCGCCACCGCGCCGGCCGCTCCTGGGACGCGGGGCCCGACGGCCGGATGATCCTCGACCGGATCTGCGACGACGCCTTCACCGCCCTGCGTCCCGGCGGACTGCTCCTGCTCGTCCAGTCGGGGCTCAGCCGCCCCGAGGAGACCGTCGCCCGGCTCTCCGCGGCCGGGCTCGACGTGTCCGTGACGGGCAGGGTGACCATCCCGTTCGGCCCCGTCACCCGGGGCCGGGCCGGCTGGCTGCGGGCGCGCGGACTGCTGGGGGACCGGCTCGACAGGGAGGAACTGGTGGTCATCCGTGCCCGGAAGGAATGAGGAGCCCCGCCGTGTGGTGCTGAACCGCGAGGGCCCGGTCCTGGTCGAGGGCCCGGTCGAGGTCGTGGGCGACGACGGCACGACGGCCCGGTCCGACCGCTTCCTCGTGGCGATCTGCACCTGCCGCCGCAGCCGCGCCTACCCCTGGTGCGACACCAGCCACCGTCGCCGCAAGCCGGCCGAGCCCCGGGAGAGCCGCCCCGACGGACGATCGCGCCAGAACCAGAACCACGACCAGGACCAGGAGGGCGAGGAGGCATGACGACCGCGACGAACCGGTCCACCCCGGCACCCCACGACACCGGGAGCCCCGCGCTCCCCGCCGCACGCGGCCCGTTGAGCGAGAGCGTCATCGGCGTGCTGGTGGGGAGCGGCCTCCGGTTGCCCGACGCCGCCGCGATCCGCCGCGCCGACCCGTACGGGGACGACCTCCACCTGCTCCTCTACGTCCTGTACGAGCTCCACTACCGGGGGTTCGCCGGGGTGGACGAGCGCCTGGAGTGGGATCCCGCCCTGCTCGGCGTGCGCGGCGCGGCCGAGGACCTCTTCCTGGACGCCGTGCGCCGGGACGGCGGCTCGGGCGGCGACGACGTGGCGGGGGCGGTGGACGCGCTCCAGCTCGAACCCGTCGGGGACGACGGCCACGGCGTCAGCCACCACCTCCAGCGGGAGGGCGAACTGTGGCAGCTGCGCGAGTACGCCGCCGTGCGCTCCCTGTACCACCTCAAGGAGGCCGATCCGCATCTGTGGGTCGTTCCCCGGCTGCGCGGACGGGCCAAGGCGGCGATGGTGGCGGTGGAGTTCGACGAGTTCGGCGCGGGCCGGGCCGAGGACGTCCACGCCCGGCTCTTCGCCGACCTCATGGGCGACCTCGGCCTTGACGCACGGTACGGCCACTATCTCGACGCCGCCCCCGCCCAGGCCCTCGCCACGGTCAACCTGATGTCGCTCTTCGGCCTGCACCGGCGGCTGCGCGGCGCCCTGGTCGGCCATTTCGCCACGGTGGAGATCACCTCGTCCCCCGGATCGCGGAGGCTGGCCGACGCGCTGCGCCGCGCGGGCGCGGGACCCGCCGCCCAGCGGTTCTACGACGAGCACGTGGAGGCCGACGCGGTGCACGAGCAGGTGGTGCGCCATGAGGTGATCGGCGGTCTGCTGGAGGACGAGCCGGGGCTGGCGGCCGACATCGTGCTGGGCATCGAGGCGACCGGGCACCTGGAGGACCGGCTTGGCGACCACCTGCTGGCGGCCTGGCGCGAGGGCCGCTCCGCCCTGCGTACTCCGCTGGTCCTCTGAGCCCGGGGGCGCTGCGGGTTCAGAAGGAGACGTCGTCGGCACCGACGACCGCGGCGCCCATATTGCGCTCCATCATGCGCAGCGCGGCATCGGCGAGGTCGCTGTGGATGTGCGCCACGGCGTCCCTCGGCACGGTCACGCGCAGATGCCGGATGTGCGCGTCGAGCGCCGAGTACAGCACGCACTGCTCCGTGACCTGTCCGCAGAGCACCACATGGTCCGCCCCCAACTGGGAGAGCAGGTAGGTCAGCGGTGTCTCGTAGAAGATGGAGTGCCGGGCCTTGACGACGAAGAGGGAGTCGTCGTCCGGGAGCACGGGCTCGACGAGTTCGGCGTTCTTTCCGGCGAGCGTCCTCTCGATGATCTCCCCGTGGTGCGAGCGCCACTGCCCGAAGTTGTCGTTCGCGTAGACGACGGGGACGTGCTCCGAGCGGGCGCGGTCGATCAGCCGCTCGATCGGCGGAAGCGCCGAGTGGACCGACGGCACGAGCAGATCGGCGTCGGGGTGGTCGTACGCGTTGATCATGTCGATGACGATGAGCGCGCTGTTCCCCATGGCCCTCTCTCCCGGTCGGCTGTCCCCGTCCGTCAGACGGCTCCCTGGAGCACTCCGTCGCGTACGCGTGCGCAGGACTGGCTGAGCAGGCGCGAGACGTGCATCTGCGAGATGCCGAGGTGTTCGGCGATGCGGACCTGGGTCATGTCCTGGAAATAGCGGAGGTACAGGATGGTGCGCTCCCGCTCCGGCAGTTCGCGCAGCCCCGGCTTGACGGACTCGCGGTCCACGGCGACGTCCAGCGCGCTGTCGCAGGAGCCCAGCCGGTCGACCAGGGGCATACCGCCCTCGGAGCCGGCCGGCTCCGCGTCCAGGGAGAGGGCGCTGTAGCTGTCCAGGGCCTCCAGGCCGAGCACCACGTCCTCCTCGGCGAGGCCGGTGGCGGAGGAGATCTCGGCGCAGGTCGGGGCTCTGCCCGAGGAGGTCTGGGCGAGCTCGCGGCGGGCCACCCTGACCCGGTTGCGCAGGTCCTGCACCCGGCGCGGGACGTGGACGTCCCAGGTGTGGTCGCGGAAGTGCCGCTTCAGCTCCCCGGTGACGGTGGGCACGGCGTACGTCTCGAACGCCTTGCCGCGCTCGGGGTCGTACCGGTCCACCGCCTTGACCAGCCCCATCGCGGCCACCTGCCGCAGATCGTCCATGTTCTCGCCCCGGTCGCGGAAGCGGGTCGCCAGTCGGTGGGCCATCGGCAGCCAGCCGCAGATCGTCTCGTCCCGCAGCGCGTCCCGCTCCGGCCCCGGCGGCAGCGCCCGCAGCCTGCGGAACGCGGCGGTGCGCGCCCGGTCGACGGGGCCGGGGTCCGGCTGGGGGGCAAGGGAATCCTGCATGGCGGTCACTCCTCGACGGCGTAACGACGATGGCGTTGGTCGCCCGTGGGAGCACCGAGCGGAAAGGGGGCGCCGCCCGGAATTCCCGCGGGCGTACCTCCTGTCCGAAGCACAAACAGGCCCATACCCGGGCATAAACGAACTAAACCCGATGAGGGGCGGAACGGCACCTCGGACGTGTCCCGCCCTCGGCCGCTCGGGGTGCCCGCCTGCCACCCCGAGGCGCGCCCGACCGCCCAGCCGGTCCACGCGGGGCGGCCGTACCCGCCGGTCCACGCGGGACGCTCGGACCCGCCGCCTCACGGGCGACGGCCGTACGCCGGCGGTCTCCGCCGGTCCGCCGACCGGATCAGCCCGCTCCGTCCTGACCGGATTCAGGGCCGCGGCCAGGGCCGAAGGGGCTGCCGTCGAGACGGTCGAGCAGCTCCGCGACGTCCCGGTAGACCCCCTGCGCCCCCGCCCGCTCCAGATCGGCGCGCGGAATGCCGCCCGACAGGAGGGCCACCGCGCCGACCCCGGCCCGGGACGCCGCCTCCATGTCCCACACCGTGTCGCCCACGAACACCGCGTCGCCCGGATCGACGCCCGCCAGACGGCAGGCCAGCTCCACCGGCTCCGGGGCCGGCTTGCCCTGCTCCACGTCGTCCGAGCTCGCCGTGGCGAGAATCGCCTCGTCGGCGTCGATCGCCCGCCGCAGCGCCGCCAGCTCCGCCCCGCCCGCCGAGGTGGCGAGAACGACCCGCCAGCCGCGTCCGTCCAGCGTGCGCAGCAGCTCGCCCGCGCCCCGGAAGGCGGGGATGCGGTCGAAGTACGTCCCGTAGAGCACGGTGTGCGCGGAGCCGATGGAGTCGTCCTGCTCCCGGTCCCGGTCCTCACCCAGCAACCGCTCGATCAGATCACCGGACCCCAGGCCGACCGAACGCAGGATGTCCGGCATCGGCACGGTGTGCCCGGCCTGCCGGAACGCCTCCCACCACGCCACCACGTGAAGGTGGTTGGTGTCCGTGAGGGTGCCGTCCACATCGAAGATCGCCGCGCCTGCCATGCTCTCCCGCTCTCTCGTCCCCGCCGTCCTGCCGCTGCCGTTGCCCCCGGCCCCGGCGGGGCCGGGGCCGTGAACCGTCGCACGGGCTCGGTTCAGGGGGCCTCGTCCTCGTCCGTCACGTGGACGGCGGCCTCCTCGGCCGACGCCGCGCCGCCGTCGATGCCCACGTCCTCGGCGAAGACGTCGGTCTCCCGACCGGTGGGATCGTCCGCCGGGGTGAGCCGGCCGGCCCTGGGCTCGCGCTCGGAGCCCTCGACGGGTTCCCCGTCGCCCCCGGCCAGATCGCCGATGCCGTCGCCCGGCGGCGGCTCCACGTCGTCGACCTCCTGGGCGAGTCGCTGGTCCAGGGACTCGCCGCGACGCTCCTCCGCCCCCGTCGTACCGAACCTGTCGACACCGAGCGGGCGCTCCGGAGGGGAGTAGCCCTCCTCCATCTGATCGTCCAGGTCCCGTTCGCCGAGCGTGTTCTCCAGGTCGAGATCGTCGTTCGGCGGGTCCTGGCCGTCGTCGTCCTGCGGCTGGTACACATCGTCGCCGCGTGCGTCTGCGGGCATCTGTCCTGCTCCTCGCTTCCTACGGGCCGTCTGCTCCGGTGGCCGGGACGCGTCAGCGCCCGAGCGCCTCGCGGAGCTCCTCCTTGTTCATGGAGGAGCGCCCGTCGATGTTCTTCTTCCGTGCCTCCGCGTACAGCTGGTCCTTCGTGGGACCCTGCGCGCCCTTGTGGGAGCGTTCGCCGCCGCGCTGGTAGGCGGACTTCCTGTCCTGGGTCGACGTCCTGCTCGCCGTTTTCGACTCGCCGGAGCGGGCGCGCTCCTTGTTGACGGTCCGGGCCGCGATCTCCTTCGCGCGGCCCTCCGAGGCGCCCTGCTCCTTCTCGCTCTCCTTGATGTGCTCGTACTGCCGCTCGCGCTTCTTGCTGGATCCAGCAGGCATGACGTGCTCCTCCGCTTCGGTGACGCGGGCGTCGGGCGCGGAGGCGTCACCGGTGTGATGACGTCCCGTACCCGGTGGACGCCCACCGCGTTTCCCGTACGGATCCCACTAAACAACGCACAACGGGAGGGCGCTCCCGGGGGCGGGAGCGGGGGTGACGCCCTGCCGCCGGGCGGGCGGCGCCGAAGGCTGTTTTCCCAACCGGACGGCGCCTCAGCTCCGCGTACGCCGGATACCTGTTGCTGGAGTACCCACGCAGCGGACACCAAACATCGCCCCGCCGGCCTCATCGGTCCTGCTCCGGGCCACAGGGCTCGTCACGGGGCGGTGCGCGGCGGTCTCACGGCCGGGGGCGCAGCCGGCCGCCCTCCGGCGGGGGGCCGCCCGAGACGCTGGAGACCAGTTGGGTGCAGAGGTCGCGGAGCTTGACGTTGCGGTGCTGGGAGGCCGTGCGCAGGATGCGCAGAGCCTCCTCCGAGGTGCAGCGCCGCTGCTGCATGACGATGCCGGCCGCCTGGTCGATCACGGCGCGTGACTGGAGGGCCGCCTCCAGGTCCTCGGTGAACGTACGGGTGTCGGCGAGCCGCTGGGCCAGTGCGACGGCCCCAGTCACCTGGGCGGCGAGGGCGCGCAGGGCGGTCAGGTCGACGCCGGTGAAACCGTTCTCCTTGGGCGAGTACAGATTGAGGGCGCCCGCCGTGTGGGAGTGCGCCGCGATCGGTAGGGACAGCGACGACAGGGTCCCGGAGGCGACCGCGAAGGCGGGGTAGCCGTTCCACCGGTTCTCCTCGCGCATGTCGCCCACGCTCACCTCGTGGCCCTCGCGCAGCGCCTCCAGACAGGGCCCGTCGTCCTGTCCGTACTGGGCCTCGTCCAGTGGCGGCGCGCTGACGCCAGCGCTGGCCACGGTCAGCGGGCGGCCCTGACGCTCCAGCGTGACCCCGCAGCCGTCGGCGCCGGGCGACATGAGCAGGGCGCTCCGTGCCAGCGCCCGCAGGAAGTCGTCCAGGGTGTCGGTGTCCAGCAGGAGCGAGACGAGGTCGGGCGGCCCCGGGGTGAGGGCTCCGTCGTCGGTCATGGTCGCTCCCTTCCGGGCGTGAGCCCTGTGACCAGCATTGCACTATACGGCCCGCGCCGCGTCTGCCCTCAGGCCACGCGGGACCCGCCGCGCCCCCGCCCCGGCGCGTGGAAGCGTCCGCGTCTGCGGGCCGGGGAGTCCGCAGGCCGGGGAGGAGGTGTCGATCGCCGCCGGACGGGCATACGCGAGCCACGAGGTCAGGAAGCGGCCGCGCTCTTCGCCATGCCTTCCTGGAGGGCCCATGTTCCTGCTCAGCTACCACCTGGACTCCGCGCACCTGGTCGTCGAACTGGGGGAGACGGTCGACCTCGACAACGAAGCCGCCGTCGAGCGCGAGATCCTCCGCCTGCTGCCGTGCTGCGGACCCCGCGCGGTCATCGTGGACCTCCTCACCCCCTTGCTCACCCCACGGGCCCTCGGCGTCCTCCTGCGCGTCAGGAGCCAGGCGGAGGAGCGCGGCGTCATGCTCGCGGTGGCCGCCGGGCACGACACGGCCCGCGAGACGCTGCGCGCCGCCGGACTCGACCGCGTCCTCCGGGTGGCCTCCACCCTCCAGGGCGCGGAACTGCGCAGCCGGGGCTGCCGCCCGTCGGCGGACGGGGAACGAGCGGGGACGTCCGACGGCCGCCGCGGCGCGCCGCCCTCTCCTCGAACGTCCGGGACGCTCGGCCCGTACGCCGACACCTCCCGCCCCCGCGTCCCGGGGCGGCGCCGGCGGGCGGGCTCCGACGCCCGGCGCCGCGGGCGGAGCTGACGAGGGTTCGGCATCGGGAGGCCGGACCCACCTCCGCCGGGGGAGAGGGCATAATGAACGGCTGGAGGTCAGGAAACGGCCCTTGAGAATTCTTCCTGTCTCCGTGGAGTGTCCCGTGAACCTCTGTCCTCGCTGCCCCCGCGCCGCCCGTCCGGCCCCGGCCGCCCGCGCCCCGCACGCCCAGGTACGCGCGGTCCTCGCCCGGCCACCCCGGCAACGGCTCCACCCCGCAGGCGCACCACCGACCCCCGTCGCGCCGACGCCCGGTCGCGTGCCCGCGCCCCGGTTGCCCTCCCGCGACGCCTGAGCTCCCTCGCCCGCCCCACGCCCGGAGCCGACCGGCCCGGCGCGTAGGTGGCGGCTGCCCTGTCCCGGCGGCCCGGACCGCCGCCCAGCTCTGCTCCGCCCCTTCTTCGGGGCGGACCACGCCCAGAACGAGATGATCATGACTGACAGGCCCGTGGCCGAGGCGCCGGACACGACCGCACTGCTCCTGGAGACCTCGTCGCTCGACGAGTTCCTGCACGCCCTCGCCGGCAGTGCCATCGCCCTGGTGGAGGGGGCCGACGGCTGCGGCATCACGCTGGAGCGGCAGGGACGCCCCGTCACCGTGTCCAGCGTCGGGGCCAGCGCCACGAAGCTCGACGAGGCCCAGTACGGTCAGGACGACGGGCCCTGCCTCCAGGCGATGCGCACGGGCCTGGAGGTCAGCGTGCCGGACACCCTGCGGGAGACCCGCTGGGCCGACTACCCCGCCTACGCGGCGGTCTGCGGCGCCCGCTCGTCGCTCTCCCTGCCCATCGCACCCCACAGCCACACCTCCGGCGCTCTCAACCTGTACGCGCCCCTGCCCCACGCCTTCGACACTGCCGACCTGACGGCGCTGCGGCTGCTCACCGCGCAGGCCACCGGGGCCATCGCGCTGGCCCAGCGCATCGCGGACACCGAGGAGTTCGCCGCCGATCTGGAGGCGGCCCTGCGCTCGCGCACGGTCATCGACCAGGCGATCGGGGTGGTCATCGGCCAGCAACGCTGCTCCCCGGAGAAGGCGTTCGACGTCCTGCGCACCGCCTCGCAGCACCGCAACATCAAACTGCGTGACCTCTGCGCCGAGTTGATCGCCAGCATCACCGGAGAGGTCCCGCCCGAGGGCCGTATCCAGCCCCGCGGCTGAACCCGGCGCCCCGCACCCCCCACGGCCTGCGGCGCGTCCCGTTTGGGCGGGCGCACCGGGGTACACGGCGCAGAACCTTTCAGCGTCGGGGAGTCGCGGGAGCACGGCGTGGCCGCCGGACCTCCTCCCGTACCCGGAACGCGCCCCCCGGGGCGGGCCCGGCCCGACGACCCGGCGAGGAGGATGAGCGCGGACGTGTCGATCACCACCGAGGGCGCGGTGTACGGATGCCTCGGCATCGGGGCCTTCCTGGCAGCGGCGCTGCCCCGGCTGCTGTCCCGGCGCCCGGTCTCCGTGCCGATCGTCTTCCTCGCCGCCGGGGTCGTCCTCTACCTGGTCCCGCTGCCGCTGCCCGAGGTCGACCCGGTCGACAGCCGGATCTGGGTGCACCACCTCACCGAGCTGTGCGTGATCGTCTCGCTGATGGGCGCGGGCCTCGCTCTCGACCGGCCCTTCGGGCGCCGCTCCTGGGCCGCGACCTGGCGTCTGCTCGGTGTCGCGATGCCGCTGACGATCGGGGCGACCGCCCTCGCCGCCTGGGCGCTGCTCGGCTGGCCCGCCTCGGCCGCGCTCCTGGTGGCCGCCGTCCTCGCGCCGACGGACCCGGTGCTCGCCGCCGAGGTGCGGGTGGGGGAGCCGTCCGCCGACAAGGACGACGAGGACGAGGTCCGCTTCGCGCTCACCAGCGAGGCCGGTCTCAACGACGGCCTCGCCTTCCCGTTCGTCCTCGCGGCCGTCGCCCTGGCCGCCGCCGGGAACAACTGGACCGGGGGCTGGGCGGCCCACTGGCTCTGGAGCGACGTGCTCCTGCGCGTCGGCGTGGGCGTCGCGACCGGTCTCGCCGTCGGCCTCCTGCTGGGGCGCGTGCTCTTCCGGTCCCGCGCCCGGTCCCTGCGCCTGGCCGAACAGGGTGAGGGGTTCGTGGCGCTGGCGGCGACCTTCCTGGCGTACGGCGTCACCGAGGCGCTGCACGGCTACGGCTTCCTCGCGGTGTTCGCCACCGCGTGCGCCCTGCGCAGGTCCGAGCACAGCCACGGCTACCACCGGGTGATGCACGCCTTCGTCGAGCAGATCGAGCGCCTGCTGATGGCGCTCCTCCTTTTCGGCGTCGGCGCCTTCATCGCCTCCGGCGGACTGGCCGCCCTCACCTGGCGGGGCGCCGCGATCGGCGTGCTGCTGCACCTCCTCATCCGCCCGGCCACCGGCCTGATCGCCCAGCTCCGTGGCCCCGGCCGCCCGAACGAACGCGCGGCCGTCGCCTTCTTCGGCATCCGGGGCATCGGCTCGTTCTTCTACCTGGCCTACGCCTTCGGGGAGGGCGGCTTCGGACCGTACGAGCGGGAGATGTGGGCGGTCGTCGTCTTCGCCGTCCTGATATCCGTGGTGGTCCACGGCGTCGCGGCGGCCCCGGTGACCCGCTACCTGGACCGGCGCTCGGCCGAGGCGCCCGCAGAGGTGTCCCGTACGTCCTGAGCACGGGTGAGCCGCGTCTCACCGACCCGCCGCGCCTTGCCTATGCAACGAGTTGCATACGAGGATCACGGCATGGCCCTCGACCACGCGATCCTCGTCTCCCTGCTGGAGCGGCCCGGCTCCGGCTACGAGCTGGCCCGGCGGTTCGAGCGGTCCATCGGACACTTCTGGACCGCCACCCACCAGCAGATCTACCGCGTCCTCGGGCGGATGGTGGCCGACGGCCTCCTGCTCGTGCGCGAGGTGGAGCAGCAGGGCCGGCCGGACAAGAAGGAGTACTCCGTCACCGCGTCCGGCCGCACCGTCCTCGCCGCCTGGCTGCACAAGCCCATCGAACCGGAGAGCCTGCGGCACGACCTCGCCGTCAAGATCCGGGGCGCGGCCTTCGACGACCCGGCCGCCCTGATCCAGGAGGTCGAGCGCCACCACCGGGCGCACCGGGACCGGCTCGCGCACTACCTCGCCGGGGAGGAGCGCGACTTCACCGGCCCCGAGGCCCCGGCGCCGCCGACCCCGGGCCAGGAGCTCCAGCACGTCGTCCTGCGCGGCGGCATCGCGTACGAGCGCATGACGATCGCCTGGCTCGACGACGTACTCGCCACGCTCCACCGCCTCGCGACGCCGCCGGGCCCCGGCTCCTGAACAGCCCCCGGCACTCCCCGTCCACACCACCGACGAACCCTCACCCTCCCCGGAAGGCGACCTCATGGCCGAGTCCACCTCCCTCCTGTTCAACCCGCGCACGTACGACCCCGCGCACTTCGACCCGGAGACCCGCAGGCTGCTGCGCGCCACGGTCGACTGGTTCGAGGCGCGCGGCAAGCGTCGGCTGATCCAGGACTACCGCTCCCGCGTCTGGCTGGCCGACTTCCTCGAATTCGCCGCGAAGGAGGAGCTGTTCGCCACCTTCCTGACCCCCGCCTCGGCTGCGGCCGGCGACGGCGACCGGCGCTGGGACACCGCGCGCATCACCGCGCTCAACGAGATCTTCGGGTTCTACGGCCTGGACTACTGGTACGCCTGGCAGGTGACCGTCCTCGGACTCGGACCGGTCTGGCAGAGCGACAACGCCGACGCCCGCGAGCGGGCCGCCGGACTGCTCGCCCAGGGCGAGGTGTTCGCCTTCGGGCTCTCCGAGAGGACCCACGGCGCCGACATCTACTCCACCGACATGCTGCTGGAACCGGACGCCGACGTCCCCGGCGGCTTCCGGGCCACGGGCTCCAAGTACTACATCGGCAACGGGAACGCCGCCGGCCTGGTCTCCGTGTTCGGCCGCCGCACCGACGTCGAGGGCCCCGACGGCTACGTCTTCTTCGCCGCCGACAGCCGCCACCCGGCGTACCACCTGCGGAAGAACGTCGTCGACTCCTCCAAGTTCGTCAGCGAGTTCCACCTGGAGGACTACCCGGTGGCCCCCGCCGACGTCCTGCACACGGGCCGCGCCGCCTTCGACGCCGCGCTCAACACCGTCAACGTCGGCAAGTTCAACCTCTGCACCGCCTCCATCGGCATCTGCGAGCACGCGATGTACGAGGCCGTCACCCACGCGACCAACCGCATCCTCTACGGCCGCCCCGTCACCGCGTTCCCGCACGTGCGCCGCGAGCTGACCGACGCCTACGTCCGGCTCGTCGGGATGAAGCTGTTCAGCGACCGCGCCGTGGACTACTTCCGCTCCGCCGGCCCCGACGACCGCCGCTACCTGCTCTTCAACCCGATGACGAAGATGAAGGTGACCACCGAGGGTGAGAAGGTCATCGACCTCATGTGGGACGTCATCGCCGCCAAGGGGTTCGAGAAGGACACCTACTTCGCCCAGGCCGCCGTCGAGATCCGCGGGCTCCCCAAGCTGGAGGGCACGGTCCACGTGAACCTCGCGCTGATCCTGAAGTTCCTGCGCAACCACCTGCTGGACCCGGTCGACCACCCGCCCGTCCCCACCCGCCTCGACGCCGCCGACGACGCGTTCCTCTTCCGGCAGGGACCGGCGCGCGGTCTCGGCTCCGTACGCTTCCACGACTGGCGCACCGCGTTCGACGCGTACGCCGAGGTGCCGAACGTCGCCCGCTTCCGGGAGCAGGCCGACGCCCTGTGCGCCTTCGTGGAGACGTCCGCCCCCGATGAGGAGCAGAGCCGCGACCTCGACCTCCTCCTCGCCGTCGGCCAGCTCTTCGCCCTGGTCGTCCACGGGCAGCTGATCCTGGAGCAGGCCCGGCTGACCGACCTGGACGAGGAGCTGCTCGACGAGCTGTTCGCCGTCCTCGTCCGCGACTTCTCCGCGCACGCCGTCGAACTGCACGGCAAGGACTCCGCCACCGAAGCCCAGCAGGAGTGGGCCCTGGGCGCGGTCCGCCGCCCCGTCGTCGACACGGCCCGTTCGACCCGGATCTGGGAGCGCGTGGAGGCGCTGTCCGGGGCGTACGAGATGGCGCCGTGACCCGGTCCGGCCGGGGCGTCCGCCGACGCCCCGGCCGAGAGCCGAGTCGGGGAGGGCTCCGTTTGCGGGGTGGTGGACATCGCGTTTCAGTGAGAGAGGCCCTGTCCCCGCCCTCTGCCCTGGAGCTGGCATGTCGATGGCGTTCGGTTCTTCACCTCTCGGTCCGTCCGATCCGTTCAGCGACCTGCTGAACCGCTTCTTCGGTATGTCCCCGGCGTCCTCGCCCCCCGCCGTGCAGCGGGTCCCGATCGGGCGGCTGCTGACGGACTCCTCCCACGAGCTGCTGGGCCGGGCCACGAGCAAGGCGGTCCAGGACGGCACGGCCGACCTCGACACCGAGCACCTGCTGTGGGCGGCGACCCAGGTCGAGCCCGCGCGCGGACTGCTGTCCCGGGCCGGGGTCGATCCCGACGCGCTGGCCGCCCAGCTCGACGAGGTGCTGCCCCGGGAGTCGGCCGAACCGTCCGCCGAGCCCGGGCTCACCCCGGCGGCGAAGCGGACGCTCACCGCCGCCTACGCCCGCTCGCAGGCGGCCGGGGTGTCCTACATCGGCCCCGAGCACATCCTGGGCGCACTCATCGACGACGCGGACTCCGGCGCCGCCCGCTTCCTCGGCTCGGACGACCTCGACGTCGGACGGCTCCGCGGCGCCGCGGACCGGGCGGCCGGACCGGAGGGCGCGTCCGGCGGCGGGAAGCAGCCGTCGACGACCCTGGACGAGTTCGGCAGGGACCTGACGGAGGAGGCGAAGGCGGGGAAGCTGGACCCGGTGGTCGGGCGGGCGGAGGAGATCGAGCAGACCATCGAGATCCTCTCGCGGCGCTCCAAGAACAACCCGGTCCTCATCGGCGAGCCCGGCGTCGGCAAGACCGCCATCGTGGAGGGCCTCGCGCAGAGCATCGTCTCCGGCGAGGTGCCCGACACCCTGAAGGACAAGCGGGTCGTCTCCCTCGACCTCTCCGGCATGGTGGCCGGCGCCCAGTACCGGGGCCAGTTCGAGGAACGCCTCAAGAAGGTCATCGAGGACGTGCAGAAGGCCGAGGGGGAGATCATCCTCTTCATCGACGAGCTCCACACGGTCGTCGGCGCGGGCGCGACCGGCGAGGGCTCCATGGACGCCGGCAACATGCTCAAGCCCGCGCTCGCCCGCGGCGAGCTGCACGTCGTCGGCGCGACGACGATCGACGAGTACCGCAAGCACATCGAGAAGGACGCCGCCCTGGAGCGCCGCTTCCAGCCCGTCCTCGTCCCGGAGCCGACCGTCGAGGAGACCGTGCAGATCCTCGAAGGGCTGCGGGACGCCTACGAGGCCCACCACCAGGTCCGCTTCGCCGACGGGGCGCTCACGGCGGCGGCCGAACTGTCCGACCGCTACGTCAGCGACCGCTTCCTCCCCGACAAGGCCATCGACCTGATGGACCAGGCCGGGGCCCGGGTACGGCTGCGCAGTGCCAACCGCTCCACCGAGGTCGTCAGCCGTGAGGACCGCCTCGCCAAGCTGCGGCGCGAGAAGGACGAGGCCGTCGCGGGCGAGGAGTTCGAGAAGGCGTCCGGGCTGAAGCGGCAGATCGCCGAGGTCGAGGGCGAGCTGGCCGGCATCGAGGAGCGCCGCGAGGGCGTCGTCTCGGTCACCTCGTCCGACATCGCCGACATCGTCTCCCGCCGCACCGGCATCCCGGTCTCCCAGCTCACCGCCGGCGAGAAGGAGAGGCTCCTCAAGCTGGAGGAGGAGATGCACGCCAGGATCGTCGGCCAGGACGAGGCGGTCACCGCCGTCTCCGAAGCCGTACGGCGCAACCGCGCGGGCATGGGCGACCCGAACCGGCCCGTGGGCTCGTTCCTCTTCCTCGGCCCGACCGGCGTTGGCAAGACGGAGCTGGCCAAGACCCTCGCCGAGCTGCTGTTCGGCCAGGAGGACCGGATGATCCGGTTCGACATGAGCGAGTTCCAGGAGAAGCACACGGTCGCCCGGCTCGTCGGAGCACCCCCCGGCTACGTCGGCTACGACGAGGCGGGCCAGCTCACCGAGAAGGTGCGGCGCAACCCCTACAGCGTCGTCCTGTTCGACGAGGTCGAGAAGGCGCACCCGGACGTCTTCAACACGCTCCTGCAGATCCTCGACGACGGCCGGCTCACCGACGGGCAGGGCCGCACCGTCGACTTCCGCCACTGCGTCGTCATCATGACGTCCAACATCGGCGCGCACCGCATCCTCGCCCACCAGGGCGACGCCGCCGAGTTGAAGGACGAGCTGATGGAGGAGCTGCGCGGCCGGTTCCTGCCCGAGTTCCTCAACCGCATCGACGACATCATCGTCTTCCACAGCCTCACCGAGGACGACCTGTCCACGATCGTGGACCACCTGCTGGACCGCAGCAAGCACCGCGTCCACGCTCAGGGCATGACGCTGGAGGTCACCGAGGCGGCGAAGAAGCTGCTGGTCGACCACGGCTACCAGCCCGAATTCGGCGCCCGCCCGCTGCGCCGCACGATCCAGACCGAGCTGGACAACCGCGTCGCCTCCCTGCTCCTGAGCGGTGAGGCCGACCCGGGGGACACGATCGTCGCGGACGTGGAGAAGGACACCCTGCACTGCTCCGTCCGCAAGGGCGAGGCGGCGACGGACGCGGCCGGGGCCACGGCCGAGACCCCCGAGGCGGCGGGCGACGCCGGGGCGGCCGGCTGAGCCGTACGGACGGTCCGCACATCAGGAGGGCGGCGGCCCCGGGTGACTGCCCGGGGCCGCCGCCCTCCTCCGTGCCCGCCCCCGGTCAGCCGCCGGCCGCCGGGACGATCGTCACCTTCACGTGCTTCATGATCGGCTGATCGCTCTGGGTGCTGTAGTCGCCCAGGGCGCACAGCACGTTCATCTCCGGCATGTAGCCGGCCGCGCAGCCGCGCGGGATGTCGTACGGAACCGCCGTGTAGCCCTTCAGGCACCGGTGGCTGCCGTCCTTGGCCGTGCTGGTGATGTCGACCGCGCCCATGTCGACGATGCCGCGCTCGCGCATGTCGGCCCGGTTCATGAAGACCAGCGTGCGCAGGTTCTTGACGCCCCTGTAGCGGTCGTCGTCCGAGTAGATCGTGGTGTTCCACTGGTCGTGCGAGCGCATGGTGCCGAGCGCCAGGGTGCCCGGCTCGGGCACGACGTCGGGCAGGGCGGCCGTGGAGAACTCGGCGCGCCCGGACGGGGTGAGGAAGACCAGCTCGCGGGCGGGCTGCTTGATCCGGAAGCCCAGCGGCAGCCGCACCCGGCGGTTGAAGTCCTCGAAGCCGTCCAGCGCCACGGCCATCGTGTCCCGGATGCGGTCGTAGTCCTCGATGTACCAGTCCCAGGGCGTCTCGCTGTCCGGGAGGGCGGCGCGGGCCATCCCGGCGACGATGGCCGGCTCGGACAGCAGGTGCGGGGAGGCCGGCCGCTTCATCCCGAGGGACAGGTGGACCATGCTCATGGAGTCCTCGACGGACGTGCGCTGGACGCCCTTGCGCTGGTGGTCCTTCTCCGTGCGGCCCAGGCACGGCAGGATGAGCGCCGCCCGGCCGTGCACGACATGGCTGCGGTTCAGCTTCGTGCTCACCTGCACGGTGAGGTCGCACGAGCGCAGCGCCGCGTACGTGGCGGCGGTGTCGGGCGCGGCGAGCGCGAAGTTGCCGCCCATGGCGACGAACACCTTCACCTCGCCGTCCCGCATGGCCTGGATCGTCCGGACGGTGTCCAGCCCGTGCTCACGGGGCGGGTCGATCCCGCACGCGTCGGCGAGCCGGTCCAGGAACGCCTCGGTGGGGCGGTGGTCGATGCCGCAGGTGCGGTTGCCCTGGACGTTGCTGTGGCCGCGTACGGGGGAGGGGCCCGCGCCCTCCCGTCCGATGTTGCCGCGCAGCAGCAGGAGGTTGACGATCTCGCGGACCGTGTCCACACCGTGCTCGTGCTGGGTCAGGCCGAGGCACCAGCTCACGATGGAGCGGTCGGCCTCCGTGTACACCCGCGCGGCCCTGAGGATGTCGGCGCGGCTCAGCCCGGACTGGCGCTCCAGCTCCTCCCAGGGGGTGGCCGCGCACAGCGCCCGGTACTCCTCGAAACCGGCGGTGTGCCGCTCGACGAACGTGGCGTCGAGCGCCTTCGGGTCGCTCGCCGACTGTTCCAGGACCGCCTTGGCCATGCCGCGCAGCAGCGCCATGTCGCCGCCGATGCGCGGCTGGAGGTTGAGCGTGCTGGTCCGCGTGGACTTGAACAGGGCCATGTAGAGGAACTCGTGCGGCACGATGGTGCGCGTCGCCGCCGCCTCGACCAGCGGGTTCACATGCACGATCTGCGCGCCCCGGCGTTCCGCCTCGGCGAGCGCGGTGAGCATGCGGGGCGCGTTGGACGCGGCGTTGACGCCCAGGATGAACAGGGCGTCGGCGGACTCCCAGTCCCTGAGGTCGACCGTCCCCTTCCCGGTGCCGAGGGCGGCCTGGAGGGCGCGGCCGCTGGCCTCGTGGCACATGTTGGAGCAGTCGGGAAGGTTGTTCGTGCCCAGCTCACGGGCCATCAACTGGTAGAGGAAGGTGGCCTCGTTGCCCAGCCGCCCCGAGGTGTAGAAGGAGGCGCGGTTCGGGTCGTCGAGCCCGCGCAGGGCGGCCCCGACCACCTCGAACGCCTCCTTCCAGCTGATCGGGACGTAGTGGTCGGACTCCGGGTCGTACGCCATCGGCTCGGTCAGCCGGCCCTGGTTCTCCAGGTCGTAGTCGCTCCAGCCGGCCAGCTCGGTCACCGAGTGCGCGGCGAAGAACGCGCGGTCCACGCGCTTGCGCGTCATCTCCCAGGTGACGTGCTTGATGCCGTTCTCGCAGATGTCCAGACGCAGGCCCTTGGTGTCGTCCGGCCACGCGCACCCCGGACAGTCGAACCCGCCGTTCTCGTGGTTCATCCGCATGATGGCGCGCGGACCGTCCACCAGCTCGCGTTCCTCCACCAGGACGCGGGTGACGCTCTTCGCCGCGCCCCAGCCCGCGGCGGGGTGGTGGTAGGGCCGGACCTGGGGTGCGGCGTCGGGCGTGGGCCCGACCCGGGGCTCCAGGGGCTCCGGGGACTGCCGGGATTCCTGCGGCTCCTGTGCTGCGTTCTCGGTGCTCACGGCGGTTCCACCCTTTCACCGGCGGGATCGACGGGCCCGCTGGGCATCATGGGGCGAAACGGGTCCTTCGGGCAGGCTATGCCGGGCGATTCGGGGCTGCCAGTCGCCGCGGGACCCGTGGCCGGGCCTCCGTCCGGTACCCGCGACAGCCCCGCCACCGCCCTGCGACGCGTCCGGGGCCCGGCCTGCGGGCCGGGGCGTCCGCGCATACGCTGACGGGGCCCGGCCGCCGGGAGTTCCCGCGGATCACGGCCGGGCATGTGTCCGGCGGCGCGGACCCGGCCGGGATCCGCCCAGAACGCCCCGGGCCGCCCGGTCAGCCATGGGAGGCCCCATGAACACCTACCGCCGGCTCCTCCTCCCCGCCGTCCCCCGGCTCGCGGGTTCCGTGCTGGCCGGCACGGCCGCCGGAGTCCTCGCCGGCGTCCTGGTCGGCAACGTCCCGCTGGGGCTCCACGTCGGCATCGCCGCCGCTGACACCCTCTTCGTCGTCGCCGGCTGGTGCGTCCTGTGGCCGATGGGCGCCGCCGCCACCCGGACCAACGCCCGGCGCGAGGAGTTCCGGCCCGTCGCCGAGGAGGTCGTCGTCGTCACGGCCGCCCTGTCCGGCCTGGTCGGCATCGTGGTGCTGCTCCTGATCGGCCACACCGACCTGAGCCACGCGGCGGCCGCCCTGGCCCTCTGCGGGGTGTTCATGTCCTGGGCGGCTCTCCATCTGATGTACGCCGCCCGGTACGCGTACCTCTACTACCGGACCCCCGGGGGCGGCGGGATCGACTTCAACACGGAGGAACCGCCGCGCTACATCGACTTCCTCTACTTCAGCTACAACCTGGGCATGACCTACCAGGTCTCCGACACCGACGTCTCCACCTCCGAGATCCGCGCGGTCGCCCTCCGGCACTGCCTGATGTCGTACGTGTTCGGCGCCACCATCCTGGCCACCACGATCAACCTGATCGCCGGCATCGTCACCGGCTGAACCCCTGCCCGGAGGCCGGAACGGGGCCGCCGCTCCGGCCGGGCGGACCACGATGATTCATGGATTGCGCAATGGATAAACTGTCGTCATGGAGAACCACGACACCGCGCGCTGGGAGTCCGCCGTGCTCGACGGAGGCCCCGCCCACGGCCTGCGGACGCGCGTCGCCGACCGGCCGCACGTCCTGCAGGTGACCCGCCCGTGCCCACCGGACGGGCCCGGTGACGAGGTGCGTGTATCGGCGCTGTACGTCTACCGGCGCGACCCCCGCACGGACGACGCGCCCCTGCGGTACACCTTCGACGTGGCCAGCCCCTGACCCGCGCCGGACGTTCGGCCACGGGAACGGAGCAGGGGCGGTCGGCCGGGGTCAGCCGCCGACCAGGGCGCCGTCCCGGGCGACGATCCGCCCGCCGCGCACCACCAGCTCGCGCTGCGGCAGATCGACCACGACCTGCGGCAGGCACTCCCCGCGCACCAGCAGGAAGTCGGCCGGCGATCCCGGCTCCAGGTCCGCCTCCGGCAGCCCCATCAGCCGCGCCCCGCCGTCGGCCCCCGTACGGAACGCGGCCTCCAGCTCCTCGTCCAGGCGGGCGTCCCGCACCCGGGCCAGCAGATGCGAGCGGTGCAGCATGTCCGCGTCGCCGAACGGGCTCCATCCGTCCCGTACGCCGTCCGAGCCGAGGCCCACCTCGACCCCGTGCTCGCGCAGCCGGTCGACCGGCAGCACCAGGTCGGACGAGGGGGCGACCGTGGTCAGGGAGATCCCCGCCCCCGCCAGCGCGGACGCCAGTTCGTCCAGGTCACGCCCGGTGAGCCCGGGCACGCAGAAGACGTGGCTGACGGTCACCCTGCCCTGCAGCGACAGCGCCCGGGTGCGGTCGATGACGGCGCGCAGCGAGGCCAGCCCCGTCGCGGCCCGTTCGTGCAGGTGGATGTCCACGCCCACACCGTGCCGGTCCGCGATGCCGAAGACGATGTCGAGCTGTTCGTCGAGGGCCCCGTCGAAGCCGGCCGGGTCGATGCCGCCGACCCGGTCGACCGCCCCGCTCCGGGCCGCCTCCTCCAGCAGCTCCCTGGTCCCCGGCGTCCGCACGACCCCGTGCTGCGGGAACGCGACGATCTCCACGTCGAGCGCGTGCCGCAGCGCCTCGCGGGCCGATCCGACGCCCTCGACGCCCTCCAGGCCGTAGACGGGGGCGACATCGACATGGGCGCGCATCGCCCGGGTGCCCCGGGTGACCGCGTGGCCCATCAGCCGCTCCGCGCGCTCGCCCACGGGCGTCTTCAGCGCCCGGTACAGCCGTACGTCCTCGGCGGTGTACTCGGCGAGGGAGCTCGCCGGCTTCCGTGACGCCCAGGGCTCGCCCCACGCCGTCTTGTCCGGGTGGATGTGCGCGTCGACCAGGGTCGGCAGCGCGATCCCGCCCCCGCAGTCGACGACCTCGGCGCCGTGCGGAGCGGGCTCGGCGGTGACCACACCGTCGACGACCGTGAGATCGACGGGCCGCCGCGCCCCGCAGGGCCGCACGTTCCGGAACACCGTGGCGGGCGCGGGGCCCGAACGCGACGTGGCCCGGGCGGAGGACAAAGCCGCCGGACCGGCGGACTCGGGGCGGGGCGAGGGCTCGGGTCGGGGCGAGGCGGGCATCGAGTGCTCCTTGGGGCTGGGGAAGGCGGGGCGAAGGTGTGGGGGCGCTCCGGCGGGCCCGGTTCTGGTCCGCCGGAGCGCTCTGATGGTCAGGCCGCGGGTACCGGGAAGCCTGCTCGGACCACGTGCGCCGGGCGGCTCAGCACGCCGAGGTCGGCCAGCGGATCGCCGTCCACCACCAGGACATCGCCCGCGTGGCCCCGTGTCAGCCGACCCGCCGTGCCGGTGAACCCGAGGAGGCGCGCGGCCCCCGTGGTCGCCGTGCGGATCGCGTCCAGGGCGGAGAGCCCGGCCGCGTGCATCAGCTCCACCTCCCGGCCGATCGGATCCACCGCCCCGCCCGAGGAGTCCGTGCCCGCGGCGAGGGGGACCCCCAGCTCGTGCGCCGCGAGGACCGCGCGCTTCAGGACCGGGAGATAGGTACGGCCACGCTCCGCCAGGACCGGGTCGGAGGACTCGGCCAGCCCGGCGATGGCCGTGAGCGTCGGCGTGAAGTACGTGCCCCTGCGGCGCATTTCGCGCAGGGTGCGCTCGCCGACGAACGCCCCGTGCTCCAGCGAGCGGATGCCCGCGGTGACCGCGTCGTGGCAGCCCTTCTCGCTGTAGCTGTGGCAGAGCACCCCCTTTCCGCCGCGCCGGGCCGCCGCCACGATCGTGGAGAGCTGCTCGTGGTCGTAGACCTGGACCAGCGGGTCCTGCTCGGGCAGGCCGGCGCGCTCGTTCACCCGGGTCTTCACGGTGTCGGCCCCGCGTGCGAGGTTGATCTCGACCACCCGGCGCAGCGCCTCGGGCGACCGCACCCCGTTCCGCAGCCGGGCGAGGGGCGCGAGGTCCGGGTCGGCGAGGATCGTGTCACCGAGATCCGGGGTGACGAAGATGCCCGCAGCCCTCAGCCGGGGCGCCCGTTCCGGTGCCTGCCGGGCCAACTCCCGTACCGCGACGTCCTGGTAGAAGTTGGTCGAGCCGCTGCGCGCGCTGGTCGCGCCCTTGAGGACCGCGTCGCGGGCCTCGGCCGCCGTGTTGAGGTGGATATGGGCGTCCACCAGCCCGGGCAGCACCCACTTCCCGTGGGCCCGCAGCACCGGCACGCCGGAGGGCGCCGTCTTCCCGACACGGCTGCGGGGGCCCGCCGCGCGGACCACGCCACCGGAGATCACGACGACCGCGTCCTCGGTGACCTCGCCGGTCAGCGGATCGAGCAGCCTGCCGCCCTCCACCACCAGGTCCCCGCCCCGGGCGGAGGGCCCACCCGGCGCGGCAGGTGCGGCGGAGGCCGACGGGGCGGCCCGGGCCAGCACGGCGGAGGTGCCCGCCAGGGCGGCGGCGCCCGCGAGGACGCCCCGCCGGGTCAGTCGGCCGGACGGCGGAGGGGTGTTCTCGACGCACATGGGAGGTCTCCTCGGATCGCACGGGCATACCGGAGAGCATTTTGTATACCAGGTGCGTCGAGATTCTGGGAAGGGGTGATTCCGCTTCCTGTCCTCGCTCCGGAAGAAGAGGGAATGTGCGGGTGACGCGATGGTCTCGGCGGCGGCGCGAACGTTCTGGTATACAAAAGGTCGGATGTCGTCGGACTCGGGCGTCGTCGGACTCAGGCGTCGTCGAACAGGGAGCGCAGGGCCACGGTCCGGCTGTCCCGTACGTGCAGGAGTGTGCTCGCCGCCGCCGACTCCTCGTCGCCCTGTGCGATGTACCGGAACATGACCGCGTGCTGGGCCCGCATGTGCTCGGGCTCCTCCCGCATCCCGAACAGCAGCCGGAGCTGTCCGCCGAGCCGCTCCATCGTGCGGGCCAGCATCGGATTGCCGCTCAGGGCCACGATGTCCTCGTGGAACGCGGTGTGCGCCGCCACCTCCCGCGCCCCCTCGGGGTCGGACGCCGCCTGCTCCGCACGGTCCAGGGAGGCCCGGAGCGCGGTGACGCCCGGCGGCTCCACCGGGGCGGACCGTGCCACCCGCCGCGCGGCGAGCCGGGACGCCTGCACCGCGAGCGGCTCCCAGACCTCGTACAGGTGCTCCACGTCGGCCCGGTCCAGCCGCCGCACCCGGACCCCGCTGTGCGGCAGCAGTTCGAGGAGCCCTTCGCCGACCAGGGCGCGCAGCGCCTCGCGGACCGGGACGCGGGACATCCGCAGCTCCTCGGCGACCTCGCGCTCCACGAGCCGGGCCCCCTGGGGGTAGGTGCGGTCGGCGATCCGCTGCCGGATCGCGTCCCGGGCGCGGACACTGAGCGACGTGCGCTCCGGGGCGCCCGCCCGCTCGGCACCGTCCGGCCGCTCGCCGCCGGAGCCGTGCCCGGGGCCTCCGCCCGGGCCGCCCGGCCGTGCCCGCTCCCGTCCCGCGCTGCTGCCCGTCACGTACGCCATCCTCCGCTCGGCCCGTTCCGGCCGAGGATACGCCGGGGCGCCTGCCGTCAGGACGCCCCGGGAGTCCGGCCGTCCGGCAGGAAGAGGACCGAGTTCAGGTACCGCTCCCGGTGCGGGAGGAAAGCCCGGCGCAGCAGCCCCCGGTGGACCAGGTGCTCGGTCCGTGCCTGACGGGCCACCAGGTCGAACCCGTCGAGCGTGATCCAGCGCCGGCCCGCCAGCAGCCACCCCGCGTACCCCAGTTCCGCCAGCAGGCCGACGGCGGGTGCGATCGGGCCGAGCCGGCTCTCCAGCTCGACGAGGACCGCCGGACGGTCCCGGCGCAGCAGCTCCGCCGCGCCGAGCAGCGCCGCCCGCTCGCCCCCGTCGACGTCCATCTTCACGAAGACGACCCCGCGCAGCCCGAGCCCGTCGACGGTGATCGACGGCACCTCCAGGCAGTGCGCGTGGATGTCGCGGCGGGCCAGCGACGACACGCCCCGGTCGCCCCGGTCGCCCGCCGGGAACCACAACCGGGCGGTGCCCTCCCGGTCGGTCGCGGCCCCCTCCACCACCCGGGCGTTGGACGGGAGGGTGCGCCGCAGATGCCCGGCGAGATGCGGCACCGGCTCGACGGTCACCACCTGCTCGCAGCGGGCGGCCAGCCGCCGGGACCAGGGCCCGTACCAGCCACCGATGTCGAGGGCGACACCGTGCGGCGGGCAGAAGTCCGCCAGCCGGCGGAGCTCAGGCTCGAAACGCGGATACAGGGCGACGGCGGCCGAGCCGACGAGGCTCCCGGGCAGCCGGGACGCCACCGCCGCGGCGAACGTGGTCATCCGGCCGCGACCTCGATCCGGGCGAGCAGCCGCTCGTGGTCGTCCGCCGAGACCTTCCGCCCCGAGGACGGCAGCAACTGCGGGACGCCGTCCACGACCGGGTATCTCAGGCGCAGCCGGGGGTTGTACAGGGCCCCGCCCTCGTCCTCGGGCAGCAGCGACAGCGAGCCCTTGTCGAGCGGACAGGCCAGCAGGGCGAGAAGGGGGTCGTCGGGGGTCATCGCGGGCTCCTCGGTGTCGGGGGGAGTGGACGGGGGGGCGTCGGTCGGGTACGGGCCGGGGCGGTGGTCAGGAGGGGCGGCGGGCGGCGGGTCGTGGCGCGGCATGGCGAGCAGGACGGAGAGCGCGAGCGCGGTGCCGCCCACCCGCAGCGCCACCAGCAGCGGATCGTCGGGCAGCGACTCGCCGAACGCGAGCGTCCCGAGGACCGCCGTGAACACGCAGGTCACCGTGGTGCACACCGGCACGATGAGGGAGGCCCGGCAGCGCTGGAGCGCCGCCTGGGACATGACGAGACCGGCCACCGAGGTGAACAGCAGCAGGTACGGGTACGGGGAGCCCAGCAGCGACAGCGCCGCCTCGGCGGGACCCGCGCCGGTGGTCAGCCTGCCGGAGGTGCCCTTGATCGCCAGCGAGCTGACCCCGTACAGCAGCCCCACCGCCACCCCGTAGCCGATACCACTGGTCGGGACCCGGTGCCGCTTCGTCGCGCGGCTCTCCACCCGTACGTACAGCCAGACGCCGGCCGCCAGCGCCGGTAGGCAGACCAGCAGTACCAGCGTCCAGGGCGCTCCGCCGCTCACCACGTCCTCGCCCTCGCGCACCGAGCCCACCACCATCAGCAGCGCGAGCAGGACCCCGCCCAGGGCGTACCGTTCGCGCCCCGTCGCCTCCTCGCCCAGCACCGCCGACGACAGCAGCAGGAGCAGCACCAGACCGGAGACGAAGATCCCCTGCGCCGCGGCGATCGGCAGCGCCCGGTAGACCACGAGCTGCGCCACGAACCCGGCCGCCAGAGCCAGCGCGCCGACGATCCACAGCGGGCTGGTCGCCAGGACCCGGACGACCCGCAGCGGCCGGTCCGCCGAGAGCGCGGGCAGCGAGCCCAGAGCCCGCTTCTCCACCACGAACCCCACGCTGTACAGCGCGTTGGCGACCAGGGCCGCGCCGACACCCCACCACACGCGGCTACCTCCGCCGCGCGTGGGCCAGCAGGATGGAGGACGCGCCCGGCACCGCGCACGCCGCCCGGTCCAGCAGCCGCAGCGGACGCGGCACCCCGTGGAACGGGGCGCCCCTGACCGTAACGTCGGTGAAGCCGGACGCCGTGAGGAACGAGCGCAGCGCGCGGGCGGTGTACAGCCGCAGATGGCCGACCACCTCCGAACCGGGGCGCCCGTGGATCCCGCGCAGGCTGACCTCGGAGAACACCGGCTGCACCCCGGCGAGCAGCAGCGCCCTGTTGTACCAGGCCGCCAGGTTCGGGGTGGAGAGCATCAGATGGCCGCCGGGCCGCAGGACCCGCCGCAGCTCGTCCAACGCCTGGTCCGGGTCGACCAGATGCTCCAGGACCTCGCTGAACAGCACCGCGTCCGCGCACCCGTCGGCCAGCGGCAGCCCGCCGTGCTCCAACTCCCCGCGCACCACCGCGCCCATCCGGGGCCGGGCCCGCCGCAGCGCGTCCTGCGACCAGTCGACGCCGATCAGCCGGTGCCCGGTGAGGAGCGGGGCCGCCGTCGCCGCCGCCGTACCGTCGCCGCACCCGATGTCCAGGATCACCTGCCCCGGCGTCGTCCCCAGCGCGGCGGCCAGCAGCCGGGCCTGCCGCAGGGTGCGCCCGTCGCCCGAGGCGACGGGGACGGCCGGGTTCTCGTAGAAGTCCCGCAGGCCCTGCGGGGGAGTGGCGGTGCCGGTCATACGGTCTCCGAGGAGGTCGAGGCCAGGTGCCGGGTGAACAGCTCGCGCAGCCGCACGCCGTCCTCGTCCCCCAGCAGGGTGCGCGACCAGCGGAGCGCCAGGTGGAGCCGGCCGCCCGTGGACGCGGTGGTGAAGGTCAGCCCCCGGGGCATCCGGGCGGGCGCGGAGAACCACACGGCCGTCGCCCGGCCCGCCTCCCCGAAGTCCAGCGGGTACGGCAGCCGGCCGATGTTGCTCAGCAGCGTCGTCGAGGTCCACGGCCCTGCCAGGACCCGCAGCCCCCGGGTGGCCGCGGCCCGGACCGCCACCGGCAGCAGCGGCGCGGTCAGCAGGGAGGCGGAACGGCCCAGCGGGGGCCGGCGGACCGCCTTGAGCGCCCGGGTCCGCGCGGCGGTCGTCCGCAGCAGGGCGGCGACGTCCACGCCGGGCAGCAGCTCGGACGCCGCGAAACCGGCCTCCACCAGCCGGGTGCCGTTCCCGATGGGCATCTCGGGCCCCCGGGGGCGGTCGTCGACCGGCATGGTGATCCGCAGCGGCCGGCGGTCGGCCCCCGGCGCCCCCTGCGTCCGGTTCCAGTCGGCCACCGTCAGCGCGGTCGCCACCATCAGCTGGTCGTTCACCGTGTACGGAGCACCGGACTCCCGGCGGGGCACCGGGAGTTCGGCCAGCAGCAGGGAGTTGCCGGGCACCGCCCCGGGCCCCGGCGAACCCGCCGCGATCCGGACGGGACGCGCCGCCGACGCGGCCGGGGACCCCCCTGAGGACGGCGCGGACGCCGGGCGTGCAGGGGCCGGGGCGGCCGGTGTGCGACACACGCCGTAGACCTCGGCGGCCGTCGCCGCCAGCCGCATGCACGCCGGGCCGTCCAAGGCCGTGTGGTGGAGGGTGAACACCAGCACGCAGCCGTCCGTCCCCGGTTCCCGGACCACCTCCAGCCGCAGCGGCGGTGACGCCGTCAGCGGCGGGGCGACCGCCAGCGCCCGCGTCCGGGCCCGGTCCAGCGCCCCGGGCTCCGGCGGCGGGAAGGAGAGCGGGTCCACGTCGGCGGCGCCGGTCAGCTCCCACTCGTAGCGCCGGGCGAGCGGTCCCCGGGGCCGCTCCCGCATCAGCGCCCGGGGGTGCCGCGCGAGCGCCTCGGCGAACGCGGCGCGCAACCGCCCCTCGTCCACCGCGCCCGGCAGATGGATCTCGATGTGCACCGTGTTCGGCTCGGCGTCCTGGGCGCAGTGCCGGGCCACCTCGTCCACGACCGGGAACGGCACCCGGTCCACCGCTCCGGGCCGGGGCGCGCCGCCCCGGGCCCGGGTGTGCCGCGCGGTCGCCATCAGCCGCCCCCGCCGGGGTGCGCCGGGGGCCGGCCACCGCCGGGGGGCGGCGCGGGGTCCGTACCGTCGTCCCCGCCGCCCGGTCCCGAGGCGTGCCCGCCGCCCGTCGCGGAGCCGTATCCGTGTCCGCCGCCGGGCGCGGGCGGCGGGGCGCCCTGCGGGCGCTTCGGATCGGTGGAGACGGTCCGTCCCGAGACGGAGGCCGCCCGCGCCGCGACCGTGGGAGCCTCCTCGCCCGCCGCGCCGGGCGCGCCGCCGCCCCGGTCCCCGGCGGCCCGCTTGCCGAGCGGGCCGCGTCCGGCCGTGACCAGTGCGGCGAACAGGCCGATCAGTGCGAGGAGTTGGGCGCTCGCGCTGAAAGCTCCCTCGCCCGCCGCCGTGGTCTCCCCGGTGCCCACCGCCGCGACGACGCCCGCCGCGGCCATCGCCGCGAACGCGACCGGCGCGAGGAGCCGGGGCCGCAGGTGGGCCACCACGGCGAGGACCGGCACCGCCAGGGCCACGGGCCCCGCGATCACCACCCCCACCAGGGTGAGCGCCACCGTGCCGAGGACCGGGCCGGGACCCGGCGGCACCGACCGCCCCTCGGCCGCGTACGGCTCCGCGTCCCGCCGCCGCCCAAAGGCGAGCCCCGCCAGCACCAGGAGCAGCACCCCGGCGCCGATGAGCCCCACCTGGTAGATCCGGGCCGGCTCGTACTCCAGGGTGACCGTGCCGCCCTCGCCCTCCGGGACCAGGAACGCCTGCTGCCAGCCGTCGATCCGCAGCGGCGCCAGCTCCTTCCCGTCCAGCGTGGCCTTCCATCCCTCGTTGTGGTTCTCGTGGATCTGCAGATAGGACGCCTCGCCCGCGCCGACGGAGACGGTGCGCCGGTCGCCGTCGCCCCGCACCGACTCCACCGGCCGGGGCGTGGCCGCGGCCCCGGAGTCGCCGGTGCCCAGCGTGACGTCGGTGATCACGAGCGGGCCCGCGTCCCCGGCCTCGACGGTGGTGGACGTGGCGGCCAGCTCCACCGTGCCGCCCTTCGTGCAGGGCGTCACCTCGATCGGACGGCGCTGCGTCAGATCCCGTACCAGGCCCTCGGCCCGGGTCTCCAGGAACGTGCCGCCGACTGACAGCACCGGGCCCTTACCGCAGGGCAGCTCGAAGGCCGTGCCGGGCTTCGGCTGCGGCGTGCGGTACTCCTCCAGCGCCGGGATGTGGATCTCGCTCAGCCCGACCGGCAGCTGCAACCGGTCGTCGGCCACCGGGTTGTGGACCGTCAGCGGAGCCTGCCGCGAGATGGTGATGTCCAGCCGGTCGGTCCTGATCGGGGAGAAGCGGGCCATCCCGTTCTCGTCCACGGCGGCCACCGCCGTCCCGTCCGGCGAGCTGATCTGCACCTGTTCGGGACGGGTGGAGAGCCCGCCCGCCGCGGCGAAGACGATCTCCCCGACCTCCTTCTTCTCCGGCCACGACAGATGCAGGACGGGGCGTTCGCCCGCGATCCACGCCGTGGTCAGGTCCCCGTCGGTCAGATTGCGCGCGCTGAGGCCGGTGCCGAGCCGCGCCGTGGAGTCTGCGCTCACCTCGATCCGGTCCCGCTCGCCCGTCAGCTCGAACAGCAGCTTGTCCAAGGCGTCGCCGGGCACCGGCACCGCGCTCGCCGAGAGCCGGTACGCGCCCGGCTCGCGCGGGGTGAACTGCCGGTGCAGGCCCACCTCGGCCGCCACCGACGACAGTCCGCCCGGGTCGCTGCCCCGCCGCAGCGAGTAGACCGTCGAGTCGGCCCCCTCACGCGGCGCGTCGGACGGCAGCTCCAGCATCCGGGTCACCCGCACCCCGGGGATCGCGATGTCGGTGAACCCCGCGCCCGTCAGCCCCGGCCGCCCCTGCTGGGACTCCAGGATCGTCACCTTCAGCCAGGCCGCCCGCCCCACGGGCGCGGCCACCGTCTGCGCGGAGCCGTCGGGCCGCAGCGGGCTGTCCGCGGAGCCCTGGTCGGTCTCGACCCGCACCACGGTCGGCGCGGCCCGCACGTCGGCGCTCGGCAGCGGAGTCACCTGGAGCGAGCCCGGGACGTCCGTGGGGCCCGTGAAGTCGATCCGCACCCACTCGTTCTCGGGCGAGCCGGGCGACCCCTCCGCCCAGCCGGTCTCCGGGTCGCCGTCGAAGGCGTTGACCGGGTCGTACTGCGGCAGATGGAACAGCCAGTTGCCCACCGAGGAGGCGCTGACCCCCTTCGCGCCCCGCAGCACGGCCGTCGTCTGGTGCTCCGTACCGGCCGACGGCAGGATCTGCCGGGGAGCGCGGCCCGGGTCCTGCGCTGCCTGCGCGGCGTTGCGCTCGTCGGCGGTGTACGTGTACGAGGTGTTGGAGTTGACCAGCCCGAACCGGGTGTCGGCGCGCCGCAGCCCGTCGCCCGCCGCGTACAGCGACGGCCGCCCCAGGCCCGGGTGCGCGTCACCGGCCAGCACGGCCGGCCGTCCTTCCAGCGCCCCGCCCGCCGACAGCGGCAGCAGCGACTCCGGCCCGCCGGACACGACGGCCGTCGCGGCCACCGGCGCGGTGCCCGCCCGCCCCGGGCGCTCCGTCCCGGCGGGCGGCGCGTAGATCTCCACGGCCCGCTGCCGGGGGTAGAGCCCCTCGACCTGCACGGGGGTGTCCGCCGCGATGCGGCCGCCGGTCATCACGGGGCCGAAGCCGGTGACCCGCCGGTACCCGGACGCCTCCAGCGTGCGCTTCACCGTCGCCGTCGGGACGTAACCGAGCTGGTCGGGGTCCAGATCGTTGCGGACCACCACGTGGTGCAGCCCGGCCCGGTTCAGGAACCGGCTCAGCCCGGGCACTTCGCCGCCCGTCGTCAGGGCCTGCTCGACCGCGTCCATCGCCCGCCGGTTGCCCGGCGTGCCGAAGGGCACGTAGTCCCGCTGCCCCCACGGCGAGTCCGCCAGCACGTCGAGCGGCTGGTCGATGGGGGAGCCCCAGGTGTAGAGGCCGTGCGCGGTCGCGGGGACCACCAGGGCCCGGTCGTCGGGCGCGTTCTTCTCCAGCCACTCACCGGTGGTCTCCCAGTACGCGGGCAGCCTCTCGAACGAACCCGGCTGCAGGATCGAGCCGTTGACGTACGGCCAGACGAGCCCCGGCAGCACGATCACGGCGGCGGCCAGCGGAGCCAGCCGGCCCGACCGGGGCGCGCCCCGTCCGCCGCGCGCCGCGGCGGCGGCCGAAGCCACCGCCGTCAGATGCGCGAGCCCCAGCGCCAGGGCGAGCGCCACGCCCGTCTGGAACTTGTAGATGTTGCGGAACGGCACCAGCCACCCGTCCAGCCAGCTCTGGACGGTCCCGTGGAACAGCCCGCCCAGCGCACCGCCGTACCCGGCGAGCGTGACCAGCGCGACGCACAGCACCGTCAGCACCAGCCAGCGGCGCTCGGGCAGATCGCGCCGGGCCAGCCCCGCCAGCCCCAGAGCGGCGGCGAGCGCCGACCCGAGGACGGTGACGGCCGCCGTGGCGACGGTCCAGCCGGCGGGCAGCCACGCCTCGCCGAAGTTCAGATAGCCCACCCAGTTGCCGCCGCCGCGCAGCATCTCCGTCGCCGACATGGTCGTCGTCGTGGTGTACGAGGACTCCACGTACGGCATGAAGTTCTCGCCGAACGTCCCGAGCAGCAGCAGCGGAACGATCCACCAGGCGGTCGCCAGGACCACGCCCGGGATCCACCACGCCAGCAGCGCGCGCTTGCGCGGACCGCCCGGCCGGGACAGCAGGTACAGCCCGACCGGCAGCAGCGAGGCCAGTGTGGAGGCGGCGTTGACCCCGCCCATCAGCGGGATCAGCAGCGCCGACCGCGCGGCCGCCGGCCTCGGCGCCAGACGCGGGTCCGTCAGCGGCAGCAGCACCCACGGCAGCAGCGCTCCCGGCAGGGCCGCCGCCGAGGTCGAGCCCACGACGATCGTGAACGTCGGCCACAGCCCGTACACCGCGGCGCCCAGCAGCCGGGTCGCCGGGGAACCGACGGCCAGCCGCTCCGCCAGCCGCAGCGCGCCCCAGAACGCCGTCGCCACGATCAGCGACAGCCAGAGCCGCTCCGCGAGCCACACCGGTACGTTCAGCAGGTCGGCGGCCCCGTAGTACGGCAGCATCGGGACGGCGTAGCCCACGTACTGGTCGGCGATCCCGCCGAACCCGGCCCGGCTGTGCCACAGTTCGCCCAGATCGCTCAGGAAGCGCCACGGGTCCACGACGACGCCGAGCTTGGTGTCGAACGTCATCCGCCCCGGGGACACCGCGAGGAACGCCGCGAACACGGCGGCCCAGAAGCCCAGCAGCCACCGCCGGGAGCGCGGCGGGGGCGGGCCGGCGGCCGAGCCGGGCTCCACGGGGCCCGTGCCCCCCGGGGCCGTGGACCGGGGTGGGAGGACAGCGCTGGTCATGAACACCGCCGGAGAATGAGGAGGAGGTTCCAGGTGGCGAACTCCCGCAGGAGGGGGATCCGCGGCACGAGCTGGGGGAGGACGGGCCAGTAGCGCGACCGCGCGGAGAGCACCGCCACGTCGGAGCGGCCCCGGACGTGGCGCAGCGTCTCGCCGACGCCGATCGCGAACAGGTTCTCGCCGAGCCGGTGCTTGGCGGGCCTCCCGGTGCGCCGCTCGTAGCGGCGCCGGGCGCGGTCGGCGCCGAAGTAGTGCCAGGGCGCCCACTCGTGGCCGCCCCACGGGGAGAGCCAGTTGGTGTACGAGACGTAGATGAGGCCGCCGGGGCGGGTCACCCGCGCCATCTCGCCGAGGAAGGTGTGCGGATCGGCGACGTGCTCCAGCACGTTGGAGGAGAAGCAGACGTCGGCCGCGCCGTCGGCGAGCGGCAGCAGATAGCCGTCGGCGACGACGGTGTCCGCGCGCTGCCCGGGGCCGATCTCCGCCGGATCCGGCTCGAAGAGGTAGCCCTGGGCGCCGCGCCGCCGGAACTCCCGGGTGAAGTAGCCGTCGCCGCCGCCGACGTCCACGACGACCTTGCCCCGGAGCGGGGTGTGCCGTTCGACCTGGTCGGCCGCGTCCCGGGCGAGGAGGGTGTACGCGGTGGCGGGGTCGGCCCCCTCGCGCAGGAAGGCGCGGAACAGGGCGGCCGACCGCCGGAACGAGGGGTCCTTCACGCGCTCGCGCCCATCGCCGGGGCCTTCGCGCCGGCCGGCGCAGCGGCCGTCGCCTCGGCGGCCACCGCGGCGAACCGGCGCACGCTGGAGGCCCACCGGTACTCGGCGGCGCGCTCGCGGGCCGCCCTGCCCATCGCCTCGCGCCGCCCGTCGTCCAGCGCCAGCGCGCACCAGGCGGCGGCGAAGGAGGACGCGCCCCGCGCGAGGACGCCGGTGACCCCGTCCTCGACGGAGTCGCGCAGCCCCGGCACGTCGAAGCCGAGGGTCGGCGTGGACCGGGCCGCCGCCTCCGTGACGACGAGCCCCCAGCCCTCCACGGCCGCCGGGTGCAGCAGCAGCCAGGAGGCGCACAGCAGCCGGTGCTTCTCCGCCTCGGTCACATGACCGGCGAACTCCACGCCAGGACCGGCCAGTTGCTCCAACCGGGCGCGCTCGGGGCCGTCGCCGACGATGACGAGCCGGCCGCCCGTGACCGGCCGGACCCGCTCCCAGAGCTGGAGCAGCAGATCGATGCGCTTGTAGTCGACGAGCCGGCCCAGCGCCACGAACAGCGGCGTGGCGGAGCGCTCGCCCTGCGGGGCGGGCTCCCGCACCCCGTTGTGCACCACCCTGATCCGGCTGGCGGGGACGCCCAGTTCGCGCAGGGCGCCCGCCGTGGACGGGGAGACCGCGATCATCAGGTGGTCGCGGTAGGCGCGGGAGAGCGCCCAGTGTTCGAGCCTGCGCCCGGCACGGGCCACGGGCGCCGGGAACCGCATGTCCCACAGGTCGGTGTGCACGTGGTTGACCAGGCAGACCGTCGGCCCCCGGTGCCAGAGCGGAGCCAGGTACGGCATGCCGTTGCAGACCTCGACGAGCAGGTCGCACGAGCCGATGTGCCGGGCGAACGCGGACCGCGCGCCGACGTAGTGCCCCAGCGCGGAGCCCGCCGACACGACCCGGTAGGGCCGGCGGGCGGCCCGCCCGCCGCAGAGCAGCGTGACGTCGTGGCCCTGCTCGGTGAGACCGAGGGCGAGCTGGTCGACCAGCAGCTCGGAGCCGCCGGCGGCCGGGTTGCCCAGGTCGCGGTGGGCGAGGAAGACGATCCGCCCGGGGGCCCCGGGGATCCGGGACGGTGCCGGGCCCTGATCCGGGTGGGGGGCGGCGTCGAACAGTGGGGGAGATACGTGCTGGGGCATGCGTGCTCCAACTCGGCTCAAGGTAGGGGGAAGCGGCCCACGGGGGGCGGGGCCGTACGGAAGGGAGGGTGGGGCTCGGGGTGGGGAAGAGGGCCGGGCGACAGAAGAGGGAGAACGACGGGCAGGGACGAGACCGGGGGCCGTGCTCTGGTGGGGATAGACAGTTTTGGGCACCGGTACGCCCCCGGCTACTCACCGGTGCAACAACTTGCCGGTGACTCAGGCGCGCGGAATCGTCACCATGTGAGTGTTCTCCTCGTCCGGCTCCGGTCGGCGGCCCCGGACGAGGAGAACGACGCCCGCGAGGGCGAGCACACCGCCCACCGACGCCGCCCCGGCCGGAGCGGCCGTACCGAGCAGCGCCAGCCGGTCGCTGTCCGCCGACGCCAGCTCGACCTGCTCGCGCTGGGTCTCCTCGGTGAACTCCACCCGCCCGCTCTCCAGCAGCACCACGGCGTCCTTCTTCGAACCCGGGGCGCGCAGCGTCTTCTTCGGGCCGATCGCCGCGTTGATGATGCGGCCGGTCCGCCGGTCCACGACCAGCTCGATGCCGCTGTTGGAATACCACTCCTCGGCCAGCACCTGAGGCGTCTTCTTCCGGCCCACGAGGACCCCCGGCACCTGGCGGACCCCGGTCCTGGCCGGCTCCACCTCGCCCGTGAAGAGGTAGCCGGAGTAGCCCTGGACCTCGCGCTCCCCGGCGTACGCGAGGCGCACCACACCGCCGAGCGTGCTGTCCCACCAGCGGTAGGAGCGCCGCTCCACGTCGAAGGGGAACTTGAGGTACGCCTCCCCGTCGAAGGTCGGGGACTCCTCGCAGCAGTGGACCGGTTCGTTGGTGGAGCGGTCGGTCACCCACCGCTCCAGCGTCCACTGGAGGGCGTCACGCGGGTCCGACGCGGGCAGGGTGCCGTCGTGGTCGACCGAGGTGGACACGTCCCACACGGCGTTGCCGCTCTTCTCGCTGTCGGCCACGTCACCGCGCACCCGCCGGGTGATGGTGATCGTCCGGTCCTCGACCGTCTCCACCTCGGAGGTGTCGAAGTAGCTGCCGGTCCCCGTGAAGACGGTGGTGGCGTCGGTGTCGATGGGGGTGCGCTTGGCGTGCGGCTGGACGTAGTGGACGAGCAGCGGAGCCAGTACGAGCAGGAAGACTCCCGCCCCCAGCAGGACAAGCGACAGGGGTGAAGCATTGCGGCGCATCCGGGCACTCCTGGGTCGAATCTCTTCGCGGAGGTGCACGGGCCCCGGGCCGGTCAGCCCTTGATTGGCGTGAACAGTAAGCAAAGCCTTGACGGAATGTCAATGTGCTGTCGACACTGTGTCCGAGCCGGAGGGCCGGGCTGAAGGGGTGGGGACCGTCTTCAGCGAGGAGCTGACCCGACCATGCGCAGAATCGTCGCCGCCGCAGTCACCGCCCTGGTGGCCGCCACGCTCGCCGTGGGCGCTGCAGTCGGTGCCGTGGCACTGCTCGACGCCACTCCCGACCAGCCCAACACCCCTCTGATCAGCTATGACACCTCCCCGGCGGCTCCATGACCCGCCCGGCCTGGCAGGACGTCCCCCGCTCCAACCTCGACCGCTTCGAGGAGATCGCCCGGTCCGAGGCGCCGGAACTCGCCCACACGATCCTCTTCCAGATCCGCCGGGAGTACCCCTATCTGCACCTGGTCGAGGACGAGTCCGGTGAACCGCTGGCCCTGGTCGGCATCCGCCGCGCCATCGAGGGCTTCGTCAGCAACCTCACCGCCGGCGCCCATCCGCGCGTACCGCCGGAGATGTTCCAGGAGTTCGGCCGGGGCGAGGGGCTGGAAGGCCGCAGCCTCGACGCGCTCCAGGCCATCTACCGCCTCGGCGTCCGGCTCACCTGGCGCAGGCTCGCCGAGATCGGCCAGCAGGCCGACATCCCCGCGCCCGCCATGTACGAACTGGCTGAATCGGGGTTCGAGTACCTGGACGGGCTGGTGGAGCAGTCGGTACGGGGCTACGCCGAGGCTGCGGCCCGGCGCGCCAGCGAACGGCTGCGCCTGCAGCGTCAGTTGATCGAGCTCCTGCTGATGGAGCACCGGGGTGACGTCTCCATGACCCTGGCCGAGCGGGCCGCCCGCATCGGCTGGGAGCTGCCGGAGACGATCGCGGTGGGCGTGCTGATGCGCCCGGCGCGCGAGGCGGTGGCCCCGGCGGTGGGCCAGGGCGTCCTGCTGGAGATGGAGAGCGAGCAGCCGCGCATGGTCATCCCGGAGCCGGAGACCGCCGGGAGGGCGGAGACCCTGCGGCGGGCGACGGCCGGCTGGTCCGGGGCGATCGGCCCGCCGGTCCCGCTGGCCGCCGCGGCGACCTCGCTGCGCTGGGCGGAGACCGCCGTCCAGCTGATCAAGAAGGGGCTGCTGCCGCAGGGCGAGGTGCTGTACTGCACCGAGCGGACGGAGGAGCTGCTCCTGCTGCCCGCCGAGGACCTGATCGACGCCGCCGCCCGGCGCTGCCTCGCCCCGCTCGACGGCCTCAGCGCCACCCAGTCGCGCCGGCTGGCCGAAACCCTGCTCGCCTGGATCGAGACCCCCGGCGGCGCGCCCGAGGTGGCCGCCCGGCTCGGTGTCCACCCGCAGACGGCGCGCTACCGGCTGCGGCAGATCCGCGAGCTGTGGGGCGACGCCATCGACGAGGCGGACCAGCGCTTCGAGATGCTGCTGGTGCTGCGCGCCCTGCGGCTGCGGGGCGACCTCGCCCCGGCCCAGGACTGAACCGTACGCCGGGCCCCGGGGCCGAGACCGTGCGCCGTACGCCGGGCCCCGGGCCCCGGGCCCCGGGCCGAGACTGTACGCCGGGCCCCGGGCCGAGACCGTGCGCCGGGCCTGGGCCCGGGGTCGACGCCGTACGCCGGGCCGGGACCGGGCCGCGTACGCCGGGCCCCCGGCCGGGACGGGCTCCGTACGCCGGAGTCCGGGTCCGGGAGCGGGTGCCGCGGACCCGGGGCGCCCGGCGGACGGGATCAGACGGGGGTGACGTAGGCCCCGGCGATCCCGCCGTCGACCAGGAAGTCCGTGGCGTTCACGAACGACGAGTCGTCGCTCGCCAGGAACGCCACGGCGGCCGCGATCTCCGTCGGCTCGGCGAACCGGCCGACCGGGATGTGGATCAGCCGCCGGGCCGCCCGCTCCGGGTCCTTGGCGAACAGCTCCTGGAGCAGCGGGGTGTTGACCGGCCCGGGGCACAGCGCGTTGACCCGGATCCCGTCGCGCGCGAACTGCACGCCCAGCTCGCGCGACATCGCCAGCACCCCGCCCTTGGACGCGGTGTACGAGATCTGCGAGGTGGCCGCGCCCATCCGGGCCACGAACGAGGCCGTGTTGATGATCGATCCCTTGCCCTGGGCGCGCATGTAGGGGATGGCCGCCTTGCAGCAGAGGTAGACGGAGGTCAGGTTGACCTCCTGCACCCGCTTCCACGCCTCCAGGCCGGTCTCCAGGATGGAGTCGTCGTCGGGCGGCGAGATCCCCGCGTTGTTGAACGCGATGTCGACCGAGCCGTAGGTGTCGAACGCGGCCTTGAAGAGGGCCTCCACCTGCTCGGCGTCGGTGACGTCGGTACGGACGAAGATCCCGGCGGCCTCCTCGGCGGCGGCCTTGCCGCGCTCCTCGTCCACATCGGCGCAGACGACGTGGGCGCCCTCGGCGGACAGCCGCCGGACCGTGGCCAGGCCGATGCCGCTGCCCGCCCCGGTGACGACGGCGGTGCGGCCGACCAGGCGGCGGCAGACGGGGGAAGTGTCGGTCATGGTGCTCATGCCTCCGTGCTGATGAAAACGTTCTTGGTCTCGGTGAAGGCGGCCAGGGCGTCCGGGCCGAGCTCGCGGCCCAGACCCGACTGCTTGTAGCCGCCGAAGGGGGTCGAATAGCGCACGCTGGAGTGCGAGTTGACGGAGAGGTTGCCGGCCCGCAGCCCCTGGCTCACGCGCAGCGCGCGGCCCACGTCCCGGGTCCAGACGGAGCCGGAGAGCCCGTAGTCGGTGGCGTCGGCGAGATGCAGCGCGTCCGCCTCGTCCTCGAACGGCAGGACCACCGCGACCGGCCCGAAGACCTCCTCCACGGCCACCGGCGCGTCGGGCGCGACCCCGGTGAGGACGGTCGGCGGGTACCAGAACCCGGGGCCCTCCGGCGCCGTACCCAGGATCGCCCGTACGCCGTCGGCCTCCCGGCCGCCGTCGACGAGTGCGCGCACCCGCTCCCGCTGGACCGCCGAGATCAGCGGTCCCATCTGCGTCTTCTCGTCGGCAGGGTCGCCCACCACCACGGCGGACAGGGCCGGGACGAGCAGGTCGAGGAACCGGTCGTACACGGACCGCTCGACCAGGATCCGGGTCCGGGCGCAGCAGTCCTGGCCGGCGTTGTCCAGGAAGGACATCGGGGCGGCGGCGGCCGCGGCCTCCACGTCCGCGTCGGCGAAGACGATGTTGGGGCTCTTGCCGCCCAGCTCCAGGGTGACCCGCTTCACCCGCTCCGCGCAGCGCGCCATGATGTGCTTGCCGGTCCGGGTGGAGCCGGTGAACACGATCTTCGCGACGCCCGGGTGCTCGACCAGGGCGCTTCCGGCCACCGGGCCCTCGCCGGGCAGCACCTGGAACAGGCCCTCGGGAAGCCCGGAGGCCAGGGCGAGTTCGGCCAGCCGGAGGGCGGTCAGCGGGGTCGTCTCGGCGGGCTTGAGGAGGACGGCGTTGCCCGCCGCCAGCGCCGGGGCGAGCCCCCAGGCCGCGATGGGCATCGGGAAGTTCCACGGGGCGATGACCCCGACGACGCCGAGCGGCTCCAGGATCGTGAAGTCGATGCCGCCCGCCACCGGGATCTGCCGGCCCAGCAGCCGTTCGGCGCCCCCCGCGGCGTAGTCGAGGAGGTCGCGGACGTTGCCCGCCTCCCAGCGGGCGTTGCCGACGGTGTGGCCGGCCTCCCGCACCTCCAACTGGGCCAGCTCCTCGACGTGTTCGTCGACGACAGCGGCGAAGCGGCGCAGCAGGCGGGCCCGGTCGGCGGGCGCCGCGGCGGCCCAGGAGCGCTGGGCGGTGGCCGCCCGGCGGACGGCGGCGTCGACGTCGGCGGCGGTGGCGGCCGGGACGGTGGCGATGACCTCGGCGGTGGCCGGGGCGATGACGTCCAGGGTGGGTTGTGACACGTACGAACCCCGATCAGGGAAGCGGGTGGTGGTCAGAGGCGTTCGAAGGAGCGGCGCAGCTCCCAGTCGGTCACCGCGGCGTCGTAGGCGGCCAGTTCGACGCGGGCCATGTTCAGGTAGTGCGCGACGACCTCCTCGCCGAACGCCTCCTCGGCGATGGGGCTGGCCTCCCACAGCTCGGCGGCCTCGCGCAGCGTCGTCGGCACCTGGTCGTAGCCGGCGGTGTACGCGTTGCCGGTACAGGCGTCGGGCAGTTCCAGCCGGTGCTCGACGCCGTGCAGTCCGGCGGCGACCAGTCCGGCGACGGCCAGATGGGGGTTGACGTCACCGCCCGGCAGCCGGTTCTCCAGGCGCATCGAGGGCCCGTGGCCGACGACCCGCAGCGCGCAGGTGCGGTTGTCGACGCCCCAGGCGACGGCGGTCGGCGCGAAGGAGCCCGGCTGGAAGCGTTTGTAGGAGTTGATGTTCGGCGCGTAGAGGAGGGAGAAGTCGCGCAGGGCGGCGAGCTGGCCGGCCAGGAAATGGCGCATCAGCTCGGACATGCCGTCCGGCCCGTCGCCGGCCATCAGGTTCGCGCCGTCCGCGTCCGTGAGCGAGAGGTGGATGTGGCAGGAGTTGCCCTCGCGCTCGTCGTACTTGGCCATGAAGGTGAGCGAGACGCCCTCCTGGGAGGCGATCTCCTTGGCCCCCGTCTTGTAGACGGCGTGCTGGTCGCAGGTGGTCAGCGCCTCGTCGTAGCGGAAGACGATCTCGTGCTGGCCGGGGTTGCACTCGCCCTTGGCGGACTCGACGGTCAGCCCCGCCCGCTGCATCTCGTTGCGGATGCGGCGCAGCAGCGGCTCGATCCGGCCGGTGCCGAGGATCGAGTAGTCGATGTTGTACTGGTTGGCCGGGGTCAGCCCGCGGTAGTCGCGGTCCCAGGCCTCCTCGTAGCTGTCCCGGAAGACGATGAACTCCAGCTCCGTGCCGACCTGCGCCGTCCAGCCGCGCTCGGCCAGCCGGTCGAGCTGGCGGCGCAGGATCTGGCGGGGTGCGGCCACCACCGGGCTGCCGTCGTGCCAGGCGAGATCCGCGATCAGCAGCGCGGTGCCCTCGTGCCAGGGGATGGGCCGCAGGGTGGCGGTGTCGGGGACCATGCCGAAGTCGCCGTAGCCGTTCTCCCACGAGGACATCGCGTAGCCGTCGACGGTCTGCATCTCGGTGTCCACGGCCAGCAGGTAGTTGCAGCCCTCGGAGCCGTGCTCCAGCACCTCGTCGAGGAAGAACCCGGCCGCGAACCGCTTGCCCTGCAACCGGCCCTGCATGTCGGGGAAGGCCAGCACCACGGTGTCTATCGACCCGTCCGCGACACGGGCGCGCAGCTCGTCGAGGGCGAGCGGGGGTGTGCGGTCTGCCACGGGAAGCCTCCTTGGGGGAACCGGGAGGCATAAGGTATGACAGAGAACCATTGCTTGGGAAGGGGATCCGCCCGTGGTGACGAGGGGAAGAGCGCACGGCACCCGTCCGGCGGCAGCGGCGGCCGGACGGGCGGCGGACGGCGCCGAGGAGGAAGCCGCGGAGACGGCCGCGGGTGGCGCCGCTGCCGGTCCGCTCGACTCCGTGCTGCGGCCCGTCCGGGCCGGCAACGGCTTCGAGGAGGCGCTGGAGCAGATCCTCCAACTGCTGCGCCTCGGTCTCGTCCCGCCCGGCGAACGGCTCCCCTCCGAACGCGAGTTGTCCCAGCAGCTGCGCATCAGCAGGGTCACCCTGCGCGAGGCCCTCAAGGTCCTCCAGGACCAGGGCATGGTCGAGAGCCGCCGGGGGCGCTACGGCGGCACCTTCGTCCTGCCGCGCACCGCGTCCCCCGACGGCACCGGTGAACTGCGCCGCCGCATCGCCGCCGTCGACGTGGAGGACACCCTGCGCTTCCGCGAGGTGCTGGAGGCCGGGGCGGCCGGTCTGTGCGCCGAAGGGCTGACCGGTGACGAGGAGGCCCGGCTGCGGGGAGCGCTCGACGCCACACGGGGCGCCCGGCTGGAGGACTACCGCCGCCGGGACACCCTGCTCCACCTCACCCTCGCCGAACTCTCCGGCTCCCGTACGCTCGCCGCGCAGTACGCCGCCGTCCGGGCCACCCTCAACGAACTCCTCGACTGCATCCCGCTGCTGGTGCGCAACCTGGAGCACTCCCAGCAGCAGCACGCGGCCGTCGTCGAGGCGGTGCTCGACCGCGACGCGGACGCGGCGCGCGAGATGATGCGCGAACACTGCGGCGGCACCGCCGCCCTGCTGCGCGGCTTCCTCGCGTGAGCCGCACACCCCGGGCCCGTGTCCCCGGCGGAGCCTTCGGCGCCGGACCCCGCGGCCCCTGCCCCGCCCCGTTACCGGTGCCTCCGGCCCGGCGGTCCCGCCGCTCCGCCGGGCGGCCCGGCGAGGCGAATCCGTAACCGCTCTTTAACGCACGCCCCTTGCCATTCCCGCAGCCGTTCCACAAAGGTGTGCCGACGAACCTTTGATCGAAGCAGTTCCGACGATGCCGTTCACCCACATCTGGAGCGCCTCATGGCTCAGGGAACCGAAACACCCGCCGGCCCACCCGGGGACGCGAGCCCGGGAGCGTCCGGCACGGACGCGTACCTCCACCGCAGGACCCTGCGCCGGGGCAGCGCCGGCTGGCTCCTGCTGACCGGCCTCGGCGTCGCCTACGTGGTCTCCGGCGACTTCTCCGGCTGGAACATCGGCCTGTCCAAGGGCGGCTTCGGCGGGCTCGCCGCGGCCATGGTCCTCATGGGCGTCATGTACGCCTGCCTGGTCTTCGCCCTGGCCGAACTCTCCGCGATCCTGCCCACGGCGGGCGGCGGCTACGGCTTCGCGCGGCGTGCGCTCGGCACCTGGGGCGGCTTCCTGACGGGGACGGCGATCCTCATCGAGTACATCCTCGCCCCCGCCGCCATCTCCCTCTTCATCGGCGACTACGTCGAATCGCTCGGCCTGTTCGGACTCACCTCCGGCTGGCCGGTCTACCTCGCCTGCTTCGCGGTCTTCATCGGCATCCACCTCTGGGGCGTCGGCGAGGCGCTCCGCTTCAGCCTGGTGGTCACCGCCATCGCCGTGGCCGCGCTGCTGATCTTCGCCGTCGGCGCGTTCACCGAGTTCGACGCGGGCCGCCTGAACGACATCCCGGCCGACGCCTCGGCCTTCGGCTCCTCCTCCTGGCTGCCGTTCGGCCTCCTCGGCATCTGGGCCGCCTTTCCCTTCGGCATGTGGTTCTTCCTCGGCGTGGAAGGCGTACCGCTCGCCGCGGAGGAGGCGAAGGACCCGGTCCGCTCGATGCCGAAGGCCCTGGCCATCTCGCTCGCCGTCCTGGTCTTCCTCGCCCTCATCACCTTCGTCTCCGCCACCGGCGCCCAGGGCGCCGACGCCATCAAGGAGGCCGGCAACCCGCTCGTGGTGGCCCTCCAGGGCGACGGCGAACCCACCGCCCTGAGCCGCTTCGTCAACTACGCGGGCCTCGCCGGTCTGGTGGCCTCCTTCTTCTCGCTGATCTTCGCCGGCTCCCGCCAGTTGTTCGCGCTCTCCCGGGCCGGCTATCTGCCCCGCTTCCTGTCGCTGACCAACCGCCGCAAGTCCCCCTACCTCGGCCTGCTGATCCCCGGCGCCATCGGCTTCACGCTCGCCGCGTGGAGCGGCAACGGCGGCCGCATGCTGAACGTCGCCGTCTTCGGCGCCACCATCAGCTACGCCCTGATGGCCCTCTCCCACATGGTGCTGCGCCGCCGCGAACCCGGGCTGCCGCGCCCCTACCGCACCCCCGGCGGCGCGCTGACCTCGTCCGTGGCCTTCGTCCTGGCATGCTCGGCGCTGGTGGCGACCTTCCTGGTCGACCGCGACGCGGCGTTCATCGCCCTCGCCGTGTACGCGGTGGCGCTGGCCTACTTCGCCCTCTACAGCCGCCACCGGCTGGTCGCGGGAGCGCCGGAGGAGGAGTTCGCCGCCCTCGCGGCGGCCGAGGCCGAACTCGCCCGCGACTGACCCCCGTACCCCCGCCGGCCGCGGCCGGTCCACGATCCACCCGAGGAGCCCGTTCCATGTCCCGGCCCGTCATCGGCATCAGCACCTACCAGGACCAGGCCCGCTGGGGGGTGTGGGAGATGCCGGCGGTGCTGCTGCCCGCCGGCTACCCCCGCCTCGTGCGCGCGGCGGGCGGACTGGCGGTGCTGCTGCCGCCCGACGACGCCGAGGACGCGGCCCGGGACACCGTCGCCGCCCTGGACGGCCTGGTGATCGCCGGGGGAGCGGATGTGGAACCGGCCAGGTACGGGGCGGTCGCCGACCCCCGCACCGGCCCGCCGGCCCGTGAACGCGACGCCTGGGAACTGGCGTTGATCAGGGCGGCCGTCGAGCAGGAGGTCCCTCTGCTCGGCATCTGCCGGGGCATGCAGCTGCTGAACGTCGCCCTCGGCGGCACCCTCGTCCAGCACCTGGAGGACCACACCGGCGGTCTCGGCGTCTTCGGCAGCCATCCGGTGGTCCCGGTGCCCGGCACCGCGTACGCGGACGCCGTACCGGAGACCGCCATGGTGCCCGCCTACCACCACCAGGCCGTCGACCGCCTCGGCGGCGGCCTGGTGGCCTCCGCCCACGCCCCGGACGGGACGGTGGAGGCCGTGGAACTGCCCGGCCGCGCGAGCCTGGTGCTCGGCGTCCAGTGGCATCCGGAGATGGGCGAGGACACCCGGGTCATGGCCGCCCTGGTGCGGGCGGCCGGGGAGCGGTCCCGGAGCCCTCGAACCCCGGCCCGGAGAAGTCCGGCCCCGCGAACGCCGGTGAGCTGAACCGGGACCCGCCGGCGTCGCCCGCGTCCGGCGCGGGCGACGCCGCCCCGGCCAGCTCCTGGAGCAGGAACGGCCGGATGCCCCGGTCGCGCAGCGCCCCGAGCCACACCTCCCGGGCCCGGTCGAGAGCGGGGGAGAGGGAGGCGTCGGGGAGGTCCGGAACCGCGTCGGCCGCCGCCTGCCTCGCCGCCGTCCGGTAGAGGGCGGCCACGCTGACCAGAGCCGTGGCCGCCGCGATCCCCAGGCTCAGCCACCCGACGCCCACGAGGGTGTCCGCCAGGGCGGGCAGGGCCTCGGCGAGCCGCAGCCCGTACCCGAGGACCAGGAAGGTCGCGGCGGCCACCGCGGCGAGCACCGGCGTCAGCACCCCGAGGACCGCGAGCACCCCGGCCCCCGGCCGCTCCTGGTCGCCCGGCCCGGAGAGCGGTGAGGCCCCGGCCGCCCGCGATCCGCCGCGCGCCTGCCGGCGCAGGGCCGTGTACCGCCGGTACTCCACGTCGGCCGCGTGCGCGACCCGGGCGACGGCCGCCAGGCCCCGGACGCGCAACCGGTCGCCGGGGACGCCCGAACGCTCCAGCAGGCGCTGGATCTGAGGGGAGGCGATCACCTCGTCGAGAGCGCTCGCGTAGTCCGGTCTGTCCTCGTCCCCGAGCCGGAAGGGTCTGCCCATGCTGGTGTCCTCGGTCAAGTGGGGCGGTGGTCGTTCGTGTACGACGGCGCGGGGTCGCGCACGTGGAGCGTGCGCGACCCCACCGGGAGCCGGGTGACCGTCAGAGGTGCGGCGCGATCGCGGGCATGAGGTCCTGGAAGGTCCGCCCGTCCGCCGCCGCGCCGATCGCGGCCATCTGCCAGCCCGAACCGGTCCGCTGGACCTTGGCCATGATCTGGGCGGTGTTCCGCCCGCCGCCGGTCAGGGTGTAGCGGGCCAGCTCCTGGCCGGTGGTCTCGTCGACCAGCCGGCAGAAGGCGGCCTCGACCTCCTCGAAGGTCTGGCCGGTGAACGAGTTCACCGTGAAGACGATCTGGTCGACATGGGCCGGCACGCGCCGCAGGTCGACGACGATGGACTCGTCGTCGCCGCCCTCTCCCGCGCCGCCCACCCGGTTGTCCCCGGTGTGCCGGACCGAGCCGTCGTCGCTGATCAGGTGCTGGAAGAAGACCACGTCCTGCGGGTCGCGCCCCGCGAAGAGCACCGCCGAGGCGTCCAGGTCGATCTCCCGGGCGGTCAGCCGGGCCAGGAACCCCTTGCGGGGAGCGGACTTCCAGCCGAGCCCCATCCGTACGACGTCGAGCTCGCCGCCGCCGGACTTGGTGAGGCTGACCTGCTGGCCCTTGGTGAGGTTGATCGTCATCGTTCCGCCTTCGGTGGCTGGGTGCTGCCTGGGTGCCTGGGGTGGTGTCGGTGGGGCGCGCGGCTCAGAGGCTGACGCCGAAGTCGGCGACGATGCCGCTCAGCCCGGATGCGTAACCCTGCCCGACCGCGCGGAACTTCCACTCCGCGCCGTGCCGGTACAGCTCGCCGAAGACCATCGCCGTTTCGGTCGAGGCGTCCTCGCTGAGGTCGTAGCGGGCGATCTCCGCGCCGCCCGCCTGGTTGACCACGCGGATGTACGCGTTGCGCACCTGGCCGAAGCTCTGGCCCCGCCCCTCCGCCTCGTGGATCGAGACCGGGAACACGATCTTCGCCACGTCGGCGGGGACCGCGGCCAGGTCGACCTTGACGGTCTCGTCGTCGCCGTCGCCCTCGCCGGTGAGGTTGTCGCCGGTGTGCTCGACCGAACCGTCGGGGCTCTTGAGGTTGTTGTAGAAGACGAAGTGCTGGTTGGACCGGACCTTGCCCGCCTCGTCGCAGAGCAGCGCGCTCGCGTCGAGGTCGTAGTCGGCGCCGGTGGTGGTGCGGACGTCCCAGCCGAGACCGACGAGGACCGCGGTCAGGCCGGGGGCCTCCTTGCTCAGCGAGACGTTCCCGCCCTTGGCGAGGCTCACGCCCATGATCTTCTCCCTTGTGCGACGACGTGCGATGACATGCGATGACGGGTGTTCACGCGGTCGCGGCCACGACCCGGGTGACGGCGCGACCGCGAGCCGCGGCCGTGGGGAAAATCTACAGCACTGTAGATTTGCGGTGCCAGGAGGCGAGCGCGCGGACACCGGGCGGAGAGGGCCGGTGCGGTCCGCGGACGGCCCGGGCGGGCGCGGCCGGGTGTGCCGTTCGCGCCGGCCGGTCGCCCTCGGCTCCGGCGGCTGGATACGATGCGCCGATGCCCGGTCGGCGTGACGCCGCGGCCGGGCGGCCGAACGGAGAAAGGGGCCGTGCCGTGGACGCCGAGGGAGTCGGTGGCGAGGGGGAGACGCCTGCCCGCAGGCGCGGCCAGGGCGAGTTGGAGGCCCGGGTGCTGTCGGTGCTGGGCGGGGCGAGCGAACCGGTGACCGCCGCCTGGGTGCTGGAGCGGCTCGACGCCGGCCTCTCGTACAGCACCGTCATCACCATCCTGACGCGGCTGCACGCCAAACAGGCCGTCTCGCGCACCGGGAGGGGCCGCCCCGTGCTGTGGGAGCCCGTGGCGAACGAGGCCGGGCTCGCCGCCCTGCGGATGCGCCGCCTCCTCGACAAGCAGAGCGACCGGGACGCGGTGCTCTCCAGCTTCGTCTCCGTTCTCTCCTCGCACGACGAGGAGCTGCTGCGGACCCTTCTCGCCGAGAGCGGCCCCGACGCCCCCGGCACCACCCCGGACCGGCCGGAGCGCTGACGATGGGCGTCTTCGTCTACCTGCCGCTCGTACTGCCCCTGACCGCGCTGCCCATCGCGCGCCTGGCGGAGCAGCATCTGCATCCCCGCAGAGCCGCCCGGCTGCTGACCACCGTCGCCGTGATCCTCGCCACCTGCAGCCTGGTCTGCCTCGGACTGCTGGTGGTCGTGGGCACGGCCCAACTGCCCGGCAACCCGCTGCCCGACGGCTGGTCCGACGACGAGGTCCGCGAGGCCGTGCCGCACGACGCGTTCGCGGGCAAGGCGTCCATCGTCGCGCTCGTCGTCGTCGCGGCCGCCTGCGGGTACACCGTCCACCGCCACTACCGCTTCCGGGCCCGCGCCCACCGCGCGCTCGCGGGTCTGCGCGGCGACGGCGACGTCGCCGTCCTGCCCGACGACGTCCCGTACGCCTACGCCCTGCCCGGCTCCCCCGGGCGGGTGATGGTCTCCACGGCCATGCTCGCCTCCCTCGAACCGGCCGAGCACCGGGCGCTGTTCGCCCACGAGCGGGCGCACCTGGCCGGACGTCACCACCGGCTGCTGCTCGCGACCCGGCTGGCCGGCTGCGTCAACCCCCTGCTGTGGCCGCTGCTCGCGGCCCTCGTCTACAGCACCGAACGCTGGGCCGACGAGGAGGCCGCCCGGGTCACCGGCGACCGACGGCTCACCGCCCGCGCGGTCGGCAAGGCGGCACTGGTCGCCCGCCCGGTACCCGGCGGCCCGGCCTTCGCCTCCTTCGCGGCGGCGGGACCGGTGCCGCGCAGGGTGGCGGCCCTCCTGGGCCCGGTGCCGCCGGACCGGGGCTGGCCCCCGGCCCTCACCCCGGCCGGCGCGGCCGCGTTCGTCGCCGCGGCCGGGACGACCGTCTCGGCGCTGTCCGCGCTGAACGCGGCCGTCGCCCTGTTCCTCGTCCTGGAGGCGGCGACCCCGCTGTAGGCCGCGACGCCGCTGTGAGCCGCGACGCCGCTGTGGGCCGCGACGCCGCTGTAGGTCGCGACGTCCGCCTCCTTCTTCTTCGGTGCGCACCGCGTCGAACCCCGCCTGTCTACAGGGCTGTAGAGTTCATCAGCCGCAGAGTGCGGAGCCCCCGCCGCCACGGCGCGGGGCCGGGGCGCGGAGCGCGGAGGACGGCGTGGGCACGGACGGCCGGGCACGGCGGGCCGCTCCGGCACGCCGCGATGACGGCAGCCGCGACGGGCCGGACACCGGGACACGGCGCCCGACGGCCGCCCGGCGGGGAGGAACCCACCGGGCCCGTCGGCCGGACACGCGCCTCCCCGCCCGGAGCGGACACCCGTTCTCCGCCCGTCCGGCATGCAGAATCGAACCCATGGCTGGAGAACCCAGCCGGACAGGAGCCACGCGTTGTCCGTCAGTCCGTGCCCTTCGGGGCCCTGCCGACATCCTCACCGCCATCGAACCCCGGCCCCGGTGCGGGCCCCGCGCGGGGCGGGTGAACGATGACCTCCGCCCTGCTCGGGCTGCTGGCGGTGTTCGTCCTCACCGCCGGGACCGGCTACTTCGTGGCCCAGGAGTTCGCGTACGTCTCCGCCGACCGGCTCACCCTCGCCCGGGAGGCGGCCGCCGGCGACAAGCGGGCCGCCCGCGCCGTGAACGTACTGGAGCGCCTCTCCTTCATGCTGTCCGGCGCGCAGCTCGGCATCACCGTCACCGGGCTCGTCGTCGGCTTCCTCGCCGAACCGTCCGTCTCGACCCTCCTGCGGCCCGCCCTGAACGCCACGGGACTCCCCGACGGCGCTATCTCGGGCATCTCCGTGGTGCTCTCCTTCGTGCTGGCGACCGTCATCCAGATGGTGCTCGGCGAACTCGCCCCCAAGAACCTGGCCCTCGCCGTGCCCGAGTCCATGGCGAAGTCGCTGGCCGCCTCCACCCTGGTCTACCTGCGGATCGTCGGCCCCGTCGTCCACGTCTTCGACAGCGCCGCCAACCGGCTGCTGCGCCGCATCGGCATCGAACCGGTCGAGGAGCTGCACCACGGCGCGACCCTGGAGGAGCTGGGCCACCTGGTCGGGGAGTCCCACGAGCAGGGTGAACTCCCGGCCGCGACGGCAGAACTCATGGACCACGCGCTGGAGTTCTCCGAGCGGACCCTGGGCGAGGTGATGGTGCCGCGCGCCGACGTCACGTTCGTCCGCCGGGACGCCCTCGCCACCGAGGCCGTCGCACTGATCGCCCGCCACGGCCACTCCACCTACCCGGTGCTCGGCGACCACCCCGACGACCCCGCCGGCGTCCTCGGCGTACGGGAGCTGATGCGGCTGCCCGCCGCCGACATCGGGAGCACCACCGTGGGCTCCCTGGCCCGCCGCCCCCTGCTGCTGCCCGAACTGCTCAAGCTTCCGGCCGCTGTCGCGCAGATGCGGGAGCGCGACGACGAGTTCGCCGTCGTCCTGGACGAGCACGGCGGTCTCGCCGGGATCGTCACCTACGAGGACATCGCCGAGGAGCTCGTCGGCGACATCGCCGACGAGTCGGACACCGTCGTCGAGACCGCGGTGGCCGACGGCTCCGGCTGGATCGTGGACGCGGGCCGCCGCCTCGACGAGATCGAGGAGGCCACGGGCGTCCACCTGCCCCAGGAGAGCGACGACTACGACACGCTGGCCGGACTGATCATCGACCGGCTCGGCCGCTTCCCCACCGTGGGCGACCGGCTCACCGTGGACGGGGTCGGTATGGAAGTCCGCTCCCTGGACCGGCACGTCGCCGAGTACGTACGCGTCGAACACACCGACCGCCCCGAACGCACCAGTCGTGCCGAACACACCGACAGCCCCGAGCGCACCGGTGGTCCCGGGCACGCGGGGCCGACCGAGCACACCGACCGGACCGGTCGCACCGGACAGGAGCCGCAGGCATGAGCTTCCCCATGGCGCTCTTCGTCACCGTCCTGCTCCTCATCGGGAGCGGCTTCTTCGTCGCCGCCGAATTCGCCCTGGTCGCCTCCAAGCGCCACCGGATGGAACAGGCGGCCGCCCGCGGGCAGCGCGGGGCCAAGGCGGCGCTCGCCGGGATGCGCGAGCTGTCGTTGATGCTCGCGGGGGCGCAGCTCGGCATCACCGTCTGCACCCTGGGCCTGGGTTCCGTGTCCAAGCCCGCCATCTCGCACGAACTGGACCCGCTGCTGGAGCGGCTCGGGCTGCCCGCGGCCGTCAGCTACGGCGTCGCGTTCGCGCTGGCGATGATCGTCGTGGTCTTCCTGCACATGGTGGTCGGCGAGATGGCCCCGAAGTCCTGGGCCATCGCCCATCCGGAACGTTCGGCGATGCTGCTGAGCCCGGCCTTCCGGGCCCTCGTGCGCGCCGTACGCCCGCTGATCCGCGTGCTGAACGCGGTGAGCAACTCCCTCGTACGGCTCTGCCGGGTCACCCCGCGCGACGAGCTCACCTCGGTGCACAACCGCGACCAGCTCACCCACCTGATCGAGGAGTCCGCACGCCTCGGACTGATCAGCAAGGGCGACTCAGGGCTGATGACGAGGTCGCTGACCGAACCGGCGACCCCGGTCTCCGCGCTCCGGATCCCCGTGGAGCGGATCGTGACGGTCCCGGCGGACGCCGGACTCGACAGCATCCTGGCCACCGCGGCGGACGCCGACCGCACCCGCCTGCTCGTACGGGACGGGGAGGAGGTCCTCGGCTCGGTGCACGCCCGGGACGCGCTCGTGGCCCGCGCCGGCGGCCGGGACGTCCTCGCCCGCTCCCTGGCCCGCCCGGTCCCGGAGCTGACTCCTGACGCGACCGTGGCACACGCCGTGGAGCAACTGCGCGAACGGCGGGCCACGATCGCCGTCGTCCGCGACGGAGAGGGCCGGCTCGCGGGGCTGGTCAGCCTGGACGACCTGCTCGCCCGGCTGCTGCACCCGCAGGCCCCTCCCGGGCCGACCGCGTAGGCGGGCCCCGGCCGCGGCACCCGGCCGGGGCGCCTCATCGCACGGTGTTCAGGCGTCTTGGCCCGGCCGCTCGGCCGTCTCCCCGCGGATCACCCGGGGGGACGGCCGGTCCGGTCCGCCGTCCTCGTCCTTGAGCGCCCGCTTTTCGGCCTTGAGGATGCGGGCGGCCTTCCCGGCCGACCGCGTGAGTTCGGGCAGCCGCTTCACGGCCAGCACCGCCACGATCACCAGCAGGAGGATGGTGAGTTCGCCGATCCCGAACATGGTCACTGCTTTCTCTGGGGTGGAGCGGACGCCGAGACGGCCCGTCCTTGGAAGCGGCCGGGCCCCCTCAATCTACAGGGCTGTAGAGCGGCCCTTCGCGAGATCCCCGACACGTCTTGGGCCTCAACCCCCGGGCCTCAGCCGGGCGGTGGCGTGCGGGAGACGGTCCCACCAGTGGCCGTAGCGCCGGTGTACCTCCGGCCGGGCGCCCGGCGTGGATCGCGATCGCCCGCCGCACCCCCTCGGCGGCGTCCAGCGCTTCGCGTTTCAGCCGGAGCGCGGCCCGGGCGCGGTGGCGGCGCGCCCGGGCCGACCCCCTCACCGCTTTCCGGGACGGCCCCGCCGACGGCCGGGGCGGGGCGCCGGGACCAGGCGGAACGCCGTGTTGAGCACATGGTCGGCCACATCGCGCGAGGGCTTGTCCGTGAGATCGGTGAGCAGCCGGGCCAGCAGATCGAGGAGGAACGGCGAGCCCATGACGTACCGGTTCAGCACCGGCTGGAAGCCCGCACGGCTGAAGACCAGGTCGGCGGCGGTGTTGCCCAGACGGTAGTAGCGGCCCCAGCGGCGGTTCATCTCCACCGGGTAGCCGCGCAGCACCTGTTCGCGGCGCGGCCCCTCCGGGTGGGCCAGAGCGAGGGCCGCGCTCTCGGCGGCCACCTCGCCCGCCTCCATCGCCTGCGCGATGCCCTCGCCGTTCCACGGGCTGACCATCCCGCCGGAGTCGCCGACCAGCAACAGCCCCCGGGCGTACAGCGGATGGCGGTTGAAGCCGAGCGGCAGGGCGGCGCTGCGCACCGGGCCCTCCGCGTTCTCCTCGCGCAGCCCCCACTCCCGCGGGGTGCGGGCCAGCCACTGGTCCAGCGTCGCGCGCAGGTCCGCCTTGCCGTGCCGCCGGTGGGGCAGCGCCCCCAGCCCGACGTTGACCCGGCCGTCGCCCATCGGGAAGATCCAGCCGTACCCGGGGAGATACGGGCCGCCGTCCGGGAAGCGGAGGTCCGCCCACAGCTCCAGGTACTCCTCCCGCGAGCGCTCGGGGCTGCGGTAGTACCGCCGGGCGGCGGTGGCGATCTGCCGCCCGGGGTCCCGCTCCAGCCCCAGCGCCAGGGCGAGGCGGGCGGACGCCCCGTCGGCCGCGACGACGACCGGGGCGCGGAAGTCGAACGTACCGGAGACGTCCGGGGAGTCGGAGGACGCGGCGACCCCCGTGACCCGGCCCGCCCGGTCGGTCAGCGGCCGTTCCGCCTTCCAGCCGCTGTACAGCCGGGCCCCGGCCGCCACGGCGTGCCGGGCCAGGATGTCGTCGAAGTCGTGCCGGCTGCGGGAGAGCCCGAAGTCCGGATAGCGGCCCAGCGCGGGCCACTCGATGTGCACCCGGTGCTTTCCGGCCACCCAGCGCATCCCGCGCGAACGCGTCCAGCCCGGCGCGGAGACGTCCACGCCCATCCGGATCAACTGGTGCACCGCTCGGGGGGTGAGGCCGTCGCCGCACACCTTCTCCCGGGGGAAGCGGGCCTTCTCCAGAAGGATCACGTCCACGCCGGCGCGCGCCAGGTGGTACGCGGCCGAGGAGCCGGCCGGCCCGGCCCCCACCACGATCACCTGGGCGTCCTCGCCGGTACGGGGGACGTCGCGCGGGTCCGCCTCCGTGTGCGTATCCGTGTTCGTGTCCGTCGTCCCCGGGGTGGTGGGCAGTTCCCGCATGACAAGCCTTTCGTCCGACGGCCGGTGCACCTGCCGGGGCACAGGAGCCCCGGCCGACATCATCGATCAGTACGGGCCGGGGCGGTACAGGGCCCGGGAAAACCCCGGGCGACCGAGGGAACCGGCCGCCTACGCTCCCTTGGTGACCACCCCGCCGGATGCCGCCCTCCACGCCGCGCTCGACCGCGCCGACGCCGCACTGCTCGCCAGGCTGTCGGCCACCCGCGCCTGTCCTTCGGACCTGCTCGGCCGCATGGTGCGGCACCCCGCGCCCCGGATACGCCACCTGGGCCTCACGCTCCTCGCCGAACGCCTGGACGAGCCCGGCAGCGGGCCGGGCAACGCTCCTGGGCCCCGGCGCGGCGAACCCGGGCCCGGGGGCGGGGCCACGGAAGATCGCGAGTCCGGACAGGTCGACAGGTTGACACGCCTGTTGCCGGATTCCCCGGGGAGTTCGCCGGAGGAGTCGTTGCTCCTCGCCCGCCTCCACGCCCGGATCGCCGTACGCCGCCCGGCTCACCAGCTCCCCGACTGGCGCGCGGGCCGCCTGCCCGTCCGGGTGCGGATCGCGTGGCTGCGGGCCGAACTCCTCGGCGATCCGGCCGTCCTCCGTACGGAACCGGTGGGCGAGCTCCTCTACCGTGCCGTGCGCGAGTGCCGGGCCGCCGACGCGCACCGGCCCGACCGCCTGGTGGCCGAGCTGGTCGACACCGGGGACCCCGTCCTGCGGATCGAGGCGCTGCGGCTGGCCCGCGACGGGCTGCACGCGGGGCTGCTCGCACCGGCGTTCGTCCGCGGCAGGCTGCTCCACCTGGTGGACGCGCCCGACCACGACGTGGTGACCGGCGCCCTGCACGCGCTCGCGGAGCCCTGGGCGGCGGTGACGCCCGTGGCCCAGGCCGAGCTGACCCGGGTGGTGGAGCGGGCGGAGGAAGACGGGGGCCGGGACGGGAGCGGGTACGAGGGCCCGGGCGGGAACGGGAAGAGGCGCTCGGGTGATCCGGCCGCGTCGGTGGCGGCCGCGCTCGTCGTCGCGGCGCGGCACGGGCATCCCGCGGTGCTCTGGTCCGTGGCGAAGAATCCGGCCGCGGCGCCCGCTCCGCGTCGCCGCGCCGTGGAGCTGCTGGGCGAACGGGCGGAACGCACCGACATCCGACGCCTGGTGGAGCTGGCCGCCACGGATCCGCTGCTCCTCGCCGGGCCCGCGCTGGCCTGTCTGCGCGCCCTGCACCGGCGCGGCCCCTTCCCGGCGGAACGGGACGCCGGGCCCCTGCTCGCCCTGGCGCTGGCCGACCACACGCTTCCGGCGCAGGACGTCGCCACGGTCCTCTACACCTGCCGCCACCGGATGCCTGACCGGCCGCCGCCGAGGCAGACCGTCCCGGATGCCGCCCGGGTTCCGCTCGGACGGCATCCGGCAGGAGTACGAACCGGGCGAACGCGCCTTGTCTTCGGCCGCATATGCGTATCGGGTATGCCGTTGTATCTCCGGTCCGGACCAGGTTATTGACGGCTCTTCCGGCACTCCTTTAAATCAAGAAGTGAAGTATGCGCCTGAGGTGAGCGCCCCAACCGTTCACCTCTCGGCGCATACCTGTCATGTACATGCCTTCCCTCTCCCCCCACGCGAAGTGATGTGATGACCGTGCACCCCACGCGCTCCACGGCTCGCAACGTCTCCCGGCGCCGCCGCGTCGCGCTCTACGCGGCCTCGATGCTCTGCGCCTCCGCCATCCTGACCGCCCTCCCCGGCGGCGCCTCCGCCGCACCCGCCGACGCCTCCGCCCCCGGGGCGGGCGCCCGAGCCGTCGTCTTCGAGGACCAGTTCGACGGCCCGGCGGGCGCCGCCGTGGACGGCGGCAAGTGGCAGACCGAGACCGGCGACAACGTCAGCAACCACGAACGGCAGTACTACACCCCGGGCAACGACAACGCGGCCCTCGACGGCCGGGGCAACCTGGTGATCACCGCCCGGAAGGAGAACCCGGGCAACTACGCGTGCTGGTACGGGACCTGCGAGTACACCTCGTCCCGGCTCAACACCTCCGGCAAGTTCGCCGCCGCCTACGGCCATGTCGAGGCCCGCATCAAGATCCCGCGCGGCCAGGGCATCTGGCCCGCGTTCTGGATGCTGGGCGACGACTTCGGCAATGTCGGCTGGCCCGACAGCGGCGAGATCGACATCATGGAGAACGTCGGCTTCGAGCCCGGCACCGTCCACGGCACGCTGCACGGCCCCGGATACTCCGGCTCCGGAGGCATCGGCGCCGCCTACACGCTGCCCGGCGGGCAGGCGTTCGCCGACGACTTCCACACCTTCTCGGTCGACTGGGCTCCTGACTCCATCACCTGGTCCGTCGACGGCAACGTCTTCCAGCGGCGCACCCCGGCCGACCTGAACGGCAACCCATGGGTGTTCGACAAGCCCTTCTTCCTCATCCTCAACCTCGCGGTCGGCGGCTACTGGCCCGGCGACCCCGACGGCTCCACCCGGTTCCCGCAGCAGATGGTCATCGACTACGTCCGGGTGACGACGGGCGACTGACCGCCGGCCCGGCGCGCTCCCCGGGCGCTCCCGAGACGTGGACGGCGGCAGAGGTGCTCCTGCCGCCGTCCACCCGCGTGAGCGGGAAGCGAAATAGCATGATCCCCATGGAACAGCGCACACTCGGCAGGACCGGCCGTGACGTCTCGGTCGTCGGACAGGGCACCTGGCAGCTCGGGGGAGACTGGGGGGACGTCGCGGAGGGCGACGCTTTCGACGTCCTCGACGCGGCCGTCGACTCCGGTGTCACCTTCTTCGACACCGCCGACGTGTACGGGGACGGCCGCAGCGAACAGCTCATCGGCCGCTACCTCGAGAACCGGCCCGACGCCGACGTCTTCGTGGCCACCAAGATGGGCCGCCGGGCCGACCAGGTCCCGGAGAACTACACCCTGGACAACTTCCGCGCCTGGAACGACCGTTCCCGTGCCAACCTCGGCACCGACACGCTCGATCTCGTACAACTGCACTGCCCGCCCAGCGGCGTCTACTCCTCCGACGCCGTCTACGACGCCCTCGACACCCTGGTCGCCGAGGAGCGGATCGCCGCCTACGCGGTGAGCGTGGAGACCTGCGCCGAGGCGCTGACCGCCATCGCGCGTCCCGGGGTCGCGAGCGTGCAGATCATCCTCAACCCGTTCCGCCTCAAGCCCCTGGACGAGGTTCTTCCGGCGGCCGCCGCCGCGGGCGTCGGCATCATCGCCCGGGTGCCGCTCGCCTCCGGACTGCTCTCCGGGAAGTACACCGAGGACACCGTCTTCGGCCCCGACGACCACCGGACGTACAACCGGCACGGCGAGGCGTTCGACCAGGGCGAGACGTTCTCCGGCATCGACTACGCCACCGGCGTCGCCGCGGCCGCCGCATTCGCCGAGCTGGCCCCGGAGGGCGCCACCCCCGCGCAGACCGCGCTGCGCTGGATCATCCAGCAGCCCGGCGTGACCAGCGTGATCCCCGGCGCACGCTCGGTGGAACAGGCCCGCGCCAACGCGGCCGCCGCCGCCCTGCCCCCACTGCCGCAGGCCACCCTGGACGCGGTCCGCGAGCTGTACGACCGGTCGATCCGCGCGGAGGTCCACGGCCGCTGGTGACCGGTGCCGCCGGTCATCGACCGGAATCGGCGGGCAGGCGGGCAGGGGCTCAGTCGTCCTGCCCGTCGCCGTCGTCGCCGACGGTCTCGCTGTCGCCGATGTCCTGCGCGGGACCCGAGGAGGGAACCTGGTCCGGCGTACCGGCGGAGCTGGAGTCCGGGGAGAACAGGATCATCCCCAGATAGACGGCCGCCAGGAACGTCGCCGTCCCCGCGACGGCGCTCGCCACCCTGGGGCGCCGCCGTATCGCCTCGCGGGTGCTGCGACGGCGGGCCGGCGCCGACCGGGCCGGGGCCTGCCGTCTTCGCCCCGTGGGACCAGGCAGCCGGTACGTCGCCGGGCCGGCCGGAGCGGACGGCCCGGCGGGGGAGGGCTTCGGCGCGACCGGGGCAGGGGCCCGGTGCGACGCGGGCGACGGCATCGGAAGGGGCTCCGGCCGGCCGCGCCAGGCGTCGGTGCGGAACCAGTCGGCGACCTGCTGCGCGGTGGGCCGCTCCTCGGGCTGCTTCGCCAGCAGCCCGAGGAGGTACGCGTCGAAGGCGGCGGAGATGTCCACACCGCGCTGCCGGAGCGGAACCGGCGGGGTGTCGACATGCTGGTACAGCGTCGCGGTCGCCGTGTCGGAACGGAACGGCGGGTCGCCGAGCAGCAGTTGGTAGACGACGCAGCCCAGCGAGTACATGTCGGACGCGGAGTCGGCGGTGCGGCCCAGCGCCCGCTCGGGGGCCAAGTAGAGGCTGGTGCCGACGATGTGGCCGGCCGTGGTCAGCGCGGTCGAGGGGTCGTCGACGAACTGGGCGATGCCGAAGTCGCCGATCTTGACCGAACCCTCCGCGTCCAGCATCAGGTTGCCCGGCTTGATGTCGCGGTGGACGATGCCCTGGCGGTGCGCGGCGGCCAGCCCGGCGGCGGCCTGGCCGGCGATCCGGGCGACCTGCTCGGGGTGGACGCGTTCCTGGGCGGCCAGCAGGTCTCCGAGGCTCTGCCCCTCGACCAGCTCCATCACGAGGAAGAACCGGTCCTCCCACGCCCCGAAGTCGAACACGGCCACCAGATGCGGATGGCTCAGCCGGGCGGCGGTCTGCGCCTCCAGCCGGAAGCGGGCGGTCGACGAGGCGTCCGCCTGATCACCCAGCAGCAGCTTCACGGCCACGGCACGGCCCAGGACCTCGTCCGTGGCGCGCCACACCTCGCCCATGCCGCCACGACCGATGGGGGATACCAATCGGTACCGACCAGCTACCAGCACCTGTACACCTATCTCGAATGGCGGCCCGCTCCGGCAGTCGGCCTCCGGGGTCTCCTGACTCCGGCCACGCCCTGGGCCGGTGAGACGAACAACATGATCAGGATATCTGTCCGGCGGGCTCCGCACGCCCCGACGGCTTTTTGTCCGGACCCGGTTGACGGTCCGGCACATCGGCCGCCGGTCAGCCGGTGGGCGACGCCGACCGGCCCACGGACTCCACCAGCGGCAGCATCCGGTGCGCCACCCGTTCACGCAGCGCCACGTCGGTCCGCGTCCTGACGACCCCCGGCAACTGGATCAGCCGCTGGATCACGTCCTCCAGATGTCCGTTGTCCCGGGCGACCACGCGGGTCAGCAGATCGCCGCCGCCCGTCGTCGAGAACGCCTCGATGATCTCGGGCAAGGCGGCCAGCGCGTCACCCACCTCGACCAGATGCCCCTGGGTGACCTCCAGGTGGACGAAGGCGAGCACGGGGTGGCCGAGCGCGGCGGGGGAGAGGATCGGGCCGGTGCCGGTGATCACGCCGTCGCGCTCCAGCCGGTCCAGCCGGGCCTGGAGGGTGCCGCGTGCCACGCCGAGGATGCGCGCGTACTCCCGGACGCTGGTGCGCGGCTGCTCGATCAGCAGGCGCAGGATCCGGGTGTCGAGCGCGTCCACCGCCATGATCCGCCGATCTCCTTCCGAGCCGAGCTGTGCCGTTCCGACTGTACCCAGCGGGAGGGGGCGACCCCCTCCCGCCGCGTGTCATCCGTAGGCCGACAGCAGCCAGACCATCAGCACGGCCGTCAGGGCGAACTGGATCACGGCGGCGCCCCAGTACCGGCCCCAGCACACGGCCAGCCCCGCCGCCGCCAGCAGGCCCACGGATCCCGCCACCTCCGCCACCGGCAGGACGGGGCGCTGCCCGCCGTGCGAGGCGGCCCAGCCCTCCATCCCCACCGCCAGCCAGGCGTAGCCGCCCACGAAGACGTCGAACGGAACCAGGGCGAGGAACACCAGCAGGTTCATCGCACCGCTGCGCGGCTCGCGCCTGTTCGGAGTTCCGGGCGTACCCGTGTGCATGTCCATGGCGGAAGCGTCTGCCATCCGCGCCGACCCGGGATGAGTACGCGTACTCATCCCGGATGGTCCGTTGGTACGCCGGTGGTCGGCTCTCACCCGACTTCGCTGTGCCATTGGTGCAGAGGTCGCCGTTCCGTTTGATCCACGGGCCTGGCGGGTGCTGCAATGGAGCAGTCGATGGCGCTGCGGACTTCCGCGGCGCCTTTTTCATGCGAGTTCTGCGGCGACGCGGAAGGGGTGGAAGCGTGCTGAAGAGGGTGTTCGTGGCGCCGGATCCAGGGCGGATACGGCTGCGCTTCGCCTCCCGCGCCGTGATCGGCATCGGCCTCGCGGTCGCGCTGTGCGGGTTCGTCGGGCATTCGCTGGAAGCGGCCATCACCGGTGGCCTCGCGGCTCTCCTCGCCCTCTTCACCGTGACCGATCCGACGGTGCGCGGCCAGGCGGTCACCACCGCCCTGCTCCCCGCCGCCGGCCTGCCCGTCCTCGCCCTCGCCGCCGCGCTGCACGACGCGCCGGCCGCCCGCGACCTGAGTTTCCTCGCCGTGATGGGGGCGGGTGTGTACGCCCGCCGCTGGGGGCCGCGCGGGCACGCGCTGGGCGTCTTCGCCTTCATGATGTTCTTCGCCGCCCAGTTCCTGCACACCGTCCCCGCCCAGCTGCCCGAGCTGTACACCGCCGTGGCGCTGTCCCTGGGGGCCGCCTCCACCGTGCGCTTCGGCCTGTGGTGCTACGAGCGGCGGCTCCCCGTCCCGGCGCCACCCGCCCCGCCGGAGATCGGCGGCCGGCTGCGGGTCACCACCCGGCAGGCCGTCCAGGCCACCCTGGGCGGGGCCTTCGCACTGGGAATGGGGCAGGTGCTGTCCGACCACCGGTGGTACTGGGCGGTCGGCGCGACCTGGTGGGTCTTCGTCAACACCACCTCGCGCGGCGAAACGCTCGTCCGCGGGTTCCGGCGCGTCCTGGGGACCGTGATCGGCATCGCCTCCGGTTTCGCCGTGGCCATCCCGCTGGACGGCGCGGCCGTGCCGACCGCCGTCGTCGTCGCGATCGGCGTCTTCGGCATCTTCTACACGGCGGCGGTCTCGTACAGCTGGATGATGTTCTTCGTTACCGTCATGGCCGGCATGCTCTACGGGGCGCTGGGCGTCCTGGACGCCGCACTGCTCTGGCTGCGCGTCGCGGAGACCGCAGTCGGCGCGCTCGGCGCGGTGCTCGCCGTGCTGGTGGTCCTCCCCGTCACCACGCACGCCGTCACGGACGCTTGGATCCAGCGGGCGCTGCGGTGCGTCCACGCCTGCACGGCCGACGCGGCCGACCGGCTCGCCGGATCGGCGCTCGCCGACCCCGCGCCGCGCGTCGCCGAGCTGGAGGTGCTGCTCGGGCGGGTACGGCTCTCCCTCGCGCCCCTGGTCCACCCGCTGAACCCGCTGCGGGCCCGCAAGGCGCGGGCCCGCAGGGTCCTGGCCCTGCTCGACGACTGCGCCCGCGAGGTCCGCGGCCTCGCCCTGGTCGCGGCCGACCCGGACGCCTCGCACGACGCCCGCCTCACCGCGGCCTGCCTGCGGGTCGAGGCCGCCGTCGAGATCCTCACCTCGCCCCGGCCCGGCACGGTCCCGGCGGCGCCCGCCCCCGCGCACCGCACCCCCGCGGCCCACCCCGCCCTGGCCCACCTCCACGACCTGGAACGCGCCCTGGCCGAACTCGTCAGCCCGCTCAGCCACGCCCCGTACGCGGCGTCCGCGAACGCGTGAAGGCCTGAGTCAGCCCGCCACCCCGGTGGCGTAGCCGGTCGCACTGCCCGGTTCCGGTCAGGGCGTTGTCCGGGAGGGCCACCGCGTGCTTTTTGCCGCCCGGTGACACCACAGAGGGGGCGGGCAGACCGCCGAACGGCAGCCGTTGCGCGAGGGGCTGCGGCTTCAGGCTGGGGGACTGCTCGCCCGGACCATCGACCGGTCCCCCCGATCCGTGTAACGCGTCGTAGACCGGATCAGGTACCGACGGTCCGGTCATCCACAGCCTTGAGCGCTCGCCCCACGCCTGGTTCGCCGTCCTGGCGCCGACGTCCACCGCGTTGGAGCGCATCAAGGTCACGAAGGAGACCCGGCGGGGAGACCGACGTTCCAGGGAACAGGAGAACCACGGCGCCCATCGCGCCGGGTATCACCCGCACTCGTTCGACGGAGCACTCACCCCGGTCGGCAGATGAATGAGCCCGCGAGCCCCGGACTGCCGTCGGTCCGGGGCTCGCGGGCTGTTCGGGCGCACGCGCCGCTCGCGGACCGCCTCCACCGCAGGGCGGTCCGGGCGCCCTCGTGCTCGACGACCTCGCGGTGGAGGCCACCGGACTCGTCATTACGTACCGCCGACAGCGCGGCCTGACCGAACTGCCCAGCCGGACAGGCCACGGGCTTCGCCGTGCTCAGCAGCGCCTGAGGCGGCCCGAAGGTCATTTACCGGGTAGCTCTCAGGGATACGCCGGATGTCGCATACGGTCTGAGGGGTTTCTGATCTGGACATCGGGCTCGATGCCGTCCAGATATCTCTCGATCGGCTCGTCCTCGCGGACCGGGCAGCTCGCGACGTCACCGCGGCACTTGACCGGGGAGAGATCGTTAAATTCTCCTGATGGTTGCATGTGAAGAGCAGGGAACCCGATATCTTGAAATTGTCCTGAAAGTGACGACGCTCGGAGCGTGAGCGAAGTTCTTTGTATGTCATACGCCGCAAATCCGCCCCTTGGAGGCGTCGGAGGGGAGGGAGTAGTTCGACACGGTACGGAGGTTGCCCGTGTGAAATCTGTGCCGAATGAAATTCGGGCGCCCATAGATTTTTCTGCTCCTCTTTGATCTGCGAAGGGCCGGGTCGGGGCGGAGGCGAGTTCTTGCAGTCCAGGCCACCTGTGCCGCCGATTCGGAACAGGATTCGAGCGAGCCGGCGAGAAGTGGATCGGTGCCTGAAGAATCCGATCCGCTTGCCGGATCCGCCCTTGAGGGCAAGTCTTGGTCGCACAAGCAGGGTGTCTGGAGGTCGCGCCGAGAATGTGGTGCATGTCGGCCGGGCCTGTGGATTCGGTACGTCGCCCCTGCTGCCAACTGCGATCTTCCCATCGAGGGGGTCTTCCTCTTGCCTGCCACCGAGTTCATCGACCGTGTAGGGATAAATATTCCCGATCACCTCAGTGCCAATGAGTTTCTGTCGCTGGCTCGGGAGGGGATGATCGAAGAAGAGCATCTGCGCAGTTTCGCCCTGGCAGAGTTTCAGTCGCAGGAGGCGGAGTTCACCGCCTACGGCCTGCTGGTCTCTCGTTTCCCGCACGAGGTCCCCGGCGGATTCTTCTCCTTCGTCACGGGCGAGTTGATGAAGGCGCGTCAGCGCATGGTGACCGGGCTGGCGCCCGCGTTGGGGATGTCGGTGGACCGGATGCGCTCGGAGCCCCGGCTGGAAGCGGTCCGGCGGTTCACCGAGTTCATCTCATGGGTCGCTCTGCACGCGGGGGCGGGTGAGGCCGCCCTCCTGGCGCGCACGGACTTCACCCTGTGGTGCAACTCCTGCGCGGTGCTCGCCGACGTCCTCGCCGAGACGGAAGAGATGCCGCAGGCCGTAGTGGCGTATGTCGACGCCTACCGGGACAACCCGCCGGAGGTGGCGGACGGCGTCCTGGAGGTCATCGAGTACGGCAGGAAGCATCACGAACCCGACGACTGGGTCACCCGCAGCGCGGTGCGGATGGAGCCGGCGCTGCGGGACTGGTGGCGAGCGGTCGCCGTGCTCGACTGAACAGCGCCGCACCACGACTGGACCGGAAGAGGCCACAAGGCCGTACAGGGGAGCGACATGGGCCGCGAAGTCGGTCGAGTGGCATTCACGGAGCGGGACCACGCACGGTTCCGGTCCCGCCTGACGGAGAGCCTTTCCTCGCTGAGGAAAGCGGTGACGGACCCCGCCTTCGGGGCGGCTCCGCCCACGCTGGGGGCGGAGCTCGAGCTCTCCCTCATCGAGCCGGACGGCCGTCCGGCCCCGGTCAACGCGGCTGTCCGCGAGGCCACCCGGGACGACTCGCTCACCCTGGAGGTGGCCCGTTTCAACCTTGAGGCGAACCTGACGCCGGTTCCGGCGCGAGGCCGCCCCTTCACCGCCCTGGCCGCGCAGGCGACAAGCACACTGACGGGGATCAACGCCACAACACCGCGGCACCGGGGGGTCGCGGCGGTCCCGATCGGAACCCTCCCCACCCTTACACCGACCGACCTGACCGCGCGGGCACTGACCGACCTCCCGCGCTACCACGCGCTGGAGCGGGCCTGGAGCCGCCGCCGCTCCGTGCCCTTCGACCTGCCCGTGGGGGAACGGGGCCTGGTCAGGGCGGAGTCCGTGGCGGTCCAGGGCGCGGCCTGCTCCTGGCAGGTACACCTGACGGTCGCCCCGCACCTCTTCCGTCGTGCCTTCAACGCCGCCCAGCTCGCCACCGGACCGGCCTTGGCGGCCGCAGGCAATTCCCCCTTCCCGCTGGGCCTACCCGGATGGCAGGAGGCCCGCATCCCGGTGTACGAACACGGCTTCGGCGACCGTGGCTCACCTGGCTCCGGCACCCGGCGCCCCCGGGCCGGATTCGGTCCCGGATGGATGCGGGGCGGTCCTCTCTCCGCGTTCGAGGTGGCCGTACGCCGTTACGACGTCCTGCTGCCGGAGGTCCTCCCCACCCACGGCCTTGACGCACCCTGCGACTGGCCGGAGCTCGGGGAACTCCGCCTGCACCTCAGCACGGTGTGGTGGTGGAACCGGCCGGTGTACGACCCTCGCGGCCACCTGCGGATCGAGTTCCGGGCGCTCCCGTCCGGGCCGACGCCGCTGGACATGGCCGCGAACGCCGCCTTCCTGGTCGGCCTCACGCTCTTTCTCACGGCCGGTGGGCGCGACGTGGCGCAGGAACTCCCGTTCGCGCTCGCCAAGGCCAATTTCTACCGCGCCGCCCGCGATGGGCCGCACGCCTCCCTGTGGTGGCCCTCGCCGGGAACGGCGCCGCGCGAGTACCGAGCCGGAGCCCTGGTGGAGGAGTTGCTGCCGCGGGCCCGTGAGGGACTGGCGCTGCTCTCGGTGGGCGCCGATGAGGCCGACACCATGCTGGACCTGCTGCACCACCGGGTCGTGACGGGCCGTACGGGCGCCTGGTGGCAGCAGCGCGCACGTGAGGCGCTGCGGAGGCGCGGGGCGGCGGACGGGGAAGCCGCGGAACGGGGGACGGGGAGACCCGCACCGCCCGGCACATCGGACACCCCTGGGTCTGCATGCGAACGAGACTCCGCCGAACTCGCGGAACTGACGGTCCACTACGCCCGGCTCGCTGCTGAAGCCGCGCCGGTGCACACCTGGAAACCACCCGCCCTTTCACCACGGAGCGACCGATGAGCACGAGCACGCGCCCGCCCGCCACCGATCTCCAGGTCGACTTCCCCTTCGACTACGCCGCGCACGTCGGCGGCGGCCGACGCATGGGACGACTCCCCGAGAAGGCTCTCGGCGCGCGCGTCGCCGTCGTGGGAACCGGCGGCAGCGGGCTGGCCGCCGCCTACGAACTGCTGCGGGCCGGCTGCCGTCCCGTCCTGTACGAGGCCGAGCGCAGCGCGGACGGGCCGGGGGGCCGACGCCTGGGAGGACGCATGTACAGCCGTCGCCTCCGTGAGGAGGACAGCGCCGTCGTGGAACTGGGCTGCATGCGTTTTCCCGATTCCGCCTCCCTTCTGCGCCAGTACGCCGGGACCTTCGGCGTTCGGCTGGAGCCGTTCCGCGACAACTACGCCGCCCCCGTCACGCCGTTGACGGTGCTGGACGTGGACGGCGTCCAGCACACCACCCGGGAGATCCAGGACCTGTACGACCGGCTCGACGGCTTCCGTGAGGCGCACACGCGCTGGCGACGCGCTCTCGCCCGGATCGGTCTCTCCCAGATCCTGCGCGATCTTGCCGCGCGCGACCTCACCGCGGTGCGCCCTCACTGGAACCAGGTGCTCGGCCGGTTCGAGTCCTGGTCCTTCTACCGCTTCCTGCGCGAGCCCGGCGGCGCGGGCCTGACCCACGACCAGGCACGGCTCCTGGGGACCGCGGGAGTGGCGCCCGGCGTCTGGGACTCCTTCTTCGAGATCAGCGTGATCGAGATTCTGCGACTGCTGCTGTGCACCGAGGGAAGCGACACCCTGTACGCGCCCGACGGCATCAGCCGGCTCGCCGAAGGCTTCTGGACCTGCCCCGTCGCCGACCCCCGCGAGCGGACGCACAGCCTGGAGGCGGTCAACGAAGGGGCACCCCGGCCCGCCGTGCGCCTCCTGGAAGTCGAACCGGACGCGGCGCGTGGTGTGGTGGTGCACGACGCCGACGGACAGGCCGAGCGGTTCGCGGCCGTGGTGTTCACCCCGCAACTGCGCCTGCTGGAGACCGGAATCGAGGTTCGTTCCACCAGCCCCCGCACCCCCGTGTTCGGCCCCCGGCTGTGGAGAGCCGTCCGCCGCCTGTCCTACTGGCAGTCGTCCAAGACCGCCCTCGTGGTCGAGCGGCCGTTCTGGGAGGCGACGACCATGGACGGGGTCACCCTCACCGACCGGCTGCCTCGGGCCGCCTACACCCTGGACTACGGGCCGCCGCGCGGCCCGGAAGGCCGCCGGGGCGTGCTCGACCTCAGCTTCAGCTGGGCCCAGGACGCGGCGAAGGTCGCCCCTTCCTCCCTGGAGGAGAGAGTCGCTCTCTTTGTCCGCGACCTCGCTTCCATCCACCCCGGAATGGCGGACGAACTGCGCGCCCAGGCCCGTGCGGGAGAGGCAGTGACGGTGTCCTGGGAGAACGAGAAGAACTTCCGCGGCTTGTGCCGCTGGTCCTGCCCGGGTGACTACCCGTACCAACGGGACCTCTTCGCCCACTTCCTCAAGGACTTCACCGGTTCCCCGGCCGTGCCGGGCGAACCGCCGAACGCCCTCTACCTGGCTGGAGACGATACCTCCTGGTCGCCCGGCTGGCTCGACCACGCCCTGGCCTCCGGCCTCAACGCCGCCTGGGGGGTGCTGCGCCAGCTCGGCGCCCGACCCGAGCCGGGCAACCCGGGGCCGGGCGATGTCTGGGGCGATCCTCGTTACACGCCACCCACCACCCCCTGAGCGGACCGGCGGCATCGCCCGGCCCACGCCCCCCCCGTACTCGTCCTGCCGTGTCTGCCGCCCTGGAGGTATTCGTGCGCACACCACCCCCCGGCCGAGAGATCCTGCTGCGTCCCGATCGCGTGTGGGACGCGGTCGCGGACGCCCCCACCGAAGGACTCTCCGTTCTCCTCCGGGACGGCCGCGTCGCAGCTGTCGCACACGGCCTCGCCCCAGGTCCGGACACGGATGTCCTCGATATGCCCGGCTGCACGCTGCTGCCCGGATTCATCGACTGCCACGTCCACCTGCTCGACGAAAGCGCGGAGACCGGACCCGCCGCGTACCAGACCCTCACCGCCGTACCCGTCCTCCGCACCATGCTGCACAACGGGTTCACCACCGTCCGCGACCTGGGAAGCGCCCACCTGCCTCTCAACGTGTCGCTGCGTGACGCGGTCGAGGACGGTCTGGTCGAAGGGCCACGGATCCTCGCGGCTCCCAACATCCTGTCCCCGCCGGGCGGCCACGGCGACAAGAAGCCCGACCTCGCTCAGCGCTACGGGCACCCGATCGGCACCCTGGCCCAAGGCGTCGAAGGACTGCGCCGCGCGATACGCGAGCAGGCACGCGCGGGAGCCGACTGGATCAAGTTCGCCGGCGGCGGCGGATTCTCCTCACCGGTGGACAGCCCCACCAGTACCTCCTACTCACGCGTCGAGATGCACACCATCGTCGCCACCGCCGATGACCTCGGTCTGCCCTGCGCGGCACACGTCTTCACCGACCGGGCCGTTCTGCGCGCCGTCGCCGCAGGGGTACGCAGCGTGGAACACGGCTGCTTCGCCACCCCGCCCACCTACCGGGCCATGGAGCAGGCGGGCACATTCCTGGTGCCCACCCAGTACGTTCAGACCTACTTCCTCGACCTGCTCGACGACGACGCCTTCTGGGACGACTCCTCGGCCGTCATGCGCGAGAGCTATCGGGAACACGCGGAGGCTCTGCGCGAAGGCCTTCTGCGGCCGGCGCGGACAGACGTGAAGACGGCCTTCGGGACCGATGCGGGCATGTTCCCCCACGCCGACAACTGGCGTGAGTTCCCCACTCTGATGGGTAACGGCTACACCGCCCTACGCGCCCTGCGGGCGGCCACGAGCGTCGCGGCGGACCTCCTCGGCCGACCCGACCTGGGCACCCTCACCCCCGGGGCCGTCGCCGACCTCGTCGCCCTCGAAGGCGATCCGTTCCGTGACATGACCGCCGTCGCCCGTGTACGGCACGTGATCCAGCGGGGACGCCCGGTCGTCCGGGAACCGGCCACCATCGCGCCGGGCGCCCGCCCTGTCCCGGTCCATCCCTCCTCCTCCACCTCGCCCAAGGAGAACCCCGTGCGGCCCGAGCAGCTCGTCGAAGCGATGAAACCGGACGTCGAACGATTCGTCAGCGGCAACCGCCTCGTCGAACTGGCGCAGTCCGGTCAGATCCGTCCTGAGCACTTCAGGAGGCTCCTGCTGGCCGAGTACCAGTGCCAGGAGGCCGAACTGTCGACCTACGCCCTTCTGGTGGCCCGGCACCGCCACGAGATACCGGCCACCATGTTCTCGTTCATCCAGCACACCATCGCCACCGCACGCGGCCTGCTGCGCGAGGCGTCTCCGTCCGTCGGCGTCTCCGGCCCCGACATCCCGCCGGTGCCGGTCGACCAGGGACTCTTCCGCGTGGTGCGCGACCTGACCTGGATGGGCACCCAGGCCGGTCCCGCCGAAGCCGCCCTCTACCTCCATACGGACCTCTCGACCTGGTGCACCCTCTTCTCCCGCATCGTCGAGGCGTCGAGGCAGCTCCCCGATGTTCCGGTCCCCGTCCTCACCTACATGGAGTCGTGGGGCGACCAGCCACCTCCGGAAGTCGCCGAAGGTACTCTGAGAATCCTCGAATACGGTCTGGCACAGGGGGAGGAGCCCGCCCGCATCCTCCACACCGCCCGGCAGCTCGGAGCGCTCGTCGACCCGTACTGGGACTACGTCGAAGCCGGGTGAAGAGGGGGCACGTCCGCCGTTCCGGCCGCTCTCTCCGGACGATACGATCTGCGCCCCGACGAAAAGAACCGGAACGAAGTGCGCTGATGCCTTCGTTCGACACCACGGAAGAAGACGTCCGGGACTTCGCCGCAGCGGTGGCGCGGGCGGTCGACCCACCCGAGAAGGCTTCCCGCCGGCCGTAGGGCGGGGAACCACCCAGTACCCGGCGGGAGGCGTCCACCGGCCGGCGGGGAGCGGGCGTCATCCGGTCGGTCCCCTCCCGCCGTCCTCCTCCTCGTCCGCAGTGGGGGCGGGAAGGAGACCGGCCCCCCTCAGGAACCGGAGATTCGCGTCGATCATCCGCGCGTCGACCGGCGGGCACACGACACCGCTTCCGGCGAGCGCGTCCTCGGTGCTCTCCCGGCCGAAACGCGGAAAGGTGCCGGCGAAGTACATCTCCGCGATCGAGGCGGTGGAACCGCGGGCCGGTTCGGTGAACATCGGAACGTACGGGGCCAGGGGGTGCTCGGGATCGCGGGCGGTCAGCTCGACCATGTGCCGGGTCCAGGCGGCGTAGGACTGCTCCCGGACGCGGTAGCCCATGGCGCGCAGACGTTCCACCAGCAGGTGCAGCAGCGCGGGACGGGGATTGGCGAGGTGGTGGACGCGGCCCTCGCAGGGCTGGTGGGTGAGGATGTGGACGACGGCGGACGCGGTGTAGTCCACCGGGATGAAGTCCAGGAGCAGAGGGACGTCCGGGGCCGTTCCGGTTTCCGCCACGGTGCGGAAGAGCGCGCACATCATGGTGTCGGTGTTCCACGTGCCGCTGTTCGTGGCGCCCGTGATTTCGTGGGGCCGGTGAATGGTGACCGGAAGTCCGCGCCTCGCCGCCAGGGAGACGAGGCGTTCCGCGACCCACTTGGTCTCGGCATAGCCCTGGGAGAGCAGTTCCGGATGGGACGCAGGGGCGTCCTCGTCGACCCGCCGTACACCGGCGAGTCCGGACCCGGCGATGACGCTCATGCTGGAGACGTGGTGCACGGCCTTGAGCCGCCGTTCCGTCGCCAGGTCCAGAACAGTCCGGGTCCCTCCGACGTTCGCCGCGGACAGGGCCTCGTACGGGTAGGCGAAGTTGACCTGGGCGCCGTTGTGGAGGATGACCTCCACCTCGCGGGCGAGCTCGTCCCAGCCTCCGCTGTCCAGTCCGAATCGTGGCAGGCCCAGATCGCCGGGCACCGCCGCGATGCGGTCCGCCCAGCGGTCGGGGTCGAGGCCGTAGTGCCGCTGACGGTCCCGCAGACGGGCGAGGGCCTCGGCGCCGTCGCGAGCACGCACGAGGCAGTGGACGCGCCGGACGCCGGACGCGGCGAGGCGGTCGAGGAGGCGGACTCCGAGAAAGCCGGTTGCTCCCGTCAGCAGCACGGAACGAGGAACCCTCTCCTCGTGGCGTTTCGTTGGGGCGCCGTCGGCGGCGGGCGCGTCGAACCGCAGGGCCGGGTCCGGAACGGACTCGGCGGCGAAGTCGACCGGTGTGTCATGGCCGGCGTCGCCGGGCGCATGACGCAGCTCGGAGGTCCGCTCCGTGAACGCGGCCAGCGTGGGGTTGTCGAGGAGGACCCGGACGAGAGTCCGGGTGAAGGCGGTCCGGATGCCGAGACGTTCACGGACGACTGCGGAGATCCGGGTCGCCTGGAGCGAGGTGCCGCCCAGGGCGAGGAAGTCGTCCTGGCGCCTGACGACGTCGACGCCGAGGAAGCGGCGCCAGACCTCGGCGACAACCTCCTCGTCCTGCCCCCGGGGGCCCTCGGCGGTCCCCACCGGTTCCCGGGCCGCGGCGTCCGTGAGTTCCCGCAGCCGGCCCCGGTCGACCTTGCCGCTGCTGTTGAGGGGGAGTTCGGGTACGGGGACGACGCGTGCGGGCAACATGTGCGGCGGCAACCGCTCGCGCAGGTACGCGTCGAGCTCCCCGGGCAGACCGCCGTCCTGTTCCGGTGCGGGGACCACGGCGGCGGCCAAGTGCTGTGAGGCATCCTCCCCCAGGACACCGACGGCGGACTCGTTGACCTGCGGGTGGTCGGTCAGTGTGGTCTCGACCTCGTCGAGTTCCACCCGGAAGCCGCGGATCTTGACCTGCCTGTCCCGGCGCCCGTGGAACTCGATGACCCCGTCCGTCCGCCATGCGGCCAGGTCTCCCGTGCGGTACAGGCGCCGCCCCGGGCCGGGACGGAACCGGTCAGGGACGAACGCCGCCGCCGTCCTGGTGCGGTCGCCGAGGTATCCGAGGGCCACACCATCGCCACCTACCCACAGCTCGCCGATCTCCCCGGGATCGGCCGGGGTGCCGTCGTCCCGTACGACGTAGGCAGTGGAGGCGGCCACCGGCCGGCCGATGGGGATGCCACGGGCTTCCGGGGCGATGGAGTCGATGACGTGCGTGGTGGAGAACACGGAGTTCTCGGTGGGGCCGTAGCCGTTCAGGAAGAGGACAGGGGAACCGTGCTCCAGTACGGCTCTGACGGCGGAGGGGTTGAGGACGTCCCCGCCCGCGATCAGGCACCGGAGCCCTGAGAACATTCCGGGACGCTGTTCGGCGTGCAGGTGGAAGAGGCCGGCGCTGAGCCACATCACGGTAATTCCGCGGTCATCGAGCAGTTGCTCGAGTGCGGCCGGGTCGAGAAGGGTCTCGGGGGCGGGCAGGACCAGGGCGGCGCCGTTCAGCAACGGGGCGAACAGTTCGAAGCAGGAGACGTCGAAGGTCGGGTTGGTGGTGGCCAGGAGGCGGTCGGCCGGCGCCATCCGGAGGGCTTCGGTTCCGCGCACCAGCCGGACGGGGCCCCGATGTGCGCAGACGACGCCTTTGGGCCTCCCGGTCGAGCCGGAGGTGTAGATGACGTAGGCCGCGTCGGTGGCGCGCCGTCGCGTTGTCCGGTCCTCCGCCGGACCGGGGCCTTCCCGTGACGTGAGTTCGGCGACGGTCATCCGGCCGAATCCTCCGGCCGGCCCGGTCCGCGGTTCGGTGTCGGCGGTGACGACCGCGCGCACGTCCGCGTCGCGCAGGATCGAGGAGAGACGGTCGGCAGGGTGCGAGGGGTCCAGCGGCAGGTAGACCGCGCCGGCTTCGAGGACGGCGAACACGGCCGCGACGGTCTCCGGTGAGCGGGGCAGGAGGAGCGCGACGCGGTCCCCGTCCCGCACTCCGCGTGCCCGCAGGCGTGCCGCGCCGCGCCGCACGCGATCCAGCAGTTCGCTGTAGTCCCACACTCCCCCCTCCCACAGCACCGCGGGAGCGTGAGGATGGAGACGGGCCTGTTCCTCGAACAGTTCGGGAATCAGCGCGTTCCGGGGGTAATCGGTGGCGGTGTCGTTCCACCGCCGGACGGCGTCCGGCACGTGGACGGGGAGCTGGACCATACGGCGCCTCGGTGACTGAGGGGGAGTGGCGGTCGCCGCCGGATGGGTCCGGCCTGAGGCGGAGCACAACAGAAATGCGCGACCTCCAGGGTGCCGGATTCATGCACGGCGATTCTTTGGTGACCTACCCGGTCATCGCTATCCGATTCACTCCGTCGGGAAAATTCTCACATACTTTCGCCTCTTCCGGCGCATGGAAACCATGCGCAACAGTGGTGCGCCGGCGATTCGTCCGGCGGGGTTTCGGAAGTGATCCACCAGTTTTATCGGGGCGGTTCGGCGTATGGGGCGAGTGCCGGGGCCGGCCCTCTGTCCAAAAGATCAAAATCGTTGGGGGGGAGTAATAGAATCTTGGTAATCCCCTTGCTCGTCCCTGTGGTTCGTGCAGTAATGGAGGGAAACCCGGTGGGTCATGGCGGGACGGGTAGAGATCGCCAAATATTTATCCGACCCTTACTTCGGTCGTAGTGCATCCTGCATCCCTATGCGCTCGCGAGTTCCTTAAGGGCGCTCTGCATCCCATCCGGAGAAAATGCGAAACGAGCAGAAAGGGCGAGGTTTGCATGCCCGAAATCATTCCTTCGGACGCCAGGGAGCTCGCGCGACGTCTCGAGGAGCGGCGCGAGCAGGCCCCGGTGGGCAACGCGCTCCTCGACAGGCTCGACGGCGACCGGGCGCCGGAGCTCTTCCGGCGCTTGGTCGCCGTCGAGGCCCAGTGCCACTCCGCCGAGATGATCGCCTACGGAACCATGCTGGCACGCTTCCCGCGTCGTCCGGCCGCCGATCTGTTCATCCGCCTCTCCCGGCTGGTCTGCGACGCCCAGCCGAAACTGCGGAAGTGTGCCGACGCCCTCGACATGCCCGACCCCTTCGAGAGCTTCTGGCCTCCGGACCGTGAGACGTACGCGTTCAACGGAACGCTCAGCTGGGTGGCGAACCAGGGGAGCCAGGCGTCTTTCGCGCTTTCCTCGTACACCGACATGGTGGTCTATTTTTCTGGCTGCTCAGCCCTTGTGCGACGAGTGCGCGAACTGCGGATCGATGCCCCTGCCGAATTCATCGAGTACTACGATGACGACGCATCGGACGAGCTGACCGAGTTGGCGCTCGACGTGGCCCAGGACGGCTTGGGCCGAGGTGACGACCCGCAGGATGCGTTGTTTCAGGCTCGCCTTCTGGAGGAGTCGATCGGCGACTTCTGGAGGTCCGCCGCGAACGTTTCGTGAACAGCTTTCTGCCTACGCGGAATCCGAGGAATGGACATGCGTGTCGCAATCGCTGGTGCGGGCATCGCCGGACTGACCGCTGCCTGGCTCCTGGAGGACTCGCACGATGTCGTCCTCCTGGAGAAGCGAGCACAGCCGGGTGGAAATCTCCGTACGTTCTACCCGCCCGGAACGGGCCGCGTGCCCGAAGCCGTGGAGTTGGGGGTACGGGAAGTCCCCTCAGCCCCGGACTCCATGGTCATGCGGCTCGCCGGGGAACTGGGCATGGACCGAGGCCACTGGCAGCCCCTTCCCTCCGGACGCCTCCTCCTGAGCGACCGGGATGGGCAGGGCCGGCGTCGCACCGCTGACGCGCTCGAACCGGTGCCCCGCGAGGTGGTAGTGCGAGCGGTTGCCCTCATGGCGGAGCACGCGTACCGCTGGAAGAGCGGACGGCTCGGCTGGGAGGTTCCGCTGCGTGAGATGGTGAGGGACTTCGACCTGCCGGACTGGGTGCGGGAGGTCGCCGTGTACTCCCTTCCGGCCGCGACCTTCGGCTGCACTCTGGATGAGGCCGGTGCGCTCTCGGCCCGTGCCGTGGGGGAGTTGTACGCCGAGGATCCTTCCGCCCCGGCCGTGGCGGGCTGCCGGCCGCGCGGGGGCATGCAGTCGCTCGCCCGGCGCCTGGCCTCGCGGTTGTTCCGCGCCGATCTGGCGCTCGGCACCGCCCTGCGGAGCGTCCGCCTTCGGGGAGGCGGCCCCGAGGTGACCGACACCGACGGGTGCCGGTACCGGACGGACGCCCTTGTGCTCGCGGTGCCGGCTGACGAGGCCGCACGAACGTTGTCACCACACTTCTTCAGCCCGGCACGGGCCCCACTGGCGTCCTACGCCTACCGTCCCCTGCTCTACCAGGTGCACAGAAGTACCTGCCGCATGCCCGTGGACCGCCGCCTGTGGGCCCCCACGACCATGTCCGTCCACGGTGCCCGGGCTGAGACCACGGACTGGCACCCCACCAGCGACGGGGACCTCTTCGTCAGCCAGATATCCTCCGGGGCCCCCGGGCCCGGCGGTCCCCTGGCCTCGGCGAGCTTCCGGACGCTGCAGCCGACCCCCGGCATGCTGAGGGCGCAGAGGAAGCTCCTCGCTCTCCAGGGCGACGACGGCGTCTTCTTCGCCGGCCACGTCACCACTCCCGTCAACACCCTTGAGAACGCCCTCGGCAGCGCCGTCGCGGTCGCCCGTCGGCTGGCCCCCCGGAGCAGGCGACTCGCCCGGCTTCTCGCCGACACGTGAAAGGTCCCCCATGTCCCGGCCCGTCTTCCACGACCAGCACTCCCACGTAGGCGATCTGGTCATCCCCTGCATCGACGTCTCCCGTGGCCGCGCCACGGAACCGAGCGGCATTCCCCACCTGGCCGACCCGACCGATGTACTGGCCATCGCCGAGGCGTACGCCGCGGGTAGCGCGCAGAAGCTCTTCCTCGACGTCTTCGACTCCTGGGACGCCGTCGACTATCTTCCCGGCCTGCTGCGTGACCTCAGCACGACCGGGATGAATCTGCTGGTCTCCGTCGGGCACGGTGACATCCCCTCCGCGGTGCACGCCGGCGGTCTTCTGGAGGCCGGGGCCGACGTCATCTCCGTCAGCACCGCTCTGATCGAGAAACCGGACACCGTGACGCGGGTCGCCGAGGGCTATGGCGCCCACCGCCTCATGGGCGTCGTCAACTGCCGCTCCGCCGGGCCGGGCCACTGGCAGGTGTATGTCCACGACGGTGAGCGGAGCACCGGGCGCGGTGCCGCGGAGGTCGCCCGGCAGTTCGGCGAACTCGGTGTGGCCGCCGTACTCGCCAACAACATCGACCGGGAAGGCACCGGAGTCGGTTTCGATCTGGAGCTCGTCCGTGCTGTCGCCACCTCCTCGGGCCTCCCCGTCATAGCATCGGGCGGCTGCGGCGGTCTCGACCACCTCAGCGAGGCACTCGGGGCTGGGCACTCCGCCTACGTCCTGGTCAACGCCATGATCCACCGGGGCACTTACACCGTCCGGGAGATTCGGGACCATCTCCTGACCCACTCCTCCTTCCGCACAGGTCTCGGCTAGGGGCTTGGCCGTGCGCCAGATCGTCTTCGCCCGGTACGGCGATCCCGCCGATGTGCTGGTCCTCGCCCACCGTCCGGCCCCGGAGCCCGGCCCCCGCCAGGTGCGTGTGCGCATGCTGGCCCGGCCCGTCAACCCTTCCGATCTGCTCCTGGTGGAAGGCCGTTACGGGAGGCCTGCCTCCTTCGCGCCGGGACTCCACCCTGATGGCGTCCGCACGGCGGCGGCCGTCGGGTTCGAAGGGGTGGGTGTGGTCGACCGGGCCGGACCGGACGCGCACCATTCGGTGGGCACCCGCGTAGCGGTCTCGGCCCAGGGCACCTGGGCCGAGTACGTCGTCGCGGACCACCGGGACGCTCACCCGGTGCCTCCGGGCCTGAGCGACGCCGCTGCCTGCCGACTCACCGTCAATCCCGTCACCGCCAACCTCATGCTCGAAGACCTCGCCCTTGAGCCGAAGGACCTGGTCCTGTTCACTGCGGCGGCCTCATCCGTTGCTCGGATGATGATCCGTCTCGCCCACTCGAGAGGCGCGCGCTGTATCGGCCTGGTACGTGACCTGCGGCACCGGCGGCCCCTCATGGAAGCCGGTGCGTTCGCCGTCCTGTGCGAAGACGAACCCGACCTCGAACGACAGCTTTCGAACATCGCCACCACGTCGGGCATCCGCGCAGTGGTGGACGCGGTCGGCGGCCCGGTCGCCGACCTGTCGCTCCGGGCCCTGTGCCCGCACGGCCGGTTCGTCAGTTACGGCCTCCTGTCCGGACTGCCCGTCACCGTCCGCCCGGAGGACCTCGTGTTCCGCGGAATCACCATGACCGGCTTCTGGCTCCCCGAACGACTGTCCCGGCTCACCCCCGCGCAGGTCACTGACGCGCTGGCGCGGGCTGCCCTCCAACTGGCCGACGGCACGATCGACGTCCCCCGCGCCGAGACGTTCGATCTCTCGGACTTCCAGGCGGCCGTGCGCCACAGCCGTGAGCCGGGACACCTCTCCAAGGCCGTCCTGGTCGGCTGAGACTTCCCGGCGTCGAAGCGTCCTGCCCCTGCGTCACGAGGTCTCCTCTCCCTCCGAGTGAGGAGGAAAGAGACGTCGCGCGAGGCCGCTGAGCCGTTCCCGGGGCAGACGGATCCCGAAGCGTGCCAGATCCGCTTCCAGCGAGGTGCGGGTCAGCCTGCGCGTCCGCTGCACGCCTCCCCGTGTCTCCAGGAAATCGAGACCCCGTACGTGCAGGCGCGTGTCGGGAGTGGTCAAGTGGAGCAACGGAGCCCTGCGCAGCATCGAGCGCGGATGGGTGGCCAGGAAGTGGTGGGCGACGACGAAGTCCATGGGCTCCTGGGGTTCGAGGGTGAAATGGTAGAGCGCTGTCCACACGTCCTCCTGGTGCATCTCGACGGTCCAGAAGGGAGACGACAGGGCACGTATGCGGAAGGTCCGGCCGAGTTGGTGGGATGTCGCGCCGTCGTGCAGGGGCAGCGGTTCGAGAAAGCCCTGGACGCCGAACCCGACGTCGCACAGCCATGTGTGAGGGCCATGTCGGACGTGCAGGGCCATGTGGGTGCGGGGCCGTGGTCCTTCGCCGCCCAGCCGCACGCGTGCGGCGATCCTGTCGACGCGGTAGCCCAGGTGTTCCAGGACACAGCCGAACAGCAGGTTGTGCTCATGGCAGCAGCCGCCTCGCGGACCACTCAGTTTGCGCAGCACCTCCGCGGGGCCGAGTCCGACCGGGACGTCGGCGACGAAGTCGAGGTTGTCGAACGGGATGGCCGCCACGTGCGCTCGGTGAAGGAGGCGCAGCCTCTCCTCAGGGGCTCCGGCACCGGGATCGCGCAGGCCGACCCGTCGTGCGTACACACGCAGGTCCACCCGCTCGTGGCCCCACGAGGACGGCGGAATGTCGTCGTACGTGCCCTGAGTCATGCGGAGCCACGCCCGGTGAGGAGGTCGGCAGCGCGCTCCGCGACATCGAGCAGCATCGTGTCCGCACTCGGAGCGGCGTCCAGGAGCAGGCCCACCGGAAGACCTGAGGCGGTGTGGCCCGCGGGGACCGTGATGGACGGGCTCCCCGTCACAGCCGCCACCGCCGTGTTGCGGATGTAGGTGAGAAACGTGGACGCCTCACCCGAGGGGCGGACCAGGGCGGCGCCCACGTCCTTACCGGGAGCCGGCAGCGTGGTCGCGGGCGCCAGCAGGACATGCGCTTCCTCCCGTCCTCTCAGAAAGTCCAGCCGACTCGCCAGGAGCCGGGCGGTGTTCAGAGCTTCCTCGTAGGCGGTCCGGTCCGGCCCACCACCTCCGAGCAGGGGCAGAACGAGATCGCGGACGTCCTCGCCCGACACCGCGCGCAGTACGTCGTCCGCCTCGGGTGCGCCGGGGTGGCGGGTGAGGTAGCCGGCGAGGGCGCAGCGGGTCTCGTGCGCGGGGACGAGGGTCGCGCTTCGCAGCACGTCGTGCCAGGAGAAACCAGGCAATGCGCGTTCGACCAGTTCCCAGCCCGCAACGCTCAGTCTTTCGCAGGCGGCCCGGCAGACGTGTTCGACCTGGGGGTCGAGGTCTTCCCAGAGAGGGGCGGGAAGCACGGCTCTGGGGACCCGGCGAAGCGGCGTGGCGGCGCGGGCGTGGGGACCGGCCAGGACGCGGTCGAGCAGGCGGGCGTCATGGACGTCGCGGGTCATCACGCCGACCGTGTCCCTGCTGGTGGAGACACGCACCACCCCGTCAGCCGGGTAGCGACCCAGGGTGGGCCGGTACCCGATGACGCCGCAGAGCGCCGCCGGGATGCGGACGGAGCCTCCGGTGTCGGTGCCCAGGCCTGCCGGTACGAGGCGCGCGGCGACGGCCGCGGCGGTTCCCGAGCTGCTGCCACCGGCCAGATGGTCCGGGGCGGAGGGGTTGAGAGAGGGCGGCCCCAGGGCGTGATGACCGGTGATGCCGTAGGCGAGTTCGTGCAGCGCGGTCTTGCCCGCCAAGGCGGCACCGGCTCGCGCACAGCGCTCCCACACCGTGCTGGAGCGCGAGGGCAGGTGCCTCCGCAGGGCCGGTGTGCCGGCCGTGGTACGGACTCCCGCCACGTCGATGTTGTCCTTCACCGCGAGGAGCACTCCGAACAGCGGATTCTCCGGCGTGACTTCGTCGAGAGCCGTGTGGAACGCCTCGCTGAGGTACGCGTTGAGGTGGGCGTGTTCACGGGTGCGGACGGCGAGGGCCTCACGGTACGCGGCGGGGCTGATACGGAGCGCCCGCAAGTGTGCGACGGCTTGTGCGAGCGTCCAGTCCGTCGGTTCGGACGGGCGCCTCACGGAGCGTCCCGATGAACGTGACCGGCGTCCTTCTCCAGTAGCTCCGGATGGTGGACGGCGATGTAGGGCCGCAGATCGTGGAGGGCGTTGCCGTAGGCGTCCACGAGTGCGTCCACGCTCTCCGGCGCGGTCGGCACGTGCTGACACAACAGTCCGTGCGGGGCGGTGAGGAATCCGGCGTTCAGGAGACTGAGGTGCAGCAACGACCTCAGCTCCGCCCTGCCTGCGCGGAGGCGGGCGGTGTCGGCCGCGTCGCGCGGGGGCGTGCTCCCGAAGTGGAAGTAGCTGAGGCCGCCCTCTCCCACCGACCTGCCCGCCACTCCCACCGAAGCGGCCGCGGCGTCCAGGCCCGCGCGCAGCCGGTCGCCCAGGAAGTCGAGGTGGGCGATCTCGTCCGTACCGAAGTGGTCGAGGGCGGCTGATCCGGCGGCCAGCGAGAGGCTGTTCCCGCCGAAGGCGCCGGCGTGGTGGACGGGGTGGGGGCGAGAGGGGTCGAAGAGGGCCATGACGTCCTCGCGTCCGCCGAAGACTCCCAGGGGCAGCCCGCCTCCGACGATCTTGCTGTGGGTGGTCAGGTCGGGAATCACGCCGTGTTTGACCTGCCAGGGGCCGAGCCGGAGGGTGGCACACTCGTCGAACACGAGCAGGGCACCCGCCTCCCGGGTGAGGCGCCGTAGCCCGGCGAGATAGCCGGGCGCCGAGGGGACACCGCCGCCGACACCGAGAACCGGCTCCACGACCACGGCGGCGATCTGTTCGCCCAGCCCACGGAGGACCGTTGCGGCTGCCGGAAGATCGTTGTACGGAATGGCGACGATGTCGCCCGCTGTCGAGAGCGCGACCCCGGCCGCCGGCCGGATCTCGGGCAATCCCGCCAAACGTGCTGGAGCGGTCCGCTGCGGGGCGAAGAAGGCGTTGACCTGTCCCCAGTCGTGGGTTCCGTGGTAGCCGCCGTCGATCTTCACGACCAGATCACGGCCGGTGTACGCGCGGGCGGTACGGACCGCCCACATGGTCGCTTCGGTACCGCTGTTGCAGTATCTGAGGCGTTCCAGGGAGGGGTTGAGGGCACGCAGGCGTTCCGCGTGTTCGTACTGGAGCGGAACCGGACCGCCCGGTGCGGTTCCGCGGGTCATTTGTCCGGTGACGGCCGCCACCAGTGCCGGATGGTTGTGACCGTGGGCCAAGGCCCCGTAGTTGGCGATCATGTCCTCGTACCAGTGCCCGTCGGCGTCCCGCACCCGTGTCCCCTCGCACTGCACGAGAAAGAGCGGGTATGGGGGGTACCACGTCATCGAACGGGTGTCGCCGCCGGGCAGCGAACGGGCTGCCCGGTGCGAAGCGGTGGCAGAGGCAGGGGTGGCGTGTTCGTAGGCTTCCCGTATTCTTCCGGCCACGTCGTGACGGTTCATCCCCGCTCCCGCTTCCGCGATGCACCCGGGCCCGGGTCGAGCGGAGACGGGGGGAAGGCGTGGTCACCACCGGTGGTGCCGCCCTCCAGACAGGAACGCGCTTCCCACAGCTCCGGAAAGGCGTGCTGGGAAGCGACGTGGCGCAGCCATGCGACACCGGTGGTGCCGCCCGTCCCCGGCTTGTACCCGATGATCCGCTCCACGGTGAGCAGGTGGAGCGACCGCCACCTGCCGAAGGCCTGGGCGAGGTCCATCAGCGACTCCGCCCAGCGCAGCAGTCCGCTGGAGACGCTCTTCTCGCGGTGGATCCTCGCCCAGGCGGCACGAATCGCCTGCGCGTCGCGGTCCGGTCCCAGAGCTCCCGCGCTCAGCAGCCCCCGTCGTACCAGAAGGCCCAGCGCGTCGTCGTAGACACTCGCATCGTGCAGTGCCCGGTACACCTCGGTCTCGACCCCGGGCACCCCCTCGTACGTCGCCGCGGTGGAAGGAGCCGCGACACCGAGCGCGAACTCCAGCTCGCGGTACTTGTACGAACCGTTGCCGGACGCGTCTCCGAGGGCATCCCGGAATGAGTGGAACTCGGCCGGCGACAGTGTGGACAACAGCCCCCAGAATTCACCGAGGAGCCGGAATCCGGCTGCGGCCCGCCGCACATGCCAGGAGGACCGGCCGAGGTCATCGGCAGCGATTCCCTCCTGAGCCGCACGCACCTCTTCCAGTACCAGCGAGAACAAGAGTTCCTTGGCCTGTCCGGCGAGATAGAAAGAGGATTCCGCTTGGTGCGCCGTACGGGGCTGGTGCAGGGCGTGGAGCAGGGTGACGCTCTGGTAGTCGATGTACGAGTTGCCGGTCGGGGCGGGAAGCCTGGGCGCTCCTTCGTACAGTGTCCGGAACTCCTGCGGAACTTTCCCGCCGTCCTCGTACCGGATTCCGAACCTCTTCCGGTACTCGGCGAACAGAAACGGGTCCGCGTGCAGGAAAAGGATGTCGTGGAAGGCCATGTGTCGGACCGCCACGAGCGGGAGCGGCGACCTGGACACCGCGAAGGAGGGATTCCAGTGCGCGGGTTCCGGGCAGGCGGGATGGAACTGCCCCACCATCAGGCCCTCGCGCACGGCCTCCCGTTTCAGACGGCGCTGTGCCCTGTCGAGCAGACGCCAGCGGTGCCGGGGGAGGTCCCTGATCAGGACCACCAGCGCGGTGAGCGGTTCTTTTCCCTCCGGAACCGGAAGGTCGCGGAAGTGCTGCATGCGGTCGCGCAAGGAGCTCACCAGTTCATCCGTGCCGTCCGCGGGTTCCGCGCGAAGGCTCTCCATCCGGATCGCCCCCGCCTCCCGAGCGGGTCCGACGAAAGGACACACCGCTCCTCCGCGCCCCAGGTCCTCATGCTCTCTGGTGAGATACTCCCTGATCCACTGCTCGGCAACGCGCTGATCCTCGGATGTCGATTCGATCATTTGCATGATGTGCCCCACACGGTATTTCCTGAAGAAGTCCCGCTTCCTTCCTACGCCTCATGCGGGGGCATGTAAATCGATTTCGATTATTCTTTTGATGCCTTGCGTCTCGTTCCGTATCAAAGGTTTTCTTTTTTCTCATGAGTCCCTGTGGCGGAAAACCGAACCACAACTGTGCCCTGGACCCACGGGGAGCCTCGTCCGGATTTCCGGTGCCGCCGGACCAGGGCTTCCGCGCCCGGGGCGTCTACCGCGACCGCGACACCCGAACCCACCGGTCGAGCACGTCGCGCGCGGTTCCGTCGTCAATGGCTTCGGCGGCGCGCGCCATCGCCCGGCCCCAGTCCTTGTGCCTGCCGGCCATCCGTAGGGCCGCCGCCGTATTGAGGAGGACGATGTCGCGACGCGGCCCTCGCTCACCGGCCAGCACTCTGCGCGTCAGGTCGGCGTTCTGTTCCGGTGTTCCACCCGTGAGTGAACCCGGTGCCGCTGCGGTGAGTCCCAGCGCGGCCGGGTCGAGCACATAGCGCCGGGTCCGGCCCTCCCTCGTCTCCGCCACCCGGGCGGGCGCCGAGGTGCTCAGCTCGTCCAGGCCGTCCTGTGGGCAGAAGACCATGACGTGGGCGGCCCCGAGGAGCTCCAGGGCGTCGGCCAGCAACTCGAACGCGTCCTCGTCGGGCACCCCGATGATCTGATACTGCGCCCGTGCGGGGTTGCAGAGGGGACCCAGCAGGTTGAACACGGTCCGGACCCTCAGTTCCCGTATCGGCCCCATGGCGTGCTTGAAGGCGGGGTGAAACACCGTGGCCGAGAGGAAGGTGATGCCCGCCTCCTCCAAGCAGCGGGCCGCCGCCCGGGGAGGCAGATCGACGTTCACTCCAAGCGCTTCGAGGACGTCGGCGCTGCCGCACCGGGAGGAGACGCTCCGACTGCCGTGTTTGGCGACGGGCACGCCGCAGGCCGCCGCGACGACGGCCGCCGTGGACGAGATATTGAAGGTGCCGTGTCCGTCGCCTCCCGTGCCACAGGTGTCGAGCACCTCGGAAGGACCTGGGAACGGCTCTGAGAACTCCCTCACTGTCCGTACGAAAGCGGTGAGTTCAGCTGCGGTGACCCCTTTTCCCGCCATCCCCATGGCGAGGCCGGCCACCTGCAGGGGCGACGCCTCGCCCCGCATCACCGACGTCATGGCGCGTCTCGCTTCCGCCTCCGGCAGATCGCGGCGGTGGGCCAGTAGGTCAAGGGCTTCCCACATGAGCGACGTCCTTTCGGTCATCGGCGGGTCTGCGGCAGAGGCCGTCATCTCCGCGTCACGCGCTCTGTCCGGCCCCCGAAAGTCTCTTTCCGGGCCGCGCGGCCCTCCATCTCGTCGTGGCGTGGGACAGTCGCGGGCGCGGCCGGCTCGTTCCAGTACTCAACGCACAGGGCTTCCGGCTGTCTGCCCGCGCGCCGGCTCGCCCACGCGCCGCCGGGTACCGCCCGTCCGGTCCGAAGGTACCGGCCGGCTTCCCACATGGAAGGCGGGAAACCGGTCAACCGGGAACTACGGCCGCTGGAACGGCGCAGCACCGATGGGACGACAGACGCCGCGCGCCCAGCCGTACCTCCGCGTGCCGACCTCTCGTCGCGGCCGTTCACGTCTCCTCACCGAGCAGGAACGCCACAGGCCCAACGGAAGGACACACGATATGAGCGTGCCGGAGACCATGGTCGGGGACGGCGACCTCTACAACCCGTACGAGGACACGGAACTGCTTCGCGAAGCGACCGCGGCCGGCAGGAAGGTGGCCGACATCATCTACCTCAGCCTGGGGGAGACCTGGAACGGGGCCGCCGAAGGGTTGGTCGCCGCCCTCGGCAGGGATGTTCCGCCGCACAGTCACGGTTACGTTCTCAGCCCGTACGGCCTTCCCACCCTCAGGCGGATGCTGCGCTCCCGCATCCCCGCCGAGCACCGGCTCCCCCCGTCGGCGCGACTGGGGGAGGAGTACGACGTGGCCGTTTCCCACGGGGGGACACGCAACGCCATGTTCCACTTCGGGCGGCTCATGGCCCAGCGGTCCCGTGGACCGATCGCCCGCCCTGCCGTGGTGTGTTCCTCACCCGGGTGGGACTACCCGGGGGTCTTCGGAGCGCTCGGCTACGACGTCCACCGGTTTCCTCTCGATCCCGGGACGGAATACCAGCCCGACCCCGGCGACGTCGCGCGCACCCTGAGGAAGGCCCGGGCCGAAACCTCGGGCCCGCTCCTCCTCGTCGTCAACGCTCAGCACAACCCGACCGGCGGCAACTGGGCCGAGGACACCGTACGCGCGATGGTCCGCGCGGCACGGGAAGTGGGGAGCGGCGTCCTCGTCGACGACGCGTACTACGCTCTGCATGACCCCGGGGTGACCCCGGTCTCCGCTCTGCGGATCCTTCTGGAGGAGTTCGGAGCTCTTCCCGCAGCGCGACGTCCACCGTGGCTGGCGGTGCGTTCCCTGAGTAAGCAGTTCCACTGCAACGGCTGGGGAATCGGTGCGCTGACGGGACCGCCGGACGTGCTGGAAGACCTGTTGGGACGGCTCCTTCCCGAATACGGCTTCGTCTCCTCCGTTCCTCTCCAGGCCGCCATGGCGGCCTGGCTCGGGAGCCCGGAGAGCGACGACTACCTGGCCCGCCAACGCGGGGAGTACGCCCTCAAACGAGTCCACATGGCCCAGCATCTCACCGGCGAACTCGGCTACCCGCAGGACGCGTTCTTCATCGGCCCGTGCGGGCCCTACCTCCTGATGCGCACACCCCCCTGGTACGGCGCCCGGACGGACGAGCCCTACCGCTCCTTCTGCTTACGCCGTAGCGGCGTTCTCCTGGGAGAGGGGCACATGACCACTCCGGGCGCGCTTCCCGTGACCGGACAGGATCACGTCCGCCTCTTCCTGGGACCGGGGACACGAACACTGACCCGGGCCGTCCAGCGCATGGCGGCTGCGGGGCTGACGTGGCAAGGCGGTCCGGCGACGGGCCGCTGACGTCCCGATCGGCCCGTACGAAGAAGCGGCCCGGTCAAGCCGGCGCCATGAACCTGAGGAGTGACGATGAACCACCCCGCGGACCGGCTCGCACGCGGTCGCGCCATGATGCACCTGATCTCCCCCCGGCTGGGCGGTGACATGACCGACGGCCTGCACGAGGTGGCCCCGGATTTCGAGGAGTTGTTGCTCGGCTTCGCCTTCGCGGACGTGTGGGCGCGGGATGTCCTGCCTCTGCGGGAACGAGCCCTCGTCAGGCTCGGAGCTCTCACGGCCCTGGGCGCTCCGGCGACCGCGACGCGCGCCAACATCGACTCGGCTCTCAGTGCAGGGCTGAGCCGGGAGGAAGTCTCCGAGGCGATCCTCCAGACACTGCCTTACGCGGGCTTTCCTCACGCGATCGCCTCACTGGAGATCCTTCGGGACTCGACGACACCGCCGTCCTGTCGCGATGCCTGATCGAGAACACGGCCCCCGAAGGAGCGCTCCGGCCTCGCTCTTCTCCGGCCCGTCGCGCTACGGAACGATCCTTCGCCCCACCATGTGCGCCATGGTCCTGCTGATCGCCTCGGACCGACCGGACACTCCGAGCTTCACGTACACCGAACGCAGCGTGTTCTTCACCGTCCGCTCGGTGACGCCGAGATCCCGCCCGATCTTCCGGTTGGTCGCACCGGTGAGCAGTGCCGCCAGTGTCAGGCTCTCCCGTTCCGTCAGACCGGACGCCCTGCACCAGTCGGTGAAACCGCCGCCCACCTGTTCGCCCACGGCCTCGCCGTCGCGTTCGATTGCCGGATGCAGCCGTCGCAACTCGTGCACGACTTGCTCATGGGCTCGTTCCAGAGCTGCCAGGCTGTCGATGACGCGCAGCAGGAGAACCAGGACCTCGCCCCTCTGGGCGCCGTCCCCGTCGTGTGCGCCGGGCTCGGGAGAAGGATGCGCCACTGATCGTCCACCACCGTCTGAAGAGCGCCCGGGGAGAATTCTCGGGAACGGTCCGGGACCTGTCTTCCTTGTTCCCCCTGCGATGGGACCGAAGCCGCCCGCCCGGTGCACCAGGAAAGCGAATACCGAATCCGTTGGCGGAGCGAACGGCTCGGGCCGGGGACAGGCGGCGGTCGAAGCCGCGCCCACAGCTCCGCACCGACCAGGAAGGACGTCCATGAACGCGACAGAATCATCCGACGCGACCATCACCGGCCATCTCCTCGACCGTCTGCACAGCCTGGGTGTGACCCACCTGTTCGGGGTGGCCGGCGACTACAACCTTCGCATGCTCGACGAGGTCCTGGCACATCCGGGCGTGCAATGGGTCGGCACAGCCGGCGAACTGGGGGCCGCCTACGCTGCTGACGGCTACGCACGCGTCCGCGGGTTCGCCGCCCTGGTCACCACGCACGGCGTCGGCGAGCTGAGCGCGATCAACGGCGTGGCGGGCAGCTATGCCGAACATGTGCCGCTGCTGCACATCGCGGTCGGTCCGCCCAGGTCGAAGGAGCGGGACGGTGCCGTCGCCCACCACACGCTGGGCGACGGAGACTACGAGCACTTCGCACGTGCTTTCCGGCAGGTGGTCTGCGCCGACGCCGTCGTCAGGCCCGAGGACGGCCCCGACGAGATCGACAGGGTCATCACAACCTGCCTACGTGAGAGCCGTCCTGGGTATCTGCGTCTGCCACAGGACGTCGCCCTCGCGAACGCTCCATCGCCCTCGGGAGCCTTGCACCGCCCGGACCGGCACGCCGCCGACCAGTACAGTCTCACCGCTTTCGTCGACGCTGCCACACGCAGGATCGAGGCGGCGGACACCGTCTCGGTTCTGGCCGACTGCTTGGTGGACCGGTTCGACGGCCGCGCGGCGCTTTCCGGCCTGCTGAGCGCCGGCTCCCTCCCGCATGCCGTCGTCGTGTCGGGCAAAGGCGTGGTCGACGAGAGCGCTCCCCACTACGTCGGTCTGTACGCGGGCGCGTGCAGCGATGGAGCAGTCCGCTCAGCCATCGACGACGCTGATCTGCTGATCCGCGCCGGAGTGCGGCTCGCCGACACGACCAGCGGCGGATTCACCCACGGCTACGATCCGGACCGGGGGATCAGCGTCGACCCGACCACCGCGAGCGTGGACGGCGTCGTCTTCCCGAACGTGGGCCTCCCGGCGGCACTGGCGGCTCTCGCCCGGCTTGTCGAAGGACGTCTGACATCCGCCGCGTCCACCACAACCGCACCCCACCTCCGCCACCGGTCGTCCTCCGGCGACAACCCGCTCAGCCAGGCGTACCTCTGGCAGGCGGTGGGCGCCGCCGTGCGACCGGACCACACGGTCATCGCCGACCAGGGAACTCCCTTGTTCGGCATCTCACCCCGTCGTCTGCCGACGGGCGCCCGTTTCCTCGCCCAACCTGTCTGGGGCTCCATCGGGTACAGCCTTCCGGCCCTCCTGGGCGCCCAACTCGCGGACCACTCACGGCGCGGACTGCTGCTCATCGGCGACGGGGCGGCGCAACTGACCATCCAAGAACTGGGGACCCTCGGCCGCCTCCGGCTCACGCCCGTGATCGTCCTCGTGAACAACGACGGATACACGGTCGAACGCGCCCTGCACAGCCCGGGAGCCGCATACAACGATATCGCTCCATGGCGATGGCCCGATCTGCCGGCCGCTTTGGGAGTGCCCGAGCCGCTCGTTCTCACCGCTCGCACGGAGGCCGAACTCGACCACTCCCTCACGACGGCCGCCGAGGTGACCGACCGCTTGATCTTCATCGAGGCCCGAACGGAGCGGGACGACACCCCCCTGCTTCTGTCCCGGTTCGCGGAGATCGCGAAGCGGCAAGCCAGGAAGGTCCAGTAGCCGTGGAGGACGTCTCGGCACCGCCGACTGACGGCTTCCGCCGCTCCCTTCGGCCATCCCGGCCCCGATGCCCGGACGAACGCACTCGGCCTCCGGCCGCTCCTCGGGTCGCCGTCCGCGTCCGTCCACGACCGCTTTCCGGTGCGCCCGGAATCCCACTCGATGGTCGCGTCGCCCGCCGGACGTCATATCCGCGTGAGCGGGTAGGAGGGCAGGGCGGAGGACGACGAGCCTCCTTCGTATTCACCGATGAACGAACGGACGGCGTCGGCGTGGCAGATTCCGAGATGAGGGCGGTGGGCTGGGCGCAGTCGTTCCCCATGTCCCAGGGGGTGCGGGCAGGCCGCCACTGGGCGCGGGCGCACCTGGACTCGCTGGAATGGGCGCGGAGAGCTCCCGATCTGGTGGATTCGGTGCTTCTGACGGTGTCCGAGCTGATCACCAACGCGCACAAGCACGCCCACAGCGACGCGCAGCTCGTCCTGACCTGGGACAGCACCTGCCTGCACGTCAGCGTTCACGACTCCAGCCCGAACCCGCCGGCCCCGGCCGACCGGGGCCCCGACGCGACCGGCGGTCGCGGCCTCACGATCGTCGAGGCCCTGTCCGACAGCTGGGAACACCATCAGCAACGGGACGGCAAGACCGTGACCGCCTGCTTCATCCCGCCCGGATACCCCGCACCGGAGCACACCGGCTGAGCCCGCCGACGAGTCGGCGGTGTGCCCGGCCACGCTCCGTACGCCGCGGCGACGAGCAGCCGGGCACGCGTCCCGCCGGAGGCCGACCGCGTACCGGGAGAGGCGCGCTCACCCCTTGAGGCGTACCGGCAGCGTGCGCACGCTGTTGCCCACGAACGACGCGTGGCGCGGCAGCTCCGGCTCCGGAACCGCGAGGTCCAGGGCCGGGAAGCGGGTGAAGAGCCGCTCCAGGGCCGTGACGCTCTCCATCCGGGCCAGCGGCGCGCCCATGCAGAAGTGCGCCCCGTGGCCCAGGGAGAGGTGGCGGGAACCGTCGGTGCGCGTGATGTCGAAGCGCGCCGCGTCCGCGCCGTGCGCCCGGGTGTCGCGGCCGGCCGCCGAGTACCCGGCGAGCACCGGGGTGCCCCGGGGGATCACCGTGCCGTCCACCGTCAGGTCCCGGGTCGGGTAGCGGAACGGGAAGTAGCTGACCGGGCTGTCCCAGCGCAGGGTCTCCTCCACCACGTCCGCCCAGCTCGCCCCGCCGGCGAGCACCAGGTCGAGCTGGTCCCGGTGGGTGCACAGGGCGCGCACGGCGTTGGTGATCAGGTTCAGCGTCGTCTCGTGCCCGGCGATGATGGTCAGCATCAGCGTGCCGATCAGCTCGTGCGGGCTGAACCGGTCGCCGCCCTCCTCCCGGGCCGCGATCATCGCGCTGGTGAGGTCGTCCCCCGGATCGGCCGTCCGCGCGGCCGCGACCGCGCTCAGCACCTCCACCATCTCCCGGTTGGCCGCCATCGCCTCGGCCGGCCCGATGTCCGTGGCCACGATCTGGTTCGAGAGGGCGTGCAGCCGGTCGTGATGGGACTCCTCCACGCCCAGCAGCTCGCAGATGACACCCATCGGCAGCGGCAGGGCGAAGTGGGTGCGCAGATCGACGACGCCGTCCTCACCGGCGGCCGTCTCCAGGCCGTCCAGCAGGCGGGACGTCAGCTCCTCCACGGAGGGGCGGAGCTCCTCGACCCGGCGGGCGGTGAACGCCTTGCTCATCAGCGACCGCAGCCGCCGGTGGTCGGCGCCGTCCGCGGTCGTCATCCCCTGCACCGTGGCGAACGTCTTCAGCGGCCAGCCGTCGGCGATCTCCCCGGCCTGGAGCGCCGCGAAGTGCTGGGCGTTCTTGGCGACATCGGGGTGCGCGAGGAACTCCTTGAGCGCTTCGTGGCCCAGCACCGCCATGCCCTGTACGTCACCGGGGAGGACCACCGGGGCGACCGCCCCGCGGGCCAGCAGCCGGGCGTTGGCCGCGTGCGGACAGCCGCCGGCCGGGTCCAGGCGGTGCGGAGAAGGAGCGGCGGCGTTCGTCGGTGACGTGTTCAACGGGACTCCAGTTCTTCGAGCGGGTCGATACGTGAGGAGGAAGGGCGGGCCGCGGCCGCGCCGCCACCCGGCGCGGTCACGCCGGGGCGGGTGCCCCGGGTGCCCCGGAGGGCGCGGGGCCCGAGGGGGACAGCGGCGAGGTGAAGCGCACGGGCAGGGTGCCGAGCCCTTTGCTCCACGGCGAGTTGACCCACTTCAACTCGCTCTCGGGAACCGCAAGTTCCAAGTCCGGCAGCCGGTGCCGGATCGTGTCGACCGCCGTCCGGGTGATCAGGCGGGCCGGATCCTGGGCGGGGCAGGTGTGGGGTCCCGCACCGAACGCCAGATGGGAGCGGTTGCCGACCACCGGGGCGCCGTCGGCCGGCAGGACCTCCGGATCCGCGTTGGCCGCCGCCAGGCCCAGGATCAGCATGTCGCCGGCCCGGATGTCCTGACCGCCGAACCTCATGTCGCGCGTGGCGTAGCGGGCGGGGAAGTTCTGGGTGGGCGGGAAGCGCCACAGGACGAGGTCGAGCGCGTCGTCCACGCTGAGATGGCCGCCGCTGAGGGAGGAGCGCAGAGCGGGGTCGCACAGCAGGACGCGTAGCGCGGTGGCGATCCAGTTCACCGTGGTCTGGTTGCCCGCGACGAACATGACCACGAGGTTGTGCAGCACCTCCTCGTCGGTGAGCCGCGCCGGGTGGTGCAGCAGCGAGGAGACGATGTCGTCGCCCCTCACCCGCCGCTTCCGCTCGATCAGCCCCTGCAGGATGGCTCCCATCCGGCGGCTGGCGTCGGCCGCCCCGCTGGTGGCGGACACCAGGCCGCCCACCGCGTCCACCAGCTCCCGGCCGGTCCGTTCGTCCAGCCCGAGCAGCCCGGCGATCACCCGCATCGGCAGCATGCGCGCGTAACCCGCGACGAGATCGGCCTCGCCCCGCGCGGCGAACCCGGCGATCAGGTCCTCGGCGGTGGACCGGACCCCGCGGCGCAGCTCGTGCCCGTTGATCCCGGCCAGCGCATCGGAGACGGCGGCGCGCATCCTGCGGTGCTGCTGCCCGTCCGCGAAGAGCAGCGCGGGCCGCCATCCGACCATCGGCAGGATCGGCGCGTCGGCCGGCACCCGGCCCTCGCGCAGCCGGCTCCACCGGCGCGGGTCGTGCGAGAAGTCCTGTTCCTCGCGGGTCAGCCGCAGCAGTTCGCGGTGGCCCAGGACCAGCCAGGCGTCGATGCCGGGAGCGACGGACACCGGCGCCACCGGGCCGTGGGCGCCGCGCAGCGCCTCGTACAGCGCGGGCATCGCGTCGCCGTCGAGGCCGGGCCCGTACAGTCGGGCCGTCGTGGCGGGCGTGCCGCTCACGGGGCAGCCGGCGGCCTGTCCGGCCGTGGGGTGCGGCGTGCTCATGAGGACTCCGTGGCGACGTGGATGAGATGACGGACCAGGGCGATCAGCGCGCGGATCGACGAGGTCCGGTCCCGTGCGTCGCAGGTCACCAGCTCGGTGTCGGGCAGCAGGTCGAGGGCGGCACGGATGTCGTCGGCGTCGTACCGGGGGCCGGACGGGAAGACGTTGACGGCGACCGCGAACGGGAGGTCCAGGTCCTCCAGGTTGTCCAGGGCGTCGAAAGAGGCCGCCAGGTCCCGGGTGTCCACCAGCGCGAGCGCGCCGAGCGCCCCCTTGGCCAGATCCCGCCAGGCCGGCAGGAACCGCTGCTGGCCCGGCGTGCCGAACAGGTACAGGACGAGATCGCCGTCGATCGTCAGCCGGCCGAAGTCCAGGGCGACGGTGGTGGTCCTCTTGCCGCTGTCCACGTCGGGATCGACCCGGACGCCCGCCCGGGTCATCGACGCCTCGGTGGAGAGCGGTTCGATCTCCGACACCGTGCCGATCAGCGTCGTCTTGCCCACCCCCAGCGGGCCGACGACCAGGATCTTCGCGGCGCCCGCCACGTTCGAGTCGAGGTACTTCCCGCCGGCCGGCGGCGGATGCGCCCCGGCGAGGGTTTCAGAGGGAGCTTTCGAGACCATGGAGGACCTTTCTGAGCATGGTCACATCGGCGCGTTCGGCCGGCGGAATGGGCGGCCGGGTCACGATCAGCCCCCAGCGGAGGAGGTCGGAGAGCAGCACCTGGACGACGGACGGGGGCTGGCCCAGATGGGCGGCCACCTCCGCGACCGAGATGAGTCCCTCGCACTGCTTCAGAATCGCGAGGTGCTCCGGCTGGAGGGCGGCGGGGAACGCCGCGTCCGCCGTCATCACGAGGGACTCCCAGGACAGCGGCTCGCCCTCGGACTCCGTGCGCCCGCGGGTGATGACGTACGGGCGGATCGCCGAGGCTCTCGGCGCCTCAGGCCGCTCCGCCGTCACGTCGCGGGGGCCTCGTCCCGGGGCAGGCTGCTCAGGTGTGCGCCGATCTTCGCCACCAGCAACTGCATCTGCTGGGCCACCAGGCCCACGTCCGCCTCCAGATCGGTGGCGACCCCCAGGTGCGCGCCCACCCCGGCGTGGGTGAAGAGCACGAACCCCTGGTCGGTCTCCATCATCAACTGGCGTGTCGTGGCTCCCCGTCCGAACAGCAGCGCGCCGGTGGACCGGCCCGTCATGGTCATCGCCGCACAGGCCGCCGAGAGCGATTCCGCCTCCGCGACGCTCAGGCGGGCCACCGGGCCCGAGAGGTTCTCGGCGGAGTCGTGCCCCAGGCGCAGCCCGTCCTCGGACACCACCACGGCGTGCCGGACTCCCGGGATCTCGGTGAGGGGACGGAGCATCCACCCCAGGTCGGGGAGTCGAGTGATGGTTCCGGTCACGGTCGGCCTCCGTCGTGCTCGTGCGGGGTGGTGGGAAGGGGCTGTCCGCCGGGTGGGGACGGTTCGGCGTCCGCGTCGACGGCCGCCCGGCCGCGCAGCGTCCCGGATATGACGCCGGCGATCGAGGCGCGTGCGGCCTCCGGCGTCCAGGGTTCGGAGGGCGCGACGGCGGTCGGCGGGCCGGGGGCCGCATGCCGTGCGGGGGACGCGGCGCGGGGGGCGCCGCGTCGGCTGCGCCGCTGGGGCAGAGCGGCCAGGGCGGTTTCGCCGGCCGGCTCGGCGGCGTCGTCGCGCACCGGGACCGGGGGAGCGGAGGGCTCGGCCCGCTCGGCCGCCGGCCGGCGGTGCGCGGCGGGGGCGGGCAGCGGGTCGGTCAGCAGCCGGAAGGGTACGAACATCACCGCGCGGGTGCCGCCGTACGCCGAGGACCCGCTCAGCTCCACGGTGAAGCCCAGCTCCCGGCTCCAGCGTCCGACGCAGGTCAGGCCGAGCCGGGGCACCGCGCCCAGCCGGGTCAGGTCCAGGTCGTCGCGGAGCCGGCCGAGGGCCTGGTCCAGGACGTCCGGCGGCATCCCGAGCCCGGCGTCGTCGATCTCGACGACCGCGCCGGCGCCCACCTCCCGCACGCTGACGACCACGGGGGAGCTGGAGGGGGAGAACACCGTGGCGTTCTCCAGCAGTTCGGCGATGGAGTGCATCAGGCCCTCCGCGGCCGGGGCCACCGCGTACAGGTTCTGGCCGCCGTGCACCTCGATCCGCCCGAACTCCACGATCCGGGACTGGGCGCCCCGTACGCAGTCGTAGAGCGAGACCGGCCGGGGCTCCCGGCGGGTGGGCCAGATTCCGCACATCACCAGGAGGGTCTGCGCCTTGCGGGTCATCTGCGACGCGGCGTGGTCGGCCTTCATCACGTTCGCCATCAGGAGAGGGTCCTCGATGGCGCGTTCGACCTCGTCCAGGACCTGCTGCTGCACGGTCGCCATCACGTGCATGGTGCGGGCGACGGATTCGAAGGCGGTCTGCACCGAGTCGCGCAGGGCGCGCTCGCGGTGCAGGGCCGCGTCCGAGCCGAGTGTGACGACGACCGAGTCCAGCGCCCGCGCGAACTCCGCGCCCGTCCTCTCCGGCGGTGCCAACGGCCCCGGCACGCCGTCGAGCCGCCGTCCGGTGTGGAGCCGCTCGACGATGGCCGGAACGCGTACCGCGGCCAGGTGCGCCACCTCGGCGCCCCGCGCGTCGGCCACGCCGGCCTCCTGCGTACGGTGCGCGCGTTCGGCGGACAGCCGCCTGGCGAGAACCAGAATTCCGGCGGTCATCAGGACGACGGCCGCGGCACAGGCTCCAGCGAGGACGTGGCGCCAGGCCGCGTCGGCGGCGGCGGCGCCCCACCCCGCGCCGGCGGCGGCCGACAGGGCGGCCGTCCATCCGATGACCGTGGCGCCCGCACCCGCGCCGCGCCGGGACTCCCTCGACGGTCGGCTCACCGGTGCTGCCTCGACCTGACGTATTTGCGGAGACCGGTGCCAGCCACGAGAAGCGAAACCTTTCACGATGCATCGAACCCTCGTTCGGTCCCGAGGGCATGCAAAGCGTAGGTCAACTGGCCGGAATGATGGAGGTGTTGACCCTTTTCGGTCACGCCGGGCGGCCGGGAATGGCTCGTTGACGCCCCTGAGTCGTACGCCCGCGCGCTGTACGCCCGCGCGCCCTGCGCCCGCGTGGCCCGTGCCCGCGTGGCCCGTGCCCCCTCCGCCGTACGCCCGGCCCCGACGTCAGCCCAGCGACGGCCGCAGCCGTACCGGCAGGCTCTGGTGGCCGTTGCTGATCAGGGACGGGAGCGGCTTCAGTTCGGCCGCCGGGACGGCCAGTTCGGCGTCGGGGAAGCGGTCGAAGAACTGCTGGAGGACCGTGGCGACCTCCAGACGGGCCAGTGGGGCGCCGAGGCAGAAGTGAACGCCGTGGCCGAAGGCCAGGTGGTCCTTGGTGGGGCGGGTGGGATCGAAGCTGTCGGCGGTCTCCCCGTGCCAGCCGGGGTGGCGGTTGGCGGCGGCGTACGAGGCGAGGATCGCCTCGCCCCGGGCGATCTTCCCGCCGCCGGGCAGGGGGATGTCCGAGACGGCGTAGCGCAGCGGCAGGTGCTTGACGGCGGGCTCGTGGCGCAGGGTCTCCTCGACGACGCCGTGCCAGTCGGCACGGCCCGCCCGCAGATGGGCGAGGTGGGCGGGGTCGGTCAGCAGGGCGGTGATCGCCTGGTCGATCACGTTGACCGTGGTGTCGTAGCCCGCGGAGATCATCAGGAGCAGGGTGTCGCGCAGTTCCTCGTCGGTGAGGCCGCCGCCGTCGCCCTCCTCGTCGCGGGAGGCGATGAGGAGCGAGGTCATGTCGTCGCCGGGCTCCGAGCGCTTGGAGTCGATCAGGGCGTTCAGCGCACCGTACAGGGAGGCCGTGTTGGCGGTGGCCTCCTCGACGGTCAGGGTGGTGTCGAACACGCCGTCCACCACGGCGCGGAATCCGTCGAGCCGGCCCTCGGGCACGCCCATGAGCTTGCCGATCACCGCGATCGGCAGGGGGTGGGCCAGCTCCTGGCGCAGGTCGGCCACCTCGCCGGCGGGCCGGGAGGCGAGCTCGTCCAGGAGCCTCCCGACGACCTTCTCCACCGAGGTGCGCAGCTCCTGGACGCGGCGGGCGCTGAACGCCGGCGCCACGATGCGCCGCAGCCTGCGGTGGTCCCCGCCGTACGCGGTGAACATGTTGTTCACCGCGACCCAGAGCGCGAGCGGCCAGGTGGCCACCGTCTCGGCGAAGGCGGGCCAGTGGGCCCTGGCGTCCTTGGAGACCTGCGGGCTGGTGAGGAGCTCCTTGAGGAGGACGGGGTCCGTGACGGACCACGCGGTCACTCCGAGGACGTCCACCCGGGTCGCGGGACCGCGCTCGCGCAGGGCCCGGTACTCCGCGTGGCGGTCGGAGCCGGAGGGGTCGAGGGCGAGGATCGGCTGCTCGGGCATGGTGGGGTCCTCCATCGGGAGAGGGTGCGGAGAAGGGGGCGAGGCTCCGGAGCGCGGTGCGTGGCGGGGCCCCGCGGTCGGCGCGGACCCGGCAGGCCGTCCCGTGCGGTCCGCCGGAGGAGGCGGAAGGCCGCCGTCCGGAGTCCGGTGCGGGCGGCCGACGGGAAGGGCATGGCCGAACCCTATGGGGAAGGGCCGACCCGCGTACGGGAAAACCGGTCTGAGGGCTGGTCAGCGGCGGTACGCCGCCCAGTTCCCGGCCGCGTTCCAGGGCGCTCGTCGGCGGGGCCTCACCCCCATGGCCCTATTGGTCTGGACCTCCGTGGGCCGCCTGCTACCGTCGGCCGTGAAGATCGCGGCGACGGTGGAAACGTGGCGACGGTGAAGAGGGGTAGCGCGATGGTCGGCAACAGCGCCGGGCGGGCATTCGTAGGGTCGTTCACCTCGGCGGGCGGGCTCGGCATCACCGCCGCCGCCGTGGACCGGGACACCGGAGCGCTGACCGTGCTCGGCTCCACGGACGCCGTGCCCGACCCCTCCTTCCTCGCGATCGGCGCCCGCGACGGCGAAACGGTTCTGTACGCCGTCGGCGAGAGCGCCCCGGGCGTCGCCGCCGCCTTCTCCGCCGACGGGGACGTCCCCGCCCTGCTGGGCTCCGTCCAGGCCGTCGGCGGCGACGGGCCCACCCATCTGGCGCTTGCCGCGAACCACCTGGTCACGGCCAACTACACCTCCGGCAGCGTCACCGCGCTGCCCGTCCTCGACGACGGGGCGCTCGGGCCCGCCTCCGACGTCCTGCGGTACGAGGGCAGCGGCCCGGACCCCGACCGGCAGGAGGGCCCGCACGCCCACCAGGTGCTCGCCGACCCCTCCGGGGCCTGGGTGGTCGGGGTGGACCTCGGCACCGACGCGGTGCGCGTCTGCGCCCTCGACCCCGCGACCGGCTCGCTGACCCTGCACAGTGAGACCGCGCTGCGGCCCGGCACCGGGCCGCGCCACCTGGCCTTCCACCCCTCGGGCTCGCTCGCCTACGTCCTCGGCGAGCTGGAGCCCGTCCTCACCGTGTGCCGCTGGGACGCGGCGGCGGGCCGCCTCGACGTCCTCGGGGAGGCGCCGGTGCTGCCCGAGGACGTCGAGGCGGCCGACGACGCGGGGCGCACCTACCCGTCCGAGGTGGTCGTCGCGCACGACGGACGCTTCCTGTGGACCGCCAACCGCGGCCACGACAGCATCTCCGTCCTCACCCTCGACGAGAGCGGCGAGAAGGCCGCCCTGGTGGCCACCGTCGGCTGCGGCGGGCACTGGCCGCGCGACCTCACCCTCGACCCGAGCGGCCAGTGGCTGTACGCGGCCAACGAGCGGTCCGGGAACGTCAGCTGGTTCGCCGTGGACGCCCAGACCGGCATCCCGCGGCACGCCGGCTCCATCGACGTCCCCGCGGCCTCCTGCGTCGTCCTCCTCTGACGGCGGCCGCCCCGGCACAGCGTGACGGGCCCGGACCGAAGGAGATCTCCTCCGGTCCGGGCCCGTCACGCTGTCCGGCTTCCCGCGCCGCCGCGACGGCGTCCGGTCAGTGAGCCTGGGCGCCCTGCGGCGTCGCCGGCGTGATGCCCAGCTTCGTCGCGTACAGCGAGAGGACGAGCTTGCCGATCGCCGGGTACGCGCCGAGCGGCTCGGCCGTCGCGCAGCCCGCCTCCTTCGCGGCGGCGTCCAGCAGACCGGGGTCGACCTCCGGGCCCACCAGGTACGGCGCCAGCGCCAGCTGGGCGGAGCCGGAGCCCTGCAGCTGCTCCGCGATCGAGGTGACCGAACCCTCCACGTCCAGCGCGGCGGCCATCACCGGGACCGCGAGCCGGGCGGCCAGCAGCATGCCGGTGATCCCGGCGGCCCGCACCGCCTCCTCGCCGCCCACGGTGACCAGCACGATGCCGTCGGCCGCGGTGGCCACCGTGAACAGCCTGGCCCGGTCGGCGCGCGCCAGCCCGGCCTCCGACAGCCGTACGTGCAGGGCCTCGGCGAGCAGCGGGTGCGGGCCGAGCACATCGGTCAGCTCGGACTGCGTGCCGCTCTCCATCACCGCTTGCCGTATCCGGCGGAGCAGCGCGCTGTCGGGGCCCGCGAGCAGCGGGACGACGACGGCGGGCGGGCCGGAGGGCTCGGCGACCTCACGCCCGACGGCGACGGCCTGCTCGTAGCGTGCGACGCGCTCGGCGGCGGTGCGGGTGAGGACGGTGGCGAGGGTCGGGTACTCGGCGTCGTCGCCGTCCACGTAGCCGATCACGGCGTTCAGGCCGGGCAGCTCGGAACGGGCGATGCTGATCACCTCTTCGGCCAGGCCGCGCGTGGCCGAGGAGGGGGTACCGGGAACGGCGAGGACGAGGGCGGCCGCGCCCTCGGGTGCGACCACGGGCTCCGGGCGGCGGTGCCGTCCGGACTGGCGAGGTCGCGGCATTCGTACAGGCAGGCCGGAAGCGGGCCCAGTGGGGGTGCTCATGGCGCCGCATGCTACTGGTTTTGCCTGCCCCTCTGTTCGGGGAGGGTCCGGTCGAGCGTTAACTATCCGCTTATGTCCGATGAGGGATGAACGGCTGGAGTGTCCGTTTCTGTCGGTCCGTTGTGCCCCGGTCTCCGCCCGCCCTGCTCCCCGCTCCGCCGCCGCGGGCCGCGCCGCCGCTCCCGCTCAGCCGCGCCGTCCGGCCGGGCCCTCCCGGGGGACGAAGAGCATCGTCGGATGGAGCGGCAGCCGCAGCTCGTCGGAGGCGAGGGCCTGCGCGATCCGGAGTGCGCCGGTCAGCGGGTCTCCCTCCGGCGAGGTCACCCGCGCCCCCGGCGCCAGCAGCGCCAGCTCCTCCCGTACGGGGGCGACCAGCGGCTCACCCATCCGGAACAGGCCCCCGGTCAGGGCCACTTCGCCGGTGGCCTCCCGCGCGCCGTCCGTCCCGGCTGTCGTCGGGCACACGGCCGCCGCCGCTTCCGCGACATGACCGGCGGCCTGCCGCAGAATGCCGGCGGCGATTGCGTCCGCTCCGGCGCACGCCGCCACCTCCGGCGCGAACGACGCGAGCACGGCCGGCCGGTCCGAACGCGGATACAGCAGCCCCGGAAGCTCCTCCGCCGGACCGAACACGGCCCGCAGCCGCTCCAGCAGGGCGGGCGAACCACCCCGCCGTCCGTCGTGCGCGCGCATCGCCGCGTCCAGCCCCGCGCGGCCGATCCACGCACCGCCACCGCTGTCACCCAGAAGGTGACCCCAGCCGTCGGCCCTGCGCCACTCCTTCAGGTCCGTCCCGAGGGCGATCATGCCCGTGCCGCCCGCCACGACCGCCCCGGGGCGCTGCCCCACCGCGCCCGCGTACGCCGTCACGGCGTCGGCCGCCAGCGCCACCCGGCGTACACCCAGGGCGTCCGCGAGCGCGCCGGGCAGCTCCGCCCGCAGCCGCTCGCCCAGCGTGGCCATCCCGGCGGCCCCGATCGCCAGCGCCGCGACCCCGCCCGTACCGGCGCCGTCGGCCGCGGAGGGGCCCGCCTGCCGCAACAGCTCCCGGGCCGCCGGCAGGACCTGCTCCAGCAGATGCCCGGCGTCGATACCGCCCGTACCCGTCCGCACCGGCTTCGCGCAGAGGGCCGTGGACAGCGGGCCGGACGTTCCCACCCGGCCCAGCGCCACCCGCAGCCCGGAGCCCCCGGAGTCGACGCCGAGGACGTACGCGCCGGAGGCCGCCGGGACCGCCGGGGTCACGGAAGTCGCCAGTCCACCGGCTGCGCGCCCTGGCGCTCCAGCAGTTCGTTGACGCGGCTGAACGGCCGCGAGCCGAAGAAGCCCCGGTCCGCGGACATCGGGGAGGGGTGCGCCGACTCGATCGCGGGGTAGTCGCCCAGCAGCGGACGGAGATTGCGGGCGTCACGCCCCCACAGGACCGAGACGAGGGGGGTGCCCCGGGCCACCAGCGCCTTGATCGCCTGCTCGGTCACCTCTTCCCACCCCTTGCCCCGGTGGGCGGCCGGCCGCCTGGGCGCGGTGGTCAGCGCCCTGTTGAGCAGCAGCACCCCCTGCCGGGTCCACGGCGTGAGGTCGCCGTTGGACGGCCGGGGCAGTCCCAGATCCCCGTGCAGCTCCCGGAAGATGTTCTCCAGGCTGCCCGGCAGCGGCCGTACGTCGGGGGCCACCGCGAAGCTCAGCCCGATCGCGTGCCCCGGCGTGGGGTACGGGTCCTGGCCCACGACCAGCACTCTCACCTCCTCGAAGGGCTGCTGGAACGCGCGCAGCACATGAGCCCCGGAGGGCAGGTACGTGCGTCCCGCGGCGATCTCCGCGCGGAGGAAGTCGCCCATAGCGGCGATGCGTTCGGCGACGGGTTCGAGGGCGTCGGCCCATCCCGGCTCGATGATCTCTTTCAACGGTCGTGCTGCCACGGGCCGCACTCTACTGCTGATACGACCACTCCGATCAACTGCGGTCCGCCCGGGGCCGGTGCGGGCGCTGCCGCGCCGGGCAGCGGCCCTCGTCCCGCCCCCGAAGGCTCTCCGTCAGCCGAGCGCCACCGCCCGTACGCACAGGACGTCCGGCAGGTGCGAGGCGAGCTGCCGCCAGCTGTCCCCGTCGTCCGCGCTGGCGTACAACTCGCCGTTGCGGTTGCCGAAGTAGACCCCCGCGGGGTCCGCGTCGTCGGTGCACAGAGCGTCCCGGAGCACCGTGCCGTAGTGCTCCCCGTCCGGCAGTCCCTCGGAGAGCGGCTCCCAGGTGCGCCCGGCGTCGCTCGTCCGGAACACCCGGCAGCGGTGCTCGGCCGGGACCCGGTCGGCGTCGGCGTTGATCGGGAAGACGTACGCCGTGCCGCCGCGGTGCGGGTGCGCGACGGCGGCGAACCCGAAGTCGGAGGGCAGGCCCGCGCCGATGTCGCTCCAGTGGTCGCCGGAGTCGTCGCTGCGGAACACACCCCAGTGGTTCTGGAGGTAGAGCCGGTCCGGATCGGCCGCGTCCCGGGTGACCTTGTGGACGCACTGGCCGAACTCCGGATCCGGGTCGGGGAGGAAGACCGCCGAGACGCCCTTGTTCGACGGGGCCCAGCTCGCCCCGCCGTCCTTGGTGCGGAAGACGCCGGCCGTCGACACCGCGACGGTGACCGCCTCGCGGTCCCGGGGATCGGTCAGCACGGTGTGCAGCCCCTCGCCGCCCCCGCCCGGCACCCAGCGCGACCGGGTCGGGTGCTCCCAGAGCGGCCGGACCAGCTCGAACGACTCTCCCCGGTCCTCGGACCGGAACAGCGCCGCGGGCTCCGTGCCCGCGTAGACCACGTCCGGGGCCTCCGGTCCCGCCGGATGCAGCTGCCACACGCGCTCCAGCGAAGCCCCGGTCTCCCTCGGGAACTTCACCGCCGGAGTGCGGGGCTCGACCCAGGTCTCTCCCAGATCGTCGGAGTGGAAGACGGACGGGCCCCAGTGCGCGCTGTCCCCGCCGACCAGGATCCTCGGGACGGCTCCCCGGGTGTCCACGGCCACCGAGTAGATCGCCTGCGCGTTGAAGTGCGGGCCGGTGATCTCCCAGGTCCCGCCGCGTCTGCGGCCGATGAAGAGCCCTTTGCGGGTGCCTGCGGTGAGCAGTACGTCAGTCATGGTCCAGGACCTCCCGGATACGCCGTTGTGCCGGAACAGTGCCAGTCTGCACCCGACCACTGACAGCGGCCCGGCCGCAGCCCCGGACGCGCCGTGCTGACATGCTGGCGGAGGGCGGAGAGGTCCGGGCCGCGCGGGCCCGGCAGGCGGATCCGCGCCGAGCGGCGGGGCCGGAAGAGGGCCGGGAAGAACGAGGAGACGACGATGGACAGCGGGATCACGGACGCCGAGGGCCGCCCGGGGGCGATCACGGTCGCGGCGGGCGAGCCGGGCCGCGCCGCCTCCCCCCGCCTCGGCATCCGCTTCTCCTCCCCGGCCGGGGAGTCGGTCTGGTCCTGCGCCCCCGAGGCGGCCCGCGAGCTGGCCGGCCTGCTGCTGCGGGCCGCCGAGGAGGCCGAGAACGCGCCGGGCGACCACCCCGTCACGGTCGCGGCGGCCGACCTGCGGCGCGGCGACGTACGCGACGGCGACCGGGCCATGACGGTGGAGAGCGCCCGGACCGACGGGGCCGCGGTGCACGTCACGTGGCGGTCCGGGGCGGGCCGCAGTTGGACCCAGGCGTACGCGGCCGACGCCGCCATCACCCTCAAGAGGCGGCTTCCCGACGAGCGTTGACGCCCGGGGCGGGTCGGGCCCGGGGCGGGAGGCGCAGCACGGACACGGAGGGGCGCGGCCTCGGTAGGGTGATCCCCGATGTTCACCAAACAGGGCCCCACCGTGCGCGAACTGGCCGTCCAGGCGCTCTCCTCGACGGAGCGCGGCTACGACCTCCTCGCCCCCAAGTTCGACCACACGCCCTACCGGACCCCGGACCGGGTGCTCGACGCCGTCACCCGGGAGGTGCGCGGCCTCGGCCCCTTCGACGCCGGCCTCGACGTCTGCTGCGGCACCGGCGCCGGAGTGGGCGTGCTCCGCGAGCTGTGCCGGGAGCGGGTGACCGGGGTCGACTTCAGCGCGGGCATGCTCGCCGAGGCCCGCGCCGCCTTCCCGCCCGGTGACGAGGGGCCGGTGGTGGACTGGGTGCGCGCCGACGCCCGCGCGCTGCCCTTCGCGCCCGCCTTCGATCTCGCCCTGAGCTTCGGCGCGTTCGGCCACTTCCTGCCCGCCGAACGCTTCGGCCTCTTCGTCGAGGTGTACGGATCGCTGCGGCCGGGCGGCCGGTTCGTCTTCCCGATCGGCGCACCGCCGCCGGTGGGATCGCGCGCCTACTGGACGCTGCTCGGCTTCGACGCGGCCATGCGGGTGCGCAACGCCCTGTGGCGCCCGCCGTTCGTCATGTACTACCGCACGTTTGCGCTGGGCGACGTACTGGAGGATCTGACGCAGGCCGGATTCACCGTGGGACTGAGGCCGTTGACCGACCTGGGCACAAGCCCCGACGGCAGCCCGCGTGCCCGGCTGGTCGTGGCGACCCGGGAGCGGTGAGGGGCAGGGGGCGCCCCGCCGCTCAGCGGTTCTCGTCGCGGGCCGCCGCCAGCAGCCCCGGCCAGTCGGGGATCTTCACCGGGCCGCGTCCCAGCGAACGCCCCAGCTCCGCCTCCGCGCGCTCGATCGCCAGCCACCCGCCCCACCCCACCGGCCGCAGCCCCCAGCTCCGCAGCACCGCCGGCGGATCGTCCGCCGCCGGCCGCAGGGCCAGCGCGGGGGCGTCCGCAAGGAGCGAGGCGACCGTCTCCTTGGCGCAGGAGAGGTTCGAGCCGATCACCCCGGTCGGACCCCGCTTGATCCACCCCGCCACGTACTCGCCCGGCGACGGCACCCCGTTGCGCAGCACCCGGCCCGCCGTGTGCGGCACCGTCCCGCGCACGGGGTCGAAGGGGAGTCCGGGCAGCTCCACCCCGCGATAGCCGACCGCCCGCAGGACCAGCCCCGCCGGGATGTCCTCGTACGCGCCGGTGTCCCGGATCCCGCCCGTGCCGTCCGGGGCCGTCCGCGCGAACCGCACCCCCGCGACCCGCCCGTCCCGCTCCAGCAGCTCCGCCGGCCGCAGGAAGAACCGCAGCCGGACGCGGCGCACGGCCCCGCCGGACGCCCTGTCCGAGGCGTCGCGGGGCGTTCTGTGCGACGTGTCGTCCACCGCCCCGCCGCCCGCGGCCCAGCCGCGCAGGACCTCCAGATTGCGCCGCACCACGGCGGGCGGAGCGGGTGCGCCCGCCGGACCGGCCGCCCCGGAGTACGCCGGGTCGAGCGCCAGCTCCGCGGGATCGACGGAGACCCGGGCCCCGGGCAGCGCCCCCAGCTCCCGGAGCTCCTTGGTGGTGAAACGGGCCCCGGACGGGCCCCGGCGGCCCACGATGTGCACCTCGCGCACCCTGCTGCGCTCCAGGGCGCCGAGCGCGGCGCGCGGGACGTCGGTGCGGCGCAGTTCGTCCGCGCCGCGCGCCAGGATGCGGGCCACGTCGACCGCCACGTTGCCCACGCCGATCACGACCGCCGAGCGCGCCTCCAGCGCGTCCCGGGCGAACGAGTCGGCCCCGACGTCCGGATGGGCGCTGTACCAGGAGACGAAGCGGGTGGCGGAGTAACTGCCCGGCAGCCCCTCTCCCGGCACCTCCAGCGAGCGGTCCGCCGACGCCCCGACGCAGTAGACGACCGCGTGGTAGAGCTCGGCCAGACGGGCGGGGGAGAGGCCGTCCGGTCCGCCGACGCCGACGTTGCCCACGAAGGTGACCCGCTCGTCCTCCAGCACCGCCCGCAGACTGTTCTGCAGCGACTTGATCTTCTCGTGGTCGGGCGCGACCCCGTAGCGTACGAGCCCGTACGGGGCGGGCAGCCGGTCCAGGACGTGCACGCGCACGTCGGGCACCGACGACTGCCGGAGGAGGGCCTGGGCGGTGTATACCCCGCTGGGGCCGGAACCGACGACGGCGACGGAGAGCACGGCGCACCCCTTCCCGGAGGTCCCCGAGACTGCTTCCAGCATCGCACCGCCGGACGGATCCGCACCGCCTCGCGGGCCGTACGGTGAGCCGGGCCCGCGCAGGGAGCGGACCCGCGCAAGGAGCCGGGCCCGTGCAATGAGCCGGGCCCGTGCCCGGAGCGGGCGCCGGTGGGCGCGGCCCGCGGCGGGGGAGCCCGCGCGGCTCAGTCCAGCAGCCCGCGCATCCGGTCGATCTCCACGGTCTGCTGGGCGACCACGTCGCTCGCCATCTCCTCGACGAAGACGTCGTTCCCCTCGGTGAGCGCCTCCGTGGCCATGGTGATCGCGCCCTGGTGGTGGGTGATCATCAGCTCCAGGTAGAGCCGGTCGAACGCCTCGCCCTCGGCGGCCCGCAACTTCTTCAGCTGGGCTTCGGTCGCCATGCCCGGCATCCCGCCGTGATCGTGGTGCTGCTCGCGCTGGTCGCCGTCGTTCTTCTTCAGCCAGCCTTCCATCGCCCCGATCTCCGGCTTCTGGCCCGCCGATATGCGTTCCGCGAGCCGCTTGACGGCGTCCGCCGACGCGCGGTCCGCGACGAGCCCGGTCATCACCAGGGCCTGCGCGTGGTGCTGGATCATCATCCGCGCGTAGCGGAAGTCGGCGGAGTTGGCGGTGTCCCCGCCCGCCTCCCGGGCGGCCTCCTCGGCGGAGAGCGTCCGCGCGGGTTCGCCCGGCCTTCCGGGCGCCACCACCCCCGGCCCGGTGTCCCGGGCCGCGTCCGACGCCCCGTCACCGCCGCCCCCGTCACAGCCTCCCAGGGCGAGGACGGCGGCAACGGCCGCCGTCGCGAGCGCGGTTGAGCGCAGAGCTGCGGACCGGCGATGGACCAACACGGCGACCTCCTGTGCCACAGGGTTTGTTGCTGACCGTCCTAGCACGCTTCCACCGGCCGAAGATCAAGAAATTTCATTACGTCTCTGTTGCCATCTATTGATGTGTACATGCGAGGGACGATACTGCCGGAGGTTCATGAACCGTTCGACCCCGAACGGGATACAAGGGAGGACGCAGTGACCTCGTTGCACACCACCCGCGTGCGGCGCAGACGTCTGGGAGCGGTCGCGGCCGCGGCCGGACTCCTCGCCACGCTGCTGACGGCCACCACCGCGGCCGCGACCCCGGACCCGGGCGACGCCCCGGCCGAGCGGGGTTCCGTCACCAAGAGCGAGCAGGCCGAGGCCAGGGCCGCCATCACCGGCGGCGACATACCCGGCGTGGACGAGATCGTCCACAGCTCCAACATCAAGCACCTGACGAACGTGCCGAAGGGCGCTCTCCAGGGCCTCAACACGGACCTCGCCTTCCAGGGCAAGTACGCGTTCGTCGGCAACTACGACGGCTTCGTCATCTACGACATCAGCAAGCCGAAGAAGCCGAAGACGGTCTCCCAGGTCCTCTGCCCCGGCTCGCAGAACGACATCTCCGTCTCCGGGAACCTGCTGTTCCTCTCGACGGACTCCTCGCGCAGCGACGACTCCTGCTCCAGCACCTCCCAGCCCGCCACGGAGAAGTCCTCCTGGGAGGGCATGAAGATCTTCGACATCAGCAACAAGCGGCAGCCCAGGTACATCGCCGCCGTGGAGACCGCCTGCGGTTCCCACACGCACACGCTGGTGCCGGACGGCAAGAACGTGTACGTGTACGTCTCCTCGTACTCGCCCAACGAGGCGTTCCCGGACTGCCGGCCGCCGCACGACGGGATCTCCATCATCAAGGTGCCGGTGAAGGCGCCGCAGAAGGCCCGGATCGTCAACTTCCCGGTCCTCTTCCCGGACGGCGGCAACCCGGGTGCGCCCGCGAACCCGGGCGTCTCCAAGACGACCGGCTGCCACGACCTCACGGTGCTGCCGTCCAAGGACCTGGCCGCCGGGGCCTGCATGGGTGACGGTCTGCTGTTCTCCATCGAGGACCCGGAGCACCCGAAGATCATCGACCGGGTGCAGGACAACGTGAACTTCGCGTTCTGGCACTCGGCCACCTTCAACCAGGGCGCGAACAAGGTCGTCTTCACCGACGAGCTCGGCGGCGGCGGCGCGGCCACCTGCAACGAGGAGATCGGCCCCAAGCGCGGCGCCGACGGCATCTACGACATCGTCGGCAAGGGCGACAAGCGCAAGCTGGTCTTCCGCAGTTACTTCAAGATCGACCGTCACCAGGCCGACGCCGAGGTGTGCGTGGCGCACAACGGCTCGATCATCCCGGTGAAGGGCCGCGACCTGATGGTCCAGGCCTGGTACCAGGGCGGTGTCTCCGTGTGGGACTTCACCGACTCGGCCAAGCCCGAGGAGATCGCCTTCTTCGAGCGCGGCCCGGTCACCCTCGACCAGGTCACCACGGCCGGCCCCTGGTCGGCGTACTACTACAACGGCCACATCTACTCCAGCGACATCGCCAAGGGCTTCGACGTGCTGAAGCTCGATGACCCGCGCACCGACCCGGCGAAGCGGGTCGAGCTGGACGAGCTCAACGTGCAGACGCAGCCGGACTACTTCGACCGCTGATCCACCGGCCGGTCCCGCGTCCCCTGCGCCGCGCGACGTACTCCGGGGGCCGGTGCTCCGGGGGCGGACTTCCGCCCCGGAGCACCGGCCCCCGGTGCGTGCGGCACCGGAAATTCATTGACCGGTGAGCCGGGTGGGGACATGCTGGATCCCTGCGGCGGAGGGCTCCACGACACCGGCCCCCGACGCGGCCCACGGCCGTGCCCCACGGGATACGCCGCGGGCGCGCCCGGATCCGGCGACGCGGGGGATCGTCGGATCCGGCGCGGTGTTCTCGACAGCCGGCTCCACCGGACCGGGGTGCGGTGTCCCTCCCGGCTCACGGCCCCGCCGCCGGACGGTTCGCGGCGGTACGCCGGTCAGGCGGCGCTGCGGGCGCCTTTGCCGGTGGCGGCGGCCCACTCCACCAGCAGCCGCTGGTACGCGGCCTCGTCCTGCGGCGTCAGGCAGCCGTGCGAACGCTGCCACAGGTCGCGGATCTCCGCGTTGACCTCGGCTGCGGAACGGGCGGACACGGACGACGACATCGGGGACATGTCCACCAGGCTACGGCCACGAGCGAGGGCCCATACCCCTTTCGGGGCGGGATATGCCTCACATCACGGCCCGGCGCCGTCGCCCGCCACCGCTCAGGGGCCCGGGACCAGACCCAGGGAACGCAGGCCGGCGGCCCTCTCCGACACCGGCAGATGGTCCACGAACCGCACCTCGCAACCGATGGCCGCCGCACCCCCGTCCGCCCGCCGGTCGTCACCGACCATCACCACGTCCGCCGGATCGCGGCCGATGAGCGAGCAGGCGATGCGGAACAGCCCCGCGGCCGGCTTCTGGAGTCCGTGCTCGTAGGACAGGACGTAGGCGTCGACCAGGGGGTCGAGCCCATGGGCGCGGAAGACCGGGCGCAGGTCCCAGCCGATGTTGCTGACCACGCCGATGGCGATCCCCGCCCGTCGCAGACCCTCCAGCACCTCCTTCGCGTCCGGATACGGCTGCCATGCCTCCGGCCGCATGTGGCGGGCATAGAGCGCGTCGTACAGCCCCGGCCCGGGAAGGGCGACGGTCCGGGCCAGACCGGTGTACGCCTCGCGGTGCAGGGCGGCGCTCAGGTCCCGCCGTGCCATCGCGTCCGCCAGCCGCTCCGGGACCCGGAGCGGCGCGGGGCCGCCCGGGAGGGCTCCGGACTCCGTGAGACCGGTCACGTACCGCTCGAAATCCTCCGGCGGGACGTCGACGTCCTCCTCGCGCAGGACGGCCGCGAGCCAGGACCGGACCGGCTCGATGCGGAACAGCGTCCCGGAGAAGTCGAACAGGACGCCTCTGATCACCACGACGTGCTCCTCTCGCCGGGTGCGGCGTACCGGGCGTATCCGGTGGCGCAGCAGGCCACGACGGCCACCCCCAGCAGTGTGCCGCCCACGACGTCGGTCAGCCAGTGCACCCCCAGGTAGACCCGGGTCGCGGCCACGCCGACCGCCGAGACCAGTGCGACGGCCAGGGCGGCCCACCGCAGCCCGGGGCCGCCGCCGTGCAGCCCCAGCAGCCACACCAGCAGTCCGCAGCTCACGACCGCCGTCATGGCGTGCCCCGAGGGGTACGCGGCGTACTGGGCGGAGTCCACCGGGTCCGGCCACTCCGGGCGCTCCCGGCCCACCGCGGCCTTCAGGCCCTGCTGGAGCAGCGAGGCGAGCAGGCTCGTCGCGGCCACCCAGAGGGCGAGCAGGCGTGCGTTCCGCCACCACAGGGCGACCACGGTCACGGCGATCAGGGCGCGCATGGTCCACGGGTCCCACACCCAGTCCGTCAGCACCCGGCTCACCGCGACCGCACCGGGTTCGGCCACCGCGTGCCGGTGCAACGCGTCGGCGACGGCCCTGTCCAGCGACACCAGCGGCGACCAGCGCGCCGCCACGAGGGCGAGCAGTATCAGGGAGGCGGCTCCGGCGACGGCCGCGATCCGCGGGGCGGCGGCGGGGCGGGAGACGAGGGCCGGGGCGGGGGAGTGGGGGGAGGGCATGGGCCGATCCTCGCGGAGGACACCGTCGCGGGGCCACCCTCCGGACCCGGACGTCTCGGCGTTTCCGGCGGATCAGGACCGGACACACCCCGGGCGGCTCCCCGCGGCCCGGCGCCGCACCCCCGCGCTCTCCGGCGCGCGGGGACCTCGCGGGACCCGGCCCGGCGTACGGAGCCCGGGGACGCGCCGGGACGGTTCGCGGGAGGCCGCCGCGGCCCCCGGCACACCTCAGCCCAGTGCGCGCAGGCCCGGGACGAAGGCCACGATCACGGGGACGACCGGCACCAGTGCGGCGGCGGCCGTCAGCCGCAGCCGGCGGCCCGCCGTGAGCCGTTCGACCGGGGCGAGCAACCGGTTGACCCGGTGGGGGACTTCGGCCTGCGGAGTGGGGCAGGGGCCGAACACTCCGCGGTCCTCGTTGAGTCCGACCAGGGCGAGCGCGGTCGTGAGGCGGCCGAAGCGCCGGGAGGCCACGTCGTCGGCGGCCAGTTCGACCAGCCGGTGCATCTCGTCGCGGAACGCGGCGAACACCGGGACCTGCGGGAAGCCGTTCGCCAGGGCCGACGAGCAGTGCAGCAGCCAGTCGTGCCGGGCCTGGGCGTGGCCCTGCTCATGGGCGAGCACGGCATCGAGCTGACGGCCTTTCAGTCGGCCCAGCGCCGCAGTGGTGATGACGAGTTGGGGTGCGGTCCCGGGCAGCCACCAGGCGTCGGGGCGCTCACCCTCCAGCACCACGAGGCGGTCCGCGCCGGGCTCCTCGCCGGGCATCAGCGGGGCACGCACCAGCAGCTCCGCCCGGCGTTGCCTGCGCCGCCGCCGCGCCCGCCCCACCTCCCGCAGGAGCATCGCGCCGCTCCACAGACCGCCGAGCGCCAGCAGGACCGCGATGACCGCGGACCACGGCCCGTACGCTGCCAGCGCGTACGCCTCGACCACGGCGTGCGGGGCGGGGGCGAAGACATGGCCGCGCACCGCCTGCCAGGCGGCGGCCGCGCTGAACGTCATGGACAGGGCGAACGACACGAGGACCCCCGCCACCACGCACTGCCATACCCACAGGGCCACGACCGGCTCGCGTTCCGGCCACTTGGCCCGCGCCATGACGCGAGGGGTCGCCAGGGCGGTCAGTGCACCGAGCAGGAGCAGCGCGAGGGAGACCAGCATGGCCACACCCTATGAGCGGCGGACACGCCCGGGGTACGGCCTCGACGGGCAAGTGACGCAGACCACTGTCGAAAGGGGGTTCTGTCCCACCTTCCGTCTCACAGGGTGAGCAGCATGGCGAACATGCCGATCCCCATCGTCAGCCGGCAGGCGGTCGCTATCTCCGGCCGCCCGTGCGCACCGCCGCCGCGGAAGCCTTCCGCGTCATAGCCGCCGAGACCGGCCCCGGGGGCTCCGGAGCGCGGGGCGCCGCCCGTCGGGGCGGCAGCGGTCACGGGTAGCAGGCGTCCGGCCGAGCCCAGTACGTAGCAGATGTAGTAGACGAGCAGCGCCCCGGTCAGCAGGGGTATGCCCCCGGCCCCCGCCGCCCCGTGCCCGGCATGCCCGCCTCCGCCGCCCGTCATCGCGGGGGCCATGGCCACGGCCATGTAGACCATGGCCAGCGACCCGACGAGGTGGTGCAGGTGGTGGCCGCCGCGCAGCGCGGGCCGTAGCGCCCGCACGGCTGCCGCGCCGAACAGCGCCGCGTAGACCGCCCACGCCCAGTCCGGGGGCGACAGCACCGCCGCCGGGACGGCCATCGCCGCCATGCCGAAGCCCATCAGCGCCTCCGAACGCGCGGTGCGGCGCTCCTGCCGTGTTCCCGTGCGGGCGCGCAGCAGGCAGTAGGCCCCGCTCGCCGCGCACAACGCCATCAGCAGCCAGCCGGCCTGGGTCCCTCCGTGCACGCCGCGCCCCCGATCCCCCGTCGGTCCTCCACTGTTGCGGTCGACCGGATCGATGCCCGGCGGACCGGCGGTGAACCAGGCGCACGGGGGTGTGAAAGGGGTGCGCCCGGTGCGCACCGGGGGCGCTCCGGGTCGCGTTACGCTCGACCGCACGTGCGACGGCGAAGCCCCCGGCCCTCGCCGCGGCAGCGTGGGAGCGCGTGCCGCGGCAGACGGACGGCGCGGAAGCGGCAGCGCGCGAGGAGAAGCGCAGAACGAAGAGGAACGGAGCGCCCCACCATGGACACCGCCACGCCCCGCGACGCGGCCCGGCCGACCTTCCGCGACGCGACCGGGGACGACGTCCCGGCGCTGGTGGCCCTGGTCGAGTCCGCCTACCGGGGCGATTCCAGCCGCGCCGGCTGGACCACGGAGGCGGACATCCTCCAGGGGCAGCGGACCGATGAGCAGGGGGTGCGCGAGGTCATCGACGCTCCGGGAAGCAGGCTGCTCGCCGTCGAGCGCGACGACGAGCTGATCGCCTGCTGCCAGCTCGAACACCGGGGCGCCGCCGCCTACTTCGGCATGTTCGCGGTCCGGCCCGGCCTCCAGGGTGGCGGGCTCGGCAAACTGATCATCGCCGAAGCGGAGCGCATCGCGAAGGAGAGCTGGGGCGTCACCGAGATGCACATGACGGTGATCTCGGTGCGCGACGACCTGATCGCCTGGTACGAGCGGCGCGGCTACCGCCGTACGGGACAGCTCACGCCCTTCCCGTACGGCGACGAGCGCTTCGGCGTCCCGCAGCGCGACGACCTGGCCTTCGAGCTGCTGGTCAAGGACATCTGAGGGCCCTGCGAGGACATCTGAGCGTCCTGCGAGCGGTCCCACCCGCCGGCCGCACCCGGAACCCGCCCGAGCCGGATCCGGCGCCCGGCCGGCCCGGCCCCGTCCGCGCTCAGGCCGTGAAGCGTCCGGCGCGGCGGATCTCGGGGAAGTCGGTCGTCGCGCCGTCCAGGTTCAGCGCCCGCGCCAGGCGCAGGTGGTCCTGGGTGTTCACCACCCAGCCGATCACCTTCACGCTCTCCGCGTGCGCCTGCTCCACCACCTCCAGGGTCAGGCGGCGGATGTTCAGCGCGAGCGTCGCCGCGCCCGCCGCCTTAGCCCGGTCCACCACGTCCGCGCCCCATCTGCCGGCGATCAGGACCGTCCGCACCCCCGGTACCAGCCGGGCGATCTCCACCACGGCCTTGTCGTGGAAGGAGGAGACCTCCACTCGCCCGACGAGATCGCGCTCCAGGATCACCTCCGCCAGCGCGCGGGCCGCCGCCACGTCCTTGATCTCCGCCTGCAACGGGGAGGAGACGGCGTCCAGCACCTCCTCGAAGACGGGGATCCGCTCGCCCTGACCCGCGTCCAGTTCCCGCAGCTCGGCGAGCGTCTTGCCCGCGATCGGCCCGGTCCCGTCGGTGGTGCGGTCCACGTCCGCGTCGTGCATCACGGCGAGCGCGCCGTCCTTGCTGAGGTGGAGGTCCAGCTCGATGGCGTCCATCCCGGACGCTTCGGCGCGGACGAAGGAGCGCAGGGTGTTCTCGGGCTCGACACCCATCACTCCGCGATGGCCCAGGGTGAGAAAGGACAAGGCGACCTCGTTTCCGTCGGCGGGTTTCCCGTCGACTGCTCCTGCCCGCGCCGGGATGCGGCGATACGGCACCGGGAAGGGTAGCGGCGGTCGGCGGCGATGTCCCCCGTCGTGCGGACACCGTGCGCGGCGAACCGCCCGGCTCCGGCGCTCCTGCTGGAACCAAGCGCCTACCCCGGACGCGACAGGAAAAACAGCGGTGACCATGGGGGGTGCGCAGGATAATTTTCAGGGGCGCACTTGTCGGAGGGCGGTCTGCGAGGCTACGGTGAATTCACGCGAGGTTCTCCCGTGGAGGAAGTGTTATGACGGAAATTCTTGTGCACGACGCCACCGAAGGCGCGATAGCTACGGCCCAGCGGGTGGTCGAGCACCCGGCCTGGCCCGTGCTCAAGGATGCCGTCGAGGAGATCCGCCCCTGGCAGTCCGAGGACGGGTCCATCGACTTCGAGGCCGAGGGCGCCCCCTCGCCGGCCGCCGTCGAGAAGGTCCTCGACCGGGTGATCGGCGCCGTCGAGGAGCTGTCCCCGCTCCTCCCGCACGACGCCGCCTACCACCGCGCGCTCGTCACCGACCTGCGCCGCTGGGCCGCCGACGGTTTCCGCGTCCCGGACTTCCTGGACTCGCTGCTCGCCTTCCAGCCCGCGCGGAACCGGGCCGACGGGCTCCAGCACCTCGTCGTCTTCGCGATGTACACGCAGAACGGCAACCCCGACCGCAATCTCGAAGCGGTCGTCCTCAAGATGGTCTGGCCCGAATGGCTCGCCGAGCTGGAGGCCACCCGCTACGACAACCCGCTCTTCTGCGGCATCACCTTCGAGGACTTCACCTCCGGCTACGACACCCATTCCGCGGTGCTCTTCCCGGAGACCATCGCCGTGCGCGAGGCCCCCGAGCGCTTCAGCTGGGGCGGCATCTTCTGCGACCGCGAGGCCGCCCGATTCCGCCGCGTCACCGAGGCGTCCGTCGACCTGCTCGGCCTGGAGCTGCCCGACGACATCCGCGCGATGATCGGCGACCAGCAGCGCTGCGAGCAGGCGTTCGTCCTGTGGGACATGGTCCACGACCGCACCCACAGCCACGGTGACCTGCCGTTCGACCCGTTCATGATCAAGCAGCGCCAGCCGTTCTGGATGTACGGCCTGGAGGAGCTGCGCTGCGACCTCACCGCCTTCAAGGAGGCCGTGAAACTGGAGTCCGAGGGCAACGCCCACGGCCGTGACGTGCAGTACGCGGTGCTCTTCGACCGGATGTTCCGCTTCCCCGTCTCCGGCGAGCGCGTCCGCAACTACGACGGCCTCGGCGGCCAGCTCCTCTTCGCCTACCTCCACAAGCACGACGTCGTCCGCTGGACCGACAACACCCTCAAGATCGACTGGGACCGCGCCCCGGAGATCACCAACCAGCTCTGCGGCGAGATCGAGCAGCTCTACCGCGACGGCATCGACCGCCCCAAGCTGGTCCACTGGTTCGCCGCCTACGACCTGGTCTCCACCTACCTCGCGCCGCATCCCGGATCGCGCTGGGCCAAGGGCCCCGACGCCCTCGACCTCACACTTCCTCCTCGCAAGCTCGTCGACGACGTGCTTCCGGACGAGTTTCCCCTGAGCATGTTCTATGAGGCGCTCGCCAAGAAGCTGAAGCACGTGATTGCCTCTGCCAAGGGAATCACCGCGGCGAACGACGAGCGGGCAGCCGCGTGAACCATTCTCCGGAGGAGGCGGTGGCCATGAACGGAAACGGCACGGGCGAGGGGACCGGCGCGCTCGAAGGGGCGGTCGTCGCGGTCGCCGGAGCGGCCGGCCCCGCCGGGCGCGCGACGCTGCTGAGGCTCGCCGAGGCGGGCGCGACGGTCGTCGGCTGCGACGCCCACCCCGAACGCCTCGCCGAGGCGGTGGACGCCGCCCGGTACGCCCACGGCGGCGCCACCGTGACCGGCGAGACCGTCGACCTGCTCGACCTCGACGCCACCCGGGACTGGGCCAAGCGCACCGAGGCGGAGTTCGGCCGCGTCGACGGCCTGGTCCACCTCGTCGGCGGCTGGCGCGGCAGCCCGACCTTCCAGGAGACCGCGCTCTCCGACTGGGACGCCCTGGAGAAGCTGCTCATCCGCACCGTCCAGTCGACGTCCCTGGCCTTCCAGGAGGCCCTGGAGCGCAGCGACCGCGGCCGCTTCCTCCTGATCAGCGCCGCCGGCGCCAGCAAGCCCACCGCGGGCAACGCCGCCTACTCCGCTGCCAAGGCCGCCGCCGAGGCGTGGACCCTCGCGCTGGGCGACGCCTTCCGCAAGGCGGGGGGCGAGGCCGGCCCGCGTACCGCCTCTGCCATCCTGGTGGTCAAGGCACTGGTGAACGACGCCATGCGCGCCGAGCGCCCGAATGCGAAGTTCGCGGGCTTCACCGACGTCACGGAGCTGGCCGAGGCCATCGCCGGCGTCTGGGACCGGCCCGCCCCCGAAGTGAACGGAAGGCGCCTGTGGCTGACCCCGCAACCGTGAGGACCGACGCACGACGTCACCACGATCCGCAGGTACGCGGCTTCGCCAGCGACAACTACGCGGGCGCGCACCCGGAAGTCCTCGCGGCCCTCGCCCTCGCCAACGGCGGCCATCAGGTCGCCTACGGCGAGGACGAATACACCGACCACCTCCAGCGGGTCATGCACAGCCACTTCGGCCCCACCGCCGAGGCGTTCCCGGTCTTCAACGGCACCGGCGCCAACGTGGTCGCCCTCCAGGCGCTCACCGACCGCTGGGGCGCGGTCATCTGCGCCGAGTCCGCGCACATCAACGTGGACGAGGGCGGCGCACCCGAGCGGATGGGCGGCCTCAAGCTGCTCACCGTGCCCACCCCGGACGGCAAGCTCACCCCCGAGCTGATCGACCGGCAGGCGTACGGCTGGGACGACGAGCACCGGGCCATGCCCCAGGTCGTCTCGATCACCCAGAACACCGAGCTGGGCACCGTCTACACCCCCGACGAGATCCGCGCCATCTGCGACCACGCCCACGAGCGCGGCATGAAGGTGCACCTCGACGGGGCCCGGATAGCCAACGCGGCAGCCTCCCTGGACGTGCCGATGAGGACGTTCACCAACGCGGTCGGCGTGGACGTGCTGTCCTTCGGCGGTACGAAGAACGGCGCGCTGTTCGGCGAGGCCGTCGTCGTGCTGAACCCGGACGCGGTCCGGGCGATGAAGCACCTGCGCAAGCTGTCCATGCAGCTCGCCTCCAAGATGCGCTTCGTCTCCGTGCAGCTGGAGGCGCTGCTGGCCAAGGACCTGTGGCTGCGCAACGCCCGGCACGCCAACGCCATGGCGCAGCGGCTCGCCGAGGGGGTCCGGGCGGTCGACGGGGTGGAGATCCTCCACCCGGTCCAGGCGAACGCCGTCTTCGCCCGGCTGCCGCACGCGGTCAGCGAGCGGCTCCAGCAGCGGTTCCGCTTCTACTTCTGGGACGAGACGGCCGGTGACGTCCGCTGGATGTGTGCCTTCGACACCCGTGAGGACGATGTCGACGCCTTCCTCCAGGCGCTCAAGGAAGAGATGGCACGGTAACGCATCGATCGCATGACTATGCGGCCGACCGGAAATCGATAGATATCTGGTCGGCCGCTTCGTAGGCTCTGCCGTCATGGAGCTCACGCAGCAATCCCCGGACATCGAGGCGTATTTGGCCGCCGACGAGGCCATCGACCACGGCCACCCGCACGTCGAGGAGGCGGCTGCCCGACTCGCGCTCACGGCGGACAGCGCATACGCATACGCGCACGCGGCCTTCGACTTCGTCCGCGACACCATCGCGCACTCCGCCGACACCGGGGACGAGCGCGTCACCTGGCGCGCCTCGGACGTGCTCGCCGCCCGTACCGGCATCTGCCACGCGAAATCCATCGCCCTCGCGGCGCTGCTGCGCGCCCGCGGCATTCCGGCCGGCCTCTGCTACCAGCGGCTCGCCCGCGGCGCGAAACCGATGCTCCACGGTCTGGTGGCGCTGCGGTTGCCCGGGGCCCGGCGCTGGGCCCGGGTGGACCCGCGCGGCAACAAGCCGGGCGTCGACGCGCAGTTCTCGGTCGAGGAGGAGCGGCTGGCGTGGATCGTGCGCACAGAGTTCAATGAAGTCGACTATTCGGTAGTCTATGCTGCACCACCCGAGGTGCTCCTCCATGCGATGAAGAACGCCCGGGACCGCTCGGAGCTCTGGCGGAACCTCCCCGCGGGACTCTGAGCCCACGGATCCGGTGCACCCGTACGCCTCCGGAACCCGCCGACCGCCCCGTACCGAAGCGTGGAGCCGCAGAGCCGGCCCGGCCCCACGCGGCAACGCAGTAAGGCAGACGATGACCCTCACGCTCACCGTGTCCGACGAGGTGCGCACCATCGCACCCGGCTTCGCCCACCTCGCCGTCGAGGCGCACGGGCTCCGCAACGGCCCCAGCGACGCACGTAGCTCCGCCCTCCTGGACGACGCCGCCCGCCGCCTCGCCGACCGCCTCGACGGCAGGGCGCCGCACGAGGACCCGCACATGGCCGCCTGGCGCGCGGCCTACACCGCCTTCGGGGCCAAGCCCTCCCGCACCCGCAACTCGGCCGAGGCGCTCGCCCGCCGTGCCCTCGCCGACGGCGGTCTGCCCCGCATCAACCTGCTGGTCGACGCCTACAACGCGATCAGCGTCGCCCACCTCGTCCCGGTCGGCGGCGAGGACACCGACCACATCAAGGGCGGCATGCGGCTGATCCGCGCGACGGGCGACGAGCCGTTCCCCACCGTCGCGGGCGGCGAGGAGACGGTGGAGCACCCCGAGCCCGGTGAGGTCGTCTGGTGCGACGACGAGGGCGTCACCTGCCGCCGCTGGAACTGGCGCCAGGGCGTACGCACCCGGCTCACCGAGGAGTCCGTCAGCGCCCTCTTCCTCCTGGAGGGCCTCGCGCCCATGACGCACGGCGAACTCGACGCCGCGGGCGCCGAACTCGCCGGTCATCTGCGACGACTGAGCCCCGGAGCGCGGATCACCGTCCACGCCCCGCGCTGAGGCGGGGTCCGTCCCGCCGGGGGCGGTGTCAGCCGAGCTCGCGGGCCTCGGCGGGGGTCGGAGCCGTCCCGCCGAGGTGAGCCGGCACCCACCACGTGTCACTCGCGTCCTTGGGGCGTACGGGGTAGGCCCGCTGCGCCGCCTCCAGCAGCTCCTGCACCCGCTCCCGCAGCCGCCGGGTGATCGCACCCGCGTACTGGTCGGCGGGCGCCTCCACGGGCTCGCCGACGCGGATCGTGACCGGGATGTGGCTGCGCTTGAAATTGCGCGGCCGGCCCTTCGTCCAGATCCGCTGCGTGCCCCAGAGCGCCATCGGGATCAGCGGGACCCCCGCCTCCTGGGCCAGGCGCGCGGCGCCCGACTTGAAGCTCTTCAGCGTGAAGGACTGCGAGATGGTGGCCTCCGGGAAGACGCCGACGATCTCGCCGGAGCGCAGCGACCGGAGCGCGTGCGCGTACGCCTCCTCGCCCTGCTTGCGGTCCACCGGGATGTGCTTCATGCCCCGCATGAGCGGACCGGAGACCTTGTGCCGGAACACCGACTCCTTCGCCATGAACCGGACGAGCCGCTTCTGCGGGAGGGCGCCGAGCCCGGTGAAGATGAAGTCGAGATAGCTGATGTGATTGCTGACCAGCACCGCACCACCGGTCTTCGGGATGTGCTCCGAACCCTGAGTGTCGATCTTCAGGTCGAGCGCCTTGAACATGGTGCGAGCGGCGCCGATGACCGGTCGATAGACGAGTTCTGCCATCGGGGGAAGGCCCTTCGTTCAGTGGCGCGGGAGGGTTCTCCCGGCGGAAGTTACGCAGCCGTAGGTTTTCGGCATTGTGGCGATCGTGCCCCATGCGCGAGCCCCTGGCCAGCCCCGGTGGGCCCGGGACACGAGATTCTTGTCACGTGGGCGCCCGCCGGGAGCTGCGGGAATGCCCGGGCGGCCGTCGGTGCTGAGCTGTGGAGAAGAGCTCTGATCAGGAGGCACCAGGTGGACGGCCGGACACAGCCGCAGCGGCTCGACGCAGCCCAACTCGGCGCGGAACTGGGGGAACGCGCGACGTTGGTCCAGTTCTCCAGCGCCTTCTGCCAGCCGTGCCGGGCCACCCGCCGCACGCTCGACGAGGTGGCCGGGATGGTCGACGGGGTCGCCCACGTCGAGATCGACGCCGAATCCCACCTCGACCTGGTGCGGCGGCTCGACATCACCGGCACGCCGACGGTCCTGGTGCTCGACGCCGGGGGAGAGGTGGTCCGCCGGGCGTCCGGTCAACCGCGAACCGTCGACGTCGTCGCGGCGCTGGGGCACGCCATATGACGGACCGTGACGCATCTCCCACATTCCGGGACGCCCTTGACGGGGCCCTCCACGCATCGTCAGTCTGACGTTATGCCGCCAGAACTCCTTCTCCACGGCCGGGCCCACGTGGACCTCGCCCGCTGTGCGAGTGCGCGCTGTCCGGGTGCCTGAGCACCCACGGACCCGTACGCCACTCTCGTAGAAGGACACCTCCATGACGGCAACGCCGGACCTCGCCCCCGCCGTGACGGCCGCGAGCCCCGAACTCCTCCGCTCCGTCTTCCGCCGCCACGCCGCCGGCGTGGCCGTGATCACCGCGGCCGGGGACCGCCCGGTCGGCTTCACCGCGACCTCGCTGACCTCCGTCGCCGCCGAGCCTCCGCTGATCTCCTTCGGCGTCGGTACGTCGTCCTCCAGCTGGCCCGTGCTGTCCGAGGCCGACCACGTCGGCGTCCACATACTCGGCGAGCACCAGGAGGATCTGGCCGCCACCTTCGCCCGCAGCGGGGCCGACCGCTTCGGCCCGTCGACCGAGTGGAGCAGCGGGCCCGAAGGCGTTCCGCTGCTCGCCCACGTGTCGGCCTGGCTGGTCTGCCGCGTGGTGAGCCGTGTCCCGGCCGGGGACCACCGCATCGTCATCGCCGAGGCCGTGGCCGGCTCGCATTCCGGGCCCGGACGCCCGCTCGTCCATCACCAGGGACGCTTCACCGCTCTGCGAGACTGAGGGCACGCACGCACAGGTCCGCCGCGTCGGCAAGGTCACAGTGCACACCGCTTGCCCACGGGTACGACACTGGATGTACTGGCGAGTAATATCGGCTTCGGAACCTCGGTCCTCGTGACCGGATCCGGCCCGACAAGGCGCCTATGCTGCGTGCAACAAGGCAGCCCGGAAAAGACGATGCAGTAGGAGAGCCGGCGTGAGCTTGAGGATCGTTGTCTGTGTGAAGTACGTGCCCGACGCGACCGGTGACCGGCGTTTCGCCGATGACCTGACGCTGGACCGT
>NZ_JNZZ01000011.1 GCF_000717645.1 Streptomyces californicus
GCCCGCCCCCCCGGTTTCCGGCTCCGAGCCGGGGCGGCGGGGTGGTGGCGGGGCGGTCGGGCGCGGTGGGCGGGGCGGGCGCTGTGTGGCCGGGCGCGGTGTCGGCGGCCGAGGCGGGCTGGGCGTGGCCGGGGGCGGTTGCAGCGGGCGGGGCGGGCGCGGTGCGGCCGGGGGCTGCGGGCGGGGTGTGCTCCGGCGTGCGCCGGGCGGTGCGCGCCCCCCGGTGGCGGACGTGGCCCGGCGCCCCGGCCGTACGGGGCGGCTCGGCCGGGCCCGAGGTACGGCGGTGGGCCCGGCGGCCCTGCGCCCGCTCGGCGAGGGCCCGGAGACAGGCCCACCGGGCCAGCGCGTACAGCCAGGACCGGCGCTCCGGCTCGGTCGAGGGGCACCGGGCGTCCTGCCGGTCCGCGACCGCCAGGGCGGCGCCGAGCGCGTCGGCGGCCGCGTCATGGTCGCAGAGCACGGCGAGGCAGTAGGTGAAGAGCCCGTCGAGATAGGGCTCGTAGCGGGCGGACGGCCGCTGGGCCGGGGTGCGGGCCGCTCGACGGTGCGCCCGGTGTGCGCCGGTGGTGTGCGTAGGGGACTCCAGCCTGCTGCTCATCACCCGGCGACCGTAGGCAGAGGAGTGCACACCCCAAGTGCCCCTTGAGCACATTTAATCCTTACGGGTGAATGTATCCCTCGAAAGAGGACAGAGGCCGGGGAATCGGGCGTGTGCGCCCGGAGTGCTCCCGTGCGCCCTGCGTGTGGCGGCGGGCGCACGCCCTCCCTCCGTACCGCCCGCGCCCTGTCTCCGCGCCCTTCCTCCGTGGCGACGGCGCCCCTTCTCCGTACCGTCGGCGTCCGGTGCGCCGTACCGGCGGCGTCCAGTACGCCGTACCGCCGGGTTCGGTGCGTGCCGCGACCGTCGGGTGCCCGGCGCCTGCCGCCGACCGCGTGGGCGGCGTTGTCGTACCCCACCGATACGGTGACGCCATGGCTGCCCGTACGAAATCCGCGAAGGACCGGCCGTCCTACCGCTGCACCGAATGCGGCTGGACCACCGCCAAGTGGCTCGGCCGTTGCCCCGAGTGCCAGGCGTGGGGGACGGTCGAGGAGTTCGGCGGCGCCCCCGCCGTGCGCACCACCGCCGCCGGCCGGGTCTCCACGGCCGCGCTGCCGATCGGCCAGGTCGACAGCCGGACGGCGACCGCCCGCTCGACGGGCGTCGGCGAGCTGGACCGGGTGCTGGGCGGCGGGCTCGTCCCGGGCGCGGTCGTGCTGCTGGCGGGCGAGCCGGGCGTCGGCAAGTCGACGCTGCTGCTGGACGTGGCGGCCAAGGCGGCGAGCGACGACCACCGCACGCTGTACGTGACCGCCGAGGAGTCCGCGAGCCAGGTCCGGCTGCGCGCCGACCGGATCAAGGCGATCAACGACCACCTCTACCTCGCGGCGGAGACCGATCTGTCGGCGGTGCTCGGCCACCTGGACGCGGTGAAGCCCTCGCTGCTGGTCCTGGACTCGGTGCAGACGGTCGCCTCGCCGGAGATCGACGGCGCGCCCGGCGGGATGGCCCAGGTCCGGGAGGTCGCCGGGGCGCTCATCCGGGCGTCCAAGGAGCGCGGGATGGCCACGCTGCTGGTCGGCCACGTCACCAAGGACGGCGCGATCGCCGGGCCCCGGCTGCTGGAGCACCTGGTGGACGTGGTGCTCTCCTTCGAGGGCGACCGGCACGCCCGGCTGCGGCTGGTGCGGGGCGTCAAGAACCGTTACGGCGCGACCGACGAGGTCGGCTGCTTCGAACTGCACGACGAGGGCATCACCGGACTCGCCGACCCCTCGGGCCTCTTCCTGACCCGCCGCGACGTGGCGGTGCCGGGCACCTGCCTCACCGTGACGCTGGAGGGCAAGCGGCCGCTGGTGGCCGAGGTGCAGGCGCTGACCGTCGACTCGCAGATCCCCTCGCCCCGGCGCACCACCTCCGGCCTGGAGACCTCGCGGGTGTCGATGATGCTCGCCGTGCTGGAGCAGCGCGGCCGGATCAGCGCGCTCGGCAAGCGGGACATCTACAGCGCGACGGTGGGCGGCGTGAAGCTCACCGAGCCCGCGGCCGACCTGGCCGTCGCGCTCGCGCTGGCCAGCGCGGCCAGCGACACCCCCCTCCCGAAGAACCTGGTCGCGATCGGCGAGGTGGGCCTCGCGGGCGAGGTCAGGCGGGTCACCGGGGTGCAGCGGAGGCTGGCCGAGGCGCACCGGCTGGGCTTCACCCACGCCCTCGTCCCGACGGACCCGGGGAAGGTCCCGGCCGGTATGAAGGTCACGGAAGTCGCCGACATGGGCGACGCTCTGCGGGTCCTCCCGCGCCGCTCTCGCCAGGAGGCACCACAGGAGGACGGCGCGCGCCGGTAGACTTTGCCCTGGTCTCGCCCGCCCGTGGACACGGCACGGCGGACGCGAGAGCACCGCAAACCTGTGACCGGAGGAGTGCAGTGGCAGCCAACGACCGGGCGACGACGCCCGGAAAGTCCGGCCAAGGCACCGGCAACGAGGCGCTGATGCGCGCCTCGCTGAGCGCGGTCGCGCCCGGTATGGCCCTGCGGGACGGCCTGGAGCGCATTCTCCGCGGCAATACCGGTGGCCTGATCGTGCTGGGCATGGACAAGACCGTCGAGTCGATGTGCACCGGCGGATTCGTGCTGGACGTCGAGTTCACGGCGACGCGCCTGCGAGAGCTGTGCAAGCTCGACGGGGCGCTGATCCTCGACAAGGACATGACGAAGATCCTGCGGGCCGGCGTGCAGCTGGTCCCGGACGCCTCGATCCCCACGGAGGAGACGGGCACCCGGCACCGTACGGCGGACCGGGTCTCCAAGGCGTGCGGCTTCCCCGTCGTCTCGGTCTCCCAGTCGATGCGGCTGATCGCGCTGTACGTGCACGGGGAGCGGCGGGTCCTGGAGGAGTCCTCCGCGATCCTGTCCCGGGCCAACCAGGCGCTCGCCACGCTGGAGCGGTACAAGCTGCGCCTCGACGAGGTGGCGGGCACGCTGTCCGCCCTGGAGATCGAGGACCTGGTCACCGTCCGGGACGTGACGGCGGTGGCGCAGCGCCTGGAGATGGTGCGGCGGATCGCGACGGAGATCGCGGAGTACGTGGTCGAGCTCGGCACCGACGGACGCCTCCTGGCGCTCCAGCTGGACGAGCTGATCGCGGGCGTGGAGCCGGAGCGGGAGCTGGTCGTCCGCGACTACGTCCCCGAGCCGACGGCGAAGCGGTCGCGGACGGTGGCCGAGGCCCTGACGGAGCTGGACGCGCTGACCCACACCGAGCTGCTGGAGCTGCCGGTGGTGGCGCGGGCGCTGGGCTACAGCGGTTCGCCCGAGACGCTGGACTCGGCGGTCTCCCCGCGGGGCTTCCGGCTGCTGGCGAAGGTCCCGCGGCTGCCGAACGCGATCATCGAGCGGCTGGTGGAGCACTTCGGCGGCCTGCAGAAGCTGCTGGCCGCGAGCGTGGACGACCTCCAGGCGGTGGACGGCGTCGGCGAGGCGCGGGCCCGCAGCGTGCGGGAGGGGCTGTCGCGGCTGGCGGAGTCCTCGATCCTGGAACGCTACGTCTGAGGGCCGCGGGCTGTCCGGGTCGCCCGGGGCCGCGGGCCTCACGCCCGCCCGCGTGAACGGGTCCGCCCTCAAACGCCGGACCGGCTGGGGATGCCCGGCCGACCCCACACCACGAGCCACGCGCCCGCCCGCATGAACGGGTCCGTCCTCAAACGCCGGACGGGCTGGAGATGCCCGACCATCTCAACGGGTCCGTCCTCAAACGCCGGACGGGCTGGGGGTGCCGGGCGGGCTGGAAATGCCCGACCACGCCGAACAGGCCGGGCTGCGAAGGGCCGCCGGAAGGGCTGAGGATGCCCGGCGCGCCGCAGGACGGTCGGCGCGCGGGGTCAGTCCTTCGCCAGGACGAACGAGGCTCGCTGGACCGGGATGCCCGGGGCCTTCGCCTCCAGCAGGTACGTGCCCGGTTCCGCCTTCCCGGCCGGCGGGGTCGCACAGCGCGGCGCGGACAGCGTCCGGTTCCAGTCCACCGTGTGGATCACCGTCGCCCCCGCCGGGACCGCCAGGAACAGCGGGTCCGCCGCCGCGGGGCAGTCCTTCGAGGACCAGATCGGGTCGTCGTCCTCGCCGCCCGCCTCGGTCACCGTGAGCACCGCGCTCTTCGGCCCGAAGTCGGCCTTGCACGCGGCCTTCGAGGTGTTCTTCGCGATCAGTTCGAACTTCGGCTTGTCGTCGGGGCCGTAGCTGACCTTCGTCCGGAGGCTCAACCGCACGTCGGCGGGCTTGCATTCGGGGAGCGGGGAGCCCGCCGGGACCTGACGGCCCGCGCCGTCGCCGCCGCCCGTGCCCGCCGTGCCCGCGCCGGACCCGTCCGCACCGCCCGTACCGGCACCGCCTGTTGACGCCCCGTCGGACGAACCGCCCCCGTCCGCGCCGCCGGAGGGTCCGCCCGAGCCGCCCGAGCCTCCGGAGCCGTCCTCGTCGTCCGACTCGTCGCGCCCGCCCGGCTGTTGGCTGATCGCGGGACCGGAGCTGCCCGGTCCGGGAGTGATCGACTCGACCGGGTCGGAGCCACCCGGCTTGCCGTCGTCACGGCTTCCCCCGCCGCCCGTGGACGTCACGGCCCAGGCGATCAACACGGCGAGCAGCGCAACCAGAAGTCCCGCTACCGCCCTTCGACGCCAGTAGATGCTGGAGGGAAGCGGACCGACCGGATTGCGCATAGATCCCACGCTCCGAACTCTACGAGAGATCCGGAGCTTCTCCGGCCCCACCCGCCGCTCCGCTCACAAGTTTTGCCGATCATCATCACGGGACCTAGGGCGCGAGCCGGTCAGAGGGGACAGAACGGGTGGCGTTGTCACCCCGAGGGCCGCCGCGCGAGCCGACACCGCCCGCGCCCGTGACACCCGCCCCGCCTTCCGTGCCAGGATCGTGAGTGCCATGACTGCCATGACTTCGCCCTCAGCCCAGACGCCCCCCGTCGCCGCCTCCTCCCTCCACACGCCCGTCATCGGGTGGTTCGAGCAGCACGCCCGCGATCTGCCCTGGCGCCGCCCCGAAGCGGGCGCCTGGGGCGTGATGGTCAGCGAGTTCATGCTCCAGCAGACCCCGGTGAACCGGGTCCTCCCCGTTTACGAGCAGTGGCTCGCCCGCTGGCCCCGCCCCGCCGACCTGGCCGCCGAGGCGCCCGGCGAGGCGGTCCGCGCCTGGGGCCGGCTCGGCTACCCGCGCCGCGCGCTGCGGCTGCACGGGGCGGCGCAGGCGATAACGGAACGGCACGGCGGCGATGTGCCGAGCGAGCACGCCCAGCTGCTGGCGCTGCCCGGGATCGGGGAGTACACGGCGGCGGCCGTGGCCTCGTTCGCGTACGGGCAGCGGCACGCGGTGCTCGACACGAACGTCCGCCGGGTGTTCGCCCGCGCCGCGACCGGCGTCCAGTACCCGCCGAACGCGACCACGGCCGCCGAGCGCAAGCTCGCCCGCGCCCTGCTGCCCGAGGAGGACGAGCGGGCGGCGAAGTGGGCGGCGGCCACCATGGAACTGGGCGCCCTCGTGTGCACCGCGCGCAACGAGAACTGCGACCGGTGCCCCATCGCCGCGCGGTGTTCCTGGCGGCTGGCGGGGAAGCCGGCGCACGAGGGACCGCCGCGCAAGGGGCAGACGTACGCCGGGACCGACCGCCAGGTGCGCGGGCGGCTGCTGGCCGTGTTGCGGGACGCGGTGGCCCCTGTACCGCAGGCCGCGCTGGACGCGGTGTGGGAGGAGCCGGTGCAGCGGGCCAGGGCGCTGGACGGACTGGTCGCGGACGGGCTCGTCGAGCCGCTGGCGGACGGCCGCTACCGGCTGCCGATGACCTGACCTCCGACCGTGCCGCCTGCCGATGGCCTGACCCCCCAGGCGGCACCCGCTGCCGATCGCCTGCCCCCGGCCGGTACCCGCTTCCCATCGCCTGCCCCCGGCCGGTAGGGGGCGGGGGAAGAACCCAACCTCTACACAGGCGCGTGTTTGATGCACACCCGGCGGGCGCGCCCGCGCCGGGCCTCCCCTCCCCCGCTGTTACACAACCGATGGACAGCCGTGCACCGGCCTACGGCTGCTCCGCACATCGCCGTGACAACCCCTCCGTAGCGTCTGCGACAGCAGAACGGCCGGACCGCGGAGACCACCGCGGCCCGGCGCCACACGGGGATGTTCGGGGACGGAGGCGGTTGTCATGACGCAGGGCGAGGTGCTCGCGTTCGAGGACTACGTACGCACACGGCAGGACGCGCTGCTGCGCAGTGCGCGCCGGCTGGTCCCCGACCCCGTGGACGCCCAGGACCTGCTGCAGACCGCCCTGGTGCGCACGTACGGCCGCTGGGACGGCATCGCCGACAAGTCGCTCGCCGACGCCTACCTGCGCCGCGTCATGATCAACACCCGTACCGAGTGGTGGCGGGCGCGCAAGCTCGAAGAGGTCCCGACCGAGGAGCTCCCCGACGCGAGCGTCGACGACGGCAGCGAGCAGCGCGCCGACCGCGCCCTGCTGATGGACATCCTGGGCATTCTGGCTCCCAAGCAGCGCAGCGTCGTCGTGCTGCGACACTGGGAGCAGATGAGCACGGAGGAGACGGCTGCGGCGCTCGGCATGTCGGCCGGTACGGTCAAGAGCACGCTGCACCGGGCCCTGGCGCGGCTGCGCCAGGAGCTGGAGAGCCGCGAGCTGGACAGCCGCGAGGCGGTCGCCCGGGAACACGGTGACCGGCCGAGCGCGGCCCCGGCCGCCGCCTCCTCCCGTGTCCCCGCCCAGCGGTCGCCGCTCACCTCGGTGCCGCGGACGGGGGCGCGCACACCGGCGCGGCACGACAGGCGTCACGACGAGCGGGGGATGGAGCGGTGCGCGGCCTGAGAGGCAGCAGCGTCGGCGCGGGCGGTCACGGGGACGGACGACCCCCGGGCGGCTCCGGCAACGGCACGACCTCCCCGGGCGGCGCCCGGGAAGCGGACGACGACACCCCGGGCAGATCCCGCGCCGGCCGGCTCCAAAGGCGGAGCCGGAGCCAGGGCTTCCGTACGGGTATGGCGGCGAGCGGCACGGCCTTGGCCGGGCTCGCCGCCTTCGGGCTGTTCACCGTCGGCTGCTCCACGGGCGGCACCGGCACCCGGGACGAGGGCCCCGCCGGCAGCCAGCCGGTCGCCCAGATCACCCCGCGGACCGGCCCGACCGGCACGGACGCGCCCGTCCGCCGGGTCGACGCCGTGAAGCTGCTCAAGAACGACCCCAAGGTGGGCGAGCGGGTCCGGGAAGGGCTCAAGCCCTGCGCGGGCAGGACGTACCCCATCGACACCTCCTACGGGTCGATGACCGGCGGCCGCACCGCCGACGTGGTGGTCAACGTGATGAGCTGCGCCGACTCGGTCAGCGTCGGGACGTATGTGTACCGGGCGGACGACAAGGGCGCGTACGAGAACGTCTTCGCGGTCGAGGTCCCCGCCGTCTACGGGACGATCGACCGGGGCGACCTGGTGGTGACGACGCAGGTCTACGGGTCGAAGGATCCGCTGGCCTACCCGTCCGGCTCGGAAGTGGTCACCTACCGTTGGGCGAACGACCGCTTCACCGAGCACGACCGGGTGCACAACGAGTTCAGCCGTGCCGTCGAGGGCACGGACGGTGACCTTCCCGTCCAGTCGGAGCAGGTGGAACCGGCCCCGCGGGAGTCCCCGGCGGAACCGGACGGGAACTGAGAGCGGGACGGAAAGCGAGAGAAGCAGACCCATGGCCGAGACCCATGTCCTCTTCGTCGAGGACGACGACGTCATCCGGGAGGCCACCCAGCTCGCCCTGGAGCGGGTCGGCTTCACGGTCACCGCGATGCCCGACGGGCTCTCCGGTCTGGAGGCGTTCCGCGCCGACCGGCCGGACATCGCGCTGCTCGACGTGATGGTGCCGGGCCTGGACGGGGTCAGCCTCTGCCGCCGCATCCGGGACGAGTCGACCGTCCCGGTGATCATGCTCTCCGCGCGGGCCGACGCCATCGACGTGGTGCTCGGCCTGGAGGCCGGGGCCGACGACTACGTGACCAAGCCCTTCGACGGCGCGGTCCTGGTCGCCCGCATCCGGGCCGTGCTGCGCCGCTTCGGCCACGCGGCCGGGCCGGACGGACCGGGCCAGGGCGGCACGGAGGACGGCTCCGAGGCGCTCGGCGGGGTGCTGGTCTTCGGCGACCTGGAGGTCGACACGGACGGCATGGAGGTGCGGCGCGCCGGTGAGCAGGTGGCGCTGACGCCCACCGAGATGCGGCTGCTGCTGGAGTTCTCCTCCGCGCCGGGCACCGTCCTCTCCCGCGACCGGCTCCTGGAGCGGGTCTGGGACTACGGCTGGGGCGGCGACACCCGGGTCGTGGACGTCCATGTCCAGCGGCTGCGCACCAAGATCGGCCAGGACCGGATCGACACGGTCCGCGGCTTCGGCTACAAGCTGCGCGGCTGACGCGGCACGGACGCGGACGGGGACGTGGAGCGAGTGGTGAGGCACGGATGAAGTGGCCGGCCCTGCGGACGGGTGTCCGCTGGAAGATCAGCATCGCCATCGCGGCGGTCGGCGCGCTCATCGCGGTGGCGCTGAGCCTCGTGGTGCACAACGCGGCCCGCGTCTCGATGATCGAGAACGCCCGCGAGGTGCAGTTGGAGCGGCTGCTCGGCGCCCAGCGCTTCTACGAGGCGACGAGCATGCAGAAGGGCGGCCCGAAGTTCGGGGCGCAGCTCAACGACCCGACGCTCCCGCCGTCCCTGCGCGACGAGGTCCGCGCGAACCGCCGGGCCACCCACGTCGAGCAGGGCGCCGACGGGGTACCCGAGGTCTGGGCGGCCCTGCCGCTGGCCAACGGGGACGTCCTCTCGCTGCACACCCGGTTCGCCGACCGCTCCGCCACGATCATGGACGACCTGGACCGGGCGCTGATCATCGGCTCGGTCTCGGTGGTCTTCGGTGGCTGCGCGCTCGGGGTGCTCATCGGCGGGCGGCTCTCGCGGCGGCTGCGCAAGGCGGCGGCCGCGGCGGGCCTGGTCGCCCAGGGGCAGACGGACGTACGGGTCGGGGACGCGGTCGGCGGGGTCGTCCGCGACGAGACGGACGAGCTGGCGCGGGCGGTCGACGCGCTGACCGACGCGCTGAACGAGCGGATCGAGGCGGAGCGCCGGGTCACCGCGGACATCGCCCACGAGCTGCGCACCCCGGTGACGGGGCTGCTCACGGCGGCCGAGCTGCTGCCGCCGGGCCGCCCCACCGAGCTGGTACGGGACCGGGCGCAGGCGATGCGGACGCTGGTCGAGGACGTGCTGGAGGTGGCCCGCCTGGACAGTGCCTCGGAGCGGGCGGAGCTGCAGATGCTGCCGCTCGGCGAGTTCGTCAGCCGCCGGATCGGGCTGCTGAACCCCGAGGTGACCGTACGGGTGGTGCACGAGTCCTGGGTCTCCACCGATCCGCGGCGGCTGGAGCGCATCCTCGGCAATCTGCTCGGCAACGCCGCCAAGCACGGTTCCGCACCGGTGGAGGTGACGGTGGAGGGCCGGGTGGTCCGGGTCCGCGACCACGGCCCGGGTTTCCCGGAGGAACTGCTGCGGGACGGGCCGAGCCGGTTCCGTACGGGCAGCGCGGACCGGGCCGGGCACGGGCACGGTCTGGGTCTGACGATCGCGGCGGGCCAGGCCCGGGTGCTGGGGGCCCGGCTGACCTTCCGCAACGCGGCGCCCTCGGGTGCGGCGGAGGGCACGGGCGGGGCGATCGCGGTGCTGTGGCTGCCGGAGCACGCGCCGACGGTGACCGGGAGCTTCCCGGTGCTGCGGACGGCGGAGCAGTCGCCGGCGTCGCACTGAGCGGTTCCCGGCACCCCGGGAGAACGCCGACGGCGACCCCGAGGAGTGAGCCGTGAGGCTGTCCTCGACGTCGCCGTCGGTCGGGTGACCCGGGCGCACGCCCCGGGTACCGGGGTGTAACGGGTCCACTGAACGCTCTTCGGTTGTGCTGCGCGGCCCGGCGCCGGGGCCGGGGGCCGCGCGGTGACGCCGGCCGGATCAGATGGAGACGTGCACCGAGCGGAGGAACGCGGCCGGGTTCAGCGCCGAGCCGTAGTTCGGGGTGGTGCGGATCTCGAAGTGCAGGTGCGGACCGCTGGAGTTGCCGGTGTTGCCGGACAGGGCGATCTTCTGGCCCGTCTTCACGTGCTGGCCGATCTTCACGTTGACCTTCGACAGGTGCGCGTACTGCGAGTACTTGCCGTTGGCGTGCTTGATCACGATGGCGTTGCCGTACGCGGGGCCGTCGCCGGCGCCGTTCGGGCCGGCCTTCACGACGGTGCCGGTGTGGGCGGCCGTGACCTTGGTGCCGATCGGCACCGCGAAGTCCTGGCCGGAGTGCTTGGCGGCCCAGCGGGCGCCGCCGGTGCCGTAGCTGGCGGTCAGCGTGTACTTCTTGACCGGGGTCTTCCAGGAGGCGGCGTTCTTCTTCGCGGCCTTCTTCTTGTCCTCGGCCTTCTTCTTCGCGTCGGACGCCTTCTTCTTGGCGGCGTCGGCGGCCTTGCCCTGCGCGGCGGCCTGGGCGGCGACCGCGTCGGCGGTGGTGCTCGCGGTGAGCGGAGCGGCGGCCTCGGTGCCGCCGGAGGCGAACGCCGTACCGGCACCCAGCACCACGGACGCTCCCAGGCCGGCGGCCAGGACGGCGCCACGGACGCGGAAGGCGGACGGGCGGATGGTGTGCTGGTTCGTTGCGCGCTTCATACGGGGAAGTCCTCCGAAGGTGAGTGGACCCGGCGTGCTGTCCGGGCTTGCTCAACCTTGGTAACCCGCACCCCCGGCGGTGCTCAAACACCCCATCTACGATGAAAAGCCGTAGAGATGACCGGGGGAATGGGGTGGAGTTGTCCCTTTACGAGAGGTTCGCGCGGCCCACGGAATCCTTCGCGAGGGATGGGTTCAACGCCTGTTCCGGGCCGCCTTCTCCGGACACGGCACCGCTGAACGTCCGTATCGGACGAAACCTCGCAACGGCCCGCCGACGCCGGGCCGAAGGTCCCGGAGCCGGTCCGGTCCGTTCCTCCTAGCGTGCGTAGTAGGCATGTTTCGGCCTGTGCGCCTTGTCACCGGCGGTGGGACCTTGGTCCTTCCGTTTCGGGACCTTCGGCACGGTGTTTCACTACGCTGACGGGAAACGGCACCGCACCCCGGGGGACCCATGACGGCCGAGAACACCCACGCGCTGGACGGCATCGAGCTCGCGGACGCCGTCGCGTCCATCCGCAACCAGCTCATCGACGCGGCGACCCGCGCCACGGACCACCCGGTCTCCTTCGCGGTCGGGGACATCCAGATGGAGTTCACCCTCGAACTGCGCCGCGAGGCGAAGGCGGGCGGCAAGGTGAAGGCGTGGGTGGTCGAGGCGGGCACGGACGCCGCCCTCGCCTCGGGCCGCACGCACAAGGTGGCCTTCACCCTGACCCCCCGCAACGCCGTGACGGGCGAGGCGTGGGAGATCGGGACGCGGGACGACGGATCGACGGCGGGGTTCGGTACGGGCCCGGAGGCGGACCAAGGATCGACGGCCGGGTTCGGTGACGACCCGGAGGCGGACCGCACCTCCTCGCCCTGGTTCAGCGGGGGCCCGGGGCCGGACGACGCGTCCCCGGCGGCGTCCGGCGAGGGGGCGGCGAGGCCGTGAGCGCGGTGCCCCTGGCCGACCGTACGGTGGTCGTCACCGCGAACCAGCAGGGCAGCGGCGTCCTCCTCACCGACCGGCTGGTCCTCACCTGCGCCCATGTGGTCAAGTCGGGCTCCGTCCACATCGCCCACCCGGCGCTGGCGGGCCGGGTACGGGCCACGGTCGCCTGGATCGACTACCGCCTGGACGTCGCCCTGCTGGAGGCCGTCGAAACGGTCCGGGCCGTCCCTCCCGTACGCCTCGGCGTGGTCGACACCCGCCAGGCGATATCCGACTGCGAGATCACCGGCTTCCCGCGCCTCCAGCGGTACGGCCCCGACCGGCGGCTGGAGGCGGACCAGTACACGGCGACGGTCCTTCCGCTGGCGGGCCGCGTCCGCGACCTGCTGGTCTGCGACCTGGACGGCCCGCCCGCCGCGCACCCCGACGACGAGACGGCGTCCCTGGCCGGGCTCTCGGGCGGCCCGGTCTTCCTGGGGGACGTGCTGCTGGGCGTGGCCCGCCAGGTCCCGCGCGGGCGCGACGGCCGCCGGGTCGAGTGCGTACCGCTGGGGCGGGTCCTGGCGGCGGAGCCGTTCCGCCTCGTCTACCGGCGGTCGGCGGGCGACCCGCGGGAGGAGCGGGTGCACGGCAGCTTCCCCCGCGACCTGCGGTACGAGACGGAGTACGCGCAGGCCCTCGGGGTCGCGTACCGCCGGACGAAGATCTTCGGCCTGGACGAGCTGAGCCGCCACGACTCCGCCTGGGACCTGGACACGGCGTACCTGAGCCTGGAGGCCCAGGCGCAGGAGCAGGCCCTCAAGCTCGCCCCGCCGCTCCCCCAGCGCATCGACGATCTCCTCGTCGGCCGCCCGCGCGTCCTGCTGCGCGGCGAGGCGGGCGCGGGCAAGACGACGCTGCTGTGGTGGCTGGCCGCCCACGCCTCGGCCCGCACGCTGGAGGGCGCGCTGGCCCCGCTGAACGGGCTGATCCCCTTCATGGTGCCGCTGCGCACCCTGCGCGCCCGGGGGGCGGCGTTCCCGGGTCCGGCGGAGCTGTCGGGCGCGGCGGGTCTGGTGGTCGACGCGGCCCCGCAGGGCTGGGCGGGCCGGGTCCTGGAGGCCGGGCGGGCGCTGCTGCTGGTGGACGGCCTGGACGAGGTGCCCCCGGAGGAGCGTGAGCAGGCGCACACCTGGCTCTCGCAGCTCCTGGCCCGCTATCCGGGCACCCGGTGCGTCGCGACCGTACGACCGCTCGCCGTCGAGGCGGACTGGCTGCGCTCCGAGGACTTCGCGGAGCTGCGGCTGCTGCCGATGCGGAACGACGACATCCAGGCGTTCGTGAGCTGCTGGCACCGGGCGGCCCGGCTCTCCGAGCAGGATGACGTCGAGCGACTGGACGAACTGGAACAGGACCTCTCCCGCCAGTTCGAGCAGAATTCCACCCTCCGCGACCTGGCCCGTACGCCGCTGCTCTGCGCGGTGATCTGCGCCCTGCACCGCCGGCGCGACGGCTTCCTCCCGGAGACCCGGTGGAAGCTGTACCGCTCGGCGCTGGAGATGCTGCTGGGCAACCGCGACCGCCGGCGCAGGATCGAGGGTCCGGAAGGCATCGATCTGGACGTCGAGGACGCCGCCCAGCTCCTCCAGCGGATCGCGGTCTGGCTGGTCCGCGAGGGCCAGTCCGAGTTCACCCGCGACCAGGCGCTGCGCCAGCTCGGCCGGGCGCTCGCGGGGATGGACCGGGTGAGCGCCCAGGGCCCGCCCGAGCAGATCCTCACCCACCTGCTCAACCGCAGCGGCCTGCTCCGGGAACACGGCGACGGCACCTACCAGTTCATCCACCGCACCTTCCAGGACTACCTGGCCGCCAAGGAGCTCATCGAGGACGACCACCTCAACGAACTGCTGCGCCACGCGGACGAGGAGCCCTGGCAGGACGTCATCCTGCTGGCCGCCGGGCACTGCGGACGCCGTCAACTGGCGCGGCTGGTCGAGGGCTTGCTGGAAGCGGGCGGGAAGCACGGGAAGAGGTCGCCCGAACGCACCGACCTCCACGTCCTGGCCTCTCTGTGCGCCCAGTACGCGTCCTGGCTGGACGGCGCGGTGCGGGAGGAGATCCGTACGTCACTCGCCGGCCTGCTTCCCCCCATGGGCAGTGTTCAGGTGGGCTCGCTGGCCCGGCTGGGAGCGGACGCGCTCGGCTTCCTGCCCCAGCCGGAATCCATGGCGACGGAGCACCCGGCCGCCGAGCACGTGGTCGAGCTGATCACCACGGTGGGGGGAAGCGCGGCCGTTCCCCATGCCCGGGCGTGGCTTCTCGCCCACCCCGGTCTGACCAACTCGTTCGTCTACGACTGGCAGAACTTCCCTCCCGAGGAGTACGCCACGCAGGTCCTCGCCCACTGCGACCACTCCTCGGTCTTCTGGATGATCAGTGACCGCGCGAGGCTCCGGGCGCTGCGCCACATACCGCTGCTCGAAGACCTCTCCCTGAGTACGGATCTGGCCGAGCGGGAGATCAGCGAGGCCCTGGAGGGGAAACCGCGGCTGCAGAACCTGTTCATCCGGGACAACCGGCTCGTCTCCGATCTGTCCTGTCTCCGGCCCGTGCGCACCTCTTTGGAGTTGCTGTCCCTGGACTCGTGCCCCGGTGTGCGGGACCTGAAGCCGTTGAGGGAGTTCAGCGCCCTGACGGCCCTGTTCCTGGACGCCGCCCGGTTGCCCTCGCCGCGGGAGGCGCTCGCCGGGCTGCCCGACGGCCTGAGTCTTCTGATGCTGGAGAATCTGACGGCGGACCGGCTCGGTGACCTGCCCCCGCACCCCGGACTCACCCAGCTGCTGTTGGAGAACCGGGGCCCTCTCGCCCTGGACGCGCTGGACGCCTGGCCGTCGCTGGAAAGGCTGGAGGTCGGGGAGCTCGACGACTTCGACGCCGCGCTCGGTGAACTGCGCGCTCATCCGCGGATCTCCGCTCTCGCGCTGACCGCGTTCCCCTGGGAAGCCGACGTCAGAGGCGCACCGGCGGTGCCGTCCGTCGCGGAGCTGACGGTGCAGTCACCCGCGGACGGTGGGTATCTGCCGCTGCTGCGCGGGCTCTTCCCGAAGGTGTCGCGCCTGGGCATCAGGGCCTCCGCCCACCACGGCGTACTGGACCTCTCATGGCTCCACGCCTGGCCCGAGGTGACGGTGACGATCCACGAGGACGAGAGGCGCCCGCTCTCCGGCGTCGAGGAGCTGGGTGACCGGATCACTCTTTCCGACCGCTGACGGCAGGGAAAAGGGGCTGCCCCGGACCGGTACGGATACCGGTTCCGGGGCAGCCCCTCAGTGATGCGCTACGGGCGCGTCACGCGTCCTTCGTGAGGTTCGGGCCGGCGCCGCCTGCCGCCTGCTCGATCGGGGGGACGTCGGGCAGAGCCGACTTCTCCTCGCCGCGGAAGGTGAACGTCTTGTCGTCACCCTCGCCCTCGGTGCCCACGACCACGATGTGACCGGGCCGCAGCTCGCCGAAGAGGATCTTCTCGGAGAGGACGTCCTCGATCTGCCGCTGGATCGTCCGGCGCAGCGGCCGGGCGCCCATCACGGGGTCGTAGCCCTTCTTCGCGAGCAGCGTCTTGGCCTCGCCGCTGAGCTCGATGCCCATGTCGCGGTCCTTGAGACGCTCGTCGACCTTGGCGATCATGAGGTCGACGATCTGGATGATGTCTTCCTCGGTCAGCTGGTGGAAGACCACCGTGTCGTCGACACGGTTGAGGAACTCCGGCCGGAAGTGCTGCTTGAGCTCTTCGTTGACCTTGACCTTCATCCGCTCGTAGTTCGTCTTGACGTCGCCCTGGGCGGCGAAGCCCAGGTTGAAGCCCTTCGAGATGTCCCGGGTCCCGAGGTTGGTCGTCATGATGATGACCGTGTTCTTGAAGTCCACGACCCGACCCTGGGAGTCGGTCAGGCGACCGTCCTCCAGAATCTGGAGCAGGGAATTGAAGATATCGGGGTGGGCCTTCTCGACCTCGTCGAAGAGGACGACGGAGAACGGCTTGCGGCGCACCTTCTCGGTGAGCTGGCCGCCCTCCTCGTAGCCCACGTAACCGGGGGGCGAACCGAAGAGGCGGGAAACCGTGTGCTTCTCGCTGAACTCCGACATGTCGAGGGAGATCAGCGCGTCCTCGTCACCGAAAAGGAATTCGGCGAGCGTCTTGGAGAGCTCCGTCTTACCGACACCGGACGGGCCGGCGAAGATGAACGAGCCACCGGGGCGCTTCGGGTCCTTCAGACCGGCTCGCGTACGGCGGATCGCCTGCGAAAGGGCCTTGATGGCGTCCTTCTGCCCGATGACGCGCTTGTGGAGCTCGTCCTCCATGCGCAGCAGACGGGAGGACTCCTCCTCCGTCAGCTTGAAGACCGGAATGCCGGTGGCCGTGGCCAGGACTTCGGCGATGAGCTCGCCGTCGACCTCGGCGACGACGTCCATGTCGCCGGCCTTCCATTCCTTCTCGCGCTTGGCCTTCGCCGCCAGCAGCTGCTTCTCCTTGTCGCGGAGGGAAGCCGCCTTCTCGAAGTCCTGGGAGTCGATGGCCGACTCCTTGTCGCGGCGGACGCCCGCGATCTTCTCGTCGAACTCGCGGAGGTCCGGCGGCGCGGTCATCCGGCGGATGCGCATCCGGGAGCCGGCCTCGTCGATCAGGTCGATCGCCTTGTCCGGCAGGAAGCGGTCCGAGATGTACCGGTCGGCCAGGGTCGCGGCCTGGACGAGGGCCTCGTCCGTGATGGAGACCCGGTGGTGGGCCTCGTAGCGGTCGCGCAGACCCTTGAGGATCTCGATGGTGTGCGGCAGCGACGGCTCCGCGACCTGGATCGGCTGGAAGCGGCGCTCAAGGGCCGCGTCCTTCTCCAGGTGCTTGCGGTACTCGTCGAGCGTGGTGGCGCCGATGGTCTGGAGCTCGCCTCGCGCCAGCATGGGCTTGAGGATGCTCGCGGCGTCGATCGCGCCTTCGGCGGCGCCCGCACCGACCAGCGTGTGCAGCTCGTCGATGAACAGGATGATGTCGCCGCGAGTGCGGATCTCCTTGAGAACCTTCTTCAGGCGCTCCTCGAAGTCACCCCGGTACCGCGAACCGGCGACCAGGGCGCCGAGGTCCAGGGTGTAGAGGTGCTTGTCCTTGAGGGTCTCGGGCACCTCGCCCTTGACGATCGCCTGGGCCAGGCCCTCGACGACCGCCGTCTTGCCGACGCCGGGCTCGCCGATGAGCACCGGGTTGTTCTTCGTCCGGCGGGACAGCACCTGCATGACCCGCTCGATCTCCTTCTCGCGCCCGATGACCGGGTCGAGCTTGGACTCACGAGCGGCCTGGGTGAGATTCCGGCCGAACTGGTCGAGCACCAGGGACGTGGAGGGCGTGCCCTCGGCGGGACCGCCGGCGGTGGCCGCCTCCTTGCCGCCCGAGTACCCGGAAAGCAGCTGGATGACCTGCTGCCGGACCCGGTTCAGGTCGGCGCCCAGCTTCACGAGGACCTGGGCGGCGACGCCCTCGCCCTCGCGGATCAGGCCGAGCAGGATGTGCTCGGTGCCGATGTAGTTGTGGCCCAGCTGAAGGGCCTCGCGGAGCGACAGCTCCAGGACCTTCTTGGCTCGCGGGGTGAAGGGGATGTGCCCGGAAGGAGCCTGCTGCCCCTGCCCGATGATCTCCTCCACCTGCTGGCGGACCGCCTCGAGCGAAATCCCGAGGCTCTCCAGGGCCTTAGCGGCGACACCCTCACCCTCGTGGATCAGGCCCAGGAGGATGTGCTCGGTGCCGATGTAGTTGTGGTTGAGCATCCGGGCTTCTTCCTGAGCCAGGACGACAACCCGCCGCGCGCGGTCGGTGAACCTCTCGAACATCGTTAATCGCTCCTCAGAGCGGTCGGTCAGTGAGGGGTCGGTCCCCTCCCAGTCCTTCCGCATGCTAGTCCCGCAGGACGGGACAGCTCATTCCAACTGCCGACATCCGTCCGGATCACCCCGCGCCGGGCGGGGATTCTTACTGCCGAACAGCTGACAACTGCTCCAACCCGATGGTGCGAGACGATGTTCCCGCAGGCCAGGCAGATACCCCTTTCGCCACTACGCCGATGGCGAACGTGAGATGGCCCGGCCGACGTGTCGCCCCTTCCCACTAGGAAAGTCTTACCCGCAATCACTGACAGTCCATGCGGCGCGCCCCGGTTCCCTCAGCTACGGGCGAACACCCTTGCGCCGCTGAACACTCCTGAGCGCCCCCACTTCGGACGCATGAAGTGACGGGATGCGCACAGCGTGTTACGGAAGCTGTGGGGTCGCGTAACCCGGGAGGCCGTTCGGCAGTTCATCGGACATGAATTCCGCCCTCCCGTCCCCCCGTTCGTCGCCCGACGCCGCTCCGGCCTCCGTCGACGCGGCTCTCGCCCTGCGGTACGCGGACGAGCTGGGGTGGGCGACCGGGGGAAGCGCTCCGCTGCGCCTGCTCACCGGGATCGCCTTCGACGTGCTGGAGCTGCCCGCCGAGGCGGGCCGTGCCGTCCTGCGGCGCGGGGTGCGCACCGGCCCCGTCCTGCTGTCCGGGGCCCGGATGGGGCTGCTGGTCGCCGCGGGGGGCGCCGATGAGCTGCCGGGGCTGCTCGACTGGCTGGAGTGGGGGTCCCTCGCCCTGGACCTGACCGCCGCGGGGGCGGGCGGCCGCATCACGGCTCCGCCTCTTCCCGGCGCGCCCGGAGGCTCGCCGGGGGCCGCCGCATGGCTGCGGCCCCCAGAGCCGAGGCGTGCCCCCGGACCGGCGCTGCCGGCGCTCGCGGGCTTCGGGAGCGGGACGGGCGATGCCCCCGATCTCGTACGCCTGGTGGACGCGGCGGCGACCGAATGCCATCGGGTCCGGTTGTCACGCGCCCGTTCCGGGCGGACGACAAGGGAGTCGGCGGATCAGCCGTTGGCCTTCTCGTAAGCCTCACGGATCTCGGCGGGGACACGGCCGCGGTCATTCACGTTGTGGCCGTTCTCCCGGGCCCACCGGCGGATTTCCGCGGTGTCCTTGTTACCGCCGGAGGCGGCACGGCCCTTGCCCCGGCCCGTGGCGGCACGGCCACCGGTACGGCGCCCGCCCTTGGTGTAGGGCTCGAGAAGGCCGCGAAGCTTGTCCGCGTTGGCCGTGGTGAGGTCGATCTCGTACGTCTTGCCGTCAAGGGCGAACGTGACCGTCTCATCGGCCTCGACACCGTCGAGGTCATCGACAAGAAGGACCTGAACCTTCTGTGCCACGGGATTTCCTTTCATCGGAAATGGAGTACGCGGAAAGGAAACCGCTTTTCTCTCGAAAACACAAACCCTCGGGAGAGGTTCAGCGGCCTGAGAAGACGGGAAACGTGCGCGATTCGGACATAGGGTTGCCGTCCTCGCGCATCCGGAGCATCACAGGTGCAGAAGCATCCGGCTGTTGCCCAAGGTGTTCGGCTTCACTCGTTCGAGACCGAGGAACTCCGCGACACCCTCGTCGTAGGAACGCAGCAGCTCACTGTAGACATCGGTGTCGACGGGCGCCTCACCGATCTCCACGAAGCCGTGCTTCGCGAAGAAGTCCACTTCGAAGGTGAGGCAGAAGACCCTTCGGACACCGAGCCAACGGGCGGTCCGCAAGAGCTTGTCGAGTACCTGGTGTCCGACCCCGGCGCCCTTGGCCCCGGGGTCCACGGCGAGGGTCCGGACTTCCGCCAGGTCTTCCCACATGACATGAAGTGCGCCGCAGCCGATGACCCGCGCGTCCTCGTCGCGTTCCGCGACCCAGAACTCCTGGATGTCCTCGTAAAGGGTGACGGTCGCTTTGTCGAGCAGGATGCCTCCGGAGACGTACCCGTCGAGGAGTGCGCGTACGGACGCGACATCGCTCGTCCTGGCCCGTCGTACGGTGATGGCGAGCTTATTTACCGACGGGTCGGTATGAAGTTCGGTATCCGGATCGCTTTGCGGGTGCTCTGAGGACATGCCCCGACGCTATCGCCCGCTCTCCCGGCCCGTGTCATCGGCGGGGTCGTCGGTCCCGGCGGGCCGCCCGGTCGGTTCCGTACGGCCGCCGGCGGCGATTTCGGTGAGATCGGGGGAAACCATGCGAACGGCGTCACGGAGCGCTTCGCGCTGTTCGGGCGACATCATGCCGAAGAACGCGACAAGTGCCGCGGCGGGGTTGTCACTGCGTGACCAGGCGTCGTTCATCAGTGCGGCCGAGTATGCGGCCCTGGTGGAGACGGCCGTATATCGATAGGCGCGGCCGTCCACTTCCCGGCGCACCCAGCCCTTCTGATGGAGATTGTCCATAACGGTCATCACGGTCGTGTAGGCGATGGACCGTTCCTGCTGAAGGTCCTCAAGGACTTCCCGCACCGTGACCGGTCGGTTCCATTGCCAGACGCGCGTCATCACGGCGTCTTCGAGGTCTCCCAATTGGCGGGGCACGCGATCACTTTAGTGCCCTATGTCCCGAATGCTCTGCCATTTACGCAGCAAAAGAGCGCACGGCTCGGACGAGTCGTGCGCTCGGAGTGCGCCCCGGGTGCGTGCGAAATGCGCTCGGGGCGTGGCCGGAGTGCCCTCCGGCGGGGCCGCGGCAGGGGCGGCCCGCTCCCGCGATGTCAGCCGTTCTCCGGATGAGCGGTCTGCTTCGCGGCTTCCGCGCGGGCGAACGCCGCGTCGACCGCGCCGTCCTCCTTGGTCTTGTTCGGACCGCCCTGGCTCTTGACGATGATCACGATCAGGGAGACGAAGAAGACGGCCATCACCACGGGGGGCACGAGCGCGGATACGTAGTCCATGCCGTCCAGAGTAGCGAGCCCCGGACGGCCGGACGCGGCGACCTCCCGGTGGAGGCCGCCGCGTCGCGGACCGGCGGTGAGGGGGCGGGGGTCAGCCGGCCGCCCGTTCCTCGGACGGCGGCGGGGCGGGGCGGCGGCGCGGCGGGAAGACCTCGGACGGCTTGGGCATCGGGCGGTCGCCGGGCTTCTGCGGACGGCCCGGCGCGGCCGGGGCGCCCGGCCGGTCCGCGTCCCGGGCGGCGGCCCGGCCGCCGGGCAGGGCGAGCAGCCGGCCGCGCGGGCCGGGGGCGGCCGCCCCCGCGGTGCGGCCGGCGAGCCGGGCCCGCACCGAGCGCTCGGCGAGCACCTGGCACCGCTCCAGCAGGGCGGCGGCGAGCGGCCCGCCGCGCAGGGCCCGCAGGGCGGCGAGATCGTCCGGCCGGGGGTCGTAACCGGCCGCCAGGGCGTCCTGGAGCAGCTCCAGGTAGCCGGTGGCGGAGCCGGGGAGGGCGTTGCGGTAGCGGGAGAGGTCGGCGAGGAGGAACGCTCGCAGCCGACCCGCCTCGGCGACCGCCTCGTCCACGGAGCCCGCGAGCCGCAGGCAGTCCTGGACGTCCTCGTCGGACAGGGGCATGGGGTGGAGGGCGATGGCGAGGGCACGTCGGAGCACCCGCAGCTCGTCCGCGCTGAACGCCATGCCGCCTCGTGAACCGTAGGGCGTGGGCATAGCGCGACAATACGTGCTAAAGGGACAAAATCCGTTTAACTGGTCGTCGGTGTCGCGGTCGGCCGGCCGCCCCCGGAAGCCGGTCGTTCCCGTGGGTACGCCGGGCCTCCGGGGGCCGTCCGCTACGAGCGGGACATGTTGCGCTCGTACACCAGGCGCAGCCCGATGAGCGTCAGCCAGGGCTCGTGCTCGTCGATGACGGAGGACTCCCCCAACACCATCGGAGCAAGGCCGCCCGTCGCGATCACGGTGACGTCGTCCGGGTCGGCCGCCAGCTCCTTCTTCATCCGGGCCACCACCCCGTCCACCTGGCCCGCGAAGCCGTAGATGATGCCGGACTGCATGGCCTCGACGGTGTTCTTGCCGATGACGCTGCGCGGCCGGGCCAGCTCGATCTTGCGGAGCTGGGCGCCCCGGACGCCGAGCGCCTCCACGGAGATCTCGATGCCGGGGGCGATGACCCCGCCCGTGTACTCGCCGCGCGGGGAGACCGCGTCGAAGGTGGTGGCGGTGCCGAAGTCGACGACGATCGCCGGGCCCCCGTACAGCTCGACGGCGGCGACCGCGTTGATGATGCGGTCCGCGCCGACCTCCTTGGGGTTGTCCATCAGGATCGGCACGCCCGTCTTCACGCCGGGCTCCACCAGGACGGCGGGGACGTCGCCGTAGTAGCGGCGGGTGACCTCGCGCAGTTCGTGCAGGACCGAGGGGACGGTGGCGCAGATCGCGATGCCCTCGATGCCGTCGCCGAGCTCCATGCCGAGCAGCGGGTGCATGCCCATCAGCCCTTGCAGCAGGACGGCCAGCTCGTCGGCCGTGCGGCGGGGGTCGGTGGAGATCCGCCAGTGCTCGACGATCTCCTCGCCGTCGAAGAGGCCGAGGACCGTGTGCGTGTTGCCGACGTCGATGGTGAGCAGCATCAGGCGTCGGCCCCGTCCCCGGCTGAGGGCGAGGCGTCCGCGTCGCGGAAGTCCAGGCCGATGTCGAGGATCGGCGCGGAGTGGGTGAGCGCCCCGACGGCGAGGTAGTCGACGCCCGCGTCGGCGTAGGCGCGGGCCGAGTCGAGGGTGAGGCGGCCGGAGGACTCCAGGATCGCCCGGCCGTCGACCAGGGCGACCGCCTCGGCGGTCTCGGCCGGGGTGAAGTTGTCCAGCAGGATCAGGTCGACGCCCGCGTCCAGCACCTCGCGGACCTGCTCCATCGTGTCGACCTCGACCTCGATGGGCAGGTCGGGGAAGGTGTCGCGGACCCGCTTGAAGGCTTCCGCCACGCCGCCCGCCGCGATCACGTGGTTGTCCTTGACCAGCGCCGCGTCGGAGAGCGACATCCGGTGGTTGACGCCGCCGCCGCAGCGCACGGCGTACTTCTCCAGGGCGCGCAGGCCCGCCGTCGTCTTGCGGGTGTCGCGGACCCTGGCCTTCGAGCCCTCCAGTACGTCCGCCCAGGCGCGGGTGGCGGTCGCGATGCCGGAGAGGCGGCAGAGGAGGTTGAGCGCGCTGCGTTCGCCGGTCAGCAGGTCGCGGGTGCGGGTGGTGACGGTCAGCAGCTTCTGGCCGGGGGCGACCCGGTCGCCGTCCTCGACGTGCCGCTCGACCTCGAACTCCTCGGTGCAGACGATCGACAGGACCGCCTCCGCGACCCGCAGCCCGGCGACCACGCCGGCCTCGCGGGCGGTGAAGTCGCCGGTGGTCACGGCGGACTCGGGGACGGTCGCCACGGTCGTGACGTCCACCCCGCCGTCGAGGTCCTCCTCGATCGCCACATGGGCGACGTCCTCGACCTGGACGGGGTCGAGACCCGCCTGGGCCAGCAGCAGGGCGAGCGCGGGGTCGAGACCGCATTCCAGGGCCTCGGGGTCGAACCCGTCGTCACCGCCGCAGCCGCAGCCGTCGCCGCAGCCGCCCTCGGCCGGTGCGGACGCTGCGGGCGCGCCGACCCGGATCAGCGGGACGTCCACGGGTGTGGGGCGCGGATTCTCTTCGGGCGTGCTCACGGTGACGGCTCCTCGGGGGGTGTGGCGGGTGGTGCGGGTGGAACGTGCGGTGCGGGACCGCTCGCCCGGTGCGGCGGAGCGGGTGCTTCCAGCAGTCCGCTCAATCGGACAGTCTGCTCAATCGGACGGGCGTACGGGCGGGAACGCCGCGGTCTCCGTGCGGTGGACGACCGGGGTGCGGTCCGGCGCGATGCGGACGACCAGGTGGCGGCGGCCGTGGGCGTCGTCGCGGTCGGGGCGGTCCTCGCGCCAGTGGCAGCCCCGGGTCTCCTCGCGGTCCCGGGCGGCGGCGACCAGGACCCGGGAGACCAGCAGCAGGTTGGCGACCTCCCAGGCGTCGACCCCGGGCACGACCGCCTTGGCGCCGGACCCGCCCGCCCCGCCGGCCTCTTCCGCGTCGGCGGCGGCCTCGCGGTGCAGGGCCTCCAGCTCCGCGGCGGCGGCCGCCAGGCTCTCGGCGGAGCGCAGCACCCCGGCGCCCCGGGTCATGGCGCGCTGGATCGCCGTACGGGCCTCGGGGGCCGGCAGCGCGACGGGCTCGCCCGCGTCCGCGACCGCGGCCGGTTCGGTCCGGGGCGGGCGGGTCTCCGCGATGTCGGCGGCGATGCGCTCGGCGAAGACCAGGCCCTCCAGGAGGGAGTTGGACGCGAGCCGGTTGGCCCCGTGCACCCCGGTGCAGGCGACCTCGCCGCAGGCGTACAGACCGGGGACGGTGGTGCGGCCCCGCAGGTCGGTGCGGACGCCCCCGGAGGCGTAGTGCGCGGCCGGGGCGACCGGGACCGGCTCGGTGACCGGGTCGATGCCGTGGGACCGGCAGGCCGCCAGGATCGTCGGGAAGCGCTGCTCCCACATGGCCGCCCCGAAGTGCCGGGCGTCGAGGTACATGTGCTCGGCGCCCTTCTCGTGCATCCGGCGCGTGATGCCCTTGGCGACGATGTCCCGGGGGGCCAGTTCGGCCAGCTCGTGCTGCCCGGTCATGAAGCGGACGCCGTCGGCGTCGACGAGGTGGGCGCCCTCGCCGCGTACGGCCTCGGAGACCAGCGGCTGCTGGCCCTCGGAGTCCGCGCCCAGGAAGAGGACGGTCGGGTGGAACTGGACGAACTCCAGGTCGGAGACCTCCGCCCCGGCCCGCAGCGCGAGCGCCACCCCGTCGCCGGTGGAGACGGAGGGATTGGTCGTGGCGGAGAAGACCTGGCCCATGCCGCCGGTCGCGAGGACCACCGAGGGGGCCCGGACCGCGCCCACGCCGTCGTGCTGGCCCTCGCCCATGACGTGCAGCGAGACGCCCGCCGTACGGCCTTCGGCGTCGGTGAGCAGATCCAGGACGAGGGCGTTCTCGATGGTGTGCAGGGCCGCCTCGCGGACCGCCGCCACCAGAGCGCGGGAGATCTCCGCGCCGGTCGCGTCACCGCCCGCGTGGGCGATGCGGCGGCGGTGGTGGCCGCCCTCGCGGGTCAGCGCGATGTCGCCGCCGTCGGTGGTGTCGAAGTGCGCGCCGGTGTCGATCAGCCGGCGTACGGCGTCGGGGCCCTCGGTGACCAGGGTGCGCACGGCCTCCTCGTCGCAGAGGCCCGCGCCCGCGACGAGGGTGTCGTCGAGGTGCTGCTCGGGGGTGTCGCCCTCGCCGAGCGCGGCGGCGATGCCGCCCTGGGCCCAGCGGGTCGAGCCGTCGTCCAGGCGGGCCTTGGTGACGACGACGGTGTCGAGCCCGGCGGCGGCGCAGCGCAGCGCGGCGGTGAGCCCGGCCACGCCGGAGCCGACCACGACGACGTCCGCGTCGATGGCCCAGCCGGGGGCGGGGGCGGTCAGCCGTATACCGGTCACGTCAGGGCTCCGAAGGTGAGGGGGATGTTGTCGATGAGGCGGGTGTCCCCGACCCGGGCCGCGACGGCGAGGATCGCCTCTCCGCTCTCGCGGTCGTCCGGGATCTCGGTGAAGTCCGCCGGGTCGATCAGGGCCAGGTAGTCCAGGGCGAGGGGCGGCCGGCCCCGGCCGGCGGCCTCGTCCAGGATCAGCCGGGCGGCGGCGCGGACGGCGGCGGGCGCCCCGCCCGGCCGGACCAGCGCCACGGCCTGGGCGTCGGCGGCGGCACGGACCTCGCCGAGCCGGTTGAGTCCGGCGGCCCGGTCGCCGCCGGGGGCGGTGGCCCGGGCCCGCTCGTGCAGGGCCTGCTGGGCGGCGAGCCGGTCGCGGGCCGCGAACAGGGCGCGGGGCAGGGCGAGCGCGGTGCGCCGCTCCTCGGCGGAGAGGAAGCGGTTCCGGCTGGAGAGGGCGAGGCCGTCCGGGTCCCGGACGGTGGGCACACCGGTGATCCGGACGCCGAAGTTCAGGTCGCGGATCATGCGGCGGATCAGGGCGAGCTGCTGGGCGTCCTTCTGCCCGTAGAACGCCTCGTCGGGGCGGGTGAGGTGGAGGAGCTTGGCGACGACGGTGAGCATCCCGTCGAAGTGCCCGGGGCGGGCCGCGCCTTCGAGCCGCTCGCCCATGGGGCCCGCGGTGATCCGGACCTGGGGCTCGCCGCCGGGGTAGACCTCGTCGACGCCGGGGGCGAAGACCGCGTCGGCCCCGGCCGCCCCGGCGATCTCCAGGTCGGCGTCCAGGGTGCGCGGGTAGCGGTCCAGGTCGGCGGCCTCGCCGAACTGCAGCGGGTTGACGAAGACGGTGACCACGACCTGGCCGTCCGCCCCGGCCGCCGCGCGGGCGGCCCGGATCAGGGAGGCGTGGCCCTCGTGGAGCGCGCCCATCGTCATGACGACGGCCCGCTCGGCCCCGGCGGGCCGCGCCAGCGCGTCCAGCTCTGCGGCGGTGCGCAGGAGGGCGGGGGGAGCGGTGGGGACGGCGGGCGTCATCGCGCCCCTCCCGGGGCCGGGCGGTCGGGGGTCGTCGGGTCTGCCGGGGCCGGGCGGTCGTGGGTGACGAGCGCTGCCGGAGCGGTGGGGACGGCGGGCGTCATCGGGTCTCCCCCGGTCCCGGGCCGCCGGGGCGGCGCTCCTGGTCGGCCAGGACCCCGAGCAGGTCCTCGGCCAGCTCCGCCTTGAGCAGGCCGTGGGCGAGCGCCCGGTCGGCCGTGGTGCGGGCCATCGCGACGTATCCGGCGACCGCCTGCGGGGCGTGGGTGCGCAGTTCGCCGATGTGGGCGGCGACCGTGCCCGCGTCCCCCCGGGCGACCGGGCCGGTCAGCGCGGCGTCACCGGAGCGCAGGGCGTTGTCCAGGGCGGCGCCGAGCAGCGGGCCGAGCATCCGGTCGGGGGCGGAGACCCCGGCCTTCGCCAGCAGCTCCATCGACTGGGCGACCAGGGTGACCAGGTGGTTCGCCCCGAGGGCGAGGGCCGCGTGGTAGAGCGGGCGGGACTCCTCGGCGATCCACTCGGGCTCGCCGCCCATCTCGATGACCAGCGCCTCGGCGGCGAGCCGCAGCTCCTCGGGGGCGGTGACGCCGAACGAGCAGCCCGCCAGCCGCTGGACGTCCACGGCGGTCCCGGTGAACGTCATCGCGGGGTGCAGCGCGAGCGGCAGCGCCCCGGCCCGCAGCGCGGGGTCCAGGACGCGTGCCCCGTACCGCCCGGACGTGTGGACGAGCAGCTGGCCCGGCCGTACGGCGCCGGTCTCGGCCAGGCCCTCGACCAGCGTGGGCAGGACGTCGTCGGGGACCGTCAGCAGCACCAGGTCGGCGCGGGCCAGCACCTCGGCCGGCTCCACCAGCGGAACATCGGGGAGCAGGGCCGCGGCGCGGCGGCGGGAGGCGTCGGAGACGCCGGACACGGCGACCGGGCGGTGCCCGGCGAGCTGGAGGGACGCGGCGAGGGCGGGGCCGACCCGGCCCGCGCCGACGACGCCGACCGTGAGCCGGGCGGGGCGGTCCCTCGCGTCGAGGGGTTCCTTTGAAACTGATGCGTTCACGCGGCGATGGCCTTCCGTTCCAGTCCGCGGGGGGTACCGGACGATTTCTCTGCATGCTACGCCAGCGTTTCGGCGGATCTCATCCGCTGCCCACAGCCTGTGGATAACTTTCCGGAACCGTCGGCGCCGGGCGGATCGGCCCGTGCGCACGGGTGGGCGGCGTCGCCCGCTCGCCGGGCGATGATCGTCCCATGGCGACGACGGACGAGCAGGAACGGCGGCGGCGAGGGCTGACCGCGTGGCGGGGATCGAAGGTACTGGCCCGGACGAGTGCGGACCGGACGGTGGGCGAGCGGTTGTCGGCACTCGCCGCCGACGCCTCCTCCGTACACGATCCGGACGACTGGACCGATGTGTACGGGGGCGGGGTCGTCGCGGACCTGGAGCGGCGGGTGGCCGGGCTGCTGGGCATGGAGGCGGCGGCGTTCTTCCCGACCGGGACGATGGCCCAGCAGGTCGCGCTGCGGTGCTGGGCGGGACGTACGGGCGACGCGACCGTGGCGCTGCATCCCCTCTCGCACCCGGAGCTGCACGAGAACGGGGCGCTGGGGGCGGTGAGCGGGCTGCGGACGGTGCGTCCGACGTCGGAGCCGAGGCTGCCGGACGCGGACGAGGTGCGGGGGTTCCCCGAACCGTTCGGGACGCTGATGCTGGAGCTGCCGCTGCGGGACGCCGGGTTCGTCCTGCCGTCGTGGGAGGAGCTGACGGCGGTGGTCGAGGCGGCCCGGGAGCGGGACGCGGTGGTGCACCTGGACGGGGCGCGGCTGTGGGAGTGCGGGCCGCACTTCGGGCGGGAGCCGGCGGAGATCGCCGCGTTGGCGGACAGCGTGTACGTCTCATTCTACAAGTCCCTGGACGGGCTGTCCGGGGCGGCGCTGGCCGGCCCGGAGACGCTGGTGGAGGAGGCCCGGGTGTGGCGCCACCGGTACGGGGGCCAGGTCTTCCAGCAGTTCCCCACCGCGCTCTCGGCGCTGCTGGGCCTGGAGCGGGAGCTGCCGCGCCTGCCGTCGTACGTGGCGCACGCGAAGGTGGTGGCCGGGGCGCTGGCGGAGGGGCTGGCGGCGGCGGGGACGCCCTGGTTCCGGGTGCGTCCGGAACCGCCGCACACGCACCAGTTCCAGGTCTGGCTGCCGTACGGGGCCGAGGCGCTGGACGAGGCGTCGGTGCGGCAGGCCGAGGAGACGGGCGTGGCGCTCTTCCGGCGCTGGTACCCGGGGGCGGCGGGGACGGGGCTGCCGCCGGGGATCTCGTTCACCGAGGTGACGGTGGCGGCGGACGGCCTGGAGTGGACGGCGCGGGACGTACGGGAGGCGGTGGCGGGGTTCGTGCGGTGCCTGGGGCAGCTGGTGCGGTAGCCGGGGCAGGGGGGGGCGGCCTCGACCGAGGCGGGGCCTGCTTGCCGCAGGCCGGTTCCTGACCGGTGGCCGGGCTTCGCCCGGGGCCGGTCGGGCGGTCCGGGGCATGCCGGGCGGCCGTGCCCCGGGCCGGAGGTCCCGGTCCGGGGACGTACCGGCGGCCGTGCCCGGGCCGGGGTTCCGTCCTCAAGCGCCGGGCGAGCCGGGCGGGGCCGGCCGACCGGTCGTGTGTGGCCCGCCGGACGGGCCGGCGCCCCGGCCGGAGCGCCGGGCGACGCACCGGTACAGGGCGCGCAGGACCGCGCCGTCGTGGCGGCCCGGCAGGGGCGGGGGTGCGGGCCGCGACAGCCGGGCCGCGCGGTGGATGTCGAGCAGGTGCTGCTGGAGGGCGCTCATGCGGCTCAGCCTGCGGCGGCCCCGCCGGCCGCCGCCCGTGGGTTGACGAGGTCCGTCAACCGGCCGCCCGCTGATTGACGGGGGCCGTCAAACGGGGCGACGGGCCGGGGACGTTCCCCCACCATGGAGGGGTGAGCGTGCACATAGACATCGCGGGACTCCCCGCCGACCAGGTCGTTTTCGCGACCTCTCCGCTGGCCGAGCTGGGCCTGGCCCTGCACGCGCTCTCCGAGCCCGGGCACCATCCGGGGCTGCACGGCTGGGCCACCGCGACCGCGGCGGCCCTGGAGCCCGACCTCGCGGACCGGATGCTGGAGGCGGAGTTCCTCTGGCGGAACACCTTCTCCGACGTGTTCATGCCGTTCTCCGGGATCCGGGGCGGCGACGGCAGGACCGGGGCCACGCTGGCGGAGGAGCTGGACCTGCTGGACAAGCTGGACGACGAGCGGTTCGTCGCCTCGGCGCTGGAGTTCACCTGCGCCAGCCACTACGGGGCGGGGTCGCCGTCGCCGCTGAACGACGCGTCGATGCGGGACCGCGCCCTGGAGCTGGCCGCCGCGCGCGGACCGCGGCAGATGGACTTCACCCGGCGGCTGCTGGCCGACCCCGCGTCCGTACGCGGCTGGGTGCGGCGCCTGTTCGAGGACTGCGACCAGGCGTTCTTCGCGGACACCTGGCGGCGGGTCTCCGTCCAGCTCGTCGCGGACGCCCGGCACAAGACGGAGCTGCTGCGGCGCAAGGGCCTGGCCCCGGCGGTCGGGGCCGTCTCCGCCGCCGTGACGCTGGACGAGGAGGCGGGCCGGATCACCGTCGACAAGCTGTCCGAGGGCCGGACCTCCGCCGTGGACCCGGTCATCGGCCGGGGCCTGACGCTGATCCCGACCAGCTTCGGCTGGCCGCACCTGATGGTGCTGCACGCCCCGGGCTGGCGACCGGTCATCCACTACCCGGTCCACCTGCCCGACCTGCCGGCGCCCGCCTCCGTGGAACTGCTCCAGCTCCGCCTGGAGGCGCTGGCCCACCCGATGCGGATGCGCATGTGCCGCAACCTGGCCCGCTCCCCGTACACCACGGGCGAACTGGCCGACTCCAACGGCATCACCTCCCCCGAGGTCTCCCGCCATCTCTCGGTGCTCAAGAAGGCCGGCCTGGTCACGACGCGCCGCCGCGGCCGCTACGTCCTGCACCAACTGGACCTCACGGTCGTCGCCCGCCTCGGCAGCGACTTCGTGGAGGGCGTCCTGCGCTGAACGGTCCGGCGGGGAACACACCCCCCGCACAAAGGCCCCGGCCCGGCCTCAGTCGAAGCGGATGTGACGCAGCCCCGTCCAGGTCCGCCGCAGCCGGTGCCGCAGCCGCCCGTCGGTGTCCGGCAGGAGCGTCAGACCCGCGGCCCCGGCCACCAGGTCCGCCACCTGGGACACCGTCACCCGGTCGGTACGGATGTGGTGGGCGAACTCCGGGCCCGCGAGGCGTTCCAGGCAGTCGTCCAGCCGCGCCACGGCGAAGCTCTCCCGCTTGAGCCCGCGTCCGAGGCCCCGCTCCCTCAACCGCCGCAGGACCGTGGCCCGGTCGGCGAGCAGGGCGCTGTGGTGCACGGTGTGCCCGTCCTCGCGCAGCCCTCCGACGATTTCGGCGAAGTACCCGGGGTCGACCAGCGTCATCGGCACGATCACCGGCCCCGGGTGGCGCTCCGAAGCGAGCCCGAGCACCTCGCGGACCCCGGAACGCCAGGACGCCAGGTCCTGGAAGTCACCGCGCAGGGCGGGCGGCAGGGTCCGGTGGAGGCCGAACCCGACGTGCTCGGGGTCGCAGACCACGCTGCCCCGGAGCCGCCGGTGCAGCTCGTACGCCGTCTGGGTCTTCCCGCCCCCGAACGGTCCGTTGATCCACAGCAGGGTGCCCACCGTGCGACCCTCCCCGTTCAGCCGGCCCCGCCGCCGGCCCGCACCAGGCCCGTCTCGTACGCGAGGACGACGACCTGGACACGGTCGCGGAGGTTCAGCTTGGTGAGGATGCGGCCGACGTGCGTCTTGACCGTGGCCTCGGAGAGGACGAGGCGGGAGGCGATCTCCCCGTTGGAGAGGCCCTGGGCGACCAGGAGCATGACCTCCCGCTCGCGTTCGGTGAGCTTGCCGACGTGCTTGTTCCTGGGCTCCTTGTCGCCGCTGGGCAGCATCGGCGAGAAGCGGTCGAGCAGCCGGCGGGTGGTGGACGGGGCGACGACCGCGTCCCCGCTGTGCACCGAGCGGATCGCGGCGAGCAGTTCGGCGGGCGGCACGTCCTTGAGCATGAAGCCGCTGGCCCCCGCCTTCAGCCCGGAGAAGGCGTACTCGTCGAGGTCGAAGGTGGTCAGGATGAGCACCTTCGGCGGGTCCTGCTGCGCGCAGATGCGGCGGGTCGCCTCGACGCCGTCCAGCCGGGGCATGCGGACGTCCATCAGCACCACGTCGACGGGGGTGGACCGCAGCAGCTCGATCGCCTCCGCCCCGTCCCCGGCCTCGGCCACGACCTCCATGTCGGGCTGGGCCGCGAGCACCATCCGGAAACCGGTCCGCAGCAGCACCTGGTCGTCGACGAGCATCACGCGGATGGCCGTGGTCATGGGGATCGTGTCCTGTCCTGGGTCGGGGTGGGGCCGGGGTGGCCGCGTCGGAGTGGGGCCGGGGTGGGTGGCGGTCGAGTCGCGCGGGTGGCGGCCCGGTCAGCTCGGAGGTCTGAGCGGCAGCAGGGCGCTGATCCGGAATCCGCCGCCGGGCCGGGGCCCGGCGTCCAGCGTGCCGCCGACCATGCCGACCCGCTCCCGCATCCCGATCATCCCGTGCCCCGCGCCGTCCGCGCCGCCGTCCTCGTACAGCTCGTGCGCGGCTCCCCGGCCGTCGTCCTCGATCAGCAGGCCGAGGCCGTCGTCGAAGTAGACCAGCCGGACGCTCGCCCCGGCGTCGGGGCCGCCGTGCTTGCGGGTGTTCGTCAGGGCCTCCTGGACGACCCGGTACGCGGTCAGCTCCACGCCGCTGGGCAGCGGGCGGGGCGTGCCCTCGACCTTGAAGTCGACCTCCAGGCCGGTCTGCCGGACCTGTTCGACCAGGTCCTCGATCTGCTCGACGTCGGGCTGGGGGACGTACTCCCCGCTCTCCGGCGCGTCACCGGTCCGCAGCACCCCGAGCAGCCGGCGCATCTCGGCGAGGGCCTGGCGGCCGGTGCTGGAGATGGTCTCCAGGGCCTGCTTGGCCTGGTCGGGGGCGGCGTCCATGACGTACGCGGCGCCGTCGGCCTGGACGACCATCACGGAGACGTTGTGCGCGACGACGTCGTGCAGCTCGCGGGCGATCCGGGCCCGCTCGGCGGCGACCGCGACCTTGGACTGCGCCTCGCGCTCCCGCTCCAGCCGGGCGGCCCGCTCCTCCAACTGGTCGAAGTAGGCGCGCCGGGTCCGCAGCGAGTCCCCGAGGACCCACGCCAGCACGAAGGGCACGGTCATGATGATCGTCACGAAGACCGTCTGCGCCCAGGAGCCGCCGGGCTCGGCCTCCCACCGCAGCTGCGACAGGGCCGCCGCGCTCAGACTGCAGACCAGGGCGAGCCGGGACGCCCACCGCTCCCCGATCGTGGCCACGGTGTACGTGATCACCAGCATCGCGAAGTTCCCGATGCCCGGCCGGACGCCCGCCACGAGCTGGACGAGGCCCACCAGGATGGCGAGCAGCAGCATCTTCTCGGGGACCCGGCGGCGCAGGGCCACCACCGTGGAGAGCGCCAGCGCCACCGGGATCGCGATGATCCGCTCACGCGTCGAGTCGTACATGCCCGAGATCGACGCCATGCCGGAGAGCCCGAGGAGGAAGACGGCCCAGAAGACGTCGACGCCCGTCGGGTGTCTGCGGATGAAGTCGTAGAGGCGCTGCACGTGACCAAGCGTAAGGACCGCCGGTCGGTGCCCGGGTCAGCCGAAGGGCCGATCCGGGTCCGGGGCCCTACTCCCCAAGGTGGAGGCTTGTTCGGCTTCCCGCGGTGGAGAGCCCGGGGCCCGGGACCGTACGCCCCGCCCGCGAGGTTGGCGCCCGGCGCCTTCGGGGCTGGAGACTGGGCCGGGTGACGGATGTGACGGACGAGTGGCGCGGTTGGCGGGAGGCTGCCGAGGCCGCCCTGTACGGGGACGAGGGCTTCTACCGCAGCCCGCTCCGCGGCCCCGAGGGGCCCGCGGGCCATTTCCGTACCTCGGTGCACGCCTCGCCCCTCTTCGCCGCGGCGGTGGTCCGGCTGCTGACCGGAATCGCCCGGGAGCTGGACACCCGCACGATCACACTGGTCGACGTGGGTGCGGGGCGGGGCGAGCTGCTGACCGGAGTGCTGGCCGCGTTGCCGGACGGGCTGGAGGTGACCCCGTACGCCGTCGAGGTCGCCGACCGGCCGCCGGGCCTGGACCCCCGGATCAGGTGGTGCGCCGAACCGCCCGCCGGGATCACCGGGCTGCTGTTCGCCAACGAGTGGCTGGACAACGTGCCGGCGGAGGTGGCGGAGGTGGACGCGGCCGGCGTCCCCCGGTACGTCCAGGTGCGGACCTCGGACGGGGCGGAACGGCTGGGCGCCCCGGTGGCGGGGGCGGACGCGGCCTGGCTGGAGCGCTGGTGGCCGCTGTCCGCGCCGGGCGAGCGGGCGGAGATCGGCCGCCCCCGGGACGCGGCGTGGGCACGGGCGGCGGGGTGCGTCGAGGCGGGTCTCGCGGTGGCCGTGGACTACACCCACGTACGGGACGCCCGGCCGCCCTTCGGAACGCTGACCGGCTTCCGGGGCGGTCGCGAGGTGCGCCCGGTGCCGGACGGCTCCCGCGATCTGACCGCGCACGTGGCGCTGGACGCCTGCGCGGCGGCGGTCGCGGAGGCGGGGACCGGCGCGAGCGCCGAACTGACCGACCAGCGGACCGTGCTGCATCGCCTCGGCGTCGGCGGCGGCCGGCCGCCGCTGAGCCTGGCCGCCACCGATCCGGCGGGGTACGTCACCGCGCTGGCGGCGGCCGGCGAGGCGGCGGAGCTGACCGCGCGCGGCGGCCTCGGCGACTTCGGCTGGCTGCTGCACCGGGTGGGGCTGCCGGCCGCTCCCCCGTGACGCCCGCCCCGGGCATGGTCGGCGCATCCGCCCCGGGCACGGTCCGCGGTCAGGGAATACTGTCCCGCATGACGGAGACGACGATCGGCATCGGCGGAGCGGCGGAGAGCACCGACATGGTGCTGAACATCGGTCCCCAGCACCCCTCGACGCACGGCGTCCTGCGGCTGCGGATCGTGCTGGACGGCGAGCGCGTGCAGCAGGCGGAACCGGTCGTCGGCTACATGCACCGGGGCGCGGAGAAACTGTTCGAGGCGCGCGACTACCGGCAGATCGTCATGCTCGCCAACCGCCACGACTGGCTCTCCGCGTTCTCCAACGAGCTGGGCGTCGTGATGGCCGTCGAGCGCATGCTCGGCATGGAGGTCCCCGAGCGCGCGGTGTGGACGCGGACGCTGCTCGCCGAGCTGAACCGGGTCCTCAACCACCTGATGTTCCTCGGCTCCTACCCCCTCGAACTCGGCGGCATCACGCCGGTCTTCCACGCCTTCCGGGAGCGCGAGGAGCTCCAGGCGGTGATGGAGGAGGTCTCCGGCGGCCGGATGCACTACATGTTCAACCGGGTCGGCGGCCTCAAGGAGGACATCCCGGCGGGCTGGACCGGCCGGGTGCGCGACGCGGTCGCCTCCGTCCGCTCCCGGATGGACGTGTACGAGGACCTCGTCCTCGGCAACGAGATCTTCCGGGGCCGGACGCGGGACGTCGGCGTCCTGTCCGCCGACGCGGTGCACGCGTACGGGGTGTCCGGGCCGATCGCCCGCGCCTCGGGCGTCGACTTCGACCTGCGGCGCGACGAGCCGTACCTCGCGTACGGGGAGCTGCGGGACACCCTGAGGGTCGTCACCCGGACCGAGGGCGACTGCCTGGCCCGTTTCGAGTGCCTGCTGGAGCAGACCCTCAACTCGCTGGACCTGGCCGACGCCTGTCTGGACCGGATGGCCGGCCTGGCGCCCGGCCCGGTCAACCAGCGGCTGCCCAAGGTGCTGAAGGCCCCGGAGGGCCACACCTACGCCTGGACGGAGAACCCGCTCGGCGTCAACGGCTACTACCTGGTGTCCAAGGGCGAGAAGACGCCCTACCGGCTGAAGCTGCGCTCGGCCTCGTTCAACAACATCCAGGCGCTGACCGAACTGCTGCCGGGCACGCTGGTCGCCGACATGGTGGCGATCCTGGGCTCGTTGTTCTTCGTCGTCGGGGACATCGACAAGTAGCCCCGCCGTACGACGCGCCCGGCCGGCCTGCCGAACAGCGGGCCCCGGCCTTACGGCGCGCACAGCGCGCACGGCCGGGGAACGTGTATGTCCGCCAGGTCGTACAGCGTGCACGGCCCTACGACGGGCTCCCGGCCGTACGGACGTGCACGTCCTTCGTCAGGAGACCGCGCCGCGCAGCCGGGCCACGTCGATCGGCTCGGTCTCGTCGTGCGCGGTGAGGTCGATGACCTTGCCGACCGCGCTGTGGTCGACGGCCCCGGTGCGGTGGGCGGCGAGCGCCTCCTCACCGACGACGTCCGCGAGGTCCTCGTGCTGCACGGACTCGATGGCGGCCTTCGCCCGCTGGGCTCCTCGGATGGCCGGAGCGCTTCGGTGGCCGGGGCCGTCCTGAGCGCCCGCACCCTCCGGCCTGTCGCCCGTACCGCCCCGAGGGCCGCCGCCGTCCCGGGCGCCTCCGGAGGACTCGGCGCCCCGGGAGTCGGTTCCCCGGGCGTTCCGGCCGGTGCGGCCGCCCTGGTTGCCGAAGTAGTCGAAGGCGCCCTGCGGCGTCAGGTGGCGGCGGGCCGCGTACGGGACGACCGGCGAGGCCGCCGGGGTCGCGCGCGGCACGGTGGCCGGGGCGAGCGAGGAGGCGGCCGAAGCCTGCGGGCCGGCCGCCCGCGGGGCCGGTGCCTGCGCGTCCGCCGCCTCAGGGGCCTTCGCCGGGGTGCGCGCGGCGAGGGCGCGCCGCTGGACCAACTCGGCCGTGCGGCGGGCCTCCTGCATCTTCGCGTTGCGCGTGAGGTTCATCAGGGCCTCGTCCGCCCGCCGGTACGACTCGGGGGTCGGCGTGGACCGCGCGGGCAGCAACTCCTTGGGCGAGGACGCCTCGATGACGAGCTGCCGGCGGCCCTCCAGCGCGCTGGCCCGCTCGGTCTCGGCGTTGGCGTAGCGGCGCAGCAGCCCGGCGTGCTCCCCGCGCAGCCCCGCCAGCTCCACGCGCTTGCGGCGGAGCTTGGTCTCCAGACGGGTGCGCAGCTCGCGCGACTCCTCCAGGTCCTGCTCCAGCTCGGCTATCCGCTCCTCGGCCCGCCACTCGTCGCTGGCGCGGGCCCGCGTCAGCTCGGCGACCTTCAGCCCCGCCGCCCGGTCCCAGCTCCGCATCAGATACGCGCCGGTGACGGCGGCGGCCGCCACGGCGGCCACCAGGCCGCGCAGGACCAGGGGTTCGGAGAGCAGCCAGGCGCCGGCGGCACCGACGACCGACACACCCGCCACCACGGAGGGCGGCAGGATTCTGTGGAGGGGCGGCGAATGGCGGTGGCGTCCACGTGGCATGGCCTGAAATTTACCGTGTGTACGGTCCTCTTGGGGGGCCGCCCGGAAATCTGTTCCCCGCCGGTTACCTCACGGCCCCCCGAAGTCGCTCCGCCCGGCACTTTTCCCGGGACCGGGCGCTACTTCCCGATCAGGTTCTTCGACTCCAGATACTCCTTGGCGACATCGGCGGGCTTGGCCCGCTCGGCGTCGACCTTCCGGTTCAGCTCGGCGAGGTCCTCGGTGGTGAGCGCGGCGGTGAGCTTGCCCAGCGCGTCGGAGATCTCCGGCGCGCCCGCGTCCTTCGTATTCAGGACCGGAAGGATGTTGTCCGCGTTCTGGAGCTTCTTGTCGTCCTCCAGGAACACCAGCCCGTCCAGCACCGCGTCCGTCGTGGTCGTCAGGACCAACTCGACCTTGCCGTCGCGAACGGCCTGCTTGGACTGCGGGGTGCCGACGCCCTTCGGGTCGATACCGGTGACGTCGATGCCGTACGTGTCCTTGAGACCGGGCGCGCAGAACGGCCGTTCCTCGCACTCGTCGCCCGCCGCGATCTTCACCTTCAGCTTCGACTTCCCGAGATCGGAAAGCGTCTTGAGGTTGTTCTTCTCGGCGAATTCCTCCGAGACCGCGAAGGCGTTCTGGTCCACCGCCTTTCCGGCCGGGAGGACCGTGAGGCCCAGCGGTTCGGCGAGTCGCTTCAACTTGGCGACCGTGGCCTCGGCGTCGGGGGAGGCCACCGGCTCGGAGCGGGCCTTGTCGGCGCCGTTGACCTTGGCGTTGAGGAACTCGGCGATCGTGGCCGCGTACTCCGGTACGACGTCGATCTCGCCCTTCTCCAGCGACGGCTCGTACAGCTCACGGTTCTTCACCGTGGTGACGGAGGTGCTGTATCCGGCGTCGCCCAGCACCTGCGCGTACAGCTCGGCGAGCACCTTGGACTCGGTGAACGAGGCCGATCCGACGACCAGCGCGCCCTTCTTGCCGTCGCCGCCCGAGAAACCCGAACCGCCCTTCTCCTGCTCCAGGCTGTCGCCGCCGCAGGCCGCGAGCGACCCGGTCAGCGCCACCATGCCGATGACCGCTCCGGCTATGCGCGAGGTCCTGCTCATGTGTGTTGTTCTCCGTCCGAACCGAGGGAAGTGACCAGAAGAAAGCACGTGCACGTCGAAAAAGGGTGAGGTGTAAGGGTTCACGCGGGCCTGCGGCGGCGCAGCGGCGACAGCAGCCGGTCCAGGCCCACCAGCGTGCCCTCCACGACCAGCGCGAGCCCGGCGACCAGGACGGCGCCCGCGAAGACCTGGGCCGTGTCGTAGGTGTTGAACCCGGCGGTGATGATCCGGCCGAGACCGCCGAGGCCGACCATCGCGGCGATCGACGCGGTGGCCACGACCTGGACGGCGGCGGATCGCAGCCCGGTCATGATCATCGGGTAGGCGAGCGGCAGCTCGACCCGGACGAAGAGCTGGACGCCCGACATCCCCATGCCGCGCGCCGCCTCCACCACGGCCCGGTCCACCTCCCGCATGCCGACGTAGGCGTTGGTCAGCAGCGGCGGCACCGCGAACAGGACCAGCGCGATGATGGTGGGCCAGTACCCCGCGTTGCGCAGGGGCGTGACCATGAACAGGGCGAGCACCGCGAAGACCGGGATCGCCCGCCCCACGTTGGAGATGTTGACGGCGAGCGGGCCGCCCCGCCCGATGTGCCCCAGGTAGAGGGCGACCGGCAGGGCTATCGCGCAGGCCGCCAGCAGGGCGACCCCGCTCACGTACAGGTGCTCGCCGAGGCGGTGGGCGGCCCCGCCCTCCCCCGACCAGTTGGCCCCGGTGATCAGCCAGGTCCAGGCGTCGCCGACGACTCCCACGGTTCAGCCCACCTCTGCCTTCGGGGAAACCTTCACCGGAGCGGACGGCCCCGCCTGCGCGGTGCCCGGAGCCGGCGGCCCCGCGTCCGTCGGCGTGGCGGGGCGGGCCGGGCCCGACGTCCGCGATATCCGCGTCCAGGGCGTCAGCAGCCGCTGGAGGCCGAGCAGCAGCAGGTCGGCCGCGACCGCGAGCAGCACGCACAGCACCGAGGCCGTGAGCACCTGGGCCTTGAAGAAGCTGGGCAGCGCGTCCTCGATGAGATTGCCGAGGCCGCCCTTGCCGACGAGCGAACCGACCGTGGTCAGCGCGACCGTCGACACGGTGGCTATCCGCAGGCCCGCCATCACCGCCGGCAGCGCGAGCGGCAGCTCCACCTCCCACAGCAGCCGCGCCGGCCCGTACCCCATACCGCGCGCGGCCTCCTTGGCCTCCTGCGGCACCGCTTCGAGCCCGGCCAGGATGTTGCGTACGAGGATGGTGAGCGAGTAGAGCACCAGGCCCGTCACGACGAGCGCGGCCGACAGCCCGAACAGGGGCAGCAGCAGCGAGAACATCGCCAGCGAGGGCACCGTGTAGAGCACGGTCGTCAGCCCGAGCACCGGCCCCGCGAAGCCCCGGCCCCGGCGGGCCAGCAGGGCCAGCGGGAAGGCCACCGCGAGGCCGATCAGCACCGAGACCACCGTGATCCCGACGTGCTGCAGCGTCGCGTCCGCCAACTCCTGGCTGCGGGAGCGCAGATACTCCCCGCAGATCCAGTCGTTCGTCGCCAAACAGCTCTGCTCGGCCATCCGCCCTCCACCTCCTGCTTCCCCTCATCACCCGGGACCGCCCCGGGAAACCGCCCGGGACTCCCCGGCACACTCCGTCCGACCCGGGCCTGAGCCCGAACCCGAGCACAGAACCGAAGCCGAGCCCGAGCCCGGAACCGGGCCCGCCGCTCGGAACCCGGCGCTCCGCCTCTTCCGAAGCCCCCGGGCCCGGGATCGCCCGGATCGAACTGACGACTGGCGAGCCTATCCTCGACCACTGACAATCGCGGAGGGCTGTCGCATTCCGGCAACACGCCCTTCACGAAACGCCCTCCACAATGGGGAACCATGATCCGTTTCGAGCACGTCACCAAGCGGTACGCCGACGGCACCACCGCCGTCGACGACCTTTCCTTCGAGGTCGCCGAGGGTGAACTGGTCACGCTCGTCGGACCGTCCGGCTGTGGCAAGACGACCACCATGAAGATGGTGAACCGGCTGATCGAACCGACCGAGGGACGGATATTCCTCGACGGGGACGACATATCCACCATCGACCCCGTCGAACTGCGCCGCAGAATCGGCTATGTGATCCAGCAGGTCGGCCTCTTCCCGCACAAGACCGTGCTGGAGAACACCGCGACCGTTCCCCATCTGCTGGGCTGGAAGCGCGGAAAGGGACGCGAACGCGCCGCCGAACTCCTCGACCTCGTCGGACTCGATCCTTCCGTTTATGGCGACCGCTATCCGGAACAGCTTTCCGGCGGACAGCGCCAACGCGTCGGTGTGGCCCGCGCATTGGCCGCCGACCCGCCCGTCCTCCTGATGGACGAGCCTTTCGGAGCGGTCGACCCGGTCGTCCGCGAACACCTCCAGAACGAATTCCTGAAACTCCAGGCCCAGGTCCGCAAGACCGTGCTGTTCGTCACGCACGACATCGAGGAGGCCGTCCGCCTCGGTGACCGGATCGCGGTCTACGGACAGGGCCGCATCGAGCAGTTCGACTCCCCCGCCACCGTGCTCGGCGCCCCCGCGACCCCGTACGTGGCCGATTTCGTCGGCGCGGACCGCGGCCTCAAGCGGCTCTCGGTGACGCCCGTCGAGGAGAGCGACCTCGACCAGCCGCCGGTCGTCCACCTCGACGACCCGCTGGCCGCGGCCACCGGGCGGCTCCGGGCCGAGGGCGCGCGCTGGGCGGTCGTGCTGGACGGCCGCGACAACCTCCACGGCTGGATCCCCGCCGACGCCGCGGGCGCTGACGCGACCGTCGAGGGAACCGTCCGCGAGCACGCCCGCCGGATGGAGGCGTGGCTGCCGCTCGGCGCGCCCCTCAAGCAGGCGTTCGCCACCATGCTCCAGCACGACGCCGGCTGGATCGCGGTCATCGACGAGGAGGGCGAGGGCCGCTTCCTCGGCGTGCTGACCCCCGCCCGGCTGCACGAGGCCCTGCGCCGCTCGATCGACGCGGACGCCCAGGACGTACCGCGCGCGGAGGTCGCCGTGGAGACGGTGGCGGGCATCGCGCCGACGCCGGCGTAGCGGAGCCCCGCCCGGCTCACCACCCCGCGCGCGGCTCGCCTCCCCGCGCCCGCGTCCGGCTCGCCCCCGCCTCCGGCTCGACATGCCCGCGCCCGAACGGGACGGGCCGGGCCCGGCGAACTGTCCGCCCCTCGCCGGGCCCGGCGAGCCGCCCGCTCGGACCGGTCCGGGCCCGGGTGAGGCGAGCCGGGCCCGGGGGCGAGCCGCGTCCTCAGTCCGCGCTCAACCGGGCGCTCAGCCACTCCAGGGCCGGCGGGATCTCCCGCCGCCAGGTCGTGAAGTTGTGCCCGCCGCTGTCGAGCACGATGGAGGAGACCCGCGCCGGCGCCTTCACCTTCTCGATGAACTTCATCGTGCTCCTGAGGTTGCCCTCGCCCTCCCGGGACGTCGTCACCAGGAAGGACCCGCCCGACGGCGGCCGGTTCTCCAGGTTCCACATCAGGTCGGCCCGGTCGCGCAGCTCCTGCCGCCCGTGGAACAGGTCGCCCGTCGTCGGGTCCTCGGCCGCCCGGTAGTACGCGGAGAGGCCGGCGCTCGCCGCGTACCGGTCCGGGTGGAGCATCCCGATCTTCAACGCGCAGTAGCCGCCGGTGGAGTTGCCGATGATCCCCCAGTTGCGGGCCTTCTTCCCGACCCGGTACGACCCCGCGACCGCCTCCGGGAGGTCCTTCGCGAAGAACGTCTCCGTCCGCGGGCCCTTCGGCACGTCCACGCACTCGGTGTCCCGGGGCGGCGCGACCGTCGGCCGCAGCATCACCAGGACCATCGGGCGGGCCTTCCCCGCCTTCACCCGCTCATGCGCCGTCTGCGGGTAGCGCAGACCCTTCAGGAGGTTCTCGGCCGTGCCCGGATAGCCGGTGAGGACCACCGCCGCCGGGAACGTCCGCCCGGCGTACGCCGCCTGGAAGTACTCCGGCGGCAGATAGACGTACGCCGGCGACTCGACGCCCGACGTCCGGCCCGAGATCACCACCTTGTCGATCCGCCCGCCGGCCGAGGGCACCCGCCCGCCCGGCACGTCCGGGTGCTGCGTGGCGATCCGCGTCATGTGGCGGGAGCCCTCCGAGCCCTCCGCCCCGTCCTCGTGGTCCGTGACGACCCCCAACTCCTGCTGCTGCCCGAAGAGGTCGGCCCAGGAGCCGTAGAAGAGGAAGGCGTTGTTGGCCGCCAGCCCCACCGCCGCGAACAGCGTCAGCTGGGTCGCCAGCAGCAGCCCGATCCGGCCCGAGACGGCCCTCGCGCCGGGCCGGGCCAGCCGCGGCCAGAACCGGACCGTGGCGGCGAACAGCGCGACGGCCGCCGCCGCCACGACCGCCAGAACTGCGGTGCTGGTGAGACCCATGAGCGTGCTTTCTCCATAGCTTTTCGTACCGGGCGGGACCGCGACGTGGTGCCACGTGACGCGGCGGTGAGGCGGTCCGGACGGAACCTGACGCGGACTTGATACGGGAAATTTCCGGTATGTGGATGAACCCCCGCCGCCGGGCCCACGTCCTAGAGGGCGCACATCGTCCGAGCGGCTCCGGCCGGCGGACTCAGGGAATCTCACGCGAAGCCACGGGAAGCGATGTCTGTCACGCTAGATGGGGATAAGTCGGTATCGGTTCCGCAGCGCGTCCGCCGGTTGCTCCACGGGCCGCGCCCCGCGGCCGTACCGGTGATCGTCGGCACCGCCTGCACCGTCGTCGGGCTGATCGACGTCGCCGCCGGGATCTTCCCGCGCTTCCGGCACAGCCGTATGCACTCCCTCGCCGAAGTGCTCCCCGGGGCGCTCGGCCCGTTCGCCGCCGCGCTCTCGCTCAGCGCGGGCGTGCTGCTGCTCCTGCTCGCGCACGGGCTGAAGCGGCACAAGCGGCGGGCCTGGCGGGCGGCCGTGGTCCTGCTGCCGGCGGGGGCCGTGGCCCAGTTCGCGTACCGCCACTCGATCGTCGGGGTGCTCGTCTCGCTGACGCTGTGTTGGCTGCTGGTACGCCACCGCGACCAGTTCCGGGCCCTGCCCGACCCGCGCAGCCGCTGGCGCGCGCTCGTCAACTTCGTGCTGCTCGGGGCAGGTTCGCTGGGGCTCGGGCTGATCATCGTCAGCGTCCACCCCGGCCGCGTCGTCGGCGACCCGTCCATCGCCGATCGCCTCCAGCACGTGCTGTACGGCCTGTTCGGCGTCGAGGGGCCCGTCGACTACGCCGGCCGGACCAGCTGGACCGTCGCCTACTCGCTGGGCGCGCTCGGCCTGCTCACCGCCGTCACCACCATCTACTTCGCCTTCCGCCCCGAGCACCCTGCCGCGCGCCTCACCGAGGACGACGAGACCCGGCTGCGGGACCTGCTGGAGCGGCACGGCGGCCGGGACTCGCTCGGCCATTTCGCCCTCCGCCGCGACAAGGCCGTCGTCTTCTCCCCCAGCGGCAAGGCCGCCGTCTGCTACCGCGTCGTCTCCGGGGTGATGCTGGCCGGCGGCGACCCGATCGGGGACGTCGAGGCGTGGCCGGGCGCGATCGAGCGCTTCATGGACGAGGCGCGGGCGCACTCCTGGACCCCGGCGGTGATGGGGTGCAGCGAGACCGGCGGCCAGGTCTGGACCCGCGAGACCGGGCTCACCGCCCTGGAGCTCGGGGACGAGGCGGTGGTGGACGTCGCGGATTTCTCCCTCTCCGGACGGGCCATGCGGAACGTGCGCCAGATGGTCAAGCGCATCGAGCGGGCCGGCTACGAGACCCGGGTCCGGCGGGCACGTGACATCGGCGACACCGAGCTGGACCGTATCCGGCGCGCCGCCGCCGACTGGCGCGGCACCGACACCGAACGCGGCTTCTCCATGGCGCTGGGCCGCATCGGCGACCCCTCCGACGGCGACTGCGTGATCGCCACCGCCCACCTCCCCGGCTCCGGCACGGAGGACTCCCCGTACGGCGACCTGAAGGCGGTCCTCCACTTCGTCCCCTGGGGGCGCGACGGGATGTCCCTGGAGCTGATGCGCCGCGACCGCTCGGCCGACCCCGGCATGAACGAGCTGCTGATCGTCGCCTCCCTCCAGGCCGCCGGGAAGCTCGGCGTCGACCGGGTCTCGCTCAACTTCGCGATGTTCCGCTCCGCGCTGGCCCGCGGCGAGCGGCTCGGCGCGGGACCGGTGCTGCGCTGCTGGCGCGGGCTGCTGATCTTCCTGTCGCGCTGGTTCCAGATCGAGTCGCTGTACAAGTTCAACGCCAAGTTCCAGCCGCGCTGGGAGCCCCGCTTCGTGGTCTTCCGCACCAGCCGCGACCTGCCGCGCATCGGGATCGCGGCGATGCGGGCGGAGGGCTTCGTGAACCTCTCGCTGCCCCGCCCGTTCCGCCCCCGCACCGCCCGCCCCTGCGGCCACGCCGTCCGGACCTCCACCGAGCACGAGGTGAGCGCGGCATGACGACGGCACCGGCACGTGCGGCAGGTTCTAGTCTGGTCGTATGAGTACGTCACGCACGCGGGGCACGGTCCGAGGGCTGCCGGAGTGGGACCGCTGCGCGGTCATGGGGGTCGTCAACGTGACGCCCGACTCCTTCTCCGACGGCGGCCGCTGGTTCGACACCACGGCCGCCGTCAAACGCGGCCTCCACCTGGTGTCCGAGGGCGCGGACCTGGTCGACGTGGGCGGCGAGTCCACCCGCCCGGGCGCCAGCCGGGTCGACGAGACCGAGGAGCTGCGCCGGGTCGTCCCGGTCGTGCGGGGACTGGCCTCGGAGGGCGTCACCGTCTCCGTGGACACCATGCGCGCCCGGGTCGCGGCGGAGGCCGTCGCCGCCGGGGCCGTCCTGGTCAACGACGTCAGCGGCGGACTCGCGGACCCGGACATGGTCCCCGCCGTGGCCGAAACCGGCGTCCCGTTCGTCGTGATGCACTGGCGCGGCTTCAGCGCGTCGATGAACAGCCGCGCGGTGTACGGGGACGTCGTCGCCGAGGTCCTCGACGAGCTGCGGCAGCGGATGGACGCGGTGATCGAGGGCGGGATCGCCCCGGAACGCGTCGTGATCGACCCCGGTCTCGGCTTCGCGAAGGACGCCGCCCACGACCTGGCGCTCGTCGCCCGCCTGGACCGGCTCCACACGCTGGGCCGCCCGCTGCTGGTGGCCGCCTCCCGCAAACGGTTCCTCGGGCACGTGCTGGCCGGCCCCGGCTCCGCCCCGCCGCCCGCCCGGGAACGCGACGCGGCGACCGCCGCCGTCTCCGCGCTCTCCGCCGCCGCCGGCGCCTGGGCCGTCCGGGTCCACGAGGTACGGGCCACCGCCGACGCGGTCCGCGTCGCCCGCGCGGTCGAGGGAGCCGCGTGAACGAGGAGCACGCCCGCGCCGCCGCCGACATCGCCGAGGTCGAGGCCGCCAACACCGCCTTCTACGAGGCGCTGGAACGCGGCGACCTCGACGCCCTCACCGACAGCTGGCTGCCCGGCGAGGAGCTGACGGTCTCCTGCGTCCACCCCGGCTGGCCGGTGCTCACCGGCCGCCGCGACGTCCTGCGCAGCTACGCCCTGATCATGGCGAACACCGACTACATCCAGTTCTTCCTCACCGACGTCAACGTCACGATGACCGGTGAGACCGCCCTGGTCACCTGCACCGAGAACATCCTCAGCGGCGGCCCGGCCGAGGACGGCGACGCGCTGGGCCCGCTGGTGGGCCGGCTCGTCGTCGCCACCAACGTGTTCCGGCACACGGCGGACGGCTGGAAGCTCTGGTCCCACCACGGGTCCCCGGTCCTGGCCGACTCCGACGAGGACGACGACGAGGACACCACCCCCTGACGGTCCCCCCGGCCGGCTCGGCGCTCCCCTCCCCGGCGAAACCTCCCCGGAGGGGAAAACACCCGCACGAGTGGGTACGGGACGGATGGGGATGGGAACCGGGGTCGCCGGGTAAGGGCGGCTCACAAGCCCGCAGGGGCGCGTTCCCCGGCCCCACGGGCGAGCACGGTCGGTGCTCGCAGGTAGATTCGAACGACGGCACCGCGCCGCCCGCACGCGGACGGGGCGCCGCTCGACCAACGACAGCAGGAGTGATTCGCGTGGATCGTGTCGCGCTGCGCGGCCTCAAGGCCCGCGGGCACCACGGCGTCTTCCCCCGGGAACGGGAGGAGGGCCAGACCTTCATCGTCGACCTGGTGCTCGGCCTCGACACCCGCCCCGCCGCGGCCACCGACGACCTGACCCGCACCGTGCACTACGGCGTGGTGGCCGAGGAGGTCGTCGCCGTGGTGACCGGCGAGCCCGTCGACCTGATCGAGACGCTCGCCGAGCGCATCGCCCAGCAGTGCCTCAAGCACGATGCCGTCCAGGAGGTCGAGGTCGTCGTGCACAAACCGGACGCGCCGATCACCGTCCCCTTCGACGACGTCACCATCACGATCACCCGGAGCCGATCATGACCGCGTTCTCCACCGAGGGGCAGAGCGACCCGACCGTCCAGCCGGTCCCGACGGCCGTCGTCCGGCAGGTCGACGCCGCCGACACCACCCTCTCCAACCCCAAGATGGCCGTCATCGCCCTCGGCTCCAACCTGGGCAACCGGCTGGAGACCCTCCAGGGGGCCGTCGACGCCCTGGAGGACACCCCGGGCCTCAAGGTCAAGGCCGTCTCCCCGGTGTACGAGACGGAGCCCTGGGGCGTCGAGGCCGACTCCCAGCCCGCGTACTTCAACGCCGTCATCCTCGTGAAGACCACGCTGCCCCCCGCCTCCCTGCTGGAGCGCGGCCACGCCGTCGAGGAGGCGTTCGACCGGGTCCGCGAGGAGCGCTGGGCCCCCCGCACCATCGACGTGGACATCGTGTCGTACGCGGACGTCCTCTCCGACGACCCGGTGCTCACCCTCCCCCACCCGCGCGCCCACGAGCGGGCCTTCGTCCTCGCCCCCTGGCACGACATGGACCCCGAGGCCCAGCTGCCCGGCGCCGGCCCGGTGGCCGAGCTGCTCGCCGGGGTCGGCCGCGACGGCGTGCTGCCCCGCCCCGACCTGGAACTGCGCCTGCCGGAGTAATCGTTAGGCTCGACGGACGGTGGTCCGGCACACGGCCGGACCGGGCACAGGCGGCGCGAAGGGCGGCTCACGCGGTGAAGCAACTACGGCTCGGGGTACTGGCGGGCCTCTTCGCCGCCGCCGGTGTCCTCTCCTGGGGCGGGGCCCGGCTCTGGGACTCCTTCGGCACCCTGCCGAGCGTCCCGCTAGCCGCGTCGATCGTCCTCGCGGTGATCGCGGTGATCCTCCTCGCCACCGCCCTCTCCACCCGCAACCGCCTCCGCGCCCAGCGCGAACGCCGCCCCGGCGCCAAGGGCGTCGAGCCCCTGTTCGCGGCCCGCGCGGTGGTCTTCGGCCAGGCGAGCGCCCTGGTCGCCGCCCTGGTCGCCGGGATGTACGGCGGCACCGGCGTCTTCCTGCTCGGCTTCCTCGACATCCCGCCCCGCCGCGACCAGGCGATCTACGCGGGCGCCGCCGTGGTCGCCGCCATCGGCGTCATCGCCGCCGCCCTCTTCCTGGAACGCGTCTGCCGCCTCCCGGAGGACGGCAACGACCACGACGGCACGGGCACGGCAGCGGCCTGACCCGCCAAGGGCCCGGCCCCGACCGCAGTACGCGGTCGGGGCCGGGCCCTCTGCCTGTTCGGGAGCGTCAACGAGCCAGGATCAGGCTCATCGCCTCGGCGCGGGTCGAGGCGTCGCGGAGCTGGCCGCGCACGGCAGATGTGGTGGTCTTCGCCCCGGGCTTGCGGATGCCGCGCACCGACATGCACATGTGTTCGGCCTCGATCACCACGATCGCGCCCCGCGCCTCCAGTATCCGCATGAGCGAATCCGCGACCTGGGTAGTGAGCCGCTCCTGCACCTGGGGCCTGCGGGCGAAGACGTCCACCAGGCGGGCCAGCTTCGACAGGCCGGTGATCTTGCCCGTCTCGGCCGGGATGTAGCCGACGTGCGCGACACCGTGGAAGGGCAGCAGGTGGTGTTCGCAGAGAGACATGATCTCGATGTCCTTCACCAGGACCATTTCATCGTGCCCGAGGTCGAACGTCGTGGTGAGAACGTCCTCGGGCTCCTGCCGCAGGCCGGCCAGGATCTCCTTGTACGCCCGCGCCACCCGCCCCGGAGTCTCCCGCAGCCCCTCGCGGTCCGGGTCCTCGCCGACGGCGAGGAGGAGCTCGCGTACGGCCGCCTCGGCCCGCTTCTCGTCGAATGCGCCGATCGGGCCCTCGCCGTCCAGCGTCACCGGGTCGGTCATCTGTGCCTCGTTCCTCTGTGCTGTCCCGTACGCGGGTTCGCGACCGGACACCGCGGACCTACGGAAAAGCCGCGCCCCCACAGGCTAGAACCTGGGGGGCGCGGCATCCATTCCGGGCCCGGTCCGGCCCCCGTGACGGGGGTCTCACCGAGGCGTCGGGACGGGACTAGCTCTCCTCGGGACGCTCCTCGGGGACCGACTCGGTGGACGGGCCGACGCCCTTCGTGAGGTCCGTCGGGGCGATCTCCGGCGGGGCGGCCGAACCGTTGGCCGAGCCGTTGGTCAGGGCCAGCTCCTTGGGCGAGAGCACCGGGGGCCGCGTCGACGGGGTGCGCCGGGCGGATCCGGTCCACGCCGGGCGGGCGGGGCGCTTCACGATCGGGGCGAAGATCTCCGCGATCTCGTCCTTGCCCAGCGTCTCCTTCTCCAGGAGTTCGAGCACCAGGTGGTCGAGGATGTCGCGGTTCTCGACGAGGATCTCCCACGCGTCGTTGTGGGCGGTCTCGATGAGCTTCTTGACCTCCTCGTCGACCAGGGCCGCGACCTCTTCCGAGTAGTCGCGCTGGTGGCCCATCTCGCGGCCCAGGAAGGGCTCCGAGTTGTCGCCGCCGAACTTGATCGCGCCGAGGCGCTCCGTCATGCCGTACTGCGTGACCATCGCGCGGGCCGTCGCCGTGGCCTTCTCGATGTCGTTCGCCGCACCGGTGGTCGGGTCGTGGAAGACCAGTTCCTCGGCCGCGCGCCCGCCCAGCATGTACGCGAGCTGGTCGAGCATCTCGTTGCGGGTCGTGGAGTACTTGTCCTCCTCCGGGAGCACCATCGTGTAACCGAGGGCGCGGCCGCGGGAGAGGATCGTGATCTTGTGGACCGGGTCCGACTGGGGGGAGGCCGCCGCGACCAGGGCGTGTCCGCCCTCGTGGTACGCGGTGATCTTCTTCTCCTTCTCGGACATGATCCGGGTCCGCTTCTGCGGGCCCGCCACGACACGGTCGATCGCCTCGTCGAGGCTCTCGTTGTCGATGAGCTTCTTGTCGCTGCGCGCCGTCAGGAGCGCCGCTTCGTTCAGCACGTTCGACAGGTCGGCACCGGTGAAGCCGGGCGTGCGCCGGGCGACGGCGCCGAGGTCGACGCCCTCCGCGACGGGCTTGCCCTTCTGGTGCACCTTGAGGATCTCCAGGCGGCCCTGCATGTCCGGACGGTCGACCGCGATCTGCCGGTCGAAGCGTCCCGGGCGCAGGAGCGCCGGGTCGAGGATGTCCGGGCGGTTCGTGGCGGCGATCAGGATGACGCCGCCCTTCACGTCGAACCCGTCCATCTCGACGAGCAGCTGGTTGAGCGTCTGCTCGCGCTCGTCGTGACCGCCGCCCATGCCGGCGCCGCGGTGGCGGCCGACGGCGTCGATCTCGTCGACGAAGACGATCGCCGGGGCGTTCGCCTTGGCCTGCTCGAAGAGGTCGCGCACCCGGGAGGCGCCGACGCCGACGAACATCTCGACGAAGTCGGACCCGGAGATCGAGTAGAACGGCACGCCCGCCTCGCCGGCGACGGCGCGGGCGAGCAGGGTCTTGCCCGTGCCGGGCGGCCCGTAGAGCAGGACGCCCTTGGGGATCTTGGCGCCGACGGCCTGGAACTTCGCCGGCTCCTGGAGGAACTCCTTGATCTCGTGGAGTTCCTCGACGGCCTCGTCGGACCCCGCCACGTCGGCGAAGGTCGTCTTGGGGGTGTCCTTGGTGATCAGCTTGGCCTTGGACTTGCCGAACTGCATGACCTTGGAGCCGCCGCCCTGCATCTGGTTCATCAGAAACAGGAAGACGACCACGATGAGGACGAAGGGCAGCAGCGAGAGGAGGATCGAGACGAACGGGGACTGCTTCGACGGCGAGACGGTGTAACCCTTCTCGATGTCGCCCGACTCGAACTTCTTCTGCAGCGTGTCGGCGAGCTCGACGCCCTGGTTGCCGATGTAGCTCGCCTGGAACTTGCTGCCGTCTTCGCCGTCGAGCTTCTGGCCCTTCTTCAGCTCGACCTTGAGGATTTGTTCGTCACCGGTGGTCAGCTTGGCCTGCTCCACCTGGTTCTTGCTGATCGCCTGGACCACCTTGGCGGTGTCCACCGTCTTGTAGCCGCCCGACGAGCCGACGACCTGCATCAACACGACCACGGCGAGGACGGCCAGCACGATCCACATGACCGGCCCACGGAAGTATCGCTTCACGTCCATCCATACGGAGCGAAGACGCCCCGTCCCTCCTGCCCGTAGGTAAATGCTGCTGTTTGAAAAGAGTGTTCTTCGGACGGTACCTCAGCACGGGCACCCGCGACCGCCGGGTGCGGCGGAGAAACCTGCTTTCGCAGCTTCAACGGCCCGGTGGCAGTGAGGGTTCCCCGGCGGGTGGGCCGGGGTCAGCCGCCGTAGACGTGCGGGGCGAGCGTGCCGACGAAGGGCAGGTTGCGGTACTTCTCCGCGTAGTCCAGCCCGTAGCCGACGACGAACTCGTTGGGGATGTCGAAACCGATCCATTTCACATCGATGGCGACCTTTGCGGCATCCGGCTTGCGCAGCAGGGTGCAGACCTCCAGCGAGGCCGGTTCCCGGGAGCCCAGGTTGGACAGCAGCCAGGACAGCGTCAGACCGGAGTCGATGATGTCCTCGACGATCAGGACGTGCTTGCCCTTGATGTCGGTGTCGAGGTCCTTGAGGATCCGCACGACGCCGGACGACTGGGTGCCCGCGCCGTACGACGAGACGGCCATCCAGTCCATCGTGACGGGGGACGACAGGGCGCGCGCCAGGTCCGCCATGACCATCACCGCGCCCTTGAGGACGCCGACGATGAGCAGGTCCTTGCCCGCGTACTCCGCGTCGATCTTCCCGGCCAGCTCGACGAGCTTCGCGTCGATCTCTTCCTTGGTGAGGAGCACCGACTGAAGGTCGGTACCCATGTCCTTCTCGTTCACCCACGTCTCTTTCTGTGCTGCGGACGGCCTGGCCCGCCGGTCCGGGGGTGCCCGGGCCGGCGGCGGTTCGCCTGCACTTCAGCCGCTCGCGCGTCAGCTCTGCCGAATGACCAGTCTGCCACCCTGCCGTGTCGCCTCGACGCGGCCGGGCAGGTTGATCGCCCGCTGGCCGCGCCAGCCGGTGATCAGGCGGTCCACTTCTTCGAGGTGCCGGGCGAAGAGGGAGCCCGCGGGCGAGCCGGCCTCGATGAGCGCGCGGCGCAGCACCCGGCGGCGTACGGCGGGGGGCAGGGCGTAGAGGCCGGCGCAGGTGAGGCCGCCGTCCCCGTCGCGTACGGACTGCTCGGCCTCGGCGGCCCAGGTGTCCAGCGCGTCGGCGTCGTCGCGGGAGAGCTGGGCGGTCCGGGCGAGGGCCTCGACGACGCCCTTGCCGAGCGCCTTCTCCAGCGCGGGCAGCCCTTCGTGGCGCAGCCGGGAGCGGGTGTAGGCGGGGTCGGTGTTGTGCGGGTCGTCCCAGACCGGGATCGACTGGACCAGGCACGCCTTGCGGACGGTCTGCCGGTCGAGCCGGAGGAAGGGGCGGCGGTAGCGGCCGGCCGGTCCGGAGGCGTCGGCCATGCCGGAGAGCGAGCGGATGCCGGAGCCGCGGGCGAGGCCGAGGAGCACGGTCTCGGCCTGGTCGTCGCGGGTGTGGCCGAGCAGGACGGCGGCGGCGCCGTGGCGTTCGGCGGCGGCGTCCAGGGCGGCGTACCGGGCGTCGCGGGCGGCGGCTTCGGGGCCGCCCTCGCGTCCGACGTGCACGGCGACGGCCTCGACGGGGTCGAGGTCCATGGCGGTGAGCCGGGTGACGACCTCGGCGGCGCGGAGGGCGGAGCCCTGCTGGAGGTTGTGGTCGACGGTGATGGCGCCGGCCCGGACGCCGAGCTTGCGGGCCTCGAAGGCGAGGGCTGAGGCGAGGGCCATGGAGTCGGCGCCGCCGGAGCAGGCGACGAGGACGAGCGGGGTGTCGGGCCGTTCGGGGAGTGCGGCGCGGGGGCCGTCCGCCGCGGCGGCCCCGGCGAGCGGGGCGGGGGCGGCGTGCGCGGCGCGGCGCGCGGTACCGGCGGGCCGGTCATGGCCGGCGTGCCGGTGGAGATCGGTGAGGACGTCGTGGAGTACGCGGCGGACCGCCAGGCGTATCGCCGCGACCGCAGGATGGGGACCCATGTCCGGTGCCCTTCGTGGAGTTCGGGAGGAGCGTCGAGCGCCGGAACGCGTGAGTCCCGTCACTCAGAGTGCGTCGATGGTGACAGAGGCAAGCTGTCCATCGAGCATTGCACGCCTTCCCGTGGCTCCATGGTCCCTCGGATGGGTGATTAGGGGGCGAATATCGGTCCCTCAGGAGTATCCGGGCCGGTTCGTGGTCAGGATTCGGCCTTACGGTGCACGCGCGCGACCCAGTCGGCGGGCCGGGCGATCTCGGCCTTGGTCGGGAGGGTGTTGGGCGAGGTCCAGACGCGGTTGAAGCCGTCCATGCCGACCTCGTCGACGACCGACCGGACGAACTTCTCGCCGTCCTTGTACTGGCGGAGCTTGGCGTCGAGGCCGAGGAGCTTGCGCAGGGCCTGGTCGAGGCGGCCGGCGCCCTGGGCGCGGCGCTGCTGGAACTTCTCGCGGATCTCGGAGACGGAGCCGACGACGCCGGGGCCGACGCCGTCCATGACGTAGTCCGCGTGTCCTTCGAGGAGGGACATGACGGCGGTGAGGCGGCCGAGGACCTCGCGCTGGGCGGGGGTCTGGACGATGTCGACGAGGCTACGGCTCCCGCTCTCGCCCTGTTCGCCCTCGGGGCGGCCGCCGGAGAGGGACTGGGCGGCCTCGCGGAGGCGTTCCAGGAAGGTCATGGGGTCGACGTCGGTCTCGTCGAGGAACGTCTGGATCTCGCCCTGGAGGTGGTCGCGGAGCCAGGGCACGCCGGTGAACTGGGTGCGGTGGGTCTCCTCGTGGAGGGCGACCCAGAGCCGGAAGTCGTGCGGGTCGACGTCCAGTTCGCGTTCGACGTGGACGATGTTGGGGGCGACGAGGAGGAGCCGGCCGCCGCCGTTCGCGGAGGCGGGCAGTTCGCGGGTGGCGGGGGCGAAGGTCTCGTACTGGCCGAGCACCCGGGAGGCGAGGAACGAGAGCAGCATGCCGAGCTCGACGCCGGTGACCTTGCCGCCGACCGCGCCGAGGACGGCGCCGCCGGGTCCGCCGGAGCGGCGGCCCTCCATCTTGGCGAGCAGGGGCTTCAGGAGTTCGCGGAAACCGGCGACGTTGGCCTTGATCCAGCCGGGGCGGTCGACGACGAGGACGGGGGTGTCCTCGGGTTCGGTCCCCTCGGGGATCATCCGGGTGAACTCCCGGACGTGTTCCTCGGACGCCTTGGCGTGGCGGCGGAGCTCCGCGACGACGGCGCGGGCCTCCTCGCGGCTGATGTCGGGCCCGGGCCGTACGAGCCGGGTCGCGGTCGCCACCGCGAGATTCCAGTCGACCATCTGGGCACCACCGATGCTCGTCATGCGTCAACCGTACGTGAGCCTGTCGCCCGGTGGTGGGGTCTTGCGCGGCTCTTCGGGTGCGGAGCCCGCTCAGACGCCCGCGAGGGCGGTGGCCAGGGCGTCGAGGGCGGGTTCGGCCCCGGCGGCCGAGGTGGAGCCGGAGGCGAGGAAGGCGAAGGCGAGCAGGCGGCCCTGCCGGTCGACGACGGTTCCGGCGAGGGAGTTGACGCCCCGGAGTGTGCCGGTCTTGGCGCGGACGAGGCCGGTGCCCGCGGCGTCGCGTTCGTAGCGGCCGTCCAGGGTGCCGCTGAATCCGGCGATCGGGAGGCCGGTGAGAACGGGGCGCAGTCCGGGGCGGTCGGGGTCGGCGGCGCGGGCGAGGAGGGCGGTGAGGAGGGCGGGGGTGACGCGGTCCTTGCGGTCGAGGCCGCTGCCGTCGGCGAAGTGGGCGCCGCCGACCGGGAGCTGGAGCTTCTTCAGTTCGTTGGTGACGGCGCGGCGGGCCCCGGCGAAGGACGCCTTCTCGCCCTTGGCGATGGCGGTCTGGCGGGCGAGGGCTTCGGCGATGTCGTTGTCGCTGTTGGTGAGGGTGCGCTCGGCGAGGGCGGAGAGCGGGGCCGAGCAGTGGGTGGCGACGGTGCGGGCCTCGTCGGCGGCGCGGGCCTCGCGGGGGGCTCCGGTGACCTGGACGCCCGCCTTCTCCAGGGCCTCGGCGAAGGCGCGGGCGGCGTCCCCGGCCGGGTCGTCGGTGCGGTCGGCGGGGCCGCGGTCCGATCCGTCGAGGCGGCCCTCGTCGATCATCAGGGCGGTGACGGGGGCGATGTTCTCGTTGGGGCTGATCGGGTGGAGTTCGGGTCCGGTGTAGCGGGAGACGTCGTACGTGAGCCGTACCGGGCCCGCCGGGTTCTCGCCGTCCTCGCCGTCCTCGCGCAGGGCGTCGGCGGCCTCGGCGGCCATGGCGCGCAGGTCCGCCTTCGCGAGCGTGGGGTCGCCGCCGCCGACGAGGGTGAGGGTGCGGGAGTCGGGGGACAGCGCGGCGGTGGTGGCGATGCGGTGGTCGGGGCCGAGGACGGAGAGGGCCGCGGTGGTGGTGGCGATCTTGATGGTGGAGGCCGGGGTCATCGGGGTGGTGGCGCCGTGTCCGTACAGCTGCTCGCCGGTGGCGGTGTCGACGACGGAGGCGGCGAGCTTCTTCCCGAGCCCGGGGGCGTCGACCAGCGGGGTGAGGGCGGCGCGGAGCCCGGCGGGGTCCTGGGCGGCTTTGGCGGCGGTGAGCGCGGGGAGGACGGCGGGGGCGCTGGGGGCCGGGCGGGGGCCTTCGGGCGTGGTGCGGCCGTGATGTGCGCCACCTGTGCGGTCGGCGGCGGCGGCCAGGGCCCGCTCGGCCTTACGCTGACCGTTGTCCCAGGGGCCGGCGGCGAGGACGGCGCCGGCGGCCACGGCCAGGCCGAGCGTCGCGGAGCCTGCGATCACCTGCCACGTGTGGGAGCCGTTGTGCTTCGTCGTCAGGAACTTTGGCCCGCGCCACGGGTCCGAGGGGCGCACCGACGGTTCCTCCACCTGCTCGGCCACCGTTGACCAGCCCCTTTCGCGAGCACTCTTCTGCGTGGGGGACACTTAATCACCAGTCGTATGTGTTGATCATGGAGGAGCCACCCGTGGAGTTCGACGTCACCATCGAGATCCCGAAGGGTTCGCGGAACAAGTACGAGGTGGACCACGAGACCGGTCGGATCCGCCTGGACCGTCGACTCTTCACCTCGACCAGCTACCCGGCCGACTACGGCTTCGTCGAGAACACCCTCGGCGAGGACGGCGACCCGCTGGACGCGCTGGTCATCCTGGACGAGCCGACCTTCCCCGGTTGCCTCATCAAGTGCCGTGCCATCGGCATGTTCCGGATGACCGACGAGGCGGGCGGCGACGACAAGCTGCTCTGCGTCCCGGCGTCCGACCCGCGCGTGGAGCACCTGCGCGACATCCACCACGTGTCGGAGTTCGACCGCCTGGAGATCCAGCACTTCTTCGAGGTCTACAAGGACCTGGAGCCGGGCAAGTCCGTCGAGGGCGCCGACTGGGTCGGCCGCGCCGAGGCGGAGGCCGAGATCGAGGCGTCGTACAAGCGTCTCGAGGCGCAGGGCGGCGCGCACTGACGTCCCCCTTCCGGTTCTCTCGCTGAGCCGGACGGCGGTCCTGGAACGGGCGGTACACCTTCACGGGTGTGCCGCCCGTCGTGCTGTCCGCCGACGCCTCCGCGCCGCCCGCCCGGGTGTCCGTCCGCGCGGGTACGGGGGACGCGCGCGAGGCGCGTCACCTCCGCGCGTGCGGGGCCCATGCCGGTGGCCATACTGGGCACACGTGCGGCGGGGCACCCCCATTGACGTGCAGTCGAGCAGGAACGAGGTCGAGTGGTGGCGGAATCGGGCGGTCCTGAGGACCAGAAGCCCCAGTCCGACGAGGCGCGGAGCGCTTTCGCTCCACCGGCGGGGACGATGCAGCCGGTGTCGCCGCCCGAGGAGGACCATCCGACGTCGGAGTTCGCCCTTCCGACCGGGGTGCAGGCGGAGTCGGCGCAGTCCGGGGCGGGCGGCTCTTCCGGGGGCGGTTCGAACTCCGACACGCTGACGTCCGCCTTCACGCCGCCGAGCACGTACCGGGCGCAGCAGTCGCCGCCCGCGTTCACCCCCGCGCAGGGCATTCCGATGGTCAAGCTGACCAAGGAGGCGCCCTGGCAGGACCGGATGCGCACGATGCTGCGGATGCCGGTGACCGAGCGGCCGGCGGCGGAGTCGATCCAGCGCACCGACGACGACACGGGCCCCGCCGTGCCCCGGGTGCTCGACCTGACGCTGCGTATCGGGGAGCTGCTGCTGGCGGGCGGCGAGGGGGCCGAGGACGTCGAGGCGGCGATGTTCGCGGTGACCCGGTCCTACGGGCTCGACCGCAGCGAGCCGACGGTGACGTTCACGCTGCTGTCCATCTCGCACCAGCCGTCGCTGGTGGACGACCCGGTGACGGCGAGCCGTACGGTACGCCGCCGGGGCACCGACTACACCCGGCTCGCGGCGGTGTTCCGGCTGGTGGACGACATCACCAGCGAGGACACGGAGGTGTCGCTGGAGGAGGCGTACCGGCGGCTCGCGGAGATCCGACGCAACCGCCACCCGTACCCGGGCTGGGTGCTGACGGCGGCGGCCGGGCTGCTGGCCGGTTCGGCCTCGGTGCTGGTCGGCGGTGGGGTGCTGGTGTTCCTGGTGGCGGCGGCGGGCGCGATGCTCGGCGACCGCCTCGCGTGGCTGTGCGCGGGGCGGGGGCTGCCGGAGTTCTACCAGTTCACGGTGGCGGCGATGCCGCCCGCCGCGATGGGGGTGGCGCTGACGCTGACGCATTCGACCGACATCCGCCCCTCCGCGGTGATCACCGGTGGGCTGTTCGCGCTGCTGCCGGGGCGGGCGCTGGTCGCGGGGGTGCAGGACGGGCTGACCGGCTACTACATCACCGCGTCGGCCCGCCTCCTCGAAGTCATGTACTTCTTCATCGGGATCGTCGCGGGCGTGCTGATCATCCTGTACCTCGGTCTCCAGCTGGGGGCCGAGCTGAACCCGGAGGCCCGGTTCACGCCGTACAACGAGCCGGTGGTGCAGATCCTGGCGTCGATGGCGCTGAGCCTGGCCTTCGCGGTGCTGCTCCAGCAGGAGCGCTCGACGGTCCTGGCGGTCACCCTGAACGGCGGGGTGGCCTGGATCGTCTTCGGGGCGATGGCGCGGACCGGGCAGATCTCGCCGGTCGCGGCGACGGCGGTGGCGGCCGGTCTGGTGGGCCTGTTCGGCCAGCTGTTCTCGCGCTACCGCTTCCACTCCTCGCTGCCGTACATCACGGCGGCGATCGGGCCGCTGCTGCCCGGTTCGGCGACGTACTTCGGTCTGCTGGGCGTGGCGCAGAACGAGCTGGACACCGGGCTCGCCTCGCTGTCCACGGCGGTCGCGACGGCGCTGGCGATCGCGATCGGGGTGAACCTGGGGAGCGAGATCTCGCGGCTGTTCATGGGGCTGCCGGGGGCGGTCGGCGGGGCGAGCCGCCGTGCGGCGAAGCGGACCAGGGGGTTCTGACCCTCGGCGGCGGGCCCCGCGCCCGGTACGTACGCGAGCGCCCCGCCCGGGGAGACTTCCGGGGCGGGGCGCTCTCGTCGTACGGGGCGGGGTCAGCGCTTGGCGTGACGGCCGCGCTGGCCGGAGGAGGGGCCGTTGCCGCCCGCCGGGGGCCGGCCGGTGCCGTCGTCCTCCAGAGCCGCGGCCTTCTTGCCCTGGCTGCGGGCGCGCAGCACCTCGATGACGATCGGCACCACGGAGATGAGCACGATCAGGATGAGGATCATCTCGATGTGCTCGTGCACGAAGTCGATCTTGCCGAGCAGGGCGCCGAGCACGGTGACGCCGACGCCCCAGAGGATCGCGCCGACGACGTTGTACGTGATGAAGGAGCGGTAGTTCATCCGGCTGACGCCCGCGATGATCGGCGTGAAGGTGCGCACGATGGGCACGAACCGGGCCAGGACCAGGGACTTCGGGCCGTGCTTCTCGAAGAACTCGTGGGCCTTCTCCACGTTCTCCTGCTTGAAGAGGCGGGAGTCGGGGCGCTTGAAGAGGGCCGGGCCGACCTTGCGGCCGAAGAGATAGCCGACCTGGTCGCCGACGATCGCTGCGACGGCGATCAGCGTGCAGACCAGCCAGAGCGGGTACTTCAACTGCCCCGTGGTCACCAGCAGGCCCGTGGTGAACAGCAGCGAGTCGCCGGGCAGGAAGAACCCGATGAGGAGTCCGGACTCGGCGAAGACGATGAGGAGCAGGCCGGGGAGCCCGAACGTGTTGAGCAGATAGTCCGGGTCCAGCCAGCTCGGTCCGAGCGCAAGCGTATTCAAGGGTCCGGGCTCCAGGATCAGGGTGTGATGGCGGCACAGTGGCCGCCCCAAGCTATCAACGCCCGATGCGTGCCGGTGGTTCCAGTGGCGTACAGCGGGAATGCGCATCCTACGAAGCGGCCCGAAGCTGGTCACAGGAGGTGCCATCACCATGGGCATTGAGGAATTCGGCGGCGGCCAGGCGGCCCAGGCGGACGTGCTGGTCGTCACGACGAACGACGTACCCGGCTATCAGGTGACCCAGGTCATCGGCGAGGTCTTCGGGCTGACCGTCCGCTCCCGTCACCTCGGCAGCCAGATCGGCGCCGGGCTGAAGTCGATGATCGGCGGCGAGCTGAAAGGGCTGACCAAGACACTGGTCGAGACCCGCAACCAGGCGATTGAGCGGCTCGTGGAACAGGCGCGGGCCCGGGGCGCCAACGCGGTCCTGATGATGCGCTTCGACGTGACCGAGGCGGCGGACGTGGGGACGGAGGTCTGCGCGTACGGGACGGCGGCGGTGATCAGCAAGGTGTGACGCGGGGCCACCCGGGTCCCTCTCCGGCTTCACGCGGTCCCTCTTTGGGAGTTATGCGCGGTTTGCCGCCTAATGTGATCCGGTGGCTCCCGCATCCCCCGCGCCTCCCGCGCCCCCGCCGGCCCCCTCTCCCCCGCCCGCCGCCCCCGCCCGACGGCTGCTGCCGCTCGTCCTGCCGGCGCTCGTCGTCGGCGTCGTCTGCGCGCTGATCCTGCTCGGGGTGAGCCTGCTCGCGGAGCGGCTGCAGGACGTGCTCTGGGAGACCCTGCCCGACGCGCTCGGCGTCGGGCGGTACTCCTCCCTCTGGATGGTCGCGATGCTCACCGCGACCGGCCTGGCGGTGGGGCTGGCGCTGCGGGCCGTACCGGGGCGCGGCGGTCCCGATCCGGCCACCACCGGGCTGGTCGACGCCCCGATGCGGCCCGGGGTCGTCCCCGGGCTGCTCCTGGTGACCGTCCTGGCGCTGGCGGGCGGGGTGAGCCTCGGCCCGGAGAACCCGATCACCGCGGCCAACGTCGCGCTGGCGTTCTGGCTGGGGCGGCGGTTCGCGCCCGGCGCCCCCGGTGAGCTGTGGGTGGCGCTGGCGGCGGCCGGGACGATCGGGGCGCTCTTCGGCACGCCGATCGCGGCGGCGCTGATCCTCTCCGAGACGCTGGCCTCGCAGCCGGGCCCCGGGGCGTTCTGGGACCGGCTGTTCGCCCCGCTCGCGGCCGGGGCGGCGGGCGCGCTGACCATGTCGCTCATCGCGGAGCCCAGTTTCGACCTCTCCCTGCCGGCGTACTCCGGACCGCACTGGGGCGATCTGCTGGCCGCTCTGCTGATCGCCTCGGCGGGGGCGCTCCTGGGGCTGCTCGCGGTGTACGCGTTCCCGGTGGCCCACCGCGTCTTCGCGGCGCTGCGGCATCCGGTGCTCGCCCTGACGGCGGGCGGGCTGGTGCTGGGCCTGCTGGGGGCGCTGGGCGGCCATCTCACGCTGTTCAAGGGGCTCGACGAGGTGAAGGTGCTCGCCGAGGACCCGGACGGGTGGTCGGCCGCCGAGTTCGCGGGGATGGCGGTGGTGAAGGCGGCCGCCCTGACGGTGGCGGCGACCTGCGGCTTCCGGGGCGGCCGGATCTTCCCGGCGGTCTTCGCGGGGGTGGCGCTCGGGTTCTGCGCCCACGCCCTCGTGGACGCGGTGCCGCCGTCGCTCGCGGTCTCCTGCGCGGTCCTCGGCATCCTGCTCGCCGTCACCCGGCAGGGGTGGGTGAGCCTGTTCACGGCGGCGGTGCTGGTGAGCGACGCCTCGGTGCTTCCGCTGCTGTGCGCGGCGACGCTGCCCGCGTGGCTGCTGGTCACCGGACGGCCCCAGATGCAGCTGGACGGGGACGGGAAGCCGCTGCGGTAGGGCGGCGGGGCGGCGAGAGGGTTGCCGAGGGCCCCAGGGCGGTGACAGGCGAGCGGGATACCGAGGGCCGCGGGGCGGTGACAGGCGAGCGGGACGACCGTCGGCCGTACGCGGTCACGGGAAAGGCCGCGCCCGCCGCGCCGTACGGGCCGAATCTCCGTATCGTCGGATTCGTGCGTTACGTACCGCTCCTGGACGATCCGTCTCGGCGTCCCGCGCCGAGACGCTGACGCCGTCCGCGACCGATCCCGCCCCCGCTCCCGCTCCGTCGGAGGTTTCCGTATGTCCACGCCCGTCAACGTCGCCGTCATCTACTACTCCTCCACCGGCACCATCGCGCGGATCGCGCGGGCCATCGCCGAGGACGCGGAGCGCGCCGGGGCGCGGGTGCGGCTGCGCCGGGCGGCCGAGCTGGCCCCGCAGGCGGCGATCGACTCCAACCCGGCGTGGGCCGAGAACGTCCGCGCGACGGCGGACATCCCGGAGGTCTCGCCGGACGACATGGTCTGGGCGGACGCGGTGGTCTTCGGTTCGCCGACCCGGTACGGGAACGTCGCCGCGCAGCTCAAGCAGTTCATCGACACGCTCGGCGGGCTCTGGCAGTCGGGGCAGCTCGCCGACAAGGTCTACAGCGGGTTCACCGCCAGCTCCACCGCCCACGGCGGCCAGGAGTCCACGCTGCTCGCGCTCTACAACACGGTCCACCACTTCGGCGGCATCCTCGTCGCGCCCGGGTACACCGACCCGTCGAAGTTCGTCGACGGCAACCCGTACGGCACCTCGCACGTGTCCGGGCAGGGCGACATCCCGGTCGGCGAGCAGACGCTGACCGCCGCCCGCGTGCAGGCCGAGCGGGTCGTGCGGATCACCCGGGCGCTCAAGGCCGGCCTGGGCTCGGCCGACTGACCCGGTACGCCGGGCCCGTAAGCCGAACCTGTACGAAGCCCCCCGTACGCCGGAGCCGTACGACACCCCCGTACGCCACCTCCGTACCGACGCCACCTGCGTACCGACGCCACCTGCGTACCGACGCCCCCGCGCATCCCGGCTGCCCCACGGCGCACCCCGCCCTCGCCGGCTCAGAGAAGGGTCCCCCACCATGCCGCTCCACCGCGGTGCCCACCCGGAGCAGGACGAGCCCTCCGACGAGCGGCGCAGGCTCGCGCTGAACCCGTTCTACGGTGAGGCCGACCCGACGGCCGCGATGCACACCGCGCCGCCGCGCCACCGGCTGCCGGACGGGCCGCTGCCGCCGCTGACCGCGTACCGGCTGGTCCACGACGAGCTGATGCTCGACGGCAACTCCCGGCTCAACCTGGCCACGTTCGTCACCACGTGGATGGAGCCGCAGGCGGACGTCCTGATGAGCGAGTGCCGGGACAAGAACATGATCGACAAGGACGAGTACCCGCGCACCGCCGAGCTGGAGCGGCGCTGCGTGGCGATGCTCGCGGACCTGTGGAACGCCCCCGATCCGCAGACGGCCGTGGGGTGTTCGACCACCGGCTCCAGCGAGGCGTGCATGCTCGCGGGGATGGCGCTGAAGCGCCGCTGGACCCGGCGGAACGCGGACCGCTATCCGGCGAAGGCGAAGCCCAATCTGGTGATGGGCGTCAATGTGCAGGTCTGCTGGGAGAAGTTCTGCGACTTCTGGGAGGTGGAGGCCCGGCAGGTCCCGATGGAAGGCGACCGCTTCCACCTCGACCCGCGGGCGGCCGTCGAGCTGTGCGACGAGAACACCATCGGCGTGATCGGCGTCCTCGGCTCCACCTTCGACGGCTCCTACGAGCCGATCGCGGAGCTGTGCGCGGCGCTGGACGACCTCCAGGAACGCACCGGCCTCGATGTCCCGGTCCACGTGGACGGGGCGTCCGGCGCGATGGTGGCGCCCTTCCTCGACCCGGACCTGGAGTGGGACTTCCGGCTGCCGAGGGTGGCGTCGATCAACACGTCGGGCCACAAGTACGGGCTCGTCTACCCGGGCGTCGGCTGGGTGCTGTGGCGGGCGGCGGCGGCGCTGCCGGAGGAGCTGGTCTTCCGGGTCAACTACCTGGGCGGCGAGATGCCCACGTTCGCGCTGAACTTCTCGCGGCCCGGGGCGCAGGTGGTCGCGCAGTACTACACGTTCCTGCGCCTCGGGCACGAGGGCTACCGGGCGGTCCAGCAGGCGTCCCGGGACGTGGCCTGCGGGCTGGCGCGCGCGGTGGAGGGGCTGGGCGACTTCCGACTCCTCACCCGGGGCGACCAGTTGCCGGTGTTCGCCTTCACGACGAAGGACGACGTCCACGCGTACGACGTCTTCGACGTGTCGCGCCGGCTGCGCGAACGGGGCTGGCTGGTCCCCGCGTACACCTTCCCGGCCGACCGCCAGGACCTGTCGGTGCTGCGGGTGGTGTGCCGCAACGGTTTCTCCTCGGACCTGGCCGAGCTGCTGATCGAGGACCTGAAACTGCTGCTGCCCGAACTCCGCTCCCAACGCCACCCGTTGAGCCAGGACCGGCCGGTGCCGACGGCGTTCCACCACTGAGACGGCGGGCCCCTGGGGCAGTCGGCCGCCCTCCGCCGCTACCGGCCGATCCGGGTGAATCTCCGTACGGCCAGGGGGAAGAACACCGCGATGATCGCCGTCGGCCAGAGCACCGCGAGGAGGCCGGCGTGTTCGGCGGCCCAGGAGCCGGACGTGGCACCGGGGTTGCCGAACAGGTCGCGTACGGCGGTGGCGGTGGCGGACATCGGGTTCCACTCGACCACCGCGCCCAGCCAGGCCGGCATCGATCCGGGGGCCGCGAACACGTTGGAGAGGAAGCCGACCGGCCAGACCAGGATCTGGACCGCCGAGACCATCTCCGGCCGCCCCGCCACCAGGGCGAGGTGGATGCCCACCCAGAGCATCGCGAAGCGGAGCAGGAGCAGCAGCCCCATCGCGCCCAGCGCGGCGGTGGGTCCGTGGTGCCAGCGCCAGCCGACCGCGTACCCGACGCCGGTCATCACGGCGAGCGCGGCGACCGACTGGAGCATGTCCGCCGCGCTGCGGCCCACCAGCACCGCGCCCGGGGCCATCGGCATCGAGCGGAACCGGTCGATGACGCCCTTGCCGAGGTCCTGGGTGACCGCGAGCATCGTGCTCTCCAGGCCGAAGGCCATGGTCAGCGCGAGCATGCCGGGGACCAGGTACGCGGTGGGGTCGCCGTCCACGCCCCGGCCGCCGCCCACCAGATAGGTGAACATCAGGAGCAGCATCACCGGGAACGCCAGGTTGACCACGACCGCCACCGGCTGCCGGGCCCAGCGCGCCAGTTCGCGGCGGGTCATCGTCCAGGAATCGGCCGCCGCCCAGCCGAGCCGGGAGGCCGCCCCGCCCGGCTCGGGGGCCGCCGGCGCCCTGTGCGGCCCGGGGGCCGGGGGCGTCCCGCCGGAAGCCGTCGTCGCCGTCGCGCTCATGCCGCCACCTCCGCCGGGCCGTTCTCCGCCGTCCTGCCGGTCCGCGCCGTCCCCCCGGCACCCGTACGCCGCTCGCCGTCCGGCCGCCCGGTCAGGAACAGGAACACCTCGTCCAGGGTCGGGCGGCGCACCGCGACGTCCTCCGCCTCGATGCCCGCCTCCTCCAGCGCCCGTACCGTCCGGGTCAGGGCCGCCATCCGGTCCGGGGCGGGCGCTCCGATCAGCCGCCGGTCGGGGTCGAGCGTCACGTCGTCGCCACCGAGCAGCGCACCGGCCTCCGCCAGCCGGGACGCGTCGCGCAGGACCACGTCGATCCGGTCGCCGCCGACCCGGGACTTCAGCTCGTCGGGGGTGCCCTCGGCGACCGCCCGGCCGCCGTCGATCAGGGAGATCCGGTCGGCCAACTGGTCCGCCTCCTCCAGGTACTGCGTGGTCAGCAGCACCGTGGCGCCGCCGCCGACCAGGGACCGCACCGCCTCCCACACCTCGGTCCGGCCGCGCGGGTCGAGGCCCGTCGTCGGCTCGTCCAGGAACAGCACGTCCGGGTCGGTGATCAGCGAGGCGGCCAGGTCGAGCCTTCTGCGCATCCCGCCGCTGTACCGCTCGACCGCCTTGCGTCCGGCGTCGGCGAGGCCGAACCGCTCCAGCAGCTCGTCCGCCCGGCTGCCCGCCCGGCGTGCGCCCAGGTGGTACAGCCGCCCGAACATCTCCAGGTTCTGCCGGCCCCCGAGCTTCTCGTCGAGCGCCGCGTGCTGCCCGAGCAGCCCGATCCTGCGCCGCACCTCGGCCGCCCGCTCACGGACGTCGAGGCCGGCCACGGTCACCCTGCCCGCGTCGTGGCGCAGCAGCGTCGACATGATCCGTACGGCGGTGGTCTTGCCCGCCCCGTTGGGGCCGAGGACCCCGTGGACGGTGCCGCTCCGCACCGCCAGGTCCAGTCCGTCCAGAGCGCGCTTCTCCCCGTACCGCTTGTGCACGCCGTCCATGACGATCGCCTCGGTCACGTTCCCGCCACCCCTCCGCAGCTCCGTCGCTTCATAGTCAAACTTGACTAGAGCGACGAAGGTAAACCCTGCGACGGCATTCGTCAAACTTGATTAGTCGTCGTCCCCGGGATCGCGGACGCCGGTCGCGTACGGGTTCTCCTGGTCGTCGGCGAGCACCCCGACGAACGGGTCGCCCTCCCCCGCGAAGGTGTACGCGCCACCCTCGATCCGCTCGATCAGGCCCCGGGTCCACTCCGCGCCCGCGTCGGCGGAGTGCACCCACAGGTTCATGATCTCGCCGATGTGGCCCAGGGACTCGGGCCCCTCTGCGGGCGTGTAGTACTCGGTGACCGAGTCCCGCCAGCCCTTCATCGCCTCGACGCGCTCCTTGAGCAGCGCGACCGCCTCCTCGCGCGGCAGGTCGACGATGAACCCGACCGCCGCCGAGAGCACGTCCATGCTCTGGTCGTAGGTGCGCAGGGCGTCCCGGAGCAGGGTCCGGTACTCCGCCAGCCCTTCATCCGTGACCTCGTACTCGGTGCGCGGCGGGCCGCCGGCCGTGGACGGGGCCGTCTCGTGCGCGAGGAGCAGCCCCTGCTTCGCCATCTGCTTCAGGGCGTGGTAGATCGACCCGGGCTTGGCGTTGGACCACTCGTGGGCGCCCCAGAACTCCAGGTCGTTGCGGACCTGGTAGCCGTGGGCACGGCCGTGCATGCGCACTGCGCCGAGGACCAGCAGCCGGATCGCGGACATGGCACTTCCTTCCTATTCAACTTTGACTAGGGTAGCCGCGCCCGCTTGCGCCCGCGCGTCAGGTGTGCCCCCGGGGTACGGACGGCCACGGCCAGCAGCGCCGCGGCGAGGCATCCGGCGGCCAGCACGGCCCACACCACGTCGTACGTGCCGAATACATCCCGCGCGGTGGCCCCGAGGAACGCCGAGGCGCCCGCGCCCAGTTGATGGGCGGCGTTGGTCCAGCCGAAGACGAGCGGACCGTCCTCGCCGTACACCCGGCGGGCCAGTTCGATGACCGGCGGCACGGTCGCCACGTCGACGAGCCCGTACACCGCCGCGAACAGGAGCATCGGGGCCGAGACGCCGGACGTGAACACCAGGGGCAGCGCGAGGAGCGTCAGCGCGCGGACGGCGAAGCAGACGGACAGCACGCGGCGCGGGTCGAACCGGTCGGTCAGCCAGCCGGCCAGCAGCGCGCCGAGTGCGGAGAAGATCCCGATGAGCGAGAGCAGCGAGGCCGCAGCCGTCGCCCGCATGCCGTGATCGTGCGCGGCAGGGGCCCAGTTGGACCACATGATGCCGTTGGTGGAGGCCCCGCAGAGCGCGAACGCCCCGGCCAGCAGCCAGAACGGTCCGGTGCGCGCCGACCGCATCAGGACCGTCACGGCCCGCGCCGCCGCCCCCGTGGCCGGCGCGGGCCTGGGGACGAACTCCCGTGCCCCGTACGGCCTGACGCCCACGTCGGCCGGGTGGTCGCGCAGCAGGAGGAGAACCAGGGCGGCGACCGCGAGCGCCGCCAGAGCCGCCGTCACCACCGGCGGGCGCCAGCCGAAGCGGTCGACGGAACCGGCCAGCAGCGGCAGGAACAGCAGTTGGCCCAGATGGCTCGACGAGCTGAGCGCACCGGTCACCAGGGAGCGCCGCCGGTCGAACCAGCGCGCGGTGATCCCGGCGGCGAACGTCATCGTCAGGCAGCCGCTACCGAGGCCGATCAACACGCCCCAGTACGCGACCAGGTGCCACGGTCGGCTCATCGCCCCGGTCAGCAGCGCCCCCGCCGCGACCAGCAGCAGCGCGCCCACGACGACCTTGCGGGTCCCGGCCCTGTCCATCAGGGCGGCCGCGAACGGGGCGGTGAGGCCGAAGAGCACCATGTTCACCGAGGCGGCGAGCGCGATGGTGCCGCGCTCCCAGCCGAACTCCTCGTGCAGGGGCGTCACCAGCAGCCCGGGCACGGTGGTGAACGCCCCGGCCGTGACGATGGCCGCGCCCGCCACGGCGGCGATCACCCACGCCCGGTGGACACGGGGCCGACGCCGGCGTCGCGGGGAGGCCGAGCGGCCGTACGGGGAAGGCGGTGGCGGAGACGGGGAGGCCGAGCGGCCGTACGGCGAGGGAGGCGGGCCGTACGGGGAGGGCCTGGACGGAGGCGGGGAGGACGGAGGCGGCGAGGGCGGGCGCGGAGGCGGGTTCGGGGACGGAGGAGCCATACGGGAAGCCTGGCGAGCCCGGGGCGGCCCGACGAGTGTCCGGATGGACCGGGTGCGCAAGGATATGGCCATGACGGTCTTCACCCACCCCGGTCGGCACCGCGTCGCCGTGCTCGCCCGCGCGGTCCTGCTCCCCATCGAGCTGGGCATCGTCCACCAGTGCTTCGGCCAGGCCCGGCAGGGGGCGTCGGCGGACGGCGAGCCGCTGTACGAGGTCGCCACCTGCTCGCTCGCACCGGGGGACGTGCGGACGGACGGCGACTTCACCGTGGCCGTCGCGCACGGGCCCGAGGCGCTGGCCGAGGCCGACACCGTGATCGTGCTCTCCTCGTACGAGGACTACGTCCAGGAGAGCCCCGAGCTCCCGGCCCCGCTGGCCGAGGCCCTCGCGCTGGTCCGGCCCGGCGTCCGGGTGGCGTCGATCTGCACCGGGGCGTTCGTGCTGGCGTCGGCCGGGCTGCTCGACGGGCGGACCGCCACCACCCACTGGCGGTACACGGAGCGGTTCGCCCGGCTCTTCCCGCGCGTCGGGCTCGACCCGGACGTGCTCTACACGGACAGCGGGTCCGTGCTGACCTCGGCGGGCTGCGCCTCGGGGATCGATCTGTGCCTGCACATGATCCGGCGTGATCACGGCACGGCCGTCGCGGGCGACGTGGCGCGCCGCACCGTCGTTCCGCCCCACCGGGAGGGCGGGCAGGCGCAGTTCATCCGGCGGCCGGTGCCGGAGAGGTCGGCGCCGGGGACCTCGGCGGCGCGCGACTGGGCGCTGCGCAGACTCCAGGACCCGATCACGCTCGGGCAGTTGGCGGCGCGGGAGTCGATGAGCGTACGCCACTTCACCCGGCGGTTCCGGGAGGAGTCCGGCATGACGCCGATGGCCTGGCTGACCCGGCAACGGATCGAGCTGGCCAGGGAGTTGCTGGAGGAGTCGGACATGCCCGTGGAGCAGGTGGCCGCCCGCACCGGGCTCGGTACGGCGGCCAATCTGCGGCAGCACTTCCACGCGGCGCTGGGTGTGTCGCCGAGCGCCTACCGCACCACGTTCCGGGGGCCTGCGGGCGGCCGGCAGAGCTGAACGGCGTTCACCCGAGGGGCGGTCGGCGCACGCGTCCGCTCAGAACGGGAAGACCGAGCGTCCGTGCTGGATCGACATCCACCGCTGCGTGGTGAACGCCTCGACCACCGCCTCGCCGTTCAGCCGCCCGACTCCGGAGGTCTTCTCGCCGCCGAACGCGACCTGCGGATCGTCCTGCACCGTGGAGTCGTTGACGTGGAACATCCCGCTGACGATCCGCTGCGCGAACTTCACCCCGCGCTCCGCGTCCCGCGTGTGGACCGCGCCGCTGAGCCCGTACGGCCCCTCGTTGACGATCCGGACGGCCTCCTCCTCGCCGTCGAACGTCAGCAGCAGGGCCACCGGCCCGAGGATCTCCTGCGTCAGCAGCGGGGAGTCCTCCGCGAGGCCGGTGAGGACGGTCGGGGCGACCACGTTGCCCACGGTCCGGCCCCGTACGAGGGCGGTCGCGCCGTCCGCCACCGCCCGCTCGACCAGGGCGTCCAGGGCGTCGGCCTGGAAGGCGTTGATGACCGGCCCGATCCGGGTCTCCGGATCCCGGGGGTCGCCGGCCTTGAGGGCGGCCACCTCGGCGGTGAACCGCTCGGTGAACTCGGCGGCCACCGACCGGTCGAGAAGGATCCGGTTGGCGGCCATGCTGACCTGCCCCTGGTACAGGAAGCGGCTGAACACGGCGGCCTGCACCGCGTACTCGACGTCGGCGTCCTCCAGCACCACCAGGGCGCTGTTCCCGCTGAGTTCGAGGATGGTCCGCTTGAAGCCGCCGGCCGCCGTGGCGGCGATGTGCCGGCCGACCCGGTCGGAGCCGGTGAACGAGATCACCTTGGGCACGGGGTGCTCGATGAACGCGTCGCCGATCTCGGCGCTGTCGGTGATGACCATGTTCAGCAGCCCGGCCGGCAGTCCCGCGTCCTCGAAGATCTTCGCTATCAGACCGCCGCCGACGACCGGGGCGTTCTGGTGGGGCTTGAGGACGACCGCGTTGCCGAGCGCGAGGGCGGGGGCGACGGACTTCATCGCCACCAGGAAGGGGAAGTTGAAGGCGCTGATGATGCCGACGACGCCGACGGGCAGCCGGTAGAGCCGGTTCTCCCGGCCGTCCCCCACGGCGGGCAGCAGCCGCCCGCTGGGCCGCAGCGCCTGGCGGACCGCCTCGCGCAGGAACTCGGCGGCGGCCTCGATCTCGTACCGGGACCGGGACCGCGTGCCGCCCAGTTCGTCGGTGATCGCCTCGGCTATCGCGTCCGCGCGCTCCAGGGTGATGTCCAGGGCCCGTTCGAGGACGGCGCGGCGCTCGTACGGGTTGACGGCGGCCCACTTCTGCTGGGCGCGCTCGGCGGCCCGGTAGGCCCGGTCGACCTCCAGCGCGGTGGCCACGGTGACGGCGGCGAGTTTCTCACCGTTGTAGGGATTGAAATCGATGATGTCCCACGAGCCGCTACCGGTCAGCCACTCGCCGTCGATGTACTGGTGGGCCAGTTCACGGAAGAAGGACATGCAATCCCTTACTGCAGGCGTTCGCAGACTCCTGATGTGACGTCATGGTACTGACACTTCACATCAGTTGGAGCAGTCCGCGGAGAAGATCCCGGCTTTCGTCCGTGCCGGGGCTGTCCTGGGCGAGAGTCGCCATCGCCTTTTCGTACTGCGCGACTTCCTCGGGCTTGTCCAGATAGAGCGCACTTGTCAGCTGCTCCAGATAGACGATGTCCGACAGATCGGATTCCGGAAAGCGCAGCATCGTGAAGGAGCCGCTTTCCCCGGCATGGCCGCCATGGCTGAAGGGAATGACCTGGAGCGTGATGTTCGGCCGCTCCGACATATCGATCAGATGCCGCAACTGGGCACGCATCACCTCGCGTTCGCCGTACGGCCGGCGCAGCGCCGCCTCGTCGAGGACGGCGTGGAACGTGGGGGCGCGCTCGGAGACGAGGGCCTTCTGCCGCTCCAGGCGCAGCGCCACCCGGCGGTCGATCTCGGCGGGCGAGGCCCCGCGCATCCCGCGCGAGACGACGGCGTGGGCGTACGCCTCGGTCTGCAACAGGCCGTGGACGAACTGCACTTCGAAGATGCGGATCAGGGAGGCCGCGCCCTCCAGGCCGACGTACGTCTGGAACCAGCCGGGCAGCACGTCGCCGTAACTGTGCCACCAGCCCGCCACGTTGGCCTCGCGGGCCAGGCCGAGAAGAGAGTCCCGTTCCGCCTCGTCCGTGACGCCGTAGAGGGTGAGCAGGTCCTCGACATCCCTGGCCTTGAAGCTCACCCGTCCCAACTCCATGCGGCTGATCTTCGATTCGGACGCCCGGATCGAGTAACCGGCCGCCTCACGGGTGACACCGCGCGACTCCCGCAGCCTCCTGAGCTGAGAGCCCAGGAGGATGCGCCGCACCACCGATCCACTCGACTCGCCTGCCGACACTGGTCCGGCCCTCCCCATCGACGCTGTCCTGGCACGCGGAGCCCCCCGGAACCCCGACTGCCGGATTCTGCCACCAAAACGCTTCACCCCGTACTCATTCGATTACGGAAATGAGAAGACGTCCGGAAAGCTCCGAAACTGACCTCGGGAAGAAATGCCCCGCAACCACCACGGTATCGGGCAGGTCCGGCGCGTGCACGTGCATCTGCCCTTGCATCTGCCGTGCGCATTCGGAACGATGGCCATCGCGCACCTGCGTGCTCGTGTTGTGCCGCTGTACCCCCCGCAGTACCGCTACAGGCAGTGCCGCTACAGCCGCGAATCCCGGGAGTGCCTCGTATGGGGACGAATGGATCGACGATGCTCGAGCCGTTACGGCAGGGGCTTCCCCCCACCGACCCCTCAGGGGTTGCCGGATCGGCCTCCTGCGCCCTGCCCGCACGTTACGAAGCGGTCGGCGGAGCACGGAAGTTCACCCGGTCGACCCTGGAGCGGTGGGAGCTGGGCGACCGTTTCGACGATGTCGCGCTGGTGGTCTCCGAACTCGTCACCAACGCGCTGCGCCACGCCCTGCCCGGCGACGGCTGCCAGGACTTCCCCGATCCGCCCGTGCGCCTGCATCTGATGCGGTGGGCCTCGCGGCTGGTGTGCGCGGTGCGCGATCCCAGTCCGGAGAGTCCGGTGGCGGGCGAGGCGGAGGATTCGGCCGAATCGGGCCGCGGGCTGTTCCTGGTGGAATGCGTCAGCGACAGCTGGGGCTGGCACCCGTCCCCCCTGCCGCTCGGAGAACTGCCGCAGGGACCGCTGTTCGGCAAAGTGGTCTGGGCACTTTTCCGGCTGCCGGAAAAGGCGGAAGCGGACCTGTGAGATCACCGCTCCGGTCCCTCGCGGGCCGGAGCGGTGATCAGGCGCCGGCGGCGAGGTGGTCGAACTCACCGTCCTTGACGCCCAGCAGCAGCGCCTCGATCTCCGCGGGCGTATAGACGAGGGCGGGCCCGTCGGGATGGCGGGAGTTCCGCATCGCCACATCCCCTCCGGGCAGCCGCGCGAACTCCACGCACGATCCCTGGGAGTTGCTGTGCCTGCTCTTCTGCCATACGACTCCGCGAAGCTCTGTGGCCGCCATGCCGTTGTACACGTCGTGCACAGGACGCTCCCCGAGATTCAAGGTGCAGGTGTCAACTAGCTCGGATCATAGCTCTGTTCATATGCCTATGCATGAGCAGATGCACGTGCACGGCGGGTGTTGCTTCGATTACATACTTTCCGTCACCGGCCGCGCCCTCCCGGAAGAGAGACGAACGGCACGCCGAATTCGCTCCCGCTTACCGGAGTTGAACCGTACGGGCCTTGGTAACGTGGCGCGGTCTTTCGTCCGGGAATCAGCAAGGGGGAACTCCACGTGACCAGGTCTCTACGCAGCGGCGCCCTCACGATCGCCGCGCTGACCGCCTCGTTCGCGCTGGCCGCGTGCGGTGGCGACGACGGCGGCGACACGGCGAAGGGGTCCGGCACGGACGCCTCGGCGAGCGCCACCCCCTCCGCCGACGGCTCCGGACAGCCCGCCGGGGGCGGCGCGACGGACACCGCGGCGCTGGAGGGCACCTGGACCGGACTGACGGACGGCAAGAACGTCACCCTCTCCGTCACCTCCGGCAAGGCCGTCGTCGTCGCCGACCGGTCCGTGTGCCACGGCGACGTGAAGGACATGGGCGGCGAGCCGATGTTCGCGCTGTCGTGCAAGGGCGGGTCCGACCGCACGATGGGCGCGATCGAGTCGGTCGACGCGAAGAAGCTGGTCGTCTCGTGGGACGGCGGCCCGAAGGACAGCCTCGTCAGGGCCGAGGCGGGCAAGCTGCCGAGCGGGATGCCCTCGCTCCCCGACGTGTCCGGCCTGCCGGAGGTCCCGGCGCCGTAGCCCGGCCGCGCGCACCGCCGTGGCGCGGGCGCGCGCCGCTGTAGCCCTGCCGCGCGCCGCCGTAGCCCGGCGGCAGCCCTCGCCGTGACCCGGCCGCGTCCATCGCCGCAGGGGTACGCGCCCCTCGCCGCACGGAAGCCGGAGCGGAAGCCGCTACGGAGCGGGGCGCGCCGCGCCTCCGTACCGGCCGCGCCCCCGCCGCGCGCGGTCAGCTCTCGGCGAGGGTGCTGCTGACGCGGGTGGAGCCGCCGCGCTCGTCCAGGGCGCGGGTGAACTCCTCCAGCGCCTCCAGCAGCAACGCCGCGCCCCGGCGCACCACCGGGTCGCCCACCGGGCTCGTGCCGTCCTCCGTCGGCGTCGGCACATCCCAGTGGGCCACCGCGTCCACCACCGGCTGCCAGTCGGGCAGCCGCCGCTCCCGTACCGCCCTGGCGGCCTTCTCCGTCGAGTCGCGCAGCGCCTCGGCCAACCGGGCCGCGCCCGGCACCGGATCGGCCGACCTGGCCGGCAGATGGGCCTCCAGGACCATCGCGGACCGGCCGAGCTGGGCCAGCGCGTGCTGGGCGTCGGTGGCGGCGGCCCGCGAGATGCCCCGGTGGCGCACCGGTTCGTGCTGGGCGGTCGCCAACGCCTCCTGCCACGCCACCCGGGCCTCCCGGGTGGCGATCAGCGCGTCCCGGACGTCCACCGCGTCCCGGGCCGCGGGGTCCGCGTACCGGTCGACGACCGCCGCCGCGTACCGCCCGTCCGCCACCAGCCACTCCGCCAGCCGGTTGCGCAGCCGGGGCGTCTCCCACGCCGGGTAGACGGCGTACGAGACCATCGCGAGGAGCCCGCCGGCCAGCGTCAGCACGATGCGTTCGGTGACGGTCTGGGACCAGTCGTCGCCGGCCATGCCGAGCAGGAAGACGACGTAGGCGGAGACGCAGACCTGGCCGACCGCGTAACCGGTGCGCATCAGCAGGTACATCAGCCCGGCGCAGACGACCGCGAGCAGCGCGGAGAGCCGGGCCCCGGGATGGGCGGTCTGCACGATCGCGGTGGCCAGCCCGACGCCGATCAGGGTGCCGCCGAACCGCCCGGCCGCCCGGGAGTACGTCTGCGAGAACTCCGGCCGCATCACCATCACGGCGGTCATCGGGGCCCAGTAGCCGTGGCCGAGGGGGACGGCCTCGCCCACGAAGTAGCCGGAGACGGCGACCACCGCGACCCGGATCGCATGCCGCAGGACCGGCGAGCCGTGGTGCAGCTCGCGCCGCATGGAGGCCAGCACCACCGGGACCAGCTTCAGCAGCGTGGGCCGCTGGCGGGTGTCCGGGGCGAGGTCGGTGGGGATGCCGCTGTCGGTGCCGGTGCCCTCCGCGATCTCCAGGACGTCGTCGAGCAGGGCGGCCAGCCGGTCGGCGGCGCGGCGGGCGGGGCCGACGAGGATCACGTCGTTGTCGGGGGTCTTCAGCACCCCCAGGTCGGTGGCGGAGAGATGGACGGGCTCGCCGGTCCGCACCGCGCGCGCGGCGGCGTCCAGCACCGACCCGGCCGCGCCCAGCAGCTCGTTCACCCACAGCCGCTCCAGCCCGTCGCCCGGCACCCCCATCGCCGGGTCCGCGAGCGAGGCCAGCACCGGGCGCAGCCGCTCGGCCACGCCCCGGGCCCCGTGCAGTTCGGCGGGGCGGCGGCGGGCCTGGCGCGGGGTGACGGCGGCGGCGCTGCGGGCGGTCATCAGGGGCAGCGGGTCGAAGGGGGCGACCGGGTCGTGGCGCAGCCGGCGGGCGTAGTCGGCCTCGGCGGCCAGGGCGTCGGCGAGCGCGTCCCGTTGCGCGCCCCAGCGGCGGACCGGGAAGAGGACGATGAGCGCCGCCTGCACCACCCCGCCGATGGCGATCATCCCGGCGTGCGCGGCGGCGTCCGCCACCGAGGTGGGCAGGGTGATCGTCACGAGCATGATGGCCACGTTGGACGCGGCGATGATGCCGCCCGTGGGCCCCGCCGCCCAGGCGAGGCCGGCGAGGAAGGTCCAGACGCCGAGCAGGCAGAGGAAGAGCACGACGTGCGCGCCGCTGACGTAGCCGACGAACGTGGAGACGGCGAGGCTCACGCCGGAGACCAGGGCGAGGACGGGGCGCGGGCGCCAACTGCGCTGGAAGGTGGCGATGGCCGCCTGGAACGCGCCGAACGCGGAGCTCGCCGCGATCTCCGGACCGAACAGCACGAGGCTGGTGCCGATGACGAGGGCCAGACCGGCCGCACCGCGGAACGCGATGAGGGGTTCCAGCCTCTGCCGCTCGATCTCCAGCCCCGAGCGGGCGGTGTCTTTCAGCGCCCGGACCCAGCTCATGCGCCGACCCTATCCGCAAAGTGCGACAAGCCCGACCTACGCCATGATTTCGCCGTCGGGTCCCCGCCGTGCGCCGCCGGGGCCGCGCACGCGGGCCCGGTCGGCGGCCTCGGTGCCGTGGTTCCAGCCGTCCAGGTCACAGACCCCGCGCAGCCGGGTGGTCGTGGTCCTCGGGAACATCCGCTCGGCGGTGTCGGCGACCGCGACGTCCCGGGCGGCGAGCACGGGAAGCAGCCCGCCGCCCCCGTCCGCGCTGGTGTCCGCCTCCGCCGTGATCCGGTGCGCGTCGGCGGCGAGCCGGCCGCCGAGCCGTTGCGCGTACCCCATCCAGAACGCCTGCCGGAAGGTCTTGGTCCGCTTACGGCCTCCGGCGCGCTGGCCGGCCTCCGACCGGGTCATCGCGGTCGTGCCCTGGACCAGGAGCGAGGTGAAGAGCAGCTCGACGGCGTCCAGGTCCGGCTCGAAGCCGACGACCGTGGAGAAGCCGAGGTCCTCGTTCCACACGGCCCGGCAGCGGTTGGCGGAGGCGACGGCGTCGAGCAGGACCGCCTTGGCGCCCTCGTACGGGGGCTCCACCCCGATCCGGCAGGCGCCCGGCGTCTCGCGACTGTGCGTACGGGCGGCGAGCAGGGCCTCGTCGATGGTGTGCCGGGCCATCAGCTCCTGCGCCTTGGTGGTCAGCGCCTCGGCCTCCTCCGGGAAGCCGGTCGCCTCCGCCTTCGCCAGCAGCGCCCGGATCCGGGTGAGCATGCGGGGCTCGTCGGCGGCGGGCGGGCGGTGCGGGTCGGCGGCGGCCCCGGGCGGCGGCCCCGCGGGTTCGATCGCGGGCAGCCGCAGCAGCACCCGGTACAGCTCCAGCAGGTCGCCCGCGTACCCGAACCGGTCGGGCCGGTTCCGCTCCACCGGCGGCGGCAGCTCGGCGAGCTGGCGGCGCCAGCGGGGCGGCAGCTCGGCGTACCGGGCGGTCTCGGCGGCGATCAGGGTGGCGGCCAGCGCGGCGCGCCGCTCGTCCAGCTCCCGGCGGACGTACCGGACCAGGTCGGCGGGGTGCCAGCCCCGCTCCCACGCCCGGCGGACGAACTCCTCGCCGCGCCGGTGCGCCTCCGCGTCGGCGTCGGGTGAGGCGGCGAGGAGGGACGCGCCGGTGTCGAGGGCGGCGTCGCCCTCCGCGTAGAGGGCCGCCGCGCAGGCCCGGTCGATCACGGATTCCATCCGGCCAAGGGTAGGCGGGCGACCGGGGCCGGCGCGGGGCCCGCTGCCGGACGCTCGCCGACCCGGCTCCGGCGGCGGGTCGCGGGGCGGTGGGCGCCGCCCCGGTTGCCGCAGCGGCGGGTCGCGGGGCGGTGGGCGCCGACCCGGCCTCGGCGGCGGGGCGCGGAGCGGCGGTCGCCGGCCCGGTCGCTGCGGCGGCGGGTCGCGGGGCGGTGTCAGTGGCGGGTGCCAGACTCGCACCCATGACCGAACGGTGGGCGGTGGCGGCCGTGGACGGGGGCGGGGCGCTGCTCGCCCCGCTGGCACGGGACGGCACGCCCGCCGGCCCGGTCGTCGCCGAGCCCGATCTGGCCGAGGCGGTGCGCTCCCGTCCGGACGTGGTGCGCTGGGTGTGGCGCTCGACCGCCGAGATCTACCCCCGGCTGCTGGCCGCCGGCGTCCGCGTCGAGCGGTGCTACGACATCGAGTGCGCCGAGCTGCTGCTGCTCGGCCACGCCGGGCGGCTCGGCGAGCCCCGGTCGGCCGCCGCCGCGCTGGCCCGGCTGGACCGCGCGCCGGTGCCGCCCGACCCGCCCGCCCGGTCCGCCGCACCGGGCGCGCAGTCCTCCCTCTTCGAGCCGTCGTCCGGCCCCGGAGTGCCGTTCGACGGTCTCCTGCGCGTCTACGCGGACCAACTGCGCCGGCACGATACGGCGGAGCACCCGGACCGGATGCGGCTGCTGACCGCGTCGGAGTCGGCGGGGATGCTGGTGGCCGCAGAGATGCACCGGGACGGGCTGCCCTGGCGCGCCGACGTCCACCGGGAGCTGCTGGACGGGCTGCTGGGCGAGCGGTACGCGGGCGGCGGCGAGCCCCGCCGGCTGGCCGAGCTGGCGGACCGGGTGTCGGAGGCGTTCGGCCGGCGCGTCCGCCCCGATCTGCCCGCCGACGTGGTGAAGGCGTTCGCGCGGGCGGGCGTCCCGGTGAAGTCGACCCGGCGGTGGGAGCTGGAGGGGCTGGACCATCCGGCGGTCGAACCGCTGATCGCGTACAAGAAGCTCTACCGGATCTGGACCGCGCACGGCTGGTCGTGGCTCCAGGACTGGGTGCGCGAGGGCCGCTTCCGCCCGGAGTACCAGCCGGGCGGCACGGTCAGCGGCCGGTGGACGACCAACGGCGGCGGGGCCCTCCAGATCCCCAAGGTGATCCGGCAGGCCGTCGTCGCCGACGACGGGTGGCGGCTCGTCGTGGCCGACGCCGACCAGATGGAGCCCCGGGTGCTGGCGGCGATCTCCCGCGACCGGGGGCTGATGGAGGTGGCCGGCCACGACGGCGACCTCTACAAGGCGCTGTCGGACCGGGCGTTCTCCGGCGACCGGGAGCACGCCAAGCTGGCGCTGCTCGGGGCGGTCTACGGCCAGACCTCCGGGGACGGCCTCAAGAACCTGGCCGCGCTGCGCCGCCGCTTCCCGCTGGCCGTCGCGTACGTGGACGACGCGGCGCGGGCGGGCGAGGAGGGGCGCGTCGTACGGACGTGGCTCGGCCGCACCAGCCCGCCGGTCGTCTCGGCGGGCCAGGACGAGGAGGCGGGCATCCCCCAGGAGGACCCGGAGGGGGCGTCGGAGGCCGGGGGTCCGGGGGCCGGCTCCGGCGGCGGTACGGCGCGGGCCCGGGGGCGCTTCACCCGTAACTTCGTGGTGCAGGGCAGCGCGGCCGACTGGGCGCTGCTGCTCCTGGCCGGACTGCGCCGGTCGCTCCACGAGCAGGGGCTGCGGGCCCGGCTGGTCTTCTTCCAGCACGACGAGGTGATCGTGCACTGCCCGGCCGAGGAGGCCGCCGCCGCCGTCGAGGCAATCCGCGCGGCCGGCGAGCTGGCCGGGCGGACCGCCTTCGGAGAGACGCCGGTGCGGTTCCCCTTCACGGTGGCGGTGGTCGAGCGGTACGCGGACGCGAAGTGACCGTGTCCATGGCCATACCCCTGTCCGTGCGGAAGCGCCCCGCTCACGCGGCGTGGAGAAGCGCCCCGTTCACGCGCCGGACGGCGTGAACGGGGCGCGGGCGGTGGTGCGCTCGCTGTCTCTCCCGTCTACCCGCGTTCCCACAACGCGGGGACGTTGGGCGGCTCCCAGCCGGAGATGGCCTGGTGCGCCTGCAGACAGCGGTAGGCGACCCCGCCGTAGGTCACGCGGTCGCCCGCGCGGTAGGAGGTGCCGGAGGCCCAGCTGGTCCCCGGCTCGGTGGGCGGCTTGGTGGGCGGTTCGGACGGCCCGGGCGTCTGGGCGACGTCCAGGACGAAGTCGAAGGAGCCCTGCCGACCGTTGCCGACGTTCCGGACGTTCATCAGCAGCTCCGGGTCGAACAGCGCGTCGGTGTTGTTGCGCGGCTCGTTCGGGAAGTACAGCTGCGTGGTGAGGATGCGTCCGCCGGGCGCCTGCGCCTTCACGTGGATGTGGCGCGTACGGCCCGGGTAGAGGCCCGGCACGATCGTGGTGAGGCTGAACGAGCCGTCGGCCGCCGTGTACTGGTGGCCCCGGAAGTTGAACTGGGCCATGTCGTACGACCCGTTCGTGTCCGCCTGCCAGAAGTCGAGCAGCGCTCCGGAGATGGGGCGGCAGGAGCGGCCGAAGACGTACCCGCTCACGGTGAGCGGGACGCCCGGCGTGCTCGGGGTCACCAGGCTGGTGCGGCGGGGCGAGTTGGGCTTGAAGTACGGCCCCTCCATCTGCGGCGGCGTCGGGTCGTCGCCGTCGTCGCACTCCGGGGTGGGGGCCAGGGGCCCGTTCCCGGTGGAGGCGGCGTCCCGGGCGAGCGCGACGCCTCCTCCGGCGAGGAGGGGGGCCGCGCTCGCGACGAGCGCGGCCTTCAGGAGCCCCTTGCGGCTGATCTGCCGCCGCTCCCCCGGCGCCTCGTCGGAGGCGGCCGGGTCGTGGGGGGTGGAGTTGTTGTCCATTTGTGGGGTCATGACGGTTTCCTCGGAGTCCTCGGGGGGCCTTCGCGCGGGGAGGCGGGAGGCGGGGAGGTTCAGGAGGTGCGGGTGCGGCCGGTCGGGATCCGCCGGACGTGTCTCAGACCCGCTGCCAGAGCGCGGGGACGTCCGCCGGGGTCCAGCCGGGCTGCGCCGTGTGCGCCTGGAGGCAGCGGTAGGTCGCTCCGCCGTACGTCACCGTGGCTCCGGCGGCGTACGCGGTGCCCACGGCCCAGGTGCCGCCCGGCGGGGTGGTGGGCGGGGTGGTCGTGGGCGGGTCCGTCGGCGTGCCGCCGCCGCTGGTGACCAGGGTCAGCCCGTACGCCTGGAGCAGCGGGTTGATGGGCTGGAAGTACGTCGTGCCGCCCGACGAGCAGTTGCCCGAGCCGCCGGAGGTCACGCCCTGCGCCTGGTTGCCGGAGATGTACGAGCCGCCGGAGTCGCCCGGTTCGGCGCAGACGCTGGTGCGGGTCACGCCGGAGATGGTGCCCTCCGGGTAGGTGACGCTGGTGTTGAGCTGCTGGATGGTGCCGCAGTGCCAGCCCGTGGTGGAGCCGGAGCGGCAGACCGAGGCGCCGACGACGGCGGCGGTCGAGCCGGCGACGGTGACGTCGCCCCGCCCGTAGCCGTTCACCAGCGGACGCGGGGTCCAGTTGGCGTTGGTGGCGACCCAGGCGATGTCCCGGCCCGGGAACGTCGAGCCCTGGAAGGTGCCCTGGGCCTGCTGGTTGACGCCGTTGGTGGTGGTGCCGACGCGGCCGCAGTGGCCGGCGGTGGCGAAGCCGTTCTGCGTGCCGCCGCGCGTCACCGAGAAGCCGACGGAACAGCGGCCCGAGCCGTTCATGTAGTACGCGTCGCCGCCGCGGATGTCGGCGAAGGTGCGGGGCTGCTCGGCGGAGCGGGCGACGGTGACGAGGGAGGCGTCGGCCTTCGCCGCCTTGAGGAACGCCGTGCCGGCCGCGGTGGTGGCGGCGTTCACGACGACCCGGTTGGCCGCGACGTCGACGTACCAGACGGGCACGTCGGCGGGCGCCTTCTTCAGCGCGGCCTTGTCGAGGCTCTTCTTCACGCCTTCGAGCCGGTCCAGGCTGTGGCCAACGACCTCGGCGCGTGCTCCCGCGCCGGTGATGCGGGCGGTCTCGGAGGCGTCGGTGGTGGAGACGGTCAGGGTCGCCTTCTCACCGCTGACCCGGGCTCCGGCGAAGCTGGCGCCGAGGGACTTCTCCAGCCCGGCGGCGAGGGCCGCGGCCCGCTGCTCCTGGGCTATCCGGCTGCGTGCTTCGTCCGCGTCGAGACCGAGGTCCCGCTCCATGGCGGCCAGCAGCCCGGGTGACAGGCTGTCGGCGGAGACCGGCGGGGCGGTGGTGCCCGCCGGACCGGCCGACGCCACGCCGGTCAGACCGGCGACGGCGAGCGCTCCCACGGCCACCGTGGCGGTGCCGGCGACGAGGGCGCGTCTGCGGAGCGTGGTTCTCTCCACGTGACTCTCCTTGGTTCAGGGGGTGTCCGGATCCGGTGGGGGTTGGTCCGGACCAGGGAATTGCCGAAACCGTAGCGGCGCGAACACCCGGCGCAGGAGATCCCGTTCACCCCCCTCCCCCGGCGTTATGGGGCCGCGCACCGGCAGGCCCCGGCCACCGCGAGGGGGGTCGCGCACGGCTTGTTTCCGGCCACCCCGACAGGGCCGTGCAAGCGGGCTTCCGGCCACCCCGGCAGGGCCGCGCACGACACGTTCCGGCCACCCGGCGGGGCCGCGCTCCCCCGGCCCCGGCCGCCCCGACGACGGGTGCGCGGCCGTTTCCGGGCCCCCGCCGGGGGAAGGGGGCAGCCGTCTCCCCTTCGGCGGGACGCCCGGGTAGGTTCGCCCTCATGCACACAGGCCGACTTCTGGGCTCGGGACGCACCGCCGACGTGTACGCACTCGACGGCTCCTGGGTCCTCCGCCGCTACCGGGACCGCGCCGACACCACGGAGGAGCTGGCCGTGATGGCGTACGTCGGCGCCTTCGGGTTCCCCGTACCGCGCATCGGCCCGCCCGCCGAGGGGGCCCGCCCCACGGACCTGGTGCTCCAGCGGCTGACCGGCCCGACGCTGGCCGACTCCCTGCTCGCGGGGCGGCTGGGGGCGGCCGAGGGCGCGGCGCTGCTGGCCCGGCTGCTGCGGGAGCTGCACGCGATACCGCCCCGGGTCTCGGCGGACCCGGAGGACTGTGTGCTCCACCTGGACCTGCACCCGGAGAACGTGGTGCTGACGGAGGCGGGAGCGGTGGTCGTCGACTGGTCCACGGCGGCGGAGGGCCGGCCCGGACTCGACCGGGCGATGTCGGCCCTGACCCTGGCCCGGACCGCGCTCGCGCCGGGACCGCCGGCCGGGGCGGACGTACGCCCGTTGCTGAAGGCGCTCCTGGCGGCGCTGGCCGACGACGGGGGCGCGACGCCCGCCGATCTGGCCCTGGCCCGCGCCCGCCAGGAGGCGAACCCGCACCTGACGGAGGAGGAACGGTCCTCTTTGGGCCGGGCGGTGGCCCTGGTCAACGGCTGCACCCCGTGAGGGCGTCCCGGCCCTCGACCGCACGGCGGACGGTGACGGCCCAGCGCCCCTCGGCCCCGCAACCCTCGGCGGGTCGGCGCCTGCCGACGCCGCGACGCCCCTCGACCGTGTGACCCCGCCGCCGGCTCAGCGCCGTCCCCGCCGCGCGTCGCGCACGCGCCGCAGCCGGTTCACCGTCACCGGGTCCTCCCGCAGCGCCCGTTCGTCGTCGATCAGCGCGTTCAGCAACTGGTAGTAGCGGACCGGCGCGATGCCCAGCTCCTCGCGGATCGCCCGCTCCTTGGCGCCGGGCCCCGCCCAGGACCGCCGCTCCAGGGCCAGCAGGGCCCGGTCCCGTACGGACAGTTCACCGGGGCCGGACGCCGGGGCGGCCGGGGGCGCGGGCCGCTCGGGGGCGCGGGAGCCGTCGGCGCCGCCTGCGGCCGCGGGGCCGCCGGGGAGGCCGGAGCCGGGGGCCGCGGAGTCTCCTGGGCGTCCGGAGCCGGGGGCCGCGGAGTCGCCGGGGTGCCCGGCGTCGGGGGCTGCCGGGTCGGGGGCGCCGGGGTCACCGGAGTCGTCGGAGGCGGTCATATCGACCAACTTAACGCCCGCCCCCGACACCTCTTCCGCGTCCGTGGGCCGGGCGGGCTACTCGGCGGCCTCCGCCTGGGCCGCCTCGGTGGATATCGTCCCGAGCACGCTCTCGGGGTTGTTGCCGGGCGCCACCGCGCTGCCGATCTTCTTCTTGATCGTCTCGCTGACCGTGGCCCACGACGTCTTGCCGTACGGGGTCAGCGTCGAGTTGGGCAGGGCCTCCAGGAAGGGCCGCAGCTTCTTGTGCTTGGCGTCGGCCTCCATCGCAGCCGAGGCGCTGCCGGTGACCGGGAGCAGGTCGTACTCCTCGGCGAACTCCAGCACGTTCTCGTCGGAGTAGGCGAAGTCGAAGAACTTGCCGATCGCCTGCCGGTTGCCGTTCTGCTTGAAGCCCATCATCCAGTCGGCGACGCCCATGGAGCCCTCGGTCGGGCCGTCGGCGCCGGGCAGCGGCACCATGCCGACGTCGATCCCCTTGGCCTCGGCCTCGTCCATCAGGGTGGGGTGGCCGTTGAGCATGCCGACCTTGCCGGCGGTGAACGCCTTGAACGCCCGCTCGCGGTCCAGCTTGCCCGGCGCGACCGGCCCGGTGAGGCCCTTGCCGACGAGGTTGTCCCGCATCCAGCGGAACGTGGCGACGTTCTCGGCCGAGTCGATGTCGTACGCGCCGACGTCGTCGGTGTAGCCGCCGCCCCCGCTGAGGAGCCACATCAGGGTCTCGGCCTGGGCCTCCTCCTCGCCGAGCGGCAGGGCGAAGGGGTAGGTGACGCCCTTCGCCTTGAGCGCGGCGGCGTCGGCGCTGATGTCGTCCCAGGTCTGGGGGGCGTCCAGGCCTGCCTGGCCGAAGAGCTTCTTGTTGTAGAAGAGCAGCCGGGTGCTGGCGACGAACGGCAGGCCGTACTGGGTGCCGTCGATCTTGCCCGCCTCGGCGAGCGAGGGGAGGAAGTTGGCCGTGGTGCGGATCGCGAGCGTCTCGTCGGCGGAGTAGAGCTTGCCGGCCTTGGCGTAGTCCGCGTACGCGCCGATCTGGGCGATGTCCGGAGCCTTGCCGGCCTTGACCATCTCGGCGACCTCGCGGTCGACGTCCTTCCAGTGCAGGACGGTGACGTCGACCTTGATGCCGGGGTTCTTCTTCTCGAAGCCCGACGCGACCCCGCTCCAGTACTTCTCGGAGCTGTTCTCCGGACCGGTGCCGTAGTCGGCGGCGACCAGCTTGAGCGTGACGTCGCCCGAGCCGCTGTCACCGCCGCAGCCCGCCAGGACCACTGTCATACCCAGCGCGGCCACCGCCGCGGTCAGACCCGTATAGCGCCGCTGCACAGCCTCGCCCATCCTCGTTGTTCACCTTGGCTCACGGACGGGGCGCACGCGTCGGCCGACGGCCGCTGCCCGGCCGCGGCGGGGTCTCCCTGCCGCGGGCCGTCCGGATGAACTGCGATTTTCCCCCATGTCCGACGCGGCGGTCTACACCACCGGAATATCGCTTCGGCAACGTAAACCGGCCATGGAGGCCACAACTGGCTTACGCACACTGGAAGTCGGAGACCCCGACCCGTATCTTGGTCCAGACCTTTCAGGAGGCGATCCCTCGCCGATCCAGGTCCACCACGAGCGACCTTTCGGGACGAAACGCCCCGTGCACGCGCTCCCATCATTTTGTATGGATGCGTAACAAACCGCTCTAGTGGACTAGACCTTTTGGGGGTCGGCGGGCGAAACTGTCTCCCGTGAGACATGTCATCGCCCTCGATGTGGGCGGCACCGGAATGAAGGCCGCACTGGTCGGGACCGACGGCACCCTCCTCCACGAGGCGCGGCGGGCCACCGACCGGGAGCGCGGCGCCGACGCGGTCGTCGAGACCATCCTCGCGTTCGCCGCGGAGCTGCGGGCCCACGGCGAGGAGCACCTCGGCGAGAGCGCCGTCGCCGCCGGGGTCGCCGTGCCCGGCATCGTCGACTCCGAAAAGGGCGTCGCGGTGTACGCCGCGAACCTGGGCTGGCGCGACGTACCGCTGCGCGCCCTGCTCTCCGAGCGGCTGGGCGCCCTCCCGGTCGCCCTCGGCCACGACGTCCGCACCGGCGGACTCGCCGAGGGGCGCATCGGGGCCGGGCGCGGCGCGGACCGCTTCCTCTTCGTCCCGCTGGGCACCGGGATCGCCGGGGCCATCGGCATCGCGGGGTCGATCGAGGCGGGCGCCCACGGCGACGCCGGCGAGATCGGCCACATCGTGGTCCGCCCCGACGGCCCCGACTGCAGCTGCGGCCAGCGCGGCTGCCTGGAGACGCTGGCCTCGGCCGCCGCGGTGACCCGGGCCTGGGCCGCCGCTTCGGGGGACCCGGACGCGGACGCCGCGGACTGCGCCAAGGCCGTCGAGGCGGGTGATCCGGCGGCGATCGCCGTCTGGCGCGACGCGATCGACGCGCTCGCCGCGGGCCTGGTCACCGCGCTCACCCTGCTCGACCCCGGGACGCTCATCATCGGTGGCGGGCTCGCGGAAGCCGGGGAAACCTTGTTCACACCACTGCGTGCGGCCGTCGAGGAACGCGTCACGTTCCAGAAGCTGCCCCACATCGTCCCGGCGGCCCTCGGGGACACCGCCGGATGCCTGGGCGCGGGGCTGCTCGCCTGGGATCTACTCTCCACGGAGGTATCCGTCTGATGGCCCCACGCGCAGCAGACAGCACGGTTCTCGCCGGTGCCCGGGTGGTGCTCCCCACCGGCACCGTCGAGGACGGCCGGCTGGCCGTCGAGGGCGCCCGCATCGCGGCCGCCGCACCCGAGGACGCCCGGACCGTCGACCTCACGGGCCACTGGGTGGTCCCCGGCTTCGTGGACATGCACAACCACGGCGGCGGCGGGGCCTCCTTCACCTCCGGCACCGCGGACGAGGTCCTGACCGGCATCCGCACGCACCGCGAGCACGGCACCACCACCATGGTCGCCTCCACCGTCACCGGCGAGATGGACTTCCTGGCCCGGCGCGCGGGCGAGCTGTCCGAGCTGGTCGAGCAGGGCGATCTGGCCGGCATCCATTTCGAGGGCCCGTTCATCTCGCCGTGCCGCAAGGGCGCCCACAGCGAGCAGCTCCTGCGCTACCCGGACCCGGCCGAGGTCCGCAAGCTGGTGGACGCGGCGCGCGGGGCCGCCCGGATGGTCACCCTCGCCACCGAGCTGCCCGGCGGCCTCGACTCCGTACGGCTCCTCGCCGAATTGGGCGTCATCGCAGCGATCGGCCACACGGACGCCACCTACGCGCAGACCGTCGAGGCGATCGACGCGGGCGCCACCGTCGCGACGCACCTGTTCAACGCGATGCCGCCGATCGCCCACCGCGAGCCGGGCCCGATCACCGCGCTCCTGGAGGACGACCGGATCACCGTCGAGCTGATCAACGACGGCACGCATCTGCACCCGGCCGTCCTGGAGCTGGCCTACCGCCACAAGGGCGCCGGCCGGGTCGCGCTGATCACCGACGCGATGGACGCCGCCGGCTTCGGCGACGGGGAGTACCAGCTCGGCCCGCTCGCGGTCGAGGTCCGCGACGGGGTCGCCCGGCTGGTGGAGGGCGGTTCGATCGCCGGCTCCACCCTCACCCTGGACACCGCGTTCCGCCGGGCGGTCACGCTCGACCGGATCCCCGTCGAGGACGTCGTCCGGTCCATCTCCGCCAACCCGGCCCGGCTGCTCGGCGTGGACGACCGCGTCGGCTCGCTCGAACCGGGCAAGGACGCCGACCTGGTCGTCCTCGACGAGGACTTCGTCCTCAAGGGCGTCATGCGGCGGGGCGAGTGGATCGTGGAGCCGAAGACCGCCTGAGGCATGGCGAGCACGTAACGAAGCGATGGCGGTCGGCCCCCGGCACTTGGGCCGACCGCCATCGCTTTGACATGATCATCGGACATCCGGGCCGCGGGCGGTCCGCCCGCCGCCGGGGCTTCGTACCGAGGGGCCGCCGGGGCCACGCACCGAGGGAGGCACCGGCAGGTGATCCTGACCGTCACCCTGAACACCGCACTCGACGTGACGTACACCGTCGACGCGCTCGTCCCGCACACCAGCCACCGGGTCGGCGAGGTCACCGAGCGACCCGGCGGCAAGGGGCTCAACGTCGCCCGGGTGCTCGGCGCGCTCGGCCACGACAGCGTGGTCACCGGGTTCGCCGGCGGCCCGACCGGGGACGTCCTGCGCTCTCTGCTCGCCCCGCTCCCGCCCCGCGACGCCCTCGTGCCGGTGGCCGGGAACACCCGCCGCACGCTCGCGGTCACCGACCGCTCGACCGGCGACACCACCCAGCTCAACGAGCCCGGACCGCAGGTGAGCGCCGCCGAGTGGGCCGCGTTCCTGCGGACGTACGGAGAGCTCCTGGCGGACGCCGACGCGGTGGCGCTCTGCGGCTCCCTGCCGCCCGGCATCCACGTCGGCGCCTACGCGGAGCTGGTCCGGATCGCCCGCGCCGCCGCCGTCCCCGTGCTCCTGGACACCAGCGGCGAACCGCTGCGCCGGGGCATCGCCGCCCGCCCCGACCTGGTCAAGCCGAACGCGGAGGAGCTGGCCCAGCTGACCGGCTCCCGCGACCCCCTGCGCGCGGCCGGCGATGCCCGCAGGCGCGGGGCGCACACCGTGATCGCCTCGCTCGGGCCGGACGGGGTGCTCGCGCTCACCCCGGACGGCGTCTGGCGGGCCGCCCCGCCCGCGCCCGTGCGCGGCAACCCGACCGGCGCGGGCGACTCCGCGGTGGCCGGGCTGCTCTCCGCGCTGGCCGAGGGGCTGGACTGGCCCGAGCGGCTGGCCCGGGCGGTGGCCCTGTCCACGGCGACGGTGCTGGCCCCCACGGCCGGCGAGTTCGACGCGGCGGCCTACGCGGAGCTGCTGCCGCGGATCGTGGTGGAGCCGCACACGCCGACGCCCTGACCACCGGGCGGTGATCAGGGCGTAGGGACGGAACGCGGCGGCCGGGACGGGACGGGCCTCGTCGGCCGGCCGCTCTACTTGATGTGACCGGCCTTCAGCTCCAGCTGGTCGAGGTTGGCGTCGCACTGGTCGCCCGTCTCGCAGGACAGCTTGAGGGTGTTGGCGCCCTTGTCCAGCTGGACGTACGCGAACGTGTTGGTCCAGCCCTTCTCCAGGTCGCCCTCGGGGGCCTGCGCGAAGTTCTTCATGTTGATCGAACGCGGGTCCTGGTCGTTGACCGTCAGCGTCGTCTTCGCGTCCTTGCCGGGCACGCCGTAGGTCACGTACAGGGTGTACGCGCCGGCCTCGGGCACCTCCACCGACCAGGTGGCCGACCGGCCGACCTCGTTCAGGTTGATGTAGTTGCCGTTCGCGCCCTTGGCGCCCTTGACGGAGGAGTCGAGGGAGGCCGTGCCGCCCAGCGACAGCGTCGCCGCGTCCTGCTTCGGCAGCTCGACCGGCTTCGGGGTCTCCTCCGGCTTCTTCGACTCCGGCTTCTTCGACTCCTCGACCTCGCCGGCGGGCTCCTGCGAGGAGGTCGCCTCGTTCTTCCCGTCGCCCTTGTCGTCGTTGCCCGTGAGCAGGGCGGCGCCGATGCCGATGAGGACGACCGCGACCACCGCGACCGCCCCGATCAGCAGCGCCTTCGTGTTCGGACCGCCGCGTCCGGGACCGCCGCCGCGCCCGCCCTGGGCCGGGGGCTGCCCGTGGGCGCCGCCGCCGGGGTAGGTCTCGGGGGCCGCGTACTGCGGGTTCGGCCGGTTGTACTGCTGCGTGCTCTGGCCGTAGCCCTGCTGGGGCGGGTAGCCGTACCCGCCCTGGTGCTGCGGCGCCTGCTGCTGCCCGTACTGGCGCTCGCCGACGGCGCGCACCTGGTTGTAGGACGTCCGGGGCACACCGGGCTGCGCGGCCGGCCCCGGGTAGCCGTAGCCGCCCTGGCCGGGCGCCTGGGCGCCTGCCGCCTGTCCGTCCGCGTACAGATAGCCGAACGGATCGTCGTCCTCGGGCTTGCTCGCGCCGTTGTTTCCGGCCGTCATCCCTGGGTCACTCCTCACCATGTCGCCAGCCGTCGCCGACCGGCCGAGCCTACCCCGAACGGAGCAGCCCCCGAATTGCGCTCGTCACCCCGGACGGCCGCCGGGGAACGGGCGCGGGTAGGGGGAGGAACGGTCCGTGAACGTCATCCCGCCCTGCGGTGAACCTTCGAACGGGACCGCTTCTCCACGTACATCCGCTGGTCGGCGGAGCGCAGGACCTCTTCCACGGTCATCCCGCACTCGGCCCAGCCGATGCCGAAGCTCGCCCCGACCCGGACCGCGCGCCCGTCGACCCTTATGGGCGGAATGATGGCGTTCCTCAGGCGAACGGCCAGGTCAGCGGCGTCCGCCGCCCCGAGGCCGTCCGCGAGGACGACGAATTCGTCACCCCCGAGCCGTGCGACGGTGTCGCCGTCGCGCACACAGGTGCTCAGCCGCCGGGCCACCTCGATGAGGACGGCGTCCCCGGTGTGGTGGCCGAAGCGGTCGTTGATGGACTTGAAGCCGTCGAGGTCGCAGAAGAGGACCGCGAGCCCCTTCGTCCCGTCGTCGTGCTCCGGATCGGGGGCCTCCGTGTGCACGTGGTGGTCGAAGGGACCGCCGCCGGGCACCGCCTCTCCCTCGTAGCCGTCGGCCTGGTAGCCGTGGGCCAGGGACGACTCGACGTCCCCGTACGCGGCGTCCAGCGCCTCGATCGCGGTGGCGGCCGGGGCGTGCGGGCGCTCGCAGATCCGGGCGCTGAGCCGCGCCTTGAGCTCGGCGCTGTTGGGCAGCCCGGTCAACGCGTCGTGCGAGGCGCGGTGGGCGAGGTTCAGCTCGTGGCGCTTGCGCTCCTCGATGTCCTCGACGTGGGTGAGCAGGAAGCGCGGCCCGTCGGTGGCGTCCGCGACCACCGAGTTGCGGAGCGAGACCCAGAGGTACGTGCCGTCGCGCCGGCCCAGCCGCAGCTCGGCCCGGCCGCCCTCGGCGGAGGTGCGCAGCAGGGTGCCGATGTCCTCGGGGTGGACGAGGTCGGCGAAGGAGTAGCGGCGGAGCACGGAGGCGGGGCGGCCCAGGAGCCGGCACAGGGCGTCGTTGGTGCGCAGCAGCCGCCCGTGCTGGTCGCCGCCCATCTCCGCGATGGCCATGCCGCTGGGCGCGTACTCGAACGCCTGCCGGAAGGACTCCTCGCTGGCCCGCAGCGCCTGCTGCTCCCGCTCCAGCCGGACCAGCGCGCGCTGCATGTTGGCGCGCAGGCGGGCGTTGCTGATGGCGATGGCGGCCTGGGAGGCGTACATCTGGAGCGCTTCGCGCCCCCATGCGCCGGGTCGGCGTCCGTTGCGCGGCCGGTCGACGGATATGACCCCGAGGAGGTCCCGGCCGCTCCCGGAGGCGTACATCGGGGCGTAGAGCCGGTCCAGCGGGTGCCACTCGTCCTCGAACCGGGGTTCGGGCCCCTCGGTGTGCCACTGGGGCACGTCGTCGTCGAGGAGGACCCAGCCCTCGGTGTGCGGGATGAACCGGAGGTCGTCCCACGCCTCGCCCATCGAGAGCCGGCGCTCCCAGGAGGCGCGGGAGCCGACGCGGCCGGTGATCAGGGCCTCGGCGGCGGCGTTGCCCGCGAAGGCGGCGATGACGAGGTCGCCGTCGGGCCGGACCAGGTTGACGCAGCCCAGCTCGTAGCCGAGACCGGCGACGACGCCGTCGGCCACGCTCTGGAGGGTGTCCGCCAGGCTCCGGGCCGTGTTCAGGTCGGCGACGGCCTGATGCAGCTGCCGCATCGTCGCGAGGCGGACGTACGGCTCCGACTCGGCCTCCATCGCTCGCACCCCCGGGACCTCGACAGCAACTCCAGGTTTCATATCGACGTACTTGTCGTAGTGTCACGGCCACTGAATCACAGTGAGCTGTGCACCCGGTACACAGGGTCAGCAGAAAATGGACTCTGTGACTCAAGTCACAACAGATGGTCGCGGGGTGGCAGTGACGCACCGCGACGACGCTCGTTCGGCCGAGCCGGGCGGACGGCGTGCGCCCGCGTACGCCCCCGGCCCGGAGAGGCGGCCGTACGGACCCGGCGGGACGGGGCGTACGCGGGGGCGGGCGGGCAGGACGTATGCGGGTGCGGTCGGTGCGGGGCACGGCGGTCCGGAGCGGGCGGGCACGGGCTGTGCGGGGCGTGCGGGCGCGGGCTGTGCGGGGCGTACGCGGGCACGGGCGTTTCGGGGTCGTACGCGGGTCCTAGGACCGGCCTGGTTCTTCGGTCCGATGCGGGCGGCCGGACTCCGCGGTTAGCGTCTTCCTGTGCTCCAGACGAAACCCTCCACCCCGCGCCCCGAGACCGTCCCCCATGCTGAGGGAGTGAGCAACGACGAGTTCCGCGCCGCACTCGCGCGGCTGGCCGCCGGTGTGGTGCTGGTCACCGCACAGGAGCCGCCCCTCGACGATGACGGCCGGGGCGAGGACGTGGGCATGACGGCGACCGCCTTCATGTCCGTCTCCCTGGAGCCTCCCCTGGTGATGGTGAGCCTGCGCAACGGCTCGCGGATGGACGACCTGCTGGAGGAGCAGCCGCTGTGGGCGGTCTCCGTCCTGGCCGCGAGCCAGCGGCACATCGCGGGCCGGTTCGCGATGAAGGGCCGGATCAGCGACCGGCTGCTGTTCGAGGACATCCCGTACGCACGGGGCGAGGTGGCGCACGCGCCGCTGATCGGCGGGGCGCTGGCGACGCTGGAGTGCCGCACCGAGCAGCGGGTGGTGGCCGGGGACCACACCCTGGTGATCGGCCGGGTGCTCACGGCGGAGCTGCCGAGCCCGGAGGGCGACCCGCTGACGTACTTCAAGGGCCGCTACCGTCACCTGGGGTGACGGGGCCGCGCGCGGGAGCAGCCGGCCCGACGGTCGGCGACGCGGACGGCCCACGGCTCGCGACGCGAACGGCCCACCCGTCGCAGCCGGCGCGGGCGCGGCCGTCTACCAGTCGCGGCCCGAGCGGCCGCGCTTGGTCTCGCCGCGCGCCTTCTTCTCGCGCAGCCGGCGCTCGTTGATCCCGCGCGGGATCTTCCGCTTGATCCGGGGCTTGGGCGGCGGCGCCGTGGCCTCGGCCAGGAGAGCGGCGAGCCGCACGGCGGCGGTCTCGCGGTTGCGCCACTGCGAGCGGTGTTCGGAGGCCCGTACGGAGACCACCCCGCCGACCAGCCGGCCCGCGAGCCGCTCCAGCGCCCGCGCCTTCCACACCTCGGGCAGCGCGTCGGTCGCCGCCAGGTCGAAGCGCAGCTCCACCTGGGAGTCGCTGGTGTTGACGTGCTGGCCGCCGGGCCCCGAGGACCGCGAGAAACGCCACATGAGCTCGGCCTCCGGCAGGGAGACCGAACCGCGGATGACATAGGGCCCGGACATGACACCCATGGTCGCCGCCCGCACCCCCGCTCGTCACCTTCTTTAGGGCCCCGGGCCGCGCGGGAGGACCCGAGGAGCCGCATGGGGGCATCCGGGGAGCCGCGCGGGAGCGCCCCGGAGCCGCGCGGGCGAGGGCCCCGCACCACCCGACGGGGTCATTTCGGCAAAGAAAGTAAAGCGACCAGGAACCTCGCGGTCGGCTGCCCGCGTTATGAAGGGTGACGGTAGCTTTCGTGATGGCACGAAGCCCGTACACGACGAGGAAAGGGACTTCCCATGGCAGTAAGCCTGTCCAAGGGCGGCAACGTCTCGCTCACCAAGGAGGCACCGGGCCTGACCGCCGTCACGGTCGGCCTCGGCTGGGACGTCCGCACCACCACCGGCACCGACTTCGACCTCGACGCCTCGGCCATCGCGGTCAACGCGACGGGCAAGGTCGTCTCGGACGGCCACTTCGTCTTCTTCAACAACAAGTCGACGCCGGACCAGACCATCGTGCACACCGGTGACAACGTCACGGGTGAGGGCGAGGGCGACGACGAGCAGATCAACGTCAACCTGGCGGGCCTCCCCGCCGACGTGGACAAGATCGTCTTCCCGGTCTCCATCTACGACGCCGAGACCCGCAGCCAGAACTTCGGCCAGGTCCGCAACGCGTTCATCCGCATCCTCAACCAGGCCGGCGGCGCCGAGATCGCCCGCTACGACCTGAGCGAGGACGCCGCCACCGAGACCGCCATGGTGTTCGGCGAGCTGTACCGCAACGGCGCCGAGTGGAAGTTCCGCGCGGTGGGCCAGGGCTACGCCTCCGGCCTGCGCGGCATCGCCCAGGACTTCGGCGTCAACCTCTGACCCGTAGCGCGCGCGTCCGGCTCGGCGCCGACGCCTGACGGGGCCTCACCGCCCCGTCGCACCCGCATCACCGGAGCCCCCGACCGCCTCCAGCGGCCGGGGGCTCCCGCGTGGGCACGTGTCGCCGGGGGCTCCCGCGTGGGCAACGTACGGCCCGGACACGACCCCGTACCGGCCTGGACGTAACCCCGTCCCGGCCGGGGCATGCCCCCCCGTCACCCCGGTGACATCCCCGCCACTTCACCGAATACCGGACAGCCCAGGCCCCCATTCGTACAAGGACTGGTCAAAAACTTGTGAGGCAATTGTCGGCACACCGTCAATTTCGCTCATGAAGTGACAGGCTCTCCGCTCGTAGTCCCCCCACAGGACGACCGACGGAGAACACACATGAACCTCCACACCACCCCCCACACCACGCGCACCTCACGCACCACGCGCCTCGCGGCTCTCGCGGCGGTCGCCGCGATGGTCGTCGCCGGCGTGCAGGCCGGATCGGCCGTCGCCTCACCGGGCGACGACGACGCCCGTGCCGCCACGGCGAAGCCCTCCACCGCCGCGCTCGGCGTGAACCCCTCGGCGCAGCGCGCCACCGCCATCAAGTCCGCGCAGGCCGACGCCTCCTCGGCGGCGAAGGCCCTCAAGCTCGGCGGCCGGGAGAAGCTGATCGTCCGCGACGTCGTCACCGACGCCCGGGGCACCGTCCACACCCGCTACGAGCGCACCTACGACGGCCTGCCCGTCCTCGGCGGCGACCTCGTCACCCACACCGCCGCGAACGGCACACTCAAGAGCGTCGACAAGGCGACCGACGCGAAGATAGCCGTGGCGTCGACGACGCCGAAGCTGAAGGCCGCCGCGAGCGCCCGCAAGGTGATCTACGCGGGCGGCGGCAGCCCGGTCCTCGCCTGGGAGACCGTCAAGAAGGGCGTCCAGAAGGACGGCACGCCCAGCCGCCTCCACACCATCACCGACGCCGCCACCGGCAAGAAGCTGCACAGCTACGAGGCGGTCGAGACCGGCACCGGCAACAGCCAGTACAGCGGCGAGGTCGAGATCACCACGACGAAGTCCGGTTCGGGCTTCGAGCTGACCGACGGCGACCGCGGCGGCCACAAGACGTACGACCTCAACCAGGGCTCGTCCGGCACCGGCGAACTCGTCACGGACGACGACGACACCTGGGGCGACGGCACGGGCGCTGACCGGCAGACCGCCGCCGTCGACGCCCACTACGGCGCGGCGAAGACCTGGGACTTCTACAAGACCGCGCTCGGGCGCGACGGCATCGCGGGCGACGGCAAGGCCGCCTACTCCCGGGTCCACTACGGCGAGAACTACGTCAACGCCTTCTGGGACGACAGCTGCTTCTGCATGACGTACGGCGACGGGGAGGGCAACAAGAACGCGCTCACCGCGATCGACGTCGCGGCCCACGAGATGACCCACGGCCTCACCTCCGCCACCGCCAATCTGGACTACGCGGGCGAGTCCGGCGGCCTCAACGAGGCGACCAGCGACATCCTCGGCGCCTCGGTGGAGTTCTTCGCCGACAACGCGGCGGACGCCGGCGACTACCTCATCGGCGAGAAGATCGACATCAACGGCGACGGCTCCCCGCTGCGCTACATGGACAAGCCCAGCAAGGACGGGAACTCGGCCGACTTCTGGGACGAGAACCTCGGCGACCTGGACGTCCACTACTCCTCGGGCGTCGCCAACCACTTCTTCTACCTGCTCGCCGAGGGCAGCGGGAAGAAGACGGTCAACGGCGTCGAGTACGACTCCCCGACCGCCGACGGCTCGACGCTGACGGGCATCGGGCGGGAGAAGGCGTACCAGATCTGGTACAAGGCCCTCTCCGTCTACATGACCTCCACCACCGACTACGCGGGCGCGCGCGTCGCGACCGAGAAGGCGGCGACCGACCTGTTCGGCGCGGACAGCGAGGAGCTGAAGGCGGTCTCGGCCACCTGGACCGGGGTCAACGTCAAGTAGCCCCAGCCGTACGGAGCACGTCACCACGTCACGCGGAAGCCGGTCACTCCTCCAGGGGCGGCCGGCTTCCGCCGTACAGCCAGGCGTCCCACAGCCCGGTGAGGTCCTCGCCCGTCTCCTCCTCCACGTACGCGGTGAAGTCCTCGGTCGAGGCGTTGCCGTGCCGGTGCTCCTGCGTCCACCCCCGTACCAGCGCGAAGAACGCCTCGTCGTCGTCGAGCGCGAGCCGGATCCGGTGCACGACCATCGCCCCGCGCCCGTAGACCGGCGGGTCGGAGAGGTCGGCGGCGGAGGGCGGGTCGGCGGGCGGAAAGGCCCAGTTGGCGTCGTCCTCGTACGCCTCCGCGAAACTCTCCTCGACCGGTACGTCGTCGTGGTCGGCGGCCCAGAGCCACTCCGCGTACGTGGCGAACCCCTCGTTCAGCCACATGTCCCGCCAGGTCTTCGGGGTGACGGAGTTACCGAACCACTGGTGGGCCAGCTCGTGGACGAGCAGGGCGGTGTCGGGCGGGCCGGGGAAGAAGGGCCGGTTCTGGGTCTCCAGCGCGTACGCGGAGTCGTCCTCGCGCTCGACGATCGCCCCGGCGGACGCGAACGGGTACGGCCCGAACCGCTCCGCCGCCCACGCCAGCACCGCCGGGATCTTTGCCAGCACCTCCTCGCTCTCCGCCTCCGACTCCGGGTCCACGGCGGTGTAGAGCCGGATGCCGTCGGGGGTGTGCGACTGCCGGGTGGTGAACTCCCCCACCGCGACGGTCGCCAGATAGCTCGCCATCGGCTCGGCGGTCCGCCAGTGGAAGGCGGTGCGGCCGTTGACCGTACGCCGGGAGACCAGCTCCCCGTTGGAGACGGCCGTGAGCGGCTCGGGGACCGTCACCTCGATGTCGTACGCGGCCTTGTCGCTCGGGTGGTGGTTGCCGGGAAACCAGGTCATGGACCCGGTCGGCTCGCCGAGGGCCACCGATCCGTCGTCGGTCGGCAGCCAGCCCTCCTGCGCGCCGTCCGCGTCGGTGACGGGCTGCGGGGAACCGGCGTAGCGCACGACGGTGGTGAACGTGCGCCCCTCGCGCAACCGGTCCTCGACCGTCGCCGCCGGACGGATCGTCAGCTCCTTGCCCGCCCGGTTCACGGCGGCCGGCCGGCCCTCGACGTCGACGCTCTCCACGCGGAGCCCGACGAGGTCGAGGTGGAAGGCGCTCAGGTGCCGGGTGGCACGGGCGGTGATGGTGGCGGTGCCGCGCAAATGGCCGGCGTCGGGGTCGACGTCGAGCGTGAGGCGGTAGTGGGTGACGTCGTAGCCGCCGTTGCCGAGCCCGGGAAAGTACGGGTCGCGCAGCCCGGCCCCGCCCGGGGTGCCCTCGACGCCGCCGGTGCAGCCTCCGGCGAGAAGGGCGAGGGCGAGCAGGAGGGGGGCGGTGGCCGTGGTGCGGGGGTTCACCGGTCGATTTTAGGCGCGTCCGGCTCCCCGGAGGTTGAGCCGCCCACCCCCGGATGGAGCTGCCCGCCCCGGGGGGAGTTGGACGCCTCGGGGGGAGTTGGACGCCTCGGGGGGGGGTGGAGCCGCCCGCCTCGGGGGACGAGCGGGCGGCTCCGCTTCAGAGGACGGAGATACCGAGGGGTCGGTTGCCTGCCGCCAGCCGGACGGGTTCGCTCTTCTCGTCGTCCAGGTCGACGACCGTGATCCCGTTCCAGTGGCCGTCGCGGGTGAACCCGCCGGTCACGTACGCCGTGCGGCCGTCCTTCGACACCGCCACGTCCTCGTGCGGCCCGTCCAGCGGAACGATCCGCTCCGTGCCGTCCGGGGCCCGGACGGTCAGCGAGGGGTCCTCGTCGTCCGGGCCGATCGGTCCGGTGCCCACCACGAGGAGCGTGCCGTCGGAGGTCAGGGCCGCCCCGTGCTGGTGGGTGTTCGCGGTCATCCGCTCGATCGCCACCCTGCCGGTGCGCGGGTCGAGCACGGCGAGCCGCTCCCCCTCGAAGGGCAGCAGCAACGCGCCGTCCGAGGGGCGTACGACGGCGTAGTGCGGCTTCAGCCAGGAGCCGAGCCCGCCCTCGGTGCCGTACGGGGCGACCTCCATACGCCGGGTCGCCAGGGTGTCCGCGTCCACCGCCGTCACGTCGAACGAGTCGTGGTCGGTGGCGTACACCTCGCGGCCGTCCGGTGAGACGTCCACGTCGAAGGGGCGCATGCCGACCCGGGCGGTGCCGGTGACCTCGCGGGTCGCGGTGTCGATGACCTCGACGGCGCCGTCGCGGCCGGGCACGTTGACGCCGACGTAGACGTGCCCGCCGTCCGGGGCCATCGCGATGCCCATGCCGCCGCCCCGGTACTCCCCGGTGGTGACGGGGCCGGACTCCGTCGCGTACGGGATCAGCGCGAGCCGGGTCCGCTGCCGGGTGTCGACGACCGCGACGCCCTCGGCGGTGGCGACCCAGGCGCGGCCGTCCTCGCCGACGACGAGTCCGTAGGGCGCGGTTCCGGCCTTCACCGAGGCGATGGGGGCGCCGCCCCTCCCCGACCCGTCCGGCCCCGGGTCGACGAAGGTCACGGTGTCGGCCCCGAAGTCGGCGACGAGGAGGGTGCCCTCGGGGGTGCGGCCGGCGGGGGAACGGGACGGGTCGGGGGCGGCCGTTCCGCCGGACGGGGCGGTCGTGGCCGGGGTGGCCGACGCCTCCGGGGCCGCCCCCGGCGCGCCGGTCCCGCACCCGGCGAGCAGGGCGGCGGCGAGGAGGCCGAGGGAGGTGCGGCGGACCGGGGCGGTGCGGCGGGTCGGGGCGGTGCGGGCCCCCGCCGGACGGGCCGCGGCGGCTCTTCTCATGGGTGCTCCGTTCCCGTCGGTCGTGCGGAGGGGCGGTGGCGGCGGCTACCGGCCGAGGGCGGCGACGCCGGCGCGGGCGAACTTCTCGTCGAGGTCGCCGCTGGGCGCGCCGGCCACGCCGATGCCCGCCACCGGGGCGCCCTTGACCTGCACCGGGGCTCCGCCGCCGAGGAACAGGGTGCCAGGGATGTCCTTCAGGTTCGGCGCCTGCTCCAGGCGCTTGACCAGCTCGGAGGTGGGGGCGTTCCAGGAGACGGCGGTGTACGCCTTCTTCACCGCGGACTCGGGGGACTGCGGGCCCGCGCCGTCGCCGCGCAGGGAGACGATGGTGTTGCCGTTGCGGTCGACGACCGCGACGGAGATCCGCTGGTTCTCCTTCTTCGCCGCGTCGAGCGTGGCCTGTGCGGCCCTGGTGGCGGCGGCGACGGTCAGGTGCGTCGTCTGCTGGAGGTTGCGGTCGGCGGTGTCGGCCTTGACCGCGGCGGCGGGGGCGGCCGCCGGGGAGGAGGCGCTCGCGGACATCGCGCCGAACGTGCCGGCCCCGAGGGCGGCGACGAGGACGGCGCCGGTGACGACACGGGTGCGCGGCGACAGCTTCTTCATGGTGGCTCCTTGGTGATCCGGGTGTCTGGCTCCGGTATCGATACTCCCGGCGGATTCCGCCCCGTACGGTCGGCGTACCGGCTGGAAGCGGCGGGCGGGACGGCCGACGCCCCCGTCAGCCGATCGGCTGATGCGGGGGTGGCCGGATGGGGTCACCATGGAGGATCCGTGCAGGTCAGCGATGGAACGTGAGGTACGTGGTGGAGCACCGCATCGGTTCGCCGGACGCGGAGGGGACCGAGGCCGGGGGCCTCGGAGCCGCCGGGTCCGACCCCGACGCGCGCCGGCTCGCCCTCCTCATGCACGCCGCGTTCTTCCTGCTGCTGGGGGCCTCGCTGACCCGGTTCCTGATGCGGCACCCGGGCGAGGCCCGCACCCCGTGGATCATCGCGCTGTCGATCACCCTGGCGGTGCTGTACCTGCTGGGCCCGGTCCTCGGGTCGCGCCCCACCCCGCGCCGGGTCGCCTGGCTCGGGGTGCTCGTCGTCGTGTGGATGGTGCTGGTCGTGCTGGCGCCGAGTTTCGCCTGGTGCGCGGTGCCGCTGTTCTACACCGGGCTGCGCATCCTGCCGCCGCGCGCGGCGCTCGCGCTCGTCGCCCTGCTCACCGTGTTCGTCGTGGCCGCGCAACTGCGCCTGGCGACCGGGTTCGACCCGAACCTGGTGCTCGCCCCGCCCGCCGTCGCCGCCGTGGCGACCGCCGTCTTCGTCCACATGCGGCGCCAGGCGGTACGCCAGCGGGAACTGGCCGCCCGCCAGCGCGAGCTGATCGGCGACCTGCTGCGGACCCGCCGCGAACTCGCCGCCACCGAGCGGCGCGAGGGCACCCTCGCCGAACGCCAGCGGCTCTCCATGGAGATCCACGACACCCTGGCGCAGGGCCTGTCCAGCCAGCAGATGCTGCTCCAGGCGGCCGACCGCACCTGGGACGCCGACCCGGAGGCCGCCCGCCGCCACGTCCGTACGGCCACCGGCATCGCGGAACGCAATCTCGCCGAGGCCCGCCGCTTCGTCCACGACCTGGCCCCGGCCGATCTCGCGGCGGGCGGCGGCCTGGAGGCGGCCCTGCACGCGCTGGCGGCCCGCGAGAGCGCCCAGGCGGCGGGGGCGTTCACCGTCCGCTGCCATGTGGAGGGGGCCCCGGCCGCGTCGCTGCCGGACCGGGTCCAGTCGGCTCTGCTGCGCATCGCCCAGGGGGCCCTGGCCAACGTACGGGAGCACGCCGGGGCTACCGCCGCCGGGCTGACCCTGACCCACCTCGACGACCGGGTGGTCCTGGACGTCGGCGACAACGGCCGGGGCTTCACCGCCGAACCCGAGGGCGTACGCGGCGCCCGCGCCGTACGCGGCCACGGGCTGCCGGCGATGCGGGCGCGGGTGCGGCAGCTCGGCGGAACGCTCACTGTCGAGTCGGCTCCGGGCGAGGGCACGGTGCTCTCCGCCGAGGTTCCGCTCACCACCACGGAGGACCCCGCATGACCGAGACGCCCCCGGCCCCCGCCCGCGTCCGCATCCTGCTCTGCGACGACCACGTGGTCGTGCGGGCCGGGCTGCTCGCGCTCCTGGGCAGCGAACCGGACATCGAGGTCGTCGGCGAGGCCGGCAGCGGCGAGGAGGCCGTGGTGCTCGCCGCCCGCCTCGCCCCGGACGTCGTCCTCATGGACCTCCAGCTCGGCGAGGGCATCGACGGCGTCGAGGCGACCCGCCGCATCGCGGCCGACGGCACGGCCCACGTCCTGGTGCTGACCACGTACGACACCGACGCCGACATCACCCGGGCCATCGAGGCGGGCGCCACCGGCTACCTGCTCAAGGCGGAACGCCCCGAGGAGCTGTTCGCGGCGATCCGGTCCGCCGCCCAGGGCCGCACCACGCTCTCGGCCCCCGTCGCCAGCCGGGTCATGGCCCGCATGCGCAGCCCCCGCCCCTCTCTCACCGACCGCGAACGCGACATCCTGGCCCAGCTCTCCCAGGGCCTCGGCAACCGCGACATCGCCCGCGCCCTGTTCATCAGCGAGGCCACGGTCAAGACCCACCTGAGCCGGATCTACGACAAGCTGGGCGTCGACACCCGCGCGGGCGCGGTCGCGGTGGCGAAGGAGCAGCGGCTGCTGCCGTGAGCCGGACAACCGCAGGCCCCTCCGGCCCCCCGGACCCCCGGGCCCCTCCGCGCCGCCTCCCGCCCTCCGTCAGCCGTCGCCGAAGACCGCGTCGGCGCTCGGCGCGGTGACGGCCCGCTCGAACCACACGTCGAGCACGGCGAGATCCGTGCACGCGGAGACGCGCTGCCGCGCCGCTTCCGGCACCGGCACCCCGCGCAGATCGAGAATCCGCAGAATGTCCTCCGCCCGGCCTTCCAGACGGCCTTCCACACGCCCCTCGTCGCGGAAGCTCTCAGCGACGAAACCGCGGAAGTGACGGAGACCAGTGCCCATCAGGTTCCTCCAGATCTCACGGGCCGGGGTGGACTGACCATGCGCCGAGGCTAAAAACGGATCGGCATATGCGTACGGCCTATTCGTCACCCTCACCCGATCGTGTCAGCCCCGCCCCCGGGCATGACACCATCGAACCGTGCTCGACATCGGCTACTCCCTCTCCCGCCGCTTCCCCGATCCCCCGCAGACCGACTACCGCCGCGCGGACGTCCGGGCGCTGCGGCACGATCTCTTCTCCGGTGACGTGTACCTCGCGGACACCAAGGAGGACCGCGAGCTGTCCACAGCCTGGGGATGGGTGCCGGTGCTCGACTTCGCGTGGGCGCTGTGCGACATCGTCGAGCGGATCGACCAGGACCCGCGCGGCAACCGGTCGCACCGGCGGCAGTACGCGGAGCTGGACTTCACCGAGTCGTCGGACGTCATGATCTTCGAGCGGCGCTTCGGGTGGGTGGACGTCGAGGCGGACTGGATGCCCGGCGACGAGCCGCCGCTCACCTTCGGCCACTCCCTCCTGCGCCGTGAGGCCCGCGACTTCCTGCACGACCTGATCGCCGACCTGGCCGACCTGCACGACGGGCTGGCCGACAACCCCGTGATCTGGGACCTCCAGGCCCGCTTCCCCCGCGTCTGAGGTCCGCCCTCACGGCTCCACCCGCACCCCGATCTGCGCCGCGAACGCCGGGGCCAGCTCCATCAGCTGCGGCGGGCTGATCACCGCGCCCGCCAACCGGTCCACCCCCCGGGCGATGTCCAGCTCGGCCACGGCGCGCAGGTCCACCGACTCCAGCCGGACCCCGCTGAGGTCCGCCCGCTTCAGCACGCAGTCGCGGAACTCGACCCGCACCAGGTGGGCGTCCCCGAAGTCCGGCTCGGACAGGACGCAGCCCTCGAAGACGACGTCCTTGAGCCGGGCCTTGCGCAGGTTCAGATAGTCGATCTTGCCGCCCCGCACCACCACCCGCTCCAGCACCGCCCCGTGCAGCTGCACCCCGCCGAGGCGGGCGTCCACCACCTCCACGTCCCGCAGCGACGCCTCCGCGAGGTCCGTGCCCACGCCCCGTACGCCGGTCAGGACGGAGTCGATGAAGCGGGCCCGTGCCAGCTCCGTACGGTCGAGGGCGCAGCTCTCCAGCGCGCAGTCCAGGAACCGCGCGCCCCGCCCCGAGGCGTCGGTCAGGTCCGTCCCGTCGAACCGCAGCCCGTCGTAGTCCCCGTCCGGCTCCAGGCCCTCCCCCTCGTACGGGACGAGCGGGGGCAGCCGGACCTCCGGCCGCCGTGCCGCCGCCACACCCGCCGTGCTCTTCTTCCTGCCGCTCGCTGCCATGCCCCCATCGTGACGCACGCCACTGACAGCGCCCCGCCCGCGATGTCACGCGCGGGCCGCCCCGATCCGTCGCATCATCAAAGACGCGAAGGAGATCCAGCCATGGAGCACATCCACGTCATCGGCGGCGGGCTCGCCGGGCTGACCGCCGCGATCACCGCGGCCGAGTCCGGCGCCCGGACCACCCTGTACGAGAGCCACCGGACCATCGGCGGCCGGGCCAGGACCGCCGACGGGCCGTACCGCGTCAACGAGGGCCCGCACGCCCTCTACCGGCACGGGCCGCACGCCGCCTGGCTCGCCCGGCGCGGGCTGCTCGGCCCCCTCGTCTCCGTACCACTCCGCGCGGGCCTCGGCTTCCGCTTCCGCCGCACCGGGGCCCTCCGCCGGACCCCGCCCGCGGCCCTGCTGCGGCTCGCCCGCCGGAGCCCCGGCTCCGCCCCGGTGGACAGCGGCTTCCTGGACTGGGCCACCGGCCGGGTCGGGGCCGCCGGGGCGCGGGCGGCCGCGCACTTCGCCGCCGCAGCGCTCTTCCACCACGACCCCGGGTCGCTCTCCGCCCGGTTCGTCCAGGAGCGCCTCGTCCGGCTCGCCTCGCTGCCGCCCGAGGCCCGCTACCCGGTCGGCGGGTGGGGGCCGCTGGCCGAACGGCTGGCCGGCCACGCGCGCGCCCTCGGGGTCGCCGTCGAGACGGGCGCCCGCGTCGACACCCGGACGCTCGGCGAGCTGGCCAGGACCGGGCCGGTGGTGGTGGCCACCTCCCTCGCCGCCGCCCACACCCTGCTCGGCGATCCGTCCCTCACCTGGGACAGCGGCCGCACCGTCCTGGTGGACCTGGCGGTACGCACCCGGCGCGGCGACGCGTTCGTCGTCTCCGACCTGGACGCCCCGGGCTGGCTGGAACGGTTCACCGCCCAGGACCCCGGGCTCGCCCCGGCCGGCGAACAGCTGCTCCAGGGCCAGTTCCCGATCGGCCCGGACGCGCGCCGGGCCGAGGGCGTCGCCCGCGCGGACGCCCTTCTCGACCTCGGCTTCCCCGGCTGGCGGGAGCGGACGACCTGGCGGGCCGAGGCGCTGGCCGACGGCCGCACCGGGGCCGTGGACCGGCCCGGGACCACCTGGCGGGACCGGCCCTCCGTCGTCCGGGGCGACGACGTCTTCCTGGCGGGCGACCAGGTCGCCGCCCCCGGGCTGCTCAGCGAGGTCTCCTTCACCAGCGGCCTGGAAGCGGCGCTGCTCGCCGTGAAGGCCGCCGCCCGCCGCTCCGCCACCGGCCGCGGCTCCGGCCCGGCCACCGGGGTTGACCTCAAGCGGACCTGAGGTACGAGGGTGGGCCCGCAGCCCGCCGCAGCCCGCCGCAGCGGCGGGCGGGACCGCCCGGACCGCCACCCGTGGGAGACCGCCATGCACGCCGTACGCCTTCACGCCTTCGGTCCCGCCGAGAACCTCGTGCACGAGGTGACGGAGGACCCCGTGCCCGGACCCGGCCAGGTCCGCATCGCCGTCGCGGCGGCCGGGGTGCACGTACTGGACACGGCCCTGCGGGAGGGGGCGGCGGGCCCCTACGCGGCTCCGGCCACCCTGCCCACCGTGCCCGGCCGGGAGGTCGCCGGGACCGTCGAGTCGGTCGGCGAGGGTGTCGACGCCGACTGGCTCGGCCGACGCGTGGTCGCCCACATCGGGCAGGCGCCGGGCGGGTACGCCGAACTCGCCGTCACCGAGGCGGAACGGCTCCACGAGATCCCGGACGGGCTCGACGCCGCCGAGGCCGTCGCCATGATCGGCACCGGTCGCACCGCCCTCGGCATCCTCGGTTTCACCCCGCTCGGCCCGGACTCCGTGGCCCTCGTCACGGCGGCGGCGGGCGGGATCGGCACTCTCCTCGTGCAGTACGCGAAGAACGCGGGCGCCACGGTGATCGCCCTGGCCGGGGGCCCGGCGAAGGTGGCGCGGGCGGCGGAGAACGGGGCCGACCTCGCTCTCGACTACACCCTCCCCGACTGGCCGCGCGCGGCCCGTACGTACCTCGACGGGCGGGGGCTGCGGGCCACGCTCGTGTACGACGCGGTCGGCGGCGCCACCGCTCGCGCCGCCGTCGACCTCCTCGGCCCCGGCGGACAGCACGTCGTCTACGGCTGGTCCGGCGAGGGGCTCCAGGACGGGCAGCCGCTCGCCTTCTCCGCCGAGGAACTGGCCGAACGCTCCATCACCTCCGCGTCCGTCCTGGGACCGCGGCTGGTCGAGCGGGGCGGCGGCCTGCGCGCCCTGGAGACCCGCGCCCTCGCCGAAGCGGCCGCCGGCCGGCTGCGCCCCGCCGTCCAGCGCTACCCGCTCGCCGAGGCCGCCGCCGCGCACCGCGCGCTGGAGACCCGGGGGACGATGGGCAAGGTGGTCCTGGAACCGTGACCGGGCGGGGGGCCGGGGGCGCGGGCGGCCAGGGCACGTCGGCCATGACCGCACCTCCCCCGGCACGCCGGCCCCGGCGTCTCAGGCCCCCGCGCCGCGCCCGTCCCCGCCCCCGAGGCGGGCCAGCGCGTCGTCCGTCAGCCGGTACACCGTCCACTCGTCCTGCGGCCGGGCGCCCAGGGACTCGTAGAACGCGATGGACGGGGTGTTCCAGTTCAGCACCGACCACTCCAGCCGCTCGTACCCGCGCTCCACGCAGATCCGGGCCAGCTCGGTCAGCAGCGCCTTGCCGTGGCCGCCGCCGCGCCGCTCCGGACGGACGTACAGGTCCTCCAGGTAGATCCCGTGCACCCCGCGCCAGGTGGAGAAGTTGAGGAACCACAGGGCGAAGCCGATCACCTCGCCGTCGTCGGCCGTCGCCACGTGGGCGTACGCGGCGGGGCGGTCGCCGAACAGGGCCTGGGCCAAGTGCTCCTCGGTGGCGACGACCTCGTCGAGGGCCTTCTCGTACGTGGCGAGCTCGCGCACCAGGGCGTGCAGGACGGGGACGTCGTCAGGTGTGGCGGTACGAATCATGGCCGCAGCCTAGGCAGCCCGGACGCCGTACGGTGCTCCGGCCCTGACGGAACCCTCGCCTCCGGCGTCACGTGAGCCCGCGGCGGCCCCGTGTGAGGCGACGGGCCCTTCGCCCCCGGCCGTCACGCGCGCCCGTGCGGCCCCCGCCGCCCGGCCCGCGCCGTACGCCCCCCCTCACCGCCCCAGCAGCCGCCGGGCGATCTCCGCGTGGTCCGGGGGGAGTCGGCCCTCGCCGTCCTCCGCCGCCCACAGCCCGTGCTGGAGGACCCGGCCCAGCGTCCAGGCGCGCGCCCGCTCCCGGTCGTGGTCCAGGCCCAGCGCCTCGGTCAGCGCGTCGAACCGCCAGACCACCTCGTCGGCGTCGAAGAGGTTGTCCAGCGCCGGGAACAGCTCGAAGCCCGGGTCGCCGACCAGTGGCTTCGGGTCGAGCGCGATCCACTCCCCCGCCCGCCCCGCCTCCGCGCGGCCGGCCAGGATGTTGTCGTAGTGCAGGTCCCAGTGCAGCAGCCGGTCGCCCGGCTCCCCCGCGACCTCCCGCACCGCCGCCGCGCAGTCCGCGAGCAGCCGCCGGTCCGCCGCGTCGGCCAGCAGGGCCACCGCCTCCGGGGCCGCCGCGAGCATCCGGTCCACCACCCCGCCCAGCGTGCGCAGCCCCTCCGGCGCGGGCACCGCCACCAGCCGGGCCAGCACACCGCCGAGGACCCCCACCGCCTCCCGCACGTCCGTCCCACCGGACAACGGCCGCCGCTCGTCGAGCCGTTCCAGCAGCAGCGCGCCGCTCTCCGGGTCGTGGTCGAGCAGCTCCACCGCCCCGGCCCCCGCCGCCGCCCAGGCACGCAGGGCGACGGGTTCGCCCGCCGTCTCCTCGTCCACCGCCTGGAGCTTCAGCGCCGCGGGCCGCCCGTCCGCCTCGCGGACGACCGGCAGCACCAGCGCGCACATCCCGTGCATCGACGGGCCGTCCGGCCGCAGCCCCCACCGCTCCAGGCACCGGGCGGCGAGATCCGGCAGACCGGCGACGAAGGCCCGGCCGGCCGCGCCGTTGTAACGGGACTGGGACGCGGCGAGTTCTTCGGGTACGTCGATCACCCGGCCGATCCTAGGGAGGCGCGGGCGCGAGGAGGAGCGGATTTCCGGGGCCGGACGAGGAACGGAATCCCCGGGGCCCGAGCCTGCGGGAACCCCCGGCCCCGGGCGTTCGGAAGCCCCCGGTACCGAGCCGGCGCGCGGCAGCCCCCGGTGCCGGGACGTGCGGAAACCCCCGGTACCGGAAAGGCCCGGGAGACGGATCGGCCCCGCGCGCAGTAACGTCCCGCCAGGCATACGCTCGGCATCTCACCGCACAGGGACACCAGGGGCATCATGGGCACCGTCAGTACCGTCGTCGGCGGCATATCGTTCTGGTACGCGCAGGAGGGCACCCCCGCCCCGCGCGAACCCCTCCCCGGCGACACGAGCGTCGACGTCTGCATCGTCGGCGGCGGCTACACCGGGCTCTGGACGGCGTACTACCTGAAGCAGGCCGCCCCCTTCCTCAACATCACCGTCCTGGAGGCCAAGTTCTGCGGCTACGGGGCCTCCGGCCGCAACGGCGGCTGGCTGTACAACGGCATCGCGGGCCGCGACCGGTACGCGAGGCTGCACGGCCACGAGGCCGCCGTACGGCTCCAGAAGGCGATGAACGAGACCGTCGGCGAGGTCGTCCGGGCCGCCGCCGCGGAGGGCATCGACGCCGACGTCCACCAGGGCGGCGTCCTGGAGGTGGCGCACACCCCGGCCCAGCTCGCCCGGCTCAAGGAGTTCCACAGCGCGGAGATCGCCTTCGGGGAGACCGACCGCGTTCTGCGCGGCGCCCGTGAGACGGCCGAGCGCGTCCACGTGACCGGGGCCGTCGGCTCCACCTGGACCCCGCACGGCGCCCGGCTGCACCCGGTCAAGCTGGTCAAGGGGCTCGCGGACGCGGTGGAGGCGCTCGGGGTGACCATCCACGAGGCGACGCCGGTCACCGAGATCAAGCCGAAGCACGCCGTCACCCCGTACGGAACGGTCCGCGCCCCGTACGTGCTGCGCTGCACCGAGGGGTTCACCGCGAGCCTCAAGGGCCAGAAGCGCACCTGGCTCCCGATGAACTCCTCCATGATCGTCACCGAGCCGCTGCCCGCCCGGATCTGGGACGCGATCGGCTGGGAGGGCCGCGAGACCCTGGGCGACATGGCGCACGCCTACTTCTACGCCCAGCGCACCGCCGACGACCGCATCGCGCTCGGCGGACGCGGCCACCCGTACCGCTTCGGCTCCGCCACCGACAACGACGGCCGCACCCGGGCATCCACCGTCGCCGCCCTGCGCGACCTGATGGTCCGGCTCTTCCCCGTCACGGCGGGCGTGCACGTGGACCACGCCTGGTCCGGCGTCCTCGGCGTCCCGCGCGACTGGTGCGCCACGGTCACGCTCGACCGCTCCACCGGCCTGGGCTGGGCGGGCGGTTACGTCGGCTCCGGCGTCGCCACCGCCAACCTCGCCGCCCGCACCCTGCGCGACCTGATCCAGCAGGACTCCGGCCAGGCGGGCCCCACCGACCTCACCGCGCTGCCGTGGGTGAACCACAAGGTCCGCCGCTGGGAGCCGGAACCGCTGCGCTGGCTGGGCGTCCACGGGATGTACGCGGCCTACCGCGCCGCCGACCGCCGCGAGACGACCTCGCCGCGCCCGGGGACGGACCCGGTCGCGAAGGCGGCGGACCGCATCGCGGGCCGCCACTGAGCCGCCGGTACGCGTACGCGGGCCGCCGCTGACCTCGTACGCGCGTATCGGACCGGATCTCGCAGACGCGCCGGCCCGCTCCGCTCTCAGTCGCGGGGCCAGGGCCGTCCGTCGAGGCGTTCGATGGAGAGGTTCAGGCGGCTGAGGGAGGCGGCGAGCTGCTCCGCCTCCTCCGGGGTCCAGTCGGCCATCACCTTCGCGAGGCCCGCCATGTTCCGGGACCGGTCGCTGTCGAGCCGGCGCGCGCCCTCCTCGGTGATCGCGAACTTGCGGGCGATCCCGCCGTCCGGGTCCGGGATGCGCTCGACGACCCCGGCCCGCTGCATCGCGGCGGTCTGCCGGTTGAGGGTCGAGGCGTCCAGACGGAACGCGTCGCCGAGCTGGCCGATGGACATGGGGCCCTCCGCCTGGATCCGGCTGAGCAGGATGTAGGCGGAGCGGTCGAGCTGCCAGTCCACGCGCGGGGTGACCATGTGCATGTACCGGCCGAGGAGCATGGTCTCGCGTTCGATCCGGTCGATGGGCTTGTCCACGCGCTCTTCCACTCCGCTGCCGTTCCTTCGCCGACCAGGCTTCTCACGATAGATGTGCACCATACATGCGATGTGCACTATGCACATTAAGTGTATGGTGCACAGTCGAACACCCCGACCGACGGACGACCGGCCCACGAGGGCCCGAGGGAGCAGTACCCGTGGAGAGTTCACCCCCCGCACCCCGCCCGGGAGGCGTGGTCGGCATCCTGGCCTTCGCCGGCATCGTGGCGGCGCTCACGCAGACCCTGGTGGTGCCGCTGATCGCGGAGCTGCCGAAGATGTTCGACACCTCGGCGTCGAACGCGTCCTGGGTGATCACCGCCACCCTGCTGGCCGCCGCCGTGGCCACGCCCGTCGCCGGGCGGCTCGGCGACATGCTCGGCAAGCGGCGCATGCTGCTGCTCTCGCTCGTCCCGCTGGTCCTCGGCTCGGTGGTCTGCGCCCTGTCCTCCGCCGTGGTGCCGATGATCGCCGGACGCGGCCTCCAGGGCCTCGGCATGGGCGTGGTCCCGCTCGGCATCAGCCTGCTGCGCGACGTGGTGCCCGCCGAGAAGCTCGGCCCGTCCATCGCGATCATGAGCGCGTCGATGGGCGTGGGCGGTGCGCTGGGCCTGCCGTTCGCCGCCGCAGTCGCCGAGAACACGAGCTGGCGCGTGCTGTTCTGGGTGGTCGCGGTGCTGGCCCTCGCGGTCGGCGCGCTGATCCTGGCGCTGGTGCCCGGGGACCGCCCGGCCGCCCGGTCCGGCTCGTTCGACCTGCTCGGGGCGGTCGGCCTCGGCGCCGCGCTGATCTGTCTGCTGCTCGCCGTCTCCAAGGGCGCCGACTGGGGCTGGTCCAGCGCCACCACGCTCTGCCTGTTCGCCGCCGTCGCCGTGCTGCTGCCGCTCTGGGGCCGCTGGGAGCTGCGGCGGAGCGACCCGCTGGTCGACCTGCGGGTCACCGTCCGCCCCCAGGTCCTGATGACGAACACGGCCTCGATCCTGGTCGGCTTCGCGATGTACGCGCAGTCCCTCGTCGTACCGCAGCTGCTCCAGCTCCCGGAGGCCACCGGGTACGGCCTGGGGCAGTCGATGCTCGCCATGGGCCTGTGGATGGCCCCGGCGGGGCTGATGATGATGGCGATGTCCCCGGTCGGCGCGAAGCTGTCCGCCGCCAAGGGCCCCAAGGTCACCCTCGCCGTGGGCAGCCTGCTCATCGCCGCCGGCTACGGCCTGTCCGTCCCGCTGATCGGCTCCGGTTCGCCGTGGAGCCTGCTGGTCGTCACCCTCGTCTGCAACTCGGGCGTCGGCTTCGCGTACGGGGCGATGCCCGCGCTGATCATGGGTGCGGTGCCGCAGTCCGAGACCGCGTCGGCGAACAGCTTCAACGCCCTGATGCGCTCGATCGGCACGTCGTTCGCGGCGGCCGTGATCGGGGTGGTCCTGGCCAACATGACCACGGACTTCGGCGGCTTCCCGCTGCCCTCCGAGGACGGCTTCCGGGCCGCGATGCTGATCGGATGCGGGGTGGGCCTGGCGGCGGCGGTGGTCGCCGCCCTCATCCCCGTACGCCCGGCGACCGGGCTGCCCGGACCGGCCGCCACGTCCGATCCGGCGGTCGCGTCCGACCGGGCCGTCGGGGTGGCGAAGGCGTCCCGCACCACGATCTGAGGGCCCTGCCGTCCGGGGCGGGCCGGGGTCGGGCCCGGCCCGCTCCGGCCCGGACACGTCCCGGCCCGGGGCGGGATCACCCCGCCCCGGGCCGATCGGCGTACGACGCCCGTACGGGCCGCTCAGCGGGCCAGTCGCAGCAGCCGCCGCGAGCGTGCCGTGGCGACCAGTTCCTCGACCGTCGCGAGCTTCACCCGGGGGCGGCCCGTGGCCTGCCCCCGCTCCCGTTCGGCCCGTTCGATCGCGGCCAGGCCCCGGGCGTCCACGACGCGGCGGTTGCGCTGCCGGGCCAGCCGGCGGAACGCCTTCGCGTCGCCCTTCGGGGCGGGCAGCGCCCCGGCGACCGCGTCGGCCAGGAGCGTGCCGACCGTCTCGGCGGCGCAGGTGCGGTTGGCGCCGATCCCGCCGGAGGGCCCCCGCTTGATCCAGCCGACCACGTAGCTGCCGGGCATCCCGGCGATCCGGCCGCCCTCGTGCGGGACGGTCCCCCTCGCCTCGTCGAACGGCAGCCCGGGAACCGGGAGGCCCCGGTAGCCGATGGCCCGCAGCAGCAGTCCGGCGCGCAGGTCCGCCGTACCGTCGCCGCCACCGCCGTCCGTCACGCGTACGGAACGCACCCGGCCGCCCGTCTCCACGCCGCCGGCGCTGTCGGCGCTGTCGGTGCTGCCCGTCGCGTCGCCGCTCAGGACCTCCACCGCCTCGGAGTGGAAGCGCAGCACGATGCGGCGGCCCGTGCCCGCGAGCGGCTCGGCGTCCGTCCGCACCCGGGCGAGTCCCCGCAGGTCGCCGGCCCGGTCGCCCGGACCCGCCGCGTCGATCGCCGCCCCCGTCCGGGGATCATGGTCGTCCACCACCAGCTCCACGCCCGGCAGATGCTTCAGCGCGAGGAGTTCGGACCGGGTGTACGCCGCGTCCCCGGGGCCCCGCCGGCCCAGCACCACGACCTCCCGCACCCGGCTCGTCCGCAGCGCCTCCAGCGCGTGGGCGGCGATGTCGGTGGCGGCCAGCGCCTCCGGGTCGGCGACCAGGATGCGGGCGACGTCGAGGGCGACATTGCCGTTGCCCACGACGACGACCCGCTCGGCGGTGAGGTCCACGCCCTGCGCGACGGCCTCCGGATGGGCGTTGTACCAGGCGACGAACGCCGTGGCCGACAGGCAGCCGGGCGACTCCTCCCCCGGCACCCCGAGCCGCTTGTCCGCCGACGCCCCGACCGCGTAGACCACCGCGTCGTGGTGGGCGGACAGCTCCTCGGCGGTGACGTCCCGGCCCACCTCGATGCCCAGGTGCATCCGGACCCGGGGGTGGGAGTGGAAGCGGGAGAAGGTGTCGCCGACCTTCTTCGTCGCGGGGTGGTCGGGGGCCACCCCGTACCGGACCAGGCCGCCCGCCACCGGCAGCCGGTCGATCAGGGTCACCTCGGCGGCGGTGTGCAGCAGCAGGTCCTGCGCCGCGTACATCCCGGCCGGGCCGGTGCCGACGACGGCCACCCGCAGCGGCCCGAAGTCCGACGGCAGGCTCCGCTCGAAGACCGGCTCGCCCCAGACGTGGAAGTTCGGCCCCTCGACCTCGTCCCCGGCGGCCGGGCGGTCGTCCCCGGCGTAGTAGGCGGCGTTGATCTCCGCGTACGCGCGCTGCCCGCCGGTCAGCGCGTCCACCGGGAAGATCGCGTCCACCGGGCAGGCGTCCGCGCAGGCCCCGCAGTCGATGCACGCGCGGGGGTCGATGTGCAGCATCTCCGTGGAGCCGAAGGCGCGTTCCTCCGGCGTCGGGTGGATGCAGTTGACCGGGCACACCGCCACACAGGTGGCGTCGTTGCAGCAGGTCTGGGTGATGGCGTAGGTCATGGCCCCGGCTCAGATCAGGTTCGCGCGCTTGTAGAACGCGAGGGCGGGCTTGGTGAGCAGACGGGCGGAGGCCAGGAAGTCCATCAGCCCCGAACAGCTCGACCGCATCATCGACTTGTGGTGCTCGTTGGCCTTCGCGGCGGCCAGCGCGCGCTTCCGGTCGAGCCCGGCCCGCCGGTAGACCTTCGGGTTCACCATGCTCGTCACGATGAAGTACGAGGCGACGGCGACGACGAACGCGTTGATCTGCCGCCGCGCCCAGCCCGCCCCCTCCAGCCGCTTGAGGGTCTCGTCCCGGGCGAACTTCATGTGCCGGGACTCCTCCACCACGTGGATGTTGTTGATGGTGCGGACGAACGGCACGACCCGCTCGTCGCGCATCCAGTCCCGCTGCATCACGTCGAGCACTTCCTCGGCGACCAGGATCGCCGCGTACGCCGCCTCGCCGAACGCCAGCGTCTTGAACGCCCGGCCCAGCTCCATCACCGCGCGCCGGGGGCGGTAGTGGGGCGCGCCGAGCTTCTGCGCGCCGCGCGCGAACATGATCGAGTGGCGGCACTCCTCGGCTATCTCGGTGAGCGCCCACTGGAACTCCGCGCCCGCCGGGTTCTTCATGTAGATGTCCCGCAGCACCATCTGCTGGAGGATCATCTCGAACCAGATGCCCGTGCTGGCGACCGACGCCGCCTCCTGCCGGGTCAGCTCCTTGCGCTGCGCCTCGGTCAGTTCGCCCCAGTACGCGGTCCCGTAGAGGCTGCACCACTCGGGGCTCGCGCCGTGGAAGTCCTTGTCCAGCGGGGTGTCCCAGTCGACCTCGGTGGCCGGGTCGTACGCCAGCTGCGCGGCCGAGCCGAGCAGCCGCCGTGCGACGTCGTCGCCCTCCGGGCTCTCCTGGACCTTCGACGGAACGGTGCTGCCGGCCATGCTGCGGCTCCTTGGGTCGTGTGCGGTGATCCTCGGTCGTGACGAGTGCGTACGTCGGCGGACCCGTGGGAACGGGGGCCGTACGGGATCACTGGAGCCTGGGGCGACGGCCCGCACCGCCACCCGCCCATGCCGGAGTCGACACCGGCCGGGGCCCCACCCGCTTGTTAGACGCAAGGTATAACAAGGACCCCGGCCCGGCCTACCCCCTGGTAGAAATCGAGCCGGATACGCACCGCATCTCCTCGGCGCACAAGGGAAGTTCACCTCACCGGTCACTCCGGTCCCAGGGCTCACGCCCCGGTTCCGGCTCAGCGCACAGGCCCCCGGCAGGCCCGTCCGACGACCGCCGCCGTCAGCCCGTCGAGCTGCTCGCGGAGCTGGGCGACCCGCCGCAGCGCCTCCGCGTCGTCGGCGGACGGCAGCCGCCGGACGAGGTCGTGGGCCTGCTCCCGCACCCGCCGGGCCAGCTCGGTGACCGCGTCGGCCGAGGGGGCGGGCGGCGCGGGCCGGCGGGCGGGGGTGCGCGCGGAGGACGGCACCGGGGGCCGGACGGCGGTACGCACAGTCGGCGCGACGGGCGCTCCGGCGGAAGCGCGTGCGGCGGACGGCCCGGCGGAGGCGCGCGCGGCAGACGCTCCGGCCGAGGCGCGTGCGGCGGGTGTTCCCGCCGCCGTACGCGCGGTGGGCGCTTCCGCCGAGGCGCGTACGGAAGGCGCTCCCGCCGCAGTGCGTGCGGCGGGCCTCGGACCCGGCGCCCCGGGGGGTCTCGGAGCGCCGGGCACGAGGGGTCTCATGCCGGGCGGCACGGGGGGCCGTCCGGCGGGCATCACGGGAGGGCGCGCGGCGGGAGCCGCGAGCGGCCGCACACCGGGCATCGCGAGCGGCCTCGCACCGGGCATCGCGGGCGCCCGCTGACCGGGCATCGCAGGGGGCCGCGCGGGCGGCGCCACGCCCGTCGCTCCGGACGGTACGGCCGGCAGCACCGCGGGCCCCCCGCACAGGCGGATGCGGTGGGCGTCCTGGCGGCACTCCTCCCCACAGAATCTGCGGGGGGCCTCACCGGCCGGGGCGGCGGCCAGCCCGCGCCCGCAGGACTCGCAGGCGCGGCGCGCGGGGGCGCGACCCTCCGTCGGGGCCGTCACGAGTAGCGCCTGTCGCGCTCGCCCGCACCGGACGTCTCCGCGACGAGGGCCGCGCGGGTGGCGGGGCCGTACACGCCCGCCTCCTCCTCCACGCCCCGTATCCACTGGAACCGGTGCACGGCATCGGCCAGATCGTCGTCGAACACCCCGTCGTACGCGCCGTGGAAGACGCGCACCTGGTCCAGCCGCCGCTGCAGATCGGCCACCTCGGGCCCGGTGCTGCCGACCGACAGGGTGCGCGGGGCCGCCGGCTCGCGGGCCGGCGGCTCGGGCGGCGGGGTGGGGGTCGGGGAGGCCGAGGGCTCGCGGGCGGCCTCGCCCGGTGTGGCGCTCGGGGTCTGCGAGGGGGTGGCCGACGGCGTCGTCGTCGGGGTGGGCGTCGCGGAGGCGGACACGGACGCGGACGCGGACGCGGTGGGCGTCGGGACGGGGGCGGGGGCCACGGAGCTCTCGATGGCGGGCAGGGTGGCCGGGGCCTTCGGGAGAGGGCCGTCGAGGGTGACGAGCCGGTCGGCGTCCCGGGGGCCGACGAGCCCGTACAGGACGGCGGCCGAGGCGGCGCACGCCGCGACGGCGCAGACGGCGATCCAGGTGAGGGTGCGGCGGCGGGCACGGCGGCGGGCGTCCTGCGGGCCGGTGACAGGGGGCCGCGACGGCACGAGGCCCAGGTCCGGTACGGGCGCGTGCTCGGGCTCGGGTTCGGGCAGGTACGGGTGGGGCGCGGCGGGGCGCTCCGGCGCGGCGAGCCGGGCGGGCCGGGCGGGCCGGGCCGGCGGGGCTGGCCTGGCCGACGGGGCGGGCCTGGCCGACGGGGCGGGCCTGGCCGACGGGGCGGGCCTGGCCGGCGGCTCCTCGAAGAGGCTGAGCACCTCCTGGTCGACGGTGTCCGCGTTGCCGTCCGGCGCGGCGAGGTAGCCGAACACGGGGCTCGCCTCGTAGCAGACGGCGCCCTTCGGCGCGCCCGCCTCCCCTTCCGGGCCGGTCCGCGAGTGCTGCCGGGAAGTCATGGTCCTGTGGCCTCCGTTGTCGTGGTCGTCACGCATCGGGTGCGTCGCGGGGGCGGGGGACGGCACGGACGGAGCGACGGCGCCGCACCCACACGGGCGGGTGCGGCGCCGACGAACCGGACCGGGCGGGGAGGTGTGCCGGCACCTCCCCGCCCGGGCGGCCGTTCACCCGGTCGGGCGCGTTACGCGCTGCGGCGGCGGCGCGCCATGAAGGCGATGGCTCCACCGGCGGCGAGCACCAGGGCGGCGGCGACGCCGATCATCATCGTCGAGCCCGCACCGGTGGTGGCGAGGTCGCCCTCCTTCTTGGGCTCCCCGGGGGTCTGCGACGGCTCGGCGGACGGCTCCGACGGCTCGGCGGACGGGGTCTCCTCGCCGGGCTCGGACGGGGTGCCGGGTTCCTCGGGCGTCCCGGGCGTCTCCGGCTCCTCCGGGGTGCCGGGCTCCTCCGGGGTGCTGGGCGTCGGGGTCGGCGTGGACGGGACCTCCGGCTTCTCCGGCTCGCCCGGCTCACCCGGCTCGCAGGAGAACGGCGGCGTGCCGTTCCAGGGGTAGTTGTGGCTCTCGTTGCCCGAGCCGCGCGTGGTCAGATCCCCACCGACGTACAGGCGGCCATTGGTGCTCGCGGTGATGTCCGCGGAGGCCGCGGGGGCGAGAACGGAGCCCATGAAGTTGCCGCCGCTGCCCAGGGTCAGCGACGCCGAGTCCTCGAAGTTGTAAAGAATTCGTGAAGCAGCTTCACCGAATTTCGACGAACTGTAGACGTCGACCCGGTCGCCGTTGAAGCCGACCGCCATCGGGGAAATCTTGACGCCCTGGGAGCCGGTGACATTGACGACGACGGACGAATCGCCCGGTATGGACTCGAAGGTGAACGTCGAGACGTCGTTGATGTCGGCGGCGGAGATCTCGAAGACCTGGAGCCCGCCCTGGCCGGAGCCCTTGAAGGTGACCGAGCCGCCCTGCTTCTCGGTCTTCCCGGTGGCCTTGAGCGCGCCGAGGCTCGCCGACTCCTTCTTGATGGTGGCGCCGAAGCCGGCGTTCGGCTTCAGGGCGGCCTCCTTGCCGAGCCCGTCGGGGCTCTGGCCGCCGTTCGTCTCCAGCTGGCCCTTCACGTCGAGCTTGCCGCCCACGCGGACCGAACCGCCGTACTTCGGGCCGGAGGTGAGGCCGTGTCCGACATCGAGGGTGACACCCTTGTCGACCGACAGGTCCCCGCCGACGGCGAGCATCACGTCGCCGGACTTGGGGATGATCCCCGATCCCATGCCGACCCGGCCGACGTTGAAGACCCCGCCGCTCTTGGCGAACGTGGCGTTCCCGCCGACCACGAGCAGCCCCTCGGCCTCGGCCGAGCCGCCCTTGGCGGTGTAGTCGCCGCCGGCGAAGAGGGCGATGCCGCTGTCCGTGAACGTCGGATTGTGGCCGAGCACGGGCATTTCCCCGGGGGCGGGGCAGGAATCAGACCTGCCCGATTTCCCGTCGGCGAATGCGGGGCCCGCCGAAACAATGGTTCCGGCACCGATGAGACCGAGCGAAAGAGCCAATGCGGCCGTTATGCCGGTACTTTTGAATGTAAGTTCTCGCTTGCGCACACCGAGGACACTAGCAGCGCAGGACACGCGCACAAAGGCTTCGACAACCCTCCCGGAAGCGCCCATTGCGAGGAATTGCTAACGCTATCTCAGCGCTTGGTTAAGGGAGTTATAAGACGTCAGGGGAAAGCGCCTTCCCCCGTTGACGCGACGGGCATCGGAGCCGGTCCGCACGCCGCCCGCCGCCCGCGCGGACCACCCCCTCGCGCGCCCTCCGGGAGGCGGGTTTAACACGGTCGAGTCCAGATCGTTACGGACGGGACCGGGCGGTCCCACGCCCCGCCGCGAGCCCGCTCACTCGCCCTCGATCTCCACCAGCGGCGGATGCTCGTGCCAGCTGCAGAAGACGCTGATCTCGCGGTCCCCGTTGGTGAACATCACCCTGATCCAGAGGTCGTGCTTCCAGACCTGCATCCGCCAGCCGGCGTTCGGCGCCGCCGAGACCAACTCCGCGTAGTCGCGCTTCATGTCGAAGGTGACCCGGCCGCCGTCGACGGCGTACCCCTTGACCTCGCCGGTCGTCCCGGTGGACCGGCCGCCCGAACCGCCGCCCGCCTGGGAGGGTTCTCCCGAGGGGGTGGCGGCGGTGCGGGTCGGCGTCGGGTCCGCCGAGGCGCTGGGCGTGGGGTCCGGCGAGGGCTCGTCGTCCGGTTCGCCGTCCCCGGGCGCCGGCGTCGGCCGGGCCGTCGCCTTCCCCGCGTCCGACCGGCGGGTGGGGTCCGGCCCGGAGTCCTCCCGCCGCTTCTCCTCCACCTGCGTGTCCGTCAGGGCGATCGGGGACGGCGACGGATACGCGGTGGCCGCCATCACCGTATGCACGCCCCACCACGACAACGTGCCCGCCGCGGCCGTGGACAGCATCCAGGCAATTCCCTGCTTCAGTTGTCGTCGCATCCTGATCCATGATCGCCGGGGGTCCTTCTCCGAAGGTCCTGTCACGAAGGTCCTGCAAATCGATTCATTGAATAGCGTACGGTTCGCTCCATGGCTAGTGTGCTCCTGGTCGAGGACGACCACTTCGTACGCGCTGCCCTCATTAGGCACCTCACCGACGCCTCCCACAGCGTGCGGAGTGTGGGCACCGCACTGGAGGCGCTGCGTGAGATCTCCCAACTTCATTTCGATGTGGTGATACTCGACCTGGGACTGCCGGACCTCGACGGCGGCAAGGCCCTGAAGATGCTGCGCGGCATAGCCGACGTTCCCGTGATCATCGCGACCGCCCGGGACGACGAGGCGGGCATCATCCGCCTGCTCAACGACGGTGCCGACGACTACCTGACCAAGCCGTTCTCGGCCGAGCACCTCACCGCCCGCATCGCCGCCGTCCTCCGGCGCTCCGGCGGGGGCGGACGTGGGGGCGCGGGCGGCCGGGGGCACGCCGTCGTACCGATGCCCGAGGTGATCAGCGTCGGCGGGATATCCGTCGATCCGACGCGCCGGGCCGCCTCCCTCGACGGCGTCGAGCTCGACCTCACGCGCCGCGAGTTCGACCTGCTGGCCTACCTCGCCGAACGCCCCGGCCGGGTCGTCTCCCGCAAGGACCTGCTGGCCCAGGTCTGGAACCAGCCCTACGGGGCCGACAAAACCGTGGACGTCCATCTCTCCTGGCTGCGCCGGAAGCTGGGCGAGTCCGCCGCCCGTCCCCGCTACCTGCACACCTACCGGGGCGTCGGCGTGAAACTGGAACCCCCGCAGTGAGATGGGCCCTGATCAAGGTCTGCCTCGCCGTCACCGGCATGGTGGTCCTGGCCTTCGCGGTGCCGCTCGCCCTGGTCGTCAAGGAGATGGCGTCGGACCGGGCGTTCTCCCAGGCCGAGCGGCAGGCCAACGCGCTCGGCCCGACGCTCTCCATCACCTCCGACCGCGAGCAGTTGCTCCAGGCCGTCCTGTCCACCGAGGCGGGCGCGGACGGGCGCATGGCCGTCCACCTCCCCGCCACCGAGGACCGCGCGGAGCTGGAGATGGGCCAGGTCCGGGCCGACCACGAGGCGGTGGAGATCGCCCGGGAGCTCAAGCACGCCGGGGTCATCGACGTGCCCGGCGGCTCGGCGTTCCTCCAGCCCTTCGCCCTCGGCTCCGGGAAGATCTGCATCGTCGAGGTCTTCGTACCGGAGTCGGAGGTCGGCCGCGGGGTCGCCTTCGCCTGGCTCGTCCTGGCCGGGGTCGGCCTCGCCCTGGTCACCGGCTCGGTGCTGGTCGCGGACCGCCTCGGCATCCGGATGACCCAGCCGGCCGAGCGCCTGGCCGGAGCGGCGCAGCAGCTCGGCCGGGGCAGCCTGGACGTCCGGGTCCCCGAGGAGGGACCCGGCGAACTGCGGCGGGCCGCCGAGGCGTTCAACGCCATGGCCGGCCAGGTGGTCGAACTCCTCGCCAACGAACGGGAACTGGCCGCCGACCTCTCGCACCGCCTCCGCACCCCGCTGACCGTGCTGCGGCTCAACGCGGCCTCCCTCGGGGAGGGCACCGCCGCCGAGCAGACCCGCTCCGCCGTCGCCCACCTGGAGCGCGAGGTGGACACCATCATCCGGGCCGCCCGCGAGTCCAGGCCGAGGGCGGGCGGACCGCTCCTGAGCGGCGGGTGCGACGCGTCGGAGGTCATCCGCGAGCGCATGAACTTCTGGGCGGCGCTCGGCGAGGACGAGGGGCGGGCCATCGACGTCGCGGGGGCCGAGGAGCCGGTCTTCGTCCCGGTGCCGCGGGCCGACATGGCGGCCGCGCTCGACGCGTTGCTGGGCAACATCTTCCAGCACACCCCGGAGGGGACCGCGTTCTCGCTCGACATGCACCGCAGCCAGGACGCGGTGCTCATCCTCGTCTCCGACGCCGGACCGGGGATCGCGGACCCCGAGGCCGCGCTGACCCGGGGCAACGACGGCGAGCGGGACGGTTCGACGGGCCTCGGTCTGGACATCGTGCGGCAGATGGCGGAGGCCACCGGCGGCGACGTCCGCGTGGGCAGCTCCGTGTACGGCGGGGCGGAGATCCGGGTGTGGATCCAGCTCAACGGCGCCCCCGGCGAGCAGACCCGCCGCCGCGACCGCCGCTCACCCCGCCGCCGGGGCCGGCCGGGCGTCACGTCGGGCTGAGGAGGAACCACGCGAGAGCCCGTACGCAGATCGGCGTACGGGCTCTCCTGTGCGCGGCTCGGGTGCGCGTTCTCACGTACGGGCTCCCGCCTGCGGGTTCCCGTTCACGGACCCCGCGTACGGGTGTCCGTGTGCGGACCCCCGCGTACGGGTTCCCTGTACGGCTCCTTCGCGTACGGGTTCCGTTCACGGGTTTCCCCGTACGGCGTTCCGCGTACGGGGTTCCGCGTACGGGGTTCCGCTCGCGGCCCTCCCCGCGCTCGGGCGGACCGGCCGGGCGCCCCGGTGGCGACGGGGACGGGTCAGGACGCCCGGCCGGAACCCTCCGCGGTGGGCCACAACACGACGCGCGCTCCGAGCGGTTCGGCCACCGTGCCTCCGGCGTGGCCCGGGGCATGACCCGAACCGCGACCGTGGTTGTGCCGTCCCCCGAGCGCCCGCGCGGACATCCGCGTGAGCACGGGTACGGCCGTGGGGGCGGGGTCGAAGCCGATACCGGTCTCCGCCCCGGCCACCGTGACCGCGCCCGGCCCGGCGCCGGCCGCGACGCCCGTACCGAGCCCGGTGCCCGTGCCGGCCGCGGCCGTCGGCTCCATCCAGGCCGCCGACCCCGTGCCCGCCACCGTCGAGATCGCCACGCCCACCGGCGTACGCCCCTCCTGGTCGGCCTCGGACGACGCGTGCCGGGCGCGACGGCGCCGTCGGCCCGACGGCTGTCCCACGACGGCGGCCGAGGGGGCGTCCGCGTGGGGCAGCCCCTCCGCCGTGCCGGCCGCGGAACGGACCGGCAGCTCGACCACGTACACCCCGCCGCCCGTACCGGGCGCCTCGAACCACTGCACGGCCCCGCCGTGGACGCCCACGACGCCGGAGACGATCGACTGGTGGACCGGGTCGCCACCGGCGTACGGCCCCCGCACCTCGATGCGGACGGTCTCGCCGTTCCGCGTCACCGCGACCGTGGTCAGGGCCTCCTCCTCCGCGTCCGCCGGCACGTGGCCCTCCGGAAGGGCCACGTCGGTGAGGAGGTGGGAGAGGGCCACGGCGAGCCGCTCCGGGTCCGCCTCCACCTGAACGGCGGGGCTGCGCAGGGCGAACCGCGCGCGCTCGGGTCCCAGCAGTTCCGTGGACCGGCGTACGCCCTCGCGGACGATGCCCGCGAGGTCCACCGGCTGCCGCCGCAGCTCCACCACTCCGGCGGCGAGCCGCTGGTGGTCCAGCAGGTCGTCCAGGACGGCGGCCATGCGCGTGTATCCGGTGGCGAGCCGGTTCAGCAGCCGCCCCGCCTCCGGCCACAGCTGACCGGCGTTGTCGGCGGCCAGCGTCATGAGTTCGGAGCGCAGCTCCTCCAGGTGCCCGCGCCGGGCGCCGTCCACGGCGGCGGTCAGGCTCCGGTGGCGCTCGGCCAGGCCCTCGTACCGCTGTTCGTGGCGGCGCAGTTCGGCCCCGTGGCGCTGGGCCTGCGCGGTGAGTTCGGAGGCGTGCCGGTGCGCGAGCCGCTGCTCGGGGCCCCGGTCGCGGAAGGTGAGGACGGCGCCGGCCACCCGGTCGCCCTCGCGGACCGGTGCGACGGTCATGTCGACGAGCAGCCGGGAGCCCTCCCGGTCCCACAGGGTCTGCCCCCGGACGCTGTTGGTACGGCCGGTCCGCAGGGTGTCGGCGAGGGGCGACTCCTCGTACGGGAACGGCTCGCCGTCCGCCCGTGAGTGCAGGACGAGCGAGTGCAGCTCCTGGCCGCCCAGTTCGCTCGCCCGGTGGCCGAGCATGCGGGCGGCGGCCGGGTTGACCAGCACGATCCGGCCGTCTGCGTCCGTGCCGACGATGCCCTCGGCCACCGCCCGCAGCACGGCCTTCGTCTGCCGCCGGGCCTCGGCGAGTTCGGCCTCGGCGTCCAGGCCGCCGGTGAGGTCCCGGACGACGAGCATGAGGAGGTGGCCCCCGGCGCTCCGCCCGTAGGTGCCGGAGGCCGTCGTACCCGCGTCCGGTACGGCGGTGACGGAGACCTCCGCGTGGAACGTGGAGCCGTCGGTGCGGCGGGCGCTCATCCGCCGGGCCCCGGCCCGCATCCACGCGCCGGTCCCGTCGGGGGTCGGGGCGGGGCGGTTGGCGGGGCCGGGGGCCTGCCGCCAGTCGAACTCCGGGAGCAGATCGAGGAGTCCGCGCCCGACGACGGACGTCCCGGGGGTCTCGAAGAGGGCCAGGGCCATGGTGTTGGCGTTGACGACCGTGCCGTTGTCGTCGACGAGCACGAGGCCGTCGGGCAGCGCGTCGAGGACGGCGGCGGGACGACCGATAGCTGGCTGGGACGGGTTGTTCACGACGGCGCTCCCTGTCACGGGCTTCTCTCGCGTGGGCGCTGGGCACCCAGCCGGACGGCCAACTCAACGTAGACCCGTCACACCCCTCCACCACCCCGGACGGGGCTCGGGAGCCGATCTTTAGGAGTGCCTTAACGAGGACCTGTGCCTGCGCTCAGATACCCGCCCGGGCGGGGGCCGTTCGCGCCGTGCGCCATGCGCCGTGCGTTCGCGCGGTGTGCCGTGCGCCATGCGTTCGCGCCGGGCCGGATGTCCGGGCGGGGTCCGGGGGACGGCGGGGTCCCCGGGGCGGCTGGGTCCCGGGGGCGGCGGCAGGGGCCCCCGGGAACGGCGGCAGCGGCCCGCGCTCGGAGTGAGCGCGGGCCGCTGCCGCATCCGCCGGCCCCCGGGGCCACCGGGTCACCGGGCTGCCGGGCCACCGGGTCACCGGTTCACCGAGGGTCCTGGGCGAACTTCGCGGTGGCCCAGAAGTAGCCGAGCACCACGAGCCCGACGCTCCAGCCCAGGGCCAGCCACCCGTTGTGGCCGATCTCGCTGCCGAGCAGCAGCCCGCGCAGCGTCTCGATGGCCGGGGTGAAGGGCTGGTACTCGGCGATCGGCCGGAACCAGCCCGGCATCGTCTCCACCGGGATGAACGCGCTGGAGAGCATCGGGAGCAGGATCATCGGCAGCGCGTTGTTGCTGGCCGCCTCCGCGTTCGGGCTGATCAGCCCCATGCCCACGGCGATCCAGGTGAGCGCGGCGGAGAAGAGCACCAGCAGCCCGAAGGCGGCCAGCCACTCCAGGGGCGTGGCGTCCACCGACCGGAAACCGATGGCCACGGCGACCGCGCCGACCAGGACCACGCTCAGCACGCTCTGCAGCACGCTGCCGACGACGTGCCCGACGAGCACGGAACCGCGGTGGATCGCCATGGTGCGGAACCGGGCGATGATGCCCTCGGTCATGTCGTTGGAGACGGAGACCGCCGTCCCGATCACCGTGGAGCCGATGGTGAGCATCAGCAGGCCCGGGACGATGTAGGCGATGTACGTGGCGCGGTCGGCCCCCTCGCCCCCGATGCCCGCGCTCATCACGTCGCCGAAGATGTAGACGAAAAGCAGCAGGAGCATGACAGGCGTGAGGAGCAGGTTCAGCGTGAGGGACGGGTAGCGCCGGGCGTGCAGCAGGTTGCGGCGCAGCATCGTGGACGAGTCGCGGACCGCGAGGGAGAGGGTGCTCATCGGACAGCCTCCTTCGGCTGGTGGGTCGAGGCGGGCACGGGGGCGCCGGTGAGGGCGAAGAAGACGTCGTCGAGGTCGGGGGTGTGCACGGTCAGCTCGTCGGCCTCGACGCCGGCCGCGTCGAGCCGGTCGAGGACGGAGCGCAGGTCGCGCTGGCTGCCGTCGCTGGGGATCTGGAGCGCCAGCGCCTCGTCGTCCCCGGCGCCGCCGCGCAGGGCGGAGGCGGCGGACCGGTAGGCGGCCGGGTCGGTGAACCGCAGCCGGACGTGTCCGCCGGGCACGATCCGCTTCAGCTCCTCGGCGCTGCCCTCGGCCGCGATCCGCCCGCCGTTGAGGACGGCGATGCGGTCGGCCAGCTCGTCGGCCTCCTCCAGGTACTGGGTGGTGAGGAAGACGGTGACGCCGTCGGCCACCAGCTCGCGGACGATCCCCCACATGGTGTGGCGCGAACGCGGGTCGAGACCCGTGGTCGGCTCGTCGAGGAAGATGATCCGCGGGCCGCCGACCAGCGTCATGGCGATGTCGAGGCGGCGCTTCATGCCGCCGGAGTAGCCGGAGGCGGGCTTCTTCGCCGCCTCCACGAGGTCGAACCGCTCCAGCAGTTCGGCGGCGACCCGCCGCCCCTCCCGCTTGGACAGGTGGTGCAGGTCGGCCATGAGCAGCATGTTCTCCTCGCCGGTGATCAGCCCGTCGACGGCGGAGAACTGCCCGGTGACGCCGATCGCGGCCCGTACGGCGTGCGGTTCGGCGGCCAGGTCGTGACCGGCGACGCGCAGCTCGCCGGCGTCGGCGGTGATGAGGGTGGAGAGGATCTTGACGGCGGTGGTCTTGCCCGCGCCGTTGGGGCCGAGCAGGGCGAAGACGGTGCCCTGCGGCACCGACAGGTCGATGCCGTCCAGGACGACCTTGTCGCCGTAGGACTTGCGCAGCCCGGTGGCGGTGATCGCCGGCGGCGCGGCCTGGGCGGCGCGCGGCGCGGGGGGCGGGGTGACAGTCATGCTGAGTCCCTTTCACGAGCGGTGGGGCCGGGCTCCCCGGGAGGCGGGGCGGGTGACGGACCGGCCCGGAGGCATGGGTGGTCAGCGGGCCGGCCCGAGGGCGTACGAGACGGTCGGGCCGGTCCGCGGAGGCGGTGCGGGAAGAGAAGGGGGTCCGGGAGGAGAGGGAGCCCGGAGGGGCGGTGCGGGACGAGACGGGGCGCGGAGGCTTCGCGCGGGAAGAGTCGGGGTGCGGGTAGAGAGGAGGTGCGGGTCAGGCGCGGCGGATGAGGATGTCGCCGGCCCCCGTCCGGGCGTGCACCTCGGCGGTCTCGTCGGAGTCCTCGGGGCCGGCGGCGGCGCCGAGGTTGTTGCGTACGGTGCCGTACTTGGGCTCCAGGTCGAGCCAGGCCGCCGTGCCCCGGCGGATGCCGACCTCGATGTCTCCGACGGAGGTACGGAGCGCGATCCGGCCGCGGACCACGTCGCCGACGCGGATGCGCCCGTTGGAGGAGGTGGCCTCCACCCCGGCGAGGGCGGTGCCGATCTCGATCCGGCCGTTGGCGGACTTGGCGACGGCGTTGCCGCCGGCGGTGCCCACGGAGATGTCGCCGTTGGCCGCGTTGGCCTTCAGCTCGCCGCCGACCTCGTCGATCCCGGTCGTGCCGTTGCCGTTCTTGACGACGGCCGCTCCGGCGACCGCGCCGATCTCGACCCGGCCGGAACCGGTGATCTCGGCGTCCCCGGTGGAACGGTCCAGCCGGATGTCGCCGTGGTCGGTGGTGAGTTCGGCGCGGGCCGCCTCGTCCACCCGGACGTCGCCCAGCGAGGTCTTGAGCCGCACCTCCCCGAGGGGGCCCTCGCAGATGAGGTTGCCCAGGGCGGTGGTGCCGCGCACATCGGAACCGGCGGGCAGTTCGATGCTCACCACGATGGAGCCCGGCCTGCCGAACAGGGACCGTTTCTTCGGGGTTCTGACGGTGAGGCGTCCGCCCGAGCAGGAGACCTCGGTCTGCTGCACGGCGCGTACGTCCTCCTTGTCGGCCCCGTTGGCCGGCAGCACCTCCACGATCGTGTCGAGGCGCTTGCCGGCGGTGATGCGGGCGGTGCCGGCGTCCAGCTCGACGACGGCGGAGATGGGTGCGGGGGTGTCGAAAGAAGGCATGGTCGTCCCGTCCTCGTGACTCGGTGTGCTGAAGAAGTGGTCCGGCCGCCGCTCCGGCGGCCGCTGTGCGTGACGTCGGCGGACCGGACGGTCCACCGGTGATGGCGGTACGGAGGGGGCTCCGGGCCCCCGGGTTCCAGGGCCTGTCTGACCAGTCCCGTCGTCGCCCGTAGGGCGGCCGCGCGGCGTCAGGTGCGTGCTCTCGGCGTGCCGCGGCTCCCGGCCCTCGTACAGGACGTACTCGGGTCTGCGGCCGGTGCGGCGAGAGTGCGTGCATGGCGTCGTGAGGCAGACGGGAATGGTCAGACAGGCCCTAGCGGACCCAGCCGGTGAAACCGCCGGAGCTCTTGCCCCGGCCCGACGCGTTCGGCCGCTCACCGCCGTCGAGGGCGAGGGAGACCGCCCATACGAGCCAGGCGTTGACCGACAGGCCCTCGGCGGCCGCCGCCCCCTCGGCCCGGCCCTTGAGGTGGGCCGGGAGGCGGAGGTTGATCCGCACCATGGTCCCGTCGTCGGCGTCCCCGGCCGGGGGCGCCGCCACGACGGGGGCCGCGGCGAGCTCCCGCACCTCGGCCACCGGCTCCGGCGCGGGCGGCGGCGTCACCACGAACTCGGGGTCGAGTCCGCGCAGCCGCACGTCCACCGAACCGGGGGCCAACTCCCGGGTGACGTCTCCCATCGCGGCGGAGAGCACGTTGAGCAGGGTCAGCCGGGCGGCGGACTCCAGCGGAACGCTGAGCCGCTCGGCCAGGGCGCGGGCTTCGTCTCCGCTGGCATCCGCGGCGGCGGCGAGTTCCCGCCGGAGGTTGTCGACGTAGGGGGTGAGGTCCATGGCTCAACTATGGCACACGAATGGCACCACGTCGAGCCACATTGGCGCACCTTTTCTGAAAACGCCCCTGAGCTGGTCCTTCTTCGCCTAATCTCTCATCGCGCCACCAGAATCACCACCGTGGCACCCCCCAGTGGCATCACAGGAGAGCCACCTGGCACCACTTGGCATCAGCGCATCCCATCTGGCACCACCCCGACACCACCGAACCACGGCCCGAGCGACGGCCCGCCTTCACCAGCGCACCGCCACGCCAGACCCCGGCCCACCCGGCAACCACCGCACCACGGCCCGAACGACGGCCCGCCGTGGCACGCGCCCGGCCACACCGGACCCCGGCCCAACACCACCAAACCACAGCTCGTGCAACGGCCCACCCCGCCCCGCCGTCACCCGCGCACCGCCGCCCGGACCACGGCCCACGCCGCCCCCGCGTGGCGCGCGCGCCACCGCCGTACACGCGATGTACAGACGGAGAACGCCCAGCCGGGCCCCCGGCACGCCGCACCACCCCACCCCCCGGAGCCCCCGATGCCTCCCGCGCCCCCGCCGCAGAGCCCTCCGCCGGCCTACCAGGCCCTCTGCTCCCACACCCACCTGTTCCCCGGAGCCCGCTGCCGCCTCCAGGGCCTGCCCCACCCGGAGGCGTTCGCCGCGGACCCGGAGCCGGTCGACGTCCACCTGCGCTTCTCCGACGGCACGGCCGCCCCCGCCGACCTCCGCACGGACCCGGCCACCCTCACCGTGGCCGCCCACACCACGGCGGCCGGCACCCCGCTCGACGAAAGCGCCTGGTTCGTCAAGGGAGTCACGCTCGACCGGGACGAGGTGGAGATGACCATCGGCGCCCGCGCCCCGTCGCCTCCGCCCGCCGCGGCCGGATAGGACGCCGGACGCACCGAGATCCCGCCCGGGACGAAAGCCCGAGCGGGACGGACGAGAACACGACGAGGAACGAGGAACGAGGCACGAAGCCCAGCACCACCACCTACTCGCCTACTCGGCTACTCGGCTACTCGACCCAGCGGCCGCCGTCCCGGCGGTGCTCCTGGGGCGGTCCGCCCCTGCCCGTCCGCTGCTCCTTGGGCTGTTTCGCGGCCTCGGGGACCTGGCCGTGGAAGTACACGAGCTTCCCCTGCCCACGTGCCCCCAGACCGTGGTGCCCCTTCGCCGGTTGCTTCTTTCCCATGAGCCGGCCTCCTCGCGTGGATCGCGTCCAGGACGCGTCCGGCGGATCAGGATCGGACCCGGTCAGGATCCGCTGAACGCGCCCCGGGGTCATGGCGTACGGAATACGACGGTCCCCTCACGGTACTGCGGGCCCGGTGGCGCGGCGACCGGCGGACGTTCGCGCTGCGACACGGGGCAATCGGTGTGATGCTCGCAAAGTGCATATCTCTGAACTGACTCCCCGTATCCGTGCAGAGCTGGGCAAGCCGCGGCCCTACCCGGCGATCACGCTGGTCATGCCGACCGACCCGGACTTCCGGTTCAACGACAAGGACCGCATCCTCCTGCGCGACCTGGTGACGGAGGCCAAGCGCCGGCTGGCCGACGATCCCGGTGTGGAGCGGGAGGCGCGGCTGGAACTGAGGGACCGCCTGCTGGACCCCGACGTGATCGAGCGGGCGGACGAGACGTCACCGGGCGGCGACGCCATGGTGGTATACGTGGCGGTGGGCGAGCCGGTGCAGGTGTGGCGCGTGGCGTCACCGCGCGAGGTCCGGCCCCGGGTGGAGTTCGCCGAGGAGTTCCTCGTCCGCTACCTGGTCGACGCCGAGCAGCGGTCCCAGCCGTACCTGGTACTCGTCCTGGACCAGGAGATGTGCCGGCTCCACCGCGGCTCCGTACGCAGGCTGACCGAGGTGACCGAGCACGGCTTCCCCGCCGCGCCGCAGATCCCCTCGCCCGAGGACGCCGTCCCGGGGCCGATCCCGAACGCCGCCCCGTACCGGGGGCACGAGGAGCGGGTGGAGCAGTACCTGAAGGCGGTCGACGGACACCTCGGCGACTACCTCGACGCGCACGGCCCGCTGCCGCTGTTCGTCATCGGGGGTACGAAGATCCTCCCCGCGTTCGAGGGCCTCACCGCCCACGGCGGAGCGGTCTCCGGGACGCTCACGCTCGCCGGCATGGACACCGCGTCCCCGCAGGACCTGGCCGAGCGCCTCGGTCCCACCCTCGACGACTTCCACGCCCGGCAGGCCGCCGACGCGGTGGCCGAACTCGGGGAGGCGCGCGGACAGGAGAAGGTCGCGGAGGGCCCGGAACAGGTGTGGACCGCCATCGCGGACCGCCGGGTGCGGCGGCTGGTGCTGGAGGAGTCGCTGGTGCTGGCCGGCCGGATCACCGGCGAGGGCCGCGACCTGAAGATCGTCCAGCTCCCCGAACCGGTGACCCTCCCGAACCCGGCCCCGGACGTCGAACCGCCCCCGGCCGACGTCGCCACCGACATCGTGGAACGGCTGGTGGACGGCGCGGTGGCGGGCGAGGCGGAGGTGCTGTTCGTCCCCGACGACACCCTCCCCGACTCCGGAGGCGTGGCGGCCCTGCTGCGGTACTGACACGCACGCACACCGACAGAAGCCCGGCCCGGATCTGATCCGGGCCGGGCTTCTCGCCGGGCCCCCTGTCGGATTCGAACCGACGACATCCGACTTACAAGATCGGAGCTCTGGCCAGCTGAGCTAAGGAGGCGAGGGCACACGTCGATGACGCGCGCCAGTACGCCACAACTCTACACAGCGGCGCTCCCCCGCGGGCAGGCATATCGGCAGCCGTAACCACCCCGCCCGCCTGTTCGTTGAACGCACTGCAGTGCCATCCGGATATCGGACGGGGGTGGGGCCGTGGTCGAGCCCACGGGGAAGGGCGAGGCCGTGCGCGTCATCGGCGCGGAGGCCGGGCGGGTCAAGCGGGAAGTGCTGGGCGTCCCCGACCGGGCCAAGCACCGGCGAAAGGCGGCCGTACCGGTGCGGCGGCGAGCGCCGGAGGCCGACACCCGTCAGCGCGTGTACCGGTACCGCTGCTACCCCACCCCCACCCAGACCGCGCAGTTGACCCAGACCTTCGGCGCCTGCCGCTGGGCCTACAACGAGGGCCTCGCCCTCCGGGACAGGGCCTGGCGCGAGCACCGCGTGTCGCTCGGGTTCGCGGAGTCCTGCCGCGCCCTCACGGGCTGGCGGAACGCCGAGGGGACGCGGTGGCTCCAGGAAGTGTCCTCGGTCGTCCTCCAACAGGCACTGCGCCATCTGGACGCCGCGTTCGGCCGGTTCTTCCAGGGCACGGCCAGGCACCCGCGTCGGCGGAAGAAGGGCCGCTCCCGCGACGCGGCGACCTACGTCCGTACGGGATTCCGCTGGACGGAGGACCCGGAGCGGCCGGGGACCGGACTGATCGCGCTGGCGAAGCAGGCCGGGCCGCTGCGCGTCCGGTGGTCCCGGCCGCTTCCGGAGGGGGCGCGGCCCGTGAAGCTGACCGTGAGCCGCGACCGGGCGGGGCGTTTCTTCGTCTCGGTGCTGGTGGAGGAGCGGATCGAGCCGCTGCCGCCGGTGTTCCTGCCCACGGGCGGCGCACCGAAGGCGGTCGGACTGGACCTCGGCCTGGCGGCACTGGTCACCCTCGACGACGGGGAGAAGGTGGAGCACCCCCGGCTGCTCAAGAAGTACGGGGCGAAGCTCGCGGCCCGCCAGCGGAGCCTGCACCGCAAGAAGAAGGGGTCGAACAACAGGAACAAGGCGCGGCAGGAGATCGCGCGGCTGTACGCCCTGATCGGCGATGCCCGCAGGGACGCGCTGGACCGGCTCACCACCCGCCTCGTGCGCGAGAACCAAGTGCTCGTGGTGGAGGACCTGTCCGTCGCCTCTCTCGTACGGTCACCGCGGGGAGAGGGGCGGCGACGCAAGGCCGGTCTGAACCGCGCGATCCTGGACGCCTCGTGGGGCGAGCTGCTCCGGCAGTTGCGGTACAAGTGCGCGTGGTACGGGCGGACGCTGGTCGTCGTGGACCGGTTCTTCCCGTCGACCCGGCGGTGCTCCGCCTGTGGGGCGTACGGCCCGAAAACAGACCTGGCCGTACGCGGCTGGTCCTGCGGCGCGTGCGGTGCGGCGCACGACCGGGACGTGAACGCCGCACGGAATCTGCGCGACGAGGGGCTGCGGCTGTACGGGCTGGTGGCGTCGGCGCTGCCAGCCGGGCGGGCGGTGCCGTCGATGATCAGGGCGTCCGAGACACCCGACTGTGTGCGGGTGCGGGTACGAGAGGACGTGCGTGCCGGACCGACGGGCCGTCGGCCGTGATGCCTGTGGAGTCCGTGTGAGACCGGCAAGGCGCCGCCCCCAGGGCGGTGTCCGGCCGGCGGTGGGCGCCGAAGCAGGAATCCCCCGCGTGAGCAGGGGTGGATCAAAAGTGCGCTGCTCTGCCCCCGGCGTCCGTCCGGCGGGCTTTTCGTGACCCAAGAGGTACTGACAGAACAGGTGAACGCCAGGTAGCGTCGCGGCAGGTTCGCGCAAGTGGACCAGACCACTCCCTACTCGGATCGTCCGGCACGTTCCTGCCGGTTGAGGAGAAGATCCATCATGGCCAGCGTCACGTTCGACAAGGCGTCCCGCGTCTACCCCGGCTCCACGAAGCCGGCGGTGGACCAGCTCGAGATCGACATCGCGGACGGCGAGTTCCTCGTCCTCGTCGGTCCCTCCGGTTGCGGCAAGTCGACCTCCCTGCGCATGCTCGCGGGTCTCGAGGACGTCAACGGCGGTGCGATCCGCATCGGCGACCGCGACGTCACGCACCTGCCGCCGAAGGACCGGGACATCGCCATGGTGTTCCAGAACTACGCGCTCTACCCGCACATGAGCGTCGCGGACAACATGGGCTTCGCGCTCAAGATCGCCGGTGTGAACAAGACCGAGATCCGGGCGAAGGTCGAAGAGGCCGCCAAGATGCTCGACCTCACCGAGTACCTGGACCGCAAGCCCAAGGCGCTCTCCGGTGGTCAGCGCCAGCGTGTGGCGATGGGCCGCGCGATCGTGCGTGAGCCGCAGGTGTTCCTCATGGACGAGCCGCTGTCGAACCTCGACGCCAAGCTCCGCGTCTCCACCCGTACGCAGATCGCCTCGCTGCAGCGCCGCCTCGGCATCACCACCGTGTACGTCACCCACGACCAGGTCGAGGCTCTCACCATGGGCGACCGGGTCGCGGTGCTGAAGGACGGGCTGCTCCAGCAGGTCGACTCGCCGCGCAACATGTACGACCGCCCCGCCAACCTCTTCGTCGCCGGCTTCATCGGCTCCCCCGCGATGAACCTCGTCGAGGTCCCGATCACCGACGGCGGCGTGAAGTTCGGCAACAGCGTCGTCCCGGTCTCCCGCGAGGCGCTCACCGCCGCCGCGGACCGCGGTGACACCACCGTCACGGTCGGCATCCGCCCCGAGCACTTCGACATCGTCGAGCACGGCGGCGCCGCCGCGAAGACGCTGACCAAGGACTCCTCGGACGCGCCGGCCGGTCTCGCCGTCTCCGTCAACGTCGTCGAGGAGCTCGGCGCCGACGGCTTCGTCTACGGCTCCACGCAGGTCGGCGGCGAGCACAAGGACCTGGTCGTCCGCGTCGGCGGCCGCGCCGTCCCGGAGAAGGGCACCGAGCTGCACGTCGTCCCGCGCCCGGACGAGCTGCACGTCTTCGCCACCTCCACCGGCGAGCGCCTCACCAACTGACGCACTCCGGCAGACGCGCTCCGGCAGACGCACGCCGGTCGGCACACGTCGACCGGCACGCATCGACCGGCACGCGTCGGCCGACGCCACCGCCGTACGCACGGCCCCGCCTCCCCGGGCGACACCCCCGGGGGCGCGGGGCCGTTCGCATGGTCCCGGGAGATTTGGGTTTCGGTGGCGGACCGGGTCAAATACCCCGGCACACTGCGCATTTCACCCCGGCTCGTCAACCTCGTATTCGAAAGGACGCGTCGAACCATCCCCCACGAGAGTGACGAATTGTCGCCGATCCATCACTGGCCGCTACGCTCGCTGCGTGACCCACACCGCGCGCCGCATCGGCCGATCCCTCGCTCTCGTCCTGCCCGTCGTCATGGTTCTGTCCGGGACCCTCGCGGTCACCACCGTTCCGTGGGCCGCGACGGACAACGACTCCACCCTGCTGGCCGCCTCCTCGGAGACCGTGTCCAAGCCCGCGAAGCCGCACGCCCCGCAGGACGTCCTGCGCGAGAAGCTGCTCGTGGAGCTCCAGGAGAAGGACCCGGGCACCGCGCTCACGGGCCTCCAGCGCGCCGTGGAGCAGCGCCCCTCGCTCGCCCGCCACTGCATGTCGATCGCGAAGGCGCTCGGCAAGGCGGCCGTCGAGCAGTACGGCCCGACCCGGGCGCAGCGCTTCTCCCGTCCGGTCTGCGACACCTCGTTCGCCTCGGGCGTCGCGCAGTTCAGCTGAGTCCGCGGGGGCGGCGGTACGGAGCGCCGCCCTCCGCCGCATATCGTGCCTGGCATGCATACGTTTCCGACGCAGGCCGTGATCCTTGCCGGTGGCCAGGGGTCGCGGCTGCGGCCGTACACCGACGACCGCCCCAAGCCGATGGTCGAGATCCCCGGCACCGGGACGCCGATCATCGGCCATCAGCTGTCCTGGCTGGCCGCCGAGGGCGTCACCGACGCCGTGGTCTCCTGCGGCCATCTCGCCGAGGTGCTCCAGGAGTGGCTGGAGTCGGCGGTCCTGCCGCTCCGGGTCACCACCGTCGTGGAGACCGAACCGCTGGGGCGCGGTGGCGGGTTGAAGTACGCGGCGAGCCGGCTGCCCGAGCCGGAGCAGCCCTGGTACGCCACCAACGGTGACATCTGGACCCGCTTCTCGCTGCGGGAGATGGCCGCCTTCCACGCGGAGCGCGACGCCACCGCCACCCTCGCCCTCGCCCGGCCCCGGATTCCGTGGGGCGCCGTGGAGACGGACGCGTTCGGGCACATCACGGACTTCATCGAGTCGCCGCCCTCGCCGTATCTGATCAACGCCGGGGTGTACGTGTTCTCGCCCGCGTTCACGGAGCTGCTGCCGGACCGGGGCGACCACGAGCGGACGACGTTCCCCCGGCTGGCCCGTGAGCGCCTGCTGGCCGGTTATCCGCTGCCGCACGGGGCGTACTGGCGGGCCATCGACACCGCGAAGGACCTCACCGAGGCGGCCCGCGAACTGGGCTCCCACACCGGCTGACCCGCGCCTCCGCGCCCCGCCCGCGCACACCCCGCGCCCTCCTCGGCGCACCTGAAGCCCGCCCCTCCACGCCCGGCCCGGTACACCTGAGACCCGGGCCTCCGCGCCCGCCCGCGCGCGCCCCGCGCCCTGGTACGCCGGTACGCCGGAAGACAGCGCAGCGGCCCGCGCCCAGGCCCGTACGCCGACAGCCCGCACCCCGCCACACAAGGGGGCGGCCCCCGCCCGGTTCGTCCGGTGGGGGCCGCCCCTGCTGGTTCCTCGCCGTCGTGCGGGTCAGCCGAGGAGGCCGCCGATGGGGTTGCGGCCGCCGCCTCCCGAGGTCGAGCCCTCGCCGCCGGATGAGGTCGTGCCGCCGGTGGGCTCCGGTTCGCCGCCTCCCGTGGAGCCGCCGGAGGAACCGTCGCCGCCGGTGGAGCCCGAGGTGGGGCCGGCGCTGGTGGCGGGCGGGGGCTCCTGCGGGGCGGGCTGCTGCTGCGGGGGCGCCTGGTTGGTGCCCTGGGTCTGGCTGGGCTGGGTGCTGTCCGAGCCGGTGCTCTGACCACCGCCGGTCTCGGGCGCCGTGCCGGGCCCGGTCTGGCCGGCGGTGGGGGTGCTCGCCGCGCCGGAGCTGGTGGGCTGCGGCTTCTCCCGCTGTTCCGGTGCGCGGGTCGCCTCGCGCTCGCCGGTGGACTCCTCGGGCAGCGGCATGCCGGGGAGGCGGTTGGTGGGGTTGTCGTTGCGGCCGGGGACGGTGACGACCTCGGTGGAGCGGACCGCGCCGCCGAGGATGGAGCCGACGAGCAGCGTGAGGCCGACGACGACCGTCGCGATGACGGTGCCGCGCCGCAGGACGCGGCGGCGCAGGTCCCAGATCTCCGAGCGGGGGCCGAGCGTGCGCCAGGCTTCGCCGGAGAGCCGGCCGTCGAGGGAGTAGACCGGGGCGCCCGCGATGATCAGCGGGCTCCAGGCGGCCAGCAGGATGATGTCGGGGGCGTCGTACACCGGGACCGACCGCCAGCTGGCGGCGAGCAGCAGCGCGGCGGAGAGCAGGGCGCCGAACGCGGCGGCGACCCGCTGCCAGAGGCCGAGGACGGTGAGCACGCCGACGATGACCTGGAGGAAGGCGACGGTCAGTCCGGCGCCGACCGGGTGGGAGAGCGCGAAGTCGCGCAGCGGCTCGGCCACCGCCCACGGGTGCAGGGAGGTCAGCCACTTGACCATCGAGCCGCGTTCGCCGCCGTCGAAGAAGACGGGGTCGGACAGCTTGCCCATGCCGCTGTAGATGGAGATGAAACCGAGCAGGACCCGCATGGGGAGCAGGACGACGCCCAGGTTCATCCGGTGGCCGGGGTAGTAGGCGTGCCGGACGGGGTCGGCCGTGCCGCGCCGGGGGTCGGCCGTCTCGGCGGAGTCCGGGGCGCCGGCGTCCTCGTAGTGGCCGGGGCCCGCGGGGCCGTCGGCCGGGTCGTCGTACGCGCCGACGGCCTGCCGCATGGGCGGCAGCAGCGGGCCGGTGCGCTTGGTGGGGTGGGGTGCGGTCAGTACGGGGGTGGGCTGCGTCTCCTCCAGGAGCGGGATGAGCTGGGTCGCGCCCCCTCCGTGGCCGCCTGCGGACACCCCGCCGAGGCCGGCGTCGAGGTGTCCGGCGGTGGAGTTGCGTACGGCCTGGAGGAGGCCCGTCGCACCGGGGTCGCCGGGAGCGGACTTCCCGCTCCAGACGACGGGCGCCCGCCTGCGGCCGCCGCCGGCGCCGCTCATGGCGGGGATGCGGGCCGTCTGCGCGGGGGCACCGCGCAGCCGCGCGCGCTGACCGGGGGCGAGCTGCACCCGGAAGCTGGCGTGGTTGACGATGACCTGCGCGGGGTCGCTGTCCACCTTGGTCATGCTCAGGGCGGGTTGCTCGTCGAACCGAGGCGTTCTGGTGTCCACACTCATCTAACCGAGTGATGTGTGTTTAGGACACTGCCTTGACCGCACGGGATCTGTCCGAGACCCGTCAAGATCCGGCCAAACTCGGGCATCCCGGATGGTTGTTCGGCCCTCGCTCGCCGCCTCTGGTGAACGGGGCCCCGACGCCCGTCCGGGGCCGCCCCGCGGTGTCGCGGAACGGCCCCGGAGAGGCGGGTGGCGGGTGGCGTCAGGCGCGGCGGCGCGCCACCTCGTACAGCACGATGCCCGCGGCGACACCGGCGTTGAGGGACTCGGCGCCGCCCGGCATCGAGATCCGCACGCGGTAGTCGCAGGTCTCGCCGACGAGTCGGCCGAGCCCCTTGCCCTCGCTGCCGATGACGATGACGACCGGGCCGTTCAGCTCCTCCAGGTCCTCCACCGTGTGCTCGCCGTCGGCGGCCAGGCCGACGACCGTGAGGCCCGCCTTCTGGTAGCCCTCCAGCGCGCGGGTGAGGTTGGTGACCCGGGAGACCGGCGTACGGGCCGCCGTGCCGGCCGAGGACTTCCACGCGCCGGCGGTCATGCCGGCCGCCCGGCGCTCGGGGACGACGACGCCGTGGCCGCCGAACGCGGAGACCGAGCGGACGATGGCGCCGAGGTTGCGCGGGTCGGTCACCCCGTCGAGGGCGACGATCAGGGGGTCCTCGTGGTTGTCGTCGGCGGCGGCGAGCAGGTCGTCCGGGTGCGCGTACTCGTACGGCGGGACCTGGAGGACGAGGCCCTGGTGGTTCAGGCCGTTGGTCATCCGGTCCAGCTCGGGGCGCGGGGCCTCCATCAGGTTGATGGTGCCGCGGTCGCCCGCCAGCTTGAGCACGTCGCGGACGCGCTCGTCGTTGTCGATGTACTGCTGGACGTACAGGGTCACGGCGGGCACGCCGTCGCGCAGGGCCTCGTAGACCGGGTTGCGGCCGACGACCATCTCGGAGGTGCCCTTCACCCCGCCGCGCCGGGGCGCGGGGCGGCGGGCGGCGGCCTGCTTGGCCTGGGCGTTGGCGACGCGGTTCTTCTTGTGTCCCTTGCGGGCGGACGCGGGCGGGGTCGGGCCCTTGCCCTCCAGGCCACGGCGTCGCTGGCCACCGCTGCCGACCTGCATGCCCTTCTTGTTGGACGTGCGGCGGTTCCTGCGCTGGCTGTTCCCGGCCATGATCTACCTGTTTCGTTGCTTTCAGACGTGCGTACGTATGGGGAAAGTGTGCCGCCCGGACCGCCGGGCGGCACATTCGCGCTGCTCCGCCGGTGCTCGGCGGGTTCGGGCGCGGTGTGCTCAGCGCGGTCCGAGCGTCCAGCGGGGGCCGCTGGGGCTGTCCTCGATGACGAGGCCGGACTGGTTGAGCTGGTCGCGGATGGCGTCGGCGGCGGCCCAGTCCTTGCGGGCGCGGGCCGACTGGCGCTGGTCGAGGACGAGGCGCACGAGGGTGTCGACGACGCCGTGCAGGTCCTCGCCCCGGTCGGTCTCGCCCGCCCAGTGCGGGTCGAGCGGGTCCAGGCCGAGGACGCCGAGCATGGCCCGGACCTCGGCGAGGCGGGCGGCGGCGGCTTCCTTGTCGTCGGCGGCCAGCGCGCTGTTGCCCTGGCGGACGGTGGTGTGGATGATCGCCAGCGCCTGCGGGACGCCCAGGTCCTCGTCCATCGCCTCGGCGAAGGCGGGCGGCACCTCGGCGGCGGGGGGAACGGTCTCCCCCACCTTCTCGGTGACGCGCTGGACGAAGCCCTCGATGCGGGCGAACGCGGACTCGGCCTCGCGCAGGGCCTCCTCGCTGTACTCGATCATCGACCGGTAGTGCGGGGTGCCGAGGTAGTAGCGCAGGACGATCGGGCGCCAGTGCTTGACCATCTCGCTGACGAGGACGGAGTTGCCGAGCGACTTCGACATCTTCTCGCCGGACATGGTGACCCAGCCGTTGTGCACCCAGTAGTGGGCGAACTCGTCGCCGTACGCCTTGGCCTGGGCGATCTCGTTCTCGTGGTGCGGGAAGATCAGGTCGATGCCGCCGCCGTGGATGTCGAACGCGGAGCCCAGGTACTTGTGGGCCATCGCGGAGCACTCCAGGTGCCAGCCGGGCCGGCCGCGGCCCCACGGGGTCTCCCAGCTGGGCTCGCCCGGCTTGGCCGCCTTCCACATGGCGAAGTCGCGCGGGTCGCGCTTGCCGGTCTCGCCCTCGGCGGAGGGCTGGCGCAGATCGTCCAGCTCCTGGTTGGAGAGCTCCAGGTAGCCGGGGAGCGAGCGCACGTCGAAGTAGACGTTGCCGTCGGACTCGTAGGCGTGGCCGCGCTCGATCAGGCCGCGCATCATCTCGATCATCTCGGGGATGTGGCCGGTGGCGCGGGGCTCGTAGGTGGGCGGCAGGCAGCCGAGCACGTCGTAGCCGTCGTTGAACGCGCGCTCGTTCTCGTAGCCGATCGACCACCACGGACGTCCCTGCTCGGCGGACTTCGCGATGATCTTGTCGTCGATGTCGGTGACGTTCCGGATGAACGTGACGTCGTAGCCGCGGTACGCGAACCAGCGGCGCATGATGTCGAAGTTCAGGCCCGAGCGGATGTGGCCGATGTGCGGAGCCGCCTGGACCGTGGCGCCGCAGAGGTAGATCGAGACACAGCCCGCGGTGAGCGGGACGAAGTCACGGATCTGCCGGGCGTTGGTGTCGTGCAGGCGAATAGTCACCCCTCAAGGGTAGTAGGCCCGCACCAGTGCCCCGCGACCCTTGGGGATCGCGGGGACAACTTTCTGGTACCGGGATGGTCCGGAAGGGCTTTGAGAGCGTTCTCCGGGGCCTCCTCGGCGCTGTTCGCGGTGGTTCCGGGCGCGGTTCGCGGTGGTTCCGCGCGCTGCTCCCGGTGTTCTCGGTGCTTGTCGCGGTGCCTTTCGCGGCGGGCGGGCCGTCGGGCGGGCGTCAGATGCTGCCGACCACCTTGCGCGGCGAGATCCGTACGACGACGCGGGCGTCGTCCTGGGCGGAGTTCGGGTTGAACTCGGCGTACGGCTTGCCGGTGTACTTCACTGAGAGCTCATCGATCAGCTCCTGGCCGCCCTCGGTGCTCAGCGTGGCCTCGCCGCGGATCTCGGCGTAGCTGTACGGGGCGTCGAAGGGCTGGAGGAGCACGGTGACGCGCGGGTCGCGGCGGAGGTTCTTCTCCTTGCGGCGGCCGACGGTGGTGGAGATCAGCACGTCGTCGCCGTCGCGCTTGACCCAGACCGGGGAGACCTGGGGGCTGCCGTCGGGCTGGATGGTGGCGATGTTGACGAAGACGGGGGTGTCGAGCAGGTTCTTGAGCTCGGTGGAGAGTGCGGCGGTCATGCGGGCGTCCTCCTGTGCGCTGCGGATCGGTCGGTACGGGGGCCGGTTCCTTACCGGTCCGGCCCTGTCGTCCAGTGCTGCTCCTACCCGGCAACCGCGCGCGCTCCCGGTTCCTTCCCGCCGCGTCCCGCCGGAAGGGTGAACGCCAGGACCGCCCCGGTCAGCGGGACCGCCGCGAGCACCGCCCACCGCACGGGCGCGGACACGTCGAGCAGGGCGCCGGTCGCGGCGCTGCCCGCGAGGACGGCGATGCCGGACACGGAGGAGAGCGCGCCGGTAGCGAGCCCGAGCTGCCGGTCCTCGACCAGGTCGGGCACCAGGCCCCGGGCGGCGGGGACCAGCAGCATCTGGCCCAGGGTCAGCAGGACGACGAACGTGGCGGCGGGCAGCAGGCCGCGCGGCCCGGCGGGGGTGAGCGGTACGGCGGCGAACCCGGCGGCGACCACGGCGAGGCCGGTGATCAGCGCGGTGCGCGGGGCGATCCGGCGGGCGGAGAAGCGGGTCAGCGGCAACTGGACGGCGACCACGAGCAGCGAGGACAGCGCGAAGAGCCAGCCGAGGGCGGCCTCGGATCCGGTGGCCCGCTGCACCTCGACGGGGAGGGAGAGGTAGAGCTGGTTGTACGCGACGAGGTAGCCGCTGTACGCGAGGCAGAGCAGCAGGAACGCCCGGTTGGCGAAGACCGCCCGCAGGGCCGGCCGCCCCGGCTGGGCCGTAGGAGTGGTGGCGGCCGTCTCCGCTTCCGCTTCCGGTACGTCCCGTACGCGCTCCCGGTGCGGCATCAGGCGGGCGTGGCCGGCCAGGACGGCGACGAAGACGAGGGCCCCGGCGAGGCAGGCGGCGCGGAAGCCGCCGCCGAGCAGCAGGAGCAGGGAGCCGAGCAGCGGTCCGAGGAACGCCCCGGCCTGCCCGGCGGCGGAGAACAGGGCGAGGACGTGGGCGCGCGGGGAGCCGGCGGCACGTTCGTGCCGGACGGCCTCGCGGGCGGCCTCGGACTCGACGGCCGGGGAGAACAGGGCGGCGGCGAAGCCGATGAGGAGGACGGCGGCGATGACGGTGGCCGTGGAGCCGGCGAAGGCGAGCCAGCCGAACCCGGCGATCCGCAGGGCGCAGCCCGCGAGGACGACGGGGCGCGGCCCGTACCGGTCGGTGAGCGCGCCGCCGACCACGAAGAGGCCCTGCTGGCTGAAGGTGCGCAGGCCGAGGACGAGCCCGACGAGCCAGCCCGCCATGCCGAGGCCGCTGCCGAGGTGGGTGGCCAGGTAGGGCAGGACGGCGTAGAAGCCGATGTTGAAGGCGAACTGGGTGGCGGTGAGGAGCCGCAGGTAGGGGGTGGGGGCGCTCGCGAGCCGGGGTCGCCGGCGGTCGGCGGGGGCAGCGGCCGGGGCGTGCGCGGGCGCGTTCGGCGTACGGGCCGTGGTTGCGGCATGCGCCTCCGACCGCGCGTTCGCCGTACATGCCGTGTATGCCGTACGTGCCGTGTGTGCCTCCGGCCGCGCGTTCGCCGTACGCCCCTTCGACCGCGCGTCCGCCGTACGGGCCTCCGGCCGCGCGCTCGCCGTACGCCCCTCCGGCCGCGTGGTCATCGTGCGCCCTTCAGGCCCGCCGGGGTGCGCCCGCGTACGGCCGCCGAGGTGAGGACGGCCAGGGCGCCGAGGACGGCGAGGGCGGCGGCGGGGGCGAGGACGGCCCACGGGGCGCGTTCGGCGTACGGCATGTTCTCCGACAGCATCCGGCCCCATTCCGGTGCGGGCGCCCGGGTGCCGAGGCCGAGGAAGCCGAGGGAGGCGAGGGCGAGCGCGACGGCCGGGATGCGGAGGAGGGCGTGCCGGGTGACGGGCGGGAGGACGCCGGGCAGCACATGGCGGCGGAGCAGGTGCGCGCGGTCCGCGCCGAGGGCGACGGCGGCGGCGAGGTGCGGGGCCGCCTTCTCCTGGGCGTACAGGGCGGCGGTGTGCGCGGCGAGCGGGGCCCAGGCCACGGCGGCGACGGCGGCGGCCGCGCCCCAGGGCCCGGGGCCGGCGATGCCCGCGACGACGAGTCCGGCGAGGACGGCGGGGAGCGCGTTCGCGGTCTCGGTGAGCGCCCCGGCGCGCAGCGCACCGAGGAGGAGCCCGAGCACCAGGGTGACGGACGCGACGGCGACGGCGGCCAGGGCGGTGCGGGCGGTCCCGTGGCCGAGGCGGGCGAGGACGTCGCGGCCGAGGTTGTCGGTGCCGAAGGGGTGCGCGGCGGACGGGCCGGCGAGACGGGCGGCGGTGTCCACGTGGAGGGGGTCGCGCAGCAGGCCCGCGACGGTGACCGCGACCAGCAGCACGCCGAGGACGAGCGCGGCGGCGGTGAGGGCTCGGCGGCCGGGCAGCCGGGGCGCGACGAGGGCGGGCAGGGCGCGTTCGGTGAGGGCGGGGCCGAGCAGGACGCGGACGGCGAGACGGGCGAGCAGCCCGGCGACGACCCCGAGGAGCAGCAGGACGAGCACGGTGGCCTGGAGGACGGGCAGGTCCTGGGCGAGGGCGGCGGCCAGCGCGGTGCCGCCGAGGCCGGGGACGGCGTACAGGGTCTCCACCGCGACCGCGCCGCCGGTCAGTCCGACGACGACCAGGCCGAGCTGGGGCAGCAGGGCGGGCAGCGTCCGGCGCAGGGCGTGCCGGGCGACGGTCCGCCCCGGCATGCCGCTCGCGGCGGCGGCCCGCGCCCAGGGTTCGGCGAACGCGCCGGGCAGCGCGTCGTCGAGCAGCCGGCCGAGCAGCGCCCCGGCGGGTACGCCCATGGCCAGCGCGGGCAGGACGAGCTGGTCGGGAGCGCCCCAGCCGAGCGCCGGGAACCACCCGAGGTGGACGGCGAACACGGTGGCGAGGACGGCGGCGAGCAGGAACTCCGGCAGGGCGGCGAGCACCGCCGCGCCCACGCCGGCGCGCACGCGCACGATCCGGCGCGCGGCTCCGCGCCGGAGGGTGGCCGCGCTCAGGGCGAGGGCGAGCAGGACGGCGACGGCGAGCGAGACGCCCATGAGGGTGAGGGAGTTGCCGAGGGCGGCCGTCACGTCCGGTCCGACGGGCTGCCCGGAGACCCAGGACTCCCCCAGGTCGCCGCGGAGCAGCCCGCCGAGCCAGCCGCCCAGGACGTGGAGCGGGCCGCCGTCGAGTCCGGTCTCCGCGCGGATCGCGGCGAGCGTCTCGGGCGTGGGGGCCCGGTCGGCGTACCGGGCGTGCAGGATCGTGCGGGCGGGGTCGGTTCGGGTCAGCCAGGGCAGCAGCCCGATCACCGCGACGACGGCGAGCAGCGTGCCGAGCCGTCCGGCGAGGTACTTCACCCGGTCACCCGACGCGGGTGTCGGCGGTGATGAGGGTGCGTTCCATCGGGTCGAGGGCGACGCCCCGGACGCGGGCCTCGTCGTAGCCCTGCACGAAGCGCTCGTGGACGAGGGGGACGAGGGCGTCGGAGCCGAGGATCGCGGCCTCGGCGGTCATCTCGGCCCGGTGGCGGGCGTCGGTGCCGGCGAGGGAGGCGGCCTTGTCGACGGCGGTGTCGACGGGCTTCGCGCAGAGCTGCGAGATGTTGAAGCTGCCGTCGCAGGTGAAGTCGGAGGCCAGGTAGGAGACCGGGTCGGCGGTGTCGAGGAGGGTGTTGCGGGCCTGGATGAAGGCGTCGTACTTCCCGGCGAGGGCGTCGGCCTCCATCTGCGCGTAGTCGCGGACGACCTGCTCGACGGTGAAGCCGCGCTTCTCCAGCTGCTGCTGGACGACGGTGGCGACCTCGGGCAGCTCGGGCCGGTTGGTGTAGGTGGCCAGCACGATCCGCCCGGCCTCGCGCACCTCGGCGGGGGCGGCGGCCTTCGCGCGGCCGGTGGGGGCGGTGCGCAGGTCGGCGGCCCACGGGACGCCGGGGCCGAGAAGCCCCTGGGCGGTGTCGGCGCGGCCCTCGTAGACGCCGTCCACCAGGGCCTTGGAGTCGATGGCCTCGCGGGCGGCGGCGCGCAGGGCCGGGTCGGCGAAGGCGCCGCGCTCGGTGTTGAGGGAGAGCCCGTTGGTGCGGGCGGAGGGGAACTCGTGGACCAGGCCGTCCCCGAGGAGCGACGCCTGGGAGATCGGGACGTATTCGGCGACGTCCACGTCCTTGGTCCGCAGCGCGTTGGCGCGGGCGGTGCCGTCGGCGACGAACTTCACGTCGACGCCGGGGGCCTCGGCCTTGTCGCCCCAGTAGGCGTCGTTGCGCTCCAGGGTGGCGCTGACCGCGCCGTTGACCTTGGCGAGGGTGAAGGGGCCGGTGGCGTGTCCGGCGGGGTTCACCGTGCCGCCGTCCCGGTACGCGGCGGCGGACAGGATGCTCAGCGAGGGGTTGGCGAGCCGCTGGGGCAGCAGCGGGTCGGGGTCCTTCGTCGTGATCCGTACGGTGTCCGCGCCCTCGGCCGTGACGGTGAGGGTGGTGTCGGAGAGGACCCGGGGCTTCGGGGACGCCTTCTGGGCGGCGGTCAGCGAGCGGGCCGCGGCGGCGGCGTCGAGCTTCGTGCCGTCCTGGAAGGCGGTGCCCTCGCGGACCGTGAAGACCCAGGCGCGGTCGCCGTCGCGCTTCCAGGAGGTGGCGAGGGCGGGCTTGGCCTCGCCGTTCCGGTCGAGCCGGGTGAGCCCCTCGACGACGGCGAGCCGGCTGAGGGTCACGGCGTCGTCGCCGTACGGGGACATGGCCTGGGCGGGCGGGAAGGCCAGGGCCACTTTCAGCCGGCGGTCGCCGCCCGTGCCGCCGTCACCGGAGCCGGAGCCTCCGGACGAGGTGCAGGCGGTGGCGGCGGAGACGAGGAGCGTGGCGGCGGCCAGAGGCAGCGCGGCGCGGCGGAGACGGCGGTGCTGGGACATGGGAGCGACCTTATATGAAAACGATTGTCATCTAACCGGCGAGGGTGTCGAGGCCGCCGATGTCCGGCATCGGCAGCTCGAAGTGGATGATCCCCTGTCCGCCGCCGGGCAGCGTCCGCTCGTCGCACACCTCGCGGGCCAGCGAACGCCAGAAGGGCTCGGCGCCCGGCACGGCGGGGTCGGTGTGGAGGTACAGCGCCTCATAGCCCCCGGCCCGTACGGCGAACTCCCCGAGCGCGCGCACCATCCGCCGGGCCAGCCCGTGGCGGCGGTGGTCGGGGCGCACGTAGATCCGGCAGAGCTGCGCGGTGGTCCCGGAGGGGAAGCGGTCGGCGACCCACCGCGGATTGGGCGGCGTCTGCGGGCCCCGGTCGCGGACCGCCCCGGTGGCGACGATCTCGCCGCGGTGCTCGACGACGAGCAGGGTGCAGCGCTCCGGGCGGAGGTAGGCGGCCTCGGGGTCGATGATGTCGGCGTGCCAGCGGGGTACGTAGCCCGACTTCAGGTCGTTGTAGACGGTGTCGAGCATCACGGCCCGCGCCCCGCCCAGGTCGTCGGCGGTGGCGGTGCGCAGGACGTAGCCGGACTCCCGGCCCTGCTCGTCCGCGCGGAGAACGGCCGCGGCGCCGCCGGTGTCCGGACCGGTGCCGGCCGCGACGCTCCCCGTGCCCGGCCCGGTGCCGGTCCGGTCGGCCGTCGTTTCCGCCGTCGCCGTGGTCGCGCTGGTCACCGGTACCGCTCCTGCCTCATGCCGCACATCGCTTGCGCCTCCAGCGTACGTGCAAGCGATGTGCAACAGAGGGCGGCGGGGGTACGGCGGCGGCCCGGCGAACCGGGCAGCCGACGGACCGGCTCAGCCGGTCCGGTAGACCAGGGCGGTCGCGATCCCGGCGATGCCCTCGCCGCGGCCGGTGAAGCCGAGGCCGTCGGAGGTGGCGGCGGAGAGGGAGACCGGGGCGCCCACGGCGGCGGAGAGCACCTTCTGCGCCTCCTCGCGCCGCTTGCCGATCTTCGGGCGGAGGCCGACGACCTGCACGGCGACGTTCCCGATCTCGAAGCCCCCGGCGCGCACGATCCGGGCCGCCTCGGTGAGCAGGGTGATGCCCGCGGCCCCGGACCACTCGGGGCGGCCGGTACCGAAGTGCTGCCCGAGGTCGCCGAGGCCGGCGGCGGAGAAGAGCGCGTTGCAGGCGGCGTGCGCGACGACGTCGGCGTCCGAGTGGCCGGCCAGGCCGGGACCCTCGCCCTCCCACTTGAGGCCCGCGCACCACAGCTCGCGGCCCTCCTCGAAGGCGTGGATGTCGGTGCCGATGCCGACGAGCGGGATGACGGGCGCGGCGGGGCCTCCCGCACCGGGGGGCACCGTGCCGGGGGGCACCGCGCCGGGGGTCTCAGAAACCATCGTTGGCCCTCCTACGGGCGAGTACCGCCTCGGCCAGCACCAGATCGAGCGGCCGGGTCACCTTGAACGCCTCCTCGTGGCCGGGGACGACGACCACCGGGAAGCCGAGCCGCTCCACCATGCCCGCGTCGTCCGTGGCGCCCTCGCCGTCGACCGCGACCTCGGCGTGCGCCCGCTCCAGCGTGGCCCGCTCGAAGCCCTGGGGCGTCTGCACCGCGCGCAGCCTGGCCCGTACGGGGGTGGCGACCACCCGCTCCGACTCCCCGGGCGTCCCGGCGGGCTCGACCTCCTTGACGGTGTCCGCGAGGGGCAGCGCGGGAACGACGGCGGGCGCCCCGTCCCGTACGGCTCCGGCCACGGCGTCGACCGTGTCGACCGGCACCAGCGGCCGGGCCGCGTCGTGGACCAGGACGACCGCGACGTCCTCGGGCAGCGTCTCGACGCCCAGGCGCACGGATTCCTGGCGGGTCTCACCGCCCGGCACCACCAGGTAGTCGGTGCGTTCGGGCAGGGCGTGCGCGTCGAGGAGGTGCTTCACCTCGGCCGCGCCGTCCGGCGGGGCGACGACCACGACGAGGGAGACGGCCCGGGAGGCCGCCATGGCGCGCACGGCGTGGATCAGGATGGGCGTTCCGCCCAGGGCGCGCAGGGCCTTGGGCGTGCCGGGCCCCAGGCGTACGCCCCGTCCGGCGGCGGGGATCACCGCGGCGGTACGGGGCGGGCGCGGCCGGTCGGCCGGGGGTGGCGTCGATGACATCGGGTGCACTCCGAGGGGTCCGAGAGGTCGGGTGAAGGTCCGGGGGTCCGGCAGGTTTGTTCCCACGACCGACGTGGGTAGGGGCCCAGCGAGCCGGGCGTGACGCCCGCCTCGCACCGGGCCCCTTCCGTGACACCCGGTCGAGGTCGGGTCGTACGCAAGGCTCGCAGAGCACCGGGGGCCGCCCCGCATCGGCGGCCTCCGTTCACGCGGATCACTCCGCGGGCACGGGGGGGCACCGGCAGTCGGGCTCCGGACGGCATTCCGGGCGATCCGCATCCGTATGTCCCGGGTATCGGTCACCGTCGTGCCCGGATCCGGAACGGAACGCGTCCGGCGTGCCGCAGAGTCGGCCGCGCGGCCGTCCATCTGGCCGCCCGCGCGGTCGTGGCGGGCGTCGCCGGGGAGTGGTGCGCGGTCCGGTTCCGCGGTGGCACGTCCACGGGCTGCGGCGTCCCGGCACCCCGCGAGGTGCCGGGGTGCGAACATGCCGCAGCGCCCGACAACACAGTGTGGAAACTGGTCAGCGGGCACCGCGGCACATTCATATGACCGGTGTGATCCGGTGTCAGGACGCGAGGACCTCATCCAGCAGGGCCTCGGCCTTGTCCTCGTTCGTGTTCTCCGCGAGGGCGAGCTCGCTCACCAGGATCTGGCGGGCCTTGGCGAGCATGCGCTTCTCTCCGGCGGAGAGACCGCGCTCGCGCTCCCGGCGCCACAGGTCACGCACGACTTCCGCGACCTTGATGACATCGCCGGAGGCGAGCTTCTCGAGATTTGCCTTGTAACGACGCGACCAGTTCGTCGGCTCTTCGGCGTACGGCGCGCGCAGCACCTCGAAGACCCGGTCCAGCCCGTCCTGCCCGACCACGTCGCGCACGCCCACGAACTCCGCATTGTCCGCCGGCACACGAACCGTCAAGTCGCCCTGGGCGACCTTGAGCACCAAGTAGGTCTTGTCCACGCCTTTGATCTGGCGAGTTTCGATAGCCTCGATCAGCGCGGCCCCGTGATGGGGATAGACCACGGTGTCGCCAACCTTGAACGTCATGTGACAGGTACCCCTTCCGTGGCTATCCAGAGTAACACGAGAATCGACTCTCCTGAATGGCGTTTTCGCAGGTCAGGGCATATCTCGGGGCTTGACAACAGCAACACGGACGTGCTGCGGAAGGCTTCCGGAGGGCGGTATTCGCAGGTCGGAGCCGTTGCGCGACCGAGGCGAAACGTCCCCGTCACACAGCCGCGAAGCCCTACAGAAGAGGGTGAAAGTCCCGTTTTGTCGGGTTCAAGTCGCTGATCTTTCCCTACTCCGTTCGACGATCGCTCACCCGTACGGGCGAAACTGTCCGGCCGCAATGAAATTGATCAAGCCACATGTCGTCCGGCCCTTTCCGCGCGAAGCCGAGAATGGCGAAGAAGCCACGGTCCGGCCGGAACAGCCCGGGCGGAAGACGCGGAAGCCCGAGCCGGAAGGCGCGGGAAGGCGCGCGGGAAGACGTCGGGGAAGGCATGAGAAGGCGCCGGTGGAGACACGGGCGAACGCGACTGGGGACACGGGTGAAGACGCGCCGAAGGCGGGGGCGAAGACGCCGGCGGAAGAATTGATCACGCGAAATAGATGAACGGCGCATGGCCTACTCACCGGTAGAAACTCCTCGGACCGCCGCACGGCCGCCCGACGTCCTTCCCGTACGGCCGCCCAACGCCCCCGCACGGCCACCCGACGCCCCTCCCGTACGCCCCGGAGGAAGCCCGCCGGGAGTGGCCCGAGAGCCGGGCGGGAGCGGTCGGCGGGGGTGGCCGCCGCGCCTTCCGGGGAGTCACCGAACTCCGGTCAGGGGGCGGCCCCGGGGGCCTGCCGGGGAAGAGGCCGGGCACGTAGGGGCGGGTCGGGTGCAGGGCGGGCGGGGCGGCTCGGTAGCCTAAGGCCGCTGACACACCCTTAGGGCGGCTTTACACCGCTGTCCGAGGCCCGACGCCCGAAGCCCGCAGTCCGATCGTTCAAGGAGTTGCCGCCGCCGTGAGCCGCAGCCTTCGACACGGCGCTCTCGCCGCCACCGCCACCGCGTTCGCGATCGTCTCCCTGTCCGCCTGCGCCGCGGGCAACAACGCCGAGACGCTCAAGATCAGGCCGGACAACGCGGCCACCTCGGTGGGCAGCATCAAGGTCCAGAACGTCAACGTCATCACGCAGCCCGAGGGCGGCGAGGACGGCCCGGCCGTGGTCGCCGCGACCCTCTTCAACGAGGGCACCGAGCGCGAGGTCCTGGAGGCCATCACGCTGCCCGGCAGCAGCGTCCAGGTGACGCTGCAGGCCGCCGAGGGCAAGGGCCCGATCGTGGTCCCGGCCGGCGGTCAGGTCATCATCGGCGGCAAGGGCAACGCCGCCGCCGTGATCGAGAACAGCGGCGAGGCCGCCCGCAACGGCGACGTCCAGCAGGTCGTCTTCAAGCTCAGCCGCACCGGCGACATCGGCCTCGGCGCCAGCGTCTTCCCGGCCGAGGGCTTCTTCAAGGACTTCGGTCCCAGCCCGAAGGCGGAGGCCCCCGCCGCGAAGCCCAGCCCGAAGCCGTCGGGCTCCGCCTCCGGCGACGCCGCCGACGAGGCCGGGACCGCGGGCACGGGCGCCGAGGGCGCGCAGGGCGAGACCGGTGCGCAGGGCGACGCGGCCACGCAGGGCGCGGGCGATGTGCCCGCGGCCGACTGACGCGACGACTCGGGGGCCGTTCCGCGCGGACGGCCCCATTACGCCGAAGGGGCGCTTCCCAGCCGGGAAGCGCCCCTTCGGCGTGTGGTGCGCGGTGTGCCCGGCGGATCGGGAACGGACCCGGCCGAGCTCCGCCGTATGCGGTTTACGGCTCGAACTTGTAGCCCAGGCCGCGCACGGTGACGAGGTAGCGCGGGGCGCCCGGGTCGGGCTCGATCTTCGCGCGCAGGCGCTTCACGTGAACGTCGAGGGTCTTGGTGTCGCCGACGTAGTCCGCTCCCCAGACCCGGTCGATGAGCTGCATCCGGGTCAGCACCCGGCCCGCGTTGCGCAGCAGCATCTCCAGGAGGTCGAACTCCTTGAGCGGGAGGTCGACCTTGCCGCCGGAGACGGTGACCACGTGCCGGTCGACGTCCATCCGGACCGGGCCCGCCTCCAGGGCGGCCGGGGTGACCTCCTCCGGCTCGCCGCGGCGGCGCAGGACGGCCCGGATGCGGGCGACGAGCTCGCGGGAGGAGAAGGGCTTGGTGACGTAGTCGTCGGCTCCTATCTCCAGCCCGACGACCTTGTCGATCTCGCTGTCCTTGGCGGTGACCATGATCACCGGGACGTTGGAGCGGCTGCGGAGCTGGCGGCACACCTCGGTGCCGGGCAGGCCGGGCAGCATCAGGTCGAGGAGGACCAGGTCGGCGCCGTTGCGCTCGAACTCGTCGAGCCCGTCGGGGCCGGTCGCCGCGATGGCGACCTCGAACCCTTCCTTGCGCAGCATGTAGGACAGGGCGTCGCTGAAGGATTCCTCATCCTCGACGACAAGCACTCGGGTCACGGAAGAGCCTCCGGGGCGGGGATCGGGTCAAAGGTGTCGGTCTCGAACGGCCCGTCGTCGTCGCCGTTGACGATAAGCGGTCCGCCGGTGGTGCGCTCCCTCGTGGCGCCCTTTTCGGGGAGCCGGAGGGTGAAGGTGGAGCCCTGGCCCTCGGAGCTCCAGACGGTGACCTCCCCGCCGTGCGAGGCGGCCACGTGTTTGACGATGGCGAGGCCGAGACCGGTGCCACCGGTGGCCCGGGAGCGGGCCGGGTCGACGCGGTAGAAACGTTCGAAGACCCGTTCGCGGTCCTTCTCGGAGATGCCGATGCCCTGGTCGGTGACGGCGATCTCGATCAGGTCCCCGCCGGGCGAGGCGAGGCGGCGTGCGGCGATGCCGACGCGGGTGTGGGCGGGGCTGTAGTTGACGGCGTTCTCGACGAGGTTGCCGAGCGCGCCGACGAGCTGGCCGCGGTTGCCCCAGACCGTGAGGCCCTCGGCGCCCGCGGAGGCCATGGTGATCTGCTTGGAGCCGGCCTGCTGGCGGCAGCGGTCGATCGCCTCCGCGACCAGCGTCTCCACCTTGACCGGCTCGGCGTCCTCCAGCGGGTCGTCGTTCTGCACCCGCGAGAGGTCGATGAGCTCCTGTACGAGGTTGGTCAGCCGGGTCGCCTCGATCTGCATCCGTCCGGCGAACCGCTCCACCGCCTCCGGGTCGTCCGAGGCGTCCATGACCGCCTCGGAGAGCAGGGAGAGCGCCCCGGTCGGGGTCTTCAGCTCATGGCTCACGTTGGCGACGAAGTCGCGCCGTACCGCTTCTATCCGGCGGGCCTCGGTGAGGTCCTCCACCAGCAGCAGCACCAGCCGCGAGCCCAGCGGGGCCACCCGGGCCGACACGGCGAGGGTGTCCCCCCGGCCCGTGCCGCGCCGGGGCAGATCCAGCTCGACCTGCCGTATCTCGCCGTCCCGCCGGGTGTCCCTGGCCATGTTGAGCATGGGCTCGACGGACAGCCGGCCGCCCCGCACCAGGCCCAGGGCGTACGCCGCCGAGCTGGCCTTCACCACGCCGTCGCTCTCGTCGAGGACGACGGCGGAGGAGCTGAGGACGGAGAGGACGGTGTCCACTCCGGGGGGAAGGGCCGCGTTGCCGTCCGGCCGCAGCGAGGTGCGCGTGGGCCGTTTGAGGTCGCGCTCGCTCCAGCGGAACGCCAGCATGGCGATCACACCGGTGCACAGCCCGGCGATCGCTGCTGCTGCGGCGACCGCCGCGTTCACGTCCATGCTTCAAGGTTATGCGGGTGCGACACGTCCCTCCCAGCCGTCCGAGTGCCATCTCGAACACTCGTCGCCCAGAGTTCACCGAGGGGTAGGAGCCGGTTCACTTAGGAGGCCGGATCCGGACGCGTTGCGCCCCCACCGTGGCACCGTGGGGGTCAGTCCGAGACCCCGGCCTCAGTTGGAACTGGAGAGGGACTTCCATGCGCGACGCTTACCACGAGGAACTCGATTCGATCGGAGAGGGCCTGGTCGAGATGGCCCGGCTGGTCGGCTCGGCGATCGGGCGGGCGACCACGTCCATGCTCGACGCCGACCTGGCGCTGGCGGAGAACGTGATCGCCGGCGACCAGAAGGTCGACGACCTCCAGCACGACCTGGAGGCCCGCGCCATCGCCCTCCTGGCCCGCCAGCAGCCGGTGGCGACCGACCTGCGCATCGTGGTGACCTCGCTGCGGATGAGCGCCGACCTGGAGCGCTCGGGCGACCTCGCCCAGCACGTGGCGAAGCTGGCGCGGCTGCGCTTCCCGCAGTCGGCGGTCCCGGCCGACCTGCACGCCACCATCCTGGAGATGGGCCAGCTCGCGCAGCGCCTGATGGCGAAGGCGGCCGAGGTGATCATCACCAAGGACGTCGACCTGGCCCTCCAGCTGGAGCAGGACGACGACGAGATGGACCTGCTGCACCGCACGCTCTTCCGGCACCTGATGGACGACCGGTGGAAGCACGGCATCGAGACGGCCGTCGACGTGACGCTGCTGGGCCGCTACTACGAGCGCTTCGCGGACCACGCGGTGTCGGTGGCCAAGCGCGTCGTCTACCTGGTGACGGGCGAGCACGCGGACGAGCTCCAGGCGACGACGCCGGTCGAGGAGGCGTAACGACGGCGGGACGGTTCCGGGGGCGGTCGGCCGGGCCGCGTACCCCCGGCGCATCACCGGCGTACGCGCGTCGTACATACGTTCCTGCGCGCGTGCGCCGTTGATGCGCCCGCCGGGATGGGCATGCAATGGGGCGGGGGCGGTGCTCCATGCCGACGGCCGCCCCAGCCGTACGCCCCCGAGGAGGAACCATGACCGATTCCCCCATGACCGACCCCGAGCAGGAGACGCCGACCGACGTGGCGCACCGAGGCGTGCTCGGCGCCTGCGGCTGCGGCTCGGGCTGCGGGTGCGGCTGCCAGTCCGGCGCCCCGTGCCAGTGCGGCGGCTGCTGCGGCTGACCCGTATGCGTACGTCCGTACGCGTAGATCCGTACGCGTAGATCCGTACAGGTGTGAACGCGCGGCGCCCGCCCGGACTCTGCTCCGGGCGGGCGCCGCGCGTGCGTACGGGCTACGGGTCCCGGTTCAGCGGGCCCTGGTCCGGTCAGCGGGCCCGGATGATCCGGACCTGGGTCAGTGGGTGCGCTCCGCCGCCGCCCCGCGCGCCGCCTCCACCACCGCCGCGGGCACGGCCTCCGGCTCGGCCTGGTCGGGCCGGGCCTCGGCCGGTACGGGCGCGGGCTCCGGCAGCACGTCCACCGCGGTCTGCTCCTCGCGCGGCAGGTTGCGCATCAGCAGCCAGTAGCCGAGTCCGGCGACGGTGCCGATCACGGCGCAGGCGCCCCAGAGCCAGGCGGCGCCGTAGTGGTCGATCACGAAGCCGGACATCAGCGGGGCGACGAGCGCGGCCACCGACCAGGACATCGTGTACATGCCCTGGTAGCGGCCCCGGCCCTTGGCGGGCGACAGCTGGACGACGATCCCGGTCTGGGTCGGCGCGTTGACGATCTCGGCGAGGGTCCAGACGCAGACGGTGAGGGCGTACACGGCGACCGACCCGGCGAAGGCGGTCAGCCCGAAGCCGTAACCGGCGAGCAGCGAGGAGACGATCAGCAGCCGGCGCGGGTCGCGGTCCTGGATGAAGCGGGTGACGGGGATCTGGAGGACCACGATCAGTACGCCGTTGACGGCGATGGCGGTACCGAAGTCGGAGCTGGAGAGCCCGTCGGCGCCCATGGCCACCGGCAGCGCCACGTACCCCTGCATGAAGATCAGCGACACCAGGAACGAGAGCCCGACGACGCCCATGAACCGACCGTCGCGCAGGACGGTCGTCAGCCGCACCTCGTCCTCGGGCCGCTTCCCGCCGACGGACTTCACGACCGCTTCCTCGGGCCGCGACTCCGGCACCTTCACGAAGACGAGGACGGCGCAGACGAGCGTCATCGCGGCCTCGCCGAGGAAACCGGCGAGGTAGCTGTACTCGGCGATGAACCCGGCCCCGGCGGAGGAGATCGCGAAACCGAGGTTGATGGCCCAGTAGTTGAGCGAGAAGGCGCGGACCCGGTCCTTGGCGGGCACGATGTCGGCCATCATCGCCTGGACGGCGGGGCGGGAGGCGTTGCTCGCCATCCCGACGAAGAACGCGACGGCGGCGATGGCGAACGGGTGCTGCATGAACCCGAGCACCGCCACCGACACGGCGGTCGACGTCTGCGCGATCAGCATCGTGGGCCGCCGCCCGAGCCGGTCGGTCATGACTCCCGCGCCGAGCGAGGAGATGACCCCGCCGAGCCCGTGGAGGGCGGCGACGAGCCCGGCGTACGAGGCGGAGTAGCCGCGGTCCAGGGTCAGATAGAGGGCCATGAACGTCGCGACGAACGCCCCGAGCCTGTTGATCAGGGTGCTGGTCCACAGCCACCAGAACTCACGGGGCATCCCGGAGACGGTCTCGCGGGCGGCTGCTCTCAGACCGGCGACGGACATACGGATTCCCCCCACGGGACGGACGACGGAACGGGCGGCGAAGCGTGACTGCGCGACAGCGGGCCTCGCAGGTCTCTGCGGCCCTGCGGAGGCGGAGCGTCGGGCCCCGGGACCCTGCTGCGGTACGGGGCTCGGGGTAACGGCCCCGACTACGTACGAGACATTACGAAGCCCGGCTCCTCGGCCGCCACCGGATTGACGCCGACCGTCAATCGTCCGCCGCCCGACCCCCGCCGACCGGCGCGTACACCCGCCCCTGTCCGCGTTCCGGGCGGGCGCGCGGAGGTCGCACGGGTTCGATTACGCTCGGACTCATGGCCGACGCACCGTACAAGCTGATCCTCCTCCGCCACGGCGAGAGCGAATGGAACGCGAAGAACCTGTTCACCGGCTGGGTGGACGTCAACCTCACCGAAAAGGGCGAGAAGGAAGCGGTCCGGGGCGGTGAGCTGCTCAAGGACGCCGGTCTGCTCCCGGACGTCCTGCACACCTCCCTCCAGCGCCGCGCGATCCGCACCGCGCAGCTCGCCCTGGAGTCCGCCGACCGCCTGTGGATCCCGGTCCGCCGCTCCTGGCGCCTGAACGAGCGCCACTACGGCGCGCTCCAGGGCAAGGACAAGGCGCAGACGCTCGCCGAGTTCGGCGAGGAGCAGTTCATGCTGTGGCGCCGCTCGTACGACACCCCGCCGCCGCCGCTGGCCCGCGACGCGGAGTACAGCCAGTTCGACGACCCGCGCTACGCGACGCTCCCGCCGGAGCTGCGCCCGGACACGGAGTGCCTCAAGGACGTCGTCGTCCGCATGCTCCCGTACTGGTTCGACAGCATCGTCCCGGACCTCCTCACCGGCCGCACGGTCCTGGTCGCCGCCCACGGCAACAGCCTCCGCGCCCTGGTGAAGCACCTGGACGGCATCTCGGACGAGGACATCGCGGGCCTCAACATCCCGACCGGCATCCCGCTCTCCTACGAGCTGGACGCCGACTTCAAGCCGCTCAAGCCGGGCGGCACGTACCTCGACCCGGATGCGGCGAAGGCCGCCATCGAGGCCGTGAAGAACCAGGGCAAGAAGAAGTAGGTCCGTACGAAGAAGCCCTCTTCCCGCCGTTGACGCGTGCGGGGAGGGGGCTTTTCCGTTGCCCGGACCTGGCCGTCGCGGCGGGGGCGGGGGTCCTCTGCCGTCCGGGTCGTCCCACGGCTCGCGCTCAGGCCGCGCGGATCGTCACGCGTCGCGTCCGACCGTCCGGCTTCTCCGTTCGATCAGGACGACGTCCCGCCAGGTCCCGCGATGGCGGCCGATGCGTTCGCGGAGGCCGATCTCCCGGAAGCCGAGGCCGCGGTGCAGGGCGAGGCCGGCGGTGTTCTCGGGGAAGACTCCGGACTGGATCGTCCAGATGCCCGCCGCCTCGGTCGAGTCGATGAGGGCTTCCAGGAGGGTCCGCGCGATGCCCCGGCCTCGGGCGTCGGGGTGTACGTACACCGAGTGCTCGACCACGCCCGCGTACGCGCACCGGTCGGAGACCGCGGATGCGGCGGTCCAGCCGAGCACGGTGCCGGTGCGGTCGAGGGCCACGTACCGGTGTCCGGGCAGGCGGGCGGCGTCGAAGACCGGCCAGGCGGGGGCGGCGGTCTCGAAGGTGGCGTTCCCCTCGTCGATGCCGAGGCCGTAGACCGTGAGGACTCCCTCGGCGTGCACGGCGCGCATCGGCTCGACGCGCGCCGCCGGGGCGCCGGTCATGCGTCGGGCTGCGGGGCGATGGCGTCGATCAGGGCGCGGACGCGTCGTTCGATCTCGTCCCGGATGGGGCGCACGGCGGCGACGCCCCGGCCGGCCGGGTCCGGAAGCCGCCAGTCCAGGTAGCGCTTGCCGGGGAAGACGGGGCACGCGTCCCCGCAGCCCATGGTGATGACGACGTCGGAGGCGCGGACGGCGTCCGCCGTGAGGACCTTGGGCACCTCGGCCGCGATGTCGATGCCGACCTCGGCGAGCGCCTCGACGACGGCCGGGTTGACCGTGTCCGCCGGTGCGGACCCGGCGGACCGGACGTGAACGCGGTCACCGGCGAGGTGGGTGAGGAGGGCGGCGGCCATCTGCGAACGCCCGGCGTTGTGGACGCAGACGAACAGCACCGACGGGCGCTGCGGAGTGTCAGGCACGGGTGGGCTCCTCCTGCGGTGCGGGGTTCGTGGGGGCGGCGGGGGTGAAGTAGCGGCGTGCGTACAGGGCCACGTGGACCAGGCCGATCAGTACGGGCACTTCGATGAGCGGACCGACGACACCGGCCAGCGCCTGGCCCGAGGTGGCGCCGAAGGCGGCGATCGCGACCGCGATGGCGAGTTCGAAGTTGTTGCCCGCCGCTGTGAAGGCGAGCGTGGTGGTACGGGGGTGGTCGAGGCCGACGGCCTTGCCCAGGAGCATCGATCCGGCCCACATCACCACGAAGTAGACCAGCAGCGGCAGCGCGATGCGGGCCACGTCGAACGGCTGCGAGGTGATCGCGCCGCCCTGGAGCGCGAAGAGCACGACGATCGTGAACAGCAGTCCGTACAGGGCGAACGGGCCGATACGCGGGATCAGGCGCGTCTCGTACCAGGTGCGCCCCTTGGCCCTCTCCCCGATGCGGCGGGTCAGGTAGCCGGCCGCGAGAGGGATGCCGAGGAAGATGAGGACGCTGCGGGCGATCTCCCACACGGAGACGTCCAGACCCGTCTGCTCCAGGCCGAGCCAACCCGGGAGCACCTGGAGGTAGAACCAGCCGAGCGCGGAGAACGCGATGACCTGGAACACCGAGTTGAGCGCGACCAGGACGGCCGCCGCCTCGCGGTGACCGCATGCCAGGTCGTTCCAGATGATGACCATGGCGATACAGCGGGCCAGGCCGACGATGATCAGACCGGTGCGGTACTCGGGCAGGTCGGGCAGGAACATCCAGGCCAGCGCGAACATGAGGGCCGGTCCGAGCACCCAGTTCAGCAGCAGCGACGGCAGCAGCAGGCGCCGGTCGCGGGTCACGGTGTCGAGCCGGTCGTAGCGGACCTTGGCCAGGACCGGGTACATCATCACGAGCAGGCCGAGTGCGATCGGCAGGGACACCCCGCTCACGGTCACCGTGGCCAGCGCGTCCCCGAGCCCCGGCACCAGGCGGCCGAGGCCGAGGCCGGCGGCCATCGCGGCGAGAATCCACACGGCCAGGTAGCGGTCCAGGAACGACAGCCTCCCGGCCACGCCCTGTTCCGGCGCGCCGGCGCTCACGAGGCGTCGCCCGTCGCCGGGGAACCGGCCGTAGCGGTGCCGCCGGGGCGGGTCAGGACGCCCGCCAGGCGGTCGGTCGTCTCCGGCAGCAGCCAGTAGTAGACCCAGGTGCCGCGCCGCTCGCAGTCGATCAGGCCGGCCTGCCGCAGCAGCTTGAGGTGGTGCGAGATCGTCGGCTGCGACAGATCGAACGCCGGGGTGAGATCGCAGACGCAGACCTCGCCGCCCGCCCGCGACGCGATCATGGACAGCAGCCGCAGGCGCACCGGATCGCCGAGCGCCTTGAACACCTTCGCCAGCTCTTCGGCCTGTTCCTCGCCCAGGGGGGCGGTCAGCAGACCCGGGCAGCACGCCCCGGCCGCCTCGGACCGCCCCACCACCGCAAGCTCTTGTTTCGACATTCTTCTATGTTGACACCCTTCGAAACAGCGCGCAATCTTGCATCGAAGAACGTCGATTCAAGCCGATTCCGGCGAAGGGGAGAACCACCATGTCCCGTGCTCAGCTCGCCCTGCGCGTCAGCGACCTCGAAGCATCCGTCGCCTTCTACACGAAGCTGTTCGGCGCCGAACCGGCCAAGCGCCGCGAGGGGTACGCCAACTTCGCCCTCACCGAGCCCCCGCTCAAGCTCGTCCTCATCGAGGGCGAGCCGGGAGAGGAGACCCGTCTCGACCACCTCGGCGTCGAGGTCGAGTCCACCGACCAGGTCGCGGCGGCCGCCGGCCGCCTCAAGGACGCCGGGCTGGCCACGTTCGAGGAGAACGACACGTCCTGCTGCTACGCCCTCCAGGACAAGGTCTGGGTCCGCGGGCCCGGCCAGGAGCCCTGGGAGGTCTACGTGGTCAAGGCCGACGCGGACACCCTCGGCAAGAGCGCCCGCACCGAGGGCGACGCCGAGGCCGGCTGCTGCGCCACGGAGACGCCGGCGAACGAGGCCCCCGCGCCCGGGGGTTCGTGCGGTTGCGGCTGACCCGGGCAGAGGTACGCGGTGCACCGCCCGCACGGGGAGGCACTCACGGCCCCGGCTTCCGACATCTGCATAGCCGCGCCGGCGCTCGCGGCCCGCTTTCCGGCATCTGCACGGTCGTACTGACATTCCCGGCCCGGTTTCCGACGTCTGCACGGGCACGAGCTTTCCGTCGACAGCGGCAGCCTCCATTGACGCAGGTCAGCAGGGTGCACGCCCGCCGCCGACCGGAGCGCCCCGCAGGCTCCTGTGGACGAGGGCAGACTTTTGAAGTACCTTCCAAGTTATGACGACCATGCCTGCCGAAGCGAACTTCTCGGAGCTCATCCAAAAGCCCAAGGACACCGTCGCCCGCATGCAGGTCAACGCCCGTCGCGGCCTCTTGCTCCACCGCCGCGACGAAGAGGACCTGTACCTCACCACCGCCGCGCGAGCCGAGCAGGCCGTTCAGGTCGTCGACTCCACCACCCGCATGTTCGTCGCCCTCCTGAGGGAGAGCCCCGCAGCCGTTGAACTGCTGACCCGCGCGTTTCCCGAGGCGTTCCCCTGGGTCCGCTTCCTTCCGCGAAAGGCCGTCCAGGAGTTCCTGCTGGAGTTCGTCGAAACGGCTCGGGCCAGCACCTCTCTCGGCAGCCTGGCTCCGATCACCACAGTGATAGCCGCCTGGAAGCACACGGCAGAGATCTACGCCGACCCCGAGCTGCACGCCACCCTCACCCAGGACCACGGCGACGGCGACTTCGGAGACGTACCCGTGCCGCCGTCGGAGGACGAGTGAGCTTAGGCAAGAACGACGACGTCCCGCCCCCTCCGGCCAAGGGCGAGTACCACATCAAGTTCGCCAACCGGCAGGCGGCCGTCGGCTGGCGGCAGTTGATGCAACAGATACCGGCCAACACGAACACTGCCTGGCATCTGATGAGGAAGACGCCGTCACCGGCTGTCGAAACGGACCGGCATCACCGGCTCAAGTTCGCTCTGGCCGAGGGAGTTCGGGGCGGCGAGACATTCCCTCAGTGGCAGATCGAAGTGTCCGGGGGCGGGCGCATCTGGTATCTGCACGACGAGAACCGGCAGACCTGTTGGGTAACGCAAGCGGGCACTGGGCATCCTCGGCAGACTGACCGGTGATCCCGCATGGTGAAGCGGGCCCCACCGTTCCGTGGGGACCGCTTGACCACGCCATGCCAGCCGTCAACGGGGCATGCCCGTGCCGCGTCCGGGCCCTCCGCCTTCGCCGGTCGGCAGCAAGAGCACCGGCGGGTCGACGAACAGTCATCCGCCGTGTCACTCCCGCCGGCTCAGCCCGGCGGCTCACCCCACCGGCTTGCGCCAGACCGAGATGTGTCGGGGGGAGTCGTCGGTGAACGGGGAGCCGTCCCAGTCCGCCACGCGTTGTTCCTGTTCGAGGCCGGCGATGCGGGCCATCAGGTCGAGCTCCGCCGGCCAGGCGTACCGGTGGCGGGAGGCGCCTCGGCGGTAGCGGCCGTCCTCGCCGTCGCGGGTGAAGTGGTGGGACACCAGGTGCTGTTGGACCAGCTCGAAGGTGTCGAACCCCAGGTGCCGGTCCGATACGTCGAACGGCACCGCGACCTGGCCGGGCGGCAGGAAGCGCAGCGGGGGCACGACCAGCTCGATGACGAACCGGCCGCCGGGGGCGAGGTGGCGGGCCGCGTTCTCGAAGCACGCGACCTGCTCGTCCTGCGTGAGCAGGTTGGAGATGGTGTTGTAGACGAGGTAGACGAGGGTGAAGGAGCCGGGGACGACCGTGGTGGCCATGTCCCCGATCACCACCGGGAGGGTCTCCTCGTCGGCCTTGGTGCGGAGCACGTCCGCCATCGGCTCGGACAGTTCGATGCCCGTCACCAGAACGCCGCGCTCCCGGAGCGGCACGCCCACGCGGCCGGTGCCGATGGCGAACTCCAGGGCCCGGCCGTTCCCGGCGAGCCGGGCGAGGAAGTCGAGGGCGGCGGGCGAGGAGTTCTCGGCCTCCTCGGCGTCGTAGCGGTCGGCGGTCTCTCGGGTCCACAGTTCGCTGCTCGTCACGGGCGACCACTCTGCCGCGCGCACTCTGCCCTGTCGACGCGATTTCCCGGGAGGCGCTCCCTCGCCCGCGCTCTCCGCCGCACCCACGGTCCCGGCTCTCCCCGCTGCCAGTTCCAGGGCTCGTGTGATCATGGGCGTGGACGGCAGAGTCGGCGGAGCGAGAGGGAGCGGCGGTGAGCGAGAAGCAGTCGTACCTCGGTACGCCGGCGACCCTCGCCGTCATGATCATCGCGGCGGTCTGGACGGCGGCGAGTTCGGGAACCGCCCCGTACGCGCGCGTGTTGGCGTGCGTCTGGGCGGGCGGTGCCGCGGTGAACCTCGTACTTCTGCTGGTCAGGCGGCGGCGTGACCTGCGCGCGGCCACCCAGGCCGCTGCGGACGGCGCGGACGCCAAGGACGCCGAGGGCGCCAGGAACGCCGCAGACGCGAAGGCCGCCGCGGACGCCGACCGCTGATACGACCGCTGATAGGGCCGCCGGAGCCCGTGTACCGGCATCGATGTCAGTGCCCCCTGGCACGATCGGCCGCATGACCGTCTACCTCCTCACCGACATCGAGCAGGCCGTGCGCAGCAGTTGGAGCGCCGAGACCTGCACCCCGGAGTACCGCGACCGCTGGACTCCGGACAATCCCGCGCGCGACCAGTGCGGGGTCACCGCCATGGTGCTGAACGACCTGCTCGGCGGGGAGTTGGTCCGGGGCGAGGTCCACGTCGACGGCGTCCGGACCGACTTCCACTGGTGGAACCGGCTCGGTGCGGGGGTGGAAGTCGACCTGACCCGGGAGCAGTTCGGGCCCGAGGAGTCCGTCGTCGGCGGTGACGTCATCGTCCGGCCGCCGGTCACCGAGTGGTCGCGGCTCCAGGAGGAGTACCTGCTCCTGCGCGATCGCGTCATGGGGCGGCTCGGTGCGGGGGCGGTCGCGCCGTAGCTGATCCGTGGCCGTTCCGTGCCCGGCCGGACCGGCCGAAGTGGCCCTCGTACGCACTACGGTGAGTGCGTGCCGTCGCGCCGCCCCGTCGCGCGCGGCGGCCCGTCGGCGCCTTTGGGCACGCGGCCGGCGGACCACCTTCCAGGGCAAGGAGAACGGGGAGAGCGATCATGAGTGAGTCTCTGAGGACCTTCGTCGGCGGCACCGAGGTGGAGGTGCCGAACAGCATCCCGGACATCCGTGCCGCGCTGCCCGACGAGAGACGCGAGGAGTTCGATCTCGCGATCAACAAGGCCGGTGTGCACGAGATCCACGCCGTGATGCGGCACTGGATGCTGGAGGCCGTCCCCGATCCCGAGGCCGAGAAGATCCTGGCCCGGCTGGCGCGGGACGAGGCCGAGAGGCGGAGCGTCGCTTGAGCTTCCGTATCTCCTACGCACCGCCCGCCGACGACACCCTGGCCAAGATGCGCGACGGCGAGACGTTCCGGGACGCGATGGCCCGTACGCTCGGCGCGGAGCCGTACGGCCACGCCTCCTCCGCCGTCAAGCGCGAGCGGGACCGGCGCGAGGCGACCGTCGCCGGGGCCATCGTCCTCTACTACGTCTCCCGGTCCGTCCTCACCGTCACCGTGGTCCGGCTCGTGCCGCTGCCCTGAGACCGGCCGGAAGGACCTGGCACACCCGTACCGACGGCCTGCCGCGCGGTCCCGTCCGCCCTCACCGGCCGGCCGAACCCCGCCGACGCCGCGCGCCCCTGGCCCCAACCTCTGGGCCGGGGGCGCGCGTTCCTCCGCGGTGCCGTCAGCCGAGCTTCTTGTCCTGGGCCGCCACGACCTCCGCCGGCACCTCGAACTTCACACCGGCGTCGCCGGCCGCCGCCAGGTTGAAGGCGAAGAACGTCGCGACCGAACTCCCCTTGCGCAGTGCCACCAGCTTGAACGGGGCCTTGTCGCCGTCGTCCTCGGAGGTGACGGTCCACGCCGCGGACTCCTCGCCGCCGGTGACCTTCTCCTCGGCGACCGAGGCGATCTTGGTCGGCGTACCGGCGACCGTGGCGGTGAAGCCGCCCGCGCAGTCCGCCGCCGCCTTCTTCAGCGCCGAGAACGTGTCGGCGCCCGCCGTCCCCTCGTAGGAGTGCAGCGCGACGAACGTGGACGTCAGGTTGAAGGCGTCCTTGAACGCGTCCTCGGCATCGCCCTCCGCCAGGTCCTCCAGCGACTTCTTCTTGCCGTCGGTCTTCGGCTCGTCGATCACCTTGCGCTTCGCGCTCGCGGCCGAACCCTCCTGCGCCACGCCGTACATGGCGTGGGCGACCGGCAGGCACTCCTTCTTGTCGACCTTGACGCCGTCCGCCGGGACCTCGTCGGCCGCGCCCGCCTTGGTGATCTTGGTGCCCTCGACGTCGCCCTGGGCGAGGGCGGCCTTCTCCACCTCGTCCGCGCTGAGCGTCTTGGCCGGAGTCTCCGGGGCCGAGGAGGATCCGGCCGCCGCGGCCTTGTCGTCCTTCTTCCCGTCCTTGCCGTCGGCGTCCGACGCGCCGCCACAGGCCGTGGCGAGCAGGGTGAGGGCGGCCGCGGAGGCGGCGAGAGCGGTACGGCGTACGGCAGTGGCGCGCATGGGTGTCATCTCTCCGGTTCGGGGTGCGATCGCCCCTTTGCCGCGCGGCACTTCGACGCCGTCTGGACGGGCCGTCGCAGTGCCCCACACTCTACGATCGAACCTGTGAGCGATGACGGGTTCGGAGCGCCCCTCCCGGGATCGTGATTCCGCTGTGATCATCTTGTGAACGCGCTGTGCGGGGCGGGGGTACAACCTTTCGGCCCTGCCCGGTCGTTGCGCTCATCGCCGTCGTGGGCAAGGGCTTCCCCACTGTGTCCGACCGGGCAGCCTCCCCACCGTGTCCGTTCGGACCGCCGACGCGGGGCCGCGCGGGGGGAGGTCAGTCCTCGGACGGGCGCCGGGTCAGGTGGCTGAACGCGTCCAGGTTCCGGGTGGACTCGCCGCGCGCCACCCGCCACGCGTACTCCTTGCGGATCGAGCTGGCGAACCCCAGCTCCAGCAGGGTGTTGAACGCCCCGTCCGCCGCTTCGAGCACCACGCCGAACAGCCGGTCCAGCTCCTCGGGGGTGACCACCGAGAGCGGCAGCTTGCCGACCAGGTAGACATCGCCGAGCGAATCGATCGCGTAACTCACCCCGAAGAGGCGGAGGTTACGCTCCAGCAGCCAGCGGTGGACCGCGGCGTCGTTCTCGTCGGGGTGCCGCACGACGAAGGCGTTGAGGGAGAGGGAGTGCTTGCCGACGATCAGCGAGCAGGTCGTCGACAGCTTGCGGGTGCCGGGCAGCGTCACGACGTAGTTGCCGCTCCCCGGGCTCTCCCATGCGAGCCCGGCGTCGTTCAGCGTCGCCTCGATGACCTGGGCCGCTGCGGTCTCGTCCGGTACGTCAGCCATGCTGCGAGCCTACGACAGTGCGCGGCGGGCGGCCCGGGGGCCTCAGGCCGGGGGCTCCCGGCGGGCGGCTCGCGAGTTCCCGGCGGGCGGCTCACGGTTCTCGCTCCTCGGCGGCCTGGGGGCTCAGCCGTGGCGGGCTGTCGGCGCGGCGGGCGGGCTCAGCCGTGGTGGGTACGGGCCCGGCGGCGGTGGTCGCAGAGCGCGGCCGTGTACACGTCGGCGGTGGCCGACGCGGCCGTGTCCCAGCCGAACGACTGGGCGTGCGCCGCCGCAGCCGCCCCCATCCGCCCGACCAGCTCCGGCGCGTCCGCGAACCGCCCGAGCGCGCGGGCGTACGCCTCCGGCTCGTGCCCCTGCACCAGGAAGCCGCTGACCCCGTCGCGCACCGCCACCGGCAACCCGCCCACGGAGGCGGCGACGACCGGGGTCCCGGCCGCCTGGGCCTCTATGGCGACCAGTCCGAAGGATTCGCTGTACGAGGGCATGACCAGCACCGACGCGGCCCGGAACCAGTCCGCCAGCCGGTCCTGCCCCACCGGCGGGTGGAACCGTACGACGTCGGCGATACCGAGGCGGGCGGCCAGCTTCTGCAGCCCCTCGGGCTTCGCGAGCCCGCTGCCGCTCGGGCCGCCGACCACCGGCACGACGATGCGGGAGCGCAGAGAGGGGTCCCGGTCCAGCAGCACGGCCACCGCGCGCAGCAGCACGTCGGGCGCCTTCAGCGGCTGGATGCGGCCGGCGAAGAGCGGAACGAGCGCGTCCTGCGGCAGGCCGAGCCGGGCCCGTGCGGCGGCGCGGCCGTCGGCGGGGCGGAAGCGGTCCAGGTTGACGCCGGGGTGGACGACGGCGACGGCGGCGGGGTCGGCGTCGTAGAAGCGGACGAGTTCGTCGGCCTCCTCGGCGGTGTTGGCGATCAGCCGGTCGGAGGCGTTGACGATCTGGGTCTCCCCGATGACCCGGGCGGGCGGCTCGGGGGTGTCGCCCTTCGCCAGGGAGGCGTTCTTGACCTTGGCCATGGTGTGCATGGCGTGGACGAGGGGGACGCCCCAGCGCTGGGCGGCCAGCCAGCCGACCTGGCCGGAGAGCCAGTAGTGGGAGTGGACGAGGTCGTAGTAGCCGGGGCGCTGTCCGGCCCACGCCTGCATCACGCCGTGCGTGAAGGCGCAGAGCTGGGCGGGCAGGTCCTCCTTGGCGAGACCTTCGTACGGGCCCGCGTCCACGTGCCGGACCAGGACGCCGGGGGCCAGCTCGACCGCCGGGGCCAGCGAGCCGGTGGTGGCCCGGGTGAATATCTCGACCTCGATGTCGATCGCGGCGAGGCGTCTGGCCAGCTCGACGATGTAGACGTTCATCCCGCCCGCGTCGCCCGTGCCGGGCTGGTGGAGGGGGGACGTGTGCACGGAGAGCATCGCGATGCGGCGCGGCTTGCGGGAGGCCCCGGAGAAGCCTCCGGGGAACCTGAGGCGCGCGGCCGTCCGGGTGGAGCCGAGCCGGGAGACGTACTGGCTCACCTCGTCGGTCCTCCTCGATCGGGGTGGGCTGGGCAGGCTGCGGTGGAGGACGGGCAGTCCTCCGAGGGCGGGAACAGTGGAATGCCGCCTTTCATTTCCGCTTTGCCAAATCATTACGTGCGGGGCGGGGCGGTGCCCGGTGGGGGCGGTGGGGGCGGGCCTGGCGGAAGCGGCCGGTGACCCCGGCCGGCCGGGCGGGGTCGGGCGGTGGCGGCCGGTGGGCCCCGGGCCGGGCGGAAGCGGAGATGTCACCCGGAGCAGCGCAGGGGGCGTCCGGCCGCCCCGAGTCCCCGGAGCAGCGCGGGGGCCTCCGGACGCCCCGAGGCCCCCGCCGCCCTGTCGCATACGCTCGACCCATGCGCCAGCGCCCCATCGGTACCGCCACCCGCGGGACCACCAACCCGAACCGGCTGCGCCGCATGGACCGCTGGATCGCCGACGCCCACGGCCCCGCCCTGCGCCGCGCCGGAACGCCGGTGGCCGTCGATCTCGGGTACGGGGCGGCCCCCTGGACCGCCGTGGAGCTGCTGGGCCGGCTGCGTACCGCCGAGCCGCGCACCCGGGTGGCCGGGATCGAGATCGATCCCGAGCGGGTCGCCGCCGCCCTCCCGTACGAGCGCGAGGGGCTCACCTTCGTCCACGGCGGTTTCGAGATCCCGCTGGACGTCCGGCCGCTGCTGATCCGGGCGGCCAATGTGCTGCGGCAGTACGACGAGGAGCAGGTCGCCGAGGTCTGGGCGCGGCTGTGCTCCCGCCTCGCCCCGGACGGGCTGCTGGTGGAGGGGACCTGCGACGAGATCGGGCGGCGGCACGTGTGGGTGGCGCTGGGGCCCGAGGGACCGCGCACGGTCACCTTCGCGACCCGGCTCGGTTCACTGGAACGCCCGTCCGACCTGGCGGAACGGCTGCCGAAGGCGCTGATCCACCGCAATGTGCCGGGCGAGCCGGTCCACGCGTTCCTGCGGGACTTCGACCGGTCCTGGGCGGCGGCCTCCCCGTACGCCTCCCTCGGCGCGCGGCAGCGCTGGATCGCGGCGGTGCGGGCGCTGGCGTCCGACTGGCCGGTGACGGACGGGGTACGGCGGTGGCGGCAGGGCGAGGTCACGGTGGCCTGGGACGCCCTGCGGCCGGGCGAACGCTGAGCTGTCGCCCGCACGAGGGGAACTTCTCCGTTCCGGGAACGCCCCACGGGCATCGTTCGTCCCTGTGAAAGGGGGCAGGCCCAGAACGGGGCTTTCCGCGGACGGGGACGAGTGGGGCGGCGCGCACCGGAGCGTCGCGCATCGGGGGGAATCGTGATGAAACAGCCCTGTGGGGGCGGTAGCTGACGCGCCAGTAACGGTCGGCCTCTGTTGCTTTGCGGGACGACATGGCACGATCGCGACGTCGTGGAAAAGTTACTGACGGTAAGTCAGAAATGCGTTACCCGAAGTCTATTGCTTTTCTCGCATTCATCTCATATTCGACCGATTGTCCATCCTTTGCGTTCCTTGCATCGGTTGGATGATCTGCACCGCTTACATGGTTTCTGCCGCCTTCACCCGAAGGCGGGCCCGGAGTGCCAACCCGGAGGGGGAGTTCGTGAACCGACGCCACTGCGCCACTGCCGCCATCACGCTGGTCTGTGCGCTGGCCATGCTGACGTCCACCGGTCAGGCCGCGGCCGCCCCGGTTCCGGACCCCTCGCCCTCCGCCTCGGCTCCGGCCGCGTCGCCGCCCCGCTACAGCAACGCGGAGTTGGAGAAGGTCCGCGAACAGATCGAGACGCTGTACCGGAAGGCGGGCGCGGCGACGGACGCGTACAACCTCGCCGAGGAGCAGACGAAGAAGCAGTCCGGCGAGATCGTGCGGCTGGCCAAGGCCATCGTCGACGGCCAGGCGCGGATCGCCGAGCTGAAGGACCGGGCCGGCGCCCAGGCCCGTGAGCAGTACCGCAACGGCGGTCTGCCGCCCGGGGCCCAGCTCGCCCTCAGCAACAACCCGAAGCTCTTCCTGGACGGGATCAACAAGGTCCGCCAGAGCCAGCAGGCGTCCAAGACCCTGCTGGCCGAGCTGGACCAGACCCAGCAGGACCTGGAGACGTACACCCAGGACGCCAGCGCCAACTGGGAGAAGCTGGAAGCGAACCGGGTCAAGCAGGCCAAGGCGAAGAAGAAGATCAACGCCCAGATCAAGGCGGCGGAGAAGCTCGAATCGGAGCTGGAGGACAAGGAGCGCGACCGGCTCCGTCAGCTGGAGGCGGACGCCGCCGCCAAGGCGCAGACGGCCTGGCTCTCCTCCGGCGCGATCAAGGACGTCAGCGGTGAGGCGAGCGCGGCCGGTGCGGCCGCGGTGGCCTTCGCGACGGCCCAGATCGGCAAGCCGTACGTCTGGGGGGCCGAGGGTCCCCGCTCGTACGACTGCTCCGGGCTGACCTCGCAGGCGTGGCTCGCGGCGAAGCGTCCGATCCCGCGCACCTCGCAGGAGCAGTGGCGGCTGCTGCCGCGCATCGACATCAAGGACATGCGCCCCGGCGACCTGATCATCTACCACGCCGACGCCAGCCACGTCGGGATGTACGTGGGCGACGGCGCGATCGTCCACGCACCGCGCCCCGGCCGCAACGTCACCCTGGCGGGCGCTGGCTCGATGAAGATCCTCGGCGTGGTCCGCCCGGACAAGTAGCGGCGGCGGGGGCTGCCGGCCTCGCTTCCCGTAGCCGCCGGGCGGCTGTACGGCGGTCGGTGGGCGACCGCCCCCGGCGGCCAGGCGGGCGCCCCACGGCGGCCCGGCGATCACGCCGCGACTGCACGGCGATCACCCCGCGACGGTCCGGCGGGTGCTCTCGGACGGCCCGCGACGGCCCGGCGGGCGCTCGCGGGCGCCCCGCGAAGGTCCGGCGGGCGCTCATGGGCGCCCGGGGTGGAACACGCCGCCCGGCCGCTCGGGCCTGAACCCAAGGCCGCCCGCTCGGAGCCGAACCCAGGGCCGCCGCCCCGGCCGCTCGGAGCCGAACCGAACCCAGGGCTGCCGCTTCCGGCCGCTCGCGGCTGATCCCGAGGCCGCGTGAGCGGCGTGGACGCCCGGCCGCTCGCGGGCGCGTGAGCGGGGACACTCGGCCGCTCGCGCACGCGTGATGTTTGTCATGCGCGCTTCCCCGCCCTGGCGGCGGCCCATCGCGCCGGATCCGTGCCGGGACGCGGCTTATGGCGGCGCATATGACAGGGGCCGGTTCACCCGCGCCATTCCGTTCCCCCGCCACGGGCCGCTATCGTCCCCGACTGGCGGATCGTCGATCGGCGACCCGCCGCGCCCTCGGGGGGAGGGAAGGAAACCCGAACCGATGCCCGTACCCGTACCGCAGCAGCGTTCCGCTTCCGCTGCGGAGACCTCGCACGGCGATCTCACCCTGCTGGTGATCGAGGACGACCCGGCGGGCACCACCATCACCGTCCCCGAGCTCTCGGCAGCGGCCGGGACCCGGGTCCGTGTCCGTACCGCCCGCAACCTCACCGAGGCCGCGCGGCTGCTCACCGACGACGTCGACTGCATCCTCCTGGACCTCGCCCTGCCGGCCACCGGCGCGGGCAACGGTCCGGTGGCAGACCCCGGGACCGGCGCGGGGGCCGAGGCGGCGACCGGCCCCGAGGAGGAGCAGCTCTCCGCGCGGGCCGACGAGCTGGCCGCCCTCACCCACGTACTCCGTCTCGCCCCGCACCACGCGGTTCTCGCGCTGACCGCGCAGGACGACACGGAGCTGGCCGCCGAGGCCGTACGCGTCGGGGCGCAGGACTACCTCTTCCGGGGCGAGCTGGACGCGCGGGTCCTGAGCCGCGCCATCCGGTACGCGGTGGAGCGCAAACGCGCCGACATCGCCCAGCACCAGCTCACCGAATCCCGGCTGCGCGCCCAGGAGAACGCCCGGCTGGAACGCGGGCTGCTCCCCACCCCGCTGCTGGACGGCTCCGGGCTGAGCTTCGCCGCCCGCTACCGCCCCGGCCGCAGCCGCGCCCTGCTCGGCGGCGACTTCTACGACGTCGTCCGCACCCCGGACGGCACGGTGCACGCGATGATCGGCGACGTCTGCGGCCACGGCCCGGACGAGGCCGCGCTCGGCGTCGAGCTGCGGATCGCCTGGCGGGCGCTGACCCTGGCCGGGCTGTGCGGGGACGATCTGCTCGCCACCCTCCAGCAGGTGCTGGAGCACGAGCGGCAGAGCGAGGAGATCTTCGCGACGCTCTGCACGGTCGACATCGCTCCCGACGGACGTCAGGCGGGACTCTGCCTGGCCGGGCACCCGGCACCGCTGCTGGCCCGCCACGGCCGGCCCGCCCGACTCCTCCCGTACGAGGACGGCGGCCCGGCGCTGGGGCTGCTCCCCCGGGCCCGGTGGCCGCGCCGGCAGGTGGAGCTGGGCGGCGCCTGGAGCCTGATGCTGTACACGGACGGGCTCATCGAGGGACGCGTGGGCACCGGCGGCAGTGAGCGGCTGGGCCAGGACGGCATGGCGGCGATGGTCAACAGCCGGCTGGAACAGGGGCTGACGGGAGACGAACTGCTGGAGGCGGCGGTCTCCGAGGTCCGGGAGCTGAACGGCGGCGAGCTGACCGACGACGTGGCGGTCCTCCTGCTGGGGCGCGATCCGGAGCGCATACGACGATGGGGCGGCAGCGCACCGCGCTCCCACCCCGCGTCCGTCGACCGGCCGCCGTCGTCAACGCCGCCCGTGCGGGCGGCGGGGGCTCATCGCCCGCCGTTGTAGGGCCCGTACGGGCCGTCGCTGCTGGAACCGCCCCGGCGGCCGCCGCCACCCGAGACCGCCTTGAGCGCGGGACGCACGTCGACCATGAACACGATCGACGCGACGACGCCCGCGAGCTGGAGGAAGAGGATCGGGATGAGCAGGTTCACCGCGACGGCGACGCCCAGGATCACCAGCCAGAAGGACTTCTGCTTCTTGTCGGCGGCGCGGTAGGCGTCCTCACGCGCGGTCGCCGCGAAGACGAACGCGACCACGGCCAGCACCAGCATCCCCAGATAGAGCAGCTGGAGGAGCGAGCCGAACGCTGAGAGCAACATGGTGTGTACCGCCTAGTGAGTGGATGAGCGCCCTGCGGCCGAGAGGGCCAAGGTACCGGGACAACGAGTCGGCCACCCGAAATGGTGCCCGTCCCGCGTCCCGGTCACGCGTGCCGCGCCCCGGGCAGAACCCTTATGGACCCCGTAGGGGTCACGCGCCGGCGGGCGGCGTGGTCTTCTTGGCCGCCGGCTTGCGCGGCGCGGGCGCCTTCTTCGCGGGCGCGGCCTTGGCCTCGGCGGCCTTGGCCGGAGCACCGGGCGCGGCCTTGGTCGCGGCGGGCTTGGCGGTGGCGGGCTTCGCCGGGGTGGACGGCTTGGCGGCGGCGGGCTTCACGGTGCCGCCGGCCGCCGGAGCGGTCCCGGTGACACCGGTGGAGGCCGCCTTCGGGGACGCCTTCGGCTCGCTCTTCGGGTCGGCCTCGATGACGGCGGCGATCTCGACGATCTCGTCGGCCGTCTCGCCGCGCCAGGTGCGCACGGTCTGCTCGCCGTGCTCGGCGACCTTCTCGTACGTCTCGCGGGCCTTGATCGCGTACTCGGCGGCCACGCCCACGCTGCGGAGCGCCAGGTCCTGGGCGGTCTCGCCCAGCTTCTTCAGGTCGGCGGAGTCGAAGGAGCCGAACACCTCGGTGACCTTCGCCTGCACAGTGGCCTGGGCCTCCTTGGCCTGCGTGGTCACCTTCTCCTGCACGGCCTTGGGGTCGGTGTTGCGCACGGCGTCGATCCGCTCGGGCGCCTCGGCCCGCAGCTGCTCGATCAGCGCCGGGATCTTGAGCGCCTGCTGCACGGCCAGGTCGGCGGTGCCGGCGGCGAAGTAGAGGGGGGTGGGGTCGGTGAGGGTCTTGCGCAGGTCATCGGTGATGGCCATGACTGTGGTCCTCCCGGATCATCGAACCAGCCGCTGTCAGCTGTGAGGGTCGTGGTCTTTGCCGGCGTCCGCGTCGGGCCCGGCCTGTACGTGGGGCCCGGCGTGCGTCCCGGGCGCGGCTTCCGCGCCGGAGCCGGCTTCCGCGTCAGCGCCGGCCTTCGTGTCGGAGCCGGCCTTCGTGTCGGAGCCGGCCTTCGTGTCGGAGCCGGCCTTCGTGTCGGAGCCGGCCTTCGTGTCGGCTTCCGTGTCGGGCGCGGGGGCGTACCCGTTCTCGCGGCGGAAGGAGTCGTAGATCTGGAGCAGAACGCTCTTCTGCCGCTCGTTGATCGACGGATCGGCCAGGATGACCGCCCGCGTCTCCAGCTCCTCCCGCTCCCGCTCGTCCAGAATCCCCGCACGCACGTACAGGGTCTCGGCCGAGATCCGCAGCGCCTTGGCGACCTGCTGGAGCACGTCCGCACTGGGCTTGCGCAGACCGCGCTCGATCTGGCTGAGATACGGGTTCGACACCCCGGTCGCATCGGCGAGCTGCCGCAACGAGAGCTGCGCCGCACGACGCTGCTCCCGCAGGTACTCCCCGAGATTGCCGACGTTGAGTGATGCCATGACTCGATACTGCACACCCCTGCTAACTATTGCAAGCAGCCGCTTGCAAAAGTGTCCCACGCCACGGTGTGAGGCGGCGGCGACGCGCAGCGGCGGTCGGCGCTTCGCAGGGGATTTCCGTCAGCGGTCGACCGGCCACTGCCCCGCTGTCGGCTCGTGGTCCGCCGTGGCCGAGGCGCTGGATCGGATCGGGATCGATCGACCGCCCGGATTCACGCACGAGGTGGTCTTTCGCCGGTGCCGCTCCTGCCGGAAGCTCGACATCGTGCGGGAGGAGGACCTCGTCTGCGTCTTCTGCGGCGAGGACCTGCCGAGGGAGTGGAACATGGGGGAGCACGGGTGACTGGTCAGACCGCGAGGACCGCATCGCTCTGCGCGTGCGGCGGCATGGCCGTGCGGCGGGTGAACCAGTTCGTCCTCCAGGACGAGTTGTGGTGGGACTCGGAGTTCTCCTGCGGGTCCTGTGACACCCACCTGTGCGAACACGCCGGCCCGGGACCGGCACCTGATCACGTGCGCGAGGCTCTCCTCGCGGCGCACGGGCCTGCCAGGCTGCGGTTGGCCGGTGCGGTTCCCAGCCCCGTCCCCGCTCTGAAGGTCTTACGGGAGGTCACTGCGGCCTCGTTGTCGCGGGCCCGTGACCTGGTCGGGGAACTGAGCCGCGATGGCCTGGTGGGGACGTTGCCGGAGATGGAGTTCCTGATGGTCCGACTGCGGGCGCGTGGCGTCCCCGTCGACATCGACGGGCCGCCGTGCCCCGGAGCCGCGTCCGGTGCCACGGGTCCCTCGTGATGGGATGAGCCGCATGGGCGAACCGACTCTGCGTGACCGCATCGAGCTGTACTACGCCACCGTGCCGTTGGGGTTCGCGGATGCGGAGGAGTTCGGGCCCCTGCGGCTCTTCGTACGGAAGGGGGAGGGCGCCCCGTACTACGGCGGCCCGAACCACGCGTACCCCGTCCCCGCCGGTCCGGCCCCCGTCTCCGCCGGTTCCGCTTCCGGTGGTCCCGCCACCTGTTCCGCTTCTTCCGGTCCTGTGGGCACGGGCATCACCGCCGCCGATATCGCCCGCGTGCGCGCCCGGCAGCGCGAGCTCGGTGTGGCGGAGTCGTTCGAGTGGCTCGCCGAGGTGACACCGTCCCTGCGCGCTCTCGTCGAGGCGGCCGGGCTCCCGGTGGCGGAACGTCCGCTGATGGTTCTCGACCCGCACCACCCGCTCCCCCCGCAGCCCCTGCCCGAGGGCGTCACCATCCGGGTCCTGGACGCGGACGACCTGGGCCTGCCCGCCGTGCTCGCGCTCCCCCGGCTGGCCTTCGCGGACGTGGGTACGGCGGTCGGTCCGGCAGGCCGGGCCGAATTGGCGGCTGTGGCCGAGAAGCTCGTGGCGGACGGCACGGTGGAGACGATCCGCCCCACGCTCCTCACCGGCCACAAGGTCCTCGCCGCCGCCTTCGCCCCGGACGGCACGCCTCTCGCTGCGGGCCACTACCACCCGGCGCGGGGCATCACCGAGATCGGCGGGATCGGCACGCTTCCCACCGCCCGCCGCCAGGGCCTCGGCGCCGCGGTCATGGCGGCCCTGGCCACCCATGCCCGCGAGCACGGCGTGCACACCGTCTTCCTCGCCTACGCGGAGGCCGCCGTCGCCCGCATCTACGCCCGCCTCGGCTTCCGGCCGGCGGGCACCACCCTGCTCATCGCCGACCAGCCGGCCCGGGGACAGTAGCCGTGGCGCGGTGGATCCGGCAGCGGTGAGCGCGCCGAACGCGTAACGGGAGCGGCACCCCCGCCGGCACCGGCTCACGGGCGGCGCGCGACGAAGACGAACTCCTTGCCCGGCCGGTCGGGTGCGTCGCGTACGTCCTCCACCGTGAACCCCTGCGCGGTCAACTCCGCCTCGCTCTCCTCCCGTTCGCGGAAGCGCAGCGTGGAGTCCGAGATCAGCGTCTCCCCGTCGGCGGCGAACACGTACGTCCAGCGGAACGACACCAGCGGCTCGTTCACCTCCGTCACCTCCACCCAGCTCTCGACCGCGCCGACGCCCGGGATCTGCGTCACGCGGCGGGACGCGTCGCGGTTCCAGCCCTCCCAGGCGCGCACGGCCGGGTTCCGGGTCTCGAAGACCAGGCGGCCGCCGGGCCGCAGCACTCCGTACGCGCCGCGCAGGGTCGCGCGCCACGCCTGCGGATCCGCGATCTCCTGGGCGACGTTCGCCGTCATGGTCGCCAGGTCCGCCCGCATCGGCGCAACGTCCGTGGCATCGCCGCAGATCCAGCGCACGCGCTCGCTCCCCGGTTTGGACCGCGCCACGTCGATCGACGCCAGGGCGGGATCGACGCCCACGACGTCGAGCCCGCGGCGGGCCAGCAGCAGGGCGAACTCCCCTGTCCCGCAACCGATGTCGAGCACGCGGCGCGCCCCGAACTCCTCCGCCATCGCGTCGTACGCGTCGAGGTCGCCGCGGTCCGGGTAGAGGTGGTCGTAGATCGCGGCGAGCCGTGGATGCCCGAAGCATGCGTCAGCCATGGGTCCGAACGTAGGGCCGCCGAGCCGGAAGGCCCACTCGTTTTCCTCGCCGGTCGCCATGGTTCACAACATCTCTTTCGAAACAACTGTTGCAGGTTTAGTCTGCCCCCATGACCTCCTCGCCCGCGCCCCCCGACGACTCCGCCCCGGAAAGCACCGAGAACGCTGAGAGCACCGAGAGCACCGGGCACAGCGCCCGGCTCGACACCGCCAGGTTGCGCGTGCTCGCCCACCCGTTGCGCGTGAACGTGCTGACCCTGCTCCGCCAGCGCGGCCCGTCGACAGCGACCCGGATCGCCGAACAGCTCGGCATCAAACCCGCCGCAGCCAGCTACCACCTGCGACGCCTCGCCGCGGGCGGGCTCATCGTGGAAGCGCCGGACCGCGGCACGGGACGCGAACGGTGGTGGAAGTCCGCGCACCACCAGTCGATCCACGATCCGGCCACCGAGCCCCCGGAGCAGCGCGAGGCCGGACGCGCCTACGCGCAGGCCGTCGCCCTCGCGTCCGTGGACCGCCTGCACCAGGCCGCCCAGGAGGTGCCGTCGCTGCCGGCGCAGTGGTACGAGGCCGCCGTGTACGCCGACTTCGCCCTGTGGCTGACCCCGGAAGCCGTCGACCGGATGCGCGCAGAGATCTTCGACGTGGTCGCCCGCTACCGGCACAGCGAGGCCGAAGCGCCGCCCGGGGCCTCCCCGGTGTCCCTGCAGGTGCAGGCGTTCCCCGTACCCGGCACCGTGGACCTGGACACGGGCGGCCGATGACCTCCTACGACATGGCGGCGCCCGGAATACCCGCGTACCGGGACCTCAACGTCCTGCGCTGGCTCGCCGCCTACACCGCCTCCGTCATGGGCGACGTGGTGTACTTCCTCGTCCTTTCGTGGTCGGCCACGCGGGCGACCGGACCGTCGCAGGCCGGACTCGTCATCGCCACCGGGGCGTTGCCCCGGGCGGTGCTCATGCTCGGCGGCGGAGTACTGGCCGACCGGTTCGGGCCGCGCCGGGTGGCCGTCGCCTCCGACGCGACCCGCTGCGTCGTCATCCTCGCCGCCGCGTTGTCCGTGGTGCTGATGCCGCCGAGCCTCTGGCTGCTCGTTCCGGTGGCCCTGGTGTTCGGCGTGGTCGACGCGGTGTTCATGCCGGCGGTGGGCGCGCTCCCCCCGCGTATCACCGCCCCGGAGCAACTCGCCCGGGTCCAGGGGATGCGCGGACTGTCCATCCGGCTGAGCAATGCCGTGGGCCCACTCCTGGCGGGCGTCGCGCTCGCGGCCGGAGGGGCCGCGGGCGCGTTCGCGACCGCCGGCACGCTGTTCGCCCTCTCGCTGGCCGTCCTGCTCACCGTACGGGTGTCCGCTCTGCCGCCGACGGACCGACGAGCCGCCGGGCGGGCCGAGTTACGCGACGGGCTGCGCTACGTCCGCCGTCACCGCGTGCTCGCGCCGCTGATCGCGGTGATCGGTCTGAGCGAGATGTGCTTCAGCGGCCCGGTCGCCGCCGGCCTGGTGCTCCTGGCGGACGAACGCGGCTGGGGCGCCGCGGGCATGGGGTGGATCGCGAGTGCGTTCAGCGTCGGAGCCGCGGCCGCCGCGCTCCTCCTCACCGTGCGCGCACGCGTCCCGCGCGCCGGGCCCGTGTTGTCCGGCGCGTTGTGCGTCACGGCCGCGGGGGCGGTCGCCCTGGGACACGCACCGGCTCTCCCTTCCGCTGTGGCGTTCGGCGGGCTCATCGGGCTGGCCAACGGGATCACCGCGACGGTGACGGGCGCCCTGGTCCAGACGGAGACCGACCCCCGGTACCTGGGCCGGGTCACCTCGGTCACGACCCTGTGCTCCCTGGGCCTCGCCCCGGCGCTCTTCCCGCTCGTCGGTGTCACGGTGGCCGTGTGGGGCGCGGCGATGTTCTTCACCGTGTGCGGGGGCATCTGTCTGGTCGCGGCCCTGTTCAGCGTCTCCGCGCCCGCGCTGCGCCGGGCGGAACTCCACGGCCCCGGGACCGAACGGCCGCCGGAGCGGTGACCGTTCCCCTGTCGGCCTGCCCGGACCACCGGCCGATCGGCACGTCAGCAGCTCGGCACATCGGCAGGTCGGCAGGTCGGTCGGCAGCTCGGTCGCCCGGTGGGTCAGCCGGCCGACCGGCCGCACCCCCTCGCGCCCCGGACCTTGTCCGGGTGATCGTTCTGTTGGGAGGGTGAGGCATGCAGACATCGCCGACCTTCGTCCTCGTCCACGGAGCCTTCGCGAACTCCTTCTCCTTCGCGCCGCTTCAAGCCGAACTCGCCCTGCTCGGGCACCGGTCGGCCGCGGTCGACCTGCCCGGCCACGGTTTCGGGGCCACCTTCCCCGCCGCGTACCAGACTCCGCAGGACCTCGTGGGCCTCGCCTCGGAGCCCGGGAGCATCAAGGGGGTCACGCTCGCCGACAACGTCGCCCGGGTGATCGAGGCCCTGGAGCGGGCCAGGCGGAACGGACCCACCGTCCTGGTCGGCCACAGCAGGGGCGGTGCGACCGTCACCGCCGTCGCCAACGCCCGGCCCGACCTCATCGACCGCATCGTGTACGTCTCCGCGTGGTGCCCCGTGGAGCTGGACGTGGCGGGCTACTACGCCGAACCGGAGATGGCCGACGTCGACGCGGGCGCCTTCGCCTCCGCTCTTCTCGGCGACCCGGGCGAACTCGGCCTGCTGCGGGTCAACTTCCGCACAGCCGACCCCACGGCGCTCACCGCGTTCCGGCAGGCGTTCGCCGCCGACCTCACCGACGACGAGTTCCGCACCTTCCTCAACACCTTCCAGCCCGACGAGAACCTCGACGCCGGGACGTCCGCCGACCGGGCGCAGGCCGCGACCTGGGGCACGGTGCCCCGGACCTACGTACGCCTGGCCGCCGACGCCAGCCTGCCGCCCGCCGTGCAGGACCGCATGATCCGGGAGGCCGACGCGCTCACGCCCGACAACCCCTTCGACGTGCACACCCTCGAAGGCGGCCACCTGCGCTGGCTGGTCCACCCGAAGCCCGCCGCCGAACTGCTCGCCGGTCTCGCGGATCTCACCGGTCCCACGGACCCGGCCGGGTCCTGACGCCGGGTCCTGACGCCGGTCCCGCCCTCCGAGCCGTCACCGGCCCGCCGCTCACGTGGGCGGCGGGCCGGGACCGGCCGCGTCAGGCAGACGCTCAACTCTCCCGGTGAGTCACGGAACTTCGGGGAGGGTCAGCGCCTTGGCGTACGGCATCCCCGCGCGTTCCGCGTACGTCATGCGCTCGCGGACCTCGAACAGCGTGCGCGGGCGGTATCCCGGGCCGCCGCAGCAGCTCTTGTGGAACCGGACACCCGCGTTCAACAGCACCGAGAGCGTCCGCCAGGCCGCCCGGTCGCGGCGCGGAGGCGCGGCGAACGCCGATCCCACGTGGATGAGCGCCCCGGCGCAGCGCGGGCACACCCGCGCCCGGCGCGGAGCGTGCGGCTCGTGCCGCACGGCGGGCTCGTAGGGCTGCTTGTACGAGGCCCGGCACGGCAGGCAGACGTACGAAGTTTTCGACGGCGGCATGCCGCGATCGTAGGCGGCGTTCCACGGACGGCCCCAGCGGTTTTCGCCTCATCGGTTCACCTCATCGGCTTTTGCCCCACCGGCCTTCGCCTCACCAGGTTCGCCCCATCGGCTTCGACCCACCGGTTTTCGGCTTCGGCCCCGGAGCCCGCCCCTCTCGCCCGCTGGCCCTGCCCCGGTGGGACCCGCCCCCCCGGGCCCTCTCTGGGCCCTGCGCTGGGCCCTCTCTGGGCCCCGCCCTGGGTCTGTGGGCCCCTGACAGACCCGCCGCCTCCACCTAGCGTCTATGCGGGTAGACCCCCGCACCCGTCGCCCCGCACCCCCGTGCCCGTACGTGGCTCACCCCCACGCCCCGACCGCTTCGAGGGAGATCCGATGTGCCAGTCCTGTGCGGCCTCCGCCGCTCCCGCCCCTCTGCACGCTGACGCGTCCGGCCCGTTCCGAGGGCTGTCCCGGCGCGGGCTGCTGGCCGGTGCGGGCCTCGGCGCCCTCGCCGTACACCTGCCGACCGGTAGCGCGGCAGCCACGGAACCCGAGGCGGCGGCGGAAGCCGAGGCAGCGGCGTCGGCCAGAAACGGGGCCTGGGCCTGCCCGGCCCTCGGGCGGTTCCCGGCCGGGGGACACTACGGCGCACCCCGGGGCGGCGCTTCCCACGCCGGGCAGGACGTCAGCAACTCCACCGGCACCGCCGTCCACGCGGCCGCCGCCGGCACGGTCGTCCGCCGCTCGTGGGGTGGCGGGCTGCCGGGCCGGACGGGCAACGCCCTGGTGATCGCGCACGGCGGCGGCCAGTACACCTACTACGGGCACCTCAGCGCCTACCGCGTCGGGCTGAACGCCGAGGTCGGAGCCGGTCAGCGCATCGCCGACATGGGCGCCACCGGCAACGTCACCGGCCCCCACCTCCATTTCGAGACGCACACCGGCCGCCTCGGCACGACGGTGAACCCGGTCTCCTTCCTGGCCGCCCGGGGCGTGGACCTGTCCGGCGGCTGGTCGCGGATCGACCCGGGGGCGAGCGGCGCGACGGTCGTCGTGATCCAGCACCTGATGAACCGACGCGGCTACGGCCTGGTCGTCGACGGGGCGTACGGTTCCGTCTCCGCCGACGCCGTCAAGCGGTTCCAGCGCTCCCAGGGGCTGACCGCCGACGGGCAGGTCGGCCCGGCCACCTGGCCCGAGCTCGTGTACACGCTGCGGCAGGGCGCCGACGGCTCCCACGTCCGGGCGCTCCAGACCGCGCTGAACAAGCGCGGCGCCGGGCTGGCGGTCGACGGCGGGTTCGGGTCCGTCACCAGGAGCGCCGTACGCGCCTACCAGAGCGTCAACCGCCTGGTGGTCGACGGCGAGGCGGGCCCGGTGACCTGGCGGGCGCTCACCGGCTGATCCGTTCGACGACGCGGGGCCCGCCGCCCCGCCCAGCAGACATGGGACGGGCGGCGGGCCGCCCGACCGACGTGGGGCCCATGGTGACGCGTGGTGCCTCGCGGGGCCGCCCGGGAGGGCGGCAGTGGTCGGCCCTGAACGGTCCGGCGGCCGTTCAGGGCCGACCGTGTCCCCCGCACCACCGTCGCACCACGGCGACGGCCACCGCAGGAGCCCCGGCATGATGACACCCATGATCGACGCCCCCGACCCCGCCCGTTCGGCCGGCACCCGGGCCGCCGAACGCGCCCCCGCCCCTCGCGCCTTCGACGCCGTGCTCTGCGATCTCGACAACGTCGTCCGCTTCTACGACACCGCCCCGCTGGCCGCCCTGGAGCGGGCCGCCGGTCTGCCGGAGGGCACCACCGAGAGCGTCGCCTACGCGCCCGAGGTCGATCTCCCCCTGCTCCTGGGCCGGATCACCACGGACGCCTGGGTCGAGTCCATCACCGCCGGGCTCACAGGCCGCGTGGGCGAGGAGCGTGCCCGCGCACTGGGCCGGGCCCTCGCCGACGCGCCGTTCCGGGCCGACGAGGAAGCCGTGTCGCTGCTGCGCCGGGCCAGGACCCATGTGCCGTTGGTGCTCGTCACCAACGCGACCCTCCAACTGGAGCACGATCTCGCCCTGTTGGGGCTGGCCGATCTCGCCGACGCGGTGGTGAGCAGCGCGGTGGAGCGGGTGGCCAAGCCCGATCCGGCCATCTACCGCATCGCGGCCGAGCGGGCGGGCGTACCGCTGGACCGGTGCCTGTTCGTGGACGACCGGCAGGAGAACGTCGACGCGGCGGCCGCCCTCGGCATGACCGGCGTCCTCTACCGCGAACCGGGCGACCTGCGACGGGCGTTGGGCCCGTGCGCGGAAGCGGCGGAGGCCACGGGGACGGCGGCCCCGCGCCCGGAAGGAGCGCGCTGACCGTGGCCGGACCGAACGCGGCGGCGGGCGAGCCCGGGAAACGAAGGCCGGGGACACGGAACCCCGGGACACCGGACCCGGCAGCAGGCGAGGCCGAGGTCCTGGCGGGCGGGACGGCCAACGCCGGTGCCGTCCTCCGGCGCGGTGACGCCGTCGAGCGCCCCGCCCCGCCGCACGCCCACCTCCTCCACGCCCACCTCCGGGCCCTGCGCGACCGGGGGTTCGCGGACGTTCCCGTACCGCTGGAGGTCTCCGGGCGGCACGAGCGCCTCTCGTACGTCCCCGGCGAGGTCGCCGTCGCCCCGTACCCGGCCTGGGCCTGGAGTGACGCCGCCCTGCACTCCGTCGGGGCGTTGCTGCGGCGGATGCACGACACGGCGGCGGCCCTTCCGGCGGACCGGTCGGCGGGCTGGCCCACCGAACTGGCGGACCCCGAGCCGGAATCGGACCCCGAGCCGGTATCGGGCCCGGGCGGGGAGGCGGGCCCCGGGCCGGTGGTCTGCCACAACGACGTGTGCCTGGAGAACGTGGTGTTCCGGGACGGCCGCGCCGCCGCCCTCATCGACTTCGACCTGGCCGCGCCGGGCCGGCCGGTGTGGGACGTGGCCATGACCGCCCGCTACTGGGTCCCGATGCGCGGGCGCGGCGGCCTCGACCCCGCGCACCGCCTGCGCGTGCTGGCCGACGGCTACGGGCTCGGACGGACCGGCCGGGCCGCGCTGCCTGGAGTGATCGAGCAGGCCACCGCTGTGTGCCGGGCGTTCGTCGAGCGGCGGGTGGCGCAGGGGGACGCGGCGTACACGGCGGCGTACGAGGAGAGCGGGCGGGCGGTGTGGGACCGGCACCAGTCCTGGCTGACGGCCCACCGCCGTACTCTGACCACCGCCCTGCTCGCCGACTGACCGGCCTCCCTCCCGCGCCCGGCGGACGCACCCCGCGCGGGAACGAGGGAGGCCACCGGCGCCCGATCGGAGAAGTCCGCCGACGCCCTCCCGGGACCGGAACCAGCGGGACGGCTGGGCGGCTGGGCGGCTGGGTGGCGGCCTGAACTCCGCTCGCCGCCCCGCCTGTTCGGGCTGTTGTCAGTGCGGGCCGGTAAGGTCCCCGCGCATGACCTCCCCCACCGGTGCCGAGCACCCGCACGACCTCGTGGCCGCCTACTCCGAGCTCCTCGGATCGGCGAAGCGCCCGCAAGCACGCAAGGCAGTACGGGAGTTGGCGGTGATCGCCGACGACGGGGCCGCGCTCGAACTGGCCGCCGCGTTCGCGCCGGTCGCGGCGCTCACCTCGGACACGCTCGTGCGGCTGTGGCCGGAGGCCCATGACCCGGACGGCTTCGCCGCCTCCCTCCTGGCACCGGCCTTCCGCGAGGAGGGCCGCACGGAGTTGAAGCTGAAGCGGGTGGCCTCGCTGACGGGTCTGCGGCACCTCGTCATGCTGCGGGCGCTGACGGTGGAACGCTGCAAGGAGATATCCGACCTCTCGGAGCTCGCACCCCTCACCGAGCTGCGCTCCCTCGACCTGAACGGCTGCGCGGGGATCGAGGACCTGACACCGCTCAGCGGACTGACCCGGCTCACCTGGCTGAGCCTGCACCGGTGCCGTCCGGTCTCCGACGTCAAGCCGCTGCTCACCCTCAGCGGGCTGCGCCACCTCGATCTGAGCATCACGCGGGTCACGTCGGTGGACGGGTTCGCGGAGTCGTTCCCCCTGCTCGAAAAACTCGACCTGCGCGGCTGCCGGTCGTTCCGGTCCCCGTCCCAGCTCTCCGGGCTGACCCGGCTGACCCACCTCGATCTGGGATGGACGGCCCTGCGCGACCTGAGCGGCCTGACGAACGTGCCCGCGCTCACCTCCCTCCACCTGGCGAGCTGCAAGCAGCTGCGCGACCTGACCGGCATCGCGGCGGCGGCGAACCTCTCCGAACTGGTCGTCGAGGAATGCCCCCGGCTCCTGTCCGTCCAGGGCTTCGGGCACCACCCGCACCTGACGGCACTGGAGTTCACGGGCTGCGAGAACCTCTCGGACCTGCGCGGCCTCTCCACGCTGTCGCACCCGGCGACGCTGTCGGTCTCGGGCAGCGAACGTTTGTCCTCCCTCACGGGCCTGGGTCCGCTGCCCGCGCTGACGCAGATCTCCTTCGAGGACTGCCCCCGGCTGGCCGACTTCACCGGCCTGACCGGCCTCGCCTCGGCGTACCGGCTGCACCTGGCCGGCCTCGGCCTGATCCGGGACCTCTCCCCCTTCGCCTCCCTCCCCGGGCTCCGCGGCCTCACCCTCGACCGGTGCCAGGGCCTTGCGGAGCTCACCGGGCTCGACGAGCGCAGCGGCCTGGAGGAGCTGTCCGTCAGCCGCACCGGCGGCTTCAGCAGCCCCGGTGACCTGGGCGACGCACCCGACCTGCGCGCACTGGAGCTCCGCGACCTGCCGGCGCTCACCGACCTCGGGCTCCTGCGCGGCCTGCCCGCGCTCGCCGCGGTCCGCGTCGAGGAGTGCCCCGCGCTCACCGACATCAGCGCTCTCGCCCGGACGCCGGTCACCGAGGTCACGCTCCACCGGACGCCGGCACTGGACTCGCTCCAGGTGCTGGAGGAGTGCCGCGACCTGCGGGTCATGAGCGTACGGGGCCTCCCCGGCCTCCTGACCTTCCCCGCGCTCCCGTCCCTGCACGAACTCGACCTGTCCCGGCTGTCGTGGAAGGACCTCACGCCCCTCACCGGCCTCGGGGCGCTCCAGCGCCTCCGGCTGGAGAGCCTCGACGACCTGACGGACATCAGCGCGCTGACCGGGCTGCCCGAGCTGTCCGAACTGCTCCTCGGCAGCCTGCACTCCTTCACCGAACTCGGGCCCCTGTTGGGCATCCCGTCGCTGCGGCAGCTCACCAAGTCGCCGCAGATGAACGCGGAGATCCTGCAGGGCCGACGCGATCCCGTCCTGGTGGAACTCGCCCACCGCGACGTCGTCTTCGACCGGCGCTGAGGGGCTACCCGGGCGGAACACACACGTCACGCGCTACGAGCGTCACACGCGCATCAGGCGCATCAGGCGCATCAGGCGCATGACATGCATCGGGCACATCGCCCGTGCCGCACGCCGGTCTCCCTCGCTCAGCCGTCCGTCGCCGCGTCCGGGTCCGTCCGCGCTGCCGCGTCCAGGCCCGTCCGGAGCTGGGCGAAGGCCGCGTCGGCCGCCCGTGCCGCGCCGACGCGGACCGCGTCCGCGCTCTCGCCCGCGTCGATCCGCCGCCAGTTGTCCAGGGCCAGGATGCGCAGGACCGCGACGATCTGCCCGGCCGCCAGCCGTGCGGGCAGCCCGCCGCCGAGGGCGTCGGCCAGGGCGGCCTCGGAGCGCCCCTGGTAGGCGTACATCCGGGCGACCAGGGCGGGCGTTCCGTACAACAGCCGCATGAACGCCAGCACTTCGGGGGCGTCGCAGAGGCCGGTCACCGGGTCGCGGCGGTCCAGGCCGTCGAGGAAGTGGCGGTGGAGGGCGTCCAGCGGGCTCTCCCCGGCGGGCCGGGCCGCCACCACCCGGGCGGACTCGTCCTCGTGGTCGGCGAACCGGTGCAGGACCAGGTCCTCCTTGGCGGGGAAGTACCGGAACAGCGTCGGCTTGGAGATGTCCGCCGCCGCCGCGACCTCCGCCACGGACACCTTGTCGAAGCCGCGCTCCAGGAACAGCGCGATGGCCGCGTCGGAGACCGCCTGATACGTGAGCTGCTTCTTGCGCTCCCGCAGACCGACCGGCGCCGACGAACCCTCCCGCGCACGGGCCGAGACCGCGCGAGCCGCGACCGCACGGGCCGAGACCGTGCGCGCGGAAGCCGGCCGACCGGGGGCGGCAGGGTCGGAGACCGTACGGCCGGAGGCGGCAGGACCGGGAGTCTGCCGACCGGGGGCCCCGCCGTCCACGAAGCCGTCCCCCAGCCCGTTCCCGGAACCCGCACCGGGACCCGCCCCCGCTCCGGAGCCCGCCCCGGTTCCGGTTCCGTCCGCGCTCCCGGCGTTCTCTCCGTTCATGACCATGAAGCGTACGCCCTTGGCCTCAAGCGGACTTGGCCCCGTCGCCCCGGTCCTCCGGGCCCCCCGCCCCACCGGCCGCCTTCCGGATCAGCGCCTCCACCCCGCCCAGCAGCACCTCCATGCCGAAGGTGAACTCGTACTCCGGATCGTCCGGCTCGCTCATCACCCCGGTCTCCAGCTGCCGGGCGATCCCGGGGTGCCGCTCGGGGTCGACGAGCCGTTTCAGGGTGCGCTCGTGGGAGGCCATCAGCTCGTCGGACGTCACCCCGCGCGCGACGACGGCGGCCGCGAGGTCGCTCATCATCAGCGCCTCGCTGCGGACGAAGTTGGAGACCAGCAGGATCACCGAGGTCTTGTCGCCCTCACCGAGCCCGCTGTCCTCCAGCGCCTGGAGCCCCTGCTCCCACCACGCGACCGAGTTCGGGGTGGCGGGCGGGCCGCCGATGGGGATCCGGAGCGCCCAGAGGTGCGCGTGGTAGCGCTCGCGCTGCGCCGACGCCCACTCGGTGAGCGCGGCCCGCCAGCCCGCCCCGTTCTCCAGGGCGGCCAGCGGTCCCGGCGCGCCCAGGGCCGACTCCTGCATCAGCACGTACAGCTCGTCCTTGGCGGAGACGTACCGGTACAGCGACATCGTGGACACGCCGAGCTCCTGGGCGACCTTGCCCATGGACACCGCCCCGAGGCCGTCCGCCGCCGCGATGCCCACCGCCGCCGCCACGATCCGCTCCAGGCTCAGACCGGGCTTCGGGCCCTTCGCCGGGCGGTCCCGCAGCCCCCAGGCCGCCTCCAGGCTCGCCGGCAGGTCGCCGCCGGCCGCGCCGTTCTTGTCCGTCACCGCACCGTCACCGCATCCCCTTCACCCGGCGCCCCGGCCCATGCCCACGCCTGCCCGCGCCCCCGTGCGCCTTGACCCCATCCTAGAGATGCGTAACACTTACGCAGTAACGCGTATGACATACGCAGAAGGGGGTCCGGAGATGACCGAGCCGATCCGGCCGAACGGGTACGCACCCGCCGCGCCCAGCACCACCACGACGGGCACCGCCACCGCCGCACCCAGCACCACCACGGCGGCCACCGGCCCCGCCGCCATCGAGGCGCACGGCCTGACCAAGTCCTACGGAAAGCCCGCCGTCCGCGTGCTCGACGGCCTCGACCTCCGGGTCGAACGCGGCGCCGTCTTCTCCCTCCTCGGCCCGAACGGGGCCGGCAAGACCACCACCGTGCGCATCCTCGCCACGTTGACCGAGGCCGACTCCGGCACCGCCCGCGTGGCCGGCCACGACGTCGTCGCCGAGCGGGGCGCGGTACGCCGGTCGATCAGCCTCACCGGCCAGTTCGCCGCCGTAGACGAGACGCAGACCGGCGAGGAGAACCTGCGGATGATGGCCCGGCTCACCGGGCAGTCGCGCTCCGCCGCCAGGAGCCGGGCGGCACAGTTGCTGGAGCGCTTCGACCTCACGGCGGCCGCCCGCCGCCCCGTCCGGACGTACTCCGGGGGGATGCGCCGCCGTCTCGATCTGGCGGCGGGGCTGGTCGGTTCACCGGAGCCCGGGGTGTTCTTCCTGGACGAGCCCACCACCGGGCTCGACCCGCGCAGCCGCCAGGAGCTGTGGGAGGTCGTGCGGGAGCTGGCCGCGCGCGGCGCGACGGTGCTCCTCACCACCCAGTACCTGGAGGAGGCCGACCGCCTCGCCGACCGGATCGCCCTGCTGAACCAGGGCCGGATCGCCGCCGAGGGCACCGCCGCCGAACTCAAGTCCCGCGTCGGCGGCCACCGTCTCGACCTGGTCCTCACCAGCCACGACGCCTATCTGCGGCTCGCGTCGCTGGCCGTCCACCACTCCCCCGAGACGCTGACCCTCGGCCTCCCCACCGACGGCTCGGCGGCCCAGGTGCGCGCCCTGCTCGACGGGCTCGACCCGGACGGGCGGGACGTCGAACGCTTCAGCCTGCACTCCGCGACCCTCGACGACGTCTTCCTGACCCTGACCTCGCCCGCCCCCGCCGGGACGGCCGGAGAACCGGCCGCCGGCCGCGCGCCCGCCGCCCGCCCGGCACCGGCCACGGGCACCGCTCCGCGCCCCGCCACCGAGGACGCGTCCACGAACCCGGAGGCACCGACCCATGTCTGACACCGCCGTCCAGCCCCGGAGAGCCCCGGCCCGCCCCACCGGCACGGTCTCCGGACCGCCCGGCCGCGCGCCCGGCCCGCTCACCCACACCGCCGTCATGACCGCCCGCGCCCTGCGCCTCAGCAGCCGCAACATCGACGCGCTGATCACGTCGCTGGCGCTGCCGATCATGCTGATGCTGATCTTCGTCTACTTCTTCGGCGGCGCGATCGACACCGGGTCGGAGTACGACACGTACGTCATGTACGTCGTCCCGGGCGTCCTGCTCCTCTCCGCCGGGTTCGGCGCGGCGACCACCGCCACCGCCGTCAGCGAGGACATGAAGGGCGGCATCATCGACCGCTTCCGCTCCCTGGACGTGGGCGGTACGCCGGTGCTCGCCGGGCATGTGGCGGCCAGCACCGTCCGCAACCTCTGCGCCACCGCCCTGGTCTTCGGCGTCGCGCTGCTGATCGGCTTCCGCCCCGCCGCCACCTGGAGCGGCTGGCTCCTGGCGGCCGTCGTGCTGATCGCCTACATCGTGGCCCTGTCCTGGCTCTCGGCGGCGATCGGCCTGCTCGCCCGGACCCCGGAGGCGGCGAGCGGCTTCACCTTCTTCATGTCGTTCCTGCCCTATCCGAGCAGCGCGTTCGTCCGGACCGAGTCGATGCCGGACTGGCTGCACGGCTTCGCCGACCACCAGCCGATCACCCCGGCCATCGAGTCCCTGCGCGGACTGCTGCTCGGCCAGGAGATGGGCGGCACGCCCTGGATCGCGCTCGCGTGGGCCGCGGGCATGCTCACCGTGGCGATCGCGGCGTCCGGGACCCTGTTCCGCATCCGGACGCGCTGACCCGCACCGCCGGAACGGCCGGGCGCACCCCGCCGGGGACCGCCCGCACGGCTCCCGGCCCGGACCGCTCCACGGAGACCGGCTCCCGACCCCCGGCCCGGACCGCTCCCCGGAACCGGCTCCCGGCCCGGCGGGCCGCCCCCGGCGCACACGGCGACCGGGCTCAGAACACGTCCGGGCACCACGGTCGCCGGCCCGTACGGAACACCGCGTCCGCCGTCGTCACCGCACCCGCCCGCAGCTCCTCCGCCCGGCCGAGGTCCGCCAGCCGCCGCACGGACTCGTCGCCCAGGTACAACGTCGCCAGCTCCTCCACGCCCAGGGCGAGATCGGCGCTCCGCGTGGTCGGGACGCACCGCGCGCCGTCCTCCGCCACCTCCAGCAGGAACCGGCCCCCGGCCAGCCCCGCCCCGTCCCGGACGTCGAGGACGAGGGAGGCGCCGACCGCGTACGTCCGGGCCTCCAGCGCACGCGGCACGTCCAGCAGGCGCAGCCACAGAAAGTCCGAACCGCCGACCAGGCGGGCCGCACGGGGGTCGGGGAGCAGCAGCGGGAGCAGGTCGTCGGGGGCGCGGTCGCCCGAACGGACCGCGGTGACCCAGTCGACCGAGCAGAGGTAGTGCCACAGGGCCCGCTCCGCCGCCGGGTTCAGCGCGATCATGTCCCGTACGGAGGCGGTGTTCTGCGGCTGGTTGCCGTCGCCCCACTTGTCGTCCGTGCCGTAGATCATCAGGCCGTCGACCTCGCCGTCGGCGGCGCGGTGCATCACGTAGAACGGTTCGGTCCAGGTCTCCTGGGGCGTGCGGGGCGCGACGCCCGTGGCCTGCCGCCACCAGCGTTCGCCCCGGCTGACCACGCCGGGGCGCCGGGCCGCCAGCGCCGCGTGCACCTCGGGGCCGGCCTTGCGGACGTCCTCGCCGTCCACCATCTCGATCCGGCCGCCGTCCGCCGGCTGTCCGGAGCGGCGCGGGTCGAGCCCGGCCCGGGGTACGGAGACCTCCCACTCGGCGGTCCAGGCCGCGGGGCCGAAGCCGTACCGCCCGTAGATCGGGTACTCGGCGGCGATCAGCGAGGCGACCGGCTCGCCGCGCTCCTTGGCCTCCGCCAGGTCCGCGGCCATCATCCGGCTGAGCAGTCCGCGGCGGCGGTGCGTGGGCGCCACGGTCACCCCGGTGATCGCGTCGGACGCCACGGTGGCCCCGCCGACCACGGTCAGCCGCTGCTCGAACGAGCGGAACGTCGCCACGCACCGCCCGCCGTCGAACACGCCCTGCACGCGGGAGAGGTCGACATCAGCGCGGCGGTCCTCGACCACCTCGTCGCTCGGCAACCCCCCGGCGGTCAGGAAGCCGGCCCGCACCGCCCTCATCCAGCCGGGGAACTCGGACGGGGCGACGGTGCGGACTTCAAGGCTCATCCCTCCACGCTAGGCGGGCTCCGCTCAGAATGTCGCGCGAATTTCCCCGACCTCGGCCGCCCCGCCGAACAGCGGCGACCGTCCGATCCGGGCGACCACCGGGGCGTCCACGCCCAGCAGCTCCAGGGCGCGGGCGAGCACCGGGCCGAGCGCGCGGGCGGAGCCGTCGTCGATCTTGAAGGCGAGGGCCCGGCCGTCGGCCAGGGCCACCGCCTGGACCGCCTCGGCGCCCATCTTGGAGAGCGTCCCCGGCACCTCGCGCATCAGCCAGGTGTCCGGGCGCCGGGTGCCCGCGACGTACTCCGGGTGGGCGCGCATCGCGTCCGCGACCCGGCGCTCGGCGCTCCCCGGCGCGGCCAGCACGAAGGACCGGAAGGCGCGCGCCAGGCCGGTCAGGCCGATCGCCATCAGCGGGGCGCCGCAGCCGTCCGTGCCGAGCGCGGCGACGGGCTCGCCCGCGGCCTCGGCGACGACCTCGCCGACGAGCCGCTGCAGCGGGTGGCCGGGGTCGAGGTAGGTGGCGGTGTCCCAGCCGTTGCGGACGCAGACGGCGAGCATGGCCGCGTGCTTGCCGGAGCAGTTCATCGTGATCCGCTCGCGTACGTTCCCGGCCGCGAGGTACGCCTCCGCCTCCACCGGGTCCAGCGGCAAGTCCGGCGGGGTCAGGAGGTCGTCGGTGCTCAGCCCGTGCTCGGCGAGCATCGTGCGCGCGAGGTCGAGGTGGAACGGCTCGCCGGAGTGGCTCGCGGCGGCCAGCGCCAGCCGCTCGCCCGAGAGGTCGAGGCCGGCCCGGAGGATCGCGGCGGCCTGCATCGGCTTGTTGGAGGAGCGGGGGAAGACCGGCGCGGCCGGGTCCCCGATGGTGTGCTCCACGGTGCCGTCGGCGGCCAGGAGGACCAGCGACCCCCGGTGGTGTCCCTCCGTGAACCCGGAGCGCACGATCTCGGCGAGGACGGGCGGTGCGGGTACGGGGGAGGTCGGTATGGCGGACGGGGCGCCGGTGGACGTCATGGGGGCCTTCCGGGGACGGGGGTGCGGGACCCGCGCCCGGAAGGATCGCTTCAGGCGAGCAGGTCGTCTACTTGTGCTTCCCCGTCACGGTACCTGCGGGCGATCTCCGCCCCGCACCCGTCGGCGGTGCGCTGGAGTTCGTGACGGCGGCGCGAGACCTGCTGCTCGTAGCGGACGAGCCGGCCCATCGCCGTGTGCAGCTCCTCGTCCGTCCGGGCGTCCAGGTCGGACAGCTCGACCTCGGCCAGGGTCTCGGCGGCCAGTCTGCGGAACTCGTCGCCGCGCGGCGTCGTCAGCGTGACGTGCCGGGCGGAGGTGCGGTGCCGGGACGGGGTGTCGGCCAGGATCTCCGGGAGCCGGCTCACCACCGCCGCGTCCTCCACCGGGGCCTCCGGGCCGTGCCGCCGGGCCAGTTCGGCGCGCAGGATGTCGATCCGGCCCTGCACCAGCCGCCGTACGTAGCTGAGATCGGCCTCGTCGCGCTGGGCGTCCCGGCGCAGCGTCCGCAGCTCCGGGAGCCGCAGCCCGCCGAAGCCCGCGTCGCCGCCGGCCTGTCCGGGCACGGTGGCGGGCGTGGACGCCGCCGCCGGCCGTGCGGGAAGCTGTCCCGGCAGACTGCGCTGTACGGGTGAGCGCAGGGTGCCGGAACCGGTGCGGGCCCCCGGTACGCCTCCGGGAGAATGTCCGGCTCCATAGGTACTCATGCTGTTCCGTCCCCTCGACCGGTGCGTCGGCACACCGACATCGTGCATGGTGCCACCCATCCCCGTGCCCCCGCTGACGTCTTGTACCCGTTCAGCCCAAGATAGGTTGGTCTGTATGCGTGCAGTGGTACAGCGAGTCGATGGCGCCGGCGTCTCCGTCGCCGGTGCGACGGACGACCCGTCGGCGCCCGGGGTCGTCGGGGAGATCGTCGGCGAGGGCCTGTGTGTGCTGGTCGGGGTGACCCATGACGACACCCCGGAGAAGGCGGCGCGGCTGGCCCGCAAGCTCTGGTCGCTCCGCGTCCTGGAGGGCGAGAAGTCCTGTTCGGATGTGAACGCCCCCCTTCTGGTGATTTCTCAGTTCACTCTCTACGGGGACGCCCGCAAGGGCCGCCGCCCCACGTGGAACGCGGCGGCGCCGGGCGAGGTCGCCGAGCCGCTGGTGGACGAGGTGGTGGCGGAGCTGCGGGCGCTGGGGGCGCACGTGGAGACGGGCCGGTTCGGGGCGGACATGCGGGTCTCGCTCACGAACCACGGCCCGTTCACGGTGATCGTCGAGGTGTAGGGCGGTACGGGGCCGGGGGCTACGGTTCGACGACCGTCTCCTGGGCGGCGGCCGTGTCCCCGGCGAGCAGCTCCGCGTCCACGGGAACGTTCCGCTTGACGAGGGCCAGGGCGATCGGGCCCAGCTCGTGGTGGCGGACCGAGGTGGTGACGAAGCCGAGCTGGCGGCCCTCCTCGCCGTCGGAGGCCAGCCGTACCGGGGTGCCGTGGCCGGGCAGGTGCACCTCGCTGCCGTCCAGGTGGAGGAAGACGAGGCGGCGCGGCGGCTTCCCCAGGTTGTGGACGCGGGCGACGGTCTCCTGCCCCCGGTAGCAGCCCTTCTGGAGGTGGACGGCGGGGCCGATCCAGCCCAGCTCGTGCGGGATGGTGCGGTGGTCGGTCTCGAAGCCGACGCGCGGCCGGTGCCCCTCGACGCGCAGCGCCTCGTACGCCAGGATCCCGGCGGCCGGGCCGTGCGCGGCGGCGAACGGCTCCAGCTCGGCGCGGGGCAGGAACACGTCCCGGCCCTGCGGGGTCTCCCGTACGGTCGCCCCGTCCGGAGCCTCCGCGATCGAGCCGGCCGGGAGGTGGACGAGGGCGGTGTCCCCGGTGCGGTCGGCGACCTCGACGCGGTAGAAGAACTTCATCGACTCCAGGTAGGCGATCAGAGCCTCCTGGCTGTCCGGCTCGACGTGCATCCACACCGTCGTCCCGTCGTCCACCAGGTACATCGCGTGCTCGATGTGCCCGTTGGCGGAGAGGATCAGGGCCTCGGTGGCCCGGTGCGGGGCGAGGTCGCTGACGTGCTGCGTGAGCAGCAGGTGCAGCCAGCTCAGCCGGTCGTCGCCGGTGACGGTGACGACGCCCCGGTGGGAGAGGTCGACGAAGCCGGTGCCGTCGGCGAGGGCGCGTTGCTCGCGGAACAGATCGCCGTAGTGCGCGGCGACACCTTCGTCGCGGCCTTCGGCGGGGACGGCGCCGGGCAGGGACAGCAGGGGGCTCTTCATGCGCCCAGCCTACGACTTGGCGGGGGCGTCCTCCCCGGCCGTCTCCGCGCCGGCGTGCGCGGTCGCCTTCTCGGCCGTCCGCGCCGCCGTGCACTCCGCGCAGCGGCCGAAGATCGCGAAGTGCTTCATGTCGGTGTCGAACCCGAAGTCGGCGCGCAGCTTGTCGGTGAAGTCGGCGACCACGGAGAGGTCCGCCTCGATGACGTCCTTGCAGTCCCGGCAGACCAGGTGGATGTGGTGGTGCCGGTCGGCCAGGTGGTAGGTGGGCGCGCCGTGGCCGAGGTGGGCGTGGCTGACCAGCCCCAGCTCCTCCAGGAGCTCCAGGGTCCGGTACACCGTGGAGATGTTCACCCCGGAGGCGGTCTTACGCACCTCGCAGAGGATGTCGTCCGGGGTCGCGTGCTCCAGGGCGTCGACGGCCTCCAGGACGAGCTGGCGCTGCGGCGTCAGCCGGTAGCCGCGCCGGCGGAGGTCGGTCTTCCAGTCGGTGGTCACCACACGCCCCAGTCTAGGGCGTGCGGCCGGGCGCCGAAGGGGCCCGAGGCTGCACGCGGAAGCCGGCCCGCCCGCCGGCCCGGCGTGGAGAACCCGCCGGGCCTACTCGAAGAATCTGGCGGGCCTACTTGAAGAAGGCGATGCCGTCGTCGGGCATGTCCTCGAGGTTGCGCGCCATCTCGGCGACCTCCTCGGGGGTGACGACCTTCTTCAGGTGCGCCGACATGTAGGGGCGCAGCTCGACCTCGGGGGTGGCCTTCTCGCCGACCCACATGAGGTCGCTGTTCACGTACCCGTAGAGCCGCTTGCCGCCGCTGTACGGGCCGGAGGCCGCCGTCCGGGCCACCGCGTCGGTGACCAGGTCGATCTGCGGCTTCTGGTCGGCCAGCTCGCCGTACCAGATCTCGATGACGCCCTGGTCGCGGGCCATGACGACCTCGACCTTGCGGTCCTTGTCGATGCGCCAGTAGCCGGTCTCGGTCTCCAGCGGCCGGACCTGCTTGCCCTCGCCGTCCAGGACCCAGGTGCGGGAGCTGTACTCCAGGAAGTCCCGGCCGTCGTGGCTGAAGGTGACTTCCTGGCCGAAGTTGCACTTCTCGGCGCCGGGGAAGTCGGACACGCCCGCGCCCGCCCAGTTGCCGAGGAGGAAGGCCAGCGGGACGAGGTCCGGGTGGAGGTCTGACGGAATCTCGATCATGGGCGCTCAGGCGATCTGTGAGGGTGCGGGGAGGTGGGGAACCGGGGCGGCGGAGGTCAGCGCTGGCCCTGGTACAGCTTCTTCACGGTGATCGCGGCGAAGGCGGTGACGCCCACGCAGACCAGGACCAGAAGGGCGGTGAAGAATGCCTCAAGCACAGGGGGCTCCTCGTGACGAGCGGGTGGCGGCGGCCACAAGGCCGGGCCCCCAGCCTAATGGGTGGGCGCCCGGCCTTCTCGTTCAGGTGGGCCCGGGGCGGGGCCGGACGCCGGGCGGGTGGACGGGCCGCTGAGCCGCTGAGCCTCCGGGCCTCCGGGCCTCCGGGCCTCCGGGCCTCCGGGCCTCCGGGCCTCCGGGCCTCCGGGCCTCCGGGCCTCCGGGCCTCCGGGCCTCCGACCCGAGGCCGCCGAGCGCTGCTCGCAGGCGTTCACCGTGGCGGCCGTGGGCGTCGCCAGCGGGGTCGAGGTCTCGCTCTGGCTGACCGGGGAGTCGTCGTGGTTCGCGCTGCCGGGCCGGGCCGCCGAGTTCGAGCTCCCGCACGCCGCCCCGCTGCCCGACCTGCTGGACTCGCTGCTGGCGGGCGGCCGGGTCACCCTGTGCACCCAGTGCGCGGCCCGGCGGGACATCACGGAGAAGGACGTGCTGGAGGGCGTACGCATCGCGGGGGCGCAGGTCTTCGTGCAGGAGGCCATGGCGGACGACGCCCAGTCGCTCGTCTACTGATACCGGCTTCCGTTCGTTGATACCGGCTTTCGCCCGGCGACGGTCTCAGCGGCGCTTCCTGCCGTCCAGCTCGTCCCACCACTCGTCGGACTTCGGATCGCCCGAGGGGTCGTCCCACCAGCGGTCGTCCGGGCCGCGCCGGTTGGCGACCATCGCGGCGACCGGCGGGATGACCATGGCGACGACGCACATGCCGATGGCCACCGGCATGGACCACAGGCGCACGACGGCCCAGGCGGACACGAAGAGGACGACGCATCCGCCCATCATCAGGAAGTAGTTCCGCCTGCGTCGGGCGTACATGCCTCCAGCGTAGGACCGCGGGCCCCGGACGGCAGCGGTGCGGAGGACGTCGCGGACAGCACGGAGGGCCGCACCCCGCGTCAGGTGGCGTCCAACCCCCTGGGGTGCGGCCCTCCGGCCGGTCCGTGTGCCGTAACGCGACGGGCGTGCCCGGGGCGCGTACGGCGTGCCGTGGATCCCGGGGGATCAGACGGCGATGGCGACCTCGGAGAGTCCGCCGGTCTGCGCGACGACCGTGCGGTCGGCGCTGCCGCCCGGCACCAGGGCGCGGAGCGTCCAGGTGCCCTCGGCGGCGTAGAACCGGAACTGACCGGTCGCGGAGGTCGGAACCTCGGCGGTGAACTCACCCGTCGAGTCCAGGAGGCGCACGTAGCCGGTGACGGGCTCGCCGTCGCGGGTCACGCTGCCCTGGATGGTGGTCTCACCGGGCTTGATCGTCGAGGCGTCGGGGCCGCCGGCCTGTGCTCCACACATGGTGTTCTGTCCTTCGGGTCGAAGCGGTGCTGGTCGGGCGGGTTACTTGGCGGGGCCGAGCTCGATCGGCACGCCGACGAGGGAGCCGTACTCGGTCCAGGAGCCGTCGTAGTTCTTGACGTTCTCCTGGCCCAGGAGCTCGTGGAGCACGAACCAGGTGAGCGCGGAACGCTCACCGATGCGGCAGTACGCGATGGTGTCCTTCGACAGGTCGACCTGCTCGGCCTCGTAGAGGGCCTTGAGCTCCTCGTCCGACTTGAAGGTGCCGTCGTCGTTGGCGTTCTTCGACCACGGGATGTTGCGGGCGCTCGGCACGTGGCCGGGGCGCTGCGACTGCTCCTGCGGGAGGTGGGCCGGGGCGAGCAGCTTGCCGCTGAACTCGTCGGGCGAGCGCACGTCGACCAGGTTCTGGTTGCCGATGGCCTTGACGACGTCGTCGCGGTAGGCGCGGATCGACTCGTCCTGCGGCTTGGCCGTGTACTGGGTGGCCGGGCGCGTGGGGACGGCGTCGGTCAGGTCGCGGGAGTCCAGCTCCCACTTCTTGCGGCCGCCGTCGAGGAGCTTCACGTTCTCGTGGCCGTACAGCTTGAAGTACCAGTAGGCGTACGAGGCGAACCAGTTGTTGTTGCCGCCGTAGAGGACGACCAGCGTGTCGTTGGCGATGCCCTTCTCGCTGAGCAGCTTCTCGAAGCCGGCCTGGTCGACGAAGTCACGGCGGACCGGGTCCTGGAGGTCCTTCGTCCAGTCGATCCGGATCGCGTTCTTGATGTGGTTCTTCTCGTACGCCGAGGTGTCCTCGTCCACCTCGACGATCGCGACCTGCGGGTCGTCGATGTGGGCCTCGACCCAGTCGGCGTCTACCAGGACGTCGCTGCGGCTCATGCTGTTCTCCTCCGGGGCAGTCTGCGGCGGGGTGGTGCGAGATGCGGAGTTGCGGGGTGCGGCTGTACGCGCGGAGGCACGGAACGCGGCGCGTACGAGGCACGGGGCCGGCCGGGTGACGGTCGGGGGCCGACGGTCGGAGGGCCGGGGAAACGGGACGGCTGCGGTGGTACGAGCGTCCCGCTCAGAGCGCGCGACAGAGCATGGCGGCGACGCGGCACAGGTCTACTGCCCGCCGCTTCGTGAGATCCGCCTGTCGCTTCATGCGTCCGATCGTAGGGAGGTACGGACGGAGATGTCACCGTCGTGTCGGATGGTGAGACGGGATCATCCGCGATGCGAGACGCGAGCGGGCCCGGGGCGGCTTCCGTCCGCTCCGGGGCTCCGGTGAGCCTTCCCCGTATCTACGGACCGGACGCGGGCGTCTCACTATCCGGATCGGGGCGTGCGCGGGGGCTGCGAGAGGGGCCGTGGGGCCGGTGGGGGGCGGGTGGTGGGTCGCTGAGCCGGTCGGGCGGTCGGCCGGCCGGGAGGTCGGCCGGTTAGCCGCTCAGCCGGTCAGCCGGTCAGCCGGTCAGGGAGACATTCGAGCCGGTCACGGTGATCTCCAGGCCCTTCTCGGTCACCTCGACCTCCTGGAGCTCCAGCCCCTTGGGCAGACCGTCGATGTCGCCCTCGAAGTCGGTCCGCTTGCGGATCAGGTCCTCGACGCCGGGAATCCCCTCGCCCGGGACCTTGTCCGCACGCACCTTGACCGTGTGGCCGTCGACGCGGGTCACGGTGGAGAGCACGCTGCGCGAGATCGGGCGGCCGAGGATCTCGACCGTGCCGGTGACCTTCGCCTTGCCCTTGCCGCCGTACTCCACGACGACGCCGTCGCTGGCCGCCGCCGTCAGGTCCTTGTAGGTGACGAGCGCGGTGCCGGTGGCGCGGGCGGCCGTGGCGGTGCGGTAGCCGGAGCCGAGCTTCACGTCGTGGAGCTGGGCCCGGACCTCGCTGACGCGCACCGCGCGACCGCCGGCGCTGGTCTCCATCCCGGTGAGTTCGAGATCGACCCGGTCCAGGCGCGACGCGGCGACCTGGGTGAGGAAGGGGAAGCCCTTGATCGAGATCTCGGTCGAGGCCGCGCCGTCCGCGCTCATCGCGACCCGGTCCTCGGCCTCCGACTCGGCGAAGTAGACCGCCGCGCGGTCCACGGCGAGGAAGAGCCCGCCGAGCAGCACCACCAGGACCAGCAGTATTCGCAGTGCGCGCATGTGTGTCGTTCCCCCACCCTGAGCCGTCGGTCCCCCTGGCGACCGTGAAGCCTACTGCGGCTGGAGTGGACGCCCCCGGGTGATCGACGTACGACGGCCCCCCGGTGGTTCCCGGGGGGCCGTCTGCGGTCGGGCGGAGCGGGCGGTGACCGAGGTGATCACCGTGGTCACCCTGATCACCGTGACCGCCGTGGTCACTGATCGCCGTGGTCGGATCAGAGCAGCGTGCGACCGAGCAGGTAGACGGCCGGGGCCGCCAGGGTCAGCGGCAGCGCGACGCCCGCCGTCATGTGCACGAACCGGGACGGGTAGTCGTAGCTCGCCACCCGCAGCCCGATCACCGCGCACGCGCCGGCCACCAGGCCGACCAGCGCGCCCTTCGTGCCGAAGTCGGTCAGCGCTCCGACCGCGAGCCCCCCGCCCGCGCCCGCGAGGAGCGCGACCGCGACGGAGACCGCACCGGGCAGCGGGAGGGCGCGGACCAGCGTGGCCGCCGCGACGGCCACCCCGCCGACCACCACCGCGTCCGAGGCCGCCGCGAGGTGTCCGCCGGCGAGCACCGCGAGGGACGCGGAGACGACCGTGGCCATCAGGCCGTACATCCGCTCGTCGGCCCCCGCGTGGCTGCGGAGCTGGAGCACGACGGTGAGCAGCACCCACACGCCCAGCGTGCCCAGCAGCGCGGCGGGGCCGTGCTCCCGGCCCGCCGCGAGCAGGACGACGTCGGCGACCAGGCCCCCGGCGAAGGCGAGGGCGATGCCCTGGCGCGCGGGCCACATGCCGTTGAGCCGGAACCAGCCGGCCGCGGTCACCGCCTGGAGCAGCACCACGGGCACGAGCAGGGCGTACGCCCCGATCGCCGCGCCGCCCGCGAGCAGCAGGCCGAGTACGGCGGTGAGCGCGGCGGGCTGGATTCCCGGCGCGATGATCGGGGAACGCCCCTCGGCGCGGGCGCGCTGGGCGTCGGTGATGCGGGCGTTGCCGAGCGTGGTGGGCGTGCTGTACCCGGTGTCGTCGGGCCCGGCCTGCGCGGCGGGCCCCTCGGACCCCGGTCCGGCCCCGGGCGCCGACGCGGAAGCGGAAGCGACCGGCGGGGCGGGGGTCACGGGCGGCGCGGGGGCGACCGGCGCGGGGGCCGGGGCCTCGGGCGGCAGCGGCATGGAGAGCGAGGCCCCCTGCGGCGGCAGATGGGCGGTGTCGGCCGCCGCAGGGGTCGCGGGAGTCGAGTACGGCTCCTGCGGGTGCGGGTGCGGGTGCTGGTGCTGGTGCTGGTGGGGCTCCGGGGACGGCGAGGGCTGCTGCCCCTGCTGGTAGTGCTGGTACTGCGGATACTGCTGCTGCCCCTGCGACTCCTGGTACGCCTGCGGCTGCTGGTACTGGAGATGCGGCTGCGGCCCGTGTCCCTGCCCCGGCCCCTGGAAGTGCGCCTGCGACTCCGGTGCCCCGTACGTGCCGGGCTGCGGAGCCCCGTACGAGCCGGTCTCCGGCGCCCCGTACGTGCCGGGCTGCGGGGCTCCGTACGGGCCGGGTCGGGGTGCCGCGTGCCCCTCCGGCTGCGGCGGGGCGCTGTCCCGGCGGATCGTCGGCTGGTACTGCGTGTCCCAGGTCGGCGCCTGCCACGTCTGCGTCGCGCCCTCATCGAACCCGCCGGGCTCCCCGTGCGCCGAGGGCTGCCCGGCCGAGGTCCCGTCGGGCCAGTGCGGGGACGCGGGCGGTTCGGGGGCGTACGGCCGGTGCTCCGCGTCGTACGGACCCGGCCGCGCGTCGGAGCCGTACGGCTGCGCCTGCCGACCGGGTTCGTGCGGCTGCGGCCGGGGCTCGTACGGATACGGGTACTGCTGATCGCTGCTGCTGCTCATGGCCTGCGGTTCACCCTCCTGCGAACGGCGGGAGCACCTCGACCGTGCCGCCCTCGGCAAGGCGTACGGTCTCATGCCCGCGCGTCCCCACGGGATTCCCGTCGATGAGGAACGAGCACCGCCGGAGCACCTGGCTCAGCTCGCCCGGGTGCCGTTCGCGCACCGCGTCGAGCGCCTCGGCGAGGGTCGCCGCCGCGTACGGTTCCTCCGCGGTGCCCGCGGCGGCCTTGGCCGCAGCCCAGTAGCGGATCGTCCCCGCTGCCATGGCGCCACTCCTTCGGTCGGTTCGTCCGACGCGCTTGTGCGTCAGCTCTCCATGATGGGTCACGCCGTCGTCCCGTCCGTCGCCCAGGCGGCGATGCGGTCCAGCAGGGCGTCGTCCGCCGCGTTCTCCGCGTGCCCCATCCCCCGCTCCACCCACAGCTCGGCGCCGTCCGGACCGGCCGCCTCCGCCAGCATCCGCGGGTGGTCCAGCGGGAAGTAGAGGTCCCGGTCGCCGTGGACGAGGAGCAGCGGGGCCGGGGCGATGCGCGGGACGGCGGCGACCGGCGGGAGCGGGACGGGGTCCCAGTCCTCGGTGGCGATCCGGGTCCGGAACCCGTACCGCCCGACGAAGCGGCCCGAGGGCCGGGTCACCACCCAGTGCAGCCGGCGCATCGGGGCCGTACCCCGGTAGTACCAGCGCGCCGGGGCGCTGACGGACACCACGGCGTCCGCGTGCGCCCCCGCATCCGCGTACGCGCCCGGATCAGCCGAATCCGTACCCGGCCGCGCGCCCGCGTGCGCCGGGGCGTCGTACAGGGCCCCGTGCCGGAGCACCACCGAGCCGCCCATGGAGAACCCGACCGTCACCACCCGCCGGTGCCCCAGCTCCCGCGCCCAGGCCACCGCCGCCGCCAGGTCCAGGACCTCGCGGTCGCCCACGGTGGAGCGCCCGCCGGAGCGCCCGTGGCCCCGGAACGAGAACGTGACCACGGCCGCGTGCCGGGCGAACACCCGCGCCGCCCGGCGTACGGCCGGGCGGTCGACCGCCCCGGTGAACCCGTGTGCGACCACGATCGCCGTGGTGTCGGCGGGGCCCGGTGCGGAGCCCTCCGCCGTGGTGTCGGCGGGGGCCGCGCCACGGGACCCGGAACGTCGCGTACACGGCTCGTACACCGCCTCGACCGGCACGCCGTCATCCGTCAGCAATGTCACGCATTGCGGGGGTGGCGTGAGCAAGGAAACAGAGGAACGGCGGATTCGCCCCTCGGACGCGGAACTCATGTGGGCTATTCTGCTGCGATGAGGACCTGGGCAATGCAGCCCCCGGGTCCTTTTGTGCTTTACCGGCGTTGTTACGGCGACGTTTCCACAACCTCAGCGGTTCCGGGGCGCGGAAGATCACCGGGAATGACGCCAGGACGTTCGACGCGGAATGTCCGAAGCTTGACGCAGGACCGCGGGACGGCAGGACAGCAGGACCGCGCGATGCAGGACGCAGGACGTACGAAGCAGTGCCGCATACTCCCCCGGGCCGGGCCCGGGAGTGCCCCTCTCGCAGGGAACGAGGAGGACCGACGTAATGGGCGAGCGAACCGTGCAACACGATCGACCGAGCCAGGCAGGTGGGCGGCGATGAGTTCACTGCTGCTTCTGACCAACGCACTCCAGCCGTCGACGGAGGTGCTCCCCGCCCTCGGACTTCTGCTCCACAGCGTGCGGGTCGCCCCCGCCGAGGGCCCGGCCCTGGTGAACACCCCGGGCGCCGACGTGATCCTCGTGGACGGGCGCCGCGACCTTCCGCAGGTCCGCTCCCTCTGCCAGCTGCTGCGGTCCACGGGCCCCGGCTGTCCGCTGATCCTCGTCGTCACCGAGGGCGGTCTCGCGGCCGTCACCGCCGACTGGGGCGTCGACGACGTCCTGCTGGACACGGCGGGCCCGGCCGAGGTCGAGGCGCGGCTGCGCCTGGCGATGGGCCGCCGGCAGATCACGTCCGACGACTCCCCGATGGAGATCCGCAACGGTGATCTCTCCGTCGACGAGGCGACGTACAGCGCGAAACTCAAGGGCCGGGTCCTGGACCTGACCTTCAAGGAATTCGAACTGCTGAAATACCTCGCCCAGCACCCGGGCCGGGTATTCACCCGCGCCCAGCTCCTCCAGGAGGTCTGGGGCTACGACTACTTCGGCGGTACGCGAACGGTCGACGTCCACGTACGGCGGCTGCGGGCCAAGCTCGGCCCCGAGCACGAGTCGCTGATCGGCACCGTGCGCAACGTCGGCTACCGCTTCGTCACCCCGGAGAAGCCGGAGAAGTCCGAGCGGCTGGCGGAGGAGGCGAAGGAGCGGGCCGCCGCCCGCCGGGAGGCCGCCGGGCCCGCCTCGCGGACCACCCCTCCGGCCCCCTCCCCGACCCCTTCCACGACCGTCGCCCGTTCGGAGCAGTCCTCTTCGGCCACGGCGGCGGAAGAAGCCCCGGTGGAGACTGCCAAGAGGTAGTTCCATCCGCGTAGACTGCCGCGCGTGGCCAAGGTGACGCGGGACGATGTGGCGAGACTGGCGGGGACGTCGACCGCGGTCGTCAGCTACGTCATCAACAACGGACCCCGGCCGGTCGCCCCGGCCACGCGTGAGCGGGTGCTCGCCGCGATCAAGCAGCTGGGCTACCGGCCCGACCGGGTCGCCCAGGCCATGGCCTCGCGCCGCACGGACCTCATAGGCATGATCGTGCCGGACGCCCGGCAGCCGTTCTTCGCGGAGATGGCGCACGCGGTCGAACAGGCCGCCGCCGAGCGCGGGAAGATGGTCCTCGTCGGCAACTCCGACTACCGGGACGAGCGCGAGGTCCACTACCTGCGGGCCTTCCTCGGGATGCGCGTCTCCGGGCTGATCCTGGTCAGCCAGGGTCCCAGCGAGCGCGCCGCCGCCGAGATCGAGGCGTGGGACGCCCGGGTCGTCCTGCTGCACGAGCGCCCCGAGGCCATCGACGACGTCGCCGTCGTCACCGACGACGTGGGCGGCGCCCAGCTCGCCACCCGCCACCTGCTGGAGCACGGCCACGCGTACGTGGCCTGCCTCGGCGGTACGGAGGAGACCCCCTCGGTCGGCGACCCGGTCGCCGACCACGTCGAGGGCTGGCGGCGGGCGATGCAGGAGTCGGGCCGCTCCACGGAGGGCCGGCTGTTCCAGGCCCCGTACAACCGCTACGACGCCTACCAGGTGGCGCTCGGCCTGCTGTCCGGACCCGACCGGCCGCCGGCGATCTTCTGCGCCACGGACGACCAGGCGTTCGGCGTGCTGCGGGCCGCCCGTGAGCTGCGGATCGACGTGCCGGGCGAGCTGGCGGTGGCCGGCTTCGACAACGTCAAGGAGGCGGGTCTCACCGACCCGCCGCTGACCACCGTCCACTCCGACCGGCCCGCGATGGCCCGCGCGGCGGTGGACCTGGTGCTGGACGACGCGCTGCGGGTCTCCGGGTCGCGGCGGGAGCGGCTGAAGCAGTTCCCGTCCGCGCTGGTGGTCCGCCGCTCCTGCGGCTGCGGGGAGCCCTCGGGCCCGGTGCTCTGACACCGGGGCACCAGTTCCTCTGGCACCGGGACACCGGGCTCTCCCGTACCGGGGCTCCCCGGCACCCGGTTCTCCGACCCCGGCGGATGTCCTCCGACCCCGGCCGGGTCGCGCCGCTTCCCCCGGACCGGGGCGCCGGGGCCGCCGGGTCTTTACAGCGGGCATACGCGGTTCTACCGGGCTTCTCAGGACGTACTCAGCTCTCTCTCATCTTCGCCGCCCAGCCTGGTGGACATGACGGAGAACCTTCGCCCGAGCGGCGCGCACTCGACGGACCAGGACCCGACCTCGTACCCGTACGCCTCCCCGTCGCACCCGTACGGCGGGGCGGCGCACAGCGGCACGGCGCACGACGGCACCGCGTACGCCGGTACGACCGGGGGCTACCCGCCTCCGCCCCCGTACGCCCCCACCACCCGGCGCAAGGCCAAGCGGCCCGTCGCGCTGCTGGCCGCGGTGGCGATCGCGGCGGGCGTGATCGGCGGGGGGACCGCGACCCTCGTCGGGCAGCTGAACGGGCAGGACTCCGCCGCCACCGGCTCCAGCGGCGTGGTCAACGGCACCACCGTCTCGCAGAGCAGCAAGGGCACCGTCGCGGGCGTCGCGGAGGCGGTCTCGCCCGCGATCGTGGAGATCGGGGCGGCCTCATCGGCGGGCAGGTCGACCGGCTCGGGCGTGGTGATCACCGAGGACGGCGAGATCGTCACCAACAACCACGTCATCTCGGGCGCGCAGCAGATCCAGGTGACCCTTTCGACCGGCAAGACGTACACCGCCGACGTGGTGGGCACCGACCCCGACAAGGACCTCGCGCTCATCAAGCTGCGCGGCGCGAGCGGGCTGAAGACGGCGGCGCTCGGCGACTCCTCGCAGGTCAAGGTCGGTGACCAGGTCGTGGCGATCGGCTCGCCCGAGGGGCTGACCGGCACCGTCACCAGCGGCATCGTCTCCGCGCTCGACCGGGACGTCACGGTCGCCAAGGACGACTCCGGCAGCTCCGGCGGCTCCGGCCAGGGCCAGGGCGGTCAGGGCGGCGGCAGCGGGCAGTGGCCGTTCGAGTTCGGCGGGCAGCAGTTCAACGGTGACACGGGCGAGCAGACCACCACGTACAAGGCGCTCCAGACCGACGCCTCGCTCAACCCGGGCAACTCCGGTGGCGCACTCATCAACATGGACGGCGAGATCATCGGCATCAACTCCGCGATGTACGCACCCAGTTCGGCCGCCGCCGGCAGCGGCTCCTCTGCGGGCAGCGTGGGGCTCGGCTTCGCGATCCCGGTGAACACGCTCAAGGCCGACCTGGACACCCTGCGCGCGGGCGACGGTTCCTGATCCCGCCCGGGCCCCCGGCCGTGCAAGGCTGGGACGGCCCCCGCAGTCCGGGTCGACACGAGAAGAGGACCACGAGCGATGAGCCCCGCCGAAGACGATCCCCAGCGCATCCTGATCGTCGACGACGAGCCGGCCGTACGCGAGGCACTGCAACGCAGCCTCGCCTTCGAGGGATACGGGACGCAGGTCGCGGCCGACGGGTACGACGCCCTGGCGATGGCCGAGGCGTACGCCCCCGACCTCATCGTGCTGGACATCCAGATGCCCCGCATGGACGGCCTCACCGCCGCCCGCCGCATCCGGGCCACCGGTTCCACCACCCCCATCCTGATGCTGACCGCCCGGGACACGGTCGGGGACCGGGTCACCGGTCTGGACGCCGGGGCGGACGACTACCTGGTCAAGCCGTTCGAGCTGGACGAGCTGTTCGCCCGCATCCGGGCCCTGCTGCGCCGCAGCTCGTACGCGGCGTCCGCCGCGGCGGGCACGGACGCCCCGGACGACGACGTCCTCTCCTTCGCCGATCTGCGGATGGACCTGGCGACCCGCGAGGTCACCCGGGGCGGGCGGCGGGTGGAGCTGACGCGCACCGAGTTCACCCTGCTGGAGCTGTTCCTCTCCCATCCGCGCCAGGTACTGACCCGCGAGCAGATCCTCAAGGCGGTGTGGGGCTTCGACTTCGAGCCGAGCTCCAACTCCCTGGACGTGTACGTGATGTACCTGCGCCGCAAGACGGAGGCGGGCGGCGAGCCGCGCCTCGTGCAGACCGTGCGCGGGGTGGGCTACGCGCTGCGTACGGACGGGAGCGGCGAGGCGTGAGTTCGGCACACCCCGGCGGGGACCCGGCGCGGCGGCCGTCGGACCCGCCGCAGCACCGGCCTGCCGATCCCGGTCCCGGGCCGGCACCGGGACCGGTCCCCGCGTCCGGTCAGGCTCCCGATCCCTGGCCCGCGTCGGGGCCGGGCCCCACGTCCGGCCAGGCTCCCGCATCCGGGACGGGCTCCACGTCCGGTCAGGCACCCGCTTCCGGTCAGGCACCCGCTTCCGGACCGGCTCCCGCCCGGAGGGGGCTCGTCCGCCGGTTCCGGGCGCTGCCGTTGCGGTCCCGGCTGGCGCTGCTGGTGGCGACGGCGGTCGCGGTGGCGGTCGCGGCGGTGGCGGTGGCGTGCTGGTTCGTGACCCGGGAGCAGTTGGAGGACCAGCTCGACGACTCGCTGCGCAACGCCAAGATGGACAACGCGGCCCTGCGCGACCTGCTGTCCTCGTGCCTGAGCGGCGGCCAGCTGCCCGCCCAGGAGTTCCCCGGCCAGTACACCGTGCAGATCGTCGCGGCCAACGGCGACTACTGCACGGCCCCGAACACCACGCCCGTCCCGGCCCGGCCGAGCGACGTCGCCGTGGCGGCGGGGCGGCGGGCCGACGCCCTGCACACGACGGAGAACGACGCGGGGAAGGAGATGCGGGTCTACACCCGCAAGCTGCCGCCGGTGGTCGGCTCCGGCCAGGCCAACGACGACCTCGCGGTCTCGGTGGCCCGCCCGCTCGGCGAGATCGACGCGCCGCTGTCCACGCTCGCCTGGGTGCTGGCCCTCGTCGGCGGCATCGGTGTCCTCGGCGCGGGCGCGGCCGGGCTGTGGGTGGCGCGGGCGGGGCTGCGGCCGGTGGACGAGCTGACCGAGGCGGTCGAGCACGTGGCGCGCACCGAGGACCTGACCGTGCGCATCCCGGTGGACGGCGAGGACGAGATCGCCCGCCTCTCGCACTCGTTCAACTCGATGGCCGCCCAGCTCGCTTCCTCGCGCGACCGGCAGGCCCAGCTGATCGCGGACGCGGGCCACGAGCTGCGCACCCCGCTGACCTCGCTGCGGACGAACGTGGAGCTGCTGGCGCGCAGCGACGACACGGGCCGGCAGATCCCGGCGGAGGACCGCAAGGCGCTGATGGCGTCGGTGAAGGCTCAGATGACGGAGCTGGCCGCGCTGATCGGGGACCTCCAGGAACTGGCCCGCCCGGACGCCGCCCAGCCGGGCCCGCTCCAGGTGGTGGCCCTGCACGAGATCACCCGCACCGCCCTGCGCCGCGCCCGCCTGCGCGGCCCGGAGCTGACGATCACGGAGGACCTGGCCCCCTGGTACGTACGGGCGGAACCGGCGGCCCTGGAGCGGGCGATCGTCAACGTCCTGGACAACGCGGTGAAGTTCAGCCCGCCGCGCGCCGCGATCGACGTGACGCTGCACCGGGGCGAGCTGACCGTACGGGACCGGGGCCCCGGCATCCCCGCCGAGGAACTCCCGCACGTCTTCGAACGCTTCTGGCGCTCCCCGTCGGCCCGCCAACTCCCCGGCTCCGGCCTCGGCCTGTCCATCGTGGCCCGCACGGTGCACCAGGCGGGCGGCACGATCGCCCTCCGCCGGCCCCCGGACGACGGACCGGGCACGGTGGCCACCCTCACCCTGCCGGGAGCGCCGACACCGCCGCCGGGGGGATGAGCACGGGGCCACGCCCCGCCGTCCGACGGCTCCGCGGCCCCGCCGGAGGCCGACCTCCCTCACCCCGCCGGGTTGTGCCGGATCAGTGACTCCACCAGGCCGCCCCGCTGGTTCGGGTAGTCCAGCGGGACGATGCCGAGGCCCGTCCAGCCGGACGTCTCGGCGCGTTCCAGGAACGCGTGCACCTGCGGGTTGAGGCGGTCGGCGTTCCAGCGGGGCGGCATCAGGGCGGCCGTGGAGACGTAGTTCATGTAGAACTTGCCCGGCTGCGCGGCCGCCTTGCGGAACTGGGCTTCGATCTTGGGGTACTTGGCGAACGGCTCCGCCATGTAGTCGTCCTGGATGTCGAAGAGCGCCGCGTCTCCGTACCGCACGCCCGGCAGGCCGCCGTTGTCCGCCAGCAGCACCACCTTGCCCCGGGCCGCGCCGAGGTCGGGCAGGGTGGAGTCGAGGCGGAAGAGTGAGCGCCAGCCCCGCCGGTCCAGGTAGTCGTCGAAGACCGACCGGAACGCGGCGTCGCTCTCGGAGGAGTACTCCTGCTTGACCCGCATCAGCACGGTCTCGGTCGGGCGCGTGGCGAGGAAGTCCCGGCAGGCGACGAGGACATCGCCGAACATCAGGTTCTGGAACGACGCCCCGTGGTGGATCGCGAACGACCCGTCGATCAGCCGGCACCGCACGTCGAGGAAGCGGATGCCACTCGTCAACTGCTGCGCGATCGTGGTGTTCTGGCACTCCGACCAGGGCCCGCCGAACCGCGCCCCCGAGTCGTGCGTACCCGGGATCGTCAAGCGCTGGAGCGCCGTACGGTCGGGCAGCGCGGCCATCCAGTCCTGCGTACCGCGAACCGCCCGCCGCCCTTCCCGCGTGGCGGCGACGGCGGGCGCCGCACCGACGACCGCGGTGGCGGACACAGCGAGAGCACCGGCCAGGAAGCCCCTGCGGGAGGGCCGGAGCGGCGATACGGGCGTACGCGCGGGGATGGGCATGCGGGTGCCTCCAAGGAGCATGGGGGAGCCTGGATCGACCGGTCCGAGCGCCCCGATTCTGTCGCGTGCACGTCATACAGAAAAGGGGGCGCGGTGGACCGATCCCGTACCGACCGCGCGCCCAGAAGCCGCCGCTTGCACGCCCTTTGGGATCGCCGCCGAGCAGATTGGGGGCAACTCCGGTCAGGACGCTGGAAGTCGGGCAGGCGGACGCCCTCGCGACAGCAGACGACGAAGCAACAAGCAGGTTCTCGCTACCCAGTTGACCGCGATCCATGATGACCGGCGACGGACCATCACCTGATGGTCACTTCACGCAGGCGGTGTTCACAAGAACTGCACCGCCTCTGGCGCAACCGTGTTCATGATCATGCGGAATCTTTGATTCCACACACAGAGTCCCCACAGATTCCCTCTACGTTCCCCTGGTGATCCAGCCGACCGGCAGGATCGGAAGGGAGGACACACCCGTGTCCGCATACATCACCGGGCGTGCGCGCTCACGACGCCGAAGAGGGCGCATAGCCCTGGCGTCGATCCTGGTTCTGGCGGTCGAAGCCGCCCTCGTATCCGGTCAGACGGCCACCGCCGCACCGGACGAACCGGCCGCCCCCACCGCGAAGGTGTCCGGCGAACCCCCCTCCGAGCGGGACGTCCTGGAGTCGGACCTGGCCTGGGCGGCGCAGCACGCCAAGGGTTCGACGGCCTGGGCGATCACGGAGGCGCGGAAGACCGGGAAGAAGGTCGTCGCCACCGACGAGACGACTCCCACCACCCACACCGTCGCCAACCCGGACGGCACCCTCACCACCGAACTCACCGCCGGCCCCGAGCGGGTCTGGAAGAACGGGACGTGGCAGAAGGTCGACGTCACCCTCGCCCGGAGCGCCGACGGCACCGTCGCCCCGAAGGCGCATCCCCACGGGCTGCGCCTGGGCGGAAAGAGCGGGACTCCGGCGAAGTCGCTGCGCGCCGCGCAGGACGACAGCGCCCGCGACCTCGTCACCCTCAGCACCGGCGACGACCAGGTGACGCTCCAGTGGAAGGGCGGCCTCCCCGCCCCCGAGCTGGACGGCACCCGCGCCCGCTACCGGGACGCCGTGCCCGGTGCGGACGTCATCGTGGAAGCCACCCGCAGCGGGTTCGAGCAGTTCGTCGAGATCGAAAAAAAGCCGGCCGCCGGCTCCTACTCCTACACCCTCCCGGTGAAGGCTAAGGGGCTGAAGGCCCGGGCCAACAAGGACGGTTCGGTCACCTTCAGCGACGCCGGAACCGGCGTCGAGAAGGCCACCATGCCCGCCCCGGTCATGTGGGACGCGGCCGTCGACCAGGCGTCCGGCGAGCACACGAACCGGGCTCGCGTCGACATGAAGGTCGTCGACAAGGGCCCCGGCGAGATCGACCTCGTCGTCACCCCGGACCCCGGCTTCCTCGCCGACCCGGAGACGACGTACCCGGTCACCGTCGACCCGTCCACCTCGGCGCTGTCGAACACCTTCGACACGTACGTACAGCAGGGCGAGACCGTCGACTGGTCCAGCGACACCGAACTCGACTTCGGCAACCCGGGCACGAAGAACCCCGACGGCACGCCGCGCACCGCGCGCTCCTACATCACGTGGAACACCACGCCGATCCAGGACGCGCTGATCATCGACACCAACCTGGCGTTGTGGAACTTCCACTCGGGTAACACCGACTGCAGCGCGCAGAAGTGGACCGTCTGGGACACCGCGGCCCCCTCCACCTCGTCGCGCTGGGCCTCGCAGCCCGCCTGGAACCAGGAGTACCACTCCTCCACCGAGACCCGGGGCAACACGGACTGCGCCGCCACCCAGCCCGACGGCTGGATCAACGCCGACGTCGACACCCTCGTCCAGTCCTGGGCGTCCAAGAAGGCCACCCGCGGCCACCTGGGTCTGCGCGCCGCGACCGACGACACCAAGAGCTGGAAGCGGGTCAACTCCGCGAACAACGCGGCGAACCAGCCCAAGCTGTCCGTCACCTACAACTACCGTCCCTCGGACGGAACGGACCGGCAGGCCGGCGCCCCGTTCAAGTCCTACGCCGGAGTGTGGGCGGTCAACACCACCACCCCGGTCCTGCGGGACACCTTCACCGACGCGGACGGGGACAAGGTCAACGGCTCCTTCCAGGTCTACGACGCCGCCACCAACACGCCGATCACGACCCCGGTCGGTGAGGGCCTGATCGTGTCCGGCTTCGTGGACTCCGGGAAGCCGGCCTCCGTCACCGTCCCGGCCGGGCAGCTGAAGGACGGCAGGACGTACAAGTTCCGCACCAACGCCTACGACGGCACCCACTACAACCTCAACTGGTCGCCGTGGACCCAGTTCGTCGTCGACACCACCGCGCCGGGCGAACCGCAGTCCATCGTGTCGTCGACCTACCCGGAGAACGCGGGCGGCCCCTCGGGTGTCGCGGGCGGCTTCGACGTCACCACGGGCGCCCCTGACGCCGCCGAAGTGCGGTTCCGTGTCGACCCGTACGAGGACGACGCCCCGGACCGCGGCTGGAGCACGGTCCGCACCACGACCGGTCTTGCCAGGGCGCCCGCTCCCGACGCCTCGTACACGGTGACGCCGGCCGCCGACGGCAACCACTCCGTGGAGACGCAGACCGTCGACCGGGCGGGCAACGTCGGCCCGGTCAAGGACTACGGGTTCACGTCCGGAACGCGCGACTACAACCGCGCCCGGAAGATCGACATCGCGATCCCGCCGCTCGACAAGGACGCGCTCGACCCGAACCAGCCCAACAGCCCGCAGGAGGCCGGGCTGCCCGGCTTCAAGCCGCTGTCCGGCGCCCGCGCCTTCGAGAGCGGCAGCTCCGATGTGACGCTGACACCGAAGAAGGAGCGGTCCCTGGAGGGCACCCGGAAGTCGGCACGCGCGCGGATGGCGCGCGCCGGCTCCTACCCGGACCCGATCATCAAGGACTCCTGGTGCCAGCCGACCCTGTCCGGAGCGGCGCAGAAGTCGCTGATGACCCGCACCGAGGCGTGTCTCTTCTACGACCTGCACTACCGGGCGAAGGCCGAGTTCACCGACGGCACCGTGCCGGTGGAGTACAACGCGCACTTCGAGGTCGCCTACCAGGTCAAGGTCGACTCCCAGGGCGACAGCATCAAGACGTGGATCGAGCTGAACCCGATCTCGAACGACTTCCCCGCCGAGGACCGGGCGGTGCTCTTCGGCGACGGCAACCCCGTCGCCATGATCGACTCCCTGTGCGCCAGTGACGGCTGCGGCAACGCCGACGGCCAGCAGCAGAACTTCGACTTCTACAACGACCTGTCCTGGGACGGGGGCATGGACGGCAACCAGCCCCGGGACGGCCACATGGCGACCGGCACCGCCTCCCACACGTGGAACGGCTCGGTCCACGACGCCTCCGGCAAGCGTGACGTCGACCTGTCGAAGTCGATGCCCGTGGGCTTCGTGTCCAACCCCGAGACCGAGGTCACGCCCCCCATGGGGCTGAACGGCAAGCGCGGCAAGTGGGTGGACGGCGGCCCCGGCTTCTCCCCCACCGTCACCGTCCGCTGCGACAAGGTGTCGGCGAACGGCGCCAACAGCGGCTGCGTGATGCCGCAGTACTACCCGAACTACACGTTCAACACGGCGAAGTACCCCTCCGCCGCCGCCCACGTGTGGCTGATCCAGAACAAGTCCAAGTCCAAGGGCACCGGCAAGTCGCTCGCCGATCCGTTGCAGTACCTGCCGGCCAAGGACCGCAACGAGAAGAACTACGAGCGGGAGAACAACCGCGAGAAGGTGATGTGCCCGAAGTACAGCGGCTCCCGGTCGGACGGCTGGGTACCGCAGAAGCGCTTCGCCAAGCACTCGTGGACGTTCCTGCACCCGGAGCTGGACGGCGCGCCGGAGACGATCTCGTGCGACGAGTTCCCGTTCTCGGCCACCTACCAGTCGCCCGGCGTCCCCGTGGCGAACGGCGGGGTCAACACGGCCGGCAAGAACGGTGGCGCCGAGTGCATCCAGACCGTGGCGGCCAAGGTCGACGACGGCAGCGAGCACCTGCTCGACGACACCCGCTACGACGCCCCGACGTTCAACGAGAAGTGCGGGCGTTCCTCGATGTCCCTGAAGGTCAACTCCGGTTCGATGAAGGCGGAACTCTTCTACGAGGGGTTTCTCAAGAAGTTCCGGATCCTCGACCAGGACCGCTACACCGTGAACCCGGGCAACAGCTGGTTCACCGCGTGCGACCCGTCCAAGGCGACGCTCATCTGCGCGATGAAGAAGCCCTGACCGGCGTATGACACCCAGGTCCCCCGTCCCGCACGCGCGGGGCGGGGGACCTGCTGTTCAGTCGACGCCGGGGTCTGCTGCCCGGTGGGCGGGAGGCTGCCGGTCAGTGGCCGGGCCCGCTGCTCAGTGGACGGGCGTCCAGTGCTCGAACGCCTCGTCCAGGCCCGGGTTCTCCGGGTCGTCCCAGACCAGGCAACCCCACACCAGGCCGGGCACATCGGAACCCATCAGGCCGGCCGGCCCCTCGGTCAGCGTGCGGTGCACGGCTTCGAGGTACGCGGTGGCCGACGGGTACGCGGGCTCCGACACCGGCTCGTCCACCAGGTTCCACCGCCCCACACCGATGTCACCGACGTAGTGGCCCTGCAAGGGCCCCGCCTCGTCCCGGGTCAGCCACGGGACCACGCGGGCGCCGCCCCAGCCGTCGTGCCCTCCCTCCGCCGGGAGCCGCAGGCCCAGCGCTTCGGACGGGACGAAGAGCACGCCACCGGGCAGAAACGCCCCCGAGCCGACCTCGCCCTCCTCGTCCGCCTCGATGATCTGGTGGCGCACACCGCCGCACAGCCGCCACAGTGCGGCGAGTTCGACGGGCAGCCCGTAGCCGAGCCGGTCACGCAAACCAGCGTCCACGGCGGCCAGTTCGTCGTCCGTCGCCGGCGGCAGGAGGGAGGCGTGGGACACGGGAGCGTGCGCGGCGAGCCAGTTGGTCAGGGCATGCCAGACCTCGGTGACCGACTCGGCCGTACCGTTCTGATGATCAGCCATGCGGCAACCCTAGCGAGCCCGTACGCGACCGACGGCCGGACCGCGTGAGACCGGCCCGCGCTGGGCGTACCGGGCTGCCTTGGGCGTACCGGGGCGCGTCGGGCGTACCGGCCTGTGCTGGGCGTACCGGGCCGCGCCCCGCACCGGGCCCGCCTCCTCCGCCTCCGGTTCCGCTTCCGGTTCCGCTTCTGCTTCTGCGTCCGGGCTCAGGCGGCGGGCCCCGGCTCAGGCGGCGGGCTCAGGCGGCGGGCTCAGGCGGCGGGCTCAGGCGGCGGGCTCAGGCGGCGGGCTCCGTGAGCGCCGCGACCCCCGGGCCGTCGAGTTCACCGAGCGCCACCCGGCGGCCGGACACGGCCAGGAGCAGGGGCAGGGCCGGGCCCGCCGCTTCCGGCCCCTCCCCGATCGACAGCCCGGCGTCCGTCGCCGTCAGCCGGACGGCCGCCACCATCTCCTTCGCCCCGCCGAACGACGCCGGCGTACGCGCCTGAAGGCGCAGCGCCCGCACCACCGCCTCCTGCGGGTAGACGCGCTCCAGGCCCACGACCCGCCGGATGTCCTCGCCGTGGACGACCTCCTCGACCAGCCGGGTGTCGAGCGAGGCCGGCGGCGTCGACGTCCGCGACACCACCCGCCGCAGCCGGGCCAGCGTCTCCTCGGGCGAGTCCCCGCGCCACCGCTCCACCCCGCGCCTGTTCTGCAGGTCGAAGTCGAACCGCGCGCGGACGAGCCCGGCCACGAAGCCGGTACGGGTCGTCAGGGCGGTGTCCACCAGGTGGGCGGCCACGTCGTGCACGGTCCACCCCGCACAGAGCGACGGCGTGTCCCACTGCTCCGGCTCCAGCCGCGCGAGGTCCTCGACCAGCGCGGCGCGCTCGGCGTGCACCATCCGCCAGATGTCGCGCTTCGTGTCGCTCTTCACAGCTGCCTCCGCCTCGAACCGCTGACCACCTCTGCCGTATGAGACCCCGGGCCCCGCCGAAACTCATCGCTCCGCCGGGCCCCGGAGTGTCGCGCCGCAGGTCACCGGACCACGGCCGGGACGTGGTCGGAAAAGACGATCTTGTCCCTCTGTGTCATGAATTCGTAACAGCGCGCCGCCGGTACAACTCCCCCGCGTCACGGCCTGTCCGACTAGGTGTGACCCACACCACTGCGGTGGAGCGGGGAGCCGCGCGCCCGACCAGGCGTCGCGCAGTGACCGAAAGAGAAACCGGGGAAACAACATGATCAACATCCGACGTGCATCGGCCATCGGGGCCGCCGTCACCGCCACCGCCTGTGCGGCGATGGCCCTCGCACCGGCCGCCGTCGCGGCCGAGCCGACCGCCCAGCGGGCCGACTCGGCGAAGAAGGCCGCCGCCGCGCAGTACAACGGGGCCTGCGGCAGCGGCTACTCCGTGGTGAACTCCGCCCAGATCGGCACCAAGGGCACGGTCTTCCTCACGTACAGCTCCGCCACCGGCAAGAACTGCGTGGTGACCGTCCGCACCAAGCCCGGCAAGGCCGTGCACATGACGGCCTCGCTCGGCTTCGCCTCGCCCACCACGACGGTCACGGACACGGGGTACTTCACCACGTACGCGGGACCGGTCTACCTCGACGCGCGCGGCCTGTGCGTGACGTGGCGCGGCGAGATCTCCGGCGAGGTCGCGGGCAAGAACGGCACCAACTGCGGCTCCCTCGCCGCGAAGCGGTGACCGGCCGACCCGTCCAGCACTGAACTGAAGCGGCCCGTCGCGTGGTGTGCGCACACCACGCGACGGGCCGCATCCGGTCGCCCACCCCCGACGCACACCGGCCCCACGGGCGAGACCCTCGCCGCCCGGTCGGACCCAACCACCATCCGCGTCCCCGTGGCCTTCGTCACAGCGGAAACATGGAGATCGAGGGCAACTGCACGCTTTGGCGACTTCTGTCCTCCGCGATCGGCCCCGCCCCGCCCCCGGGCCCGGGATATTCCTCGGGTGCCGTCACAGGTTCCCCATACGATCATCACAGGCAGCCCGCGTGATCCGTTCCGCCGTGGCAGCCGTTCCACCCGTAGGCGCGCCCCGGACCGGCGGTCGCACCGTACGGGCCGACGCACCGCCGACCACGACGCACTGCCCGGACGACGCGACACCGGGACGACGTACCGCCCCCGCACGCGCCTCCGGGACAACGCACCGCCGCTCCCTCTCCTTCGGAGCCGACCCAAGGAACCATGTGAAGATTCGCCGCGCTCTCGCCACCGCCGTCGCGCTCGCCGTGACCACCCCTGCCGCGCTCCTCGCCGTCTCGCCCGCGTACGCCGACACCAAGCCGGTGACGCAGACGCAGGAGAAGAAGAGCAAGCCGACCATCAAGGAGCTGGAGACGGCCGTCGCCGAGGCGAAGGAGGCGTACGAGAAGGCCGCCAAGGCGAAGGCCGACGCCCTGGTCGAGCTGAGGAAGACGCTCGACGAGCTCGGCAGCACCCACCCCCTCGCCGTGACCGCGGCCGCCGCCAAGCAGGCCGCCAAGGACGCCGACGCCGCGAAGACCGCCGCCGACCAGGCCGTGACCGACGCGAAGGCCAAGCTTGCGGACCTGCCCGAGGACGCCACGCCCGAGCAGAAGACCGCGGCCGAGACCGCCGTCACCGAGGCCGAGGCGACCGCGGCGAGCGCCGCCACCGCCAAGGCCGCCGCCGACGCCAAGGCGACCGAGGCCGTGACGGCGGTCGACGACGCACGGGTCGCGGCGGTCCGCGCCTACAGCGTGCTCGACAAGGCGGCGGACGACGCGCTCGCCGCGAAGATCGCCGCCGAGGCCGCGCTGGCCCAGGCCGTCAAGGAGGCGGGGGAAGAGGAGGAGGAAGAGGGCGACGTCTGCGAGCCCGAGAACGACCTCACCGCCGAGGTGACCGGCCTGCCGAACAAGCTCGTCGCCGGGACGACCACGGACTTCGCCCTCCGCGTGACCAACGGTTCCGACCGGAACATGGACGAGATCATCGCGTACACCGGGGTCTTCGCGACGGACAAGACCGGCATCAAGGAGACCGGCAAGTTCTTCCGCCTGCAGTGGTCCACGAAGTCCTCCCCGAAGTGGCAGAGCGCCGACGAGGACGACTACATCGACGGCCTGGGGCCGTTGAAGCCGGGCAGCCACACCGATGTGAAGCTGCGCCTCACCCTCGACAAGGCCACCCCGGCGGGGAACGGTGTGGCCTTCATCGCCGCCGACTTCTACAACAAGGACGGCAGCTGCGGCGGCATGACCGACCTGAACATGTACGAGTTCGACGTCAAGGCCGCCGGCAGCAAGCCCGGCAAGACGGAGGACGCCAAGCCCTCCAAGGCCCCGAAGCCCGGCGCGGGCAACACCGGTACCACGCCGCTGGGTTCGTCCTCGGGCACCCCGGCGCAGACCGGCACCGGCGGCAGCCTCGCTGCCACGGGCTCGTCCTCCGCCACCGGCTCGATCGCCCTCGCGGGCGGCGCGGCCGTGCTGCTCGGAGCGGCCGCTGTGTTCGTCGTCCGCCGCCGGAAGGCCGGTTCGGCCGCCTGACGGTGACGTGGTGAACGGTGAGGGGGCGAGCCCGGTCGGGCCCGCCCCCTCACCCGTACCGCCGGTGCGCCTGCCGCCTGCCGCCTGCCGCCTGCCGCCTGCCGCACGGTGCACCCGCCGTTCGCCGTCCGCCGCCACCACACGGCCCGCCCCCTCGCCACTCGCCACCACACGGTCCGCCCGCTTCGACCGGAGGCCATCCCCGTGTTCACCGCCCGGCCGCGTCCCACCGCCCCGATGCTCCTGGCGTCCCTCGCCCTGTCCCTCCCCGCCCTGTCCGGCTGCTCCTCCTCCTGGTTCTGCCAGGACACGACCGCCGAGCGCGGTGAGGCCGGCCGGAAGGTACAGGTCGTGGACACGGACGGGCAGAATCTCGGCGTCACCGTCGAGGTCGTCGGCTGGCGGCTGACACCGCATCCGCAGGTGCCCGCCGACGGCGACAAGGTCCACCTCGACTACCGCTTCGACGGGACCGACGAGCCACGCGGCCCCGTGGTGGACGCCTGCGCCGTCGACCAGGACCGGGTGGCGCTGCGGTGCACGACGGTGGACGCGGCCGGCGCGTGGCCGGAGCCGGACGGTACCCGCACGGGTGACGACTGGCTCGGCGTCGACCACCCCCGCCGGGTCGCCGCCGTGCTCTTCCTCCCCAACGACCAGTCCTACGACCGCCCGTCCTGCGCAACGGACCCCAAGGACGGCGGCGGCAAGCATCCCCCGAAGTCGGCCTCCACCGGCGACCAGTTGTAGGAGCCGGGCCGCACGCGCCGCCCCGGCTGACGGGCACGGGGCCCGGGAGCGTCAGTCCGTCCGCGCGGACCGTGCGACGTCCCGGCGGGTACGGAAGCGGCTGCGGTACTCCGTCGGCGTCGCGTTCAGCCGCCTCCGGAACGCCCGTACCAGCGTGTCCACCGTGCCGAACCCGCAGACCGCCGCGACGCGTTCGAGCGTGGCGTCGGAGGACTCCAGCTCGTGGCGCGCCTTCTCCACCCGTACCGACTCGATGTAGGCGTACGGGGTCATGCCCAGCTCGGTCTTGAAGAGCCGGGTCAGGTGGCGGTCGCTGACATGCGCGTACGCCGCGAGGTCGGCGACCGTGAGCCGGCTGCCGAGGGTGCGCAGGATGTGGTGGCGCAGGTCCTCGATGCGCCGCGTCGCCGAGATCTGCTCCAGCGGAACGCTGAACTGGCTCTGGCCGCTCTGCCGCTTCACGTACATCACGAGCTGCCGGGCGACCCGGAGCGCGATCTCCTCCCCGAGGTCGTCGGCGATGAGGGCGAGGGACAGGTCGAGGCAGGCACTGATCCCGGCCCCGGTCCAGACGTCTCCCTCGCGGATGAAGATCGGATCGGCGTCCACCTCGATCTCCGGGTGCTCGGCGGCGAGTTGGTGCGCCGTCGACCAGTGGGTGGTGGCGCGCTTCCCGTCGAGCAGCCCGGCGGCGGCCAGCAGGTGCGCGCCCACGCAGACGGACGTGACCCGCCGGGTCCGTGAGGCGAGGGCCTTCACCCGCTCCACCAGCCCGGCATCGACCACGGCACGGACCCGCCGCTCACCGTCCGCCTCCACCGAGCCGGGGACGATGAGCGTGTCGATGCTCCGCCCGGCCGCCTGGTCGAAGGTGACGTCGGGAAGGATGCGCACCCCGGCGGCGGTGGTCACCGGCTCCAACGAGGCGGCAGCAAGCACGACTTCGTACGCCGCGGCATCACCCGCCTCACGTCGCGCGAGCGAGAACACCTCCGGCGGACCGGTGACGTCGAGCAGGTCGACGCCCTCGAACACCACGATGACGACGAGCCGCCCGGTGGTGGGCACCATCCGGTCTCCTCTCTCCGCTCTCTCCGCCGGGCTCGCGGCAGCACGGAGGCACCACGGCACGGCACGGCATGTCGGTATCTGCATGTTAGACGTCATTGCCGACATGCACGGCGACTCCTAGCGTTGGCCCCAGCCCGCCGCACCGAGCGGGCGAGCACCTACCGAGACCTCAAGGCGGTACCCCCATGACCAGCACCACGCTGCGCGAACTCATCGGCTCCGACCAGACCCCCGCCACGCTCGCCGACGCGGCCCTGCTCCTGGTCGACTTCCAGAACACCTACACCGAGGGCGTGATGGAGCTGGAGGGCTGGCAGCCGGCCGTGGACAACGCCGCGGCCCTCCTGGAGCGGGCCCGCGCCGCCGGAACGCCGGTCATACACATCGTCGATCGCGGTTACGACCTCACGTCGGAGGCGGGACAGATCATCCCCGCCGTGAAGCCCGCCCCGGGCGAGCCGGTGGTCGAGAAGGAGTTCCCCAACGGCTTCCACGACACGACTCTCGCCGACGAGGTGCGCAAGACCCGCAGGAAGAACGTCATCATCGCCGGATTCATGACCCACATGTGCACCCTGGCCACCGCGCAGGGCGCGTTCGTCAACGACACCCCCGCGACCGTCGTCGCCGACGCCTCGGCCACCCGCTCGCTCCCGCTGAACGGAACCCCGAACGGCGTCACGGCCGAGCAACTCCACGCATCGGCTCTCGCCACCATCCAGGACCTGTACGGAGTGGTCGTCCCCACCCAGGATTCACTGAGCTGATCGCCCTCCCCTCTTCCGGGACTCTTCTGAGACGTGCGGGGACCTGCTTCGGATATCTCTACGGTCCCCGACAAGGCACCCCGTCTGCCATCCGGCTACCCGGAGGATCGGAGGTGGGGGAAACGCCCTCTTCTTCCGGGTGAACCCGACGCCCTCAGCCGCCGGACACGAACCCGTGCGCCGCCAGCAGCCCCGGACGTCCGTCGGCTGGGTCGTGGCCGCACCCACCGCGACGCAGCCGGCGGTCAGCGGCCAGACCTGCTCCCAGACGCCCAGCTCAGACCGGATCGTGCGATACCGCGACCCGGTGGGGCCCCGTGCCCACCGACACGCCGTCACCGGATCGCGCCCGGCCGCGACGCGGTGACGCGGGACATCAACCACCCAAAGAACCGGGGAAAGAACCCAACCCGACCCCACCCTCCCGGCAACCAGCTGAACCTTCCCGGGGCGTCCGCGGGCCTGGTCACCCACACGGGTGAGTTTTCCTAACTCAGCTCGCTTTGGGGCCCGTTGTCCGGCATATGCTCACGCCAGACCACATGCCCCCATACGTCGGCCCCCGGCCGGGACTCGGAATCCCGATCGAGGGCCTGACCACCAAGGAAGTCAGGAGCTTCCCGATGGATACCCAGCAGAATACTGCCCTCACCCGCGCCCTTGCGGAGATTCCGGGGCCTCTCCCCACCCGGGGCGTCGTCCACATCACCCTCCCGCACACCGACCGCTTCACCGTCGTCGGCAACCACCTCGCCCAGCACCCCGAACTCAGCCTCGCCGCCATCGGGCTCGCCGTGCGCATCCAGTCCCTCCCCCGAGGCACGGACATCAGCGTCAAGACCCTCGCCGCCCAATGCCGCGAAGGTGAACGGCTGATCGCCTCCCGCCTGCGCGAACTCGAAGCCTGCGGCTACCTCCAGCGCGCCCGCGAACGCCGGCCCGACGGCCGCATCACCACCCGCACCCTCTACTGCAACCACCCCGCAGCGCTGACCGCCCACCACGCCCAGGCCCGGCCCGGCACACTCCCGCGCCACCGCTCGATCCCGCACCAGCGCTCGGTGCCGCTCGACCGCCCGGTTTCGCACCACCGCCCGGCCCCGGCCCCGCTCGACCGCTCTTTCCCGGCCCCGCACCACCGCTCCGGCCCGGCCCCGCTCGACCGCTCGATCCCGGCGGCCGACCCCGAGCACCACGCCGTCGCCGCCCCGTCGCCCGTGCCTGCACCAGCACCAGCACCAGCACCAGCACCAGCACCAGCACCAGCACCAGCACCAGCAGAACGCTCCGCCCCGGCCCAGGAAGCCGTCCGGCAAGCCGTCCCCCAAGCGGACCGGACCGAGGCCCCCGAGCCCGCGCCCCCGCGCGAAGCCACCCCTGCCCCGGCGCGCGAAGCCGCACCCGAGCCCGCCGTCGTACCGACCCAAGGCCCCGCACCCGAGCCCGCCGCCGTACCGGCCCAAGGCCCCGCACCCATGCCCGTACCGGCCGAGAACCCCGCCCCCGAGTCGGAGCAGACTCCCGCCCCTGCCCAGCCC